>NZ_CP046171.1:5299660-6624575 GCF_011801125.1 Nocardia brasiliensis
GCTGCGGCGGGCGGGTCGGCGAGCGCGACACCGCCCACCGGGCCGAACGCGATGGCCAGACCGGCGGCGAGGGCGATCGGGGCGCGCATCGAGCGCTGGGTCATGCGAGTGCTCCCATCCGTGGTTCGAGCTCCCCCACCGACCCAGCAAACCAACTGAAACATCAGCCGGTCACACTGGGGTCGGGTTTACGCCGGAACCTCGAAGCGAGACAGAGCCAGCAGCCGGGAGATGGCACGCAGGTACTTCTTGCGATAACCGCCGTCGAGCATCTCCTGAGAGAAGATCTCGTCGAGCTTGGCACCGGACACCGTGACGGGCACACTCGCGTCGTACAGGCGGTCGGCGAGCACCACGATGCGCAGCGCGACGGCTTGATCGGTCACCGGGTGCACGTTCGAGATGAACACCGAGGAGACGCCGGCGATCAACTCACCGTACTTCGACGGGTGCAGTGTGCTCAGATGCTTCAGCAACGCGTCGAACTCGTCGAGCGTGGAATGCTTTGCCGCGGCGGCCCGTTCGACCAGCGCCTCGGGCGAGGTCGGGTCGGGGGCGGGCGGCAGGTCGCGGTGCCGGTAGTCCGGGCCGTCGACCCGCACGGGCTCGAAGATCGAGCCGAGCTTCTTGATCTCGCGCAGGAAGTCCTGGGCGGCGAAACGCCCCTCACCCAGCTGGCCCGGCAGCGTGTTGGAGGTCGCCGCGATCGAGACGCCCTGCGCGGACAGCTCGGTGAGCAGCCGCGAGACGAGCATGGTGTCGCCGGGATCGTCGAGCTCGAACTCATCGATGCACAGCACGCTGTTCGCCGACAGCCGCTGCACCGCGTTGGTGAAGCCCAGCGCACCGACCAGGTTGGTGAGCTCGCCGAAGGTGCCGAACGACTTCGGCGCGGGTGCACTGTGGAAGATCGAGGCGAGCAGGTGGGTCTTGCCGACACCGAAGCCGCCGTCGAGGTAGAGACCCGCTCCGGAAACCGGCTTCTTCTTGCCGAACAGGCTCTTCTTGTTCCCGGCCTTGTGGATCTTGGCGACCTCCCCCGCGAACTCCTCGGCCTTGCGGACCGCGGCGGCCTGGCTCGGTTCCTTGGGGTCGGGAATGTAGGAGGCGAAGCTGACCTCATCGAACATGGGCGGCGGCACCATCTGGGCGACGAGCTGGTCGGCCGGAACCTCCGGGTGGCGGTCGACGAGGCGTTCTTGCATACGCGAGAGCCTAGTGACGTGGTGTGATCTATCTTCATGCAGCGTAGCCACAATGCGATCCAGCTCACAGACCTGAACCCGGGCGATCTCGCGCGGCTGTACGCCTACCCCGAGAACCTGTCCGCGCCATGGGTGCGCGCCAATTTCGTGGCGAGCATCGACGGCGCAGCTACCAGCGACGGCCAGTCGGAGGGACTCGGCACGCCCGCCGACAAGACCGTGTTCCTGATGCTGCGCGAACTTGCCGATGTCGTGCTGGTCGGCGCGGGCACGGTCCGTTCGGAGAACTACGGCGGCGCGCGGACCGATCCGCAGGTGCGGCGGACGCTGCACCAGCGTGGCGCGGGCGGACATCCGGACGGCGCGGCGCCACCGATCGCGGTGGTCACCGCGAGCGCGGCGATCGACGTCGGCGCCCGGCTGCTCACCGATACGACGGTCCCGCCGTTGATCATCACCACCGCCACCGCGCCCGCCGAGCGCAAACAGCAACTCGCCGACGCGGGCGCGGAGGTGATCGAGGCGGGCGATCTCGCCGTCACGCCCAACGGCCTGTTACGCGTGCTGGCCGAACGCGGGCTCTACCGCGTGCTGTGCGAGGGCGGACCGCATCTGTTCGGCGAACTGCTCACCGCCGACGTGGTCGACGACCTGTGCCTGACCACCGCCCCGATCCTGGTCGGCGGCACCGCACGGCGGATCTCGTTGTCCGCACACGAGTTCCATCGGCGGATGCGCCGCGCGCACCTGCTGCTCGACGACGACGGCACGATGCTGACCCGCTGGATCCGGCAATAGCCGCGCCGGCGCGGCCCGTCGACCCCTGCTTTGTGAAAGACCGGCCCGAACCTGGCAGGCTGTAGCGCATGCGCTGGACTCGGGCCGTCGTGCTGGCCGCGACACTCTCGACAGTTATCGCCGGATGCGGGGCGGGGCCCTCCGACCGTCCCGGCGTTGCCGTCGAGCGCCAGCGGGTCGGCGGCGCGGCTACCACCTCGCCCGCCCCGCCCCCGCCGCCGAGCGCCGAACTGCCGAAATCCGATCTGTCCTGGCGTGAATGCACCAAGCCGACCCTCGACCTGCTCGGCTTCGGGCCAGCCCCGGCGGGCCTGGTACTCGACTGCGCCGAGTTCACCACGCCGATCGATGCGGCGGGCTCGGTGAGCGGCAAGTTCCGGACCGCCGCCATTCGCGCCAAACTGCCGCAGACCCCCGCCGACGTGGCCCCGCTGGTCCTCACCTCCGGCTCGGACCGGTCCTCGACGGCCACCCTCGCGGGTCTGGCCACCGGGCCGGCGAGCGCACTGCTGGCCGCGCGGCCGATCGTCGCGGTGGACCGCCGCGGCATCGGCAGCTCGCTGCCGATCGACTGCCTGCCCGCCGAGATCCGCAAGGGCATGGCCGACAACGCCCAATTCGGGCCGGGCGCAGCCGATCCGGTCGAGGCGATGATCGAGTACAGCCAGGACGGCACCATCGCCTGCCGCGACTTCCTGCAGCCCTCCGAGGGCACCTTCGACGCACCTCACGCCGCCGACGACATCGAGCAGCTGCGCAGGGTGTGGCAGGTCGAGCACATCGCGCTGCTCGGCACCGGCAACGGAGCGA
This sequence comes from Nocardia brasiliensis, assembly GCF_011801125.1. NCBI lineage: Bacteria > Bacillati > Actinomycetota > Actinomycetes > Mycobacteriales > Nocardiaceae > Nocardia > Nocardia brasiliensis. The sequence goes on from NZ_CP046171.1 coordinate 5,302,474, forward strand.
AGGTCGCGCTGAGCTACGCCCGCAAGTACGGCGATCACCTGGCCCGGCTCGTGCTCGACTCCCCCGAGGCCGTCGCCGTCGACGCCACCACCCGCGCCGAACAGCAATTGACGGGCGCCGAAGCCGCGTTGACCGCGTTCGCCCAGCGCTGCACCGGACTCGGCTGTTCGCTCGGCGCCGATCCGCGCGCCGCGATCACCGAACTGGTGAACCGCGCCGGTTCCGGTCAGCTGGGCGATATCTCGGCCAACGCGCTGCTCACCGCGGTGTCGGGATTCCTCGGCGGACCGCGCGCCGACCAGGCCGACCGGGTCGGTGAACTCGCCGACGCGCTGTCGGCGGCCGGGCGCGGCGATCGCGCCGCGCTCGCCACCCTGATCCAGCGAGAATCCGCGGCGATCAGCAGCGACGGCCAATTCGTGAACCGCTGCACCGACATTCAGCAGCCGCCCACACCCGTCAGGGCCAAGGAACTGATGGGCGAGTGGGCGAGCAAGTATCCGGTGTTCGGTCGCGCGAAGGCGATCTCGCTGATGGGCTGCGCGGCCTGGCCGGTGTCGAACACGCCGCAGCTGCCCGAGAAGCTCGACCTGCCGGTGCTGCTGCTCGGCGGCATCGCCGATCCGGTGGTCGGCAACGCCGGGCAGGCCTCGGTCGCCGGTGCACTCGGCAAAGCGGGCGCCAGGCAGGCCGGACTCACCTGGCAGGGCTTCGGTCATCCGGTGACCAATCATTCGACCTGTGCCCAGCGCATCCTGGTCGACTACCTGAAAGACGCGAAGCTGCCCGCCGACGGCACCGCCTGCCCGGCCTGATCGAGCGTCGATCAGCGCCTCTAGCGGCGCGTCGAGGAGGTCCGGGCAACCGGATCGACGGGATCCGGTGTACCGTGCCCCAGTGTTACTTCGACAGCTCGAGCCCCGCACCGCTCGCACCACCGCCGAGGTGATCAAGTTCGCACTCTGGCCCATCGCGGTCATGACCGTGCTGAACCGGGTTTTCATCAAGGCTGTCAACGGATACATCACCGATGACTTCCGTCCGGTCTACCAGGCATCACTGGACTTCCTGAACCGGCGGCCGGTCTACTGGGCGAACTTCGACTGGGTCGATCCGCACTACCTGTACTACCCGAGCGGCACGCTGCTGATCGCGCCCGTGGCATGGGTACACGACTACGAGAAGGCGCGCTGGCTGTTCATCCTGGTGAACGTCATCGCGATCCTGCTCGCCTGGTATCTGCTGCTGCGGCTGTTCCGCTTCACGGTGGGTTCGGTCGTCGCGCCGGTGTTGCTGCTGGCGATGTTCATGTCCGAGACCGTCACCAACACACTGGTCTTCACCAACGTCAACGGCTGCATCCTCGCCGCCGAGCTGATCTTCCTGCACCTGCTGCTCAAGCGTCGCGATCTGTGGGCCGGTGCGGCCCTCGGCTTGAGTCTCGCGGTGAAACCGACACTGATACCGCTGCTGCTCATCGCTCTCGTACGCGGTCAGTGGAAGGTCTTCCTCACCGCCCTCGGCGTGCCTGCCGCGTTGATGGCGATCGCCTGGCCGCTCTCGCAGGACCCGGAGAAGTTCTTCACCCACACCGCGCCCTACCTTTTCGAGACGCGCGACTACTTCAACAGCGCGATCGCGGGCAACGGTGAGTACTACGGCCTGCCGCCGTGGCTGATCTGGGGCATGCGCCTCGGCATGGGCGTGCTCGTCGCCATCTCGCTGTGGCTGCTCTACCGGTACTACCGCGAAGACGAACTGTTCTTCGTGTGCACCTCGTCCGGTGTGCTGCTCACCGCGATGTTCCTGCTGCCCTCGCTGGGCCAGATGTACTACTCGATGATGCTGTTCCCGTTCCTGATGACCGTGGTGCTGCGCAATTCGGTGCTGCGCAACTGGCCCGCCTGGCTCGCGGTCTTCGGGTTCATGAGCTACGACAAGTGGCTCTCGGACCGGCCCGGCTGGCAGCACTGGGGTCGCGATCTCGAGTACCTGCGCATCACCTTCGGCTGGGGTCTGCTGCTGCTCGTCGTGTTCTGCGTGCTCGGCGAGCGGTACCTGTCCGCGCGGCGCGAAGGACGGCTGCAGTTCGGCATCGACCCGACCTGGATCAAGCCGGTGCCCGGCACGGCGAAATCCGCGGCGCCCAGCTCGTCCAACGGCGCGGCGACAGCTGTCGCCAAACCTATTAGCGTGGAGTGATGAGTTCCGAAGCCGACACCTCCCTGCCCGCACCGCGGATCCAGCTGACGCCGCAGCAATGGCGGTCGAAGCTGAGCCCCGAGGAGTACGCGGTACTGCGCGAGGCCGCGACCGAACGCCCCTTCGTCGGTGAGTACACCGACACCAAAACCGAAGGCGTGTACCAGTGCCGGGCCTGCGGTGCCGAATTGTTCCGCAGCACCGAGAAATTCGACTCGCACTGCGGCTGGCCCTCGTTCTTCGACCCCGCCGAATCCGACGCGGTGATCCTGAAAGCCGACGACACCCTCGGCATGCACCGCGTCGAAGTCCTCTGCGCCACCTGCCACAGCCACCTCGGCCACGTCTTCGAAGGCGAGGGCTACAACACCCCCACCGACAAGCGCTACTGCATCAACTCGATCTCACTGCGGTTACAGCCCACTGAGGCTCCTGCCGACTGAGTCGACCCTGGTCTCGAACTGCCAGCGGGTTCGGTGGCTACAGTTCAGCGTGCTCGAAGGTGGGCCGATGGGTTGTGCTGGGATGCTGCTTCGGGGTGTAGGCGGCGGTCGGCGCCGCCGCACAACACTTGGTGTGCAACGTTGTTCGTAGTCCAGGTCGTGACCCCGACCTTGCGGGCGTTACGAGGCGAATCGTTGTCGTCACGCCCGCGGGTCTGCCGGGACTCCTACGGCAGTGCGGTGATGAGCTTTTCGAGTTCGACGCGGGGGCCGGTGAAGAAGGGGACCTCTTCGCGGACGTGCAGGCGGGCCTCGGTGGCGCGCAGGTCGCGCATCAGGTCGACGATGCGGTGCAGTTCGGGGGCCTCGAAGGCGAGGATCCACTCGTAGTCGCCGAGGGCGAACGAGCTGACCGTGTTGGCGCGCACGTCGGGGTAGCCGCGGGCGGCCTTGCCGTGGTCGGCGAGCATCTTGCGGCGCTCTTCGTCGGGCAGCAGGTACCACTCGTAGGAGCGGACGAACGGGTAGACGCAGATGTAGTTGCCCGGGTCCTCGCCGGCCAGGAAGGCGGGGACGTGGCTCTTGTTGAACTCGGCAGGGCGGTGCAGTGCCACGTTGCTCCACACGGGGGCGCTCGCGCGACCCAGTTCGGTGGTGCGGCGGAAGTCCGCGTACGCGGCCTGCAGGTCCTCGACCCGCTCGGCGTGCGTCCAGATCATGAAGTCCGCGTCGGCCCGCATGCCCGCCACGTCGTAGATGCCGCGGACCACGACCTCGCGGTCGGCCAAGCCCTCGAAGAACGCCCGCGCCTCTTTGATCGCCGCGGCCCGGTCGTCGCCGAGCACGCCCGGCTGCACCTGGAATACCGAGAACATCAGGTACCGGATCGTCGAATTGAGTGCTTGATAGTCCAGTCGCGCCATACCCCCCATCGTGCCACTCCCCCTCCCTCGCGCGGCGGTGCGGTAGCTCACTGCGCTTAGGCCGGGAAGCGCTGCTACACCGTGGCGGCGACGCGATGGGCGGCGGTGGTGCCGGAGGCGACGCAGGCGGGGACGCCGACGCCGTGCAGGTAGGCGCCGGCGAGGGCGAGGCCGTCGAGCGACGCCACGGCGGATTCGGCGGCGGCGACGCGCTCAGTGTGGCCGGGAGCGTATTGGGGTAGTCCGCCGCGCCAGCGTTGCACGGCGGCGTCGGTGGGCGCGATGACGGTGCCGGTGACGGTGCCCAGATCCGCCGCGGCGGTGGTGATCAGGTCGGTATCGGACCAGGACAAGGTGCTGTCGTCACCGAATTTGCCGAAGGAGACGCGCACCAGCGCGGTGTCGCGCTCGGCGAGATGCGTCCATTTGCGACTGGAGAGCGTGAAGGCCTTGGCGCGCAAGGGTTCCCCGGTCGCCACCAGAATCCCGGAATGCCGGGGCAGCTCGGCTTCCACCGGAAGCGCAAGGGCGACAACGACGGACGAGGACAACTCGATGCCCGCGAGCGCGGTCGCGGCGTCCGGCGCTACGGCGCCGAGCAGGCGCGCGGTCACCGGCGCGGGCGTGGCGAGCACGACGGCGTCGACCGCGCCGACCGGATCGACCACCCATCCGCGCAGGCCGCGCGCGAGCCGGGTCGCGGGCGTCGCCGTGACGAACTTCGCGCCGGATCGCGCCGCCAGCGCCTCCAACAGCACCCGGTATCCGTCCCGGATACCGCCGAACACCGGCGAATTGGACGGCGGCGGCAGCGCGACCGCGACGGCATGGGTGAGGCTGGGCGCGCCGTCGTCGAGGGCGGCGGCCAACGTGGGCAGCGCGGCCCGCACCCCGATCGAGCGGGAGCTGCCCGCGTAGACACCGCCGAGCAGCGGATCGACGCTGCGTTCGGCGACCTGCGCGCCGAAACGGTCGGCGATCAGTCGGTAGACGTCGATGTCGGCGCCCGGCTCCCAGACCAGCGGCCGTCGCGGTTCCGCGGCGATCCGGGCCAGGGTTTCCGCGTCGACAAGGCCGCGCATCGACTCGGCGTCCGACGGTATGCCCATCAGCGTTCGCTCGGGCAGCGGACGCGCCGCGCCGCCGGACCACAGCAGCGGCCGCAGCCCTGCGGGCGTCACGAGCTGGGTTTGCAAGCCGAGTTCGCGCAGCAGCTCCGGCACCTCGGGCCTGCGGCCGACGAACGCCTCGGCGCCGAGATCCAAAGGGCCCCCGGCGAGTTCGCCGGTGTAGAGGATGCCGCCGAGCCGTTCGGCCCGGTCGAGCACCAGGATCTCGGCCTCGGTGCCGAGCAGCACCCGCATCCGATACGCGGCGACCAAGCCGCTGATCCCGCCACCGACCACCGCGATCCTCATGCCTTCGACGCTATCCCCCGGCGTGGCCGCGTGTCCCACCGGTCCGCCGCGGCGCAGGCGGACTGTGCGCCGCGCACCGCGGACGCCCGCGCCGCGCACCGCGAGACCCGACCCACAAGGCCGAATTGCGGCATTTGTCCGATTTACTCGAACACCCTTCCGGCGTCCATGTGAGCGAATCTTATACCTGCTCACATGGGGAGGGTTGCAATCATGAGTTTTGAACCATCTAGAGCGCATCTAGGCATCTTTAATCGCCATCATAGATTCGTCGGGCCAGGTTCTGAGATTGCCTAACGGTATGATGGAGGTCGACAAGATTTTCTGGGCGCTTCCGGTGGGGCCGCGGCGTCCGGCTCGCAGACAGGTCTCTGTTCCCCGAAGAAGCCGTTGTGCCGCGTAGGCACACCGGGGGACCTTTTGCGCCCTGAGCCCGGCCCGCCGGATCCGGCATGTGAGGAGAGTTACCGACTCGTGGCTACCACCGACCGCTCCACCCCGTCGCGATCCGCCGAGGCGGCATCGGACACGCAGAGCTACAACGCGTCCAATATCACCGTGCTGGAGGGACTCGACGCGGTCCGCTTACGGCCGGGCATGTACATCGGGTCCACCGGCGAATCCGGCCTGCACCACCTGATCAAGGAGATCGTGGACAACTCCGTCGACGAGGCGATGGCAGGCTACGGCGACCGGATCGACGTCACGCTGCTGGCCGACGGCGGCGTCCAGGTGGCCGACAGCGGTCGGGCCATCCCGGTCGAGCTGCACGCGCTCGGCATTCCCACGGTCGAGGTGGTGATGACGCAACTGCACGCGGGCGGCAAGTTCGACTCCGACACCTATGAGTTCTCCGGCGGTCTGCACGGTGTCGGGCTCTCGGTGGTCAATGCCCTGTGCGCCAGAGTCGAATTGGAGATCGACCGGGACGGCTACCACTGGACCCAGACCTACATCGACGCGAAGCCCGACGCACTGGTCCGCGGCGCGGCGACCGAGCGCACCGGCACCACCACCCGATTCTGGGCCGACCCCAACATCTTCGAGACCACCACCTACAACTTCGACACGGTGGCGCGCCGCCTGCAGGAAACGGCGTTCCTGAACAAGGGACTCACCATCACCCTCACCGACGAGCGAGAGGTCGACAGTGCGGCGGAGAGTTCGCGATCGTTTCACTACCCCGGCGGTCTCGAGGACTTCGTCCGGCAACTCAACCGCACCAAACAGCCGATCCACCACTCGGTCATCGGGTTCACCAGCAATGGCAACGGCACCAGCGTCGAGGTCGCGATGCAGTGGAACTCCGGCTATTCGGAGTCGGTGCACTCGTTCGTCAACACGATCAACACCCACGACGGCGGCACCCACGAGGAGGGTTTCCGCGCGGCGCTGACCACGGTCGTCAACCGGTACGCCAGGGAAAAGAAGATCCTCAAGGAAAAGGACGTCAGCCTCACCGGTGACGACATCCGCGAGGGCCTGGCCGCGATCATCAGTGTGAAGGTCTCCGAGCCGCAGTTCGAGGGCCAGACCAAGACCAAGCTGGGCAATACCGAGATCCGCTCGCTGGTGCAGAAGGCGTGCAACGAGCACATCACGCACTGGTTCGAGGCCAATCCGGCCGACGCGAAAACCATTGTCACCAAAGCGATATCCTCGGCTCAGGCGCGGACCGCCGCCCGCAAGGCGCGAGAGTTGGTGCGCCGCAAGTCCGCATCCGATCTGGGCGGGCTACCTGGCAAGCTGGCGGACTGCCGCGCCAAGGACCCGGGGCGCTCCGAGATCTACATCGTGGAGGGCGATTCGGCGGGCGGCTCGGCCAAGTCCGGTCGCGACTCGATGTATCAGGCGATCCTGCCGTTGCGCGGCAAGATCATCAACGTCGAACGGACGCGCATCGACCGGGTGTTGAAGAACAACGAGGTCCAGTCGATCATCACCGCCTTCGGCACCGGTATTCACGACGAGTTCGACATCGCCAAGCTGCGGTATCACAAGATCGTGCTGATGGCCGACGCCGACGTCGACGGCCAGCACATCACCACCCTGCTGCTGACGCTGCTGTTCCGGTTCATGCGCCCCCTCATCGAGCGAGGGCACGTCTATCTGGCGCAGCCGCCGCTGTACAAGCTCAAGTGGCAACGGTCCGAACCGGAATTCGCCTACTCCGACCAGGAACGCGACGCACTGCTCGAAGACGGTCTCGCGGCGGGCAAGAAGATCAACAAGGACGACGGCGTGCAGCGCTACAAGGGTCTGGGCGAGATGAACGCCAAGGAGCTGTGGGAGACAACCATGGACCCGAGCACCCGCATCCTGCGCCGCGTCACGCTCGACGACGCCGCGGCCGCCGACGAGCTGTTCTCCATCCTGATGGGCGAGGACGTGGAAGCGCGCCGCACCTTCATCACCCGCAACGCGAAAGACGTGCGGTTCCTGGACCTTTGAGTCCCGCAGAAATGGCAGCCGTGCTGGTACACCGCGGCGTGTTCCTCGAGGCTCCTCGGTGGCGCAGCGATTTGCGCCACCGAGGGGCCGACCACACACCGCCGATACGTCGACTCCCTACAGCTCGTGGATCAACTCCACGAGCGCGGTCAGCACGCCGGGGTCGGTGTCGGGGAGGACGCCGTGCCCGAGATTGAAGATGTGTCCCTTGGCGCCCAGGGTGATCGCCTCGTCCGCCTCGGCGGCGATGCGGCGGGCCTCGGCCTCGACCGCCGCCGACCCCGCGAACAGCACGGCCGGATCGAGGTTGCCCTGCAACGCTTTTCCGGGGCCGACCCGGCGCACCGCGTCGGTGAGCGGCACCCGCCAGTCCACGCCGACCACATCGGCGCCCGCCTCGCCCATCGCACCGAGCAGCTCACCTGTGCCCACCCCGAAGTGGATGCGCGGCACACCGGCGGCGGCGACCTCGGCGAACACCCGCTCCGAATGCGGCAGCACGAACCGGCGGTAGTCGGCCAGCGACAGCGCCCCCGCCCACGAATCGAACAGCTGGATCGCGTCGACCCCGGCCGCCAGCTGCGCCTGCAAGAACGCGATGGTGATGTCGGTGAGCGCGCCGAGCAGCGCGTGCCAGGTCTGCGGGTCGGCGTACATCATCGACTTGGTGCGCTCGTGGTTCTTGCTCGGTCCGCCCTCGACCAGGTAGGACGCGAGGGTGAACGGGGCGCCGGCGAACCCGATCAGCGGAGTCTCGCCGAGCGCGTCGACCAGCAGCCGCACGCCGTCGGTCACCGCGCCCACCTCCTCCGGCCGCAATCGCGGCAGCGCGCGCACATCCTCGACGCTGCGCACCGGCGCGGCGATCACCGGACCGACGCCCGGCACGATATCGAGGTCGATGCCCGCGGCCTTCAACGGAACGACGATGTCGGAGAACAGGATCGCCGCGTCCACCCGATGCCTGCGGATCGGCTGCATCGTGATCTCGCACACCAGCTCCGGATCGAAGCAGGACTCGAGCATGCCGACGCCCTTGCGCAGTTCGCGATACTCGGGCAGCGATCGTCCGGCTTGACGCATGAACCACACCGGGCGCCTGCTCGGCGTCGCGCCGGTGGCGGCGGCCAGGAACGGGGCATCGGTCAGGCGGCGGCGGGTGTATGTGCTCATCACGGCTATCGTATGCGGCCCCTGATCCGCGCCGAGCCGGACACCGGTGACGCATCCCACCCGAACACACCGACCGGTCGCCCTCGCTCGGCGCGGCGGCCGAGCCGCCGACACAACCTGTGCTACCACGGAAGTTCCGGCAGAGCCCGCGCCGACTCCAGCGGCGCGCCTCCGCCTGCGCGGGGTGCACAAGGTCTACCGTCCCCTTCGTGACACCGCTCGACTTCCGCGACGGCGCCGCACCGACCGAGGGACCTCATGGCGAGCCAGCTCAATTTCGCGCCGCGGTCGATGCGATGGGGACCGCTACAGTGCATCCTCGGATCGAGCTTGCGCCCATCCGGCCGCCGCAACGTCTGGCGCCCTACTCGTACGCGCTCGGCGCCGAGGTAAAGCACCCGGAAGCCGGTGTGGTGCCGGTCGATTCGGAGGGCGACGCGTTCGGCAGGCTGATCCTGCTGCACGATCCCGACGGTGCCGAGGCCTGGCACGGCACGCTGCGACTGGTCGCCTACATCCAGGCCGACATCGACGCCGCGCTGGCCACCGACCCGCTGCTGCCCGAGGTCGCGTGGAGCTGGCTGGTGGACGCCCTCGAATCCCGGTCCGAGCCGTTCACCGCGCTCGGCGGCACGGTCACCTCGACGAGTTCGGTGCGCTACGGCGACATCGCGGGCCCGCCCCGCGCGCACCAGCTGGAACTGCGCGCCTCCTGGACCGCCGTCACCACCGACATCCGGCCGCACGTGGAAGGCTTCTGCGAAGTCCTCGCCTACGCCGCCGGACTCCCGCCGGCCGGAATCACCCAGCTGGAGATGCGTCCCGGAGGTGCCGCGGACAAGCGGTAGCGGATTTTCGCGGCCGAGCGGAAGAGACAACGACGCCGCGGCGTTGCAGAACAACGAAAGCACCCTCCGGTTCGTCGTTCCGACACACGGAAGTCCGATAGGACGACGACGGCCGCACCCCTGCACGTAAAGTTCAACAACATGTCCGTACCCGAAGAATCCGAAACCACCGGCGCGCCTCCTCTGCTCGCGCCGGTGGATGGCGTGCCTCCGGTACTGGACACCGCCGCCGAGATCGCCGCCGCCGCCACTCGTCTCGCCGCGGGCACCGGCCCGCTCGCCGTCGACGCCGAACGTGCCTCGGGATTCCGGTATTCGGCGCGTGCCTATCTGATCCAGCTCCGCCGCAAAGGCGCGGGCACCTTCCTCATCGATCCGATCCCCGTCGCCGATGACCTCGCCCCGCTGGCCGCCGCGATCAACGACCTCGAATGGGTACTGCATTCGGCCGACCAGGATCTGCCCGGCCTCGCCGAGGTCGGCCTACGGCCGCAACGGTTGTTCGACACCGAATTGGGCGGCCGGCTCGCCGGATTCGAACGCGTCGGCCTGGCCGCCATGGTGGAGAATCTGCTTGGCCACGCGCTACGCAAGGGCCACGGCGCGGCGGACTGGTCCACCCGACCACTGCCCGACGAATGGCTCAATTACGCGGCGCTGGACGTCGAACTGCTCCTCGAACTGCGCGAGGCGGTCGCCGCCGAACTCGACGCCCAGGGCAAGAGCGATTGGGCGGCACAGGAATTCGAACACGTCAGGACCACCGAACCGCCCGCACCGAAAGCCGACCGCTGGCGGCGCACCTCTGGCATCCACACCCTGCGTCGCGCCAGGCAGCTGGCCGTCGTGCGCGAACTGTGGACCACCAGGGACGCCCTGGCCCGCGCCCGCGACGTGGCGCCCGCGCGCATCCTGCCCGACGCCGCGATCATCGCCGCCGTGACGGCTGACCCGAAAACCATCGCCCAACTGCGCGGACTCCCGGTGTTCGGCGGTCCGCGCCAGCGCAGGTACTCCCGCGAATGGCTGGCAGCCGTCGAACGCGGGCGCACCATGCCCGACAGTGAGCTACCGCCGCTGACCCAGCCGTTCGACGGACCGCCACCGGTCAACCGGTGGGAGCGCCGCGACCCGGCCGCCGCCGCCCGCCTCACCCGCGCCCGCACGGCGATGGGCGAACTGTCCACGCTGCATTCGATCCCCGTCGAGAACCTGCTGTCCCCGGACCTGGTCCGCCGGCTGTGCTGGGACGGACTCCCGGACTACGACCGCGTCCCCGACTCCCCCGAAGAACTCGCCGCCGCCATCGACGGCTTCCTCAAATCCGGTGGTGCCAGGCAGTGGCAGCGTGAGCTCGCGGTGCCGCCGCTGACGGTCGCACTGACACCCGCCGCCTGAGCTGCTCCCGCGTCACGCGGGAACAGCCAGTGCATCCTGTTGCGCCACCGGAGCATGCTCTCGTGGAACCTCCTCGGCGCCACCCGCTCCGGGAGCGCCTTCGACGGACCGGCGAAACGCGGCCAGCCCCTTGTCCATCGCCGCGGCGAAGGGGCGGCCAGACCCTCGGGCAGCAAATCGTGGGCCCAGACCAAGCGGCTTCGTCCCGCACCGTACACAAACACGCCCCCGCCCCTGTGCTCCCGCAAGAGCTGACCCCACATCCACACCCGTTCTGCGCCGAACCCCGGCGTGTCCCCCGGCAAGTCGAGGTGTAGATCCCTAGAAGGGGTGTGGATCTCAGCGGGCGGCGAGCCAGCCGCTGATGCGTCGCGCGATGTCGGGGGCGGTGAGGCCGAGGTCGGCGTGCAGCTCGCCGCGTGAGGCGTGGTCGAGGAACTGCTGGGGGACGCCGAGGTCGCGGGTGGGGATGTCCAGGCCGGAGTTGCGCAGGCGGGCCGAGACGGTGGAGCCGATGCCGCCGTGCAGGCCGCCGTCCTCCAGGGTCACCACGAGCCGATAGTTCTCGGCGAGCTTGACCAGGGTGTCGGAGACGGGCAACACCCAGCGCGGATCGATGACGGTGACCGAAACACCTTCGTGCTCCAGCAGATCCGCTGCTTGCAGGGCGAGCTCGGCGAAGGAGCCGACCGCGACGAGCAGCACGTCACCGCGCACCGCCTGCACCGAGCCGCCACCGTCGAGCGCGGGATCGGCGGCGGCGAGCCGAAGGACGTCCACGCCGTCGAGCCGTTCCACCGCCGAGATATCGTCGGCCACACTGCCTTTGGGGAACCGGATCGCGGTGGGCCCGTCGTTGACGGCGAGCGCCTCGGCCAGTTCCTCGCGCAGGGTCGCGGCATCGCGGGGCGCGGCGACCCGGATGCCTGGGACGATGCCGAGCACCGAGAGATCCCACATGCCGTTGTGGCTGGCGCCGTCGGGTCCGGTGATGCCGGAACGGTCCAGCACCACGGTCACCGGCTGCTTCAGCAGCGCGACGTCCATCAGCAACTGATCGAACGCGCGATTGAGGAAGGTCGAGTAGATCGCGACGACCGGGTGCATGCCGCCCAGCGCGAGCCCGGCCGCCGAGGCCATGGCGTGCTGTTCGGCGATGCCGACATCGAACATCCGCTCCGGGAACCGCTCACCGAAGGCCGCGAGCCCGGTGGGCCCCGGCATGGCGGCGGTAATCGCGACGATGTCCTCGCGCTTCTCGGCGTGCGCGATCAGTTCCTGGGAGAAGACCGAGGTCCAGCCCAGCGCCTTCGGTCCGCCGACGGGGCGGCCGGTGAGCGGGTCGATCGGATCGCAGGCGTGCATCTGGTCGGCGATGTGGTTCTCGGCGGGCGCGTAACCGCGCCCCTTCTGCGTCACCGCGTGCACCACGACCGGTCCGCCGAAATCCTTGGCGCGGCGCAGCGCGGCCTCCAGCGCGACGATGTCGTGCCCGTCGACCGGGCCGACGTACTTCATGCCCAGGTCGCTGAACAGCTCCTGCGGGCTCACCGCGTCTTTTATCCCGGCCTTCACCGCGTGCATCATCGAATACGCCGACTCCCCGACCCCGGGGATGCTCTTGATGATTCGCTTCCCGGCGTCGAGCGCGTGCTCGTAGGCGGGCTGGGTGCGCAGGGCGGTCAACCGGTCGGCGAGTCCGCCGATGGTCGGCGCGTAGGAACGTCCGTTGTCGTTGACCACGATGACGACCGAACGATCCGGCGCGCCCGCGATGTTGTTGAGCGCCTCCCAGCACATGCCGCCGGTGAGCGCGCCATCGCCGACCACGGCGACCACATGCCGGTTCTGTCCGCTCAGCTGGAACGCCTTCGCCAGCCCGTCGGCGTACGACAGCGAGGCGGACGCGTGCGAGGACTCGACCCAGTCGTGCGCGCTCTCCGACCGGCTCGGATAGCCGGACAGGCCACCCTTCTTGCGCAGGTCGTCGAACTGGTCCTTGCGGCCGGTCAGGATCTTGTGCACGTAGGCCTGGTGGCCGGTGTCGAAGATCAGCGGGTCGGCAGGCGAGTCGAAGATCCGGTGCAGGGCGATGGTCAACTCGACCACACCGAGGTTCGGGCCGAGGTGCCCACCGGTCGCGGCGACCTTCTGCACCAGGAACTCGCGGATTTCGTCCGCCAGCTCACGCAACTGCGGCGCGGTCAGCGGACGCAGATCTTCGGGCGTGTCGACCCGGGAAAGCACTCCCACCTGAACTCGCTCCCTCCGGATAGCGCTTCTGATCCGATCAGTCTACGGAGCGGCGGGCGGTGCCCTCGAACGAGAACCGAACTGTCCCACCTTGCCACGACGATCACCAGCCGACATCGAACCGAAATGTGAGCCTCGGCATACCGTACTCGGCCTAGAGTGATCATGTGGCCGAGGTCGAAGAGGCGATCGACAGGACAATGGATCCCGGCGTCGTGTCCAGGATCGTCAGCGACGTCTACCAGCTGTGCCGCTCCGACGAATCCGGCACGCTGGCCGACTACATTCCCGAACTGGCTGCGGTGCAGCCGGATTCGTTCGCGCTGTGCCTGGCGACCGCGGACGGGCGGATATACGGCACCGGCGAGATGGAGACTTCGTTCACCATCCAGTCGATCTCCAAGCCGTTCACCTACGCGCTCGCGCTGGCCGATCGCGGCACCGAAGCGGTGGACGCGCGCATCGACGTCGAGCCCTCCGGCGAGGCGTTCAACGAGATCAGTCTGGACCCGGTGACCGAGCGCCCGCGCAATCCGATGATCAACGCGGGCGCCATCACCGCCGCGTCACTGATCACCGGCCATGACGCCGCCGCGCGTTTCGAGCGCATCCGCCGCTGCTATTCGCGCTTCGCCGGACGCGAACTGAGCATGAACGATGCGGTGTACGCCTCCGAGGCGCGCACCGGATTCCGCAATCGCGCGATCGGCTACATGCTGCGCTCGTTCGGCATCATCGACTCCGACCCGGACGAGGCCGTCGACCGCTACTTCCGGCAGTGCTCGATCGATGTGACCTGCCGCGACCTCGCGCTGATGGCGGCGACCCTGGCCAACAACGGACGCAATCCGGTCACCGGCGAGCGCGCGCTGACCACGGCGTTGACCGAGCGGGTGCTCAGCGTGATGACCACCTGCGGGATGTACAACGCGGCGGGCGACTGGGTGAGCAGCGTCGGCCTGCCCGCCAAGAGCGGGGTCGGCGGCGGCATCGTCGCGGTGCTGCCCGGTCAGATCGGCATCGCGGTGTACTCGCCGCGGCTGGACCCGCACGGCAACAGCGTGCGCGGCGTCGCGGCCTGCCGTGAGCTGTCGCGGCGGTTGGAACTGCACTTCCTGCACGTCACCCGGGCGGCGCGGACGGCGATCCGGGCCGGCTATTCGGTGGCCGAGGTGCCATCGCGGCTGCGCCGGACCGCCGAGGAGATCGCGGTGCTCGCCGAGCACGGGCACCGCGCGCGGGTCTACGAACTGCACGGCGACCTGCTGTTCGCGGGCGCGGAGAGCGCGGTGCGCACCATCGAGGAGCAGGCCGGCGAGCTCGAGGCGCTCGTGGTCGACCTGCGCCGGGTCGGTGAGGTGAGCACGATCGCCGTGCGCATGCTCGACGACTTGCAAAGCGAACTCGCCGCCGCGGGCGTGCGCGTCGCGCTGGTGGACCCGGACGCCAAACTCGGGCACATGACGTCGAGCCTCGACCCGGCCGATCCGCACGGCCGGGTCTTCATCGACCGCGACACCGCCACCGAATGGTGCGAGGAGATCGTGCTGGACCGCCGCAGGCCCGCCGACGAGCCGGTATGCACGTCGATCACGATCGAGGACCATCCGGCGCTCATGTCGCTCGAGCCGGATGATCGGGCCCGGCTGGCCAAGGAGTTCGAAGTGCGCACGTTCGCGCGCGGCGAGGTGATCGCCGAACGCGGGAGCGCGCGTTCGGGTCTGTACCTGATCCTCGAGGGCCGGGTCCGGATCACCTTCCTCGGCAGCGATGCCCGCACCCACCGGCTGGTCAGCCTGTCCGCGGGCATGCAGTTCGGCGAGATCCCGATGCTGGTCGGCGCGGCCTTCGCGAACGAGGTCCGAGCCGAGGCGGGCGTGCGGCTCGCCGTGCTCAGCCCCGAGCGATTCGATCAACTCACTCCCCAAGCCCCCCACCTGAAACTCGCCCTCCTCGAGCGACTCGCCGCGGGCGCC
Source organism: Nocardia brasiliensis (assembly GCF_011801125.1). Classification (NCBI taxonomy): domain Bacteria; kingdom Bacillati; phylum Actinomycetota; class Actinomycetes; order Mycobacteriales; family Nocardiaceae; genus Nocardia; species Nocardia brasiliensis. The sequence continues at coordinate 5,317,559 of NZ_CP046171.1, forward strand.
TACGCCCAAATGGACGCCGCCGTGCACGCGATCGCGGTGCGCGGGGGCGACTATTGAGCGAGAGCAAGGGTGGGGGGCGGGGCGGGGACGATTGTGTGCCGTCGACCGTTGAGCAGACCGGAGCCCGAACCATCGACTCGAGGAGCGTGCAGTGAGCAAGAAGTCCGATTCCCGCAAGGCGGGCACCGTCACCCTGTTCGGTCAGGGCACCGCCCGCGCGACGCCCGACCTGATGCGGGTCACGATCTCCATCGAATGCCGGGCGAACAAGGTCGCGCTGGCCTACAGCCGGGCCGGTGAGCGGATCGCCGCGGTCAGCGCCTCGCTGCGCTCCGACGGAGTGGCGGGCACCGATATCGCGACCAGCGGGCTGTCGATCCACACCGAGACCGTGTGGACCGAGGGCGAGGGCAACCGGATCACCGGCTACCTCGCGAGCACGTCGCTGACCGTCGCGCTGCGCGAGATCGGCGACGAGGCCGACCCCGGCCCCGCGGTCATCATCGCCAACGCCGTCGACGCGGGCGGCGACGACGTTCGCCTCGGCGGCCTCAACCTCACCTTCGCCGACCAGGAGTCGCTGCTCGTGCAGGCCCGCGACGCCGCGTGGGAGAACGCGGTCGCGAAGGCGCGCCAGTACGCCGAACGAGCGGGGCGCACTCTCGGCGCGGTCCTCGAGATCTCCGAGAACACCTCTGCCGCACCGCCTTCGGTCCCCCGCCTGAAGGCGATGTCGGTCTCGATGGACGCCTACGGCGCCGCCCCGGTCCCGGTAGAACTCGGCGAGAGCGAGATCTCCGCAGGCATCCGCGTCACCTGGCAACTCGACTAGGGCCTCGTCCAGGAAGGTCGGTGCGTTCATCGGCGGTCTGGGGCGTCCGCTGGCAAGGCGGAGAAGGACCCGATACCGGGGCTGTATCGGCGACGACGACAACGCGGCCAGGGACGCCCCAGGCCGTCGAGAAACGTGCCGAAGCTATTGGACGAGGCACTAGGGCATGTCTCCCAATCGACCTTTTCGGATCACGCCCGGTGGGCCGGTTGGTCGGGCATCATGGTCGCCGTGGCGACGGTGGTTGGTGATCGGTATCGGGTTCTGACGGATAAGCAGTGGGAACTGCTGGAGCTGTTGTTGCCGAAATCCGATGGCCAGGTAGGCCGTAACTTCGCCAACAATCGGCTGGTGGTGGAGGGGATGCTGTTCCGGTTGCGGACGGGGGTGCCGTGGAGGGACTTGCCGGAGGCGTTCGGTCCGTGGCAGACGGTGTGGAAGCGGCATCGCCGCTATGCCGGTGACGGGACCTGGGATCGAGTGCTGGTCGCGTTGACCGCGCTCGCGGACGCGACCGGGAATCTGGATTGGGTCGTGTCGGTGGATTCTTCGATCATGCGAGTTCATCAACACGGCGCGAACACCTCTCGTGGCGGCGAGGAAGCCGGCGGCCCGGACTCGGATTTACGAGCCCGCTGATCACGCCATCGGCCGGTCCCGAGGTGGGCTGACCACGAAAGCACATCTGGCCACCGACGGCCACGGCCGAGGTTTGGCGGTGTTGCTGACAGCGGGCCAAGCCGGTGATTCACCGATGATGCCTGCCGTGCTCGAGGCGGTCGCGGTGCCGCGCCTGGCCGGTGGCCCGCCACGACGCAACCCGGACCAGGTGCTCGCCGACAAGGCGTACTCCGCGGCAAGCAACCGGAAGTTCCTGCGCAGCAGAGGTATTCGCTCGGTTATTCCGGAACGCAGCGATCAGATCGCCCACCGTAAGCGGCGTGGTCGTACCGGTGGGCGACCGCCGGGGTTCGACCCGATGGCCTACAAGGGTCGCAACGTCGTCGAACGCGCCTTCAACAAGGCCAAACACTGGCGTGGCGTCGCCACCCGATACGACAAACTCGCCATGACCTACCGTGCGGGCTTCGTCATCGCGCTGGTGGTCGAGTGGCTCAGACTATTGGGAGACATGACCTAGCACCACCGGCCGGAGCGCAACACCGCCCACCCCACGGCGTGCCGCACCGAATGGGGTCGGTACCGCACAAGCGATGCGCGGCCGCAGCGTGGGTTCAGGGGCGGTCCAGTAGGGCGATGCATTCGACGTGGTGGGTGCCGGGGAAGGCGTCGAAGGCGCGGAGGTCGGCGAGGCGGTAGCCGGCGGCTCGGTAGAGGCCGAGGTCGCGGGCGAAAGCGGCCGGGTCGCAACCGATGTGGATGATGCGGGTGGGGCCGGTGGTGGTGAGGGCGCGGATCACCTCTTTGCCCGCGCCCGCGCGCGGCGGGTCGAGGACGACGACGTCCGGCGCGGCGGCGTCGATGCGGTCGGCGACCCAGCGCTCCACCCGCTGGGCGTGCTGATCGAGCCAGGTCAGGTCACGGAGGGCGGCTTTGCCCGCGGCGACGGCCGGGCGGGCGGATTCGACGGCGAACACCGCGCCGGTGAGACCGACCTGATCGGCCAGCCGGGCCGCGAAAACGCCTGCGCCGCTGTACAGATCCCAGGCCAGCCCGCCGGGACGCAGGCCCGACCACTGGGCTATCAGGTCCGAATAGCATTGCGCCGCACCGTGATGGGCCTGCCAGAAACCGGTCGCGGCGACCTCCCAACGCCGTCCGCCCACGTATTCGACCGCGCGGCCGCTCCCGGCGACCACCCACTCGTCCCGCGCCGCGTGCGTGGCCGCGCGCCGCGCCGACGCGTTGCGCCGTTCCCGCGCCTGCGGCCCCTCCAACCGCCCGTCGGCCGTGTACCGCTCCCCTATTTCGCCGAGAGCGCTGCGCTCGTCGGCCCGCAACGAGTCCGGCCGCCGGCCCGCGTCGCCGTGCCGCACGCCGCCGATCGACCCGGGCCGCCGCCTACCTCGCCCCGCACCACCGGGCCCGACGCCGGCCCCATCCGCACGACCCGGACGACCCGCGACCCCCGAGTCCCCGCCGGAGCGCCCGGCACCGGGCCGCCCGCCCGCTCCGTCACGAGAACCACGGTCCTCGAACGCCTTACCGCGCCCCTCAGATTGATCACCGAAGTCCTCGCCGTGCAGTCGATCATCGGACCGTCCATCACCACCCTGCGCATCGGCCCCGGCCCGGAAACGCCGGTTGTCGGCGTCGCGCCCCACCCCGCCCCGGCTCGACGAACCGCCGGACCCGTCCCCCCGGTCGAAACGATTCCCGGACTTACCTTCAGAGCGACCATGCCCCTCGGTGTCGTCCCATTCGGCGCTCGTCTCGCGGCGACCGCCCGCGGACCGACCGCGGCGATCTCGCCCGCGCCGGTCACCGGGCTCCCCTCGCCGCCGATCCGCATCGCCGGAGGCGGGCGCCAGTTCGACGATGTGCCGCACGCCGTCGCCGTCGACGGCGATCACCAGGTCGGCGCCGGGAGTCCACAGGCGCTCGGCGACACCGTCGAGCGCACCGGAAACCGGTTGCGGGCAACGCAGATCCGCGATCACCTCGGTGCTGCGGTAGCCGTGCACGCCGGCCCGGCCGGACGCGTCGACCGCGAGCCGGATACGGGTGCGCCAACCGGTCGTGCCGTCACCCGCGCCTGCGATCGGCTCGACGACGATCTCCCGTTCGATCCCCGCGAGCCTGCGCAGCTGCTCGGTGACCACCGAAGCCTTCAGCGCGCGTTGGGCTTTCGGTGTCGCGTAGGAGAAGTCACAGCAGCCTGCGCCGCCGGGGCCGGACACCGGGCAGGTGGCGGGCACCCGATCCGGTGACGGTTCCAGGATCTCGAACGCGTCGGCCCGGCAGAACGATCCGCCGCGGTCCTCGGTGACGCGCACTCGCACCAGTTCCCCTGGCAGCCCGTGCCGGACGAACACCACCCGTCCCTCGTGGCGGGCCACGCAGAACCCGCCGTGTCCGGGCGGTCCGAGCCGCACCTCGAATACGTTGTCGCGCCAATCACTCATGCCAACACCTCATCCGCATCGCGCCGCACGCCGCTGCCACGCCGTCGTCCGCTGTCATGTTCCGCCCGGCGCGAGCACGCCAGGTCGCCGAGCTCACGATCGATCGTCGAAACCGCGGCGAACCGCACCTGGCGCGTTCACCACGCCGGGGGTGCGGGCGCGGGTGGAGGAGCTCAGCTGCCAGGGCACGCTGGTGACCATGACGCCGGGCTCGAAGAGCAGCCGACCTTTGAGCCGCAGCGCACTCTGATTGTGCAGCACCTGTTCCCACCAGTGGCCGACGACGTATTCGGGAATGAACACGGTCACCACGTCGCGCGGTGCGTCCTTGTGCACGCGCTTCACGTAATCCAGCACGGGCTTGGTGATTTCGCGGTAGGGCGATTCGATCACCTTGAGCGGTACGGTGATATCGCTCTTCTCCCATGCGCGCACCAGCGCCCTGGTATCGGCGTCGTCGACATTCACCGTGATCGCCTCCAGCGTGTCGGGCCGGGTGGCGCGGGCGTAGGAGAGCGCCCGCCTGGTCGGCAGATGCAGCTTGGACACCAGCACGATCGAATGCGACCGGCTCGGCAGCACACCGTCCCACTCCTGGGACTCCAGCTCGCGCGAGACCGAATCGTAGTGCTTACGAATCATTTTCATCACGACGAAGATCGCCACCATGGTGGCGATGGCGATGTAGGCGCCCGCGAAGAACTTGGTGATGAGCACGATGATCAGCACCGTGCCGGTGGCGCTGAGGCCGACCGCGTTGATCACCCGGGACCGCTTCATCCGCGCGCGCTGCGCCGGGTCGGTCTCGGTGCGCAGCAGGCGGGTCCAGTGCCGCAGCATGCCGGTCTGGCTGAGCACGAACGAGACGAACACCCCGACGATGTAGAGCTGGATGAGCTTGGTCACCTCGGCGCCGAACAGCACGACGAACGCGATCGCCGCGCCAGAGAGGAACAGGATGCCGTTGCTGAAGGCCAGCCGGTCGCCGCGGGTGTGCAGCTGCCGCGGCAGGTAACGGTCCTGCGCCAGAATCGAACCGAGCACCGGGAACCCGTTGAACGCGGTGTTCGCGGCGAGCACGAGGATCAGCGCGGTCACCGCGGTGATGAAGAAGAAGCCGATCGGGAAGCCGTGGAAGACGGTCTCGGCGAGCTGGGCGATCAGCGTCTTCTGGTGGTAGCCGGCGGGCGCGCCGACGAGGTCGGCGGTGTCGTGCGCGTAGACGACGTTGATCTTCTGCGCCAGGATGATGATGCCCATCAACAGCACGACGGCGATGGTGCCGAGCATCAGCAGCGTGGTCGCGGCGTTGCGCGACTTCGGTTTCCGGAACGCGGGCACGCCGTTGCTGATCGCCTCGACGCCGGTGAGCGCGGCGCAGCCGGAGGAGAAGGACCGGGCGATCAAAAAGGCGAAGGCGAGTCCATACAGGTGCTCGTCCTCCGCCTTCAACCCGAATCCCGCCGATTCGGCCTGTAGTTCGTCGCCGAGTACGAAGATGCGGAACAGCCCCCAGCCGAGCATGACGGCCATGCCGACGATGAAGGCGTAGGTCGGGATCGCGAACGCGGTGCCGGATTCCCGCACGCCGCGCAGGTTGATCGCGGTGAGCACGGCGATCGCGACCACGGCGAACAGCACCTTGTGCGTGGCGACGAACGGGATGGCCGAGCCGATGTTGGAGGCGGCCGAGGAGATCGACACGGCCACGGTGAGCACGTAGTCGACCAGCAGCGCGCTGCCGACGGTCAGCCCGGCGGTCGGTCCGAGGTTGGTGGTCGCGACCTCGTAGTCACCGCCACCGGACGGGTAGGCGTGCACGTTCTGCCGGTAGCTGGCCACCACCACGGCCATCACGCACGCGACGGCCAAGCCGACCCAGGGCGCGTAGACGTAGGCCGAGATGCCCGCGGCGGAGAGCACCAGGAAGATTTCCTCCGGCGCGTAGGCCACCGAGGACATCGCGTCGGAGGCGAACACCGGCAGGGCGATGCGCTTCGGCAGCAGGGTATGGCCAAGCGAATCACTACGGAAAGGCCTGCCCAGCAGCATTCGTTTCGCTGCCGTCGTCAACTTGGACACTGGAGCGAGCATAGCGGCACCGGCGCCGTTTCCGGACTCGGCAGGCACGGCGTAACCACCCAGCAACCCCGGCGCGGCGCGATCCGGCGCCCGGCTCGACACCGTCGGTGTTGCGCACGCGACTGTCAGGTTTGGCGCCGCGGCGGAGGGGGAACGTGGCCGATGGAATCATTCGACGGGTACCGTTCGACCGGATGGGAAGCAGACCGAACACCACGGTTCCAGGAACGAGGGTTGCACGGTGTACGTAGTGGTCATGGGGTGTGGACGCGTCGGTTCGGCGCTGGCTCGCGCCCTGGTCCGAGTCGGCCACGAGGTCACGGTGATCGACCGCGATCCCAGCGCCTTCCTGCGGCTCGGCGCGGACTTCCCCGGCGAGCGCGTCACCGGCGTCGGCTTCGACCGAGATGTGCTGGTACGGGCGGGAATCGAGCGGGCCGACGCGTTCGCCGCGGTCTCCTCCGGGGACAACTCCAACATCATCTCCGCCCGGGTGGCCAGGGAGATGTTCGGCGTCGAACGGGTGGTCGCGCGCATCTACGACGCGAAGCGGGCCGAGGTGTACGAACGGCTCGGCATCCCGACCATCGCGACGGTGCCGTGGACCACCGACCGGTTCCTGCGCACGCTCATCAGCGACACCAGCACGACCACGTGGCGCGACCCCACCGGCACGGTCGCAGTTACCCCGCTGCCACTGCACGAGGATTGGTACGGCCGTACCGTCCGCGACCTGGAGCAGACGGTCGGCGTCCGGGTCGCCTTCATCATCCGGTTCGGCCAGGGCCTGCTGCCCGACGGCAAGACCATCGTGCAGGCCGACGATCTCGTCTACGCCGCCGCGACATCCGGCTCGGTGGGCGAGGCCATCGCGCTGGCAGGCAAGCCCCCCGTGAGCGAGGACTGAACATGAAGGTGGCCATCGCAGGCGCAGGCGCCGTCGGCCGATCCATCGCCAGGGAACTCCTGCGCGGCGGGCACAGCGTCATGCTGCTGGAACGCCAGCTCGACCACATCGATCCCGAGGCGATCCCGGACGCGGTCTGGGTGCATGCCGACGCCTGCGAGCTGTCGCTGCTCGAGGACGCGGGCCTGGAAACCTACGAGGTGGTCATCGCCGCCACCGGTGACGACAAGGCGAACGTGGTGCACAGCCTGCTCGCCAAGACCGAGTTCGGGGTGCGCCGGGTGGTGGCGCGGGTCAACGATCCGCGCAACGAGTGGCTCTTCGACAGCTCCTGGGGTGTCGACGTCGCGGTGTCCACCCCGCGCCTGCTCGCCTCGCTGGTCGAAGAGGCCGTGACGGTGGGCGATCTGGTGCGGCTGATGACACTGCGCCAGGGCCAGGCGAATCTGGTGGAGATCACCCTGCCCGGCGACACCGCGCTCGCCGGAAAGCCGGTGCGCACGCTCACCCTGCCGCGCGATGCCGCCCTGGTGACGATCCTGCGCGGCGGGCGGGTGATCGTGCCGCAGCCCGACGATCCGTTCGAGGGCGAGGACGAGCTGTTGTTCGTCACCTCGGTGGAGGCAGAAGAGGACCTGCGCTTCGAACTCGCCAACCACGGCATCAAGCCTTGACTCCCCGACAGGGCTGATGCGCGCGGGCCGCGCACGAGCTACGCGGCCGACTTCAGTTCCGCGCGCAGCTTGTTCAGCGCGCGATGCTGCATCACCCGCACGACGCCGGGGCTGGTACCGATCGCCGCCGCGGTCTGCGCGGCCGACCAGCCGAGCACGATCCGCATGACCAGCACCTCACGATGCGCGGGCGCGAGGATCTTCATGAGTTCCCTGGTGGCCGCGCCGCGTTCGGAGGCCAGCGCCCACTCCTCCGGTCCGGCGGCGGTGCACGGCGCGTCCGGCAGATCGGCCATCGGATAGGTGGGGTGCTGCTGGGAGCGGCGGAACGCGTCGGAGACCTTGTTCGAGGCGATGCCGTAAACGAAGGCGAGGAAGGACTTGCCCTGGTCCCGGTAGCGCGGGATCGCCTTCACGGTGGCGATCAGGATCTCCTGCACCACGTCGTCGGCCGTGACCTGCAGATGCGCCGTATTACCAAGGCGCGCACCGCAATACCGGCGAACCAACGGGTGCACGATGCGGACGATCTCGCTGACCGCACCGCGATCGCCCGCCGCGGCGGGACCGATCAACTTGTCCAGTTCGGCGCCGACGCGGCGGCTCTCCGACAGGGCCGGATGATGCTTCTTCGACGGTGCTGCGGTGTTGTGCTCGGTGGCCACGTCCGAGTCCTTTCGTGCGATCGTGCGTGTTTTTCGGTACGCAACGATCGTCTGCCGAACTCGGGTCGCCTTCCAGACACCCCAGGGTGGGTAACCACCCACCTCTGCGGTGGAATCCCCCGCACCCCACTGTGTTTTCGCGGGACGTGCCCGCGGAGTTAACGCGCTACGCGGCTTCGGTGGCCGCGGCGCCGCGGCGCACGGGCAAATGCCCCGCACGGCGCACCGCCCACACCGTGACCACCAGCGCGACCGCCGTCAGCGGCCAGCCCATCGCGATCCGGGCGACGGCGAGCCACCCGGTCCGATCGGTGTCGTAGAGCTGGGACTGCACCAGGTAGCGGGCGCCGAACACGACCACCCAGGTGGTGGTCGCCAGGTAGTAGAGGCGCTGCACGCGCGCATCGGAACGCCAGTCGGTGCCGTGGCCGTTGAGCACGCCCCAGATCACGCCGACCAGCGGCCAGCGCACCAGCATCGACACCAGGAACACCCCCGCGTACACCAGGCTGGTGTAGATGCCGAACAGGAAGAATCCCTTCGCCTCGCCCATCCGGTAGGCGATGAACGCGCAGATACCGACGCCGAGGAAGCCGGAGATGGCGGGCTGGATGGGGCTGCGCCGCACGAGGCGCCAGATCAAGATCAGTGCGGCCGCGCCGAGCGCGGCCCAGATGGCGGCGGTCAGGCCCGCGAACCCGTTCACGGGGACGAAGACGACAACGGGGACGGTCGAAGAGATCAGACCGCTGAACCCGCCGAGCTGCTCGAGCAGGGTCTGCTCGGCGACGGCTTCGTCAGGGTCGACCGCGTCGGGGTCGAGAGCCGTTGCGGGCTCGATCTGTTCGCCTGGGGCGGCGTTGTCGTTGCTCGATGGCATACGTCAGCTGTTCCCGCGCAATTCGTAGTAGGGGTTGTAGATCACTTTGCGGCCGTCTCGATCGCCGACCCGGCCGCGCACCAAGATACGTCGTCCCGGCTCGATCCCGGGAATCCGCCGGCGACCGATCCACACCAGGGTGATGGCATCGGTGCCGTCGAAGAATTCCGCTTGCACAGTGGCGCCCACGGACTTCGGACACGCTTCGACGCTGCGTAGCCTACCGAGCATGGTTGCCTCGTCGCCGCGGCGACACTCCGAGGCCCGGCACGCACCGGAGGCTTCGGATTTCTCGGCGAGTTCTTCTGCGTCCAACTGGTCGATATCTTCGGTCAGTCTGCGGCCCAGACGTCGAAAATACCCTGAGGCTGCGGATGACATTTCGCACGCTCTCCTGCATAGAGCAGACAGTGTGGGTCGCACACCATCGTGGTTTCCACATACGACCGGCAGTGGCCGTACCCCCGCCACTGTAGATGCCCCGGACCACCCCCGCTACGCTCGGACCGGTGTTCGACTCCCCACACTCCGTGTCGCCCGCTCAGGTCGTCGTAGCCTTGCCCGGCAGCGGATCCGACGCGGATTTCGCCCGGCGTGCCTTCGAGCCGGCCGGCAGAGCGCGCCGGCTCGACGTGGTCGCGGTAGAGCCCGATCCAACCGGCGTGGTCGAGAGCTACCGCGCCGCGCTCGACACCGCCGCCGCGACGGGTCCTGTTGTTGTGGCGGGAATCTCGCTCGGCGCGGCGGTCGCGATCGAGTGGGCCGCCGAACATCCGGAGCTGACCGCGGGCGTGGTCGCGGCGCTGCCCGCGTGGACCGGTTCCGACACCGCCGCCTGCCCCGCCACGGTGAGCGCCGGGTTGACCGCGGCCCAGTTGCGCACCGAAGGACTCGAGGCCGTCGTCGAGCGGATGCAGGCCAGCAGTCCCGCCTGGCTCGCCGCCGCGCTCACCCAATCCTGGCGCTCGCAGTGGCCCGATCTGCCGAGCGCGCTGGACGAGGCCGCCGACTACAAATGGCCGGGCACCGAACGGCTCAGCACGCTCGAGGTGCCGGTGGCCGTGGTGACGGCCGTCGACGACCCGGTGCATCCATTCGCCATCGCCGAGGAGTGGGCCGCACTGATCCCGCGCTCCGCGATCCACCGGATCACCCTGGCCGACCTCGGCGCCGAACCGGCCGTGCTGGGCCACACCGGCTTCGCCGCACTCACCCGCACCGGCGCCTTCTGACCGAATCACACTGGCGCGCAAAGAATCTCACGGCGGCGTCGCCGGTAAGGGCGGCCCACGGCACGGGTCGATCCCCCTCCCGCGGAAATACGCGCGGTGGGCGCGCTCCCCAGTTGGTCGGCCGATCAGGAGGAAATGGTGGCGGCATCGGCCGAGAGGCTCCCGCCACCATTTCCTCGTGATCAATTGACCAGTACCGACCGCGCGGCGCGTCGCGGCGAGTCGGGTTGGTCGGCGGGTTAGTTGAGGCCGAGTTGCTGCATGGCGGAGCCGTCGGCACCGCGGCGCGGCCCCTCCGGCAGGCGCGGCGGCAGCTGCGGGGTGGCCTGTGCCTGCGCCTGGGCCTGCATCTGCTGCTGTTGCGCGTCGATCTGCGCCTGATGCGCCGCGGCCAGCTGTTCGGCCAGTTCCTGCGGCAGCACCACGGGCAGCGGCTCGCGCACCGGCAACGGATCGTCACCACGACGAACCACGGTCTCGCGCAAGATCGCCCGAGCCGCCGCGACCAGCGGGCTGCCCTCGTTCGCCGCGCCGGACGGGCCCGCCGCGACCAGCCGCACCATCCAGCGCGGTCCGTCGACCCCGATGAACCGCAGGTCGGCGCCCTCGGTGAGAGCCAGCAGTTCCCGGCCCCACGGGCCGGTCTCCACCGCGACCCGGGAGCCGTCCTTGCGCAGCGATTCCGCGAGATCCGCGGCCACGGTGCGCCACTGGCCCGCCGACTTGGGCGCCGCGTACGCCGCGACGGTGATCCGTCCGTGTTCGGTCGCCAGGTGCACGGCCTGCGGTGCGCCGTCGGGGGTCATCTCGACCTGCAGCTGACCGCCCTGCGGCACCGGCAGAATCACCGAGCCCAGATCGAGCCGCTGCTCGGCGATCCGCTCCAGCAGCTCGGCCACGTCGTCGTAGTCGTGCGGGCCCGACGGCGTCTCGTCCTCGGCGGCGACATGGCGACCGGCGGGCACGATCGGGTGCTCGTCGGTGTCGTAGTCGTCCTCGTCGAAGTCCTCGACCTCGTCGTAGTCGTCTGCCTGGTACCGGTCGTCGTAGTCCGCAGACCGCTTCTTCTTGCCGAACAGTCCCATTACGCCTCCTTGCCGGCTGCCCGGACCGCACCGGTCAGACTCGCGTGACCGCCGCTGGACCCGTAACCGCCCGCGCCCCTGCTCGTCTCGTCGAGCGAGTCGACCTCGACGAAATCCACCAACTCGACCCGCTGCACCAGCAGCTGCGCGATCCGATCGCCCCGGCGCAGCTCGATCGGGGTGCGCGGATCGTGATTGATCAGGCAGACCTTGATCTCGCCGCGGTATCCGGCGTCGACGGTGCCCGGGGTGTTCACCACCGACAGACCGGCCTTGGCGGCCAGTCCCGAGCGGGGATGGATGAGACCGACCGTGCCGACCGGCAGCGCGACCGCCAGGCCGGTGCCGACCAGCGCCCGCTCCCCCGGTTCCAGGATCACGTCGGCGGTGGTGCACAGGTCCACGCCCGCGTCGCCGGGATGGGCGCGCGTCGGCAGGGGAATGCCGGGATCGAGCCGCAGCACCGCTATCGGTGGCAGTTCACTGTTCACGACTCGGCCTCCTGGTAGTCGGCTCCCTCGTGAGCGGGACTTGGTGTGTCCATGGTTCGCTCGCTTCGCTCCCTCACGTTGGTCGAGCCTACGCGTACAGCCCGGACAGACGTGACTTAGTGTTGACTCGTGTCGGACCAGCCCAACCCAGTGACTATGGACGAGAAACAGCCGAAACCACAGCCCTATCGCGAGCGCCTCTGGGTGCCGCTGTGGTGGTGGCCGGTGGCCTTCGCCGTGACCGGCCTGCTGGCTGCCGAAATCCATATGGGCGCACCGGGTTTGCGTGCCTGGCTGCCGTATGTGCTGCTGTTCCCGGTGCCGGTGTGGGTACTGCTCTGGCTGAGCAGGCACCGGGTGGAGGTCGCCGCTGATGCGTCGGGCACGCTGGAGCTACGCGCCGATCGCGCGCATCTACCGGTGAATTTCGTTGCCCGTGCGGCCATCGTCGCCCACACGGCCAAGAGCGCGGCGCTGGGTCGCCAGCTCGACCCCGCCGCCTATGTTCAGCACCGGCCATGGATCGGGCCGATGGTGTTGCTCGTGCTCGACGATCCCGACGACCCGACGCCGTACTGGCTGGTCAGTACGCGCAAGCCCGAACGAGTCCTGGCCGCGCTCGGAGTGCCGAGCGCGGGCTGATGGCCTGGAACTCGCGCCGAGATCGTTGACCGAGCGGTGTGGTGGAGCTAGGCCGCGCAGTCCATGCAAATCATCTGACCGCCCTTCTCGCTGGCCAGCCTGCTGCGGTGGTGCACGAGGAAGCAGCTGGAGCAGGTGAACTCGTCGGCCTGCTTCGGGATCACTCGAACCGTCAGCACTTCCTCGGACAGGTCCGCGCCGGGAAGCTCGAACGACTCCGCGGTATCGGATTCGTCGATATCCACGACGGCGGACTGTGCCTCGTTACGACGAGCCTTCAGCTCCTCCAGCGAATCTTCCGACACGTCGTCGGTTTCGGTGCGCCTCGGTGCGTCATAGTCGGTTGCCATGTCGTCTTCCCCTCGTCCTTACTTCGTATATCCCGGACCGGCTCGCTCACACCGACCCCGTCAGGATCGCCGTGACTCGTACCGCCCCGCCGGTGGTGCACGTCACACGCACACCGGTCACTCATCAGGGCGGATCGGGCTGATCCACTCCGGATAGCGCTCGGTAAACGCAGGACATGCCCTACTTGTTCCCGCGACCGACCACCAATTTCGCCACCGGCGATTCGATCTGGGCCGCCAGACAATAGCGGACCCCGCGACAAAAGTCGCAATCAAAACACAGACGATTCGAAACCGACGGGTAATCGACACCATCTGTCGTGCTGGCCGAGACCTGGCCGCATGTTGCCCCCTACCTGGGGCGCGTCCGCCACACATGCCGACCGGTCGGCTCTGTCTATGTGCCGTTGCCCACGCCGCACCGATCCGGCCGGTCGGCTTTCCCTCGGGCGTGGCAAGCCGCGCGAACTCCGTCGGCCTGCCTGCGCCGGGACCGGAAACCTTTTCGTAGAGTGTGCTGGTGGTTTCACTGATCACCGAAGGCCGCCCCGTGGATTCCCAGGGCAGGCCCTTCCTCCGCCGACGACCGCAGCCCTGGCTCATCATGCTCGGCGTCCTGCTGCTGATCTGCACGATCGTGTGGGTCAAGGCACTGACGACGACCGAGCGCGACACCAGCGCGATGGCGTGCAACTCGCCGAGCCCGGCCACCGATCCCGGCGCGGCACCGCCCCCCGCCCTCGGCCAGCGGGTCGGCAACGGGCGGTTACAGGACGTGGAACCGGCCCCGCTGGCCGCGGCCAAGGTGCGCGTGCTCAACGCCAACAACCAGCGCGGCCAGGCCGCGCACGTCGCGGCCCAGTTCGGTGACCTGGGATTTGCCAGCGCGCCGGGGACGCAGTTCGGCAACGATTCCATATATGCCAACGGTGACCTCGAATGCACCGGTCAGATCCGGTTCGGTGTGAGCGGCCGTCCGGCCGCCGCGTCGGTGCAACTTGTGGTGCCGTGCGCCGAGCTGATCGAGGATCAGCGCACCGACGACACCGTGGACCTGGTGCTCGGCTCGCTGTTCCGCGACATCCGGCCGAGCAACGACGCCGAAGAGGTGCTGCGGTCGCTGAAGAACCCGGCGCCCGGCGGGCCGCCGCAGATCGACATCAAGCTGCTCGACGCCGCCCGGCAAGCTCGCTGCTAGGCGACGGCTCAGCCCGCAGTCGAGGCGCCCTCGAGACCGCCGGTCTCGAGGGCACCGGTGTCTAGTGGTCCGGAATCGGCTCGGTCGCGCCGACCCGCTCGAGCAGTTCGGCCAATTCATCGGCGATGCCGGGCGCCGCGGCGAGCACGAGATCGCCCGCCGCGCTCGTCGCGGTGGCGGGCGGCAGGGTGAGCCGGGCGCCCGCCTCGGCGGCGATGAGCGCCCCGGCGCCCCAGTCCCAGGCGTTGAGGCCGTGTTCGAAGTAGGCGTCGACCCGGCCTGCCGCGACGTGACACAGGTCCAGCGCGGCCGCGCCGAGCCTGCGGATGTCGCGCACCTGCGGCAGCACCTCGCCGATCAGCTTGGCTTGGCGTGTGCGCCGCTGCTTGCCGTAGGCGAAACCGGTGGCCACCAACGACATCGAGACCGTCTGGACCGGCGTGCAGCTCAGGTGCTCGACCGCGCCGTCGGCGTCGACGCGGATCGCGCCGAGCCCGAGACCCGCGCTGTAGGTGGCCCGCCTCGCCACGTCGACCACCGCGCCCGCCACCGGCCTGCCGCCGCGCAGCGCGGCCACCGACACCGCGTAGCCGGGGATGCCGTAGAGAAAGTTGACGGTGCCGTCGATCGGGTCGACCACCCAGTGCACGACGTCGGCGGTGGAGTCGGCGAGACTGCCGCCGCCCTCCTCACCGAGGATCGGGTCACCGGGTCTCTGCTCGGCGAGCAGCGCGCGGATCAGTTCTTCGGTCTCGGTGTCCACGATGGTCACCGGGTCGGTCGGGTGGGCCTTGGCCTGCACCGCGCCCGCCACGGGGCCACCGGCCTGCCCGAAGACCTCGGGACGGCGGGCGCGCACGTGCGCGGCGGCGGTTTCGGCGAGGTCGACCGCGATTCTGCGCAGCTCGGCCTCGTCACCGCGGGCGACGATGATCTCGGAGGTGTAGTCGGACACAGGTGATGAGGTTTCCGGCACGCTCTCCATCGCATCACAGATCCTCGGGAACGCGCAGCCTCGATCGCGCATTACTCTTGTCGTGCACGACACAACGCCGTCGTCGGGCACCCCACCGCAATGCGTGCGCCGACGCGGTGGGAGCCTGTGCCTCGGCGTTGTGCTCCACACCCGCCAGACACAGGAACGAGGGGTTGGTCATGTCCGCTCGGGGGCACGCATTCGGCATCGATATCGGCGGCAGCGGCGTCAAGGGCGGCGCGGTGGATCTGGCCACCGGTGAGCTGGTCCACGAACGGATCAAGATCGCGACGCCGCGGCCGTCCACTCCGCAGGCCGTCGCCGACGCGGTGGCGAAGCTGGTCGCGCAGGCCGATTGGGACGGCCCGGTGGGCATCACCCTGCCCTCGGTCGTGCTCGACGGCGTCGCCCGCACCGCCGCCAACATCGACAAGGCGTGGGTGGGCACCGACGCGCGCGCCCTGTTCTCCGACGCGCTCGACGGGCGACCGGTCACCGTGCTCAACGACGCCGACGCGGCCGGGCTGGCCGAGGACCGCTACGGCGCGGCAAAGGATTTCGACGGGCTCGTGCTGCTGCTGACCTTCGGCACCGGCATCGGCTCTGCCCTGCTGTACCAGGGCACGCTGGTGGCCAACAGCGAACTCGGGCACCTCGAGATCGGCGGGATGGAGACCGAGCACCGGGCCGCCGCGTCGATCAAGGATCGCGACGGATTGAGCTACGAACAGTGGGCCGCCGCGGTCAGCACCGTGCTGATCGGCCTGGAAAATCTCTTCTGGCCGAAAGTATTCGTCGCGGGAGGCGGTATCAGCCGCGATGCCGACCTGTGGATTCCCTTGCTCACCAATCGAACTCAGGTCATCCCCGCGCACCTGAAGAACACCGCCGGCATCGTCGGCGCGGCGATGGCCATCGATGCCGGTATCGCGCCATAACATGGGCGCGTCATGCGAGAATCCGTAAACGCTCCCGCACCGTAGGCGACATCGCGGGCGAAGGTACCCTGGTTAGATCGTTACAATGGAACGTGCCCGGCCTGTTCACGACCGCAAGCGAGTGAATCACAGGCACAGCGCCCTCGGCCCGCGACGTAGTCGTGGGCCGGTGCAACCCGACCGGCCCTCCGCCGGTGAAACCCGACAGACCGCTCCGCCGGAAGACCACTCTGGCGTGACGCCGCACGAGACCGTCACGAAAGGGCGTACGTGGTAGCCACGAATACCCGTCAGACCGCCGATTCGGCCGAGGCCGATTCCGCAGATGTAACCGAAGCACGGCCGGTCCGTAAGGCGGCTGCCGCGAAGAAGGCCCCCGCGAAGAAGGCCGCGGCCAAGAAGGCGCCGGCGAAGAAGGCCGCCGCCAAGGGGGCCAAGGCACCGGCCAAGAAGGCTGCCACCAAGAAGGTGGGCGGCGACGGCGAGCCCGGTGCCGACGAGGTCGGCGACGACGAGTCGCTCGACATCGAGGACCTCGGCGATCTCGAGGTCTCCGAGGACGACCTCACCGAAGAAGCCGAAGACCTCGTCGTCGAGGAGGTGGCCGAGGCCGCCGAGGAAGAGTCCGAGCCCTCCGCCGCCGACAAGGCCTCCGGCGATTTCGTCTGGGACGAAGAGGAATCCGAGGCCCTGCGGCAGGCCCGCAAGGACGCCGAGCTCACCGCGTCCGCCGACTCGGTGCGCGCCTACCTCAAGCAGATCGGCAAGGTCGCGCTGCTCAACGCCGAGGAGGAGGTCGAACTCGCCAAGCGGATCGAGGCGGGCCTCTACGCGGCGGAGAAGGTGCGCGAGTTCACCGAGCAGGGCGAGAAGCTGCCGGTCGCGATGCGCCGCGACTACAACTGGATCGTCCGCGACGGCAACCGGGCCAAGAACCATCTGCTCGAGGCCAACCTGCGCCTGGTCGTCTCGCTGGCCAAGCGCTACACCGGCCGCGGCATGGCGTTCCTCGACCTGATCCAGGAGGGCAACCTGGGTCTGATCCGCGCGGTCGAGAAGTTCGACTACACCAAGGGCTACAAGTTCTCCACGTACGCCACCTGGTGGATCCGGCAGGCCATCACCCGCGCCATGGCCGACCAGGCCCGCACCATCCGCATCCCGGTGCACATGGTCGAGGTCATCAACAAGCTCGGCCGCATCCAGCGCGAGCTGCTCCAGGACCTGGGCCGTGAGCCCACCCCGGAGGAGCTGGCCAAGGAAATGGACATCACGCCCGAGAAGGTGCTGGAGATCCAGCAGTACGCGCGTGAGCCCATCTCGCTGGACCAGACCATCGGCGACGAGGGCGACAGCCAGCTCGGTGACTTCATCGAGGACTCCGAGGCCGTGGTCGCCGTCGACGCGGTGAGCTTCACGCTGCTGCAGGATCAGCTGCAGTCGGTGCTGGAGACGCTGTCCGAGCGCGAGGCGGGCGTGGTCCGGCTGCGCTTCGGCCTCACCGACGGCCAGCCGCGCACCCTCGACGAGATCGGCCAGGTCTACGGGGTCACCCGCGAGCGCATCCGCCAGATCGAGTCCAAGACGATGAGCAAGCTGCGCCACCCCAGCCGGTCTCAGGTCCTGCGCGACTACCTGGACTAGCAGCTCCCCCGACGCCCGCATTTGTTGTGCCGCCTGGATTTTCGGCGGTCGGCAGATGCGGGCGTTTGGTTTTTTCCGACCCCCGGGAGTCACCAGTTCTGGACCAATTTCCCGGAACCTATTGCTCCAAAAATCCTGGACTGACAGGATCGATCCGACGCGGCAGCACCTGGCCGCCAAGACATTCCGGTCGTGCTCGACCACAATTCCAGGAAGTCCCCGTGATCGCTTCGCATCAGCCGCCGCCGTCCGGCTCGTCGATCCGCCTCCGACTATCGAGCGCTCGCTGACGATCGCCGCTCTTGTCGAGAGGTAGGGACGACGGCACCGGATTCGGCTGACGCCGCTTTCCGCACCGCATCGGTTGCGCCGCACCTCCTTTCGGTTCTCTCCCGTCGAAAGACATACCGATACCAGGTGGTTCGTGACCGCGTCCGACCTTTTCACCAGTACCCGGCTGCCCATCCTCGGCCGTGCCGCCACGCAACAGGTGGTACGGGAACTGACCGCACCGGCTGCCGACCCGCGCACCGGATCCCTGCGGGTGACCGGCGACCCCGGCGGCACCTTCGAGGTGATCCGCGGCCGGGTCGCCGATGTGCGATCGCCCGGCGCTCCAGGGGTGCCGGAACTACTGACCCGCCCGGGACGCCGCGACATCGGTGACGCCGAATTGCGTGCCGTCACCATGCTCGCCGCCGTCGACGGCGCCTTCGCGATCGCCGCCGGGTGGATCGAACGCTGCAGCTGGGACCGCGGTGACGACGACATGCCCGGCGACGGCGCCCATCTGGAACCCGACTGGCTGCTCACCGAGACCGAACGGCGACTGTGCGCGCTGAGCCATGGCCGGGTCTCGCCGCATCGAAACCGATTGCTGCCCACCGCGCTCGGCACGAGCCTGCGCGCCGAGGGCGCGAGCGGACTGCGCCAGGAGATCCTGCGGCAGGTCAACGGTGAGCGCAGCTGCCGCGACATCGCGTTCCTGTTGTGCCGCAGCCTGTATGCCGTCAGCGTCGAGGTCTCCCGCATGCTGGCCGAGGACCTCCTGGTGGTGCCGCCACCGCGGCACGACGCGAGCGGGCCGAACCCGGCACCGCGCAGCGGCATGAAGGCACTACCGCGACGGCGCCGCGGCGCCAGCGGGATCAACGACATGTTGCCGCCCCGCGCACCGCAGGCCGTGCACCCTGCCACGCCCCGGCGCGGCACCGCTACCTCAGACGTGACCGTCCACAAGCCGCCGAAAGCGGAATCAGAAGGGAAACAATGAATATCACCGGTGGGGTAAACCCGGCTAGCATGACCGATCGGGTCGCGGCGCTGGTCAAGACACTCCGCGACGAAGTGCCGGAATGCCTGGCTTCCGGCGCCATCGACATGTCCACCGGCATGCTCCTGGCGGTGCAGACGATCGACACGCACCCGGCGGAGGTACTCGACCTACTCGCGGCGGCGACCCTGGAGCTGTTCCAGGGCCGCAATGTCGTGATGATCGAGAACATCTGGAAGGAACGCCGCGGTGTCCGCACCGAACGGCACTACTTCCAGGAGATCCTGGTGAACAGCGACAATCTGACCCACCTGTTCGTCCGCACCGAGAGCCGCGAAGACGTCGTCATCGTCGTCGTCTGCCGCAAGAGCGTCAACGTCGGCATGCTGTTCGCGCAGACCCGGCGGGTGCTGAAAGACGCGGGCCCGCTCTGACGGTCGCAGCGCGGGTGCGGACCGTCCGCACCCGCGCTGCCCACGACCACCGTCCGGCACACACCGGCTCCGGTCGCGGTCGTGCGCGATTCACTTCATACAGGTCTTCTGGTTGTAGTCGACGATGCGCTGGGCGACCGAACCGATATCGGCCTGCAGGGGTGCGGGGTCGGGGGCGGTGGATTTCATGAGCCTTTCTTGCGAGTCCGCGAGTTCGTGCCAATCGCTTTCGATATCCGGCGGTGCCAGCTCGGCGATCTTGCGCATCTTGGGCACGGTCTCCGAATTCGCGGTGTTGGGCACATAGCTACCGCTGCCGAGATCTTTCAGGGCGTCGCAATAGGCCTGATCGGACCTCTCGTCGCCACAGCCCGCGAGAATTCCTGCGCCCAAAGCGAATACCATCGTGAAAGCTTTCATTCGGGTCATTTTCAGTTCTCCAACTCATGCTTGATACGCCGCATCTGCGCGGTGGCGACGCCGAGGGCTTCTTGTTCGGTGGTCGGCACGGCAGCGGCTCACTCGCCGAGGCCTGAATCGGTGCCGTCCGAGGTGATCGTCGAGGATCTTTTCGGGAAGCGCGGCCGCCAACCCGCCCACGCAGGCGATCATCCCGACCCGAGCGCCCGCGCCGAACGCCCCGCATAACCATCCGATGTCCCTCGCAATCGATGAAGCACCAAGAGGCGCAACCGAACTGCGCAGACTAGCACGGCAATCGACCGCCCCGTCCGTTGTCCGAGCCGGAGACTACGCACAGCGACAATCGTGCGACACAGCGTGTTTCGCCCTCGAGAAGGTGCGAAGACCTCGCACGCGCCGGAGATGTGAACTCGCGAACCTATGTTCGGAGGTCCCGCACCGGGCGCCTGATTCGTGGGGCGTGGCGGGCCGAGAGATCTCGACGCTGCCCACTCCCCTCATCTGATGAGCGGGCAGCGTCGGGATCAGTCGAGGGCGATGACCTCGGTGACCGGGAGGGCGTCCGCGCGGGAGGTGTCCTTCAGGTCCACGCCGGAGCGGCCGAGGCGGTGGGCGCCGGAGACCAAGCCGGCCACCACTTTCGCGGCGTGGGTGTAGCTGAGGCCTTCCGGGGGATGGATGTTGGAGACACAGTTGCGGTCGGCGTCGGTGCGGCCGGGGTGCGGAAGGTGAGTGAGGTAGATGCCGAGGCTGTCGGCCACCGAGAGCCCGGGACGTTCACCGATCAGCACGATCACGGTGCGGACACCCAGTGCCGCGGCGATGTGGTCGCCCAGGGCGACCCGAGCCTGCGTCGCGATCACCGGCGGCGCGAGCGAATAGTGCGGCGCCAGTTCGGCTTCGAGCGCGGCCAAGGTGGGGACACCGTGGTCGGCGAGCGCCCGCGGAGACAGCCCGTCCGCGAGCACGAACCCGATATCCGCCCCACAGCGCGGGACAGCAGCCGGGGGCAAAGCCGCACTCGTCGCCGCGCCGCGCCGCTCAGCGACGGACGAGCGGACCGGCTGTGCATCGCCTTCGGCGGGTACTCGGCCGAGGTCCGGTCGGCGCAGGTATTCCGCGCGATCCCGGGCCGAACTGCGGACGTGCACGGGCTCACCAAGGCCCAGCGCGGCGACACGTTCGCTCAGGTCCGCGACGTCCAACGGCATGTGCACGGCGTCGCGCGCGGCCGCATGCGCCGCACGGAATTCGAGCACCCGTGCGGTGGGCAACGCGTCACCGGCGCGCCCGAGCCCGATCCTGGACTGCGTGCTGCGCCGCAACTCCTGCCAGAACTGTTGCTCCGAGGCGATTTCCAGGTGTCGGCGCGCCATCACGCACCCGCCAGCGCGCGCAACGGCGAGGTGAGGGGCGCGACCGGCAAGACCCGGCCCGCCTGGTCGATCATGCCGAGCCCGGCCAGCCAGGATTCGAATTCGGGTGCGGGGCGCAGGTTCAGGACGCGGCGGGCGTAGAGGGCGTCGTGGAAGCTGAGGCTCTGGTAGCCGAGCATGACATCGTCTGCGCCGGGTACCGCGATGACGAACGCGCACCCGGCGGCGCCGAGCAGGGTGAGCAAGGTGTCCATGTCGTCCTGGTCGGCTTCGGCGTGGTTGGTGTAGCAGACGTCCACACCCATCGGGAGGCCGAGCAGCTTGCCGCAGAAGTGGTCCTCGAGCCCGGCGCGGATGATCTGTTTTCCGTCGTAGAGGTATTCGGGGCCGATGAAGCCGACGACGGTGTTGACCAGCAACGGCTCCAGGTCGCGGGCGACGGCGTAGGCGCGGGCCTCGAGCGTCTGCTGATCGACCGGTTTGCCGCCGGTGCCCAGATGCGCGCCCGCCGAAAGTGCCGATCCCTGACCGGTTTCCAGGTACATGACGTTGTCACCGACCGTGCCGCGGCGCAGCGAACGGCCCGCCTCGTTGCCCTCGCGCAGCAGCGACAGCGTCACACCGAAGCCCGCGTTGGCGCCCTCGGTGCCCGCGATCGACTGGAATACCAGGTCGACCGGCGCGCCCGCCTCGATCAACCCGATCGTCGTCGTCACGTGCGAGAGCACACAGGACTGGGTCGGGATGGCGAAGCGGGTGCGCACCTCGTCCAGCAGGCTGAGCAGGTCCGCGGTCGCCCGCGGCGAATCGGTGGCCGGATTGACGCCGATCACCGCGTCACCGCAGCCGAGCAGCAGACCGTCGAGGGTGGCGGCGGCGATGCCGCGCGGATCGTCGGTGGGATGGTTCGGCTGCAACCGGGTGGCCAGCGTGCCGGGCAATCCGACGGTGGTGCGAAAGCCCGCGGTCACCTCGCAGGCCCGCGCCACCGCGATGAGGTCCTGATTGCGCATGATCTTGCTGACCGCAGCCACCATCTCCGGCGTCAGCCCCGGCGCGAGCGCCCGCAGGACGGCGGCCGCGCCGGGCTCCGCCGCGACGGCGAGCAGCCAGTCCCGCAGGCCGCCGACGGTCAGTGCCGAAACCGCTTGGAAGGCAACACGATCGTGACCGTCGATGATCAGCCGGGTGACCTCGTCGGTCTCGTAGGGCACAACGAGCTCGTCGAGAAACCGGGTCAGCGGCACGTCCGCGAGCGCCCACTGGGCCGCGGCCCGCTCCGCGTCCGAGCTCGCCGCGCAGCCGGCCAGTTCGTCTCCGCTGCGTTGCGGCGTTGCCTTGGCGAGCAATTCGACCAAGCCGTCGAAGCTGTAGCTGGTGCCGCCGAGGTGCTGGGTGTAGCGGGTCATGCGCGATCCGCCTCGGCGAGCACCGCGAACTCCTCGTCCGGCGAACCGGCGACCAGCCGGTGCCTGCTGTACAAGCCGAAGTACGCCATGCAGGCGCAGAACGCGGCGAGGGTCCACGCCGCCGCGACCGGATCGACCAGGAACGTGGCGAGCACCGCGGCACAGGCGATCACGAGCGCGAACGCGGTGGTGTACACGCCGCCGGGAGTGCGGTAGTGGCGCGGCATCTGCGGCTCTCGCACGCGTAACACGATGTGGCTGACCATCATCAGCACGTAGCTGAGCGCCGCGCCGAACACGGCCATGTTCAGCAGCATCGCCCCTTTACCGGTCAGCGACAGCGCGAAGCCGAGCACGCCGGGCACGATCAACGCCAGCACCGGCGCCTTGCGCGCGTTGGTCACCGAGAGCCGAGTCGGCAGGTAACCCGCCCGCGACAGCGCGAAGGTCTGCCGCGAGTACGCGTAGACGATCGAGAAGAAGCTGGCCACCAGCCCCGCCAGGCCGATGTAGTTCACCACCTTGGCCGCGCCGCTGTCGCCCAGCGCCTCGACCAGCGGATTGCCCGACACCGAAATGGCTTGCGCGCCAATCGCTCCAGTGGCCAGGAACAGCACGACCGCGGCGGTGACGAGCAGCACGACCATCGCGCTGATGATGCCGCGCGGCACGGTGCGCTCCGGTTCCCGCGCCTCCTCGGCAGCCAGCGGAACCCCTTCCACGGCAAGGAAGAACCAGATCGCGAACGGCACCGCGGCCCAGATCCCGAACACGCCGAACGACAGGAACTCCGAGCTGCCCAGCGCGTCGGGGTCGGCCGGGATATCGGTCAGATTGCCCACCTCGAACCGCCCCCACGCCGAGACCGCGAACACCGCCAGCCCGGCCAGCGCGATCCCGGTGATCACGAACATCGCCTTGAGCGCCTCCCCCGCTCCGGTCAGATGCACCCCGATGAACAGCGCGTACACCGCGAGATAGACCCACCAGCCGTCGGTGAGACCGAACAGGTGCAGCGACTCGACGTAGCCGCCGATGAAGGTGGCGATGGCGGCGGGCGCGATCGCGTACTCCAGCAGAATCGCTGTGCCGGTGGCGAATCCGCCCCACGGACCGAGCGCGCGCCGGGCGAAGGTGTAGCCGCCGCCCGCCGCGGGCAACGCCGAGGACAGCTCGGCCATGCCGAGCACCATGGCCAGATACATACCGGCGATCAGCACGGTCGCGATGAGCAACCCACCGAAACCGCCTTCGGCGAGGCCGTTGTTCCAGCCCGCGTAATCACCGGAGATCACATAGCTGACACCGAGCCCGGCGAGCAGCACCCAGCCCGCCGAGCCCGAGCGCAGTGTGCGCTTGGCCAGATAGTCCGAGCTCGGGGTGACCTTCGTGTCCTCGATCGTCATAGACGCAGCGCACTCCTCATCCACATACCGTTGGTCGGTGGACCAATTCTTCGGAGCGAATGTTGCCCGGGTGTGAAACGAGGTTACGGACGCCGCCTCGCCGCGGGTGACTCAGCGCACACGCCGGGCGGGTCGCGTGCCTGCGCCATCGCGACACGGCACACTTGGCTCGTGGTTGCCTCCCCGGTCCAGTTCCGGTCACCCTGGACTCAGACCATCGACCTCGGGACCGAGCTGCGCACCGCATGGCAGTGGCTGCGCGCACCGGCCCTGGCGCGCCGTGCGCTGCCCGCGATCCGGACCCATCTCGGCGCGGCCCCGGCCAGCACCGCCTACGCCTTCACGCTGTTCGTCACCTGGTGGACGTTGCGCGGGGTGGGCGACTCGGTGGAGCGCAGGCTGATCTTCTCGGCCTCGACCAATCTCTACAACATGCGCCACAACCCGGTGCAGGTGCTGGTCGCCTCGGCGTTCTGGACCGAGGGCGGGTTTCCCTGGACCACCATCGTCAGCTTCCTGGTGGTGATGGCCTACGCCGAACGCTGGCTCGGCACCGGCCGCTGGATCGTGCTGTTCGCCACCGGGCACATCGGCGCGACGCTGCTCACCGTCACCGGCATCTCGCTCGCCATCGACCACGACATCATCCCGTTGAAGGTGGCGGTCGCCGCGGATGTCGGTACCAGCTACGGCTTTTCGGCAGTGCTGGCGGCGATGGCCTACCGGTTCCGCGGGCCGGTCCGGCTGCTGTGGGCGGGCACGCTCACCGTCGTGCTGGTGGCGGCGCTGTGGATCGGGCCGACCTTCACCGACTACGGCCACCTGTGCGGCGCGGTGATCGGCTTCGTCGTGGGCGGCCTCGCGACGGCGCTCGCCCGCTGGCTGCGACGCCGCTCGGCGGCACGGCAGGAAGTCGGTGCCGGTCGGTGACCGAGCGGCCGCCGGTGCCGCTCAGCGACTGAGCGCGGGCCGCCGGGACCGCCGCAGCGCCCAGCCGAGCACCGGTTCGACCACCCGCGCCGCGATCGGCCCGAGAATCGCCATCAGCAACACGTAGGTCGAGGCGAGCGCGGCGAGCTGACCGTCGATGCCGCCGACGGTCACCGCCAGACCGGCGATGACGATGGAGAACTCCCCGCGCGCGACCAGCGCCGCGCCGGTCCGCGCGCGACCCATCCGCCCGATGCCCTGCCTGCTCGCCGCCCACCAGCCGGTACCGATCTTGGTCAGCATGGTGACCAGGGCCAGGCCGATCGCCCAGCCGAGCACCGGCGGGATCTGCGTCGGATCGGTGGTGAGCCCGAACGCCACGAAGAAAATCGCCGCGAACAGATCACGCAGCGGCTCCAGCAGTTTCGCGGCCTCGTGCGCGGTCGAACCGGAGATGGCGATGCCGAGCAGGAACGCCCCCACCGCTGCGGACACGTTCAGCGCGGAGGCGACACCGGCCACCAGCAGCGCCGCGCCGAGCAGCTTGAGCAGGAACACCTCGCGGTCGTTGCTGTCCACGATGGCCGAGACATACCGGCCGTAGCGCAGCGCCACCACGAGCACCACCGTGATCGCGGTCAGCGCGATGGCCAGCGAGGTCAGTCCGCCGACGAAGCTCAGCCCGGCCAGGATGGTGGTGAGAATCGGCAGATACACCGCCATCGCCAGATCCTCGAACACCAGGATCGACAGGATCACCGGCGTCTCCCGGTTACCGAGCCGCCCGAGATCGTCGAGCACCTTCGCCACGATGCCCGACGACGAGATGTAGGTGACCCCGCCCATGGTGACGGCGCCGATCGGTCCCCAGCCCAGGATCAACGCCACCAGCACGCCCGGTGTCGCGTTCGCGACGATGTCGAGCAGACCGGCCGCCCACGAACGGCGCAGGCCGGTCATCAATTCCGGTGCGGTGTATTCCAGACCGAGCAGCAGCAACAGCAGCACGACGCCGATTTCGCCTGCCACATGGCCGAATTCGTTGGCGGCGTCGAGTTCGATCAAACCGCCCTGACCGAACGCGAGACCGCCGAGCAGATACAGCGGGATCGGCGACATCCCGAAGCGACCCGCCAGCCGCCCGGCAACGCCGAGGGCGAACAGGATCGCTCCGAGCTCGATCAAGGCGAGCGCGGACTCGGTCACGGGCTCAGCCGTGGGTCAAGATCTTCGCGGCCGCGTCGAGGCCTTCCGGGGTGCCGACCACCACGAGCAGATCGCCCGCGGTGAAGGTGAAATCCGGTCCGGGCGAAGGGTGCAACTGCCCGGCGCGCATCACCGCGACGATCGACACCTTCGTGCGGGTGCGCATCGACGTCTCGCCGAGGGTGCGTCCCGCGTAGGGGGACCCGTCCGCGATCGCCAGCTGTCTGGTGGTGATGCCCGGCAGATCGCTGTGTTCCTCGTTCAACTCGGCCACGAGCTGCGGCGCACCGAGCAGATTGGCCAGTACCGCGGCCTCGTCGGTGTTCAGCGGAATCTGCGCCGCACAGGCGTCGGGGTCGTCGAGTTTCGAGACGATCAGATCGATGTCGCCGTCTCGATGTGCGACCACGCCGATCCGGCGGCCCGACCGCACCTCGAAGTCTTTTCGGACTCCGATTCCGGGGAGCGCAGTGACGTCGACATTCACACACTCCAGGGTAGACCGATGTCGTGTCGAGCCGACTAGCCGGTCATCACTTCGGTGGATGGCGCCTGGTCAGAGCTGTGCTGAGATGGGAGCGTGCGGCAATGGTCGGAGATTCCGGGGATGGCGCGCGACGCACTGGGCGCGCTGCTGGTGTTCGCCGCGTGCACGGCGCTGTACGCCTCGGGTCTGTATTCCTTGATCGATCTGGGGCGCGGAGTCTCTGTACCGGTCCGGCTCGCGGTCCTGGCTCCGCTGTGCCTGCTGACGACGGCGCGGCGCCGAATGCCGGTGCCCGCCATGATCGTCGGGCTGATCCCGCTGGGGATCGATCTCTGGTTCGGCGCCTCGGTGCCGGTGTGGCTGATCTACGGCGACCTGATGTACGCGGCGGTGCTCTACGCCACCAAGCGCACCTCGCGCTGGGTGATCATCGGCTGGGCGACGTTCTCCCTCGTGCTGGTGCTGACCACGGCCGTCGTCGCGCACGATCTGCGTGATGTCTCGCTGGCCGTGCTCGTGGTGGCCGCCTTTATCGCCACGCCGCTGTGGTGGGCCAATTCCGTACGCACGCACAAGGATGTCGCCGCGGCCGAACGGGCCCGCGCGCAGGCGCTGACCCTGGTGGCCGAGTTGGACCGCCGCGCGGCGATCGCCGACGAACGCACCACCATGGCCCGCGACCTGCACGACGTGATCGCCGGGCACCTCTCGGCCATCGCGATCCAGTCCGAGGCGGCGCTCGGCGTGCTGGCCCGCAAGCAGGCCGACCCCGCCGTCAGCGGGATCATGCAGTCCATCCGCACCAACAGCGTCAGCGCCCTGCAGGAGATGCGCACCATGATCGGGCTGCTGCGCAGCGACGGCGAGGGCCACGACGAGGTGGCGGCGCCGCGCCGGCTCGCGCAGCTGCCGATCCTGGTCGACGCCGCCCGCGCGGCCGGGGTCGCGGTCCGGGTGCGCGAACGCCTCGACGACACGCAACTGCCGAGCGCGGTCGACCAGGCCGCGTACCGGATCATCCAGGAGGCTTTGACCAACGCCATGAAACACGCACCGGGACAAGGGGTCGACATCGAGGTGAGTGCACACGAGGAACAGCTGCGGGTGCGGGTGCGCAACCCGATTCCGGCGGTCACGGTGCGCCCCACCGACCACGGCGAGCCGCACCGCGGCCTGATCAACATGCGCGAGCGCGCCGCCGCGCTGGGCGGCAGCTTCACCGCCGCGACGAACGCGGGCACCTGGGAAGTACTGGCGAGCCTGCCGATTTCGACCGCGAGCAGCTCATGACGATCCGGGTGCTGATCGCCGACGACCACGCCGCCATCCGCGCGGGACTGCGGATGATCCTGGACGCCGAGGACGATATCGAGGTGGTCGGCGAGGCGGCCGACGGCGATGTCGCGGTGTCGCAGGCCAAGGCCCTGCGCCCGCACGTGGTGCTGATGGACGTGCGCATGCCGGGGGTGGACGGCATCACCGCGACCGAGCGGGTCACCGCCGACGGACTGGCCAAGGTGCTGATCCTGACCACGTTCGACCTGGACGAGTACGTTTTCCGGACGCTGCGTGCGGGCGCGTCGGGGTTCGTGCTCAAGTCGTCGTCGGGGCAGGCGCTCATCGACGCCGTTCGCACGGTGGCCGCGGGCGACGGCGTGCTCGCCCCCGAGGTGACCAGGGCGGTGATCTCGGCGTTCGCCGCGACGAACACCGATGCCGCCCAACCGGAACCGGCCGGGCTCGCCGAACTCACCGAGCGCGAGCGCGAGGTGCTCGACTGTCTCGGCGACGGGCTGTCCAACGCACAGATCGCGGGCAAGCTGTTCATCGGCGAGACCACGGTGAAGACGCACGTGTCCCGGGTGCTGACGAAACTCGGTGTGCGGTCGCGGGTTCAGGCCGCCATCGTGGCGCGCGAGGCCCGCGAGCGCTAGCTCACTTGGCCAGCGGCTCGAACACGCCGTCGGGACCGGGCCGGAACTCCTCGACCGCGACGACCGCGCCGGTCGGCAGCGGACCGTAGAGGTGCGGGAAGAGCATCGAGGCCGGATCGGTCGGCACGCCGGGCTCCCACTTCACCGGCGCACCGAGACGGGCCGGATCGAGCCGGAGCAGCACCAGGTCGCGCCGCCCGGCGAAGAGCCGGTTGGCGGGCAGATGCGCCTGCTCGGGCGCGGACAGATGGATGAACCCCACCTCATCGAGCGACGGCGCCCGGTATTCACCGGTTTGCCGGGCCGAAAGCCACTCCGCCAAAGTGCATATGTGAACAAGCGTGTGAGTGTCATGGGTCACGGGTAATCTCCCGGTAGACAACTGGATCGGCCTGTTCGAGGTGGTGACCACACTGAGTTCGAAGCGTGACCTGGAATGTTCGCCCGTAGCGAAATCCCTGGTCGTGTTATCGAAAACACACCGAATCACTCACGGGAACAAAGCCCCCGTCCCGAACGTCTGACAGAGTAGTCATACCACTGCTGGGAAGTAGCGGTAGCGAGCCCGCGGAGTGACCACGGGCCCCACACCAGGCAAACGGTCTGTGAACCGGGAGCCAGGACGGAGGAGTCATGCCAGGAACCCTGACTAGCACCCCACTGACCGCGGTCGATCGTTGCGACCGCTGCGGGGCGGCAGCTCGAGTGCGCGCCGTTCTGCCCGCAGGTGGCGAGTTGCTCTTCTGCCAGCACCACGCGAACGAACACATGGATCGACTGCGTGAGTTGGAAGCCGTGATCGACACGGAGTCCGCTCCCGCGCTCTGATCAACTCCTCGCGTCCTGAGATAACAACATCCGACAACAGAACACCGTTCGGCCCGAGCGGGCGATCCACGGATCGCCCGCTCTCGGTCTGTTCAGGGGGTGGTCGCGGCGGGCAGTATCCCGTCCAGCAGACGATCGAGGCCGTACTCGAACGCGCCGTCCGGGTCGCCGGGCGCCTCGTACAGCTCGCCGACCACCGAGCCCACCCGCGACGCCAACGGAAACGCCGCGGGCGACATCGCACCCGAGAGCAGCGGGCCGTGCACCTCCCACCACTGCGCGTCGGTCATCACCCGGCTCTCCCGCCGCGCGGCGACCGCCATCCTGGCGTTGCCCGTCGCGAACTCGGTCAGCACCGCGATCACCCGATCCAGTTCCACCTCGGACAGGCCGAGGCCATCGATCGCGGCCAGCTGCCGCTCGAAACGACGCATTCGTCCCGGACCGAGCACCAGCCGCCACGGCGGCACCTCCAGCAGCCAGGGATGCGCGAGCAGCTCCGCGCGCACCTGGCGGGCGATCGTAGCCATCCGCGCACGCGGCGTCAGCGTGGCGGGGATCGGCGCGTCCTCGTCGGCGACCGCGTCCGCCATCAGCACCGCGAGCGCGTCCTTGCTCGGCACGTAGGTGTAGAGACTCATCGGCCGCAGGCCCAGTTCCGCGGCGACCGCCCGAATGGACACCTTGGCGTACCCGTCGCGGTCGGCCAGCGCGATCGCGGCCCGGACCACGGCGTCGACACTGACCGTCTGCTTCGGCCCGCGGCCGCCGGGGCGCGGCGGGACCTCGTGCCGCCACAGCAGCGCGATCAGCTGTTTCGCCTGCTCGACGGTGGTTTCGTCGGCCACAGAACTCCTCGGAACAAACTCGGCACCCGGTACGTTGTTCAGATACTTCGTACACCATACGTCGAATAAGGGGTTCGTTCTGCGCAGCACACAGGCCACCTATCTACCCGACCGGCACATGTTCGCCCTGTGGACATGGACCGGTCAGCACACCGGCCCCGCACCCGAGATCGGCGACCGCGAATCGGTCCCGCTCGCGGTACCGGTCGGCCCGGACGGGGCGATCGAGATCATCGAGGTCGATTGCGCACTGCGCGACCCGCGATCCTTCGCCGGGGCGGACATCGAGGACCCGGGGGAATCGGTACGTGCCTGGCAGGCGGTATTGCTTGCCGAGAGCACGGACGACGCTGCGATACGCGATGTTTCGGCGCGGACGGCAGGTCAGGGCGGTGACATGCGCGATGCCCGGGTCGCCGCGGACTCCGGCGCGGTCGATGTCGCGGGATCGCGCGACAAGGCGACTGCCTCAGCACAGGCTCCGCTAGCTCTGCCGAATCCTGATCCGGCGGACGGGGAGTCGCTGCTCGACAGCGCGGAACTGATTCGATTGCGGGCGGGCACGTTGCCCGTCGCGGCGCACGCGGTGCCGGACGCGGTGGGCACGTCGGTGGTCACCGCTGCGCGGTCGATGCGGATTCTGTATGAAACGCGGGCGGCGGCAGCGGAATTGGCGGTGGCGCTGAAGGCCGAGCTGCGGCCGTATCAGGTGCGCGGGGTCAGTTGGTTGCGGGAGACCGTCGCGGCGCACGGCGGGGCGGTGCTCGCCGACGAGATGGGACTCGGCAAGACCCTGCAGACCATCGGCTTCCTGCACGGACGCGCTGACACGGGGCCACAGCTGGTGGTCTGCCCTACCTCCCTGGTGGGCAACTGGGCGCACGAGATCGACCGGTTCGCACCGGGATTGCGCGCCACGGTGTGGCGCGGCGGCGAGCTCACGGCCGAGGCGGGCACGGTGGTGGTCGCCGGGTACCCCACCCTGCGACTACACGAACATCTGCTGAGCGAGCAGCGCTGGGCGACAACGGTTTTCGACGAGGCGCAGGCGCTCAAGAACCCGCGCACCCAACTCGCCAAGGCGGCGCGGACGCTCGACGCCGAGGTCCGCGTCGCGCTGACCGGCACGCCGGTGGAAAACCATCTCGAAGAGCTCTGGGCATTACTGAACCTGGTGGCGCCCAGACTGTTCGGGCACCGCACCCAGTTCCGGCGCCGGTTCGTCCGGCCGATCCAGGAGGGCTCCGCCGACGTCGCGGCCCGGCTGCGCGACGCCATCGAACCCGTCGTGCTCGCACGGAAGAAGGCCCAGGTCGCCGCCTCGTTGCCGGCCAAGATCCACACTGATCTGCTCTGCGACCTCACCACCGAGCAGGAGAGCCTCTACGACCGGCTGCTGAATCGCGCCATCGACGACGGTTTCGGCTCCGGTGCCCAGCGGCAGAGCCGGGTGCTCGCGGCATTGACCGCGCTCAAACAGGTCTGCAACCATCCCGGCCTGGTCAACGGCGAGCTCACCGAGCTGGCGGGCCGCTCCGGCAAGCTCGACCTGTGCGCCGACATCGTCGCCAACAACCTCGAACTCGGCGCTCCCACCTTGATTTTCACCCAGTATCGGCAGACCGGCGAGCTGCTCGTGCGCCACCTCGCCGAACAGTTCGCGATCACCACGCCCTTCTTCCACGGCGGATTGAACCAGGCCGAGCGGGCCGCGATCGTCGACGGCTTCCAGGCCGCGGACGGACCACCGGTGCTCGTGCTCAGCTTGCGCGCCGCGGGCACCGGGCTCACCCTGACCCGCGCCGCCGACGTCATCCACTTCGACCGCTGGTGGAACCCGGCCGTCGAGGCCCAGGCCTCGGACCGGGCCCATCGCATCGGCCAGACCCGCACGGTCACCGTCACCACGCTGACCTCGACCACCACCGTCGAAGAGCACATCGCCAAGATGCACGACCGCAAGTCCGCGCTCTCCGATCTCGGCGACTCCGCAGGCATCGCCGCGCTGGCGCGCCTCGACGACGACCAGCTGATCGAAATCCTGCGCCGGAAGCGAGGAAACTGATGCCGGACAACGACTTCGGCTACACCCTGTGGGGCAGGGACTGGGTGCGCCTCGCCGAACCGCTGCGCCAGACCCGACCCGACCCGCTGCTCCCCCGCGCCCGTAGCATCGCCCGCCACCAGAGCATCCAGACCACCATCGAGGGCCGCGTCGTGCGCGCCACCCTGCACCGCGGCAGCGAGGCCTCGGCGCTGCACCTGGAGGTGGTGCCGCTGCCGCGCGCCGCGGTGACCGCCATCAACGCGGTCATCCCGGACACCACCGTGCTCACCGACGACATGCACCGCGCCGCGACGGCCGCGGGTCTCACCGTCGCGCCGGTCCTCGCGGGCACGGACTGCTCGTGCAAGGCCCGCTCCGCCCGCTGCCTGCACATCCTCGTCCTCTACTACGACATAGCGCGCCGAGTCGACGAAAACCCACGCCTCGCACTGGAACTCCAGGGCTACTTCCAAGCCACCCCGGAGCAGAACACACCCGACCCCGTGGAAGCCCCCCGCTGGACACCGATCAACACCCTCGACCCAACGACCTACTTCACCACCCCCGCAGTGCGTTGAGCGAGGACTTCGCCCGAGTCGGGCTTCCGATGCACTGGCCCCTGCTCGCAGCAGCCGAGCAGATTCCTACACGGGATCCACTCGTGCGTTCAGGCGGGCGCTCTGCGTAAAGATCCGCCATGCTCGCTCGGGCGGGCCTCCTGCGCAACGGTTCTGCACAACGCCGATCGGGCAACGTCCGCGCGAGGCCCCAACCGATGCGATCAGGCGGGCGCTCTGCACGCGGGCGCTCTGCACGCGGGCGCTCTGCACGCGGACGCTCTGCACGCGGACGCTCTGCACGCGGACGCTCTGCACAAGGAATTCCACGAGCACTCGAGCGGGACTCCTGTGCAAGGTTCAGCACAACGCGATCAGGCAACGCCCGCACGGAACTCAACCGGTGCGACCAGACGGGCGCCTTGCCCGGGGCCTTGGATCGGCGCGGTCAGACGGACGCCCGCGCAGGGATCCGCGAGGTCGATCGAGCGGGCTTCACGCGCAAGGCACTGTTTCGTGCGATCATGCAGCTGCCCGGGGCCGGGCTCGATCGGCGAACGATCCGCGTCGGGCTTGCCTGATCCACCGCGCGGAGCCGACCGGTCGCGCCCTTCGCGTGTGGGTTCGGCAGGCCCGATGTGGTCCCGGGGCGCGGACAGCGGAGTGGCGGCGAAGCGTAGGTGACCGAGGTGCGCACGCCGGCACCCCTCGGTTCGCGGCGTGCGCACCTCTCCTGAGTGCCCGATCTCACTGCCCGCGTGGCGGATCGGCTCGGATCGGGTCCGCCGACGGGCGTCCGAACAGTGTCGGGGCACTCAGGCGGGGCGGCGGGCACGGAAGCGGAAGCTGCCCTGCCCGATCTCGATCGCTACATCGGTGAAGCCGAGGCGGGTCAGCCGCTCTTCGGCGTGTTCGGGTGGCACCGGCACGCAGGTGTCGCCCAGGTGGACGAGCCGGAACAGCCAACCGTCCAGGCCGTCGCTGCCCGCGAACACCCCGCCGGGGCGCAACACCCGCAGTGCGTCGGCGAATACCTGGTCCTGCCGCACCGCGGTCGGCACGTGATGCAGCATGGTGAAGCAGACGACGGAGTCGAATTGCTCCGCGGCGAAAGGCATTTCGGCGCCGTCACCCTGCACCACGGTCATCGCTGAACCGTGCCGGGTGCGCAACCGCGCGGCCAGGGCCGGGTCGATCTCCACCCCGGTGAGCGCGCTCGTACGGGCGCGCAACGCGGTCACGTTCGCGCCGTAGCCCGGCCCGATCTCGAGCGCGTTCTCGCCGAGGTCGAGGCCCTGCAGTGCCCACGGCACGATCTTCGTCGCACTGGTTCGTTCCCATCGCGCCGAACTGCACAGCGCCCGATGGAGCAGGTTCATCGCCATGCTCACGAGGCTAGAAGCGGACAGCGCCGACCACTACAGGCTACGGTGACAAATTGTGTCGCAGAACGGACATCCTCGCTTTCACCCGGTACCACCGGGCCCGACGGCGATGGTGTTCGGCGCCGGGGTGCTGCCCGCCGGGTTCTGGTTCGAGACACACGAGCATCCGCAGCACCAGATCGCCTGGGCCGCACGCGGCGTCATCGCCGTCGAGGTGGGCCAGGCCCGATGGGTGTTGCCGGCGACCAGGGCGCTGTGGATCCCCGGCGGCACCAGGCACCGCACCGGCACCGCGGACGGCGCCGAGATGCGCGGCATCTACCTCGAGCCCGCCCGCTGCCCGGTCACCTTCGCCGCGCCGACCATGCTCCGCGTCACCCGGCTGCTGCACGAGCTGTTCGACCACCTCACCGCGCCGGACACCGCCGCCGCACAGCGCGAGCGGGCCGAGGCGGTGATCTTCGACCTACTGCGCCCCGTCGACGTGATCCCGGTCGGCGCCCAGCCACCGACCGACCCGCGCGCCGCGCAGGTGGCCGCCGCATTGACCCGCGACCCCGCCGACGATCGGACCCTCGAAGCATTCGCCGCCGAGGTCGCCACCAGCCCGCGCACCCTGGCCCGCCTGTTCGTGTCCGAAACCGGAATCACCTTCGGCCACTGGCGCACCCAGGTCCGCCTCGCCGCCTCCCTCCCCCTACTGGCGGCGGGTCTGCCGATCACGCGCATCGCCAGCCGCGTCGGCTACGCCACCCCCAGCGCCTACGTAGCCGCCTTCCGCCGCGCCGTCGGCGTCTCCCCCGGCCGCTACTTCAGCGGCTGAGCACGACCCGCCCCCGAATCCGCATCTCCGCCCACGGTTACGCACACTGGTCCGCCGCCGACGGACCAGCCTGCCCCGCAACACACTTCGCGCGTGGATGCGCCGCCGACGGCCGAGTGCCGGTATGCGATGCGCACGTTGGTCTCACCGTCGACGGGTTCGCAACGCCCCCAGGGGGCTTCGCACGCTGTTGCCACCGTCGACGGTTCCGAGCGCGCCGGTACGCCGATCACGCGTTGGTGCCGCCGTCGACGGTGAAGATCGCGCCGGTGACGCTGCGTCCGCTGTCACCGGCGAGGAACGCGACCATCGCCGCCATGTCCGCGGGATCGGCGAAACGCCCCAGCGCGGACAGCTGGACCTGCTGGTCGTAGTGCCCGCCGTCGACCGGATTCATATCTGTCACAGTCGATCCCGGCTGGAGCAGGTTGACCGTGATGCCGCGCGGGCCGAGCTCACGCGCGAGCGCCTTGGTGAATCCGTTCAGCGCCGACTTGCTCAGGTTGTACAGCGAGAGACCACCGAACGGCGCGTGCTCGGACAGGTTGGTGCCGACGCTGATGATCCGCCCGCCGTCGCTCATGTGCGCCACCGCGGCCTGCGCGCCGACGAACGCGGCGCGCGCGTGGATGTGCAGCGCGCGATCGACTTCCTCGATGGTGAACTCCTCGAACGGTTTCGCGGGGAAGATGCCCGCGTTGTTCACCAGGATGTCCAGCCGGCCGAGGTCGCTCGCGGCCTGATGCACCACGCGCACCACCGCCTCGGCGTCGGCACTGTCCGCGCGGAACGCGACCGCCCGGCCGCCGACCGATTCAATCTCCGCGACAACGGCTTTCGCCTCCACGTCGCGGTTCTGGTAGGTGATGGCCACAGCCGCCCCGTCGGCAGCCAGCTTGCGCGCGATCGCCGCCCCGATACCGCGGCTGCCGCCCGTCACCAGTGCCGCCTTGCCCGTGAGACCCGACATCGGCCTTCCTCCAATTTATGTGTCGATCAGTACATAAATAGCTAAGCGCATGGGCCGCTTCCGCGTCAAGGGGTATATTTAGTGATCAATACAGAAAGGAGCCGAGATGGCCGAACGGGGACGACCGCGCGCCTTCGACCGCACGGACGCGCTGCGCCGCGCCATGGAGGTGTTCTGGGAGCACGGCTACGAGGGCTCGTCGATGAGCGATCTCACCACCGCGATGGGCATCAACTCACCGAGCCTGTACGCGGCCTTCGGCGGCAAGGAGTCGCTGTTCCGGCAGGCCGTCGGCCTCTACGGACAGACCCACGGCGGGTACACCGAACGGGCCCTGCGCGAGGAACCTACCGCGCGTGCCGCCATCGAGGCGATGTTGCGCGACAACGCGGCCGCCTACACCGTCGAGGACAAACCGCACGGCTGCATGGTGGTGCTCGCGGGCTCGACGTACACCACCCGCAGCACGACCGTCCGCGACTTCCTCGTCGAAAAGCGCAGGGAGACAACCGAAGATATCCGCGCGCGACTGGATCGCGGTGTGGCCGAAGGCGATCTGCCCGCCGAGACGGACACCGAGGAGCTCGCGAACTTCTACACCACGGTGCTGTACGGCCTTTCGGTCCAGGCCCGCGACGGAGTACCGCTGAAAAGCCTTACCCTGTCCATCGATCGCGCGATGGCGGCGTGGCCACAGGCGCCCGCCGGTATCGCGAGCGAGCCGTAGCGACACCCGTCATCGCACCGCGCGCACCCCATCGCACCGCGCGCACATCCGACCGCGCTAGATCCAACGCAGCGAGGCCGTGCGTCACGTCCGACCGCATGCCACATCCGGCGTGCGCCACATC
This sequence comes from Nocardia brasiliensis, assembly GCF_011801125.1. Classification (NCBI taxonomy): domain Bacteria; kingdom Bacillati; phylum Actinomycetota; class Actinomycetes; order Mycobacteriales; family Nocardiaceae; genus Nocardia; species Nocardia brasiliensis. The sequence continues at coordinate 5,354,428 of NZ_CP046171.1, forward strand.
CGGCGTGCGCCACATCCGGCCGCGCGCCACATCCGACCGCGCGCCACATCCGACCGCGCGCCACATCCGACGCAGCGCGGCCGCACCACCTCCGACCGTGCGTTACATCCGGCGCAGCGCGGCGATGCGTTCTTCCAGCTGGTCGGCGGAGGCCAAAGCCGTTGGCGGCCCGCCGCATTCGCGGCGCAGCTCGCCGTGGATCACGCCGTGCGGCTTGTTCGTGCGGTGGTGGTGCATCGCGACCAGGCTGTTGAGTTCGCGCCGCAACTCACCCAGTCGATCCGCGGTGGCGACCCGTTCGGACGCGCTCGCGACCTGTGGGCCGGGCGCGGGGGTGAAGGCGGGCTCGGCACGGTCGGCGATCTGCTTGGACTGGCGCTCACGCAGCAGCGCGCGCATCTGATCGGCGTCGAGCAGACCGGGGATGCCGAGGTAATCGGCTTCCTCGTCGCTACCCGCGAAAGTCGCTGTGCCGAAAGAGGATCCGTCGTAGATCACCTGATCGAGCTCGGCGTCGGCCGCCAGCGCGACGAAGGACTTCTCCTCCTCGCCCGGCTCGTCCTGCTGCTTGTTCGCCTCGATCAGCAGCTCGTCTTCCAGGCCGTCCTTCTCCCGGTGCGGCTTGCCGATGACGTGGTCGCGCTGCAATTCCAGCTGCGCGGCCAGGTCGAGCAGCACCGGCACCGACGGCAGGAACACGCTCGCGGTCTCACCGGGCCGTCGGGCACGCACGAACCGGCCGATCGCCTGCGCGAAATACAGCGGGGTGGAGGCGCTGGTCGCGTACACCCCGACGGCCAAGCGCGGCACGTCGACGCCCTCGGACACCATGCGCACCGCGACCATCCACGGATCCTGGCTGGCCGCGAACTCACCGATGCGATCCGAGGAGGACGGATCGTCGGAGAGCACCAGCGCCGGCTTGCTGCCCGAAATGTGTTCGAGCAGTTCGGCGTAGTCGCGGGCGCGCTCCTGGTCGGTGGCGATCACCAGGCCACCCGCGTCTGGCATACCGGTGTTGCGCAGTTGCCGCAGGCGCATGTCGGCGGCGCGCAGCACGGCGGAGATCCAGTCGCCCGCCGGATCCAGCGCGGTACGCCAGGCCCGCGCGGTCTGCTCGGCGTTCAGCGGCTCCCCGAGGCGGGCGGTGTGCTCCTCGCCCGCGCTGTCGCGCCAGTGCGCGTCGCCCGAGTAGGCGAGGAACACCACGGGCCGCACGACGCCGTCGGCCAGCGCCTCGGAGTAGCCGTAGGCGTGGTCGGCGCGCGAGCGCGGGAAGCCGGCCTCGTCGGGTTCGTAGGTGATGAACGGGATCTGGCTGTCGTCGCTGCGGAACGGGGTTCCGGTGAGCGCGAGCCTGCGGGTGGCGTCGCCGAACGCCTCCGCGGTCGCCTCGCCCCAGCTCTTCGCGTCGCCCGCGTGGTGGATCTCGTCGAGAATCACCAGTGTCCTGCGGTTTTCGGTGCGCACCCGGTGCCGCGACGGATGCGAGGCGACCTGCGCGTAGGTGACGACCACACCGTGATAGTCGCCGGAGGTGCCGCCCGCGGCATTGGAGAATCGCGAGTCCAGCGCGATGCCTGCGCGGGCCGCGGACTGGGCCCACTGGTGTTTGAGGTGCTCGGTGGGCGCGACCACGGTGATCTGATCGACGGTGCGGTCGGCCAGCAATTCGGCCGCGACCCGCAGCGCGAAGGTGGTCTTACCCGCGCCCGGCGTCGCCACCGCGAGGAAGTCGCGCGGCTTGGACGCCAGATACTTCGTCAATGCCCGCCGCTGCCACGCGCGCAGCGACCCGCCACTCGATGTACCGGAGCTGTTCGGTCTGCCCGAGGCCTCGGGTGATCCCGAATCGCCCGGTGTCTCCGCTTGTCCCGCCACAGCGGCGCCACCCGACCCAGTCACGCACTCGACCCTACTGGCCCGGCACGGCGTGTTGCCAAACCGACGCGGCCTGCGCGATAGGCGTCACATGTTCACCAGCGGACACGCCCGAAATACATGTTTCCCACGACACCGCGCCCCGGAAACGCGGTAGGGATTCGCCACCGCGTGCCGGTGCCGACGTGCCTTTGCGGAACTTCCCCGCACCCATCCCAGCGGCGCCCACGCGTCCAACGCGGGAACGCATGCCACCGGCCCGAGTGGTGCACGGCCTGTGCACGAGCGATCCAGTGCCCGCTCAGGCAGACCATCCACGCGCCTTCGCGGTAACTCGACCACGACATCAGGGGCGCATCGCGAGGCGCGCGGGTCGGAGTGGGGCGCGGCGGAGTGGGAGCATGCGCGATGCTGTAGTCACAATGTCCGAGAACAACGCCTTGCCGAGCGAACCGCCGCGCTCCGGCTCACCGTCGCTCAGCGCGGGGTTCGCCGCGCGCGAGCTGACCTCGACGCAGCGTGCGATCGTGGGCGCCAGGCGTGCGCGCAGGCAGGTCACCCGGCTCGTCGTGCGGGTCGCGGTGAAGGCGTGGGACGACTCGATCTTCGCCAAGTCGGCGGCCGCGGCGTTCTGGCAGACCCTGTCGCTGGCGCCGCTGCTGCTCGGCGTGCTCGGCAGCCTCGGCTACGTCGGCGGGTGGTTCGGGCCCGACACGGTGCAGATCGTCGAGTCCAAGATCATCTCGTTCAGCCGGGACCTGTTCAGCTCCACCGTGGTCTCGGATCTCATCGAGCCGACCGTGCAGGACGTGCTCGGGCGCGGGCGCGGCGCGGTGGTGTCGGTCGGTTTCGTGCTGTCGCTGTGGGCCGGGTCGTCGGCGATGGCCACCTTCGTCGACGCGATCGTGGAGGCGCACGACCAGCAGGACGCGCGGCACCCGGTGTGGCAGCGCATCTTCGCGCTGCTGCTGTACGTGTTGTTCCTGGTGGCGTCGGTGTTCATCCTGCCGCTGGTCGCGCTGGGGCCGACGCTGATCGGGCGGGTGCTGCCCGCGGCGTGGCGGGCGACCGGCCTGCGCCTGCTGGACTTCTTCTACTACCCCGGCGTCGGGCTGCTGCTGATCGTCGGCCTGACCACCCTGTACAAGCTGGCCCTGCACACCTCGCTGCCGTGGCATCGACTGTTCAACGGCGCCTTGGTCGCCGGCGTGTTCTTCATGACCGCGAGCGAGGGACTGCGGCGGTACCTGTCGTGGGTCACCGAAACCGGCGTCACCTACGGCGCGCTCGCCACCCCGATCGCCTTCCTGCTGTTCACCTATTTCCTCGGTTTCGCGGTGATCCTCGGCGCCGAATTCAACGCCGCCGTCCAAGAATTCTGGCCCGCCCGCGCCACCCGCATGGAGCAGGTCAAGGAATGGATCGCCAACCAGTGGAACAGCGACGCCGAACCCGACGACCCAAAACCCACCACCGAACCGAATCCGCATACCGCGGAACCGAACCCGCACACCGCAGAACCGAACCCGCACACCGCCGAGAAGCCTGACCCCGTCGAAAGGGAAACGAAGACCGCCTAGCGCCGGCGCACATCATTGGCCGACCTCTCGGGATCGGCCAGGCCGACGACTAACCCCCAGCACCCGGGTTGCGACGTGTCGACTACCAGCCTCGCAACATCGACAGCTCGGATTCGACCGTGCCGACGACAGCTCGTGATTCGGCAAGGCCGACAGTCAGCCCGCGACATCGTCATCCCCGGTTCGGCCGGATCGACAACCAGCACCACAACCCGACAGCTCGAGATTCGACGATGCGCCCACAGCATCAACATCTCGGATTCAGCCGCGTCGAGAACCTGCCCGCAGCAGCGCGGAATTCGCGGCCGGATCGACCTCGATGCTGACCCGCCAGGGTGTCGACGCCCACCTGCGGGTTCTCCCCGCCCCGCGGTTAAGGCGATCGCGTCCACGCCACCCAGATCGACCAGGTAGGCGCCGAGATGGACGACGTCTCGGGTTCGGCCAGATCGACGACCAGCGCACGCTACCTACAACGGGACCGCACTTCGATACCGGCCGGGTGACATCTCCATCAGCACCCGCGCGCAGAATCGGTGCGCTGGGTCCTCAGGCCCCCGCTGTGAGCACGCACGGGACCTGGACAGGCGATCACCAGGTAATGGTGGCGGTGGGCTCTCGGGCGATGCCGCCACCATTACCTGGTGATCAATTGACCAGGGCGACATGACCGGGTGCGACGGCCGACGCGAGCGCGTCAGCCGAGGCGGGGGAACGGCTGGGGTCAGTCGCCCTTCTTCAGCCCGTCGTAGACCTTCTTGCAGTCGGGGCAGACCGGGGAACCGGGCTTGGGCGAGCGCGTCACCGGGAAGACCTCACCGCACAGCGCGACGACATGGGTGCCCATGACGGCGCTCTCGGCGATCTTGTCCTTCTTCACGTAGTGGAAGAACTTCGGGGTGTCGTCGCTCGTCGACTCGTCGGTGGTCGTATCCGGGCGAACCATCGTGTCACTACTCACGCACTCCATGATGCCGCATGACGAGTTCGGCACCCAAGAGGACATCGGCGGCGGCGACACGCGGCCGATCCCGCGGCGTGCCCGCTTCGAGCGGTATTCGTCCGGCTGACCACTGTGTGTGCGGTCGAGCCCGGACAGTGGAAGACTCGACGGTATGCAGCAGCACGGCGACTCCTCCGACGCCGACGACATCGGTCCCGATGTCACGATGCCCTCGGGCACCCCGCGCAAGGCCGGGTACTTCCCCGGCAGCGACGCCAAACACCCGGTGCTGATCACCGAGGCGCAGCCGTCGCTGGAGGACCAGCACCGCGCCAGGGTTCGCCGCTACACGATCATCATGGCGTTCCGCATCCCGTGTCTGGTGATCGCCGCGATCGTCTACAGCTCGTTCCACAGCGCGCTGCTCGCGATCCTGGTCATCGCGGTGTCCATCCCACTGCCCTGGATCGCCGTCCTCATCGCCAACGATCGCCCCCCGCGCCGCAAAGACGAGCCCAGCCGCTGGGACCGCCCCCGCACCGCCATCGAGTCCCGCCCGCACAACGCCATCGACAGCTGACCGGACACACCGCCCCTCTGACCGAAGAGGTAGCGATCACGCTGCGGCGGTGGGTGGTTCGACCTGACGGCTCACGACGGCGGACATGAGCGCGGCTACGGCGCAGAGCGCACCGGCCAGATACCAGGCCAGGTCGTAGTCGCCGTGCAGGTCGCGCAGCACGCCCGCACCGGTCGCGGCGACGGCCGATCCGATCTGGTGCGCGGCGAAGACCCAGCCGAAAGCGACGGGACCGTCGGCGCCGAACAGTTCCCGGCAGAGCAGCACCGTCGGCGGCACGGTGGCGACCCAGTCCAATCCGTAGAAGATGATGAACACCCACAGGCTCGGCTGGGTGTGCGCGCCCAGCAGCGAGGGCAGGATCAGCAGCGACGCGCCGCGCAGCACGTAGTAGCCGACCAGCAGGTAGCGCGGGTCGATCCGATCGGTCAGCCAGCCGGAGAAGATCGTGCCCGCCACATCGAAGACGCCGACGACCGCCAGCAGGCTCGCCGCGGCCGTCGGCGGCATCCCGTGATCGTGGGCCGCGCTGACGAAGTGGGTGCCGACGAGCCCGTTGGTCGACGCGCCACACACCGCGAATCCGCCTGCCAGCAACCAGAATCCGGGCCGGCGCGCGATGGCGCGCAGCACGTCGAGCGCCCGCGACGCGCCCGCACCGGTCGGCGTGCGCACGCCGACGTCGCTGCCTTCTTCGGCCCCGTAGGCGGTGACGCCGAGATCGCTCGGGAAGTCCCGGATGAACAGCAGCACCAGCGGCACCACGGCCAGCGCCGTACCGGCCACCAGCAGCGAGGGCACCCGCCAGCCGTGCGCGTGCGCCAGCATCGACACCAGCGGGAGAAAGACCAGCTGACCGGTCGCGCCCGCCGCCGTGAGCACCCCGGTGACCAGGCCGCGCTGTCGCACGAACCAGCGCCCCGTGATGGTCGCGACGAACGGCATCGACATCGAGCCCACCCCGATACCGACCAGCAGACCCCAGGTGAGCACCAGCTGCCACGCCTCGGTCATGAATACGGTGAGCCCACTGCCCGCCGCGACCAGCACCAGCGCGCACGCGACCACCCACGCCGGATGCCACCGCCTGCGCTGGATCGAGGCGGTCGGTAGGGTCTGGAGCTCGGTCATCCGCTGAGCGTGCCGCAATTCCACGCACGCAACGAGTGGCAGGAAAGCCACAAAACACCGATATCGTGCCACTGCCGACGACACGCCAATGTCCTCGACACCAGGTGTCGCTTTCCCTAAGGTGTCCCGGGGAACAAGACAGGAGAGAACATGATTCGGTGGGTCTGGGCCTTCCTCGACCGCCCCGCACAACGTTTCGACGACTGCGCCAAGTTCTGGTCCACGATCACCGGCACCGAACTCTCCGCCCGCCGCGGCGAGCACGACGAATTCCTCACGCTGCTACCCGATCCCGCGCTCTTCGCCGCCGCTGGCGTGAAGATGCAAGCCGTCACCGGTCTCGGTGGCGTGCATCTCGACTTCGATGTCGACGACATCCCCACCGCGGTGCGCACCGCACTCGACCTCGGTGCCGAGCTGGTCGCGAACCACCCCGACTACGCGGTGCTGCGCTCCCCCGGCGGCCAGGCCTTCTGCCTGACCCCGAGCGGTCGCGCCACCAGCACCCCGGCCCCGCCCGTGACCGCCCCCGACGGCACCCTCAGCCGCCTCGACCAGGTGTGCCTCGACATCGGCCCCGCCGCGCACGCGGTCGAGACCGAGTTCTGGAAGTCGTTGACCGGCTGGACCTTTCAGCAAGGCAGGTTGCCGGAATTCGCTCGGCTTCGCCCCGAACAACAGCTGCCCGTCCAGCTGCTGCTGCAACGCCTCGGCGAAGACCGCGCCACCAGCGCGCACATCGACCTGTCCTCCAACGACATCGAGGCCACCGCCGCCTGGCACGAAACCCTAGGCGCCACGGTCGTGCACCGCTTCGACCACTGGATCGTGCTGACCGACCCCGCCGACGCCACCTACTGCGTCACCGCCCGCAACCCGAGCACCGGCCTCCTCTGAACCACAACCCATTTCGCCGCCCCACTCCATAGGTCCGGCCCGGCCGACGTCCCGCAGCCGGTCCGAGTACGCACCGGACGGTCGCGCGAGCCGAGCAAGCGCGGTCGTCCTTCGCACGCCCCGAAGCCGCGCAGTCCGAACCCGCACGATCCGGAAACGCACTGTCCAACCCGCGCAGTTCGAATCATGGTCCGAATTCGCACTGTCCGAACACACAACCCGCGTATGCGTAGTGCAAGTGCGCACGATCCGAACACACCCGCCTCGCGTTCGCGCGGTCCGAACACACAGGATCAGGGTCCGCAGGGCCGAGCACACGTGGCCCGCGAGTACACATGGCCGGTGCTCACGGGCCGAACACGCAGGCCAGGCACTCCCAGGCCAAGCACACAGAACGGATGCTCGCGAACCCAACACACAGGCCGGACTGAAATCCCGACACTCGCAGGGAGCCTGGCGGCCTGTGGATAAAGCGGGGCCCCGGTTCCCGACCGGCCGGGCATAACGGAGCGCTTGCGGCGAAGCGACATGGTGACCACCTTGTGGGTCCGAAGCGGCGGCGGTGGCAGAGTACCGAGGTGCCCACGAACCGATCGACCACCACCGGATCCCTGCTCACCGCGCTGTGCCCGGATCTGCGGACGGCGCTGACCCGCGTGCGTTATGACGCCGACACCTTGCTCGAGGTACTGGGCGAGGACGCCCACGCGGCGCTGGGCCGCTCCGAGCCGGTACCGGTGCGCCGCGCGGCCGGGGACGCGGGCGAGCTCGGCACGTTGATCCGGCTGCTGTTGCTCGGCGATCCGATGCCGGAGCGCGACGTTGCCGCGGCGCTCGCGCCCGTAGACATAGATCGCGCGATCGCGGCGGGTCTGCTGCGCCGGGCCGGGGACACGGTGCTGGCCGTGCTGGATCTGCGTCCGCTCGACGCGGGCGCGGGCACCCGGTGGATCCTGTCCGATCTCGACGACTCGATGCGCAGGCGCACGCTCAGCGAGGACCACGTGCTCGGCGTCGGCCACGCCTCCCTGTCACTGCTGCGCGCCACCCCGACCCGACGGGTCGGTTCCGTACTCGACCTCGGCACCGGCTGCGGGGTGCAGGCCGTACACGCGGCGTCCTACGCCGACCGGGTGACCGCGACGGATGTGAACCCGCGCGCACTGTGGCTCGCCGAGGCCACCGCCGCGCTCAACGGCCTCGATCTGGAACTCCTCGAAGGCTCCTGGTTCGAGCCGGTCGCGGGACGGCGCTTCGATCAGGTGGTGGCGAATCCGCCGTTCGTCGTCGGCCCGGCCAGGATCGAGCACACCTACCGGGATTCCGGGCTCGCGCTCGACGGCGCGAGCGAACTGGTCATCGGCCAGGCCGCGGACCTGCTGAACCCGGGCGGCACGGCGGCGATGCTCGCGGCCTGGGTGCACGTCGAGGGCGAGGACTGGCGGCATCGGGTGTCGTCCTGGCTGCCCGCGCACGGTGTAGACGCCTGGGTCGTGCAGCGCGACGTCGCCGACCCCGCCCTCTATGTCGGCACCTGGTTGCGCGACGCGGGGCTGGACCCGCGCGATCCCGCCGCCCAGGCGCGCGCCGATCAGTGGCTCGACGCGTTCAACGCGGCCGAGGTGGAGGGCGTCGGGTTCGGCTTCGTCTATCTGCGCGCCATCGATGGCCCGACCGAACTGCTCGCCGAAGACCTCACCCACGGATTCGAGGATCCGCTCGGCGACGAGGCGACGCGGTACTTCGAGCGCTCGGCCTGGCTGCGCGCCGTCGCGGGTGATGAAAACCTGGCGTGGACTTCACGATTCGTGGTGGACCCGGCGACCGCGCTGGAGCGCGTCGCGCTGCCCGGCCCCGACGGGTGGACACCGCGGGTGGCGCGGGTGCATCGCGGCGACGGTCCGCGCTGGCAGCACGAAGTTGATGAGACAACCATCTCCCTGCTGGCGGGAATGCGCGCCGACGGCCTGCCGTTGTACGAGCTGATCGAACTGCTGGCGGTTGCCCACGGAGCCGACGATGTGACCTCGGAGTTCGCGGCCGAGGCGCTGTCCGTGGTGGCCGGGCTGGTTCGCCACGGACTGGTACGGCCGGTGTAAACACAGCAATCGCGGGTAGGTCGGTGCAGGCATCGGACAGCGACAGTTCCACAACGGCGTGCTTCTCAGGAACTTCTCAGACGAGAGTGATGAAAACCGCACGTCAGAGCGGTTTATCTGAGCCGAGACGGGGAACTTTCTCCCTGTCGGGTCCGTTGTTCGGAGTGAGACACCACCGACAGGAGGCAAGTCATGACAAGCCCCGCCACCACTCGTGTGCGCACCAGCGATCAGGACCTCGACGCCCAGAGCCCCGCAGCCGATTTGGTACGCGTGTACCTGAACGGGATCGGCCGCACCGCGCTGCTCACGGCCGCCGACGAGGTCGAGCTGGCCAAGCGTATCGAGGCGGGCCTCTACGCCCAGCACCTGCTGGAGACCGGCAAACGACTGTCGGCCACCCGCAAGCGTGACCTGGCCGTCATCGTGCGCGAAGGCCAGGCGGCCCGCTCGCACCTGCTGGAAGCCAACCTCCGCCTCGTGGTCTCGCTCGCCAAGCGCTACACCGGCCGCGGCATGCCGCTGCTCGACCTGATCCAGGAAGGCAACCTGGGCCTGATTCGCGCCATGGAGAAGTTCGACTACGCCAAGGGCTTCAAGTTCTCCACCTACGCGACCTGGTGGATTCGCCAGGCCATCACGCGCGGCATGGCCGATCAGAGCCGCACCATCCGGCTGCCCGTCCACCTGGTCGAACAGGTGAACAAGCTGGCCAGGATCAAGCGCGAACTGCACCAGCAGCTCGGCCGCGAGGCCACCGACGCGGAGCTGGCCAACGAGTCCGGCATCCCGGTCGACAAGATCTCCGATCTGCTCGACCACAGCCGCGACCCGGTAAGCCTGGACATGCCGGTCGGCAATGACGAAGAGGCGCCGCTCGGCGACTTCATCGAGGACTCCGAGGCCACCTCGGCCGAGTCCGCGGTGATCGCGGGCCTGCTGCATCACGACGTGCGCAGTGTCCTTGCCACCCTCGACGAGCGGGAACAGCAGGTCATCCGGTTGCGCTTCGGCCTCGACGACGGCCAGCCGCGCACCCTGGACCAGATCGGCAAGCTGTTCGGCCTGTCCCGTGAGCGGGTCCGCCAGATCGAGCGCGAGGTCATGTCCAAGCTGCGCAAGGGCGAACGCGCCGACCGCCTGCGCGCCTACGCCAGCTGAACCGAAATGACTGGTGCCGAACAGGTTTCGGCACCAGACGACGGACCCGTCCGTTACTCGACCAGGTGACCTTCGGGGTCACCTTCCCGCGCCGGCCGGTGCCGCGCATCCCCGCCCCCTCCGGGAGTCGCGCGAGCCGGTCGGCGTGAATTCGCCCCGCACCAGCGGCCCTCTGCGCGAACTCCGGCCTGCCGTCGTGCCATGGGAGTGCTGCCGCAGTTGCCCCGTCGCCTGATGCAGGTGCCCGATCGTCCGGTGCAGGTGCCCGTCGTCCGATGCAGATGCCCGATCGTCCGGGGGCTCACCGCCGCACTCTGGGCGCACAGTTCTCGCCCGGCGCGATCGCCCAGGGCGCAGCGGGGTCCGAGGCCCTGTGTCCGCGTGTCGCGACGGCCGCAACCGTGTTGCTGCGCAACGAATTAACCATCCGCGTCGCACCCACCGTTCGCCACGACCTCGTCATCGTCACCGTCGACGAGGTGTTCCTGCCCTCATCCGGCACCGTGGTCCCCCGAGGAGCTGACCCACCAGCGAGCGCACCTCTCGGCCTGCCGCGGAGATCTGCGCGACAACACCGGCCCCAACGTCTCCTCGACGGGACCCCCGGTCTCCTCGACGTCTGGGCCGGTGTGTCAGCCCCAGGCGGCGGGGGTGTGTCAGCCCAGGCGGCGGGGGCCGGTGTCGAAACGGCTGGGTTCGGGGCCGATGCGGCCGCGGGCGTAGAGGATCTCGGCGGAGTTGGTGGAGGCCAGGACCGGGTCGAAAGCCAGTTCGCGCATCTCCGGGAGGTCGTCGAACAGGGCCGAGATGCGTTGGGCCAGTTCGGCTAGAGCGGCCTTGTCGACGCGCGGGCTGGCCGGGGTACCGGAGAGCAGAGGCGCCGCGCGCGGGGCGTCGATGAGGGCGGTGGCCTCGTCGGCGGTGAGCGGCAGCGCGCGGTAGGCCCGGTCACCGAGCAGCTCGATGATCAACCCGGACAGGCCGAATTCGATGACCGAGCCGAACGACGGGTCGTCCTGCACCCGCAGCACACAGCCGACGCCCTTGGTGGCCATCTTCTGGATGTGCTGCACCGGATCTCCGCACAGTTCGGCGAGATCGGCATATCCCTGCCGGACCGCCTCCGGCGTCCACAGATCCAGCCGCACGCCGGTGAGGTCCGGACGGCGCCGCCACATTTCCCCGGTCGCCTTGGCCGCCACCGGATAGCCGAGTTCCTCGGCGGCCGCGACGGCCTCCTCGGCGCTGCGCACCTCACGGAACGCCACGACGGAAATGCCGTAGCAGTCGAGCAGTTCGACGGTTTCCAGGTCGGTGAGCCTGCGCCCGCCCGATTCCGCCATCCACCGCGCCACCAACCCGCGGGCCCGCTCGGTGTCGATCCGGCCCGGACGCTGCACCGGCGATACCGGCCGGTCGCGCCACTGCGCGTAGCGCCGCACCCGGGCCAAGGCCCGCGCGGCCCGTTCCGGGTCCGGGTAGCTCGGGATCGAGCCACGCACCGCCGTCGCGCCCTGCCCGCGCACCGCGAGCAGGTTCGGAATGCCTTGCTCGGCAATGAAGGTCGTCAGGATCGGCTTGCCCGCGGCGGGCACGGCGGCGGCCGCGGTCCGGATCGCATCGGCGAATCCGGCCATCGGCACCGGCACCGGCGGCGCGAAAACCACCAGCACGGAATCGATCTCGTCGGAGCGCAAGGCCGCGACGGTGGCATCGAGGTAGGCGCCGGGGGTCGCCTGCGGGCCGAGGTTCACCGGATCACCGACGGCGAGGCCTTCGGACTGCGCGGCGTCGACGGCCAGCCAGTTCAGCGCCGCGCTGTTGCCGACCACCGCCAGTCGGGAACCGCCCGGCAACGGCTGATAGCCCAGCAGCGCGGCACAGTCGAACAGCTCCGAGATGGAATCGACCTGCACGATGCCCGCCTGCGCGAACAGGTCGCGCACGATCGAGCGGTCCATGTCGCCCGCGGGCTGGGTGGCGTGCCTGCCGCTGCTCACCGCCACGATCGGCTTGGTCCTGGCCACCCGGCGCGCGATCCGGGAGAACTTGCGCGGATTACCGAACGACTCCAGGTAGAGCAGGACCACGTCGGTGTCCGGATCGGTGTCCCAGTACTGCAGCAGGTCGTTGCCGGAGACGTCGGCACGGTCACCGGCCGACACGAATGTCGACAGGCCCAGGTTCCTTGCGGCGGCCTCGCCGAGAATCGCCGCGCCCAGCGGACCGGACTGGCAGAAGAAGCCGATCCGGCCACGGCCGGGCAGCACGGGCGCCAAGGTCGCGTTCAACGCCACCGCGGCGTCGGTGTTGGCGATGCCGAGCGCGCTCGGTCCGACCACCCGCATGCCGTGCCCCCGTGCCGCGGCGACCAATTCGCGTTCGGCCGTCCCACCGCCGACACCGGTCTCGTCGAAACCCGCGGTGAGCACGACAAGTCCCTTGACGCCCTTGGCCATACAGTCGTCGAGCACCGAGCCGATCTCGCCGGGCGGCACCGCGACGACCGCGAGATCCACCTCGTCCGGGATCTCGCGCACCGTCGCGTAGGCGCGCACGCCGCGCACCGAACGACGATTCGGATTCACCGGGAACACCGGACCTTGGAACACCCCGGACAGCAGGTTGTGCAGGACCGCACCGCCGACCCGGCCCGCGCTCGGTGTCGCGCCGATCACCGCGACCGAACGCGGTGCGAGCAGGTTGCCGACGCTGCGCGCCTCGGAGGCGCGCTCGCGCGAATCCCGTACGGACAGTAGGGCTTCGGTGGGGTCGATGGCGAATTCCAGGTGCAGCACCGAGCCGTCCCTGCTGCGCTCGACCTGGTAGCCGGCGTCCCGGAACACCGTCACCATGGTGGTGTTCTCGGCGAGCACCTCGGCGACGAAGGTCTCGATCTTGTTCTCGGCGGCGGCTCCGGCCAAGTGCTCCAGCAGGATCGAGCCGAGCCCGCGCCCCTGGTGCTCGTCGGCCACCACGAACGCGACCTCGGCCGCGCGCCGCCCCGCCCGGTCGAGCAGTTCGTAGCGACCGACCGCGACGATCGCGGTGCCGAGCACCAGCACCAGCCCCACCCGGTCGTGATAGTCGACGTGGGTGGTCCGGTAGAGGTCCTTCGGCGAAATCCGCGGGTACGGGCCGAAATAGCGCAGATACCGGGTGCGGTCGGAGAGCGCGCCGTGGAAATCCTGCAGCCGCTGCGCGTCGTCGGGCGTGATCGGTCGCAGCCGCACCACCCCGCCGTCGGAGGCCAGGACGTCGGCGAACCAGTGCTGCGGCGGCGGAGGCGGCACCGCCGGGGTGTCCGGTGTGTCGGCGGGTTCAGTCACGAGGGTCCTCCGGATCCAGGCCGAGCAATCCGAAACTCGCTCGGCGGGTGGCAAGCACGGCCGTGTCGACGGCACGTTGCGCGCGATCCAGGCGCGCGTCCCCAGTCTCCCCCGTGCCGCCCGGGCCATCCCACGGGCGGTAGTCGATGTCACCGCCGTCACCCATGGTGCGCGGCGGATCGACCCGGGGTGCCGCGGCACCGACCAGATCGACCCAGTCCTGCGGAATCGCGGTGTCCGGCGCGACGGTCCGGTCCAGTGCGGTGGCCAGCAGGTGCGTCCACGCCCGCGGCACCACCCGGACCAGTCCGTAGCCGCCGCCCCCTACCGCGAGCCATCGGCCTTCGGCGTAGCGGTCGGCCAGGTCACGCATCGCGCGGAAGGCCGCGCGCTGCCCGTCCACCGTGAGCTCGAGATCGGCGAGCGGGTCCTCGCGATGGGTGTCCACGCCGCATTGACTCACCACGATCTGCGGACCGAATGCCGCGACCGCTCCTGGCACCACGGCGTGGAAACCGCGCAGCCACTGGGCATCTCGGGTGCCGGGCAGCAGCGGCAGGTTGATCGAGGTGCCCTCGGCCGCTCCGGTGCCGGTCTCCTCTGGCCACCCGGTGTTCGGCCACAGCGTGGCCGGGTGCTGGTGCAGCGAGATGGTCAGCACCCGGGGATCGCCGTAGAACGCGCACTGCACGCCGTCGCCGTGGTGCACGTCCACGTCCAGGTAGGCGATGCGGTCGAAACCGTGGTCGAGCAGCCAGGAGATGGCCACGGCCGCATCGTTGTAGACACAGAACCCGGCGGCCGAGTCGGCCATCGCGTGATGCATGCCACCGCCGATGCTCACCGCCCGCTTGCTCCGTCCTTCGGCGATGGCTCGCGCGGCGGCCAGGGTGCCGCCGACGATCACCGACGCCGCCTGGTGCATGCGGGGGAACACGGGGTTGTCCGGTGACCCCAACCCGAACGGCGGCGCGAGCGGGGCGCCCTCCGGCGCCACGGCGTGCTCGACCGCGTCGAGATAGGCGGGGGTATGGATGCGCAGCAGGTCGGCGCGCTCGGCCGCGGCGGGCGCCAATAGTTCGACACCGTCGAGTAATCCGAGACTTTCGGCGAGCGCCATGGTGAACTTCAGACGCGCCGGTTTCATCGGATGCTCCGGCGTCCAGGTGTAGTCGAGGAACCGGTCGGTCCAGACGACGGTCGCGGTGCCGGGCTGTACGCCCGGTGGCGCCGGGTGTTCGCTGCGCGGTGCAGTGGCCATGGTCGCCACGCTACGCGGGAAGGTACCGACCCCGTTGAACGTTGCTATGCAGTAGAAATACAAGCAAGTGCGATAACGGCGGCTCGCCGTGCGCCGACCGGGAATCCGCAATGCCGCGTCCGCTGCGGCGCGACGCCATCCGGCGCACGGTCGTGTCGCCGTGCGTAGGTAGAATTCGTGCCGACGAAGGGGTAACAGGTGAAGGATCTGGTCGACACCACGGAGATGTATCTCCGTACCATCTACGACCTCGAGGAGGAGGGCGTGGTGCCCCTGCGCGCCCGAATCGCCGAGCGTCTCGAGCAGAGCGGGCCGACGGTGAGCCAGACCGTCGCGCGGATGGAGCGCGACGGTTTGCTGCTTGTCGCCGGAGACCGGCACCTCGAGCTCACCGAGAAGGGCCGCAGCATGGCGATCGCCGTGATGCGCAAGCACCGGCTCGCCGAGCGCCTTCTCGTCGACATCATCGGCCTGGACTGGCAGAACGTGCACGCGGAGGCCTGCCGCTGGGAGCACGTGATGAGCGAGGACGTCGAGCGCCGCCTGGTCGAGGTGCTCAACCATCCGACCACCTCCCCCTACGGCAACCCGATCCCCGGTCTGGACGAACTCGGCATCGTCCCGGCGACCTCGGCCGAAGAGACGCTGGTCCGGCTGACCGACCTGCCGCACGGCCAGGTGCACGCCGTCGTGGTGCGCAGACTCGCCGAGCACATCCAGACCGACCCCGAGGTGATCGGCCAGCTGCGCGAGGCGGGCGTGGTGCCCGATGCCCGCGTGACGGTCGAGAACAAGCCGGGCACCGTCGTCATCACGGTGCCGGGGCACGCGGGGTTCGAACTGTCCGACGAGATGGCGCACGCCGTCCAGGTGAAGCTGGTCTGATCCGTGAAACTTCTGGTCACCGGTGGTGCCGGGTATGTCGGCGGCGTCTGCGCGCAGGTCCTGCACGAGGCTGGTCACGAGGTCGTCGTCGTCGATGACCTGTCCACCGGCAACGCCGACGGCGTCCCCACCGCGGCACGCTTCGTCGAGGGTGACGTTGCCGAGGTCGCACCGGCGCTGCTCGCCGCCGAAACCTTCGACGGTGTGCTGCATTTCGCGGCGCAGTCGCTGGTCGGCGAGTCGGTGCAGCAGCCGGAGAAGTACTGGCACGGCAATGTGGTGAAGACCCTCGAGTTGCTCGAGGCGATGCGCCGCACGGACACACCACGATTGGTGTTCTCCTCCACCGCCGCGGTGTACGGCGAACCGGAGCAGGTGCCGATCACCGAGGACGCGCCGACCCGGCCGACCAACCCCTACGGTGCGTCGAAACTCGCGATAGATCACGCCATCACCTCCTATGCGATCGCGCACGGGCTGGCGGCGACCAGCCTGCGCTATTTCAATGTCGCAGGCGCCTATGGCGGCCTCGGCGAAAACCGGGTGGTGGAAACCCATCTCATTCCGCTGGTGCTGCAGGTCGCGCTCGGGCACCGCAAGGCGATCTCGGTGTTCGGCACCGACTGGCCCACGCCCGACGGCACCGCGGTGCGCGACTACATCCACATCCGTGACCTCGCCCAGGCCCACCTGCTGGCACTGACCAGCTCCGAGGCGGGCACCCACCGCGTATACAACCTCGGCAGCGGCACCGGTTTCTCGGTCCGCGAGGTGATCTCGGCGTGCGAGCGGGTCACCGGGCTGCCCATCGCGGCCCAGGATGCCCCGCGCCGCCCCGGTGACCCGGCGACCCTCATCGCCTCCAGCGCCCGCGCCATCGCCGAACTCGGCTGGCGCCCGGAGCACAACGATCTCGACGAAATCGTCTCCGACGCTTGGACTTTCCTCCAGTCCCTCGGCACCCGGGCGCACTCCGCCAAGTAGCCCGGCCACCCGAGCCGAGCGCGGCGCCGGGAAACGATCGCCCCACGCGCCGTGCTGCCCACCGTGGCAGCGCGGCGCACTCCCCGACCACCCGGCGCCGGACCCACCGGCGACCCGTTGCTACGCCCTGGACCGCGAATCACGCACGGCCGCAGTGCTTCACATCGCGGGTTCGCCGAGGTCTATGCCGAGGTCGGCGGCCGCGTGGTAGCCGCTGCGCGCCAGCCTGCGCATCTGCTCCGGTCGCATGCCGAGCGAGAGCGACGTCTCCAGCAGCAACGCCATGGGATGGTCGGGATCGGCCGCCAAGGCCGCCTCGAGCGCGATCCCGGCCAGCGCCCCGTCGCCGCGGGCGTAGGCGCTGTAACCGAGCAGGGCGGCGGCCTCGGCCCGGTCGCGTCCCCGCAGCGCGCGGGCCAGGATCGCCCACAGTGCTTCCGCGGCGACGGCATGGTCACCGACCGCGAGGGCGAACATGGCGTCCCTGACCGCCCGATCACGCAGTGCGGCAGCGAGTTCGGCCAGTTCCCGCGCCATCGGCTCGTTGTCGGACTCGATGTTGGCGACCTGCCACAGAACGTATTCCAGCGCCTGCCTGCTGTAAGCGTTCGGGTCGCCACGGCGCACGGCCCTGGCGTACCGGTCATGGGCGACGGCGAGCGCGGTCTCCAGCAGCGCGGCGACCTCGTCTTGCAACGCGCTGTCCTCGGCCACCATCGCGGTCAGCTCCGTCCGCGAGGCGAGCACGGGCCGCCCATCGAGCACCTGCGCCAGCGCCACCGCGGAGGTCGCCGGATCCGACAGCAGCCCACTGCGTTCCATGCCGAACAGGCTCCACCAGCACTGCCCCGGCCGGATCGCGCGGACCGCCCAGGCGCCGGCGAGCGCGATGTCCTGCGCCGCGAGCCGCCGGGCGAGGGCGGCGATCAGCATGTCGAATCGTCCTATGCCGCAACGCTCGACGATGTCGGAGCCGCACAGGTCCGGCTCGACGGACCGGTCGTCCACCACCACCGCGAGCACCTCGGCCACATCGTCGTGCGCGGAAACCTGGGCGACGCACCGCGCCACCTGCTCTGCGCGCAACCGCCCGCGACCGCCCTCCTGATCCAGGTCGAACCGCATCACCGCGTCGATGATCGCGCCGTCCGCGCGGTCCGGCACCGCCCGCAACACCAGCACGACGAGCGAACGCTCCGGCGCGAACCCGATCATGGCGGGCACCCCCGCGATCAGTTCCCCCGGCTCGTCCACGCGCACAACACAATCCGGGGTCTCGACCCCGAACGGCGGCGCAGGCTCCGCACAGACGAGCCCCTGCTCGGCATCGACCTCCACAGCCCACTCCGCCCCTCCACCACCGTCCCCACCCGCCCCGTCCATACTTACCGAGACCATGCGCGTGGCGTCGACTCCGGCGACAGCGGCCGCTACCTCGGTAGCGGTGTCCCCGACGGCAGGAGGCACGAGCTCGACACCAACCGGCTCCGCCCCGTCGACCGCCTCCACTCTGACGTCAGCAGGCTCCCCTCCGGCGGCGGGCCCGAGCTCTGGACGGGCGGGCTCCATCTCTACGGCATCAGCAGACTCGAGATCCTCGGCCTCCTTAGCGTCGACGTCCTGTGGCCGCGTGGCACTTTCAGCGACCGGTGTCGGACAGGCGTTCGGGCGTACGCAGGTTCCGGCGCGTGCGCAGCCGTCCGGCTGGGCGCACTCGGCCGCCCCCTGGGTGGTTTCCCGCGTCGGCCGTCGTTGCAGGAAGCTGCACGTGCGCAGTGCGACCGCGAGGCTGACCGGCGCGCGGGACGTGCTGTTACGCAACGAGGGGCGGGCGCAGGGGCCACCGGGGGCGGCGGCGCCTGGCGCCGAGTCGACCGCCAGGGTGGTGAGGTACGGGTTCACGGGAGTGGTCATGGCAGCGAGCCTGCCCGCGGGCCCCGCCGAACGGCCCACCCCGAACAGGCGATTTACCGAACCTGTGGATTTCGCCGCGATGTGGACAACCGGCGCACCATCGCCGCGCGAGCGTCCCGCTTGTCACGGGCCACGCCGGTGCCTCGTCCAGAGGGCTCTTCGATGAGCCAGAGCCCAACCCCGTTGACGCGGTCCTAGGCTCCCTTGTCGACCCGCCGCACCGCCGTCGCGAACAGCTCGTTCACGGCCGACATATCCGCCTCGGACCCCGAAAAGGACATATACGTCACGGTGATTCGCACGTCACCGACCTGCCCGGTCACCGCGCGCATCGACTGCGTCAGCCCGGCGCCCGCGACGTCGGGCAGCACGGTCCGCCGCAGCCCCAGCGCGTCCTCGGCGTCGGTTTCCGGCGCCGCGAGCAGCTCGGTGGTCACCGTGGTCCCCGCCCCGCTCTGCTGCACCCGCATCGACCGGCACTGGATCAGCTGGCTGCGCAGGGCCGCCAGCGGCTGCCTGGTACGGGCCAGCTCGACCGTCACGGTGGCTCTGGCGGCGTCGTCGGTGCCGACCGCGACCGCGCGCTGATCGGCGCCGAATTTCGGTTCCGGCGGCGCGCAGTGCGCCGGTTGCACCTGAGCGCCGCGCCCGGCCCCGGTGAGGTCGCCCGCGGCCTGCGCGGCCGCCTCCGGTGGCAACACCACGGCCGGATAGCGCCGGGGAAACTGCGCCGGTTCCGGCAGCAGTGTGGCCAGCGCGGCGCCGATGTGGCGGGTCACCGAGGTCTGCTCGGCCGAGACCGGGTGACCGGTCACGGTGGACCCGCACCCGGCGAGTATCACCGCACACGCCGCGGGCATGGCGAAGCGCGCCCGCTTGCGCGCCGAATCCGCCACAGTCACCCGACCCACTGTGCCAAACTCCCGGTGCCCGCCCGCGGAGCCACGCCGCGCGCCGGGAATGCGCGGCGCACCTGAGCTGTTGGCTCGTCGTATGGGTCGGTGTCCGACCGTGCACGGTGGCGGTCACCGGCATGGGGGACAATGGACATGGTCCCGTCCCGGCTGACCGCGCTCGAACGACTCAGCTGTGAGCGCCGAGCGTCACCGGTGCCGGAACCGCGCAGGAAGGAGTACGCGATGGAGCACGAGTCGCGAATGTACGAGCTGGAGTTCCCCGCTCCCCAGCTGTCGTCCGAGGACGGCGCCGGTCCCGTACTGGTGCACGGCCTGGAAGGCTTCACCGATGCCGGGCACGCGGTGCGGCTGGCTACCACGCACCTGCGCGAAAGTCTCGAAAGCGAACTGGTCGCCTCGTTCGATGTCGACGAGTTGCTGGACTATCGCTCCCGCCGTCCGCTGATGACGTTCAAGACCGACCATTTCTCCGAATACGCCGAGCCCGAACTCAATCTCTGGGCCCTGCGCGATACCGCGGGCACCCCATTCCTGCTGCTCGCCGGCATCGAACCGGACCTGCGCTGGGAGAAGTTCACCACCGCGGTGCGCCTGCTCGCCGAACAGCTCGGCGTGCGCCGCAGCATCGGACTCAGCGCCATCCCGATGGCGATTCCGCACACCCGCCCGCTCGGGGTGACCGCGCACTCCTCCGATCGCGACCTGATCCCCGAACACCAGCGCTGGCCCGGCGAATTACAGGTGCCCGGCAGCGCGTCCTCGCTGCTGGAGTACCGGATGGCCCAGCACGGTCACGAGTCGGTGGGCTTCTCGGTGCACGTGCCGCACTACCTGGCCCAGACCGCGTACCCGGAGGCCGCGCAGACGTTGCTGGAGAACGTCGCCGACAACGCGGGCCTCGACATCCCGCTCGCCGCGCTCGGCGAGGCCGCGGCGCGCGTGCGCGAACAGGTCAACGAGCACATCGCGGGCAACTCCGAGGTGGAGACCGTGGTGCACGCGCTGGAACGCCAGTACGACAGCTTCGTCAGCGCGCAGGAGCGGCAGTCGAGTCTGCTCGTCGGCGACGGCGAACTGCCGAGCGGTGACGAATTGGGCGCCGAGTTCGAGCGTTTCCTCGCCGAACAGGGTGGCTACGACGGCGGCGGTGACCCAGACGAACAGCGGTAACAACCCGCCGCACACCGGCACGTAGGGTGTGCGGAGTGGATTTGACCGAGCTGCTGGAGATACCGGGAACCGACGCCGACGCGCTGTACGAGTCCTTCGGGACGTGGGCCGCTGAGCAGGGCACCCCGTTGTATCCGGCGCAGGACGAGGCGCTGCTCGAGTTGGCCTCCGGCTCCCACGTCATCCTCGCGACGCCGACCGGTTCCGGAAAGTCGCTGGTCGCGGTCGGCGCCCACCTGTTCGCACTCACCCAGGGCAAACGCACGTACTACACCGCGCCGATCAAGGCGCTGGTCAGCGAGAAGTTCTTCGCGCTCTGCGAGATCTTCGGGGCCGAGCGGGTCGGCATGGTGACCGGTGACGCCGCGGTCAACGCCGACGCGCCGATCATCTGCGCCACCGCCGAAATCCTGGCGAACCTCGCGTTGCGCGAGGGTGCCGACGCCGATATCGGCCAGGTCGTGATGGACGAGTTCCACTTCTACGCCGACCCGGACCGCGGCTGGGCCTGGCAGGTCCCGCTGATCGAACTGCCCCGCGTGCAGTTCCTGCTGATGTCGGCCACGCTCGGCGAGGTCGACTTCTTCGCCGAGGATCTGCGCCGCCGCACCGGCCGCTCGACGGCGGTGGTCGCGGGCACCGAACGTCCGGTGCCGCTGACCTTCTCGTACGCGCGCACGCCCATCACCGAGACCCTGGAAGAGCTCGTCACCACCCACCAGGCTCCGGTGTACGTGGTGCACTTCACCCAGGCCGCCGCACTCGAGCGCGCGCAGGCGCTGACGAGTGTGAACTTCGCCACCCGGGCCGAAAAGGACGCCATCGCTACGGCATTGGGCGAGTTCCGGTTCGCGTCCGGTTTCGGCAAGACGCTCTCGCGGCTGATCCGGCACGGCATCGGCGTGCACCACGCAGGCATGCTGCCGAAGTACCGCAGGCTGGTCGAACGCCTGGCGCAGGAGGGACTGCTGAAGGTCGTCTGCGGCACCGACACCCTGGGCGTCGGCATCAACGTGCCGATCCGCACGGTGCTGCTGACCGGCCTCACCAAATACGACGGCGTGCGCACCCGCAGGCTGAAAGCCCGTGAGTTCCACCAGATCGCGGGCCGCGCCGGGCGCGCGGGCTACGACACGATGGGCACCGTCGTGGTCCAGGCGCCCGAGCACGAGGTGGAGAACACCCGGCTGCTCGCCAAGGCGGGCGACGACCCGAAGAAGCAGCGAAAAGTGGTGCGCCGCAAGCCACCCGAGGGCTTCGTCTCCTGGAGCGAAGAGACCTTCGACCGGCTGATCGCGGCCCAGCCGGAGCCGATGGTCTCCCGCTTCGCCGTGACGAACTCGTTGCTGCTCAACGTGATAGCGCGCCCCGGCAACTGCTTCGACGCCATGCGGCACCTGCTCGAGGACAACCACGAGCCCCGTCCGGCACAGCGCAAACACATCCTGCGCGCCATCCGGCTCTATCGCGCGCTGCGCGACGCCGGGGTGGTGCAGCAGCTCGACGAGCCCGACGCCAAGGGCCGCCGGGCCCGGCTCACCGTGGACCTGCAGCGTGATTTCGCGCTGGACCAGCCACTGTCGCCGTTCGCGCTGGCCGCCTTCGACCTGCTGGACAAAGACGCGCCCGGCTATACCCTCGATGTGGTGTCCCTCATCGAATCGACGCTAGAGGATCCGCGCCAGCTGCTGATGGCTCAGCAGCACAAGGCGCGCGGTGTGGCGATCAACGAGATGAAGGCCGAGGGCATCGACTACGACGAGCGGATGGAACTGCTCGAGGAGGTCACCTGGCCCAAGCCGCTGGCCGAGCTGATCGAGCCCGCGTTCGAGACCTACCGCGCGGGCCATCCCTGGGTCTCGGAGTTCGCGCCCTCCCCCAAATCGGTGGTGCGCGACATGATCGAACGGTCGATGACCTTCGCCGAGCTGATCTCGTTCTATGAGCTGGCGCGGTCTGAGGGCGTGGTGCTGCGCTATCTCGCCGACGCCTATCGCGCGCTGCGCCGCACGGTGCCCGACTCGGCACGGACCGAGGAGCTCGAGGACATCACCGAGTGGCTGGGCGAGCTCGTCCGGCAGGTCGATTCGAGTCTGCTCGACGAGTGGGAGCAGCTCACCAACCCTGGCGCCGAGACCGACGCCGAGCAGCTCGCCTTCGGCGCGGAGACGGTCCGGCCGATCTCGGCGAACGAGCGTGCCTTCCGCGTGATGGTGCGCAACGCCATGTTCCGCCGGGTCGAGCTGGCCGCGCTGCGCCGCTGGGATCTGCTGGACGAGCTGGGCACCGGTCCCGACTGGGCCGCCGAATTGGCACCGTACTTCGCCGAATACGAATGCATCGGCACCGGGCCGGACGCCCGCGGACCGCAACTGTTCCAGATCGAACGAAGACCCGGTTTCTGGCAGGTGCGCCAGGTGCTCGACGACCCGGCGGGCGACCACGGCTGGTCGATCGTCGCGCTCGTGGACCTGGCCGAGTCCGATGCCGCCGGTGAGATCGTCTTCGACGAACTCACGGTGTCCGCGGGCTGATCCGCCCTGCCGCACAGCAGCGATCTCTACAGAATCCATACAGGTCATCGGCCACTTCCTGCCGCCTGTCGGGGGCAGCGTCGCTATGTCACCGACCTGAGGTTTGGTGGATTCGTTTCTGGGTAGGGGCCGCTGCTACTCTTCCCGCTGCCGCCGAAGCGAAAGATCAACTATGCTGACCCACCCCGTCGGCTCCACCCCCTGCTATTCCCCGGAGCCCACATCACCGTTTCTTGTCATCTACCCCGAGCGGGTGCGTGAGAACTACCGCGCACTCCATGCCGCCATGCCCGCGGCGCGGATTCGCTTCGCGGTCAAGGCAAGCCCGGTGCCCGAGCTCATCCAGGTGCTCGACGAGGAGGGCGCCGAGTTCGATGTCGCCAGCATCGGCGAGATCGAGCTGTGCCTCGAGCTGGGTGTCGAACCCGCGACACTGTGCTACGGCAACCCGATCAAGAAGGCCGCCGACATCGCCCGCGCCTACGCGCTCGGCGTGCGCCGCTACGCCTTCGACACCGAGGACGACCTGCTGCGCATCACCGAGCACGCACCGGGCTCGCAGGTCGAATGCCGGTTCCTCGCTTCGGCTCCCGAGTCGCGCACCCCGTTCGGCACCAAGTTCGGCTGCGCGCCCGCTGAGGCGTTGCGGCTGCTGGTGCGGGCGCGCGACCTCGGGCTGGTCGTGGCGGGGCCATACTTCCACGTCGGCTCCCAGCAGCTCGATCCGAACGCGTGGCGGATCGGCATCGAGCAGGCGGGCCGGATCGTGGAAGCCTTGGCCGACAAGGATATTCACGTCACTTCGGTGAACATCGGCGGCGGCCTGCCGATCGCGTACGCCGATCCCGCGCCCGCGCTCGACGAGATCGCCACGGTGGTCGGCACCGCCGCGGCCGAATACCTGCCCGCCACCGCCGCTTTGGTGGTCGAGCCCGGCCGCGCGCTGGTCGGGTCGGCGGGTGTCATCCACGCCGAGGTCGTCGGCGTGCGCATCGCGCCGGACGGCCGGCGCTGGGTGTATCTCGACATCGGCCGCTACAACGGCATGGCCGAGACCGAGAACGAGTACATCGCTTATCGATTCGTCACCGATCGGGACGGCGACCCTGTCGACGAGGCAGTGGTGGCCGGTCCGACCTGCGACGGCGACGATGTACTGTATCAACGCACGCGGGTCCTTCTCCCGACCACGTTGCAAGCCGGTGATCGCGTCACGATCCTCGACACCGGCGCCTATACCGCGAGCTATTCGTCGGTGTCCTTCAACGGTTTTCCGCCCCTGACCGTTCATGTCTCGGGCGCTGAACCTACCCGCCCCGCCGGCTGACGCCGGCTGCCAACCCCTAGGCGAGAGTGAGTATGCCCATGACGGCGGATTTCACCGGCTGGCACGTGCTGGCCGAGTTCGGTGGTGTCGACGCGGCCCTCTGCGACGACCTCGAACAACTCGAATCGGCGTTGCGTGAGTCTTTGATCGCCGCGGGCGTCACCATCTGCGATGTCGTACACAAGAAGTTCGAACCGCAGGGGGTGACCGTCCTCGCGCTGCTGTCGGAGTCCCACGCCTCGATTCACACCTATCCCGAATCCGGCGACATCTTCGTCGACGTCTTCACCTGCGGCAGTATCGGCGCCGGCGCGTCGAAAGCCGTCGAACTACTGCGAGACAAGCTCTCTCCCAAGGACGTTCGAATGCAGGTGATCCGCCGCGGGCACGGCTCGCAGCGCATCGAGGAGCCGGTCGGCGCGGGCCTGACCCGGATCTGGGACCTGCACGAGGTGATCGTCGACACCCGTACTCCGTTCCAGCACATGGTGATCGCGCGCACCGAGCAGGGCATCAGCCTGTTCTCCGACGACGACCGCCAGTCCACCGAGTTCTCCCAGCTGACCTACCACGAGGCCATGATGGTGCCCGCCTTCGTGCTGGCCGAGAAGCTGGACCGGGTGCTGATCATCGGCTCCGGCGAGGGCGTGGCCAGCCAGATGTCGATCGCCGCGGGCGCGACGCTGGTCGATCACGTCGACATCGATCAGCTCGAGGTCGAGCTGTGTGCCGAGCATCTGCCCTACGGCTACACCAGCGACGAGCTGACCGCCGCGGTCAAGGGCGAAGGCCCGATCAAGGTGCACTACGCCGACGGCTGGGACTTCCTGGCCAACGCCGCGCAGGAGGGCACCCGCTACGACGTCATCGTGATCGACCTGCCCGACGAGCGGGTCGAGGACGCGCAGCACAACCGCCTCTACGAGTCGGAGTTCCTGTCCCGATGTCGGGCGCTGCTCGCCCCCGGTGGCGTGCTGACCGCCCAGGCGGGCTGCGCGACCATGTGGCGCAACGAGACGCTCAAGCGCTCCTGGGCCCGCTTCCACGAGCAGTTCGGCACCGTCGTCCAGTACGGCAGCGACGAACACGAGTGGACCTTCCTGTTCGGCCTGAATGAGCGCATCGATGACCCCGTCCAGGGCATGACCGATCGACTGGCCACCCTGCCCTACCGCCCCGAGACCATCGACGCCCGCGCGCTGGTCCGCGGCGCGATCGAGCCACACGCACTGCGCGTGTAGCACACCCACGAACACCCCGCCAACCATGAAACCCCTTGGCCGGCGGGGTGTTCGACTGTCCGATTCAGGATCGGCGGCGGAACTCCTCGACGTCGACGCCACCCACACCCCAGTTCGTGAGCGCGACCTCGTCGATCACCACGTAGGTGGTGGCCGGGTCCTTGCCGAGTACGTCCTGCAGCAGGTCGGTGACCCCTTTGATCAACCGCGACTTTTGTTCCCGGGTGACGCCCTCGTCGGTGACCTTGATGTTGACGTAAGGCATCAGGCGGCCCGCCCCGAGATGTAGCCGCCGTCGACGGGGAAGATGTGGCCGGTGGTGAACTCGGCGTCGGCCAGATACAGCACGGCGGCGGTGGTTTCGGCGACCTCGCCGATCCGGTTCAGCAAAGCCAGTCGGGCCGAGGCGGATTCGTCGCCGTCGCCGAACAGCGGCGTGCGGATGACACCGGGCGCGACGGCGTTGACGCGAATGCGGTCGGCGGCGAGTTCGGCGGCAAGGCTGGTGGTGAGGGCGTGCACGCCGCCCTTGCTGACCAGGGCCGCCGAGGCGGGCAGCCCGGCCAGCGCGTGATCGACCAGTACCGTCCCGATGTTCACGATGCTGCCGCCCGTCCGCTGCGTGCGCAGCTGACGGACCACCGCCTGGGTGGTGAAGTAGGTGCCTTTGAGGTTGCCGTCGATATAGCTGTCGAGTTCTTCCTCGGTGACCTCGACGAACGGCGTCGAACCGAAGATGCCCGCGTTGTTCACCAGCACATCCACCGCGCCGAACCGATCGACGGCGGTGCGAACTAGCTCCGAACCCGTTGCCGGAGAACCGATGTCGCCCGCGACGGTCGCCACCTTGGCCGGGTCGCCGAGCTGCGCGGCCACCTCGGCGAGTTTGTTCGCGTCGCGACCGTTGAGTACCACGTTGTCGCCACGCGCCACGAAGGCGCGCGCGATGTCCTGTCCGATCCCGCTGGAGGATCCGGTCACGATCACTGTCTTGGTCATGTTCTCTCTTTCTCTGATACGACCGGTCGTCTTGGAATGGGCACGCCTAGACCACCGGGGACTATTCGACGTCGGTCAGGGCCGGAAGTAATCGTCCAGCAGGCGATTCAGGCATTTGCGCAGCGGCTCGAGCGTGCGGTCGATCTTCATCCGGATCACCGCACCCTCCCAGGACTCGAGCAACAGGTCGGCCAGGTCGGTGGCGTCGATATCGGCCCGGATCTGCCCCGCCGCCTGCGCCGCGCGCAGCTGCTCGGCGATCCGATCCCGCCACGCGGCCCACGCACTCGACAGCGACTCCCGCAGCAGCTCACTGCCTTCCAGCTCACCGCCGAGATTCGCGATGAGGCAGCCGCCGGTGAAATCCGCCGCGACGAAATCGTCCATGAGCCTGCCGAAAAATGTGCGCAGCCCGCTGATCGGGTCCGGCGCCGCACCGAATGCCTCGGTCAGATTGCGCTGCACACACAGCGAGTGGTGTTCGATCACCGCACGCCCGAAACTCTCCTTGCTGTCGAAGTAGTTGTAGAACGACCCCTTCGGCACCCCGACCTTGTCCAGCACCTGCTTGATCCCGGTCCCGTGATACCCACTGCTCAGGAACCCCGCCGCCCCCTCCTCCACCAGCAGCTGCCGAACATCTCCACTCCGTCGAGGTCGCGCCATGCCTCGAATATACGACCGGTCGTCTACAAATACCAAACGCCCTGGACAAACGATCAGGAGGAACTGGTGGCGGCATCGGCCGAGAGCCTGCCGCCACCAGTTCCCCCTCGACGAATCCTGTCGTCCCCCAGGGGCATAGTGCACCCCATGGGGGCACTCGATGAACCATTTCCCGGATCGTGGGCGCTGGACGCGGGGCTGGTCTCGCGGTGGGAACTCCGGCACAACTTCCGCCGGCTGTTCCCGGACGTCTACCTGCCCAGGGGATATCCGCTCGACGCGGCGGGTCGCGCCCGCGCCGCGGCACACTGGGCGAAAGGTTCCGGCACCTTGATCGGGCACTCGGCGGCCGCGCTGCACGGCACCCGCTGGCTGAATCCGGACGACCCCGCCGAGATCGCGCGGCCCACGCACTGCAAACCACCGCCGGGGATTCGCGCCGTCCGCACGGTCATCGTCCCCGCCGAATGCTGCGAGATCGACGGCTTCCGCGTCACCACACCGGCAAGAACAGCGTTCGACATCGGTCGTAGCACGCCCCGCGAACACGCGGTGCCGCTGCTCGATTCACTCAGCCGAGCGACCGGAGTGCTGCCGTCGGAGATCGAGGCCGTGATTCGCGCCCATCCCGGCGCACGCGGCATCGCACGCCTGTCGGCCGTACTGGATTCACTCGACGGCGGCGCGGAATCGCCACCGGAATCACACACCCGACTGCTGCTGCTCGAGGCGGGATTACCTCGCCCCACAACACAATTGATCGTCCGCGACCACCATGGATCGTTCGTCGCCCGGGTCGACATGGGATGGGAACGCTGGCGAGTCGTCGTGGAATACGACGGCGCCCAGCACTGGACCGACCCCACCCAGCGAACCAAGGACATCGACCGCATAGCGACGCTGGAGTCGCTGGGTTGGCGCGTCATTCGCGTCAACGCAACGCTCCTACGCCTCCGACCGCACGTCGTACTCGACCGCGTCTGCGCCGCACTGCGCGCGCACGGCTGGACAAACGATCAGGAGGAACTGGTGGCGGCATCGGCCGAGAGCCTGCCGCCACCAGTTCCTCCTGATCACTCGTTCAAGGCGGCGGTGCGCCATTCGCGGGTGTGCTCGACGAAGGAGGCGAGGTGGGTGCGGGCGAAGGTGGGTGCGTCCCAGTTGTCTTGCGCGACCGGGCCGGTCCAGAGGTAGGTCCAGGGTGCAGGGGGTGGAGCTTGCAGCGGGATGGGGCGTAGGTCGTAGTCGTCGTCCTCGAAGGCGTCGAGGATCTGCCACTCCCCCGGCGTGAGGCCGGTGATGACGACGCCGGGGGCGACGGCGCCGGGGTGCGGGACCAGCCCCGGGTAGAGCAGGCCGGGCAGCGCGGCCGCGCGCCAGCCGACCGCGGCGGCGGGCGTGAACTCGGGCACGCGGCCGAGCAGGACCTCGAGCATCTGCGGGAATTGCAGTGTCCCGTAGGCGAACAGCGCACACCCCACCCCGTTCACCGCCGCCAATCGATCGCCGCCGCTGCCCCACGCACCCATCAACAGATCGTCTCCCGTTTCCACACCCGACGCCAGTCGTCCCGCCCCCGGCGCAGAGGCCACACACCGAAGGCCTTACGCCGTCGGCGCAGGGCCGAGCCGAGCAACCGGTTGCCTCGATGACGACGCCACGGCGAGGCGGCGAGGCGGCGAACCGCGCCGCCCCCGCGACGGGTGAAGCTTCGGCCCAAATCACGGCCAGGTGCCGCAGAAGTCCGGACCGCCCACAGCCTCTGTCGCACCGGCCACTGACAAGAGGCGACCGCGCACCCGCCACCGCGCACCCGCCACCACACACCAGCCACCAGCCACCGCGCACCAGCCACCAGCCACCGCGCACCAGGCACCGCGCACCAGCCACCAGCCACCAGCCACCAGGCACCAGGCACCAGGCACCAGGCACCAGGCACCAGGCACCAGGCACCAGGCACCAGGCACCAGATTGAAGCCGAATATCTCCGGCTCAGGCAGTTCCTACAGCGACCTGGGCCGGTCAACACGGCGTACGCGATACCGGCCGAGAACACCACGGCGATCACAGGCATAGACGTTGCATCACAAAGCATCCCGCAGAATCCATCGGGGCAGATGGGGTGGTGGGTCGACCTCCGAGACCTTCGGTTGGCTGGTTAGTTGGGGCGCTGGGTGCGGATTATGGCGGCCAGGTATTCGTAGTCGTCGGCGCGTGCGGTCGAGGTGCGGTAGGCGAGGCCGATGGTGCGGCCGGGGGCGGGGGTGGCGAAGCGTGCGGTGTCCAGTGTGCCGCGGGCGGTTTCGGCGGGGACGGCCATTTCCGGGATGAGGGTGACGCCGAGTCCGCCCGCGACGCACTGCACCACCGTCGACAGCGACGCGGCGCGGGTGTCGCCGACGGCCGCGGGATGGATCTCGGCGGAACGGCACACGTCCAAGGTCTGGTCGCGCAGGCAGTGGCCCTCGTCGAGCAGCAGCAGGGGCAGCGAGTCCAGCACTGCGGGCGCGAGATCCTTGCGCCCGGCGAGTTCGTGACCGCGCGGGGTCACCAACACGAATTCCTCGGTGTAGAGGGGTATTTCGACCAGGCCGGGCAGATCGGCCGGCAGCGCGAGCAGCGCGACATCGAGCACGCCGGTGCGCAGCCCGTCGAGCAGCCGCGCGGTCTGGTCTTCTATCACCTGCGGGTGCAGCGCGGGCAACTTCTTGCGCAACTCCGGAAGAAGACCCGGTAGCACATACGGGGCAACCGTCGGAATGATGCCCATCCGCAACGAACCGCCCAGTCCGTCTCCGGTCGCCGAGGCGACGAACCGGTCCGCCGCCTCGAGTGTCGCCATCGCCTTGGGCAGCAACCGCATCCCCGCCGCGGTGACGAGCACGCGCCGCGTGCTCCGCTCGATCAACTGCAGCCCCAACCCGTGTTCAAGTGCCGCGAGCGCCTGCGATAGCGTGGGCTGGCTCACACTGAGCCGCGCTGCGGCAGTGCCGAAGTGGCGGTATTCCGCGACCGCTACGAACGCACGCAGCTGTGACAGGGTCGGCTGATAAGTCTGATCGGTCACGGCTATCAGTGTAGTGCGACTGATCACCTTTACCTTTCACTAGCCCTTCGGCAAGATCGAAAGGGAGCTTTTCTGCTTTTCTGCACAGTGCTAGCAAACCCACACAGAACTGAGGAGATTAGGCATGGCCTTGCTGACCATCGGCGACCAATTCCCGGCATACAACCTCACCGCCGTCATCGGCGGTGACCTGTCCAAGGTCGACGCTCAGCAGCCTGACGATTACTTCACCACCATCACCAGCGACGATCACGCGGGCAAGTGGCGCATCGTGTTCTTCTGGCCGAAGGACTTCACCTTCGTGTGCCCCACCGAGATCGCCGCGTTCGGCAAGCTCAACGAGGAATTCGCCGACCGCGACGCGCAGGTGCTCGGCGCCTCGGTCGACAACGAGTTCGTGCACTTCCAGTGGCGGGCCCAGCACGAGGATCTGAAGACCCTGCCGTTCCCGATCCTGTCCGACCTCAAGCGTGAATTGGCCACCGCCACCGGCGTTCTCAACGCCGACGGCGTCGCCGATCGGGCCACCTTCATCGTCGACCCGAACAACGAGGTCCAGTTCGTCTCGGTCACCGCCGGCTCGGTCGGCCGCAACGTCGACGAGGTGCTGCGGGTGCTCGACGCGCTGCAGTCCGACGAGCTGTGCGCCTGCAACTGGAAGAAGGGCGATCCGACCATCAACGCGGGCGAGCTGCTCGCCGCGAGCGTCTGACGAACCCGGCCCGAACCACGAGACCCAGTGAACCAGAGAAGGATTACGACACATGAGCATTGAGAACCTGAAGAACTCCCTCCCCGAGTACGCCAAGGACCTCAAGCTCAACCTGTCATCGCTCGCGCGCACCACCGTGCTGAACGAACAGCAGCTGTGGGGCACCCTGCTGGCGTCGGCGGCCGCGACCCGGTCGGCGACCACGCTGCGCGAGATCGCCGAGGAAGCCGCCGACGTGCTCTCCGAGCAGGCCTACAACGCCGCGCTCGGCGCCGCATCGATCATGGGCATGAACAATGTCTTCTATCGCGGCAAGGCGTTCCTCGACGGACGCTACGACGACCTGCGGGCCGGTCTGCGCATGCAGATCATCGGCACGCCCGGGGTCGACAAGGCCGATTTCGAGCTGTGGTCGTTCGCGGTCTCCTCGATCAACGGCTGCCAGCACTGCCTGGAGGCGCACGAGCACACCCTGCGCGAGGCGGGGGTGTCCCGTGAGGTGATCTTCGAGTCGCTGCGCGCGGCCGCGATCGTCGCCGGAGTCGGCCAGGCTGTGCAGTCGACCGAAGCCCTGGCCGCCGCCACGGTCTGACCCACTGGGTTCCGAAGCCGCCGTCGCGTCTCCCCGCGACGGCGGCTTCTTTCGTGCCAGGCCCGCTGACCAGCGGCGACGACGGAACGAACGCGTGGTGTGCGTCACGCGGCCCGGTCGGTGTCGCCGGTGCCGAGTAGGCTCGGCGCTCATGGCAACACAGGTAGATGTTGTGCGAGTGTTCACCGACAGCGCCGGGCGCTTCGGGAACGAACTCGGCATCGCCCGCGCCGCGGACGTGGCCGCAGCCGATCATCAGGCGCTCGCGGCCAAGGCCGGCTACAGCGAGACCGTCGTGGTCGAGAACGCGGTCGACGGTGTCGCGCGGATGCGGATCTACACGCCGACCGTCGAGTTGCCCTTCGCCGGGCACCCCAGCGTCGGCACCGCCTGGTGGCTCGCCGAACACCACACCCCGATCCACCGGCTCGAGGTCCCGGCGGGACCGGTCGCGGTGGAACTGGCCGATGGCCTCACCTGGATCACCGCCCGCGCGGAGTGGACGCCGAACTTCACCTTCCACGAGGTGCCCGACGCCGAGGAACTCGCCGCGCTGCGCCCGGACGATTTCACCGGCGGCCCGCACTACCTGTGGACCTGGACCGACAAGAACCGCGGTGTGCTGCGCTCGCGTATGTTCGCGCCCACCCTCGGGATCGCCGAGGACGAGGCCACCGGCGCGGCCGCGGTCGCCATCACCGCGCAGCTGCGCCGCAGCCTGATCATCACGCAGGGCAAGGGTTCTCAGCTGTTCACCGGCTGGGACTCCGACGGCTGGGTCCGCCTCGGCGGCCGGGTGGTCGCCGAGCAGGCCGTCGACCTCTGAGCCGTCGCGACGCTCAGAACAGCGGCACCCCCGCGATCGGGTTCGTCGGCGCCTTCGACCCACCCGGTGGTTCCACACTGATCGCGAGCTGCTCCCCCGGTGTGAACGTGGCCACGAACGGCTTTGCGACGGAAGGCATTTCGTCGAGCACCCCGGCCGAGCGCGGTGCCGCGCCCGTGGGTACCAGCCACACCTGATACACCTGCCCCACCCGCGGTCGCGCGACGCCGTCGAACACGACCCGCACCACCCGCAGGCCGGGCGAGACCTCCACGACCACCGAGCCGCCGCCGGTGACCGGCCCGGCCAGCGTGCGTGTCGCCTGGTCCGCGCTCGACACCGGCGGCAGGTCGTTCGTCCGATCCGCGACCACCACACCGCCGAGCACCAGGCACGCCGCGGCGGCCACCGTCACCGCACATCTGCGCCGCGTCCATTGCGCATCCGGTCGAGGCCGCGGCTGTGCGGGCAGCGCCGCCAGGATCCTGGCCTCGAGTTCCGGCGGCGGTTCCCGCGCGTCGAGCACCGCGACCCGCGCCATCACCTCGCGCATCCGCCACACCGTATCCAGAAAGGCTTGTCGCACAGCCGGATCCGCTGCCTCGAGCCGCTGCTCGATGCGTCTGCGTTCGATCTCGGCGACGGCGTCGAGCGCGCACGGGTAGGCGAGGTCGAGCAGTTCCGCGTCCGCGCGCGAGAGCGGCTCAGCCATCGGCGCCCACTCCGGCCGAACATTTCTCGAGTCTGTGCAGCCCGTCGCGCAGGCGGATGCGCACGACGGGCAATGATTGCCCGAGCTGACCGGCCGCTTCCCGGTAGGTGCGCCCGCGGTAGTAGGTCAGGGTGAGCGCGTCGCGTTGGGTGGGAGTGAGCGTGTCCAAGCAGTCGGCACGATCGAGCGCCGTCTGCTCCGGCACCGATGTCACGGCCACCTGGCCCCGGCCGCCGGGTGGGTAGGCCGCGTTCCACTCGCAGGCGGCCGCGTCGCGAACCCGTTGCACCGCAAGATGATGCGTGAGCGTCAGCAGCCAGCCGATGGGGCTCGACCGACGCGGGTCGTACTCCCCCGCCCGCGACCAGACCGCCAGATACACCTCCTGTGTGAGGTCCGCGGCGGCGGCTTCGCCGCGCATGATCCGCAGGGCGAGCCCATAGACCTGTGCTCCGGTACGCCGGTAGAACTCGGCGAACGCGGCACGGTCACCCGCGTCCGTCGCGGCGAGCAAACCGACGAGCTCGCGACCGAGCGCCGCGGGCCGAGCGGCGGCGCTCGGCGGCGGGCAGGAGCGCGGCGTTCTCACCGCGTCCTCGTCCGCACCTTCCGGCGCTACGGCGCCGAAGCGGTGCGCGGAAGCAGAACCGGGCTTGCCAACGGCCGAATCACCTGCCTGCATAGACAGGGGTTCGGTCCGAGACGGCGCGCGGATTGGTCTGCGACGTCGGTCAATTCGAAACCGCGGCGATCAACATGTACGCGGTGCCGAGATCCATCACCACGTGCGGCAGCGGCGCCCATCGTCGGCGCGCGCCGGTCGGCACCGCGACACACCCACCCGACCGAAGCACTACCCCCAGGTAGCCCGGCGTGTCGGCACTCGGACGGAGGATCGCGCCCGCCACCGTGACGAGCAAGGCGTCCGCCGCGAACAGACCGGCGAGCACCAGCGCGGGCACCGGCGCGGGTCCCTCGGCGTGCCCGGAGGCGACATGCCCGGACATCGCGTAGAGCATGGCCGCCGCGGCCACCGTCTGATATCCGAGCGGGATCACTCGATCGGCGGCGGGCGCTCCATCCGCGGCGCGCGATTCCAGGATGCGCGCCAGCAGCAGCCCGGCGAAAACGACCGTCAGCGCGGTGAGCACGCCGTGCACGGCGATCGGGTTCGCACCCGCAGGGAACACCAGCATCGCGAGCATGACCAGGCACATGAGCAGGTGCGCGGCGTCGGATTCAGCAAACCCGCCGCGCGGCGCGGGCACCGGATCGCCTTGCCCCCGAACGTGTTCCGGCGCCGCGGCGGCGGGCGCCAGCAGCCGCCCCAGCACGATCGCCGCCGCGACCAGAAACGCCGCGACCACCGCCCACCGCAACGCGGCGTACTGCTGCACGAATTGCGTCACACCCCACCACCTCTTCGTCGCGGCGACCGGGACCTGTCCCCACCATGCTCGCATCGAACGGAACTGGGGAACGACCGCGACAGGTCAGTGGGGCACCGAGGTGCGATACCGGTCGGCGGCGGTCCGCGCGAAGCGACCGGGCGACACACCCCGCCACTGTTTGAACGCGTTCGAAAAGCTCGGCGCGCCCGAATATCCCATCCGGTAGGCGACGTCCTCGACGGTCAGGCCGGTGGCGAGCAGTTCCTCGGCGAGGGTGCCGAAGGTCTCCGCACAAAGTCGGCGATAGGAGGTGCCCTCCTCGGCCAGTCGCCTGCGCATGGTGCGCAGGCTCATGTGCAGCCCGGCGGCGACCTCCTCCTGACTGAGTCTGCCGTTCATCCGGTGCATGAGCACCGAGCGCACCGAACCGGCCACCCCCTGCCGCAGGCCGCGACGCTGTAGCAGCTCGTCGCACTGCTCCTCGAAGAGCTGGGCGGTGAGCGGGCTCGCCTGCGGCATCGGCTCGTCGACATCGGCGGCGTCGAACACGGCCAGCTGCAATTCGGCGGACTCGGTGCTCGGGATCTCGAACTGCGCCAGGATCGGCGCCAGGCGCGGGCCGAGACCGCCGGCGATCTCGGCGCGCAACACCGGCGGCGGCACGCCGAACACCAGGAACCAATTCGTCAGCAGCGCAGAGACATCGCGCTCGGCGAGGAAGGCACGCAGGTCGGTAGGCAGGTCACGGTCGTCGCCGTAGAGCCAGATCTCCTCGCCACGGTAGACGTGCCAGGCGCGCGCGAACGAGGTCATCAGGCTGAAGTAGCGCATGGCGACGTCGATGGCCTGGCCCATGGTCGGGCTGCTGAGCACCGCGAGCGCGAACACCCCGAGGGTGGTGATGTGCGTGCGGGCGCCCGCCTCCAGGCCGAGGCCCGGCGGATCGTCCAGCCGCGTGACGAGATTGCGAACGATGCCCAGCTCCTGTGCCGCGGTGATTTCCGCACCGGGCGTCTTCAGCAGGCGAGGGTCGACTTGCGTGCCGTGCAGACACTGCGACTGGGTCAGACCGTGATCTTCTCCGAGCTCGACGAGGATCACCGCGTGTGTCACCGACCGCCGCCACTCCCATGAGGCCACGTGTCCATCGTTGCTTGCTATGGCCGATATGCGCAAGGTTTTTGGCCGGAGATCGTATGTTCCGTTGTCCCAATGCCATTGGGCGACGGCAATAAAACCGGCCGACCGGTTCTGAATACGACACCGCGCCGGTCACGACACGCAACAACATTGGCCGAAGCCGGCATGGACGCCACCGCACGACTCGCCACCGCGCGACCACTGGCCGGATCGCGCAAACTCATGACCCGATATCGCATGGAACGCCACTCAGCGACACCCTAGCGTTGACAAGAGACAAAGGTGGGCAGAACTATATGTCTCGAAAAACACTCACTGGCAAACGAATCGCGATCACCGGGGGCGCGCACGGCATCGGGCGCGAGACCGCACTGGCTTTCCTCGCCGAGGGCGCCGACATCGTCCTCGGCGACGTGGACGTCGGATCGGTGCGCGCGGTGGCCGACCAGCTGTCCAGGACGCACGGCGGTACCGTGCTCGGCCTGGCCCTCGACGTCACCGACAGTGCGCGGTTCGCGAGCTTTCTCGACTACGCCACGCGCAAACTCGGCGGGCTGGACGTGCTGGTGAACGCCGCCGACGTGATGCCGTCGGGTCCGTTCCTCGCCGAGACCGAGGCCGAGACCGACCACCAGATCGCGGTCAACCTGCGCGCGGTCATCACCGGAACCCGCTTGGCCGCAGCACGATTCGCCGGCCACGGGCACGGGCACGGGCACGGGCACGGGCACGGGCACGGGCACGGGCACGGGCACGGGCAGATCGTGAACATCGGCACCGCGGCCGGGGTGACCGGTGCGCTGGGGGTCGCGGTGTACTGCGCGACCAAGCACGGCGTGGTCGGACTCGGCGCGGCACTCGATCACGAACTCGCCGAGCGCGGCGTCACCGTCAGCACCGTGGCGGCGGGGTCGATCACCGATCCGGTGGCGGTCGCCGACGCCGTGGTCGAGGCGGTACAGCGGCCCCGCGGCGGGCTCATCAGTGTGGCCGCGCCCCGTGGGCTGCGCGGCGGGGTGCTGCGCCGCGTCTTCGCGCGCGACGGCCAGGGGCACTGAGCGCAGCGGGCACATCGCTCAACGCACGTGAACCGGTTCCGCGGCAAGACAATTGGCGCGACCCATACCTCGCGTCACAGTTCGCGCAGTACGCGTTTGAGCACCTTGCCGGTGGGATTGCGCGGGAGTTCGCCGACGAACAGCACGTCACGGGGCACCTTGAAGCGGGCCAGGTGGGCTTTGACGTGATCGCGCACATCGTCCTCGGTCAGCGCGTGTCCGTCGCGCAGCACGAGCACCGCGCGCAGCCGCTGGCCGTAGCGCTCGTCGGGCACACCGAACGCGCTCACCTCCGCGACGGCCGGGTGCGCGGCGAGCAGCTCCTCCACCTCGCCGGGGAAGACGTTCTCGCCGCCGGAGACGATCATGTCGTCGTCGCGACCGTCGATGAAAAGCCTGCCCGCGCTGTCGAAGTGGCCGACATCGCCGCTGGACATGAGCTTGCCGACGCGCGCCTTGTCGCCGCCGCCGGTGTAGCCCTCGAACTGGAAGTCGTTGCCGACGAAGATCCGCCCGGTGCGTCCCGGCGGCAGCTCGTTACCGTCGTCATCGAGGATCTTGACCGTGGCGCCGGAGACGGGACTGCCCACGCAGCCGGGCTCGACGGCCAGGTCGGCGGGCGTGGCGATGGTCGCGTAGGCCACCTCGGTGGAGCCGTACAGGTTGTAGATCACCGGGCCGAACGCCTCGGTCACCCGCACACAGAGGTCCGCGCCGAGCTGCGAGCCCGCGACGAAGATGATCCGCAACGCGGAGAAGTCGTGTCCCGCACGGGCTTGCGGACCCAGATCGACCAGGCGTCGCAACATCACCGGCACCGCGACCAGGGCGGTGGCGCGATGCCGGTGCATGCTGTCGAGCACCGCCTGCGGGTCGAAGCGACGGCGCAGCACCAGCGTGGTGCCGAAGCCGAGCGCCAGGGCCACGTGCGCGAAGCCGAGCGTATGGAACAGCGGCGCCGGGCATTCGGTGATCTCCCTGGCCCGGAACGGCACCTTGTCGAGCAGTGCGCCCAGCGGCGCGAGCGAAGTGGGCTCGCGGCGCGGCGCGCCCTTCGGTGTGCCGGTGGTACCGCTGGTCAGCAGGATCACCTTCGCGGTGGTGGTGGCGCGGCGCAGCGGGGTCCGCGGCGCGCCCGCGATCAGGTTGTCCAGCGTGCCGAGTCCCGGTTCGTCGGCCCAGGCCCGGTAGCGCCCGCGCGGCGCGGTGAGATCGCCGAGGACGCCGGTGTACTCCTCGTCGAAGACCAGCAGGTCGGCGCCCTCGCGGGCGACCACCTCCCGCAGCTGCGGGCCCGCGAAATCGGTGTTGAGCAACACGATTCGAGCACCGCACTTGGCCGCGGCGAACACCGCGTAGTGGAAGCCGCGATGGTTGCGGGCCAGGATCGCCACGGTCTCGCCGTCGCGCAGGCCGCGCACCCGCCAGGCGTTGGCCAGCGCGGTGGTGCGCTCGTCGAGCTCGCGAAAGCTCACCGTGCCCAGCTCGTCGATCAGCGCGGCACGGTCCCGATAGCGCACCGCGGCGACACCGGTGAGCCCGCCTAACAGTCCGGACCGATAGACCGACACCCCCATCCTGGCGAGCCGGTCCGGCCACTCCGGGGTCACCAACCCGGCCCGCACCGCCAAGGTGGCGTAGTAGGTTTCGTCGACGGCCCGCCGCACCACCTGCGCCGCCTGCGTCGCGACCTCGCCGAGTTTCATGATCGAACCCCCTGGCCGGACAACCACGTCCATCGGAAGAGTGCGGGCAAGCGCCTCCACAGTAAAGCGCGTCCCCGCGGCCGCGTCGAGCACTCGTTTCCGAATGCGGACGACCCGGCGGCCCGGCATGATCGAGAAATGCCCATCGAAACCGACCAGTCCGTAGCGCCGACTCGGGACGAACTCGCCTTGCGGATCGTCGTCGACGACCTGACCGGGCCGGAGATCGCCGCGCTGCTCACCGAGCACCGCGCCGACATGGCCGCACACTCGCCGGCCGACAGCATGCACGCGCTGGACCTGGACGCGTTGCGCCGCCCGGAAGTCACTTTCTGGAGCGGGTGGGACGGCGATCGCCTCGCGGGCTGCGCCGCGCTCGTAGCGCTGGACACCGCGCACGCCGAGATCAAATCCATGCGCACCGCGGCGACCCACCGGCGCCGCGGCGTCGCCTCGATCCTGCTACGGCACCTGCTGACCGAGGCCACCGCACGCGGCTATCGCCGGGTCAGTCTGGAGACCGGGACGCCGGAGTACTTCGCTCCCGCCCGGCGGCTCTATGCCGCATACGGTTTCGAGCCGTGCCCGCCGTTCGGCGACTACCGGCTCGACCCCTACAGCGCGTTCCTGACGCGCACGCTCTGAGGTCCGCGGCTCAGCCGAGGGCCGCGGCGAAGCCGGCCACCAGCTCGTCGACCTGGTCGTCGGTCATGACGAACGACGGCGAGATCTGCATGGCGCCCTGGCCCGCGGCGCGACTGGAAATGCCGTGGGCGCGCAGGGTTTTCACCATGGGAAGGCCCTCGGCGGGATCGACCAGCTGCACCGCGGCGACGGCGCCGAGCCCGCTGCGGATCTCCGCGACGCGCGGATGCTCGGCCAGCGGCGCCAGCTTCGCGTGCAGGGTCGACTCCAGGCGCGCGGCCTCGGCCAGGAGGTTCTCCCGCTCGACGATGTCGAGGTTGGCCAGCGCCGCGGCGGCCGACCCCGCGTGCCCGCCGTAGGTGTAGCCGTGCCGCCACCAGACACCGCCGCTGAAGAACGGTTCGGCCACGCGCGGGGCGATGAACACCGCGCCCATCGGCAGGTACCCGGAGGTGAGGCCCTTCGCGGTGGTCATCAGGTCGGGCTCGAGGTCGAAGCGCGACGAGGCGAACCACGAGCCGCCGATCCGGCCGAACCCGGTGACCACCTCGTCGGCGACGAAGAGGATGTCGTGGTCGCGGCAGATCCGGCGCACCTCGGCGAGGTAGCCCTGCGGCGGCAGGTAGATGCCGCCCGCGCCGATGATGGGCTCACAGAAGAACGCGGCGATCCGTTCGGCGCCGATCTCCTCGATCAGCGCGAGCAGCGCCTTGGCGTCGTCCCAGTCGACGGTGCGCGCGTCGGCCATCAGCTCGCCGTAGCCTTCGCGGTTGACCGGGATGCCTGCCAGCGCGGTGCCCGCGACATGCATGCCGTGATATGCCTTGCTGCGCCCGACCACGATCGTCTTGTCCGGCCTGCCGAGCTCGTGCCAGTACCGACGGGCCAGCTTGGCCGCGGTGTCCACCGAGTCCGAGCCGCCGGAGGTGAAGAAGATCTTGCTGCCCGGCACCGGCGCCAGCGCGGAGAGCCGCTCGGCGAGTTCCTGGGTGGCGGGCTCGGCGAAGTCGCCGAAGTTGGAGTAGTGCGCGATCTGGCGCAGCTGGGCGGCGACCGCGTCGGCGATCTCGCCGCGCCCGTGCCCGACGTTGGTGAACCACAGTCCGGCGGTGGCGTCGAGGTAGCGCTTGCCCGCGGCATCGTAGATATAGGCGCCCTCGCCCCGGGCGACGACGAACGCGCCGTCCCGCTCGACCGCACCCATATCGGCGAATCCGTGCCACAGCGAGTTCATATGTCCACCTTTACCCCAGGCAGGCCTCCCCCAGCGAATCCCGCCGCCCCGATATGGCCAGTGCCACGTTCGCCGTGCCCACTCATGACTGCGCCATGCGCGACGCACACTGTGTCATGATTCGCTCTCTTCGTTCGCTCATGACCCGCCCCGCGCGCGCATGACGCGCTCACGACCCGCCGTAACGGGCCCGGCCGCCGACCGCGGCGACGGCGACGGCGAGCAGGGCGAAGACGCCGGTCAGCACGATCAGGCCGATGGTCAGCGAGACGTAGCCCTGACCTCGGGGATCGATGAACGGATACGGGTACCAGTCCACGATCGGACCGCGGATCAGCGTGTAGACGCCATAGACCAGCGGATAGATCAACCACAGCGCCACCAGCCGCGGCGACAGCGCGACCCGCACCCGCGATGGCACCAGCACCCAGTCGGCGACCAGCACGATCGGCAGCACCCGGTGCAGGATGTCGTTGATCCAGCGATCGGTCAGCATCACGTCGATGTTCGCCAGCAGCACCGCGTAGACCACGGCGGTGATGAGCAGATACAGGGTGGCAGCGCCGCGTAGCACCTGCCAGCGGTGCCCCCGCGGATCGCGCAGGCCGCCGATCAGCAGCACGACCACCCCGATGACGTTCGACTCAATGGTGAAGAAGCTGAAGTAGTTTCCCGTGGAAAACGCCGCCTCGTGCAGGTTGCGCAACGGGATCCAGGCCAGCGCGACGATGCCGAGCACACCGAAGGCCACCCGCAGAATCCGATAGAACAAAGCCGTGCCCGTATCGGCGCTCATCGCCCGATCCTCGCATATCAGCCCCCATTTCCCCGGCAGATCAGGACGAGCCGCACAGCGGGGACAACCCGGGCGCGCCGCCTGCCGGAAATTCCGGTTGCCGTGCTTCGCTAGGCTTGACGATGCGATGACCAGGACAGCTGATACCGGACCCCGCGAGCTCCGCACCCGCCTGGCGAATCTCTCCCTCCGCGACGAATACCGGCTGCGCCGCCGGCTCGACCGGGCGCGCGGCGCCGACCTCGCCGCGGTCGAGGCGGAGATCGCCGCCGCGGAACTGCGCGTCGAGGCTCGCCGCGCGGCCGTGCCGCGGATCGGCTATCCGGAGCAGCTGCCCGTCACCCAGCGCCGCGACGACATCGCCGCCGCGATCGCCGCGCATCAGGTGGTGATCGTGGCAGGCGAGACGGGCTCGGGCAAGACCACCCAGATCCCGAAGATCTGCCTCGAACTCGGCCGCGGCATCCGCGGCACGATCGGCCACACCCAGCCGCGCAGGCTCGCCGCGCGCACCGTCGCCGAGCGCATCGCCGAAGAACTGGGCACCGAACTCGGCGACGTCGTCGGCTACACGGTCCGGTTCACCGACCACGCCTCCGACCGCACACTGATCAAGCTGATGACCGACGGCATCCTGCTCGCCGAGATCCAGCGCGACCGGCTGCTGCGCCGCTACGACACGATCATCATCGACGAGGCGCACGAACGCAGCCTCAACATCGACTTCCTGCTCGGGTATCTCAAACAGCTGCTGCCACGCAGGCCCGACCTGAAGGTGATCATCACCTCCGCGACCATCGATCCCGAGCTGTTCGCCCGGCACTTCGCCGACGAAAAGGGCACGCCCGCACCGATAGTCGAGGTCTCGGGGCGGTCCTATCCGGTCGAGCTGCGTTACCGGCCGCTCTCGCTCGAACTGCCCGGCGACGACGAGGACGACGAGGACACCACGGTGGTGGACCGCGACCCGGTCGACGCCATCGGCGACGCGGTCACCGAGCTCTTCGCCGAGGGCGACGGCGACGTGCTGGTGTTCCTCTCCGGTGAACGCGAGATCCGTGACGCCGCGGACGCTTTGCGTGATCTGAAGCTGCCGCGCACGGAGATCCTGCCGCTGTACGCCCGCCTGTCCACCGCCGAGCAGCACCGGGTGTTCGCACCGCATCCGGGACGCCGGGTGGTGCTGGCGACCAACGTCGCGGAGACCTCGCTGACGGTGCCGGGCATCCGCTACGTCATCGACCCCGGCACCGCGCGCATCTCGCGCTATTCGATGCGCACCAAGGTGCAACGTCTGCCGATCGAGAAGGTGTCGCAGGCCTCGGCGCGCCAGCGGGCCGGTCGCTGTGGCCGCGTCGCCGACGGCATCTGCATCCGGCTCTACTCCGAGGACGACTTCGAGGCCAGGCCCGCGTTCACCGAGCCGGAGATCCTGCGCACCAACCTGGCCGCCGTCATCCTGCAGATGACCGCGCTCGGGCTCGGTGACATCGAGAACTTCCCGTTCGTTGAGGCGCCGGACCGGCGGGCGATCCGCGACGGCATCGCGCTGCTAGAGGAGCTCGGCGCGCTGGGCAGGCGGTCCGACGCCAAGTCGGGAGCCGAATCACGCACCGACGACCACGGATTGACGCTCACCCCGATCGGCCGGGACATGGCGCAGTTGCCGGTCGACCCGCGCATGGCCAGGATGCTGGTCGAGGCGCACGGCACCGGTTGCCTGGCCGAGGTGCTGATCATCGTGGCGGCGCTATCGATCCAGGATGTGCGCGAACGCCCGGCCGATCATCAGCAGGCCGCCGACGCCAAGCACGCCCGATTCGTCGTCGAAGGCTCGGATTTCCTTGCCTACCTTCGGCTCTGGGACTATCTGACCGAGCAGCGCAAGTCGCTGTCGTCGAATCAGTTCCGGCGGATGTGCCGGGAGGAGTTCCTGCACTACCTGCGCATCAGGGAGTGGCAGGACCTGCACGGGCAGTTGCGCACGATCACCAAGGGCCTCGGCTGGTCTGCCGATGGCACCGAACAGGATTCGGGCCGGTCGCGGGCGGGCGAAGGCGAGGCGCGTGCGCGGCGTGCGGATCAGGGTGCGGCCGGAAACGGTGCGCGCCGTGGGCAATCCGATAGCCCGGGGCGCGGTCGCGGGCCCCGTCATGGCAGCGCTTCGGCCGCGCGGCGGGACACCGACCCGGCCCGGGGCGGGCCGAAACGGGGACGCCGGGGCAACGTGCCGCAGGCCGCGCACCGCGCGGCGCTCGAATCCGACGACATGCCTTGGGATTCCGTCGGCATCCATCAGGCCCTGCTGGCGGGTATGCTCTCGCACATCGGTGTGCGCGAGGCGGAATCACGCGAGTTCCTCGGTGCGCGCAACGCGAAGTTCATGATCTTCCCCGGTTCGTCGCTGGCGAAGAAACCACCGCGCTGGGTGATGGCGGCCGAACTGGTCGAGACCTCGCGCCTGTGGGGCCGGATGGCGGCCAAGGTGGAACCGGAGTGGGCCGAACGGCTCGCCGGCGATCTGGTGAAACGTACCTATTCCGAGCCGCATTGGTCGGCCAAGCGCGGTGCGGCCAGCGCCTACGAGCGGGTCACCCTCTACGGCATCCCGCTCGTGACCGGCAGGCAGGTCGACTACGGCCGGATCGACCAGGAGCTCTCGCGCGAGCTGTTCCTCCGGCACGCGCTGGTGCAGGGCGAGTGGCAGACCCGCCACGAGTTCTTCCATCGCAATCGCGAATTGATCGACGACGTCGCCGATCTGGAGCATCGCGCGCGCCGCCGCGACATCCTGGTCGACGACGACGTGCTGTTCGAGTTCTATGACAAGCGAGTGCCCGCCGACATCGTCTCGGTGCGGCATTTCGACAAGTGGTGGAAGGGCGCGTCCCGCA
Source organism: Nocardia brasiliensis (assembly GCF_011801125.1). Taxonomy (NCBI): domain Bacteria; kingdom Bacillati; phylum Actinomycetota; class Actinomycetes; order Mycobacteriales; family Nocardiaceae; genus Nocardia; species Nocardia brasiliensis. Next base: position 5,398,700 of record NZ_CP046171.1, read on the forward strand.
AAGACCCCGCGTTGCTCGACTTCTCCACCGCCACCGTGATCAACGAGAACGCCGCGGCACTCGACCCATCCGACTTCCCCGACGCGTGGCGTCAGGGCGAACTCAGCTTCCCGCTGACCTATCAGTTCGAGCCGGGTCAGGAGGAGGACGGCGTCACCGTGCGCATCCCGGTGGAACAGCTCGCGCACGTGCGCGCGGTCGGCTTCGACTGGCTGGTGCCGGGCATGCGCGACGAACTGGCCGCGGCGTTGATCAAGACCCTGCCGAAGGCGATGCGCCGCAGTGTCGTTCCCGCACCGGATTTCGCGGCCGCGGCACTGGCCGCACTCACCCCGCGCGCGGAGCCGCTGCGCACCGGGCTGGCGCGGGAACTCTCGCGCCTGGGCTCGATCACCATCGACCCGAGCGACCTGGACCCGAGCGCGCTACCCGATCATCTGCGGATGACGTTCGCGGCCGTCGACGCCCAGGGCCGGGTGCTGGCCAGCGGCAAGAGCCTGCAGGCGTTGAAAACCCGCTTGGCCGAACAGGTCTCCGCCTCGGTGGCGCGGGCGACCGCGGGCGCCGAACGCGCGCCCGCCGCCGTGTGGACCTCGGAGTCGCTCGGCACGATCGAGCCGACGGTGCGGCGCGAGGTCGCGGGACAGACCGTTACCGGCTATCCCGCGCTGGTGCCCGAGGGCGACGGCGTGGCCGTGCGCGTGCTCAGTTCGCCTGCCGCGCAAGCCAGTGCGATGCGGGCGGGCACCCGTGCGCTGGTGCTCAACGCCATACCGACCTCGGTGCGCACCGTCACCGCGAGCCTGCCGCCCACGGATCGGCTTGCGCTGAGCCAGAATCCGTACGGGTCGATCGAGGCGCTGGTCGAGGACTGCCGGGCGGCGGCCGCCGACGAGCTCATCGCCGCGGCGGGCGGGCCTGTGCGCAACCCCGACGATTTCACCGCGCTGGTCGCGAGGATCCGGCCGGATCTCACGTCCGCGGTCGCCCGGCTGGTACGCCTGGTCGTCCCGATTCTCGCTGAGGCACACCGGGTCTCGTCCGCGCTGGCCGACACCGCCGAGCGCGATATCGCCGACGACGTGCGCGATCAGCTCGACAATCTGGTCTTCCCCGGATTCGTCTCCGAGTGGGGCAGCACCCGATTACGCGAACTCCCGCGGTATCTACAGGGCGCGCGCGTCCGACTGGAGGCCCTGCCCGGCTCCGCGGTCCGTGACCGGCAGAGCATGGTCGAGCTCGATCGCGCCCTCGCCGCCTACGACCGCCTCGTCAACGCCCTGCCGGAGAATCGCCGAGCCACCGCGGCCGTCACCGAGATCTGGTGGATGCTGGAGGAATTCCGGGTCAGCCTCTTCGCGCAGAAGCTCGGCACCCCATACCCGGTGTCCGCCAAGCGCATCGAGCGCGCCATCGCCGCGGTCCGCCGCTAGGCCCCGTGCCATAGGTCCGGCTGGATACGCCGCGGTTCAGCTCGTCGCCCGGCAAGGCGGAGGGCCTGACCACCGCGACAGGGTCGGCGGTCGGGTTCGAGCACGCCGGGTGGGCGCGGCTTCCGGTGCGGGACAGGCGACTACTCGGCGGACACCATGGCGGCGTCGGCTCGGGCCTGGCGCATCTCTCTGATCTCGCGTTCGAAATCCTCCGCGGAGGTGAACGAGCGGTACACCGACGCGAAGCGCAAGTAGGCGACCTCGTCCAGGTCGCGCAGCGGACCGAGGATGGCCAGGCCGACCTCGTGGCTCGGCACTTCCGGAGAACCCTTGGCGCGCACGGCGTCTTCCACCTTCTGCGCGAGCAGGTTCAGTGCGTCGTCGTCGACCTCGCGGCCCTGGCAGGCGCGGCGCACACCGCGAATGACCTTCTCCCGGCTGAACGGCTCGGTGACGCCACTGCGCTTGACCACGGACAGGATCGCGGTTTCCACGGTGCTGAACCGCCGCCCACAGTGCGGGCACGCGCGGCGACGGCGGATGGCCGCGCCTTCGTCGGCCTCACGCGAGTCCACCACCCGGGAGTCTGGGTGTCGGCAGTACGGGCAATGCATCCGAGAGATCCTTCGTCGATGCGAGTGCTCGCGGCCGGCCCGGCTACCGATCGGGGTGACCGTCCCGGCGAGCACGTGTACAGGGGCCTAGACCCCGGCACCAGGTAAACCTCAGACGATACGCGGAATACCTGCATAGCACTTCGAGGATACCTGTCCGGGCCCCCGGGTCGTCGCACTCACCCCGGTAGCACCACCGTCATCGGCCCGTACGGGCGCACTCAGCCGAGCACCTGCCACTGCGAGGTCAGGTCGGCGATCAACTCGGGCAGGCGCGGAATGAGCCGCCCTCGGGCGAGTTTGTTCCAGAACGGCTCGCCGAGCACGGCGGGCCCGAGCACCGGGTTCTGTTCCAGGTCGATGTGGCGCGGCACGAGGTCACCGGTGATGTAGGTCCACCGCGTGTCGCGGTCGGCCCAGTTGAAGTCGGGCAGCGGGGTGCGCAGCGTGAGTGTGCGGCCACCGAGCTCGGCACGGACCGTCGTCGGCGCGAACACGCCGGGCGCGCGCACGCCGGGGACGGCGGGCTTGCCCGCGATCGTGCTCACGTAGGTGAGCACGCGCCCGATCGGGGCACGGCCGGCCGAGGTCTCGTCCCACTGGTCGGCGATCACCCGGTTCTGTTCGCGATCGGTCATCCGTATCAGCGCGTCGATGTAGCCGTCCTGCGTGCCGCGCGCGATCGACTGCCACGCGGTGTGGATGTCGGCGTCGAGTATGCCCGCCTCAGTCATCTCGTCGATCCCGCGCATGCCGAGCGCCACGTACGCCTCGTGCATCGGAACCAGGTCGGTGAAGATGTGCTTCTGCATGATCATCAGCCGGGTCTGGTACCAGGCGACGTCTTCGGCGCTGAGCCGGGCGCCCTCGGCGGCGAGCAGGGCGATATCGGAAGGCAACGCGCGCACCAGCTCCGGTGGCGTGTTGCGCAGCAGATCGGCGACCGCGTTGCCGAGCTGATGGATGCCGGGCACGTCGAGCACCACACCCACGTCGCTCATGTCGAAGAAGCCGGAGGCGAACGAGCCGCCCGCGATCCCGGCCAGCCCGGCCCAGTAGAACTCCGGATGCTGCGTGGTCAGCCGCAGATAGTTGACGTACACCTGGTTGAAGGTGCGTTCGTTGGCCCGCACGCCGCGCGCCGGATCCCAGCCCGCCAGGTCGATATCGGCGTTGCGCGTCGCCACCACCAGCCAGTACTGGTGCAGCAGCGTCGCGTACCGGCGCGGCGGCACCCCGTCGGCTCGCGCCTGCTCGAGGGCCGCGGACAACGTCGGTTCGTCAAGGGGCAGCGCCGGATTCAGTCCACCGCCGCCCGCGCCGTCTCCGTTGACCGCGGGCAGCTCGAGCAATGTCGTGTAGGCGGGCGTCGCGTGCGCGGCCGGCATCGCACCGATCCCGAACACGAGACACAGGGCGAGCCCGGCGATTCCGACAAGAAGCCGGACCGAGCGTCCGGTGGTGGCGATCTGCGTCATTGCTGGCTGTCCCGAGTTCGCTCGTCCGACGAAGGCCACGTCTGGCAAGGACCCCTGCCAGATCGCGTGCCAGCACACTAGCAACATGTCCCAGACAGCAATCGACAATTCCGGCCACTTTGCGGGCCGATAACCCGAATTCCTTCGTCGGTGCGACCACACCGCCGCACCACAAGCCGAAACCCATCACCTCTGTCGCGGCCCCACCACCTCCCCCTGCGAAGCGGTGCGGCCGGACGCTCAGCGCGGCGCCGGAAGTTCCTGAGGCAGAAGCGGTCCCGATTCTCCGTCGACCGAAAGGGAGTGACCGGGGGCGGGGACGGTCTCGGCACCCCAGTCGCCCGCGCGCAGGTGCGCGAGGGTGAGCAGGGTGGCGACGACCAGGGCGCTCAGCAGGGCCGCGATCGCCAGCACCGCGAAACCGACCTGCGCCTGCTCGACGAGTTCACCGGGGTGCGCGCCGCGAGCCCGGCGCACCGCGGAAGTCCTTGTGCCACGGTCGTACACGGCGACACCGCCGGGGCGCGCGCCGGGCGGGCGGCGATCGACCACGGAGCGCGTCGAGTCCAGGGTCCGGGTACGCAGGGTGCCGCGATGCACCCGGGGCACGGTCGCGAAGGCCTGATCGATCTCCTCGGCACCGACCTCGCGAGGATCGAGCGCGAGGCCGTCGCCGACACGCAACGCGACACTCTTGCGTGTCGCGTCGATCTCCGTCTTGATATCGCTGATCGCAGTGCTCATCGGACAAACCTCCGTGGTGGGTGCTCCGTCTGTGGTCGAGCTGATTCGGTTGAGCTGGGCGTTTCGGTAGGACCGGACGCTTCGGTAGCGCCGATATCCGGTGCCGCTGGTGGGTGCCATGTTCGATGCTGTTCGCTCAGGTGTTCGAAGAACTGATGTTCGATTTCTACCACGACCCACCGACAAAGTCAGTAGAAACGCCCGACACTCCTCGAACAGATGTTTGAAACATGGGCACGACCGGTCTAGATTCAGAAAGACGAAATTCTCGACAGGCCGAGCACGAGATTTGCCGGGCAATGGATCCGCCCGGACACAGCAAGGAAGGGCGGTTGCGGTGAGGCACACAGACGACACGGGCGACGAGAGCGAAGGCGGCGCCGACTCGGCGATTTCCGGGGCGGATCTCACCGTGCGTCAGCGCAAAGTGCTGGAGGTGATCCGCAGCTCGGTCAGCGAGCGCGGTTACCCGCCGAGCATCCGCGAGATCGGTGACGCGGTCGGGCTGACCTCCACCTCCTCGGTCGCGCACCAGCTACGCGCCTTGGAGCGCAAGGGATTCCTGCGGCGCGACCCGAATCGCCCACGCGCGGTGGACGTCCGCGGCCTGGACGAGGTGGGGCGCGCGGTCACCAGCCTGCACGTCGCCCCGGTCGACGACACCGACGGCGCCACCGCCGATTCCGGCAAGCCGACCCCGACGTTCGTGCCGGTGCTCGGCCGGATCGCCGCCGGTGGCCCGATCCTGGCCGAGCAGGCGGTGGAGGACGTGTTCCCGCTGCCGCGCGAATTGGTCGGCGAGGGTTCGCTGTTCCTGCTGAAGGTCGTCGGCCAGTCGATGATCGACGCCGCCATCTGCGACGGTGACTGGGTGGTGGTGCGCCAGCAGAACGTCGCCGACAACGGCGACATCGTCGCCGCGATGATCGACGGCGAGGCCACAGTGAAGACGTTCAAGCGCACCGGCAAGGACGTCTGGCTGATGCCGCACAACCCGGTGTTCGAGCCGATCCCCGGTAACGACGCACAGGTGCTCGGCAAGGTCGTCACGGTGATCCGCAAGATCTGACCGCCCCCGACACGCGAACGGCCGCACGGTGATCCGTGCGGCCGTTCGCAGCTATCGCACATGCCCGTTCACAGCACATTGCCAGGATGCGCCCAGGGGCCGCACCGCTGTACCGGTCATGCTCCTGCGGTGACCGCGATCAGCGCCGCCCACCGCGACCGACGCCACGACACCGGGCGAGTCGCCACCGGCGCACTGGCTGATCGTTGCGGCAAGCACCGAGTCAGGAGAGCTAGCCGGCCCGCGCGGACGCGCTCTCAGACGGCTGAGCACGCCTGGCTTGTCCTTCCGGCGTCAGGCCACGTCGGGAAGCTCGATAAGCGGCTCTTCGTGCGTTGTGTCGATCACCAGCGGCCTGGAGTATCCCGTCGCGGCGTCCGCCGCTGGGGCGGGGCGTTTGTGGTGATCGGTCCGGAGTTGGTGGGCTCGCTATGGGTTCGATGCGTCAGGGGCTCGCCGATGGCGCTCTGCTCACGCATCAGACAGACGAACGGTGAGGTGCCAGTCCATTTGGCCCGTGAATCCAGGGCCGCCGCGCACGATGAGCGCGTAGTCGGCGGTGGCGGACGTGCGAAGGGGTGGCCCGGATCTACTGTCCGCCCCGCTATGGTCGCGGCACCCCTGGTCTCGAGGTCGTCTAGCACGAATCGGCATCGCGACCGCTGAACCCCGCCTTCGTCGCGGCCGGTGCGCTCGCATTCGGTGTGGTGCTGCTCCTCGTTGCGTTCGCGCACCTCAACCGCATGCCGGGCTGGGCCGACAACTACGGTGCGATCCTGGTCTACATCGTGTTCTTCCTCTACATGTCCATCGCCGGCCGACTCACCTGGTGGGGCATCGACACCATCTACACTCGCCTCAAAGAGGGCCGGAGCGGGCAGTGAACGCCGTACGACCCGCGGCCGCCGCGCTGGTGGCGGGCGTTGCGGGCTTGGCCGTCGGCCTCCTCCCGCTCACCACTCCCACCGCCGCCGCAGTGCCGTGCGCTGCTGACCGGCGCGGCCGGATTCGTCGCGGGCGGAAGGTTGCGCGGTTCTCAGCAGGGCAACTCGTCGAGCAGGTTCGGTGGGTTGATCAAGCAGGTCAACAGCAAACCCGAAGCGAGCGCGGGCGGCGGCGGAACTCGCCCGGGGACCGGCCAATCATCGATGGGCACAATGGGATTGCTTACCGGTGTCGACCCGGTCCCGCAGCAACAGCCCGGCGTCGCCGCGTTGCCTGACGTCATCGACATCGTCAACCAGGGCACCCCCGCGCCCGGAACCGGCAGGGCACTGCCCAGCGGAACCGATGTCTATACCGATCCCAGAGGCTCCAGCACGCAATGGTCAACGCCTGGCGGGCAATCGTTCTCCACGGAGACAACCTCGCCGCGGACACCGCCACCGTCTTCGGCCCAGCAGCCTTCGGTGACACCACAGCAATTGACCGGTCTCGAACCGATGCCGGCACAGCAGCAAGGACCGATGGACCTGATCGACGTCCTCGCCTTGACCAAGCAAGGCCCGATCAAGCCGAACACGACAACAGAACTACCCAGCGGCTACACCATCGAGAACACAACCACGACCACTGAAAACGGAGTAACGGTCAGCACCAACACCTACCGATACCCCGGCGCTGACACAATCAGCCGAACCGAATACACCCGCACCTTCAACGAACCGTTCAACGGCGAAGGAACTTCCTACGACGCCACGGTCGATGAAAACGGCAATATCACCTCCGTCACCGTGCACGGTTCAACGACGATCAAACAGATCCTCTTCAATCCCGACCACTCCTACACCGTCACCGGCATCGACGGCACCACACAACGCTTCGACCCCACCGGCAAGCCGATCAAGACCCCCCCGGCCGAACTCGACGACCCCCGATCACAAGCCACCAAAGACTGGCTGAAAGAAGGCTGGCACACCGCCACCAGCCTCAACCGCTTCATCCAAAACCTACAAGGCACCCATGGCGTCGACGGACTCAAAGACGACGCCGAAACCGTCGGCAACGCAGCCACCGCCTATGGCCAATGGGCACTGAAAAACAAAGACAATCCCACCGCCAACGCCGAAATCCTCGCCCGATTCGGTCAGAAACTGTTCCGCTACGACGAACTCGTCGAATACGGCCCCCAATACTGGCAGCAGAAAATGGGCCTCGACATCGGCGCCGCTGTCATCGGCGGTGAATTGGGCGGCGTCGTCGGCAGGTTGTCAAGGGTGGGCGAACAGGCGGCCGACGGTATCAACGGGGGTGTCAGGGCACTCGAGTTCGGCGAAGGTAGAGGTCGGCCACCATCTTCGACCGGACCTGGAGCACAGCTGCGCGTTCCCTCGCCCCCGGCAAATCGCCCAGGGCAGCTCACGGGACCGGAGGAAGCGGCACCGAACTCCACACCAGCTGGCACGGGGCAACCCGGCCGAGCTGGTACCGGCGAAGCAATGCCCCACCGTGAAACGGAACCGGGAGCTGGCAACCTCGAAGGCCTGACCGCGACAGAACAATCAATCGCCCAAGCGGCCATCGACCTCATGAACTCACCAGACTTCGCCCGAATCACCGAAGCGGTCGCCAATGGCCAAGAGTCGACTTTGAACATCAACGGCTATCGCGTACAGTTCGAGCCGGATATTCCATCAGGTTTCGGATTCCGTGCGATGACATTCTTCGAGAAGAATGGGTGGACGTTCGCGGGAGATGCGTTCGAGTCCATGGATGAACTTGCAAAGACGGTCGCTCAAGAGATGTACCGCCTGAACACTTCAACAATTCGGGAGGGTGAGATCACTGAAGCGTTGTCCGAGCTGGCAAAGAGAGAGTCCGGCGATGCGGCAGCCTTCGCAGAAAAGGCTTATCAAGTAATCCTCGGAGGACTAAGTGGATGAAATCATGTCTGATGGATGGCTTAAGGTTATAAAAGAGATCTCGAAAGGTAGACTGAATGGAATTCGCTGCCCGGAGAACGCTGATGATTTTCTGGTGATCACCTGGATTCCCACATCATCCGACGGTAGCGGCACTTACGATATTCGGTGCCCAGGATGCGGAATCCATCGAACACTGTCGAAAGGGCCATCTCAGACGGCCGACAGTTAGCCCCGCCGCCGGTACCTTTGCTCTGATTGGGCGAGGGCGACTCGCAATGAAGAGCGGCCGTGACGACCGACGAGTGCGCCCGCATGGTGCCGGAGATCATCGAGCGCTGCGGCGAATTCTTCGATGGCCCGCTGGGGATCCCCATCCCTCACTAGGCAATATCTTGCCCGAACCTGGCGTGCTGTGATGAGTCATCACAGCGATGCCCACATGATTCCGATGGTGGACAAGGTGAGGACGCAGAGGAGCACGCACAGCCGAGCAGTAGTGCCCCAGTTGATCATCGCCTCTCGGACGGTCGCGCCGAGTTCTTTCCATCTGTTGCATCCTGCTGGTCAGTTGCTATCCATTGCACCGGCGAAATGCCAGGTCGTCACGGTCTTCGGCCGGGTTCGGACGTGCTCGGCCGGTTTCGGAGATCGCCGGTTGGTCTCGGACACTGGCGAAGTGCGAACGCACTCGCAGTACCCGACTTCGACGAGCAACTGCAGTGCGCCGTTGCCGAGCTGCCTATGTGATCCTGAGTTGCCAAGGTGACAGCGGCTCGACCTACCTCCCCGAAGCTTGGAGGCGATACGCCGAGTTCGGACAACACCCCGTGTCGCTCAACTGCGCTCGTCGGATGATCGTCACCAGAACAGTCCTACCCGCTCAGCGGGTTCTCTGGTTAGAGGACCAAGACCCAAAGGAGCCTGACCCTGCAAGCACCGATGGTGCGCGCACATCGGTGCGGGCTCAGGCGGTGCCCGTATCTCGATCGCTCAGGCCGCTTGTGGTGGTGCGGGGCGGGGCTGCTAGCGGGTGCGGTGCTCGCGGCGACTCCGGTGATGGCGTTGAGGTTCCGGTTCGACAGCCCGGACGCGGTGATGGTGCTGCTGAGGACCGCGGGGGCCTGCTGCCCGATCCGAGCGCTGTCGCCGCACACTACACGGCCGCGCGCTACGGCGACGTCGCCGTCTACGACCTCACCCACCCGAATCCATGACGGCGGGCGCGGACGGTGGGATCGTGGGGCCATGGCGACATGGCGTGCGTTCGAGGAGGAGGCCCCGGAACTGGCGGCCGAGGTCAAGCGACGGTTCCTGGCACACGAGACGCATGTGCTCGCGACGCTGCGACGGGACGGTTCGCCCCGCGTCAGCGGCTCGGAGGTGGCCTTCCACGGTCCCGATTTGACCTTCGGGTCGATGCCCGACGCGCGCAAGGCCGACGACCTGCGCCGCGACGGCCGCTGCGCGATCCACGCCCATCCGTCCGACGGTGACGCGAAGATCGCGGGCGTCGCCGAGGAACTCACCGACCCGGCCGCCCGCGCGGCCGCGGGCGCCGAACCCGAGGGCGAGGACTACGCCTTTCGCCTCGAGCTCACCGACGCCGTGCTCACCACGGTCGACCAGGAGCGGCAGCTGCTGATCGTGCGGCTGTGGCGGCCCGGCCGCGGCGTGCACGTCACCGAACGCGCCTGAATCGCACAGCGGCGCGGATGGTCAACGGCGTGAGGAGGTTTCGGCCGGGCTGACATATCGGCTCGACCGACGGCGCGGACCGGAGCCGGGTCAGGTGAGCTGATCCGTTCGGCCCGCGCGCCGATCCGCCTCGTGCGCAGTCGCTTTCGCCATAGCGCTGTGCGCACTCGGCAGGATCGGGACCGGCCCGGGCACTCGCCGAGCAGGCCCGTCATGCCTCGTTCGGGAGTCCTGCCGAAGTTCTCGGAACAGGAACTAAGTCTGGTCGTCGATACCGGCGCCCGGCGCGTTCTTCTGCACCGACTCGATGCCGTTGCGCGCCGCGGACTTGCTCTCGTAGGCCTGACTCGCGGCGATGACCTCGCCGTTCGCGGCCTTCAGCCGCCAGCGGGTCTTCGCCGCCTTATCGGTGAACAGTTCGAATTTCGCGGCCATGACTACCCCTTCCTTCCAACTGGACAACACGTGTCCTTTAGGGAGTAACCGCTCGGTATCAATTCAATCGCGAGCTCCTGACCAGGCACGACGCACTCCTGCCCGGATTCCCCAGTTGTCGCCAGTCGAGATTGCGGTGCGGGTTGTGGTTCTACTTGCAGGACACACTCGATGCTCATTCGTGCGTGAAAGGTCCACTTGATGCGCAGAATCGCACATATCGCCCTTGGTCTCTTGGTCGCCGCGGGCAGCCTGGTCGCTATGCCCGACGCGCTGGCCGACGCGGACTCCGGGCAGCTCGCGGACCTCACCGGCGTCACCGAAGACGGCCCCGTGACGACCTTGCGGTCCGGTGCCGCCGCGGTGCGGGTGAGCTTTCCGCGCACCGGGGCGGTGCGTGTGCGACTGGCGCCCGATGGGAAGTTCACCGACCCCGCGGGCGAGAAGATCGTGTTGCCGACCGATACCGCACCCACTGTCCCGAAACGTGCGGACAAGGGCGACTATTGGGCGCTGTCGGCCGGTCCGGTCACGTTGCGCGCGTACAAGCATCCGCTGCGCCTCGCGCTCTACGACGGCGCCGACAGCAAGCAGATCTGGGCCGAGAAGGCGCCGCTGTCCTGGAAGGGCGACACCACCACGCAGAGTCTGGCCCGCGGGCCGCAGGAGCAGTTCTTCGGCGGCGGTGAGCAGAATGGGCGATTCAGCCACCGGGACCAGACGATCAAGATCTTCGCCGACGACAACTGGAACGACGGCGGCGCGCCGAACTCGCAGCCGTTCTACCTGTCCAGCAACGGATACGGCGTGCTGCGCAACACCTTCACCCCGGGCAGCTACAGCTTCGGCGATACCGTGCGCACCACCCACGACGAGCGGCGCTTCGACGCGATCTACGTCGTCGGCGACGGCCCGAAAGGGGTGATCTCGGCCTACACCGGGCTGGTCGGCCGTCCCTTCCTGCCGCCGATCTACGGGCTGGAGATGGGCGATTCGGACTGTTACCTGCACAACGCGAACCGCGGCGAGCGGCACACCCTCGATGCCGTCGCGATCGCCGAGGGCTACCCGAAAAACGAGATGCCCAACGGCTGGATGCTGGTCAACGACGGCTACGGCTGCGGTTACGAGAATCTGGCGCAGGTCGGAGAAGGGTTGCGCAAGCACAACATGCAGCTCGGCCTGTGGACCGAGGACGGCCTGCCGCACCAGGCCGATGAGGTGAAAGCCGGTGTGCGGGTGCGCAAGCTGGACGTGGCCTGGGTCGGCCCCGGATACCAGTTCGCGCTCGACGGCTGCGACAAGGCGCACAAGGGCATCGAGGAGAACAGCGACGCCCGCGGCTTCGTCTGGACGCCGGTGAGCTGGGCGGGCGCGCAGCGCTGCGCGGTGCTGTGGAGCGGGGACCAGGCCGGGTCCTACGACTACATCCGCTGGCAGATACCGACTTACGCGGGCGCGACGATGTCGGGCATCGCGTACAACACCGGTGACGTCGACGGCATCTTCGGCGGCAGCCCGCAGACCTACACCCGTGATCTGCAGTGGAAAGCGTTCCTGCCCACCATCATGTCGATGGACGGATGGGCACCCAAGGACAAGCAGCCATGGCGCTACGGCGAGCCGTACACCGCGATCAACCGGAAGTACCTGCAGCTCAAGGAAAGACTGCTGCCCTACACCTACTCCTATGCGGTCGAGGCGCATCGTAGCGGCGTCGGCCAGGTCCGGCCGCTCGCGCTGGAGTACCCGAACGACCCGGCGACCTGGGGCGAGCAGGCGCGCTACGAATTCCTTTCGGGCAAGGACTTTCTCGTCGCGCCGATGTATCGCGAGGGCGAGGTGCGCGACGGGATCTATCTGCCGGAGGGCACCTGGGTCGACTACTGGACCGGGCGCACCTGGACCGGGCCGACCACGGTGAACGGCTATCGCGCGCCGCTGGACACCCTGCCGCTGTTCGTCCGGGCGGGCGCGGTGGTGCCGATGTGGGCGCAGGGCACCAAGTCCTGGCAGACCCGCGACCGCGGCGTGCTGGATCTCGACATTTACCCGAAGGGCGAGGGCGGCTTCACGCTGACCGAGGACGACGGTGTGACAAGGGATTACCGCTCCGGCGCGCAAGCCACCCAGAAGTTCACCGTGCGCGCCCCCGCTTCCGGCACCGGCACCGTCGAGGTGACGGTCGGCGCCGCTACCGGGTCATACCGGGACATGCCCGCACAGCGCCGCTACCAGCTCGCGGTGCACACCGCCGCCGCGCCGAACGCCGTGCGGGCCTCGACCGGCCCGCTGCACCGGTATAACAGCCGCGCCGAGCTCGACGCTGCCGAGAGCGGCTGGTGGTTCGACGCGAACGACCGCGGCGGGGTGGTGCGCGTCAAGACCGCGCCGATCGCCGCGCAGGACGCCAGGACAGTGACCCTGACCGGCACCCAGGTGGTGGGCGGATAGCCCGTTGCCGCACCAGAAAGGAAACCCGATGAGAAAGTTCTGCCACGGCGCCGCGGGCGTCCGCCGCTCCGGTCTCCCCGGTTGCGGCGCGCGCTCCGCGGCGCCGCAACCCGCAGACCGGCAGTGCACCACCTGCCGTGCTCCACTTCGATTGCGGTCGAGCACCTTTCACAGCTCCCCTGGCTCACTGGGGAGTTCGTGCAGAGCGCTACCGTGTGACGCCGCACCAGGATGTCCGGACGCCGACGCGAATCCGTCCGACGGTCTCTGAGATATCCACCCGCACAATTGTTCTCGGCTCCAGCTCAGCTCCGACCCGACGGGCCGCCGCGCCGCAAGTGAACGGGAATGCCGATGCCGCGCCCAGCGGCCGTATCGGCGCCAGAGCTGACACCCCACAGGATCTCTCCTGGTCGGTGCGTGTCTGTGCCTCGCGGCTCGAACGGCGCGAGGTAGCCCCATCCAGCCTCACCTCAGGGAGGAACCCCATGCGGTTGGCAAAATTCCCCTGGCTCGCGGCCTCGGTCGCGGCCATTCTGATCGGCGTCTCGACGATACTGGTGACTCTCACCAACGCGACGCCGGCGCTCACCGCCGCCACCGGACCGTCCACCGGTGGCGCCAAGATCGCCTACTTCAACCAGTGGTCGATCTACCAGAACGCCTTCTACCCCAAGCACGTCGACACCTCGGGGATGGCGGGCAAACTCGACTACATCATGTACGCGTTCGCCAACATCCACCCCACCGATCTCACCTGCTTCGAGGCCAACAAGGCCGCGGACCAGAACGAGAACAATCCGAACGCCGGTGACGGGGCGGGTGATTCGTACGCCGACTACGGCAAGACGTTCGACGCGTCGAGCAGCGTGGACGGCACCGCCGACAAGTGGGACGACCCGATCGTCGGCAACTTCAAGCAGTTGAAGCAGCTCAAGGCCAAGCACCCGAACCTGAAGGTGCTGTTGTCCATCGGCGGCTGGACCTATTCGAAGTACTTCTCCGATGTGGCCGCGACCGATGCCGCGCGCAAGAAGTTCGCCTCGTCCTGCATCGACATGTTCATCAAGGGAAACCTGCCGAAGCAGAACGGCTACGGCGGGCCCGGCACCGGTAAGGGCATCTTCGACGGCCTGGATCTGGACTGGGAGTATCCCGGCGGTGGTGGCCATCTCGGCAATCACGCATCGCCGAACGACCGCGCCAACTTCACCCTGCTCACCGAGGAGTTGCGTAAACAGCTCGACGCCCAGGGCGCGGCCGACGGCAAGCGTTACGCGCTGACCGCGGCCGTTGCGGCGGGCCAGGACAAGATCCGCCACTACGACACCGCCAACCTCGGCAAGTACCTCGATCTGGTCAACCTCATGACCTACGACATGCACGGCGCGTGGGATGCCAAGGGGCCGACCAACTTCCAGGATCCGATCTACAGCAGGCCGGACGATCCGATGAACCCGGTCCCGCCGGGCAACGGCAAGTACAACATCGATGCGGCGGTCTCCGCGTGGACCACCGGTGACAGTGCCTACGGCATCCCCGGCGGTTTTCCCGCGAACAAGCTGACCGTCGGATTCCCGTTCTACTACCGCGGTTGGACGGGCGTGCCCGCGGGCAACGAGCACGGTCTGTTCCAGCCCGCGACGGGTCCGGCGCCGGGCGCACCGATGTCGGGCAACGTGCCGGGTATCCGGATGTACAAGGAACTGAGCGGGGTCGTCGACAATCCGGCGCGCACCTTCTACGACTCCACCGCGCAGGCCGCCTACTTCTACGACGGCACGAACTGGTGGGGCGGTGACTCACCGCAGTCCATCAAGGCCAAACTGGATTACATGCACTGCAAGGGTCTCGGCGGGGCGATGATGTACTCGCTGGAGAACCTGGACCCGGCGGCGACGCTGTTCAACCATGTCATAAACGGGGTCAACAGTTCTCCCGCGAATTGCGACCCGCCGACGACCACGCCGCCCACCACCACCCCGACGACCACACCACCCACCACCACCCCGACGACCACACCACCCACCACCACCCCGACGACCACACCACCCACCACCACCCCGACGACCACACCCCCGACGACGACGCCGACCTCGACGACCACCACCCCGCCCACCACGACGCCGCCCGCGGGTAGCGGTGTGGTGAACGGGGACTTCGAGAGCGGCACGTTGTCCCCGTGGTCGTGCGCGGGCGCGCTCGGCGCGATCGTCAGCACCCCGGTGCACGGCGGCAAGAACGCGTTGGGCGGCACGCCGAGCGACAGCGACAACGCCCGCTGCGAGCAGACGATCGCGGTCGAACCGGGTCGCACGTACACGCTCTCGGCGTGGGTGAACGGCAACTACGTCTACCTCGGCGCCTCCGGCACCGGCACCAGCGACGCGTCCACCTGGACGCCGAGCACCGGCGGTAGTTACCAGCAGTTGTCGACCCAGTTCACCACCGGCGCCTCGACCAAGAGCGTCACGATCTGGCTGCACGGCTGGTACGGGCAGGGCAGGTACAGCGTGGACGACGTCACGGTGAAGTAGCAGGAACCGCGACGGAAGTGGGCCTCGCCGCGGCGAGGCCCACTTTCGCGTGTCAGGGCGCGGCCAGCGCCCGGTCGGCGAGCGCGGCGAGCACCGGCGTGAGCGCCTTCGCGTAGGTGACCGTCAGGTGGTTGTCGTCGCGATAGATCAGCGCGTTGCCGGTGATGAGCGGGCAGCGCCGCGCGGTGCAGAACAGCTCGGTGAGGTCGGCGTACTGCGCGCCGCCCGCCGTGACCGCCGTGCGCTCGGCCGCGATGCCCGCGTCGTCCACCGCGACCGGTCGCGCGGGCGCGCACGCGACGGCGTCGTCGAGGTGGGCGGACAGGCACGTCGGTGCGGTGCTGTGCGGGTCCGGAATCGGGCCGAGCACCAGAACGGTCGCGCCGGTCGCACGCAGCCGCGCGGTCAAGCGGGTCAGGCTGTCGGTCCAGGCCTGGTCGTAGGTGGTGAAGCCGAAGTCGCCGCCGTAGCGGCGCGACATGCTCACCACGATCAACCGCGGGCGCTCGGCCCGCAGCCGGTCCATGACCTCGCCGCGCCACCGCACACATTCGGTGTACTCCCGGTCCAGGTACGGACTGGTGATGGGCAGTTCGAGCAGCGGGCAGGTGACCTTGCTCATCGTCTCCAGCCGCCACTGTCGTTGCGCGGCAATCTGTTCGAAGGCCGGGCTCCACATCGCGGCGTGCGAGTCGCCGACCAGCGCCACCCTGGTCGCCGAACCGGGATCGCCCGCAACGCATTCGGGCTGGCCCACGTCGAGCCAGGAACGCACGCAACCGTTGCCGAACACCTTCGCCTTGTCGCCGGGCGCGTCGGCCAGCGATGGGTCGAGATTCGAAGGAACGGACCGCAACTCGGCCGATGCCGCGATCGCCGCCTGTACCTGTTCGGTCAGCTGTCGCACGCTCACCTCGTGCGGATCGGCCGGACCAGTCGCCGCGGCAGCGGGTGCGCTCGTCACGGTGAGCGCGTCCGCCGCCGCGCCGCGCCCCACCGGCGCGGGCACGAGCGCGAGCAACGCCACCGCCACACAGACCACCGCCGCGGTGACCACACCGCCGCAGACCAGACTGAACGCCGGCGAGCGGCGCAGCGCCACCGCGAACCGGACCGGATCCTCGACCAGCCACAGGGTCAGCATGGCCAGGCCCGCGGATACCGCGACCGCGCCGAGCACACCGATCGTGCCGAGCCCGTGCCCGAGCAGCCGGGGCGCGAGCAGCAACACCGGCCAGTGCCACAGATACCACGAATAGGACAGCCGCCCGATCGCCCGCAACGGCGCGGCGGACAGCACGCGGCCGACGCCGTGGCGCGGCGCGGCACAGCCCGCGGCGATAAGTGCCGCCGCGCCGAGAACCGGTAGCAGCGCGGCGATTCCGGGGTAGGGCGTGTGCTCGTCGAGACAAAGGTAGGCGAGGACGATCGCGCCGAGCCCGAGCCAGCCCAGGCCAGCGGCAACCAGTTCGGGCAGCCGCCGCCACACCGGGATCGAGAGGGCCACCAACCCACCGGCGGCCAATTCCCAGGCTCTGGCGGGCAGCGTGAAGAACGCCCAGGGCGGCAGCGTGCGGGTCCAGTGCAGTGCCAGCGCGAACGACACCGCCGCGATGAAAGCGAGGGCGATCGCGTACGGGACCGGTGTAGCGCCTGCCGCGCGTCGGCGCGCGAGACACCAGGCGAGGCCGACGAGCAGAGCGGGCCACAGCAGATAGAACTGTTCCTCGACGCCGAGCGACCAGTAGTGCTGAAACGGTGACGGCGGCGCATCGGCGGCAAGGTAGTCGGTGCCCTGCATGGCCAGCCGTATGTTGCCGACATACATCGCGCCGGCGATCCCATCGCCGAGCACCGTGCGGGCCTGCAACGGCGGTAACGCGGAGACGGCGGCGATCGCGGTCGCGACCAGCACGATGCCCGCGGCGGGCAGCAACCTTCGAGCACGACCGCCATAGAACCGGGCCAGGGCGATCGTGCCGGTCGCCGAGACCTCCCGCCACAGCATGCCGGTGATCAGGAACCCGGAAATCACGAAAAAGACGTCCACGCCCGCGAACCCGCCGCTGACTCCGCCAAGGCCGGTATGGAACGCGATCACCGCGAGCACCGCGACCGCCCGCAATCCCTCGACGTCGGGCCGGAATTGCGCGTGCGATATCCGCGGCACCGAATCGGCCTGCCGAATAACCCGTTCTCGCGTGGCAGTCCGTGTCATGAAATGCATTCTTACCAACGGTTGCCGCCGATGTCCCGACAACTTCCGGCAATTCAAGGCGATCTGAAATCACCTGTAAGCCGCACTTACAACACCGTCGAAACCTATTCCACCGCAGCGAATACCCCATTCGCCGACAACGGCACCGCCCGCGCTGAATCCCACTCCAGCGCGACGTCCACATCCCCACCGAAACCCATTTCGATCAGCTCTCGTCCGGACGCACTGCCGCGTACTGCGGCCTCGATATCGGCATTCGTCTCGAAAGCCAGCGCCGCCATTTCGGCCTCCGGCGAGAGCGGCACCCGCCGCCGCTGCCGCAAGGCGGAGATGACCGCGCCCGCGCCGAGCAGATCCTCCAGCGCTGGCCGCAGCGAGCCGTCCGGCCACCGCTCCCCCGCCGCGATCACCGCCACCGGCTGTTCGCTTGTGCCCCAACCTCTACCGGCCAGCCAGGTACCGACCGCCGTGGCATTGCGCAGACACCCGGCCAGCACCGGGACGGTGCCGCCGGTCGCCGCCGCGATCGCGGAGCCGTTCGGCGAGGGCAACACCAGCCGCGGGGTGAACGGCGCGGCGCGCAGCACAGCCGGCGACAGGGACCACGGTGCCGCCGCGGTCACGGCGCCGCGGCCGACCGCGAGCGCGGCCTCGTTGCGCCGGGCGAATTCCGCCGCGGCTTCGTCGCGCCAGCGGTACGGATACACCCGCGTCCCGCGCTCGACGAGCACGGAAACCGCCGTGCTGAACGACAACACATCCACCACAACGAGGCACGCGCAGCCCGCGCCGACCGCCGCCGCACCGACCGGCCCCCAATCCTGGCGCACCCCATACGAATTCTGGCTGTAGCAATCCACAATGCCCATTCAACAACAGCGCCGACGCTTGTCAGGGGTGTCCACTGAATGACCGACAGCGTGTCGTGGTTGGGGGGTGCGAGAATTGGGGTGGCAGACAGGCGGGTGAGTTCGGTGTCCACGCAGAATCCGTTCCAGCGGACCCGGCAGGGGTTCGATCGGCTGGCGACCAAGGACAAATTCGCGGTGGCGCTCTCGGTGGTGGCCATCGTGGTCAGTGTTGCGGCACTGGTGGTTTCGACCGTGCTCGCGCGCAGTTCGAACGGCACGGCGAATTCGGCCTTCCAGCTCGCCAAGACCGAGGCACGGGCGCAGTTCACCACCACGGTGTTCATCCAGCGCCCGATCGGCGACAAGCCCGGAGTGCGCACCAATCTCGAGGCATTGGACAGCACCGAGACCTACGCCTTGAGCCGGGCCGAATCCACCGTTCCCGGTACCTATCTGGGGCTCACCATCACGAATCTGGGCACCAAACCGGTCGATATCCAGGACGTCGGATTGCTGACCGATACGGGCAGGCAGCGGGGTTACTGGCGCACCGAGGCGGTGGTACCGCCGATGAAGATCTGCAACGAAACCCACAGCCAGCACATCTATTGTTTCAAATTCCCGGTCGTCGTCCCGGTCGGCGAGCAGCGCACGTTCTATATCCCGCTGTGGGAGCGGGCCGCAGATCTGTTCGCCGCCAAGGCGACCCGGCCGGTCATCCTCGCCGTCCGCAGTCTGAACGCGAGTTATCCCGGCAACACGCTGATCCGGTCCACCCGGGTCACGGTGCAGTGAGCCGGGCGCGGAAGGGTCAGGGGCGGAACGACTTCGCGAGCAGTTGCCGGGCGACGCGGGCCGCCATCAGCGTGGAGACGCCCGCTGGATCCTGCGGGTCGTAGCCGGTGAGGTCGGCGATCCGGGTCAGGCGATAGGTGACGGTGTTGCGGTGGATGTAGAGGGCCCGCGCCATCGCGTTGTGATTGAACTGGTTGGCGATGTACTCGTCGAGCGTGCGGATCAGCAGCGGGTGCTCGTCGAGCGGCGCCAGGACCGCGGCCAGATTCGGCAGGGCGGCACCGGCGGTGGAGATCGCGTACTCGAACATCATGTCCTGGCGACGGCACGCCATCTCGGGCCGGTCCAGACAGCGCGCGGTCTCCGCGACGATCCTGGCCTCGGCGTAGGCGGCCGGGATGTCGGCGTGCCTGGCAGCGGGCGCCACGCCGATCCAGAAACCCGGATGCGGCCGATCGGCGCGCAAGCCGAGCCGGGCGGTGAGCGCCGCGACCGGATCGGCGGCGTCGTCCAGCGGGATCAGCGCGGTCCAACCGCCGCTGTCGCGGTGCAGGAACGCGCCGGGCAGCTTGCCGATGCGATAGCGCAGATCGGTCAGCCGTCCCGGCGTGATCTCGCCCTGCCGGACGGCCGCGACCAGGAACGCGTCCGCGAGCGGCGTCTCGAGCTCGCGCGCCCACTCGCCGGGATCGCGCCCGGCGAGCAGTGCGGCGGCGATCTCGTTCTGCTCCAACAGATCCCATCGCGGCTGGCGCGCGTCCTCGACCAGCGCGATCGCGATGCGCGAAAGCACGAGTCCGGCGTAGGTGGTCAACCGCAGGCCCAGTTCCGGGACGAAGGGATGGTCGGCCGGCGTCAGCGCGGGCATCAGCTGCGCCCAGAAGAAGGAGACGCCGACCCGATAGTTGGTCAGTACCTCGTCCAGCGGCATCCCGTCCCGCACGAGCCGCACCGCCCGTTCGACGAGCGGGCCGGTGTCCTGCTCCGACGGCTCCACGCCGTCGGCGGCGTAGCGGAAGAACAGTTCGACGTTGAGTTCGGCGCTCGGCACGAAGTCGGCGTCGAACATCGACTGCGGCAACTGCGCGTACGGCGGATCAGCAAACCGGAACTCGCTGGCCAGCGTCGCGGCACGCGCGCGAAGCTGCGCGATCATCCGCGACCAGTGTTCACTGTCGCCGGCAACCGGGGCGACCAGGGAGAAGTGCGTCATCGAACTTCCTAGCTACTCGGCACAACTCCCTCGGACGATACGCGTTCCCGGCAGCGGGGCGGCACCGGCAGGTGTCGCTCGGCGATGTCTCAGCTACCAGGAAAGCCGGGCGGCAGCGGCTGGAAGTCCGCCTTGAACTTCGGGCCCGGCGGCAGACCGCGCAGCACCGCGCTGGTCCAGGCCACCGCGGGCGGCCAGCCGGTCACCGCGTTGGTGATGTGCTCGGGCACCGGCACGGTGTAGAAGCGCAGGTCGGCGCCGCGTTCCCAGTAGGAGTTCACCGTCGGGAGCACCACCGAGGGCGGGATCAGTTCGTCCCAGAGCCCGTGCCACCACAGCACCGGGGTGTCGGGGATGTACTTGCCCAAGCTGTTGTCCCGCAACACTTTGATGATCTCGGGCGAGGACTCGAGCGACTTGCCTGGCTGGTAGTAGGCGCTGATCGGCCGGTACACGCCCGAGAGCGCGATGGTCGCGTAGCAGCGGCTCTGGAAGTCCCGCAGCAGCTGCTGCCCTTCGGCGGTGAGCAGCTCGTCGACCTTGAACACGTCCGGGTATTCGCGCGCCAGACTTGCCAGCCCGAGCCACATCGTGAAGTTGCTGGTTCCGGTCAGGCCCGGCTGTTCGCGCGTCGCGTAGGCGGCTTCGGCGACCAGGTCACCGGGCGTTCCGCCGATGGTGGTGGCGAGGATGCGCACGTCGGGCGCGTAGGTGGCGCGCAGTTCGGCGGCGCGGATCGACCCGGATCCACCACCGGAATAGCCGTAGAGCGCGATCCCGGAATCGGTGAGCCCCAATCCGGTGTCGTTCTTCACGGCGCGCAGGCTGTCCAGCACCATCTTGCCCTCGGCGTAGGTGTTGAACGTGTTGAACTTGCCGTCGAAGTCGGGCACGTTGATCGCGAAACCCTGCAGCAACCAGTACACCGCGAGCGCGGATTCCTTCATGGTTCCGGTCTGCAGCGTGTAGGACGGATTGCAGGACGAGCTGGTGGAGTCGATCGCCTCCTGGAACGACAGCACCGGACGGGCGCTGCCCTGCCACGGGATGCCCGGCACGATGACCGTCGTCGCGGTCACGATCGGGTTGTCGTGCACGTCGTTCGAGCGGAACAGCAGCTGCTTGGTGTACACCGGGAACGGCAGTCCGAGCAGGCGGGTCTGCACCTCACGCGAGCGCACGATCTGGCCCGGCGCGTACGACTCCAGGTCGGCCGGGTCGTCGTACCAGGGGTCCTCGCTCGGCGTCGGGATCGGCAGCAGGTCGTAGAGCTGCGGTTCGCTCGGCAGCTGCGGCAACTGGTTCTGATCCGGCGGGAAGGTCGGAAACCCCGGCTCCGCCGCAGCCATACCCGCGCCGCCCATCGCCATGAACGCCGACACCGTCAGTACGACGAGCCGCCGCCACCGAGACCTGTCCACTTGTCCTCCAGCACCATTGCCTGCCTATTGCCAGCGTCACACTGATGCGCCGACACCGATCATGCTCACAGCTCAGGGCGACGATGCGCTATCGGCATAACGCCGATGCTCCAGCGCTCCCGTTGTGCACATGCACGGTTCGACCACTCGCACCGGCACGCCTCACTCGGCGCGTCGCGCCTCCAGACTGGCGGCGTAGGCGAGGAGCATGTCGTTGACGACCCTGAGGACGGCCTCGTCCAGACCCGGCGGAGCATAGACGGGGCGGATCACCGCCTGCCCCGAGAAGATGTGCAAGATCGCGAAGCACAGGGGCCCGCGCAGTTCGGCCGGGAAGCGCATCAGACCGCGGTGGACGCGATCGCCGGGATGCGCCGCGGGCACTTCGGTCACCCATCGGCGTGATCAGTTCCCGCCGTGGTGAGCTCGCACGGCGACTTCGCGGTCATGGGTGCGCCCGACGCGTTCAACTGGCTCGTCGGCCGCGCCGAAGGTCGACCGGCGCAACCCGGTTGCGATATTCGCACGCTGCCGTCGACCTTGCTCGACCCCGCCGCGATCGGCACCCTCGGCAGCAGCGTCGGCGCCGCACTGTCCGCGCTGCTCGGCCTGCCGCTCGGAGTGGGCCGCTGACCGAGGATCAGCAGCGCGCTCGTTCCCTGGCGAGGGAGCGAGCGCGCTGTTCCTCGAATCTGGGGATCTTCACCTGCTCGAGATCGTCGAGATAGGCGCCGAGACGCTCCCGGATCTGCTCGCCTCGGGCGCTGAAATCGGTGCGGCCGAAGATGTTCCACTGCCGCAGCACCGGGGTCAGCACCTCCTCGAAGTGCTGGCGCAGGTCGTAGACGCCGTGCTTGGCCATCAGCACACCATTGCGCCGGAAGTTCGGCATGCCGGCGCCTGGCATCTGGAAATTCCGCACGATGGCCTCGATCGCCGCGAGCGCCTGGTCGGGAATGAGATCGAGCGCGGTGCCGCAGATCGTCCGATAGAAGATCATGTGCAGGTTCTCGTCGGAGGCGATGCGCTGCAACATCTTGTCCGCGACCGGGTCACCGCACACCCGACTGGTGTTGCGGTGCGTCACCCGGGTGGCCAGTTCCTGGAAGCTGACGTAGGCCACCGAATGCAGAAAGCCCGCACCGCTTTCCACGTCGGCCGTGCTCGCGCCGGAGGCGAACCCGTTGGTCATGTGAATCATTCGGGCCTGTTCGAGGGCCACGGGATCGACACCGCGGGTCACCACGAGATAGTCCCGGATGACGGTGCTGTGACGCATCTCCTCGGCCGTCCAGCGGCCGACCCAGGTGCCCCACGCGCCGTCGCGGGAGAAGTTCTCGGCGATCTCGCGGTGGTAGGAGGGCAGGTTGTCCTCGGTGAGCAGATTGGTGATCATGGCGGCCTTGGCCACCTCACTGAGCTTCGATTGCTCTGCGTGCCAATCGGTTCCGCCCAGCATGGCGAAGTTGCGGCCCTCGTCCCACGGGATGTAGTCGTGCGGGTGCCAGTCCTTGGTCATCGACAGGTGCCGGTGCACACAGTCTTCGGCGATCGGTTCCAGCTCGGTCAGAATTTCGCGTTGGGTCAGCTCACGCTGCACGCTCGATGCCTACCTTTCGATGTCGGATGATGTGACCGAGGTGAGGTCGCCGTCGTAGCGGCGATAGAGCAGCCGTCCTCGGCCGCTGCACGGATCGGTGCAGAACAGGAACGGTAAGCCGTACTCGCACAACCGTTGTGCGGCTTCGCGCTCGGTGAGATGGGGCGTCGGGTCGGGACGCACGGTGAGCTCGGCGGGCACCGCTCCGGTGGGCAGCCCGAGCCGGTGCTGCCGGGCCAGTCGCACACCGCCTGGACCCGCCCGGTACACCACCGCGTCCATCCCCGTCTCGGCATCGACGAACAGGTGCGCGTCGTAGTCCATCGTGGCGAGTATCGAAACAGCTTCGGCCACGGTGACATTCGACAACGCGCAGCGTTTGCGGCGCGCCACCGGCCTGAGCTCGGAGCTACGCGCCAGCAGCGGCCGCCGGGAATCCGGCCAGCGTGGGCGCACTACCCCGGCACGCACGCCGTCGAGTATCCGGTCCAGTCGCTCGGCGGCGAACATCGCCGCGAAACCGCCGGGCCCGATCGCCTGCGCGCGCACCGGCAGCTCCCCCATCTCGAGGTTGACCTGCACCAGCACCGGACCTTCCGGCCGCACGCCGGTGCCGATCCGCACCCGCGCGAGCGCGTCGAGCCGATGCCTGCGCAGCACCCAGCCGATCGTGCGCCGCGCCTGCGCGCATTGCGCGTCGGTCACCGCACCGCAGGTGGTGACCAGCGGCGTCGTGCCAGGCCCCGGGTGACCGAGCTCGGCAACTGTCATGACATGGCCCCGCTTCCTCTAGTCCGGCACGCTCAGCCGTCCCATGCCATCACCGGGCGCGCACGAGCGGACAGAGCCGAAGGTCACGGTGCGCGGGGACCGACGACCCGAACAAGACCTCTCCGCACGTCCGCCGGATTCCCCTCGTCCCGCTACCGGCGGGCATCATCGAGGTCGAACACGAGGGCCGAAACGGGTCGCGCGAAAACGACGAGGGTGGCACCCGCCGGAGTGCCACCCTCGTGAAATGTCTTGGAGTCAGGAAAGTTTCAGCGAACGCCCGATGATCTCCTTCATGATCTCGGTGGTGCCGCCGTAGATGGTCTGGACCCGGGCGTCCATGTACGCCTTGGCGATCGGGTATTCCTTCATGTAGCCGTAGCCACCGTGCAGCTGCAGGCACCGGTCGATGAGCTCGACCTGCTCCTCGGTGCTCCACCACTTGGCCATCGCGGCGTCCTCGACCGAAAGACGTCCGGCATTGAGGTCTTCGATGAATCGATCGACCAGCACACGCACCGCCGTGGTCTTGGTGGCCAGCTCGGCGAGCACGAAGCGGGTGTTCTGCAGGGCGCCGATCGGCTTGCCGAAGGCCTTGCGATCGCGGACGTACTGACAGGTCATGTCCAGGCAGGCCTCCATCGCCGCGGCCGCCATGACGGCGATGGACAGGCGCTCCTGCGGGAGGTTCTGCATCAGGTGGATGAAGCCGCTACCCTCCTGACCGAGCAGATTGGCGTTGGGCACCCGGACGTCGGTGAAGGTGAGTTCGGCGGTGTCCTGTGCCTTGAGGCCGAGCTTGTCCAGGTTGCGGCCGCGCTCGAAGCCGGGCATGCCGCGCTCGACCACGAGCAGGCTGAAGCCCATGGCACCCTTGTCGGGGTCGGTCTGCGCGACCACGATGACGATGTCGGAGTTGATGCCGTTGGTGATGAACGTCTTGGCGCCGTTGAGCACCCAGTCGTCACCGTCGCGGACCGCGCGGGTCTTGATGCCCTGCAGATCCGAGCCGGTACCCGGCTCGGTCATCGCGATCGCGGTGATGATCTCGCCCGCACAGAAGCCGGGCAGCCAGCGCTGCTTCTGCTCCTCGTTGGCCAACTCCAGCAGATAAGGCGCGATCACATCGTTGTGCAGGGCGAAGCCCAGGCCGGAGTACTGACCGCGCACCGACTCCTCGGCGACGATGGCGTTGTAGCGAAAGTCCTTGACCCCGCCGCCACCGTACTCCTCGGGCATGGCCATGCCGAGAAAGCCCTGCTTGCCCGCCTCCAGCCATACCGAACGGTCGACGATGCCCTGTTCTTCCCACTGCGCGTGGTTCGGTGCGACGTGCTGATCGAGAAACTTGCGGAACGACTCCCGGAACAGTTCGTGCTCGGGTTCGAACAGTGTGCGCTCCACACCAACCTCCTAGTGACCACACCGGCCGGACCACACCGACCCGTCGTTGCGACCTACGGTACCCGGAACCAGAATCGCTGTTCACTTCTGGGGCGGAATTGTTGCCCGACCAGGCACGGCACGCACGCCGCCGCGATCGGGCAGAGATTCGCCGCAAACCGCGGTGGCCTGGCCCACACTATTGCGACCCGGTGTTAACCCGCAGTCCAACTTCCGGTGAACACCGGCGTGCGACCGTTGGGCAATGGCGGCGACCCTCATCGCGACGGCTCCGACCGGTTCCGTTGCGCCTTCCCCCGATCCGGCAGACCCTCCCCCGGCACGCCCGGCCGAGCGCATCGGACTGGCCGCGCTGTTGGCCGGCACCGCGATCGCCTATCTGTGGCACATCACGGTCAACGGTATGGCGAACAACTTCTACGCCGGCGCCGCCTGGGCTGGTGCGCAGAATTGGAAGGCGCTGCTGTTCGGTTCGCTGGACCCCGCCAACTTCATCACCGTCGACAAGCCGCCGGTCTCCCAATGGATCATGGGACTCTCCGGTCAGCTGTTCGGCTTCAGCAGCGCGAGCATGCTCGTGCCGCAGGCACTCATGGCGGTGGGCGCGGTCGCGCTGCTCTATGCCGCGGTCGCGCGGGCCACGGGTAGCCGCGGCGCGGGCCTGCTCGCTGGTGCCGTCCTGGCGGCGACGCCGGTGGCGGCCATGATGTTCCGCTACAACCACCCCGACGCGGTGATGGTGCTGCTGATGACCGCGGCCGCCTACTGCACGATCCGCGCCGCCGCGCACGCGCGCGGGCGCTGGCTCGTGCTGGCCGGTGTCGCGCTGGGGTTCGCCTTCCTGGCCAAGGTGCTCGAGGGGCTCATGGTGGCGCCCGCGCTCGCGCTGACCTATCTGCTCGTCGCACCGACCTCGGTGCGGAACAGGTTGTGGCACTTGGCCGGTGGCGCGGTCGCGCTGATCGTCTCGTCCGGCTGGTATGTGGCGCTGACGGCGCTGTGGCCCGCGTCGTCGCGGCCGTACCTGGCCGGCTCGACGGACAACACGTTCCTGAACACGGTGCTCGGCTACAACGGATTCGGCCGCTTCCTCGGCGACACCGCGCCGAGCGGCCGGATCGACCTCCCCGAGGGATATCAGGCGCCGCCCGGTTTGCTGCAGAGCTTCAACGACTTCGGCGGGCCAGGGGCGGGCAGGCTGTTCGCCGGCGAGAGCGGATTCGAGATCTCCTGGCTGATACCGGCGGCGTTGCTGGCGTTCGGTCTGGTCATCGCGTCCCGCCGGGGCAACCCGCGGACCGATCCGGTGCGCGGCGCGGCGTTGACGTTCGGGTTGTGGCTGGTCACGATGGGCGCCGCGTTCAGCGTGATGGGCGCGATCGAGCACTCGTACTACACCCTCGCCCTCGCACCCGCCGTCGCCGGTGTGCTCGCCATCGGCGTGCACGAACTGTGGCGTCGGCGCGAGGAGGCGTTCGGCAGGCTCGGCACCGCCGCCCTCGTCGCCGCCATGGGTGGCTGGGCTTTCGTTGTGCTGCAACGCAATTCCGAATGGCAGCCGTGGGTGCGCTGGACCATCGCCGGTGCGAGCGCGGTGGTCGTACTCGGATTGCTCGGCACCGCGCTACCGGCGACGGCCGCGGCGCGGACGGCGCGCAGGCGGGTCACGGCGATCCTGGTGGTCGTGGGAGTCATTGCCGGACTCGGTGGTTCGACCGCCTACGCGGCCGCGACGCTGCCGCAGGCACATGCGGGCCGCAGCCCCGTCGTCGGTCCGGCCAAACCCGCGGAGACCGGGATCGCGGCGCTCGTGCGGCGCCAGACCCAGAACTTCGCCGACGGCGGCGCGTTCACCGCGCCGCAGATCGTCGCGATGCTCGCGGGCTCATCGACCACCTGGTCTGCCGCGGTGGACCGCGGTTCGGTCGCCGCCGCACTCGAATTGGCCAGCCACACACCGGTGATCGCCATCGGCGGCTTCGCCGACACCGACCCGGTGCCGACCCTAGAGCAGTTCCAGGGCTTCGTCCGCGACCACGAACTCAGCTACTACCTGGTCCAGGAGATGCAACTACCCGCGACCTGGCGCACCGGCGCGCACGCTCCCAGCACGCCCACACCGCCATGGCAGGTCACCGGCAAACCCGAGATCGCGGACTGGGTCGCACACCACTACCCCGCCACCCGCATCGGCAACATCGCCGTCTACGACCTCACCGCCCACCCCAACTGAGGACCCCCAGGCCCGTAGTGGGTCAGCGGCGGAGCCAGTCGCGCAGACGACCGGTCAGGTGGCGGCCGGAGTCGCGATCGCGTTCGGCGAAAAGGAATTTCAGCTCCTCCTCTAGCGCCTTGCGCGTGACGTCGCGCAATTCCTTTGCGGCCGTAGCGCGGTCAGGGGCGTCGCGCCACGGGGCCGGATCGATGGGGGTGCCCGCGGAGAAGTAGAAGCGTTCCGGGCGGGGCAGCACGGTGGGACCGATGCCGCGCAGCAGCGGTGGGGTCAGATCGGGGTTGAGGCCGAGGGCTTGCACGGTCCAGCGCAGCGGGCGCAGCACCGGATGGTCGCCGTCGACGACGATGTCGTAGGCGTCGTCGACACCGATCATCGCGACCGGCACGATCGGCGCGCCCGCTTCGATCGCCATGCGGGCGAAGCCGCTGCGGCCCTCCCATTTGAGAACGTACTTCTCGTTCTTGCGGCGCACCGCCTCACGCCCGCCACCGGGGAACACGATGACGGCGTCCCCGCGGCGCAGCAGGGCGAGGCAGTTGCCCCGGGTGCCGCGGACCGCGCCGTAGCGGTGCAGGAAATGCCGCAGGCCGGGCACGGCGATCAGCACGTTCTCGGCGAGCCCGCGGATCAGCCTGCCGCGGCGACGCAGCACCTCCGGCAGCAGCAGCGGGGCGTCGATCCCGCCCATCAGGTTGTGGTTGCCGACCAGCAGCACGGGGCCTTCGGCCGGAATGTTGTCCAGGCCGTAGAAGCGCGGGCTGGTCCACGCGCGCAGCGGCGCGAGCAGCGTCTCGATCACCCGCACGTCGGTGTCGGTCAGCGAGACGTGCAGTGGCGCACCGTCGCTGAGCGCCGGTTGCTCGTGCTCGAGTACGTCCGACTGCCGATCTCCGATACCGGCCGACCCCGCGCGGTCGTGCGACATAGCACCCTCCTGATGTCGTTGCGACCGACGATAGCGTAACGAAAACCACTGTGTCGCATCGCATGTGAGCCCCGCCACAGCCCGACCGGTCTGCTCCGCGCAGCCAGGGACCAGCTTTCGAGCGACTCTTCACCGCGAGACCCGCGAGCGCGACGCCGTGACATCGCACGCGACGCACCCGAGTCCGTCGACCGCCCGGACGACGCCGCGAACACCGACCGACCACGATGTGAGCGACTTAACGCCGCCGATCAACGCCTCACCCATCAGCTCCGCGCTTCCACACGCCGCAGTACCGCTGGGCGCATGGTGCTCATGCGGACGCCGAGCTCCCGGCACTTCGCACGTGGTCAGCGGGTGCGGGAACGCGGACCTGGTGTGCGAAGTTCGGCCGGGACCGGGTCAGGGAGCGGGGTGGCCGTTTGTTTCGGGGCCGCCCGCGTGCGCGTACTCGGCGAGGGCGGCGGCCAGTGCGTGCGGCACGCGGGCGCGGACGCGGGTGCCGCCCTCCTCGTGGTCCGAGGTGATGATGCGGCCGTCCGCGTGGATGCGGGCGAGCAGGTCGCCGCGGGTGTACGGGAGCAGCACGCCCACCTCGACGTCGAGGCCACCGAGCACTTCGGCGAGCCGATCGCGCAGCGCCTCGATGCCGATGCCGGCGTGCACCGAGACGAACTCGGCGTCGGGGAGCTGGCCGCGCAGGCGGGTCAGCGCCAACTGGTCCAGCGCGTCGATCTTGTTGACCACCAGCAGTTCCGGCGGCGCCACCGTGCCCTGCTCCTTGATCACGTCGGTGATCACCTCGCGGACCGCCTTGATCTGTTCGGCGGGCAGCGGGTCGGAGCCGTCGACCACGTGCAGCAGCAGGTCGGCGCCGGTCACCTCTTCCAGGGTGGACCGGAACGCCTCGACCAGCTGGGTCGGCAGGTGCCGGACGAAACCGACGGTGTCGGTGAACACGACCTCGCGGCCGTCGTCCAGGTCGGCGCGGCGGGTGGTCGGATCGAGGGTGGCGAACAGCGCGTCCTGCACCAGCAGACCCGCGCCGGTGAGCGCGTTCATCAGGCTGGACTTGCCCGCGTTGGTGTAGCCGACGATCGCGACGGACGGGATCCCGCTGGAGTTGCGGCGCGCGCGCATCGTGTCGCGCGCGGTCTTCATCTCCCGGATCTCGCGGCGCAGCTTGGCCATTCGCTCGCGGATGCGGCGGCGGTCGGTTTCGATCTTCGTCTCACCGGGGCCGCGCAGACCCACACCGCCGTTGCTGCCCGCTCGGCCACCGGCCTGGCGGGACATCGACTCACCCCAGCCGCGCAGTCGCGGCAGCATGTATTCCATCTGCGCGAGCGCGACCTGCGCCTTGCCCTCGCGCGAGGTGGCGTGCTGGGCGAAGATGTCCAGGATCAACGCGGTCCGGTCGATCACCTTGACCTTGACGACCTTTTCCAGCGCGGTCAGCTGCGCCGGGGTCAGTTCACCGTCGCAGATCACCGTGTCGGCGCCGGTTTCCAGCACGACGGCACGCAGCTCCTCGGCCTTGCCGGAGCCGATGTAGGTGGCCGGGTCCGGCTTGTCGCGGCGCTGGATCAGTCCCTCCAGCACCTGCGATCCCGCGGTCTCGGCGAGCGCGGCCAGTTCGGTCATGCTCGCGTCGGCCTGGGCGGCGCTTCCCGCGGTCCACACCCCGACCAGTACGACCCGTTCCAGGCGCAGCTGCCGGTATTCGACCTCGGTGATATCGGTGAGCTCGGTGGACAGCCCGGCGACGCGACGCAGCGAGCTGCGTTCGTCGAGCTGCATTTCGCCGACCGTCGGCTCGGCCGGGGTCCATCCCCCGGAACGCTTCATCCGTGCCGCGTGCTGGGCCACGACATCACCGATATCGGCATCATCGAACTCGCCGCCGGTCATATCGTTGTCGAAATCGGAGGTACTGATGTCCTCGGCCCCCTCGGTGAAATCTTCGGCACGGGTGAATTCGTCAGTGATTTGTTTCGTCATACAACGTCCATGGTCCCACGAGATACCGACATGGCGCATTCGGATATTCGGCACCGCCGTGCCACGCGTGTCCCGATCCGAGCTCGCCTCAGAGCCCCAGCCACCAGCTTTCGGCGATCCGGCCCGAGGCGAGCAGCACCGACGGCCCGCGCAGCGTCGCGACGCCCTCGACCAGCCCGACGGTCACTTCGCCGCCCGGAACGCGCACCCGCACCTCGCCGCTGTCGGTGCCGACGCGGAAGCCATCGCGCACCAGTGCCGCGGTCGCCGCGGCAACGGTTCCGGTTCCGCAGGAACGGGTTTCGCCGACACCGCGTTCGTAGACCCGCATGTCCACGGCACGGTCGGCGTCGAGCGCGGTCAGGATCTCCACGTTGACCCCGTGCGGGAACAGGTCGGGGTCGTAGCCCGGGGGCACGCTGAGGTCGAGCTTGCCGAGGGCGTCCACGGTCAGCTCGGGGTCGACACAGGCCAGATGCGGGTTGCCGACGTCGATCCCGATGCCCTGGTAGCCCCAGCCCGCGATGGTGGCGGTGGATTCGCCGAGTTCGCGAACCCGGCCCATGTCGACGGTGACCTCGCCGTCGACCGCGGTCGCGGCGTGCACGACCACCGGGCGTCCCCCCGCGCGGCTACCCACCACGAACGTATCGCTCGATTCGAGCCCGGACGCCACCAGGTAGTGCGCGAACACGCGGGTGCCGTTGCCGCACATCTCGGCGATCGAGCCGTCGGCGTTGCGGTAGTCCATGAACCAGTCGTTCTCGCGCACGCCATCGGGCAGTTCGGTGAGCACGCCCGCGGCTCGCAACGCCGCGGCGCGCGCGACCCGCAGCACCCCGTCGGCGCCCAGGCCACGCTGGCGATCACACAGCGCGCTCACCCGCGCCGGGGTCAGCTCCAGCCGAACCTCGGGGTCGGGCAGCACCACGAAATCGTTCTGGGTGCCGTGCCCCTTGGCGAACTCGAAATCCGACACGTACGTGTTCTCCCTAATTCGTCGTCATTTGGCAAACGTCCGGCGCTGCCGGGAAATTTCATAGAGCGCCACGGCCGCCGCGGACGGCGCGCCGAGCGAACTGGCGGTGCCGCCCATCGGAATGTGCACCATGTCGTCACATGCTTGCTGCCAGGCCGCGCTCATGCCACCCGTCTCGTTCCCGACCACGAGAATCGTCGCCTCGGTGAAGTCGTGATCATAGGCCGCGCGAGGGCCGTGCTCGTCGGTGCCGACGATCCGGGTCGGAATGCCGCGCCGCACTTGCCGATCCCGGAATTCGAGCACCTGCGCGGGACCGGCAGCGCGCAGCACCGGCATCGCGAACAGCGAACCGGTCGAGGCGCGCACGGCCTGCGGGTCGTACTGGTCGGCGCCGTGCCCGGTGACCACCACCCCGCTCGCGCCGAACGCGTCCGCCGAGCGGATCAGCGTGCCGAGGTTGCCCGGCGAATTCGGCCGATCGAACACCACGACCACGGGCGCGTCCTCGCCAGGCTCCCCCGGTTCGAAAGTGGCCAGATCCTCCTGACGCGAGACCGCGACCGCCACCACTTCCGGTATGCCGCCGGTCTTTTCGCCCAGCTCGGCCATCAGCTCGGGCACCAGGCCGACCTGCGGGACGTCGCTGGTGTCGAGCAGCTGCCTGGCCCAGCTGGACAGCTCAGGCGTGCCGAGGCGGTAGAGCAGCGTCTCCAGCGGCCAGTCGTTGGCCAGCGCCTGGGTGATCGGCCGGACGCCCTGCACCAGGAAGCGTCCGTCGCGGTGGCGTTTGGTGCGGTTGTTCAGGTAGGCCTGCCACACCTGGACGGAGGCGTTTCGCGTGCTCACACGTCGGGTCACTGCGGGGTCCGTTCTTTCTCGTCGAGCAGGGCGAGCGTCCTCGCCACCAGGTCGGGTGCCGCGCCGTCCACCCAGCGCACCCGCGGGTCGCGGCGAAACCACGAGCGCTGTCGCCGAACGTAGCGCCGAGTGCCGATCAGGGTGCGTTCTCGGGCGTGTTCGAGGTCGTATTCGTTGTCGAGGTAGGCCAGGACCTGGGCGTAGCCGATGGCGCGACGGGCGGTGACGCCCTCGCGCAGGCCGTGCTCGAGCAGGGCGCGCACCTCGTCGACGAGTCCGCGCTCGAACATGAGCGCGGTGCGGCGTTCGATCCGCTCGTCCAGTTCGGCGGTGTCGCGGTCGACGCCGATGATCACGGTGTCCCAGCGCGGGGTGCCGATCTCGGGCGCGGACGCGGCGAACGGGCGCCCGGTCAGCTCGACCACCTCGAGCGCGCGCACCATGCGCCGTCCGTCGGTGGGCAGGATGGTGGCGGCCGCGGCCGGGTCGGCGGCCCGCAGCGCGGCGTGCACGGCCGCGACGCCACCCTCG
The DNA here is from genome assembly GCF_011801125.1 of Nocardia brasiliensis. NCBI lineage: Bacteria > Bacillati > Actinomycetota > Actinomycetes > Mycobacteriales > Nocardiaceae > Nocardia > Nocardia brasiliensis. The sequence continues at coordinate 5,431,829 of NZ_CP046171.1, forward strand.
GCGAGCACCGCCTCCCAGCGCGCGCGCACCGCCGGATCGGTGGCCGGGAACGACCATTCGTCCAACAGCGCTTGCACATACATCATCGAACCGCCGACGATCACCGGCACGCGACCGCGCGCCATGATCGCCGCCACGTCGGCGGCGGCCGAGCTCTGGTAGGCGGCGACGGTCGCGGTCTCGGTCACCGCGAGCACGTCGAGTTGGTGGTGCGGGATGCCGCGGCGTTCGTCGGGGGTCAGTTTGGCGGTGCCGACGTCCATGCCGCGATAGAGCTGCATCGCGTCGATGTTGACAATCTCGCCGCCGAGCCGCTCGGCGAGGGCGAGCCCGAGCTCGGACTTACCGGTGGCGGTGGGGCCGACGACCGCGACGGGGGTGATCACGCCGCCGCCGTTCCGGTGGGCCGCCACAGGCTCACGTGGTAACCGACACCGAATGGCGCGGCGCGGTAGCGCGTCTCGACCGCGGGATCGCGGTCGAACAATCCGGCGAGCACCTGATAGGCGGCCCGGCCCGACAGCACGAGCTCCGCGCACAACTCGGGGTCCAGCCCGCGCAGGGCCGTGCGGTCGCCGGTGGACAACGCGCGGTCCAGGCCGTCCTGCACCGCGGCGGCCCGCTCGTCCAGATATCCCGGCGCTTTCACCGACAACGTGGCCGCACCGTCGGCGATTACGAGCACACCGTGGCGCACCTCCGAATTGTCCAGTTCGGCGCGAAGTTTCGCGCCGAACTCGACGCAGTCGGGCACCGGGGTGTCCACGGCGACCAGACGCACCTCGGCACTCACGGCCGGCGCGACCTGCCCCCGCAACCATCCGGCGATCAGCACCGGCAGCGGAAGCTGCGGGTCGGCCTCGGGCGCGGCGGCCGCGGACAACGCGACCCGCACATCGGCCCCGAACCCGCGAAAGGTACCGACCACCTCGGGACCGAACACCTCGGTGGACGCGCCGGTACCGACCACGATCCACCGATCCGTCACGGCCGCGAGGTCGCGCGCCGCCCCCAGTACCGCCGCGCGCAGCCGTGCCCGCGGATCACCGTCGTGACCGGGGAGCGCGCCCGACTCGGCACCACAGAGCTCGGGCACCAGGATCGGTGGCGACGGGATCAGGGCGGCAATCGAGAACACGACGTAACCGTAACCGTTGCCTCGGCCGCCCTCGCGCACCGCGGGTAGCGCCCCGGTTCGAGTGTCTCTGCCGCAAAGTGCGCCGAGATTGATACTGTTCGAGAAGCTACAACCCAGGTCATCAGGGGTTGCAATCCCCGAGATTCCTCCGAGTGAAGGCGTGGGTCGATGGTCACAAGGGCTCGGACCGGGTTCAATGGGATGAGCTAGGGCGTAACCAGGCAGCCGTGACGCGCGGCAGGGACGAGGAGCAATGACCGACAGCAACGGAACCGCGAAAGCCAGCCCCGGCAAGATGCCGCGCTCTTCCGGTGCCCCGAAACCCGGCGGTTCGATCCAGCCCCCCAAACCGCACGCGACGCCGGGACCGGCCCAACAGCACCCGCACCCGGTCGTCGTGCCGACCGTCACCGACCCCAGCGCGTGGGGCCGCGTCGACGACGACGGCACCGCCTGGGTGAAGACCGCCGACGGCGAACGTCAGGTCGGCTCGTGGCAGGCCGGTGACGCGGCCGAGGGGCTCGCCCACTTCGGCCGCCGGTTCGACGACCTGGCCACCGAGGTCGCGCTGCTCGAAGCCCGCCTCGCCGCGGGCGCGGACGCGCGCAAGACCAAGGCCGCGGCGCTGGCCATCGCCGAATCGCTGCCCACCGCCGCGGTGATCGGCGACATCGACGGACTCGCGAAGCGGCTCGACGCCATCGCCGAGCACTCCGAAGAGGCCGCCGCGCACGCCAAGGAGGAGAAAGACCGCGCCAGGCACGAGCACACCGAGCGCAAGGAGGCGCTGTGCGCCGAGGCGGAGAAGATCGCCGCCGAATCCACCCAGTGGAAGGCCGCGGGCGACCGGTTACGCGAGATCCTCGACGAATGGAAGTCGATCCGCGGCGTGGACCGCAAGGTGGACGACGCGCTTTGGAAGCGGTACTCCAAGGCCCGTGAGGCGTTCAACCGCAGACGCGGCGCGCACTTCGCCGAACTCGATCGCGAACGCGCCGCGGCGAAGACGCGCAAGGAAGAGCTCTGCGTGCGCGCCGAGGAACTGTCCGGCTCCACCGACTGGGTCGGCACCGCGAGCATCTTCCGTGACCTGCTCGCCGAATGGAAGGCCGCGGGCCGTGCGCCCCGCGAGGCCGACGAGGCGCTGTGGCGGCGCTTCAAGAGCGCGCAGGACGTGTTCTTCGCCGCGCGCAACGCCGCGGTCACCGAGCGCGACGCCGAGTTCGAGCAGAACGCGGCCGCCAAGGAGGAGCTGCTCGCCGCCTACGCGCACATCGACCCGGCGAACGGGCTCGAGGCCGCCCGCGCCAGTCTGCGTGAGCTGCAGGACAAGTGGGACGCGCTCGGCAAGGTGCCGCGCGAGCGCATGCAGGAGCTGGAAGGCAAGCTGCGCGCCATCGAGAAGCGGGTCCGCGACGCCGCCGACGCGCAATGGCGCCGTACCGATCCCGAGGCGATGGCTCGTGCCGCCCAATTCCGCGAGCGCGTAGCGCAATTCGAGGAGCAGGCCGCCAAGGCCCAGGCCGCTGGCAAGGCACGGGACGCGGAGAAGGCCCTCGAACAGGCCAAGCAGTGGCGCGAGTGGGCCGAGGCCGCGGAAGGCGCCGTCACCAACCGCTGAGTGCCACCGTCGCTCAGGCGGTGCGGGTGGTCGCGGTCGACCGGGCTATTCGCCGGTGAGCCGCCTGCGGTCCTGCTCTTCCTGCGCGGCGGTGGCGTTGCGACGCTGCTCCTCGGCCGCCAGTTGCAGGGCGGTGCGGCTCCAAACGACGCGAACCCAGTGGAAGGTCAGCACGATCGCGGCGATGACGCCGAGGATCAGGCCGATGCCGGGGCCCGCGCCGTGGTAGTTGCCGATGCCGGGGGTCTGCCGGTGCCAGATGGAGAACACGCCGAACACGCCGGTGATCGCGGTGCCCGCGACGGCGATCCAGGCGAGGATCCAGCGCCGAGTCATCAGGGCGAGCATGGAGAAGCCGACCGCGAAGACGACGGCGAACCAGACGAAGATGCGCGAGGGCAGGCCGATGTGCTCGGTGCGCGCGACCTCGGTGCCGAGCAGGACGTCGAAGCCGCGCGCGCCGCCCGCGTGCGGCAGCACCAGCGAGAACAGCAGGACGAACACCGCGCCCGCGACCACCATGGCACGCACGCCCGGGTCGATCTCCCCCGCGATGCGGCGTTCCACCGCGTCCAGGTCATCGCGGAACTGCTCGAAGTTGCTGGTCTCGACCGAGTTCACGGGTCCCTCGTTTCGTTCGGCTCGTGCGTGGTCCGCCGCGGCGGATCCCACCGCCGCCCCGGATTCGTCTCTGGTCGCGCTGGATTCGGCCTTCGCCGCGGTGGTTTCGTCCACCGCTGAGCCCGGTGCTCGATCCGCGTCGCCCGCGTCCACTGTGCCATCACCGGATCGCGCACCCGCACCCGACCCACTACTGCCGGTAGTAGATTCCGGCGTTCCGGACCGCCCACCCGTGCCTGCCGCGTCGTCCCCCGCGTCCGTACCCGACTCCGTCATGCCCGAACTCCGTTCCGGTTGTGTCGATCCGCCCCGCAGGACAGCCCATGCGGCCAGCCCTGTCTAGGTCCCGCAGCCTGTGGCGCACCCGGCGGCGGCCTGCGCCACGACGACGGGCGCGCCGATCCGGGGCAGGCCGAGACCGACGCCGATGGGGGCGGTCTTGGGGGTGATGCCGCGCTCGTGGGCGTCGCCCGCGGCCGTGCGGCGGTGCGTCTTGATGGGGGCGTCGGCGATCAGGTGGTGCGGGGCCGCCTCGGTGATGTCGACGGTGATGAGATCGCCGGGCCGGATCGCCTCGGCGGTGCCACCGGGGCGGAAGTGCACGAGCCTGCCGTCGCGGGCGCGCCCGCTCATCCGCGCGGTGGCGGCGTTCTTCTTGCCCGCCCCCTCGGCGACCAGCAGCTCGACCTCGGTGCCGACGAGCGCGCGGTTCGCCTCCAGCGAGACCTGCTCCTGCAGCGCGATGAGCCGCTCATAGCGTTCCTGCACAACGGCTTTCGGCAGCTGGTCGGGCATGTCGGCGGCAGGGGTGCCCGGCCGCTTCGAGTACTGGAAGGTGAAGGCGCTGGTGAAGCGCGCCTGGCGGACCACGTCCAGGGTTTCCTGGAAGTCCTCCTCGGTCTCGCCGGGGAATCCGACGATGATGTCGGTGGTGATCGCGGCGTGCGGCATCGCGGCCCGCACCTTCTCGATGATGCCGAGGTAGCGCGCCTTGCGATAGGAGCGGCGCATCGCCTTGAGCACCTTGTCCGACCCGGACTGCAACGGCATGTGCAGCTGCGGGCAGATATTGGGGGTCTCGGCCATCGCCTCGATCACGTCGTCGGTGAACTCGGCCGGGTGCGGCGAGGTGAAGCGCACCCGCTCCAGTCCGTCGATGCCGCCGCACGCGCGCAGCAGCTTGGCGAAGGCGCCGCGATCGCGGGCTTCGTCGGGGTCGGCGAACGAGGCGCCGTAGGAGTTGACGTTCTGCCCGAGCAGCGTCACCTCGAGCACGCCCTGGTCGACCAGCGCCTGCACCTCGGCGAGCACGTCGCCGGGGCGGCGGTCGACCTCTTTGCCACGCAGCGCGGGAACGATGCAGAAGGTGCAGGTGTTGTTGCAGCCCACCGAGATCGATACCCATCCGGCGTAGGCGGACTCACGCTTGGCGGGCAGGCTCGACGGGAAGGCCTCGAGCGCCTCCAGGATCTCCACCTGCGCCTCGGCGTTGTGCCGGGCCCGCTCCAGCAGCACCGGCAGGGAGCCGATGTTGTGCGTACCGAACACCACGTCCACCCACGGCGCCTTGTTCACTACGGTGCCGCGGTCCTTCTGCGCCAGGCAGCCGCCGACCGCGATCTGCATGCCGGGTCGCTCGGCCTTGATCGAGGCCAGGTGCCCGAGGGTGCCGTAGAGCTTGTTGTCGGCGTTCTCGCGCACCGCGCAGGTGTTGAGCACGACGAGATCGGCCGCCGCGCCCGGCGCGGCCCGCACATAGCCCGCGTCCTCGAGCAACCCGGACAAGCGTTCGGAGTCGTGCACGTTCATCTGGCAGCCGAAGGTCCGGACCTCATAGCTGCGGGCGCCTTCGGCGGGCCCGGAGGCGGGCGCCGGCACTGCCTGTCCGATCGAATCCACGCGTCCAGGGTACGGGCAGGGCCAACCCCAATTTTAGGGGCATGCGGACGGCGAACGCGCCACCAAACGACGGCACGTTGACTGTCGGCCCGCTTCATCACGGCCCTCGGGTTGGGACGCAAAGTGGCCTCTGATCAGGCACGCTGTCGTTTCGGGGACGGCCGGGGTCGGCCGGAAAAGCGATCTTTGGGACGAACCAGTCGGCGAGGTTAACGTGACGTGTCATCTAGGCGCGGCGAAAAAGGGTGGCACGGAAACTCTGGCAAATCCTCATTTTGCCCTTAAGGTCTTGGACCATGACCGACGACGCCGCCGCGCCCGATACACCGGGGGACGCTTCTACAGGGGACGCCAGCGCCGCCAACCGCGCGCCGATGATCTCGATGCGCAATGTGCAGAAGCATTTCGGCGAACTGCATGTTTTGCGCGATATCAACCTCGAAGTCCCCAAGGGACAGGTCGTCATCGTTCTCGGGCCCTCGGGCTCCGGGAAGTCGACGCTCTGCCGCACCATCAACCGTCTGGAACCCATCGACTCCGGCGATATCGCCATCGACGGCGTCCCGCTGCCCGCCGAGGGCCGTGGGCTGGCCGCGCTGCGCGCCGACGTCGGCATGGTCTTCCAATCGTTCAATCTGTTCGCGCACAAGACGATCGTCGAGAACGTCATGCTCGCGCCGATCAAGGTTCGCAAGATCAAGAAAGATGACGCGCGCAAGCACGCCATGGAACTGCTCAACCGGGTCGGCATCGCGAACCAGGCCGACAAGTACCCCGCCCAGCTGTCCGGTGGGCAGCAGCAGCGGGTCGCCATCGCGCGTGCGCTGGCGATGAATCCGAAGGTGATGTTGTTCGACGAGCCCACCTCGGCCCTGGACCCGGAAATGGTCCAGGAGGTGCTCGACGTGATGGTGTCGCTCGCCAAGGAAGGGATGACCATGCTGGTCGTCACGCACGAGATGGGCTTCGCCCGGCGTGCGGGCAACCGCGTTCTGTTCATGGCCGACGGTCAGGTCGTCGAAGACGCCGAGCCCGAGGTCTTCTTCACCGCACCCAAGTCCGACCGTGCCAAGGACTTCCTCGGCAAGATCCTGAGCCACTGAGCCGCGAGGCGACGAGCTCACCACAGACCAACAACCCACCAGAGAAGTAAGGAAATTCGATGAGGTTCAACCGTGCCCTGCGACTCGGCGTCGGAGCGATCGCTCTGACGCTCACCGCCATGACCGCCACCGCGTGTGGCGGCGGCGAGAGCAAGTCGGCCCTGGACAACGCCAAGGACGGCAAGCTCACCATCGGCATCAAGTTCGACCAGCCGGGCCTGGGCCTGCGGGACAAGGACGGGTCCTACAGCGGTTTCGACGTCGAGGTCGCCAAGTACGTCGCCGAGAAGCTCGGCGTGAAGCCCGACGGCATCACCTGGAAGGAAGCCCCGTCCGGCCAGCGCGAGACGCTGATCGAGAACGGCCAGGTCGACTACATCGTCGGCACCTACTCGATCACCGACGCGCGCAAGCAGAAGATCGACTTCGCCGGTCCGTACTACGTTGCCGGACAGTCGTTCCTGGTGCGCGCCGACAACAACGACATCTCCAGCCCGGAAAGCCTCAAGGGCAAGAAGGTCTGCTCGGTGAAGGGCTCCACCCCGGCCCAGAACATCGAGAAGAACTTCAAGGACACCCAGCTGCAGACCAACGACACCTACTCGCTGTGCCTCGAGGGCCTGCGCGCCGGTTCGTGGGACGCGGTGACCACCGACGACATCATCCTGGCCGGCTACGCCGCGCAGAGCACGGGCGCGTTCAAGGTCGTCGGTAAGCCGTTCACCACCGAGAACTACGGCATCGGCCTGAAGAAGGGCGACAAGGAGTTCCGCGACAAGGTGAACGACGCGATCGAGGCGATGTTCGCCGACGGCTCCTGGAAGAAGGCCTTCGACAACACCGTCGGCAAGTCCGGCTACCAGGCGCCGGAGCCGCCGAAGGTCGACCGGTACTGAGCATTTCCTTCCGCACGGGTGGCCCGGGCCTACCGGGCCGGGCCACCCGCCGCATTTCCCTTGCACATCGAGACCCGATCGGAGGGACGCGCACGCCGTGTTCGACCTGATCTCGAGGTATGACGACCAAATCCTCGACGCCTTCTGGGTGACCATCAAACTGACCGTCGCGTCGGCGGTCGGCGCGCTGATCCTGGGCACGCTCGTCGCCGCGTTGCGTGTGTCCCCGGTGCCCATCGCTCGCGCGGTCGGCACTACCTACGTCACCATTTTCCGTAACACTCCCCTCACGCTGATCATCGTGTTCATGTCGCTCGGCCTGTACACCACGATGGGCTGGAAGCTCGCAGGCGAAGGACCGAATTCGGTCGCCGAGAACAACTTCCGGTTCGCCGTGCTCGGACTCAGCATCTACACCGGCGCTTTCGTGTGTGAATCGCTGCGCTCGGGCATCAACACCGTGGCCATGGGCCAGTCCGAGGCGGGCCGTTCGCTCGGCCTGACCTTCACGCAGAACCTGCGACTCATCGTGCTGCCCCAGGCTTTCCGGTCGGTCATCGCACCGCTGGGCAGCGTGCTGATCGCACTGACCAAGAACACCACGATCGCCTCGGCGATCGGCGTGGTCGAGGCCGCGACCCTGATGGCGAACATCAACGAGAACGAGGCCGCGGTGGTCGCCGTCGGCGCCATCTTCGCGCTCGGCTTCGTCATCCTGACCCTGCCCACCGGCCTGTTCTTCGGCTGGCTGGCCAAACGATTCGAGGTCGCCCGATGAGCGCAGCGTCCTCGGTGCTGTTCGACGCACCGGGCCCCCGCGGACGTATCCGGCACTACATCTACTCGGCCGCGGTCATCGCCGCCGTAGCGGCGTTCCTGTGGGTGCTCTACAGCGGCTTCGCCGACAAGGGACAGTTCACCGCCGAGAAGTGGAAGCCGTTCCTCGAGGCCGACGTCTGGACGACCTACCTGCTGCCCGGTCTGCAGGGCACGATCGTCGCGGCCCTGCTCTCGATCGTGTTCGCGTTGCTCATCGGCATGATCTTCGGCATCCTGCGGATGTCGGATCACCGGTGGGTGCGCTGGATCGCGGGCGCGATCGTCGAGGTCGCCCGGGCCATCCCGGTGCTGATCCTGATGATCTTCCTGTTCGCCCTGTTCTCCAAGAACAAGGTGTTCAAGGTCGACGATCTGGCACTGGCGGCCGTGGTGATCGCGCTGACCGTCTACAACGGCTCGGTCATCGCCGAGATCGTCCGTGCGGGCATCAAGTCGCTGCCGCGGGGACAGACCGAGGCCGCCGTGGCGCTCGGCATGCGCAAGAACCAGCTGATGCGACTGATCCTGCTGCCGCAGGCGATCACCGCGATGCTGCCCGCGCTGGTCTCGCAAATGGTTGTCGCGCTGAAGGACTCGGCGCTCGGCTACCAGATCACCTACACCGAGATCGTGCGCTCCGGCCAGCAGCTCGGCGCGGCCGAACAGAACACGATTCCCTCGCTGATCGTCATCGCGATCGTGATGATCATCCTGAACAGCGCGTTGACCTTCGTGGCGACGAAGCTGGAGCAGCGGTTGCGGGCTCGGAAGAAGGCGAAGAACGGCGGCGGTGTCGTCGCGGCCGATTCGATTCTCACCGATGCCGCGCCCGGCGTGGATATCACCGGTAAGAAATAGCCGAATGACCGAATGCGCCGGAACGGTAATCCGTTCCGGCGCATTCGCCGTTTCCGGGGGCGCGAGCCGGTTATCGCGCACGAAATCGCCGACGAATTCGCGCGCGGGACGCCGCGCGGCGGGTCGTCAATTCGAGTGACGCGCAGCCCTCGGCGCGGTCGATACGATCAGCCGTGTGCGTATCGGACCACGGTTATCCGGCCTGCTGGCGTTTGTCGTCCTACTCCTGATCGCCTGCGCGACCGTGTGGGAGCAACAGCCACACGGGCATCGCGACGAGTCCGCGTCCGCCGAGACCTTCAGCGCCGCACGGGCGATGCGGATCATCGAGGAGATCGCGCGGCGGCCGCACCCGGTCGGCACGCCCGAACACGACCGGGTCCGCGACCATCTGGTCGGCGAGCTGCGCGCCCTCGGGCTGGACACCGAGATCCAGGAAGGCGTCGGCCGCTACCCGTCCGGGCTCTCGCGGGATGTGCTCGGCATGGGGCACGTCGCCAACATCATCGCCCGGCTGCCCGGCACGAACTCGACGGGCACGATTTTCCTTACCGCACACTATGATTCGGTCGTCTCCGGACCGGGCGCGAACGACGACGGCTCGGGCGTCGCGGCGATCATGGAGACCGTACGCGCCCTGCGGGCCTCGGGCACCACGGTGCGCAACGACGTGGTCGTGCTGCTGACCGACGCCGAGGAGCAGGGACTGCTCGGCGCGGAGGCCTTCGTCGCCGCGGGGATGGACGGCCGCAAGACCGGCGTGGTCGTCAACAACGAGGCCCGCGGCGCGGGCGGCCCGGTGCTGCTGTGGCGGGTCACCCACCCCGACGGCGCGTTGGTGCGGGCCGTCGCCGACGCCGCACCGCACCCCAACACCGACTCGCTGACCACCGCCCTGGCCGGCACCCAGACGAGCAGCAACACCGACTTCGCCGCGTTCGAGCCGGGCGGGCTGCGGGTGCTCGACTGGGCCTATGCCGGGCGTAGTGCGTACTATCACAACCGATTCGACGATCCCGCCCATGTGGACCGGGCGACGTTGCAGCAGATGGGTGACAACAATCTGGCCCTGGTCCGGGAACTCGGCGACGACGATCTCACCGTTGCCGACGACGATGTCGATCGCGCGTACTTCCAACTACCCTTCGGCGTGCTGATCGTGCTGCCGCTCTGGGTGATGATCGCCCTCGCGGTGGCCACCGTGCTGGTGGTGGCGCTGGTGGTGCGGCGGTTCCTGCGCGCGGGCGAGACCAGCCTCGGGCGCGTGATCGTTTCCGGCGCAACGGCATTGCTCACCGCGCCGATCGCCGCCGGCGCGGTGTACGGCACCTGGGAGCTGGTGAAGTTCATCCGGCCCGAATATCGCCCGCTCTTCGTCGACCCGTACCGCCCCGAATTCTTCTACGTCGCCATGCTCACCGCATCCGCCGCGGCACTGCTCGCCTGGTTCGCGCTCGCACGGCGGCTCTTCGGCGCCGCCGCCGCGGCGGCGGGACTTCTGAGCTGCCTCACGCTGCTCGGCGTCGCGCTCACCGCGCTCGCGCCCGGCACGGGCCATCTGCTGGTGGTGCCGACCTTCGCGGCCGCCGTTGGCGTGCGGATCACCTTCCTGGTGCCCGAGCGGTGGCAGCCTGCCGTGCTCACCGTTTTCCTGATACCGGCGGCGATCTTCCTCGGCAGCGCCACCTGGCCCGCGCTGCAGACCGGCATCCCCACCGCCCCGTTCCTGGTCGCGCCCGCCGTCGCGCTCGTCGGCGGACTGCTGCTGCTCACCCTCACGAAAACCTGGCCGGCACGCCATGGCTGGACGATCCCGACCGCCGCCGTACTGCTCACCGTCGCGCTCGCCGCGACCGGCCTGGCGGTCGACCGGTTCGACGAACAACACCCGCTCACCTCGCAACTGGTCTACGCCCTCGACGCCGAGCACAATGCGGCGCGCTGGATTTCCCGCGAGGCACCCGATCGCTGGACCCGCGACCTGGTCGGCACCGCAGCCCTCGACCCTCGGTTCGCCGAGCTGTGGCCGACCACCGGCGCGAGCGGCATCGCCCCCGCCGCGCGCCTGCTCCCTCCGGTCGCCGAGATCCTCGCCGACACCACGACCGCGGAGCAACGCAGCGTCACACTGCGGTTGCGCTCCCAGCGCGACGCGACCGGCATCTCCCTGCGCTACGCGACCGCCCCGCTGTCCCTGCGCGTCGCGGGCCGCGAAGTACCCGAGCCCCCGAAGAAGGGCATCCACTTCAACGCGCCCCCGCGCGACGGAATCGAGGTCGAAATCACCGCCCCCGCAGGCCCACTCCCCCTTGACCTCATCGATTTCACCTACCTCCCCGACTCCCAACTCCCCGTACTCCCCCCGGTCCCCGACGACATCTACTTCCGCCAAGACAGCACCACCGCCGTCTTCACGTCCATCCCCGGCCTCTGAGCGGATCGGCTGCTTCCGGGATCCACCCCGGATCTCGGAAGCAACGGTGACTCTTCGGATCCGCACCCGCCCTTCGGGTCCGCACTGATTTCCTAGAGCCGCGCACGCTCTCGGGATCCATGCCAGTTCTCCGGAGCTGCAACGGTTTCGGGTCCGCACCGCCGTTGGGGCGCAAATCCCTGGAAGAGGTACGGCTCACCACGCGAGGTGGCGCGCATCGGTCAACGGGCGACCGGGGTGGCGGGATGGCTAGGGAGTGGGGAGATTTGGGAGGAGGGCTGCGAGGACGGACCTGGCTCGAGTGCAGGCGGTGGCGTGGTCGACCCCGCGCGATTGGTCTTCACCGACTTGAATCGCGACGGTCTCGTTGCGGCCGAGGTCTGCGGAGCGATGGATGTAGCGCACTTCGCATTCGAATCTGTGCGGCAACGAGGTGGACGAGGTGGGTTCGCCGATGGACTCGCCCGCACGCACCTCGTAGGCGCGGCGGGTGTCGACTTCGAACGGGATCAGGCTCGGGGCGACTATCGGAAGGTCCGGATCGAGCCCCTGCCCCAAGGTGACCTGCAGCGAGGTTTGATTGCCCGAGTGGCGGCACACGTGCACCCCGTTCTTCATCGACCGGTTGCGTTCATCACCGACCGCGCGGCGGATCACCGCTCGATCCACCAGTGTGCAGGGATCCACGTCGATCAACGACCCAGCAACGACCGACACCAGGGATGTGCTGTCGGCAAGCCGCGCCAGCACGCGCGGGACGAGCTCGGTGGCGATCTCGCAATCGCGGCCGTTGGGCAGCGTGCCCACTTCGATCTCGATCCCGTTGCCTTCGGTGGTCGCGACCTGGCGCACACAGCCACCACCCCGATCCGGCTCCAGCATGGTGAGCCCGAACGACGTTTCGCCGACGACTGTGGCGGGGGCGTCGAAGTAGGTCCAGCCCGCCCGCACCGAAACTGTCGGGGAATCGGTGTCGTACTTCGCGGTCAGCCGCTGGTGCCGCACACACTCACCCCATCGTTGCGGCTCGGGAGCAGGACCGGGACCGATCACGTCGAGGGCCCCCTGATCGAGCAGGGTGCAGGGATCGATCGAGCGCAGCGTTTCCGCATCGACCGCGAGCGTCCCCTCCGTCGACGAACCACCTTGCCGCACTACAAGAACAGCCCCCACAACAACCAGAACAACCGCCCCGAGCATCGCACCGACCACAACGGCGACCTTGCCACGCGAACGAGCTGCCCCACCCGGTACACCAGTCGACACCGTCCCCCCAGCGGCCGCACCGGAGCTCCCTCCACCGAGTCGAGAACCACCGGATTCTCGACCGCCCCGCACCGGCCCGCGCATGGCCTGCCCACCCAACCCGACCACACCGGATTCGCCCCGGCCCCGCCCGACCGCCACGCCCGAATCCTGTTCAGGCAGCGGCCCACCCGAGTGCCGCACCACATCAGCGCCGCCACTCGATGTCGACTCGAGCGACGGTGCACCCGCGCGCTCGACCACATCGGCGACACCACCGAGTGCCGACTCAGGCAACGGCCCACCTGGGCGCTGCACCACCTCGGGAACACCACCGAACGGCGACTCGGGCAGCGGCCCACTCGCGCGCTGCGGCACATCAGCGGCACCGGGGAGTGATGGTTCGGGGTGCAGGGTGGGGCCCGCGCTCGCGCATGCTCGGTGCCGGTCGGCCTGCCATCGACCGACCCTGGCGATGATGAGGCCGAGGGTGGTCGCCGCGACGGCGAACAGCAGCCAGCTGATCGCCTCGAACAGCGCGGCCGCGGCTGCGGGGCCGGGGTCAGGGGAGAGCACGGTGAGCAGTCGAATGACGATGGTTACGCCGAGCATGAGCTGACCGCCGAGCAGCGCGAGCCACCACAGCACGACCAGCGGCGTCGTGGCGTTCGCGGTCAGTCGCGCGGCACGCGGCGCGGTGCCGGGGTCGCTGGCGCGCACCACGTCGTCGACGAGCACCGGCGGGAACCACAGCGAGACGACCGGCACGAACCAGCCGCCGATCACCCATCCGCGTGCCAAACGATGTCTTGTCGCACAACCGAGTTCGGCGTTGCCGCGCGCTCGCCACAGCCACGCGATCACGGCGGACAACGTGAACACGGTGGCCAATGCGGCCACCGGTAGCGAGACCACGAACCAGGTGTCGAGCTCTTCGCTGCGACGCAGCAGCTCCGATCGGTCGACCACACCGGCGGCATACTCGTCGAGCAGCACATAGTTTCGCCAGTTCGCGACCCAGAACACCGCGCGCACAACCATATTCACGATCAGTGCGACAATCGCGACGGCACCTAGCGTGTCGAGCGACCGATAGTGCCGCATCCCCACCCCATACGCCACAGCCTCAAAATCCTCTCCGGCCTCGAGCATGCAGAACCTCGCAGGCTAGGGCCCCGCCCCCACCTGCGACAGCCCCCTATTCCTTGGGCCGGCACGCCAACGACAATCACCGCACCGCGGCAGACACGCCCGCTCAGTCACCGAAATAGAGCCGGTCCAGATCGATCAGCTGAATATCCCCGCTCGCGCTCGGCAATTCGAATCAGTTCCGAGGTGAAACTCCCTAGGTCGTCAGTCCTCGCTGAGGTCCTCGGTGTCGAAGGCGGTCTGGGCCAGTTCGGATTTGACTACGGCGAAGGCGGTGGACTGGTTGTAGCCGCGGCGGGCGAGCATGCCGACCAGGCGGCGGAGCGCCTTTTCGCGGTCAAGGGCGGCGGGGAGGGTGCGGAGTTTGCGGCGGACGAGGTCGCGGGCGCGAGACTCCTCGTCGTCGTCGGTGATGGCGTCCAGCGCGGGGGCGGCGTCGGCCGGGTCCACCCCTTTGCGCCGAAGTTCTTGGGCGAGTGCCTGTTTGCCCTTGCCGGAGAAGGTGTGCCGGGAGTGGACCCACTGCTCGGCGAAGGCCGCGTCGTCGATGAGGCCGACCTCGGTGAGGCGGTCCAGCGCGCGCTCGGTGACCTCGCCGGTGTAGCCCTTCGCCGCCAGACGCTGGGCGAGTTCGGCGCGGCTGCGGGCGCGGACGGCGAGCAGGCGAAGACACGCCTCTTTCGCCTGCTCGACCGTCCCGCCTGGCGGAGTCTGCTCCGTGGAGCGCGCACCCCGCTCGGATCCGGCCGCCACCGGATCCGCCCATCGGCTTTCGGTACGTTCGGAATCAGCCGAGTGGGAGTCTGTGAGCGAGAACGCCTTCCGGCGTCCACGACGGGACGAGCCCGCGCGGGACCCAGTCGAACGCGCCCGCTGCGGATCGGGCGCGCTCGACCGAGTTCCCATGGTGTCCTGTACGGCCGAACCACCTTCGGCCGACGGGACTCGTCCGGGTTCCTGTCCGCCGAGCCGAGATCCGACCGGATCGGTGGCGGCACCAGAGGCAGACAGGAGTTCTTGGAGCCGGCGCCGCATCTCCTGCACCGGTTCGGACCGCGACTCATCGGGCGCGGTCCGGCGCGGCTGGGGCGAGCGCCGGCTGTTCAGCGGATCAGAAATCGGCGGGCACCTCGGCGGGCGCGCTCACATCGGCGCCGATGCCGAGCTTCTCCTTGATCTTCTTCTCGATCTCATCCCGCACATCGGTGTTCTCCAGCAGGAACTTGCGGGCGTTCTCCTTGCCCTGGCCGAGCTGGTCGCCCTCGTAGGTGTACCAGGAGCCGGACTTGCGCACGAAGCCGTGCTCGACGCCCATGTCGATGAGCGAGCCCTCCTTGGAGATGCCCTGGCCGTAGAGGATGTCGAACTCGGCCTGCTTGAACGGCGGGCTGACCTTGTTCTTCACGACCTTGACCCGGGTGCGGTTGCCGACCGCGTCGGTGCCGTCCTTCAGCGTCTCGATGCGGCGCACGTCCAGGCGGACCGAGGCGTAGAACTTCAACGCCTTACCACCCGTGGTGGTCTCGGGCGAGCCGAACATCACGCCGATCTTCTCGCGCAGCTGGTTGATGAAGATCGCGGTGGTGTTGGAGTTGCTGAGCGCACCGGTCATCTTGCGCAGCGCCTGGCTCATCAGGCGGGCCTGCAGGCCGACGTGGCTGTCGCCCATCTCGCCCTCGATCTCGGCGCGCGGCACCAGCGCGGCCACCGAGTCGATGACGATGATGTCGATCGCGCCGGAGCGCACCAGCATGTCGGCGATCTCCAACGCCTGCTCACCGGTGTCCGGCTGCGAGACCAGCAACGCGTCGGTGTCGACACCCAGCTTCTTCGCGTATTCCGGGTCGAGCGCGTGCTCGGCGTCGATGAAGGCCGCGATGCCGCCCTGCGCCTGCGCGTTGGCCACCGCGTGCAGCGCCACCGTGGTCTTACCCGAGGATTCCGGACCGTAGACCTCGATGATGCGGCCGCGCGGCAAACCGCCGATGCCGAGCGCGACGTCCAGCGAGATGGAGCCGGTGGGGATCACCGCGAGCGGCTGACGCACCTCTTCGCCGAGGCGCATGACCGCACCCTTGCCGAAGCTCTTCTCGACCTGGGCCAGTGCGAGTTCGAGGGCTTTGTCGCGGTCGTACGCCTGTGGTGCCATGTCCTGATCCCCTTTTCGACGGGTAACTCTCTGCTGTGGTTGGCGCCAACATTAGAGGGCGGCACCGACAAGTTCTGGCGCCAAGATTAGACGAACAGATGTTCGAGTCAAGCGACGCGCCCGACAACACGCGAACGGAGTTCTGTTCCGCCGCTCCGGGCATTCGAGCCGGACGCACGCGTTACCGCCGCGACACAGGCGGCCGACGGTATGTGGCCGAGCCAGTCGGCCCGCACCCGGCTGGTTACCCATGCGCAACCGAAATCGGTGGGCGACCAGATCAAAGGCTGTAAGCAACCCGATCGCTGTCGAGCAGCGTCTGGGCCTGCTTCAGGACGCGCAGCGCTGGCGTGACCTCCAGGTCGGTGATACCTGCCAGCGCGCCGAGCCGCTCGGTGACGTAGCGGTAGAGGTGGGGCGTGTCACGGCACAGGATGGACGCGAACAGATTGGTCGGCCCGGTGGTCGCGGCCACGAAGGCGACCTCGGGATGCTCGGTGAACAGGTGAGCGAAGCGCGGCCCTTCCTCGTCGGCGCCGCGATGGGTCGCCGATTCCTCGACGACCTCGCCTGTTCCATCGCGCACGACCCGCGGGGGCGACCGCCGTCCCGGCGCGAGAAACGTTGCCCGCCTGAGGATTTCCCGGGTGTCCCCGTCCCGGCCGGGACGGGGACACACCGCGTCAGCGCTGCGGAAGCACCGAGGTGTCGCCGTCGGGGCGCGGACCGTGGATGCGGCGTTCGGTCTCGTCGATGGCGACATCGTTGATGCTGGCCTCGCGCCGCGACATCAGTCCGTCCGGCGCGAACTCCCACTGTTCGTTGCCGTAACTGCGCCACCACTGGCCGGATTCGTCGTGCCACTCGTATTGGAAGCGCACCGCGATGCGGTTGCCTTCGAACGCCCAGAGGTCCTTGCGCAGGGCGTAGCCGTTCTCCACCGACCACTTGCGGGTGAGGAATTCGACGATGGCGGCCCGGCCGGTGAAGAACTCGTCGCGGTTGCGCCATACCGAATCCGCGGTGTAGGCCGCGGCGACCCGCTCCGGATCGCGGGTGTTCCAAGCGTGCTCGGCGGCAAGCACCTTCGCCGTGGCGGACGCGAGATCGAAGGGAGGCAGCGGAGGTCGCATGAGCGTTTCCTTTCTCAGGGGTTGGCCGGGGACAGTTCGGGTGCGCTCCACCGCAGCGGGCCGACCGGATGATCGACCACCTCGGTGATGGTGAAATCGATCGAGCATTGCGCCCCGACCGCGAAAGTCTCCGGTTCCCAGACCAATTCGGCGGTGCCGGTGAGCTGGAGCGCGCCGCCGGTGGCCCAGTTCGGGACGAGCAGCCCGCAGCGCGGGTTGACCTCGATATTGCCGAGGGTCATGAACATCGAGTTGCCGCGATAGTCGGGCCAGCGCAGCCTGGTCGGGGAAAGCACCTCGAGGAAGCCGGGATTGCCGCCGCGATGCGAGGCGTCGGCGTTCCCGTCGGCGTCGGCGGTGGCGGTGAAGAACGCGTCGGCCGCCGCGATCGCCGCCTGCTGCCCCGCGTCGAGCTCGGTGCCGCGGCGCGGCGACTGCGCCACGTCCGGCTGATAGGACTCGACCTGCCTGCGGGAGATGTACTTCGGGCAGTTCGAGTAGACCTGGTCGGTCACCACGCGCAGGCCGGCGCCGTCGGGGGTGGCGGTGCCGTTCACCCGCATCCGCCTGCGCCGCTGCGGTTGCAGGGCGATCATGCCGATCCGCGCGGTGCCGCGCACCGTGTCCCGCAACGGATCTCCGGCGACCGGACGGGCGTCGACGGCGAGGGTGCCCGCGTCGACGGCATGGACGAAACCCGGCGGGCCGACCAGTTCACTGGCCCACAGCCTGCCCGCGGCGTCCGCGGCGGCGATCACCAGCATGGGCTGCTCGGCGAGGAACGCCGCGGCGACGGCCGGGATATCGGCGCGGATCATCCGGCCGACCCGCCCCGCGGTCTCGGCCTGACCCATCCGCTGTTGCACGGCCAGCTCACCGGAATGGAAGGGCGCCATCGCGCTTACTCCTGTCACGAGGGGTGTCGCGGCGAGCGCCAACGCCCGCCGCAACGTTCAACCGAGCTGCGACTCAGAAGAATCCACAGGTAGGGGCGGAACCGGTGGGCGCGGGCGCGCACTCGGCGCCCGCCGCCGCGTAGACCTCGAGCCGGATGCCGTCGGGATCGGTGAAGAAGATGCCACCCGAGCTCGCGCCCTCACTGTGTGCGACGACGCCGTCGTAGGCGAACGAGACCGATCGCGCACGCAGCGCCGCCTCGACCGCTCGCACCTGATCCATGGTGTCCACCTGGAACGAAAGGTGGTGCAGGCCGGGCGTTTCGGTCGCGAACTCGCCGGTGCTCTGCTCCCACAGGGTCAGCGTGATCTTGCCGTCGAGCCCGAGGTACGCCCACTTCCGATCGTCGTCGGTGCTCGCGGCGACCTGCTCGAAACCCAGTGCGCTGCGATAGAAGTCGACCGAACGTGCCAGATCGGCGACGTTGAGCCCGATGTGCCCGGTGACGAGCGGGGGCGCGGCGACTGCGGTCATGTTTTCCTCCTCTAACCGGTCAAACCGTCTTAATCAGTTTGACTGGTTAGAAGATAGCCATGGGCGGACGCCGGAGTCAACCGGTAAAATCAAATAAGACAGTTAGAACCGAGCTGATGCTCCAGCCCACCGCAGGAGATGGATACCCTCAGTCATGCACGATCCCCGCCCCCACCTCGGCGAACCGCTGGCACTCGACCTGCTGGACACGCGGTGGAACAAGCACGGACAGTTGCAGGACCTGCTCACCGACGTGACCGGACTGGCCATCTGGTTGTCCTCAGCCGGGCTGACCGATCGCGCGCAGGCCGACGAGGCCACCCTCGCCGCGACCCTGGCGGCCCGCGCGGCCATCTACGACGTCGTCCGCCACGCCGAGCACGACGCGCTCAACGAGGTACTCGAGCACGGCCACATCCGTCGCACGCTCACCGCCGACGGTCCAGCCGACATCGTCGACGTCCCAGATCCGGCGTGGCTGCCCGCCTGGCTGGCGGCCGAGAACCTGCTGCGCTTACTCGCCGACGCACCCGATCGCATCCGGCAGTGCGCCCACGCCGACTGCGTGCTGTTCTTCTTCGACACCTCGAAGAACGGCACCCGCCGCTGGCATTCGATGGCAACCTGCGGCAACCGCACCAAAGCGGCCAGGCACTACGCGAAAAAGACCTGAGCTCAGAACAATTCGTCGAGCAGGCGGTAGTACTCCAGGCGCACCGGATCCGGGTCGGCGAGGCCGTAGGCGGCGAAGAACGCCGTCACCTCGTCGGCGCCGAAGTCGTCGCGCAGATCCCGCACGGCCAATGCCAGATCGCGATAGCGGTCGGCGACGCCGAGCGCGGCGACGTCGAGCAGGATCGCGCCCTCCAGCACGTTGGGCGGCGTGAAATCGCCGTGCGCCACAACGAGATCCGACTCATCCGGGCGCTCGGCGAGCAATCGCTCCAGCACGTCCTCCGGCGTGGCGTCCTGGTTGTCGTCGTCGAAATCATCGGCGTCGACCAGACCTTCGACCACCTGCCTGCGGGCCTGGGCCAAGACAGCGTCGAGCCGTCCGTCGAACGGGCACTCGGCGATCGGGATGCTGTGCAGGGTACGCAGCAGCGCGCCCATGATGGCGCCGACCGAGTCGGCGCCGACGCCGGATTCGGCGCGGGCCGCCAGACTCGGCGCGCCCGCGTCGGCGAGCACCAGCACGTCCTCGGCGAAGACGGTGATCTCCGGCAGCCGGATCCCACGGTCGCGCAACCAGGTCAGCCGCTGCTGTTCGGCGACCGCCTTCGGCCCGCGCTTGACCCAGTAGGCGCCGTTGACCAACGAGACGCCGCCGCTCTTCCCCTCGTGATCGTCGGACCAGCTCGGCGTCTCGCCGAGCACCGCGGCGACCGAGGGCGGCAGCGAAATCGGCAGCGCGGACAGGGTTTCCAGCGCCACCCTGGTGGATTCGATCTCCTCCGGATCCCCCTCGGCGATCCGTAGCTCGAGCGCCTCACGCAGCAGCGCGTGCGCCTCGTCGAGCCGATTCTGTTCGGCCAGCGCCTTGCCGAGATGCTGCACGGCGAACGAGAGCACCTCGGGTGCGGCCGCCCTGGCGTGCGCGACGGCCCGCTCGTACAGCGTCTGCGCGGTGGCCGCGTCGCCCTGATAGCGGTAAACGTCACCGAGGTTGATCCACACGGTGATCCGGCGCTGCTCGGTGTCCACGAGTTCCAGCGCGCGATCCAGGTGGTCGAGGGCCTCGGCGTAGCGGCCGAGCAGCATCGCCTCGATCCCGGTCTGCCGGTAGCCCGCGAAATCGGTGGGCGCCGCCGCGGCCAGGCGCGCTACCAGCCGTTGCGGATCGACCGGGATCATCCGCTGCCGCTCGTCGAATCGGTACAGCGACTTGTCGTGGTCCACTACGCGACCCGACACCGTCACCACCGTCCCCGCGGTACATCGAACTCCGCGCAGAGCGCCCGCCACACGTCGCGCGGATCGATACCCGCTTCGATGGCGTCGGCACCGGTGCGCCCCAGTGCGGGGATCACGTGATCGGCCAGCAGGGCGTCGCCCCTGGCCGACCCGAACTCGGTATGCAACAGTTCCTGGAACTCCGTCAACCGCACTGTGCCCAAGATACCCGCGCGCACTCGCGCGCCCAACCAGCCCCGCGCTATCCGGCCCGCACCCCGTCGAGCACCCGATGGCACAGCTCGACCGGATCGGCCACCGCGCTCGCCGAGTCGGCGGCGGCCCGCGCGGCGACGGCGAAGCTCTCGGTGCCCAGGATCTCCTGGACGGCCGCGCGGACCGCGTCGGCCGTCAACGGCCGGACCAGCAGCGAACTGCCTTGACGAGCGGCGCGGTTGGCGAGCTCCCATTGGTCGCCACCGCCGGGCACGGTCACCAGCGGGACCGCGGCCGAGAGCGCCTTCGCGAGCAGTCCGTGCCCGCCGCCGCCCACCACCACCGCGGCGTGCCTGAGCAATTCGTCCTGCCTGCCCAAACCGGCGCTGGCCCAGGGCGGCAGCTCGGCGGGCGGGGTGTCGAGCATCGAAATGGCCACGCGGACACCGGTATCGGCGAGCGCCGTGAGCACGGTCTCGACCATGCCGGTCACGCCGGTGTGCGCGGTCGAGGGGGCGACCATCACCAGCGGTCCGTCCCCGGCGGGCGGCGCGAGCAGCTCCGTGGTGGGCTCCCAGAACAGCGGGCCGACGACGTGCGCGTTGTCCGGCCAATCCGGGCGCGGCACCTCGAGCGCGGGCAGGGTCGCGATCAACCGCGCGGCGGGCCCGGGATCGACCGCGGGCAGCCCGACGCTCGCCCGCGCCTGCTCGCGCTGACGCAGGCCGTTGCGGATGTCGCGGGCGGTCAAGGCGCGCAGCATGCCGTCGCGCATCCGGCCGCGCAGACCGGCACCGGGCTCGAGACCACTTCCGATGGGCGGCAGGGCTTTCGACGGCAGGTACAGCGGATGCGGGGACAACTCCACCCACGGCACGCCGAGCCGCTCGGCGGCCATCCCGCCGCCCGCGGTGAGCACATCGGAAACGACCAGCTCCGGCAGCATCGCGCTGAGGTCGGGCAGGATCTCGGTCGAGATATGCGCGGCACGCTCGTGGATGCGCCTGCCCGCGTCGGCGTCGTCGTCGACCGGGCGCGGGGCCAGGCCCTTCAAGCGACGCACGCCGATACCGGCTTCGCGGGCCTGCTCGAACCAGCGCGGACCCGTGAACAGCACCGGCTCGTCACCGGCGGCCAGGAAACGCAAGCACAACGCGATGGCGGGAAACGCATGCCCGGGATCGGGCCCCGCGACTACGGCAACTCGCATCGGCCCAGCCTGCCACACCGCATAACGACCCGGTCACACCCAACCCCCACTTGGTCACCAGCGCGACGGCAGAACTTCACGTGACCTCCGGCCGGACCGGAGATACGGTCTAGACCAATCGATATCGGAGGTGGGAACGATCGTGCGGATAGCCACGGTGGACGAACTGATGGTGCTGCTGGCGGCCGGCGCGGACGTCTGGGATATGCCCGATCGCGGCGGCGACCCGGTCGACATCCTCGACCACGATCGGCAGTGCGCGGAACTGCTGCGCCGCGACTGCCCCGACGACGAGGAACTCCAGGTGGCCGGGCTGGTGCACGACATCGGCCACCAACTCGTCCCGGGCGACGACGCGGGCCACGGCCGCCACGGCGCCGCGGCGGTCCGCGGGCTGCTCGGTACGCGCGTCGCGCGGCTCGTCGAGTTGCACGTGGTCGCGAAACGCTATCTCGCCGCGACGGATTCGGCGCACGCCGCGGGACTGTCGCCGTCGAGTCGCCGCACGCTGGTCGCCCAGGGCGGGCCGATGAACGCGGCGGAGATCGCTGCGTTCCGCGCCGACCCGGACTTCGCGGCCGCGCTGACGCTGCGCCGCGCCGACGACGCGGGCAAGGTCGTCGGGCTCCCGGTCGCCCCCTTGGCTACCTGGCGTCCGATCATCGCCCGGGTCGCCGCCCGGCACCGCTGACCCGCGCCCGGACGACTTCCGTTCCCCTGCAACAGTTTCGCTGACCGCCGCGGGCGCAGTCGGCGTTCGGAACAGGTAGGTCAGTCGCCCGCGCCGAAGTAGTACAGCTCGAAACCGACGGCGTGCGCGGCGGGGAAGCCGTCGATCGGGCCGGTCGCGCGCTCCACGATGGCGCGCACCTGCTCCCGCACCGGCTCGGTGCTCAGCGCGGCCAGGTAGCGGCGGTGCTCGGCCAGCGAGGCCTTCGCCTGCTCGAGATGAGCGGTGACATCGACGGCATGCGTGGCCGTCGGGCCTGCCACCGCGCCCCAGCGCGCCGACCACGGCGCCTCGGTGAGTTCGGGAAAGATCCACTCGTTGGCCGCGTCGGCGATGGCGTCCAGCGCGGCCCGGCCCACGGCCCGATGGTCGGCGCTGTTGGCGAAGCCGGGCGCCCAGGTGTCGCCGAAGTTGAACAGCACCACCAGGTCCGGTCGATGGCGGCGAATCGCGGCCGCCAGATCGCGGCGCAACTCCAGCGTTTGTTCGACCCGGCCGTCGGGGTAGCCGAGAAACTCGACCTGTTGCACGCCCACCGCCGCGGCGGCGGCGCGTTCCTCGGCCTCGCGCAGCGGACCAGACTCCGCGGGCGGCACTCCGGCGATCCCGGCCTCTCCGCTGGTGGCCAGGACGTAGCGAATGTCCTTGCCCTGTCCGGTCCAGCGGGCCACGGCCGCGGCCGCGCCGTATTCGATGTCGTCGGGATGGGCGACGATCACCAGCCCACGCTGCCAATCCTCGGGTACTTGCCGCACTGGCGTCCTTTCCGGAAATCGATCAGGCCAGCGTACGCAAGTGGGCCGTGTGCTCCCCCCATCCGGGGAGCACACGGCCCATTCGGTCGGTCGGCACGAGTTCGCGCACGCTGCCCGGTGGCATCCCGGCCACACCTGGCCGCACCGACCTCCGCCCGCAGCGTGGTTCCGCGCCGCCCGACGCGCGCTGGAAACCACTACGCGGCGGAAACTACAACTTGCTCACGGTGGAGTTGTCCGAGCCCGACACCGCCTTGTAGAGCAGGTACAGCCCGAACACGATGGCGCTGATCACCAGGATCGGGAACAGCCCCTTGATCAGCGCACCGATGATGGCAAGCGCGATCCAGACGACCGCGACGATACCGATGATTTTCCAAAGCATTGCCAGCCTCCGAGGTCTCCGTGAACCGCCCTCCGACGATCCGACACGTTCCATGCTGACACCTCGGCAACGATAAATCACCAGGTCAATACCGATATCCGGGGGAATATCAGGGTTCACCCTGAGCCCGGGTCACCCGCGGGTCGCGGGTGCGCAGCAACGGCGGCCGCGGCCAGCGCCACCGCCATGACCGCCGCGCCGCGGGTGCCGTTCAGCACCCGGGTGAGCGGTTGCAGTCCTTCGATGGTCGCCGACTCCGACGCGGTGAGCGGGCCTGCGTGCGCGAGGTTCGCGCGCACCGACGCGGCCAGGCGCGGCAGCGGCCGTCCGCCGCCGGGTTGTTCGGCCCGCACGCGGGTGGCCAGGCGCTATCGCTTCCAATACACAGCACGGGGTGGAGCTCGGGTCACCCGAGCTCCACCCCGTGCCGACTCGACGGCTATCGGTTGTGCCTGTGGCGGCGGTCCTTGTCGACTCCCTCGGCCTCGATCCGCTCCTTGCGGACCGTGCCGGACACGGTTTCGGCGTCCTCGACCTCGTCGACGGCCAGGCGCACCCGCTCGACCGGGACGGCTTCCTTGTTCACGGTCACGCGCTCCTCGTGCAGGGTCACCTCGCGCTCCTGCTCGCCGATGTCGGCCCGGCCCACCGCGGCCGGGTCGGTGATCGGCTCGCGCTCGATCCGGACCTCCTCGTGCGTGGTCGGCACGGTCACCGTCTGTTCCTCGGTCACCACGTACTTGCGCAGCCGCGCCGTGCCGACCTCCTCGGTCTCCTTGCCGACGGCGAGGCGCTCCTCCGAGCGCACCATTCCCGCGGCGTCGTCCGGGCGCGTGCCGCCACGCATCTGCTGCCTGCCGCCCATGTCCCAGCCGGCCCGGCGCGGGTCGATGTGGTAGTGCGCGAACAGTTCTCGTTCCGACTCGGCGCTGATCAGCCCGTCGTGATCGAGATGCGGGGCGCTCTTCACCTCCGCCTTCTCCACCCGGACCTGCAACGTCTCCGGGTCGTGCCGCAGCTCCGCGCCGGCCAGCGGGACCAGCGAATCGTCGCTGAACATGCCGGTGGAGACGGCCACCCAGGTCGGCGAGCCGGAGGTGTTGTCGACGTAGACCCGCTTGACCTTGCCGATCTTGTCACCGCCCTGATCGAGGACGGCACTTCCGATGAGTTCTTCCAGCATTCCGGTCATGGTTTCGATTCCTCCGCGTGCATTCGGTGCGGACGGGGCCGACAGAACACGACCCGGCTGCCGCATTCGATGAAAGGTGTTCAGGCACCTATGTCGTGCTCGGACTGGTCGAGATCATCGGCGATGCGCCTGGTACGCCGGGTGCGGCGGACCGGATCTGCGACCTTGCCCCAGGCCAGATATCGACGGATATCGAGCCGCTGCGTGTCCTGGTCGATCGCGGACTTTCGGTAGGCAATATCAAGCATTTTCTGCTCCTGCCCTTGTAGTGAGGATTCCCGATCCCGTTGCCGAGAACAGGCCGATCAGCTACACGATGGCAACTACCCGGCGCCGGATACCCCAAACACCGCGGCGCGGAATCGGCGATCGACCGGCGCGAACAGCGATGCTGTGGCGGACTCGACCGTGGCCTGGTTCAGTGTACGGTTGTACACTCTGATCTCGCGGTAGCGCTCCGTGGACCGGAAGTCGAAGGGATGGTCGCGCGCCTGATGGAAAACGAACTCGCACAAGAACTCGCCGCCGCGGCCCGCAGGCACGGCGGCGCCATCGCAGGCATCGTGGGCGGGGCCGCCCGCAAGGCATCATGGGAAGTGCTCGATCTGGTGGCCGAGGGCCGCGAGCTGGTCGGGGCGGCACTTCGCGCCCGCGCCGAGGAGTTGCGCCGCCGCGATCGGCTGCGCTGAGCAGGCGAAACCGGCTGGTTCGAAACCGATAAAAAGACGATGCCATCCGGTACAAAATCTCGAATACCCTTGGCAGCCAGACAGCTTGATGATTCAATCCGACGCATGGGGATTCGTCGGCTGCTCGCCATGGCGGGCGTGGCCGTCACGGACCTGCCGGGGGCGTATGCCACGCCGGGGCAGATCCGCCGCATCGGCTGTGTCGAAGACCATCAGGCCGTCGCCGTCGGGCTGGCGGCCATCCTGTCCGAACAACCCGACCTGACCGTCGTCGCCATGGCCCCCACGGTCCCCGAACTCCTCGCACAGACAACGCAATTGGATCTGGCCATCCTCGATCTGCGGCTCTCGGACGGCTCCAGCCCGCGGGCGAACGTCGAGCTGCTGCGCGAGCACGGGATCGACTGCCTGGTCTATACCACCGGCGACTGGCGCGATCTGATCCGTGCGGCCGCCCAGGCCGGTGTGCTCGGGGTCGCGCTGAAGAGCGATCCGGCCGAGAAGACCACGGCCATGGTGCGCGCCGCCGCGTCCGGTAGGCACGTGGCCACGTCGGTGTGGGCCTCGGCGATCGACAGCGACCCGGCGCTCACCAACATCGACCTGCCGCCGCGCCAGCGGCAGGTACTCGAGCTCTACGCCAACGGCGAGACCGCGGCCTCGGTGGCGCGCAAGCTGGAACTGTCCGAACACACGGTCAACGACTATCTCGCGCGCATCCGGCGCCGCTACGCCGAGGCGGGACGGCCGGTACGCACCCGGGTCGACCTCTATCGCGAGGCCACCCGGGACGGATTCATCGGCAGGGAACCACGGGAGCGATGATCGGCGCGCAGCGGCCCGCCGACTCCGAGGCGCAGCGCGGCGCCGAGGCGAAACTGGTGCGTGGCGCGAGCCTGTTCGTCGGCTTCGGCGGGGTGTTCTACGCCGCGCTCACCGTGACGACCGCCCTGGCACAGACCCCGCTGGCCGCGCCGTGGTGGACCCCGGTCGCCCTGCTCGCGGTCTACCTGCCGACCGTGGTGATCGCCGTCGCGGCCGCGCGCTGGCGAATGGCACTCGTGCGCCGGGCCGTGCTGGTCTTCGCGGTGGGCTACGCGCTGGCCGCACTGAGCTGGCCGCTGGTGCGCACCGGCGCGACCGTCACGCCCGAGCAATACCTGTGGCTCGGCTGGATCCCCGGCCTGCCCGCCGTCGCGATGTGCCTGTTCTGGCGGTTCGCGCCGTTCGGCTATCTGGCGGGCGCTGCGGTCCTCGCCCAGTTCGATGTCATGCTCGCCCGCGGGCCCGCGGTGCACAACCCGCTGCTGCCGGAAATGCTGTTCGCCTTCGCCTATTCGGCGTTTCCCTGCGCCGCCTGCGTGGTGCTGGTCCGGATCGGCCGCATCCTCGACCAGACCAGCAGCTCGGCGCTGGCCGCGGCCACCGCGATGGCCGCCGCGCAGGCGCGCCGCTTCGAACGGCGGCGCTTCGACGCGCTCACCCACGACGGCGTGATCGCCACCCTGCTCGAGGCCTCACGCACGCCGAACTCGCCGATCCTGACCCACTACGCGCAATCCACCCTGCGCAATCTGGCCAGGCTGCGTTCCGGTCTGCCCGCCCAGGACGATCTCGACGTCGACCTCGTCGTCGCCGGTATCCGGGCGGCCGCAGCCGAGGTGGACGACCGGATCCCGCTGCGCGTCGCGCCGCACGACGGCGCCGAACTCACCGTGCCGCCCGAGGTGGCGACCGCGCTGGCCGCGGCCACCGGTGAGGCACTGCGCAATTGGAAGAAGCACGCCTGCTCCCCGGCGCGCGAGGCCGCGTGCGAGGTGACGGTGACCGCGACGCCCGCCGACATCCGGGTCGACGTGGTGGACGACGGCGTCGGCTTCGACCCGAGCGCGGTGCCGCCGGACCGGCTCGGCCTGCGCGCGAGCATCGTCGACCGGATCGCGCAGCTGCCCGGCGGCTGGTCGGCGATCGAATCCGCGCCGGGCCGGGGCAGCCGGGTGAGCGTCGGGTGGGCGGCATGAGCCCGCGCCTGCCACGCTGGTCCGGCGCCTCGTCGAACCGACGCGCCGACGACCCCGCGGACGTGCGCGACATCCTCGGCATGCGCACGGCCGCCGCCTATCTGCTGTGCGGCCTGTTCGCGATCTCGATCTACTCGATGGCCTTCGCGGCCGACGACGGGATCGACCACCTGTGGATCACCGGCGTGGCGGCCACGATCATCCTGGGCGCCGGCGTCGGCATGCTGCTCGCGCCCGGTGACCCGCTGCCCCGCCCCGTGGCGATCGCGCTGGCCGCCGCCGCACCGGTGGGCACCACGCTCGCGCTCTGGCAACTGCCGGTGCCCATGGTCAACTCGACCCAGATCTGGTTCCTCGGCGCCGCTTCGGCCTATCTCAACTTCCTGTGCGTGCGCGGCGCGACGAGCTGGGCCTGGGTCGCGATGGCCTGCCAGATCGCCACCTGCGTCGTCTGGACGACCAGCACCGGGCAGGGCGCGCTGCTCGGCGCCGGGTTCTCCTTCATCAACATCACCCCGCTGCTCATGGCGACGTTCTTCGCCATCGTCGTGCGACCCATCGCCCATTCGATCCTGAGCCTGCGCAGGCAGGAGACCGAGCGGGCCACGGCGGAGGCGGCCGCGCTGGCCGCGCAGAGCGAGCGCGACGCGCGCATCGCACGGCTGGACGGCGCCGCCCGCCCGCTGCTGGAGATCATCGCGCGCGGGCGACCGCTCACTCCCGAACAACAGCAGGAATGCCGGTTGGTCGAGGCGCAGCTGCGCGACGAGATCGTGGGCGGGGCGATGGTGAATCCGGCGGTGACCGCCGCGGCCCGCAGCGCGCGCGAACGCGGTGTGCGAGTTGTGCTCGATGATGGCGGGGGCCTCGACGAGGCCGACGACACGGTCCGCGACACGGTGCGAACGGTGCTGCGCGACGCGCTCGACTACGCCGAGGGCGGCGAGATGATCGCACGCGTTTTACCACCCGGGCGCGCGAATGTGGTCT
Source organism: Nocardia brasiliensis (assembly GCF_011801125.1). Lineage (NCBI taxonomy): Bacteria > Bacillati > Actinomycetota > Actinomycetes > Mycobacteriales > Nocardiaceae > Nocardia > Nocardia brasiliensis. The sequence continues at coordinate 5,460,406 of NZ_CP046171.1, forward strand.
CGATTCTGTTGCGGGACAAGGACGAATTGCGCATCGATGTGAGCGCGGCCGGTGTCGTGCGCTCCGACCTGGACGTACCCCATCTGGTTAGCGGAAGCAATCAAGACCCCTGAACTGAGGGCTGATTTGTGGGGAATTTCCTGATTGTTTGCCCCGGCCTAGAGTCGGAAGAAGATATCCGGCGCAGGATTCCGACTCGCTCACCACAGCGGATACCAGCCGGAATCATTGCATAAAGGAAGCATCAATGATAGCCGCAACTTCGCATACCCTCCCCCTGTCCGTCGTCCGGCCGCATCCCCTTTATCCGGCCGATCCTGCCATGCCCGCGCACCACTGGCCCGACGCCGCGCTCTCCGCCAGGGAGCGAGAGGTGCTCGTCACGTGGGTCCTCTGTGACTCCAAAACCGATGTGGCACACCGGCTGTACCTCTCTCTCGGCACGGTCAACACCCACATCACCCGAATCCGCGCGAAATACGCCGCCGTCGGCCGCACCGCCAACACCAAGGCCGCCCTGGTAGTCCGCGCGCTCCAAGACGGCCTGATCGACCTGGACGAGCTCTAGCCAACCCGGCCGGGAGCAGGCGGGGCTGCCCCGGACCAGGCCGCCGCACAGCGACGAGGGCTGCGCGGCAATGCGCGACAACGCTCATACAGCGACAGAACCACCAAGCCACGACGACCGAAGACGTTCGCCGACCCAGGTCGGGTGCCGAGCAACGCCGCTCGCCATTCGCGGCAGCCGCGCAAAGCCCGCGCGTCCGCTCACCCGCGCAACTCGCCGGTCGATGCGATCGAAAACCGCGCGGATCCGCGAGTCGGACAGGTCGAACTTCCACCGAACGCGGCCGAGCACGGGCCGTCGGATGATGCCCGGCAGGGATCGAAGATCAACGGGCCGAGGGAGATTCCGGGGTGGTCATGGGGGATTTCTGGTCGGCTATCTCGGTGAGGGCTTGGGCCCAGCCATCGAGGCGGTCGGCAGCGTGCCGGAGGTCGGCGACGATGGTGTCGAAATTGTGCCGGAGAACCGCGCTCTCGGGGACCGCGAGGATGCGGCCCGCGGCCGCGACGACCTGCTCGTACTCGGCGACGCCGGAGTCGAGGCGGGCCAGCGCGAAGTGGAGGTTGTCGGTGAGGCCCGCGGCGGCGGGGGAATTCGAGCGGCCCATCGCGCCGAGCGCCTGCTCCATGGCGGTCACGTCGGCGGCGAGCGCGTGCAGGGCGGCGGACCCGGAGCCTGCCGTTTCGAGCATGTCGGCGAGTTCGTCGTCGGGCAGACGGTTGCCGTGCGCGATCTGCGCGGCGAGGCCGTGCAGCGCGCGTTCGGCACGCACCAGCCGGGCGATCGGGCCACGCGCGCGCGACCACGGCGGTGGTTGCTTGCGCGGAATGAACGCCGCCCGCGGCAAGGGCACGCCACGCAGCCGCAGGTATCGGCGAGCGCTGAGCGCGGTGCCGGTGACCAGCGCGACCGCGCCGCCACCGAGCACCACGACGATCCAGGCGGGCGCGGAGATGACGGCCAGCCCCACGGCACCGGCGGTGGTGAGCCCGCCGGCGGTACCGAGTTGGAAGCTGCGGCGGCGCGCACGGCGTCTGCGGCGCAGTTCGCGTTCGCGCGGGTCGGCCCAGCGCCGGACCGCGACCAGTGCGTGCTCCCCGACCTCGCGCAGGCTGTCGGGCAGGCTGCCCGGCTGCGGCGCCAGCGCGGCCTGGGCCCGCACGATCACGGCGTCGCGCCTACGGCCCGGTCGCACTTTCCCGGACTGACTCATGCCTGTTCTCCCACTGCTGACGAGGATCGGACCGGCACAGCCCCGGCCTGGCCGACGGCCGGCCGACCGGGATTCCGTGTGCCCCACAGTGAACCAGCTGCCACCGACACAATCCTCGCCCCGCGCCCGAACCGCTACTGCTGTGCGGCCTGACCCTTGTTCATCTGCGGCTGCGCCGGATTCGCTTGCGCGGGCGCGGGATTGACGGCGGGCTGGGCCGCGCCGCCGGCCGGCAGCTGGTCGCCGCGCATCGAGGCGCGGATCTGCTCCAGCTTGCTGTGCCCGGCCATCTGGATGCTGGCCTGCTGCACCTCGAGCATGCGTCCCTGCACCGTGTTCTGCGCGAGCTCGGCGGAGCCGAGCGCGTTGGCGTAGCGCCGCTCGATCTTCTCGCGCACCGCGTCCAGGCTGGGCGTGGTGCCCGGCGCGGACAGGGTCGAGTCCATCTGCTGCAGCGAGGCCGAAACCTGCTCCTGCATCTTGGCCTGCTCCAGCTGGCTCAGCAGCTTGGTGCGCTCGGCGACCTTCTGCTGCAGCAGCATCGCGTTCTGCTCGACGGCCTTCTTGGCCTGCGTGGCGGCCTGCAGCGACTGGTCGTGCAGCACCTTGAGGTCCTCGACCGACTGCTCGGCGGTGACCAGCTGCGCGGCGAACGCCTCGGCCGCGTTGGTGTACTGGATGGCCTTCTCGGTGTCGCCCGCGGCGGCCGCCTGGTCGGCGAGCATGACCGCCTGGCGCGCGTTGGCATTGAGCTTCTCGACCTCGTCGAGCTGCCGGTTGAGTTTCATCTCCAGCTGACGCTGGTTGCCGATGACCGACGCGGCCTGCTGCGAGAGGGCCTGATGCTGACGCTGGGCTTCCTCGATAGCCTGCTGAATCTGGACCTTCGGATCCGCGTGCTCCTCGATCTTCGAATCGAAGAGGGCCATCAGGTATTTCCAGGCCTTGACGAACGGATTAGCCATCGATTGATCCCGCCTCCATCTGACGTGCCGCGCTCGGCGCGACTCCAGTGCGCGACCGTCACGCACTCGATATGTGCCTATCCTCCACCATGCGACAAGCGGGCCGGGTATACCCAGCCCAACCCGACGCCCTATGAAGAATCTATCCGCTTTCGGCGTCGGTCCGCAGCGTTGCCACGGCCGCCGCTCGGCTCGGTTGTCACATGCCCTTCACCAGGACCAGCATGTCGGCCTTCGGTGCGGGGATGACGATTCTGGTGTCGACCGCCAGCGGCAGCGGGCGACCCGCGGCCCCGGCCACCGACAGCGACGCGCTCGCCGGCGCCAGCGCGGGCGCCGCGGCGGGCGTGTCCTGCGTGGACGCCGCCGGCACGGCCTGCGCGCCGTCGACGGCGACCTGCTCGGCCTCGGCCGGCACGGCGGTGTCCGCGGGCACGGCGGCATCGGCCGGGGTCCGGGTCGGCAGGCCGTCGGCACCCGCCATGATCGTGCTCACATCCCAGAGCACCCGCGACAACGGCACGTCGAGGGCCGCGCAGATGGCGGCGAGTAACTCACTGGATGCTTCTTTGCGGCCTCGTTCGACCTCGGACAGGTAGCCCAGGCTCACCCGCGCGGAGGTGGAGACCTCGCGCAGCGTCCGGTTCTGGGCGAGACGAGCACGCCGCAGACTGTCCCCGATGGCCTCTCGCAGCAGCGTCATCTCGTTCTCCTTCGCTCCCTGTCAGGGGACCTGCGCGGTACCCACGAGTGCCACGCACGCCGTTCTTTCTCGCACAACGTCGGACCGGCCCCGGATGGTTCCCGCCCGGCGCAAATCACTCACCTTGCCCATCTTGCCCGCCGAGACCGCGGTCCGGGCGTTGTACGCAGCGCAACAGTTCGCGTAATGCGACGCGCGTCGCATCAATCCTGATCGTCCACCGCTGCCCGCGCAGTTTCAACCGCATCACCTCGGTGTGCCCCGGCCCGGCCAGCCCGAGGAACACCGTGCCGACCGCGTGCCCGTCCTGTGTGTCGGGTCCGGCGACACCGGTCAGCGCGACGCCCCAGTCCGCGCCGCAGCGGGTGCGCGCGCCGACGGCCAGCTGCTCGGCGGTGCTCGCGGCGACCGGCCCCTCCGTCCGAAGTACTTCGTCGCTGACGCCGCCGAGGCTGTGTTTGAGATCTGTGGCGTACACCACCAGGCCGCCGCGCAGCACCGCGCTGGCCCCGGGTACGCCCGCGATGGTCGCCGCCACCAGACCGGCGGTCAGCGATTCGGCGGTGGCCACGGTCTGCCCCGCAGCGGTCAAGGTGCGCACGAGGTCGGCGGCCGGTGCGTCGCCGATCAGCGGATCGGTCACGGGGGCGTTCATGCGCCGCGCGATCGACCGGGCCCGCCGGCGAACCACACCCGTGCCGCCTGCCCGACGTAGTCGAGCCCGGTGAGCACGGTCAGCGCGACCGCCACATACATCAGCGCCATCCCGACACCGGCCAGCCAGCCGGTGAACGGCAGCAGCAGGAACGCGATCGCGATCGACTGCACGAGGGTCTTCAGCTTGCCGCCGCGGCCCGCCGGAATCACCCCGCGGCGCACCACGATCAACCGCAGCACGGTCACCCCGACCTCGCGGCCGCAGATGACCAGGGTGATCCACCAGGCCAGATCGCCGAGCACCGATAACCCGATGACCGCGGAGCCGATCAGCGCCTTGTCCGCGATCGGGTCGGCGAGTTTGCCGAAATCGGTGACCAGCCCGTATTTGCGCGCCAGTTGCCCGTCGAAGCGATCGGTGATCGCGGCGATGCCGAACAGCGCGGCCGCGGTGATCCGCCACCCGCTCTGGTGCCCGCCGTCGACGAACAACGCGACCACGAACAGCGGGACCAGCGCGATCCGCAGCATGGTCAGGATGTTCGCGATGTTCATCAGCGGGACCACGGGCTCGGGCTGCGCGGGCACGAAGCCGGAGCGGATCTGGCTCGGCGCCGCCCAGCGCCGGTCGATTTCCTCCGGTTGCGCGCTCACGGCCGCACCCCGCCGACCGCCGCGCGACGCGGCGCATGCCGAACCCACTGCCCGCCGCGACGCGGTGGACGGGACGACTGGATGTGTGGCACACGATCAGCCTATCGGTAACCGACCCGACTACTGTGCACCCCATGAACTCTCGGGGACCACTAGGTGGTTCGACCAGCGACGCACATCCGGGCGCGCCCCTCGGCGCGCAGTGCTCTCCCGTCCCGTCGGCAGCGCCCACCGCCGCTTCCGTGAGCACCGCCCTGGTTGTCCGACGCGCGCGAACCTCCGACGTGCCCGAGATCAAACGCCTCGTCGATGTCTACGCGGGCCGGATACTCCTGGAGAAGAATCTGGTCACGCTGTACGAGGCGGTGCAGGAGTTCTGGGTCGCCGAGCTGGACGGCCGGGTCGTCGGCTGCGGCGCGCTGCACGTGCTGTGGGCCGACCTGGGCGAGGTGCGCACGGTCGCCGTGCATCCCGACGTGAAGGGCAGCGGCGTCGGCAGGCTCGTGGTCGAACAGCTCATCGCGGTGGCCCGCGAACTCGAGCTGCGGCGGGTGTTCGTGCTGACCTTCGAGGTGGACTTCTTCGCGCGGCACGGGTTCGTCGAGATCGACGGGACGCCGGTGACGGCCGAGGTGTACGCCGAGATGTGCCGCTCCTACGACACCGGTGTCGCCGAATTCCTCGACCTGAGCTACGTGAAGCCCAACACCCTCGGCAATACTCGAATGCTGCTCACGCTCTGATTCTCGACTTTTAGGAAGCGACCGTGCCGATCTTCGCTGTGCACTACACCTACTCCGAGGCCACGGTCCCGGGCCGGGACACCCATCGTCCCGAGCACCGGGCCTGGCTCGCCGATCAACTCGCGGCGGGCGCGCTGCTCAGCAGCGGACCGTACCCGGACGGATCGGGTGCGCTGCTGCTGTTCCAGGCCGCCGACGCGGACGCGCTGTCGGTGCTGCTCGGTGCGGATCCGTTCGCGCGCGAGCGGTTGATCGACGACGTGCGCGTGGTCGAGTGGCTGCCGATACTCGGCGCCTTCGCCGCCTGAGCCGCGGTCCCGGCCCGTCCGGTACGGGCCGGGACCTCCGGCGGGAGACGCACATTCGGCCGTGATCAGCTAACTTGCGGCGACACACCGGGCGTGGTACAAGCGCACGGCGACCCACACACGGCAGACTCGCGCCATGCGCACATACGTAGCGGTTTTCGCGTCGACGGCCGCCACCGCCGGACTGTTGTACGCGTACCTGGGTCCGCCGGACAAAACGGACCCAGCAACCTCCTCGTCGGCCCGTCCGCTGACCCGTCCCGGTGTCGCCGACCCGGTGGTGTACCGGGGCGCGGACGGCTACTACTTCCAGACCGAGGACCGGCTGATCACCTGCGGCATCCTCGACCAGGCGGTCGGCAGGTCCCGCCACATCGCCGGTTGCCAGGGCGCGACCGAACCCGCGCCGCCGCAGGTGCAGTACTGCTGGAGCACCGACCCGGCCGCCGCGGCCCTGGCCGTGGGCAAGGAAGCCGGGTACCTCTGCGTGAACCAGGGGTTCTACACCGGCCCGCGGACCGCGCCGGAGGATTCCGGCGCCGGGCCGGTGCTGCCCGCCGGGACCAGCCTCACCGCGCACGGCTTCACCTGTAAGTCCGCGGCCGACAGCGTCACCTGCCGCAACGACGAGGACGGGCACGGCTTCGAGATCGCGCCGGACTACAACCGGGTGTTCTGAGCGTCGGTGTGCCGCGCGGTGCCGCGGGTGCGCAGCAGGCTGGCGACCGTCGCGAGGACCAGGATGCCGAGGATGACGCCCAGCGAGACCGGCGTCGAGATCTCCGGCACACTGACGTGTTCGCCGCCGTTGACGAACGGCAGCGTGTTCTCGTGCAACGCGTGCAGCACCAGTTTCACGCCGATGAAGGCGAGAATCGCCGCGAGGCCGTAGGACAGGTAGACCAGCCGATCGAGCAGTCCGCCGATCAAGAAGTACAACTGCCGTAAACCCATGAGCGCGAACGCGTTCGCGGTGAACACCAGATACGGCTCGCTGGTCAGGCCGTAGATCGCCGGGATCGAGTCCAGGGCGAACAGCAGGTCGGCGAAGCCGATCGCCAGCAGCGCGAGCAGCAGCGGGGTCACCGCGCGACGGCCGTCGACGCGGGTGATCAGCTTGTCGCCGTCGTAGCTGTCGGTGGTCGGCAGTATCCGCTTGGCCAGCGCGACGATCCGGCTGTCGCGCTTCTCCTCGTGCTCCACCTCGTGGCCGCTCTCGCGGATCAGCTTGACCGCGGTGTAGATCAGGAACAGGCCGAACAGGTAGAACACCCAACTGAACGCGCTGATCGCGGCCGCGCCGACGGCGATGAACGCACCGCGCATCACCAGCGCGACGACAATGCCGATCAGCAACGCCTTCTGCTGATAGATCCTGGGCACCGCGAAGGTGGACATGATGATCAGGAAGACGAACAGGTTGTCCACCGAGAGCGCCTTCTCGGTGACGAAGCCCGCGTAGTACTCCCCCGCGAAGGTGGCGCCCCACTGCCAGGCGACGAAGCCGCCGAAGGCGAGCGCGAGCCCGATGTAGACGGCGGACCAGAACGCCGATTCCCGGAAGGTCGGTTCGTGCGGAGTGCGCACGTGGGCGAAGAAGTCGAAGACGAAAAGGGCGAGGATCACCACGACGGTGATCACCCACTCGACTGCGGTTACCTGCATGCGGTGTGCCGATCGGCAGCGAGACTCATGGCATCCATATTGCCCGATTTGTCCGTTCTATTCGGCTAGCCGGTTGGTTGCCGACCATAATTTCACATGCGCGCACCGGTACGTCCGTGCCACAGTTACGCCCGTGACCGACGACTATCTCGTGCTGAACAAGGCGAACTGGGACGAACGCGCGCCCGCACACGCCGCCTCCCGCGACTACGCGATGGCCCGCTTCGGCACCGAGCCCGACTTCCTCAGCGACGTGGTGCGCTTCGATCTGCCGCTGCTCGGCGACATCGCGGGCTGTCGCGGCGTACACCTGCAATGCCACATCGGCACCGACACCATCTCGCTGGCCCGGCTCGGCGCGAAGATGACCGGACTGGACTTCTCCCCCGCCTCGCTTGCCGAAGCCCGCGCGCTCAGCGAAATGACCGGCGCCGGAGTGGATTTCGTCGAATCGAATGTCTACGACGCGGTAACCGCCTTGGGCGCGGCGCAATTCGACCTGGTGTACACCGGAATCGGTGCGCTGTGCTGGTTGCCGAGCATCGGACGCTGGGCCGAGACCGTCGCGGGACTGCTGCGGCCCGGCGGCAGGCTGTTCCTGCGCGAGGGCCATCCGGTGCTGTGGTCGCTGGACGAAAACCACACGGACCGACTGGTTGTCGGCTATCCGTACTTCGAGACAGCGGAGCCGATGGTGTTCGCCGACGGCGGCACCTACGTCGCGACCGAGACCGAGTTCGAACACGTCACCACGCACGAATGGAACCACGGCCTCGGCGACATCGTCACCGCCCTGCTGAGCGCGGGCCTGTCGATCACCGGGCTGGTGGAGCACCGCAGCGTGCCATGGGAGGCGCTGCCGGGCTCGATGACCCTTGGTGACGGCGGCGAGTGGCGGCTCGCCGAGCATCCGGAGCGGGTGCCGCTGAGCTACACGCTGCAGGCACGCAAGAACTGATCGGGCACAGCCGATTCGGTCCGATGACCAGGCGCGATCGCGCGACGAACGACGGCGCGTCCCGCCGAGACCCGTGGCGGCACAGGACACAATGCCGTCATGAGAATCCGAAGAGCTCCTATCGCAGTGGTGCCGTGCACTATCGCGCTGGCGCTGCTGGCCGGGTGTGGCAACGACGACAAGAATTCGGAGGTGACGCCGAGCACCTCCACCGCACCGACCGCGACGGCCGGTTCCGTGCCGCCCAGTTCGGCCCCGACCTCCTCCGCCGCGCCGAGCACCGAAGGCGCGCCGACCGCCACCCGGCCGCCCGCGCCGGGCCAGGTCGACCCGGCGCAGTATCGCCAGCAGGCGGGGTACTACTTCCAGACGCCGAGCGGCGCGTTCCGCTGCGCGATCCTGGATCAGCCGATCTCCGACAACGCCCGCGCCGGCTGTCAGGGGCCGACGCGACCGGCCCCCGCGCAATACCAAGAGTGCTGGGCGAACAACGACTACGCGAGCGCGCTGGCGGTCGGCACGAAGGCCGAGCCGCTGTGCCTGAATCAGGGGGTGTTCGTCGGCGAGCCGATCGATGGCGGCACCCAGGGCGGTGGCCGGATTCTGCCCTATGGTGCAATGCTTACCGTCGGCTCGTTCACGTGCGACTCCACCGAAGCCGGAGTGACCTGCACGAACGACGCCGCCGGCACCGGGTTCCAGATTTCGCGCGAGTCCAACCGGACCTTCTGACCGCGAAAACCGGTCCCCAACCGCAAATCCGGATGTTAGCGTCAATACACGACACAGTGACCCGATCGGAAGGCCGACGACCATGACCAGGATGCCGCAGCGACGCCTGTCGCTAAGTGGCGCCTGGCTGCCGAGCGCCCTCGTCGCGCTATCGGCCGTCGCCGTCGCCACCAGGCCGACGCGCGTGCGGAGTCGCCCCTGACCGTGTCCCAGCAGACCCGGCGAAGGGGTCACTCCGCGGCAAACGCCAAGGGGTGACCCCTTTTTCGTGCCCCGAACAATCCCTCGTAGCCCAATCGGTAGAGGCACCGGACCTAGATTCCGGGAAGGTGCGAGTTCGAATCTCGTCGAGGGAACGACGCCGACGCCCCGCCGTCGGCAACGGCCGCCTGCGGAGTGCGGGCCGCGACCTCAACCGAATTTCAGTCCGTGGCCTCCGGCGGCGGCTCGTCGCCACCACCGCGAATGGTCCACAGCAGGCCCTCCAGCTCGTCCGGCTTGATGAGCACGTCGCGTGCCTTGGAGCCCTCGCTCGGCCCGACCACGCCGCGGGTTTCCATCAGGTCCATCAGGCGGCCCGCCTTGGCGAAGCCGACGCGCAGCTTGCGCTGCAGCATCGAGGTGGAACCGAACTGCGAGGTGACCACCAGTTCCACCGCCTGGATGAAGACCTCGAGGTCGTCGCCGATATCGGGATCGACGTCCTTCTTCTCGCCCGCCTTCGCCGCGGTGACGCCCTCTTGGTACTCGGGCTCGGCCTGGTTCTTGGCGAAGTCGACGACGGCGTGGATCTCCTCGTCGCTGATGAACGCGCCCTGCAGGCGGGTCGGCTTGTTCGCGCCCATCGGCAGGAACAACCCGTCGCCCATGCCGATCAACTTCTCCGCGCCCGGCTGGTCCAGGATGACCCGCGAGTCCGTCAACGACGACGTGGCGAACGCCAATCGGGACGGCACGTTGGTCTTGATCAAACCGGTGACCACGTCGACCGAGGGTCGCTGGGTGGCCAGCACCAGGTGGATGCCCGCGGCACGCGCCTTCTGGGTGATCCGCACGATCGCGTCCTCGACGTCGCGCGGCGCGGTCATCATCAGGTCGGCGAGCTCGTCGACGATGGCGAGGATGTACGGGTAGGGCCGGTAGACCCGTTCGCTGCCGAGCGGGGCGGTGATCGCGCCCGACTTCACCTTCTTGTTGAAGTCGTCGATGTGGCGAACCTTGTTGGCCTGCATGTCCTGATAGCGCTGCTCCATCTCCTCCACCAGCCAGGCCAGCGCGGCCGCGGCCTTCTTCGGCTGGGTGATGATCGGCGTGATCAGGTGCGGAATGCCTTCGTACGGGGTGAGTTCCACCATCTTCGGGTCGATCAGGATCATCCTGACCTCCTCCGGGGTGGCCCGGTGCAGCAGCGAGACCAGCATCGAGTTCACGAAGCTGGACTTACCGGAGCCGGTGGAACCGGCCACCAGCAGGTGCGGCATCTTGGCCAGGTTCGCCGCGAGGTAGTCGCCCTCGATGTTCTTGCCGAGGCCGATCACCAAGGGGTGGTGGTCGTTTCGGGTCGACGGCGCCTTGAGCACGTCGGCGAGGCGGACCAGCTCACGGTCGGCGTTGGGCACCTCGATGCCGACCGCGGACTTGCCGGGGATCGGCGCGAGCAACCGAACGTTCTCCGTGGCAACGGCATAGGCGATGTTGCGGGCCAGCGCGGTGATCTTCTCGACCTTCACACCGGGGCCGAGCTCGACCTCGTAGCGGGTGACCGTCGGGCCGCGCACGAAACCGGTGACCGCGGCGTCGATCTTGAACTGCACCAGCACCTCGGTGATCGCCTCGATCATCGATTCGTTGGCGGCACTGCGCTTCTTGGGCGGATCGCCATCGGTCAGCAGGCTCAGCGGCGGCAGTGTGTAATCGCCCTCGACCTCGCGGTCGGTGACGAACTCCAGTTGCTTCGGCGGCGGCGGGGTCTGGTCCTCGACCTCGACCACCTTGGCCGGGCGCTGCTTCTTCGGCTTGGGCGCGGCCTGCGGCTCCTCGGTGACGATCGGCTTCGCGTCCCGCAGCGGGGGTTCGCCGAGCACCTCGGTCACCGCGTCGGCGGCGCCGAATTCGTCGGCGGGATAGTTCTCGGCGGGTGTGCGGCCGCGCCGCTTCGACCGGGTCGGGTGCAGCGGGAAGCCGTCCGCGTCGTACTTCGCCGGATCGTATTCGCCGTCGTACTCGGCGTATTCGTCGCCGCCGCTGCCGGTGCCGAAGTACGCGCGCAGCCGAGCGGGCACCTCGCGGACCGTCGTCCCGGTGAGCAGCAGCACGCCGAACACAATGGCCAGCAACAGAATCGGCACCGACAGCCAGGCGGTGAGGCCATCGGTGAGCGGGCCGCCGACGACGAAGCCGACGAAGCCGGCGGCGTGCGCGCGCCCGTGCGAATCGGTCGGTGCGCCCGCGAGGACGTGCCACAGCCCGAGCACCGACAGGCCGACCAGCAGCCCGCCCAGCACCAGGCGCGGGCGGATCTCCGGGTGCGGTTCGGTGCGCATGAGCACGACCGCGATGGCGGTCGCCACGAACGGCAGCCCCGCCGAGGCGGAACCGGAGACGGCGCGGATGGCCTCGCCGACCCAGTGCCCCACCGGACCACCGGCCGAGAGCCACACCGCGGCGGCGATCACCGCGCTCAGCGCGATCAGGGCCAGCGCGATCCCGTCGCGGCGGTGCCCGTGCTCGATCTCGCCCGCCCGGCTGACCGCCCTGGTGGTGGCGCCGAGGCCGCGCGCGAGCATGTTCCAGCCGCTGCTGATCCCGCGGCTGAACACCGCGAGCGGGGCCGTGTTCGACGGGCGCCGGGCCGGTCGGCGGGCGGGTTGCCTGCGCCCGCGCGCCGCCGCCGTGCCGCGGGGTGTCGCCGAGCGGGAACGTGCCGTGCTGGTCCTGCCCCGTGCCGATCCCGCCCGCGCCCGAGTAGTCGTGGTGCTGCGGGACTTACCTGCCATGGGTCAAGGCTAGCCGCAAACGCCCCATCCAGACCATCCGCAACACTGGTACCCCACGCCACAACGGCACGTAACTGTGCGGATGCCCAGGTCGACGGGGATGCCGAGCCGCCGGACACCACCCCCGCTCAGCGCCCGGTCCGCGTGTCGAATACCCCTACTCGCCGCAGATCAACAGGCTGCGCTCGAACCCGAGCCGCCCAAGCACCGGAGGGACCTCGACACCGGGCCGAGCCCGATCGACACCGCCCGGCCCACACCGGGCCGCGCGAATCGGCACAGTACCCCTCGAACAGAGCAACGCCGCCCGATCAGAACAGAGCCGAGCCCGATCGGCCGAACGGTGCGATCAGAAGGAGCGATCCAAGTCCAGGACGGCGCGCACCGCGTCCGGGTCGCCGGTCGTTTCCAGCCGGACCTCGTCGCGGCCGAAGGCGTGCAGCAGCAGTTCCGCGGGTTCGCCGGTCAAGCGCACCTCACCACCGGATTTGGCGCCGGCCACCGCCCACTTGCCGTCCGGCGTGGCGAGCACGACCCGCACCGGCGCCTTGCGGTAGGACCGAACGGCCATGCGGCGCACCAGCGCCCACAGCGCGTCCGCGTCGGCGGCGGACAGCACCCGCGGCACCCAGCCGGGGGTGGCGCGGCGCACGTCCTCGTGGTGCACGAACATCTCCGCCAGATTCGCGATCGCGTCCACCGGGCGCAGCGGGGACCACCACGGTGGCCCGGTGCGCACCTCGTCGAGCAACTCTGGGAACGGCTTGCGCGCCACCTTCGCCTGCACACCGTCGAGATATCCGGCCAACGGCGGCAACAGGATGCCCGGCGCCGCGTCCGGCCTGCGTTCGCGCACGACCAGGTGCGCGGCCAGATCGCGCACCGTCCACGAGCCGCACAGCGTCGGCGCCTCCGGTCCGGCGGCCACCATCGCCTGCACGAGTTGCTGCCGTTCCCGTTGCGCCATACTCATCGGTCGACCATACCGACCCGGATCACGCCCCGGGGGCGGCCGCTGCGAACCCTCGACACGCGCGCCCCGATTTCTTGGGTAGCGCAATGAGTGTCCGCTATGTACCTTGTCACTCGGTCCATCGGGTCGTGGACTCTTGAAACGAAGAAGGGCAAATTCCCTGTGAAGAAGTTTCTTACTGGTGCGGCCGTGATCGCGGCGACAGGTTGCGCGCTGGCTATCAGCGCGCCCGCCGCGCAAGCCAAGCCGTACAACTACGGTGCGATCGCGTTGTCGACGTCGACCGGGCTGATCGGGTATTCCTACGACTACCCGGATTCCTCGTCCGCGCAAGCGCGGGCGGTGCGCAGCTGCGGGGCGCGCGACTGCGAGACGGTGGTGTGGTTCGCCAATGGGTGTGGGGCCGTCGCATATTCGAACCGGACCGGCAATTACAGCTGGGCGTACGCCGCCTCGCGCCGGTCCGCGCAAAGCAAGGCGTTGTCCTACAACAATTCCGACGCCTATGTCGTGCACTGGAACTGCACGTCCAACCACGGCTGATTCAGGGGAGAATATCGTGAAGCATCGCAGTTTCCGCACCGCCGTGGCCGTTGTGCTGGCCGCCGCCGCGTGCACGCTGACCGCCTGTGCCTCGGGTAACGACGACAAGAAGGACGCGTCGCCGAGCACCAGCGCCAACGCCGACACCCAGCCGGGGGAACTACAGGGCGGCAGCGACAAGGGTGAGAAGGAGACCGGCGCCGCGCCGACCACACCGTCCTCGCCCGCGCTGGCCAAGCCGTCGGTGCAGCAGCTCAACGACCGCCTCACCAAGGCGTTCGATCCGGCCGTGCCGAACAAGGAGAAGATCAGCTGGATCCAGGCCGCCGAGCAGGATCCGTACCTGGTCGCGAACCTGGTCGACGCCGCGAAGAAGCAGGACGTCAAGGTCGAGGTCACCAACGTCGGGGAACCGCAGGACGGCAAGCTGAAGGCCGACGCCAAGGTCACCATCGGCGGCTCGCCGGTCGACGACGCGTTCATCTCCTTCGTCTCCGAGGGCGGCGAATGGAAGGTCGACCACACCTTCGCCTGCAACATCGTCAAGAGCGCGAAGATCGAATCCGCGGCCTGCCAGGAATGAGCTAGTCCACGACGAAAAGCGCCGACTGCCTTGGCAGCCGGCGCTTTTCGGTATTCGGGGTCAGACGCCGATGACGGTGGGCACGATCATCGGGCGACGGCGGTAGGTGTCGGCCACCCACCGGCCGACCACGCGCCGCACGCTCTGCGCGATGCGATGCGTGTCGGTGACGCCCTCGGTGGCCAGGCGCAGCAGCTCGGCCTCGACGAGCTGGGCCGCGTCGGCCAGCGCCGTCGGATCGTCGGAGAAGCCGCGCCCGCTGAGCTCGGGCGGGCTGACCGCCTTACCGGTGGTCTCGTCGATCGCGACGGTGATCGAGATGAAGCCGCCCTCGCCGAGCACCAGACGATCCGACAGCGTCGACTCGCCGACATCGCCGACCGAAAGCCCGTCGACGTACACGTGCCCGACCGGCACCCGACCGACGATGCTGGCGATGCCGTCGACCAGATCGACCACCACGCCGTCCTCGGCGAGCATGACGCGGTCCTCCGGCACGCCGGTCGCGATGGCCAGCGCGGCATTGGCGCGCAGGTGCCGCCATTCGCCGTGCACCGGCATCGCGTTCGTCGGGCGCACCGCGTTGTAGAGGTAGAGCAGCTCGCCGGCGGACGCGTGCCCGGAGACGTGCACCTTGGCGTTCTGCTGCGTGATGACCGTGGCGCCGAGCCGGGCCAGGCCGTTCACCACCGCGAACACCGAGTTCTCGTTGCCTGGGATGAGCGAGGAGGCCAGCACCACCAGATCGTCCTGGCGGATGTTGATCTGCCGGTGATCCCCGCGCGCCATCCGGGACAGCGCCGAGAGCGGCTCACCCTGCGAGCCCGTGGAGATCAGCACCAGCCGGTCGCCGGGCAGCGTCGCGGCCTGGTCGAGTTCGACGACGATGTTGTCCGGCACGGTCAGATAGCCCAGGTCCTGCGCGATCTGCATGTTGCGGACCATCGAGCGGCCGACGAAACACACCCGCCTGCCATACTTCTGCGCGACGTCGACCACCTGCTGGATGCGGTGCACGTGACTGGCGAACGACGCGACGATCACCCGATTGCGCGCCTTGCCGATCACCGTGTCGAGCACGCCGCCGATCTCGCGTTCCGGCGTGACGAACCCGGGCACCTCGGCATTGGTGGAGTCCACCAGGAACAGGTCGACGCCCTCGTCACCGAGCCGGGAGAAGCCGGCCAGGTCGGTGAGCCTGCCGTCGAGCGGCAGCTGGTCGAGCTTGATGTCACCGGTGTGCAACGCGACGCCGGCCGGGGTGCGGATGGCGACGGCCAGCGCGTCCGGGATGGAGTGGTTGACCGCGAAGAACTCGCAGGCGAACGGCCCGTGATCGGTGTGCTGCCCCTCGGCCACCTCGACCAGCTTGGGCTGTTGCCGGTGTTCGCGACACTTGGCCGCGACCAGCGCGAGGGTGAACTTCGAGCCGACCACCGGGATGTCGGCGCGCAGCCGCAACAGGAACGGCACCGCGCCGATGTGGTCCTCGTGGCCGTGGGTGAGCACGACGGCGACGACGTCGGCCATCCGGTGCTCGATGGGCCGGAAATCGGGCAGGATCAGGTCCACGCCCGGCTGCTGGTCCTCGGGGAACAGCACACCGCAGTCGACGATGAGCAGCTTGCCGCCGTACTCGAAAACGGTCATGTTGCGGCCGATTTCGCCGATACCGCCGAGCGCGAAGACGCGCAGGCCGTTCTTGGGCAGCTTCGGCGGGGTGCCGAGCCGGTCGTGCGCGGGTGTGACGGCGCGCGGATCCTGCTGCGGCACGGACTGATCGCCGCGACCGCGACCCGACTGCTGGCGACCGCGACCGGACTTCTTGCCCTGCTGCGCGTGCTGCGCCGCCTCGCCCCTGGCCGCCTTCTTCGGCGCCGTCGTCTTCTTCGACTGCACCGCGGCCGAACGCTCGGTCCGTTCGGCGTTCGCGGTGCGCACGGACTTCTCGGTGCGCTCGGCGACCACCTCGGTCACCTCGACGACCTCGGTGACTTGCGGCGCGGCGGCGGGCTTTTCGGCGGGCGCGGGCGGCGGTACCGGCGCGGGCGCGCCCGCGGCCCGGCTTGCGGTCCGACGCGGACGACGAGCTAGCGGTTCACTCATGCGAGCACCCCCGCCGCCCGCAGATCAGCGGCAAGGACCTCGAGTTGTTCCGGTGACGGCATCAATTGCGGCAATCGGGGCTCTCCTACGTCGATGCCGAGCAGGTGCAGCCCGGCTTTGCTCATCGCGACGCCGCCGAGGCGGAACATCGCGGCGTTCAGCGGCACCAGGCTCGCGTTGATCTCACGGGCGCGCACCACATCACCGGCGGTGTAGGCGGTCAGCAGCTCGCGCAGCCGCTCGGGCACGAGATGCCCGATGACGCTGATGAATCCGGTCGCGCCGACCGAGAGCCAGGGCAGGTTCAGCGTGTCGTCGCCGGAGTAGAAGGCCAGGTCGGTGTTCGCGATCAGATCGGTGCCCGCGTTGATATCGCCCTTGGCATCCTTCACCGCGACGATGCGCGGATGCTCGGCCAGGCGGCGCAGCGTGTCGGTGGCGATCGGCACCACCGAGCGCGGCGGAATGTCGTACAGGGTGACCGGCAGGTCGGTGGCGTCGGCGACCGCGGTGAAGTGCGCGAGCAGACCCTCCTGCGAGGGGCGCGAGTAATACGGCGTGACGACCAGCAGACCGTGCGCGCCGGCCCGTTGCGCGTTGCGCGCCAGTTCGATCGAGTGGGCGGTGTCGTAGGTGCCCGCGCCCGCGATCACGGTGGCGCGCGTGCCGACCGCGTCGACCACGGCGCGCAGCAGATCCGCCTTCTCCGATTCGGTGGTGGTCGGCGATTCGCCGGTGGTCCCCGAGATCGCGAGCAGATCCACGCCGCGATCGATCAGGTGGGCGGCGAGGGCGACGCCGGCATCGACGTCGAGTTTGCCGTCAGCGCTGAACGGGGTCACCATCGCGACGCCCACGGTGCCGGACGCCCGCAGCTGTGCTTGACTCTCGGCGCTCTCTGCCCCTCCGTGGCTACGCACGCTGCCGCCTCCCGGCGGCACGCTCGCACCGCGTGTTTGCGTCGAATTACCGTTCGTCATGGTCAGAAAGGCTACCCGGTCGGGATAACGCCCTCGACACCGTCGCCTCCGAACTGACCGGCCAGTCGGATGACCTACCCCCAGCGCGTCATCGTGATGTCATCCCGTTCCTTGCATGACATCAAATATGACGTCACACTGATGTCATGGATCTGAACACCTACACCGCCCGCCTGCGCTCGGACCTGATCGCGGCCGCCGCCCTCGGCGACGAGAAAACCCAGGCCACCGCGGCGGCGTTAGCCGCGGCGACGGAGAGCTCGGCGCGGCTGGTGTTGCTCGCCGCCCTGTCCGACCTCGCCGCCGAGATCAGCGCCGAACTGGGCGACCGCAGCGTGCACGTCTCCTTCGACGGCACCGACGCCAAGGTCGACCTGCGCAAGACCGCGAGCGCCGACGAGCACCCCACCTTCGAGGAGATGACCGGCGACATCAGCCGCGTCACGCTGCGCCTCGTCGAACAGGTGAAGTCGCGCGCCGAGGAAGCCGCCGCGCAGAGCGGCCAATCGCTCAACTCCTGGCTGTCCAGCGCGGTGTCGGGCGCGCTGCGCGACCAGATGCGCGGCTACGGCGGCAAGCGCGACTGACCGGGGAGGCACTAGAGCAGCGGCGCGAGGTTGCCCCGGTCGCCGATGACCACCTTGTCCAGCTCGAGCCAGTCGGCCATGTCCCGCAACGCCTCGGTGAGCGCGAACGCGGTCGCCGGGGTGTCGTGGCCGGGCTCGGCGAAGGCGGCCGGGACGGAAAGGCGCCCGGCCGCGCGTTCGGCGCGCAGGTCGACCCTGCCGACGAGCGCACCGTTCAACAGGAACGGGAAGACGTAATAGCCGTGCACCCGTTTGGGTTCCGGGGTGTAGATCTCGATCCGATAGTGGAAGTCGAAGAGCCGTTCGGTGCGCGGACGGAAGAAGATCAGCGGATCGAACGGGCACAGCAGGGCCGAACCCTCGATCCGGCGCGGCATCGCGGCGCCCGCCCGCAGATAGGCGGGCTTGTCCCAACCCTGCACCTCGACCTCGATCAGCTCGCCCGCGTCGATCAGGTCGGCGATGGCGGGCTCGGTCTGCCTGCGGTGCAGCCGGTAGTAGTCGCGCAGGTCGGCCTCGGTGCCGATGCCGTGCGCGGTCGCCGCGTGCAGCACCAGCTCGCGCACCGCGTCCTGTTCGGAAACGGTGCGGGCCAGGACATCCGGCGGGAGCACCCGCTCGGCCAGGTCGTAGTGCCTGGCGAAACCGACGCGCTTGCCCACCGACAACTCCCCCGCCGCGAACAACTGCTCGCAGATCATCTTTGTGTCGCTGAGGTTCCACCAGGAGCCCTTGGGCCGCGGCTTGTCGAGTTCGAGATGCCGTTCCACCTCGCCGGCGGTGCACGCGCCCGCCTCCCGGATCACGTCCAGGATGTCGCGCCCGAGCGTCGGATTACGCTCGACCACCTTGCGCACGCCCGCCCAGCGCCCCCGCGCGAATTGCGCCATCCGCCAGCGCATCAACGGCCAGTCCTGCACGGGCAGCAGTGCCGCCTCGTGCGCCCAGTACTCCACCAGCCGCCGCGGCCTGCGCGCGCTGTCCTGCCATGCCGCCTCGTCGAGCAGCGACCGGTCGTAGGCGCCGATCCGGCTGAACACCGGCGCGTAGTGCGCGCGCACCACCGCCGACACCGAATCCAGTTGCAGCACTTGCGTTTTGTCCAGCACGCCGAGCACAGTGCGGCGGGTGGCCCTGGCCGGCTTGCGCGCCGCGAATCCCTGCGCGCCCAGCGCGATGCGCCGAGCCGACTCGGCACTGATCTTCCGCATATCCGAACAATGCCACGCGCCACCGACAAACTTCGCGGGCGGCGCGACCGGCCCTAGGTGGAGACCTTGATGCTGCCCGCGGCGTCGATCTCGGTGCGGCGGTCCCGGTCCGGCGCGTTGGCGAGGATGGTGGCCAGGATGCGCCTGCCCATGGGCAGCACCCGCACGGTGACCGAGCCCGCGTTCGCGGCGTCCAATTCCTTGGTCGCGGCCTCGATCACCTGCTGGCGGACCCAGCGCGGCACCCCGGCGAAACCACCGTCGTCGAGCAGCACCACCTCGACCCCGCGCGAGCGGGCGCCGCGCGCCGCGCTACTCAGTTCGTCGGTGACCAGCTGCGGGGCGCGCAGTCCGTCCCGCAGTTCGGCCTCGAGCAGCCTGCACTGCTCGCGTTCGGCGGCGGTGAGCTCGATCCCGTCGGCGATGCGTTCCAGGATGGGCCGGGCGACCTTGTCGAGCCGGGCCAGCTGACGATCGCGTTCGCCGTTCTCGGCGGCCATGGTCGCCTCGGCGGCGGCACGCATCGTCGATTCCTCGCGCAACAGCCGCAGCGATCGCTGGGTGGGCCGCATGATCACCGCGAACAGCGACACCCCGGCCACCGTTGAGATGGGCACGATCGACCCGGCGATCACCCCGCCGCGCACGCCGTTGAGCACGCCGACCGTCGCGATCACGACCGCGACGCCGCCGACCCCGAGCCAGGCCGCACCGAGCCTGCCGCGCAATACCAGCACCGCGAGCACATAGGACGAGGCGAACGCGGTCCACACCTGCTTGGACCAGTTCTGCTCGACCTCGAACGAGGTGAGCAGGGTCGCCAGCGGGCCGGACGCGGCCACGAACAGCGTCGCAGGCCACGGCAGCGGATCCACCGGGATCACCAGCACCAGCACGCCCGCCGCGGCCAGCAGCGCCAGCGCCGCGGCGGCCGGAATCAACGGCGACTCACTGAAATTGCGCACCATGTAGAGCACGATCGTGGCCTGCAGGATCAGCAGGAACAGTCCCGCCGCCGGATCCCGCAGCCCGAGCAGATCGCGCAGGCCGAATTCGGCGTCGGTGTCAGCCATCGCTGCCCCACACCAGGGTCACCGTGGTGCCCTCGCCCGGCTGTGATTCCACGAAGCCCGCGCCACCGGCGAGCTGACGCATCCGGCCCAGGATGCTCACCGAGATGCCGAGCCGGTCGGCGGGCACCTCGCTCATGTCGAATCCCGCGCCGTCGTCCCGGAATACCACCCGGATGCCGCCCGCGCTGATGGTCACCGTCACCGTGCGCTGCACCTCGCGACCGGGCACGGTGGCGTGGCGCAGGCTGTTGCGCACCGCCTCGGTGAGCGCGGCGGCGATGGTGCCCGCCGCGTCGACCGGCAGCCGCAGATCGTCGATGCCGGACCAGCGCCGCGCGGTGAAGCGGACGCCCGCGTTCACCTCGTGCACGGCCGACCGCAGGAAGCCGATGGCCGACTGCGCGTCCAGCCGATTCGGTTCCACCTCGCCGACCCGGCATTCGTCGAGCCGTTCGAGGGTCTGCTCGGCCTGCCTGCGCAGCACCGGCGAATCGGTGCCCGCGCGGGAGGCGTCGAGCAGTGTGGAGAGCACGGCGTCGTGGATCAGCGCGGCGAAGCGGGCCCGCTCCCGGTCCCGTGCGGCGGCACCGGCGACGGCGGCGGCCCGCCTGCTCTCGATCGCCGATTCCCGATCCACCCGTTCCGCCGCGGCCTTGGCGTAGATGGCGCACCACAGGAACAGCGCGCACAGGCCGGCCGCGCGGACGAAGTCACCCGCCCACACCAGCGGCGTCACCTGCGGCACCACCAGCCCGTTCGACAGCGCCGCCACCGCGGAGCCGACCACCAGGTAGCCGACCGCGAGCAGCGGCCGCCAGGCGAGCACGGCCGCGAGCACGCCGAGCGCGAGCACCCGGTACAGCCACACCGAGCTCACCTCGGGCGCGGGATGCGGATACGAGAGCGGGATGACCACCAGCGCCGCAAGGAAACTCACCGCGGCGGCCCCGGCCACCAGCTGGATCAGCTGCCTGCTCAGGCTGAGCGACACCACGGCGAGCACCGGGAACAGCGCGAAGGCGAGCACCATCGTGACGATGGTCCAGCCGGCATCGAGATACGGGCGCTGCCCCGCGATCTCGGGCAACTCCACCACCGCGACGATCACGCCCGCGATACCGATCGCCAGCCCGAAGCGCCGCAGGATGCGGTCGGACGCGCCCTCGTACGTGCCCTGTCTGGACGCCGCCACGATGCCACGGCGCCAACGACTCGGGCCGGATCGGCCGAGCGACACAGAGCGG
Organism: Nocardia brasiliensis; assembly: GCF_011801125.1. Taxonomy (NCBI): domain Bacteria; kingdom Bacillati; phylum Actinomycetota; class Actinomycetes; order Mycobacteriales; family Nocardiaceae; genus Nocardia; species Nocardia brasiliensis. The sequence continues at coordinate 5,481,868 of NZ_CP046171.1, forward strand.
GATTTCGTCGAGGTGTCCAGCATGCTGGACACGGTCATGTGCGGGAGTTCCGCTCGGGCACCGGTAGCCACCCGTCCTCCACCGCCCGCTTGTACAGGTCGGTCTTGGTCGGCGCCGGGCGTCCCGCGTCGGCGTACTTCTGCCGAATCCGACCGAGATAGTCGTTGACCGTCTGCTCGGACAGTCCGGTCAATCGCGCGACGCGCGAGGCCTTCTCGCCGGAGGCGTACAGCGTGAGCACCTCTTCCTGCCGCGGGCTCAGGCCCACGTCGGACAGCTGCGGGTCGCCGTCGATGGCGGCGGCCCAGTCGGTGGTCACCACCTGTTCCCCCGAGGCCGCGCGGCGCACGGCCGCGACCACGGTCTGCACGTCCTCGGACTTGCGCACCACGCCGAGCACGCCGGCCCGCGCCGCGGACCGCACCAGGAACGCGTTGTCGGCGCCGGTGAAGATCAGCACCTCGATGCCCCGGTCGCGCAGGGTGCGCACGTTGTCCTCCGGGTTCGACCCGTCGGCAAGTCGCAGATCGAGCACGACCAGGTCGAGTTGCGGCAAATTCTGGGCGGCGGCCAGCAGCTCCGGAACCGTGCCTGCGGTCAGCACCAAATCGAGATCGGTTTCCGGCGCCAGCATGGCGGCCAGTCCGATCGCGACTGATTCGTGGTCCTCGACCACTCCGATCCGGCGCGGTGCGTTTTCGCCCCCTTCGGCCAACGTCACCTGAAATTCTCCATTCCCGAGCAAACTCGTTCACTTCCCCACCGCGACAACGTTCTGTCAGTATGCAGGGCCAGCGCACGGAATGGTCAGACACTAGAAATCGGGGCCGCTTTCGCGTCGGCTACCGGCAGCCATTGTCACGACCAGTTACTTCACGGAAAAAATCTGTCATACGTCCATAAGCTGGGCGGCAATGGTCGCGCCCAGTTCCCAGCAGCGCCGCAGCTCGTCCTTTCCCGGTGGCCCCGAGACGATTACGGCCGCGGCGGCAAGTGTCCAGCCCAGTCCGGTGGTGATACTCATCACGCCGCGTTCGGCGCCTTCGGCGCCTTCGTTGCCGTGTACATAGAAACCGAACGGCCTCCCCCGAGTGGAATCCAGGCACGGATAATAGAACGTGTCGAAGGCGTGTTTCAGCGCGCCCGACATATATCCAAGGTTCGCCGGAGTGCCGAGCAGGTAGCCGTCGGCCGCGAGCACATCCGAAGCGGTCACCCCCAGCGCGGCCCGGCGCACCACCTCGACCCCCTCGATCTCCGGGTCGGTCGCGCCGGACACCACCGCCTCGAACATCGCCTGGGTGTGCGGGGACGGCGTGTGATGAACGATCAGTAACTGCGGCACCCGCCGAGCCTAACCGCGTCGGCCTAGCCCGACTGTTCGCGTTCGAGTCGTTCCAGCGCTACCGCGCGGCGCATGGTGTCGCGGGCGCGCCCGCGGTCCCCGGCGTAGTCGTACGCGCGAGCCAGCCGGTAGGAGACCCGCCAGTTATCCGGATCGGCCTCCCATTCGGCCTTGACCTGGTTGAACAGTTCGTCGGCGGCGGCGCGTTCGATGCGACCGGAGGGACGGCGGGGCAGCTCGCTGATGTCGAGCTCGCGCCCCTCCTCGTGCATGCGGCGGGCCAGATGCTGATGGGCCAGCGCGGCGCGCACGGTGGCGGTGACGATCCAGACGCCGACCAGCGGCAGGATCAGCACGCCGACACCGATGAGGATCGCGGCGATCTCACCGGAAGCGATGAGGCTGAACGCGATTCGGCCGAGCAGCACGAAGTAGAAGACCAGGACGACGACCAGGACCGCGAGGAACGCGACGACCTTGACCACGTCGCGGTTCTGCTTGTCCCCGTCGGCGCTCACAGGTCGAGGAAGGGGTCGAGGCCGACGGTCAGGCCGGGCCGACCGGCGATCTCGCGCACACCGAGCAGCACGCCCGGTGCGAACGACGAGCGGTCGATGGAGTCGTGCCGGATGGTGAGCGTCTCCCCCTGGGTGCCGAACAGCACCTCTTGATGCGCGACGAGTCCGGCCAGGCGCACCGAGTGCACCCGGACCCCGTCGACGTCGGCGCCGCGCGCGCCATCGAGCTCGGTGCTGGTGGCGTCGGGGCCGCGGCCGACGCCCGCCTTGTCCCGGGCCGCGGCGATCAGGCCGGCGGTGCGGTAGGCGGTGCCCGACGGCGCGTCGGCCTTGTTCGGGTGGTGCAGCTCGATGACCTCGACCGACTCGAAGAACCGCGCGGCCTGCTCGGCGAAGCGCATGGACAGCACGGCGCCGATGGCGAAGTTGGGGGCGATCAGCACGCCGGTCTCGGGCCGGTCGGCGAGCCAGCCGCGCACCGCGTCGAGGCGGGCCGCGTCGAATCCGGTGGTGCCGACCACCGCGTGGATGCCGTTGCGCACCAAGAACTCCAGGTTGCCCATCACCACGTCGGGGTGAGTGAAGTCGACGACAACCTCCGTGTTCGCGGCGGTGAAGGCGTCGAGCGAATCGTCCTTGTCGACGGCCGCGACCAGCTCCAGGTCGTCGGCCGCTTCCACGGCCGCACAGATGGCCTGTCCGACTTTGCCACGCGCTCCCAGCACTCCGACCCGAATGGTCACCACATCTCCTCAGTCCCTTGGCGTCACCGTCAGCCTATCGACCTGGTCACCGCTCCGGTCGGCTGACCTCCACGCTTCGCATTGCCACATGCGCATGTTCGACTTATTCCCCACGGTCCCAGGATGACCTCGATCCAGGAACTCCGGCACCGCGGAAGTCTTCGCGATCGCGGGTGACAACCGCGAGTCCGTGCGCCTCAGCGGTCGCCACGATCAGCGCGTCCAGCCGAGTCATCAATCCCGGAGCCGCGCGGGCGCTGCGTCAGACATGTTGGCTGCCATCTTCTGCAACACCCACAGCGTCTCGGCGAACTGCGTCTCGCTGACGCCCTCGGTCATCGCACGACGGCGGGCCCGGATCCGAGTCCAGGCCCGCGAGTGGATGTTTCGACCGACTTCGGTCAGCGCGAGCATGCCCGCGTCGGCGACCACCGAGCCCGCCGCGACCAGCGCGGCGACCTCGGCGTCCCACTCGGCGGCGTCGGTCAGGAACGCGTCGAGAGCCGCCCGCACCTCGCCCGCCCGCTGTGGCCCGTCGGCCAGCGCGTGCAGGATCTGCCAGTGCCTGCGGCTCAGCCCGCCCGCCGCGAGATCCTCCTCGAAACGCTCGGTGATCAGGCGATCGAGTTCGACGAGCCAGTACCCGATCCGGCGCTGTACCGCCATCGCTCCTCCAAAATATGCTCAATGACAACTACATGTACTATTACATGCAAATCGAGCACGCGGAAGACACGGAAGCAGCAGCGATGGACGAGAACGACGAGGTCACCGCGACCGTCGAAGCCGCGATGGTCCGCATCCGGCGCAGACAGACCAGGGGCGCGCTGGCGAGCGCGGCCACCGTCCCGGTCGCCGTGTTCCGCGTGCTGGACGCCGTGGCCACCGCGCCGACCGTGACGAGCCTGGCCGCCGCGCTCGGCGTGGATCAGCCGCGCGCGAGCCGGCTGGTGGCGCAAGCGGTTTCCCTCGGCCTGCTGGAGCGCACCGCCGATCAGCACGACGGCCGCCGCTGCGTGCTGTGCCTCACCGCCGCCGGTGCGCGATCGATCGCCGCCGCCCAGACGGGCCGCCGCACCGCGATGGCCGCGGCCATGGCCGACTGGACCGCCGCCGAGCGCGCCGAATTCGCCCGGCTGCTAAACCGTTTCGTCGACGCACTGGACGGCTAGCCACTGTCTCAAAGGCCCGGCCGGACGTATCCGCGGCTCAGTTCGTCACCCGGCAAGACGACAATGCGGCGAGGACCGTGGAGGGGACTTGAACCGGGCTTAGGGCGGTATCGGCTCGTCGTCAGTACTGCCAAGCGACGAGCTGAATCGCGCAGGCCGCCGCCGGACTTCGGCGCCGACCCGATCCACGTGGCGCCTAGTCGAAGACGATGACCTGGCGCAGGGCGTGACCTGCGGCCAATTCGTCCATGGCGCGGTTGATCTCGTCGAGGCCGATGTGCGCGGAGACCAGCCGTTCGACCGGCAGCCTGCCCGCCCGCCACATGTCCACGTAGGCGGGGATGTCGCGGGCTGGAACGGCGGACCCGAGGTAGCTGCCGACGATCGAACGCCCCTGGGCGACCAAGCCGAGCGGGGAGATGGTGGCGCGCGCGTCCGGCGCGGGCAGTCCGACGGTGACCGTGGTGCCGCCGGGAGCCGTTGCCGCGACCGCGGTTTCGAAGGCGCGGATGTTGCCCGCGGCCTCCACCACGATCTCGGCCTGCACGCCGAGCTCGGCCAGCTGCGCGGGGGTGTATACCGCCGTCGCGCCCAATTCCTTGGCGAGACCGAGCTTTTCGGGCACGGTGTCGACCGCGATCACCTCGTGCCCTGCGGCCGCGAGCGACACCGCGACGAGCACCGCCGCCATGCCGACACCGCCGAGCCCGACCACCATGATCCGGTCACCCGGCCCCGGCTTCGCCGAATTGAGCAGTGCGCCACCGCCGGTCAGCACCGCGCAGCCGAGCACGGCGGCCACCTCCGGCGGCACGTCGTCGTCCACCGGAACCACCGAGCGACGATCCACCACCGCGTGCGTGGCGAAGGCGGACACACCGAGATGGTGATGCACCTGCGCACCGTCACGATGCAGCCGGCGCCCGCCGCCGAGCAGCTCGCCCGCGTTGTTGGCGACGCTGCCCGGCACGCACGGCGTGCGCCCGTCGGTCGCACAGCCCGCACAGTCACCGCAGCGCGGCAGGAAGGTCATCACCACGCGCTGTCCGACCGCGAGGTCGCTGTCCCCCGGGCCGATCGCCTCGACCCGGCCCGCCGCCTCGTGCCCGAGCAGCATCGGCACCGGACGCACCCGATTGCCGTCCACCACCGACAGATCCGAATGGCACAACCCGGCCGCCTCGATCCGCACCAGCAGCTCCCCAGGGCCCGGCGCATCGAGTTCCAACTCGCCGACCCGGATGGGCGCCGACTCGGCGAACGGCACCGGCGCCGCGATCTGCTCCAAGACCGCCCCACGAATCCTCATGCCGCCGACGCTACCGCCCGCACTGTCCCAGGCACAGCCCCCGACGGCCGATCATCGGACCCGCCCGGCCACCGCGGTGGCCCGGTACAGCAACCATTCGAGCGGGCCGCGGGCGAAGAATCGGGCCCACCAGTAGGCGAACAGCAGGATCAGCGCGCTGATCCTGAGCAGCGCGGGCAGGCTGTCCGCGGGCAGCGTGTCGAAGCCGAGGACGGCCACGGCGACGATGTGGAACACGTAGGCGGTCAACGACATAGCGCCGACCGCGACCAGCGGCGCGGCCATCCGGCGCACCCACCGCCACCGGTCGACCGCCAGCACACAGGCGATCAGGACCGCCATCGCCACGCCGGTGCTCGCGACGATCGACAGCGTGGTCTCGCTGTGCGGCGCCGCCACCAGCTGCTCGCGCCAGCCCGGTTGCACCTCGGTCAGGTCCGACCACGACGCGTTCATGAACCCGGTGGGGCGCACCGCGCCCGGCACCAGCGACAGCGCGACCGCCGAAGCCCCGTAACCCACCACCGCGAGCGCGATTCCGAGGGCAAGCACTCGGCGCCGAATCACTCGATCGGCCAGGTCGAGCCGGGCCACCGCCATACCGGCGACCACGAACGGCAGCCAGGTCAGCGCCGGATAGGTACCGGTGAACAGCAACCCGATCAGCCCGCCCGAACTGCCGACCGGGTCGCCGCGGCCGCTGGCCCAGGCGAACGGATCGATGCGGTCGACCGCGTCGAACCAGCCGGGGCGCGCGTCGGTCATCGGAAACCAGATCTGCGGCGATACCAGCGCGCCGAGCGCCGCGAGCGCGGCCAGCCGCGCGGCATTCCATCGGGACAGCGGCAGTGCCAGCAGGAAGTACAACCCGTAGCAGGCGAGGATCACCTCGACCGGCGTCTGGAGCGCGGTCAGCGCGGTGCCGACGACCAGCAGGATGCCCGCCCGGATCAGCACCCGCACCACGGCCTGGCGACGGTCGCGCCCGGTCTTGGGCACGCGCCGCCCGGTGATCAGCACGATCGAGAACCCGGCGAGAAAGGCGAACAACGCCGACGAGCGCCCGTGCGTCAACTCCACGACGAACCCGATGACCCCGCCGTTGCTCGGCAACGGCCCCAGGTGTGCCGCGAACATCCCGAGCACCGCGAGGCCGCGAGCCAGATCGACCCCGACCAGGCGTCCCCCGGCCTGCCGATCCACCGCGACCGCTACATCCGTAACGCGCGCCACCCCGCCCCACCCCCGCTCACATGTCCCCGCCCCGCGCACTCCCGCGACGACCCGATCGGCCACAGCGAACGCGGCCGAAAAGGAATTGTATGCCACGGTTTTCAGCTTCGAGGACGATCACCGCGCCGGGTATCCGGCACCCGGCCGGAGCAGTCCGCCGCTCGACCGTGCCGCGGCGCCGATCGGCTGGTCCACCCCCGCCGTGCGGCTGGGCACCGGGGCCGTCCACAGCCCGGTGAACAGGGCAGATCTAGGCTCGCAGCAGGTGGCAACGACGGCGAAAAGGGTGCAAGCGAATGATTCGGGTGGTGGTCGTCGACGACGAGGCCCTGGTGCGCTCCGGATTCGAGCTGATCCTCAACGCCGCGGCCGATATCGAGGTGGTCGCGACGGCGACCGGGTCGGCGGCGGTGGCGGCGGTCGAGCGGGAACGCCCCGATGTCGTACTGCTCGACATCAGGATGCCCGATGTCGACGGGCTCGCGGTGCTGCGGCTGCTGCGCGCGCTGCCAGAAGCCCCGGTGGTGGCGATGCTGACCACCTTCGACACCGACGACTACATCCTGTCCGCATTGCGTTCGGGCGCAGCGGGTTTCGTGCTCAAAGATACCGAGCCCGAGCAGCTCGCCCAGCTGACGCGCACGCTCGCGGCGGGCGGTGTCGTGCTGTCCCCGAAGGCATCCGCGGCGCTGTTGCGCAATGCCGAACCGGCCACCACGGCCGAGTTCGACGCCGAGGCCGCGCGCGTACAACGGCTGACCGACCGCGAACGCGCCGTGCTGGTCGAGCTGGCCTCCGGCCTGTCCAACGCCGAGATCGGCCAGCAGATCCACCTCAGCGTCGGCACGGTGAAAGACCATGTCAGCGCGATCTTCACCAAGCTGCGGGTGAGCAGCCGGGTGCAGGCGGCCCTGCTCGCCCAGCGCGCGGGTCTGCTGCCGTGAAGCGGATCAATCCCTGGTTGGCCGATCTCACCCTGGTCGCGCTCGCCGCGGCCGATGTGTACGTCGACGGCGAGGCCACCACCGTCGGCACGCGGGTCGCGGGCCTCGTCGCGTGCGCGGGCCTGCTGCTGCGCCGGCGTTCGCCGCTGGTGTCGTTTCTGCTCACCCTGCCCGTGAGCCTGCTGCTCGCCCCGCTCGTCGCGCCCGCGGTCGCGCTGTACACGCTGGCCGAAGCCACGAAGACACGCGCACTGCCGCTGTGCGCCGCCCTGGCCACCGCGATCACCGCGTCCCTTCCCTGGCCGGACGCGGACAATTACCGGACGCCGGACACCCTCGTCTCGCTCGTCTACTCGCTGGCCTGGGCCGGTGCGCCGGTGCTGCTCGGCCAGTTGATGCGCACCCGGCGCGAGTTGTCCACCCGGCTCTCCGAGATCGAGGCGGCCCGCGACCACGAGCGGCTGCTGCACGCCCAGGCGGTGCTGGCGCGTGAGCGCGCCCAGATCGGCCGGGAAATGCACGATGTCGTCGCCCATCAGGTCAGCCTGATCGCGGTGAGCGCGGGCGCCCTGCAGGTCGCCACCACCGACGCGGCCGCGGCCGAAACGGCGCGCACCATCCGCAGGCTCAGCGTGGACACCCTCGACGAACTGCGCCACATGGTCACCCTGCTGCGCGCCGCAGGCGGGCAGGGCACCGAGCTGACCCCGCAGCCCACCCTCGCCGATCTGCGAAAGCTGCTCGACTCCAGCGGCATTCAGGTCGAGCTGCGCGGCGACCTGCCGCCCGATCTCGGCGCGCCCGCGCAGCGCACCATCTACCGGACGGTGCAGGAGGCACTCACCAACGTCCGCAAGCACGCGCCCGGCGCGACCGCCGAGGTGCGGCTGTGGCACGACACCGATCACCTCGGCGTGACCGTCACCAACACCCGGCCCACCCGGCCCGCGATGACATTGCCCAGCTCGCGCCACGGGCTGGTCGGCCTCGGCGAGCGCGCCGAACTGCTCGGCGGCACCTTCACCTCTGGACCGCGCGCCGAGGGCGGCTATCGCGCCGAACTGCGCCTGCCGCGCTGAGACCGCTCGAGCGCGCTGGGCGATCGAGCCGAAACATGGCCTGCGTCACGGGATACTGGCGAGATCGCGGCTGTTCTTGCTAGCGTCGTCGACCGTGACGGTGCTCCCGTTGGCCGCCTTGTACCGAGCCCGGGGTCGGGACCGTCACGACACAAGGAGAAATCCACTGTCAGTACAGTTCAATCACACCATTGTCGGCTGCCGGGACAACCGCGTGACCGCGGAATTCTGGGCCGACATCCTGGGTACCGAACTCGGCGCCGAATGGGGCCCGTTCATCCCACTTCCGCTGGAAAACAAGGTGACCTTCGACTTCGCGAGCGTGCCACCGCACGTCACCGAAATAGCGCCCCAGCACTACGCCTTCTTGATCAGCGAGGCCGAATTCGATGCGGCCTATGACAAGATCCGGCGTTACAAGCTGGAGCACTGGGCCGATCCCCGGCAACAGGGCGTCAACGAGATCAACCACAACGACGGTGGTCGCGGGGTCTACTTCCTGGACCCGAACGGCCACTTCATGGAATTGATCACGGTGCCGTACGGCGGCTGGCCGAGCTAGCGGCACGTGGGCGGCGTCCGCACCGGGCGCCGCCCACCGCCCGCGCGGTATCCCTTTTTACTCATTTCTACCGATGCGCTCGAATTCGCCTGCACCGGTTTGTTTTTCGAGTTCGGCGTGCCTGGTCCGGCGACTGCGTATTCTCGATATGTCCGGAAGGCCTTGTGTCTTCTTGTATTTGCGATATGCGAGTGTGCCATGCCAACTGCGGTACAGAATTTGATCGTGCTCGGCGACAGTTTGTCCGACATCGGAAACAAGCGCGAAGCGCCGACCGGTTTGTTCGCCCGCGCGCTGAAGGCGATGCGGACAAACGAGATCGGCCGCTTCAGCGACGGGAAGAACTGGACCGACTTCCTGATCGAGTGGACCGGCGCGGACACCCTGGTCCGTGCCGACAAGGACACGACCGAGAGCGCGACCCTGCCGCACCGCAGCCTGACCACCCGCTCGATGCTGCTGAAGACCGACACCAACGCCAATCCCCCGTTGTTCTATGCCAATTACGCCGAAGGCGGCGCGATCGCCGCCTCGGACTGGAAGCCCAAGGCCGGGGCGCTGGGCTATCTGAAGGACGAGGTCGAGGCGTACCTGGCGGCGCGCCGCGCGCTGGGCGCCCACTTTCGCGGGCACACCCTGCACATCATCTGGATCGGCTTGAACGACATCGTCACCGCCGAACGCGGCGAGGGGCTGGTGATGGGTGACCGGGAGGTCTATCGGGTCGGGCGCTTCGAGTCGAACAAGGACGGCACCGGCATCACGCCCATCATCGAGGAGATCAAGGGCCTCGTCGACAGCATCGCCAATGCCTCCGGCACTCGCGACCAGGAGCATTTCCTGCTGATCGACCTGCCGAGCCCGACCATCTCGATCCGCTTCCTCGATCAGATCGCCGACGGCAAGCGCGAGAAGGTGGACAAATTCGAGGCGAACACCGTGCGCTTCAACGACCAGCTGGACTACATCGCCACGCACTGGCCGGCGCGCGCCGATGACGCGGGCCCTGGCGCGAACCGGGACAACATCACGCTGGTCCGGATGAACGCGTGGATGAAGTTCGTCGCCGACAACCAGGAGGCGTTCGACCTGAAGGGTTTCGCGCAGCAGCACGGCGTTCCGGTGCGCTATCCGGGGCAGCGCGATCCGGTCGAGCCGGTGTTTCGCCGGTTCCTCACCACCAGCGATCTCGCCCACCCGACCGAGGCGGTCTATCAGCTCATCGCGCGCAAGATCGCCGAGGACCTGCTCACCAAATACACCCTGGGCAAGCTGACCCCGCAGACCTGGCCCGCCCTGCGGCCCTATCCCGGCGTCGTCCCGAGGTGAGGCTCACTCCTCGGGCGGCTCCGGCGGCCACGGATTGGGTTTGACGTTCTGCGGCTTGCGGGTCGGGATGTCGTCCCAGTCGAAGTGGATGCCAACCCAGGCCTTGGGCCGATCGAAACGCACCTCACCCGCGGTGAAGCGCGCACCGACGAAGGAGATGTCACCGAAGAAGTCGCCCTCGGTGAAGTCCACCGCCCGGCCCGCGAACGTGGCCCCCGCGAACGTGGTCGACCCGTGGAACTCCGCGCGGCTGAAGTCGGTCTCCCTGGTGCCACGGTGGCGCATGCGCGCCGGGGCGCCGATCCTGGTCTCGTCGAAGGAGACGGTGCTCGCCTCGAAGTCGGTGCCCGCGAAGCTGATCCGGGCGCCGGACAGTTCCGCCCCGGTGAACGTGAGATGCTCGCCGTCGAGCGTCGCGCGGTCGAACGAGGTGAGCTCGGCCTGAAACTTCGTCTCCTGGAACGAGGTGCGCGCGCCGGTGCAGCGCGTGCCCGCGAAACCCGCGCGCGGGCCGAGGAAGACGGCCTGTTCGAACGACACCGAACAGTCGAAGATCGCACCGTCGAAGGTGGTGCCGTAGCCCGCGCGTTCTCCCTTCTCGGCGCGGGCCGGGCCGAACCGCGCGCGGTCGAACAGCACCGGCCCGTCTTCGAACCGCGCGTCCCGGAAGGTGACCTGCGGACCGGCGAAGACGGCGTGCTCGAAGGTGGTGCGCCCGGTGAACAGCGCCCCGGCGAACGAGGTGTGCCGCCCGGCGAACACGGTGTCGCGGAAGTCGCCCTGTTCGAGCACCGCGCGGTTGAACGTGAAGTCACACCTCGACCAGGAGGTCTCGGCCGTGCGGCGCAGGTGATCGGCGAGCACCTTGACGATGGTGCGGCGCACCTCGCGATCGTTCTGCCGGAACTGGTAGACCCGTTCCACCTTGAGCCCGGACTCGTCCACCGTTTCCGCCTGCGACACAAGGTGGTTCGCCCCGGCGACCGGATCGTAGGGCAGCCGCAGGTAGCCGCACAGCACGTCGACGCACTGCTGACGCCTGCTCGGTGCGCGGAAGTCGTCGGCGAGGGCCGCCATCGCGTAGACCCCGGCGATCCGGACCGCCACGTCGGCGTCGCCGAGCTGGCGCGCGGCGGCCCCGAACAGGTCGGCGAACCGTCCGCGCTCGAGGTCGCGCTGACGCCGGTAGGCCACCACCAGCGCGGCGGCGCCGCCGACACCGGCCACCACGGCCAGCGCGATCTTGGTCAGGTCCAAGCGATTCGGCGGCTCGGCGCTTGCGCCGAAACCCAACCACAGCAGCCACCAGGTGAGCGCTCCGATGGCGAGACCGCCGACAACCGCCATCGACACCGCAAGCAGTAACGCCGCGCGGTGCAGTCGGTCGCCCAACCTCCCCCATCGCATTAGCGCATGGTAGCCGGATTGCCGCCTGCCGACTACCGGACAAGATCGGCTATCACAGTGCCCCAACTCATTCCAGCATGTCCTCTTGCCGCCCGGCCCGCGCGCCGGAACATTGCGGCACGGTTGCTCGAGTAGGGTTCGGTCATGACTGGTTCCGATTCCCTCGACCCGGTAGCCGAGGTCGAGCACGTGCACGCGCTGCTGTCGGCCTGGCTGGGCACCGACGCGGACCCGGAGGTGCTGGAGCAGTTCGCGGCGACCCAGCACGACTCGTTCTCCATGGTGACGCTGGCGGGGGCCCGAATGAGTCAATCGGAGCTGCTGTCCGGATTGCGCCGCGCCAAGAACTCGCGCCCGGGGCTCGACATCGAGATCGACGAGGTGGAACTGCTGCTCGTCGAGGGCAACGTGACCGTGGTGCGCTTCCTGGAACGCCACCACTTCGACGGCAGGCACACCGACCGCCGCTGTACCGCGGTGCTCACCACCGACGGCGCGCCGCCGCGCTACCGCTGGCGCATCCTCCAGGAGACCGCGGTGTCGGCCGACTGACTCGCGTGCCCGGCCCGCGAATCGTGGTCCCGCACAGAGTCATTGACGCCGCCAATCCCTCCTTTTCAAGTCCGCGAGGATCATTCGCGGGTACCGTCACGAGATGGCTGATGATGTTCTGGTGCTCGGGGCGGGCGTGATCGGGCTGACCACGGCGCTGTGCCTGGCGCAGGCAGGCCATCGAGTGCGGGTGTGGGCCGAACTGCCGCCACGGCAGACCACCTCCGCGGTCGCGAGCGGACTGTGGGGGCCGGGATACACCCCGCGGGATCGGGCGTGGAGCCGGGTTTCCTTCGCCGAGCTCACCCGGCTCGCCGCCGAACCCGCGTCGGGCGTGCATTTCGAACGCGGACTTCAGGTTTCGAACCTGTCCGCCGAGCCGCCCGCCTGGATGGACGATCTCGGCGACGCCGAGTTCTGCCCCGCCGAGGAGCTACCGAAGGGCATGCTCGTCGGATTACGGTGCACCGCACCGCTCATCGACCTGCCGCGCTACCTGGACTATCTCACCGCTCGCCTGGCCGCGGCGGGCTGCACGATCGACCAGCGCACGGTGCGCGAGCTCGGCGAGGCCACCGCCGCAGCGCCGGTCGTGGTGAACTGCACCGGCGTGGCCGCGGGCAGGCTGGCGGGCGACGTCGACGTGCGGCCGGTACGCGGCCAGCACGTCATCCTGCGCAACCCGGGTATCCGAGATTTCTACGTCGAGTACGTCGCGGAACCGGAGTGGACCGGTATCTTCCCGCACGGCGAGCGCCTGATCCTGGGCGGTGCCCGACACCCGGGGCGGTGGAGCCTGGACCCCGATCCCGAACTGGCCGAACGCATCCTGCGCCGCGCGATCGAGGTCGACGCCCGGCTCGCCGACGCGGAGGTGATCGGGCACGAGGTCGGTCTGCGGCCCGGCCGCAGCGCCGCCCGGCTCGACGAGGAGCGCATCGACGGCGCCCGCGTGGTGCACAACTACGGCCACGACGGCCAGGGCGTCAGCCTCTCCTGGGGCAGCGCCCGCGAGGTGGTCCGGCTGCTCGGCTGAACGGGTCGCCCCCGCCGGCCGGACACGCGCGCTCCGCCGGTCGGCGCGATCACCCGTGAAAGGCCTATTCTGTGTTCGGGTATGCAGGCAGTCGCGCGTGCCGTGAGCGAGCTGACCGGGCGCGCGCACCGACGACGGAGGATCGATGGCCCCATCGGGCGCCGCCACGCCACTTCGGTTGCAGCCGGTCTCGATCGGTACCGAGACCGCGCGGATCGGCGCGACGCTCTGGCAGGCCGCGCGCGGCGGCGGACGGCTGCTGCTCACCCGCCGCGACGGGCGGCCGCTGGCGCACCGCGCGGCGCAGGAGGCGCGGCACCGTTTCGCCGCACTCGGGCCCACCTACGTCAAACTCGGTCAGCTCATCGCGTCGAGTCCCGGGGTGTTCCCGGAGACGCTGTCGAACGAGTTCCGCACACTGCTCGATCAGGTGCCGCCTGCCGATCCGGCCGCGATTCGGGCGCTGCTGACCGAGCAGCTCGGCGCGCCGCCCGCGCGGCTGTTCGCCCGGTTCGATCCGGAACCGATCGCCTCGGCCTCGATCGCGCAGGTGCACCGGGCCACCCTGCATTCCGGCGCGGCCGTGGTGGTGAAGATCCAGCGCCCAGGCATCAAGGCCCGGCTCGCCGCCGACCTGCAGATCCTCGAGCGCGCGGCGCAACTGCTCGAGCTGTCGGAGTACGGCCGCATGCTCGGCGCGCGCGATATCGTGGCCGACTTCGCGGCCAACCTCAACGACGAGATCGACTTCCACACCGAGTCCACCGCGATGCTCGAATGGCCGCGCTTCATCGCGGGTTCGCCGTTCGCGGATCAGGTGCGGGTGCCGCGGGTCTACCCGGAGCTCAGCACCGCGAAGGTGCTGACGATGGAGTACGTCGAGGCCATCCGCATCGACGACGTCGCCGCGGTGCGCGCCGCGGGCTTCACCGGTGCCGCGCTGCTGAAGACGATCCTGCTCTCGTTGCTGGAGTCGGCGTTTCGGGCCGGGCTGTTCCACGGTGACCTGCACGCGGGCAACGTCTTGGTCGACGCGGCGGGCAAGGTCGTCTTCCTGGACTGGGGCATCGTCGGGCGCTTCGACGATCGGACCCGCCTGTTGCTGCGCCGCCTGGTGGTGGAACTGATGGTGCACAACGACTTCGAGGCGGCGGGCCGCACCATTTTCGAGATGGGCGCGGTCCGGCGGCCCGGCAATCTCAAACGCGCGGCCCGCGATATCCGCTCGGTCACCGCGCCGCTGCAGAGCTCCGACCTGGGCGCACTGTCCTACACCCAGCTCGGTCGGCGCCTGGCCGAGGTGGCCAGGATCTACCAGGCCAAGCTGCCCCGCGAACTCGTGCTGGTCGGCAAGCAGCTGCTGTATGTCGAGCGCTACATGAAACTTCTTGCGCCACAGTGGAAACCGCTCGAAGACCCGGAGGTGCTCGGGTTCATGGCCGGACTGCTGGCGAAGGACGAGGCGGCGAGCGCACCGCCACGGCACGACCGCGGCTCCTCGAATGAATTGAGCGGATGACGGGATTCGAACCCGCGACCCTCACCTTGGCAAGGTGATGCGCTACCAGCTGCGCTACATCCGCGTTCGCCCCTCGGATCACTCCGCGGCGCGAGAAGAAACTCTAGCCGATCCACGGCGGAAAATGCCAATCCGCCTCACGCGGGCCTGCGCGCGGCCGCCCGATTGCGCCGCAGGCCAAGGCCGGCCGCGCCGAGGCAGGCCAGCGCGACGACACCGACGAACCACGGGAACACGGTGCTCAACCCCCACGTGGTGGCCGCCCAGCCGGCGAGAATGGTCGGCAAGGCCATCGCCGTGTAAGCGAGCAGGTAGTACGCCGACATGGTCTCGCCCCGCTTGTGTTGCGGCACAACCTCGGACAGGTGGCGCAGCGAACCACCGAAGCCCAGACCGAATGTCGCGCCGAGCAGCACTCCGGCGCCGAGCACCACGATCCAGTTGCCGGTGTGCAGCGCGGGCACGGTGAGCACCAGCGCGATCGCCATGCCGGTGTCGCCGAGGATCGCCGCGCGCCGGGCCGGGATCGCGGTCGCGAACAGTTGCGAGGTGGCGCCTGCCACCGCGGTCGAGGCGACCACCGCGCCACCGAAAACCAGGTTGTGGATGCCGGTTTCGGCCGAGGCCAGCGACGGGTACAGCGACAGCAGCACGCCGAGCACCGACCAGGCCGCCATCACGCCCAGCGCCGAGAACCAGAAGTCACCGCGGATCTCCTGCGGCACAGCCGGTTTGGCGATCCGGATGCGTCCGGCGATGCGTGCCGTGTGCGGCTCCTCCAGCGCGATGATGCCGATGCCGATGAGCAGGCAGACGAAGGTGATGGCCACGTACGGCGTGCGCAGCGGATGCGGCGCGTACTGCGCGAGCAGGGCCGAGCCCAGAATCGCCACGGCCATACCGACATTGAATGCCACGCCGCTGAGCTGACCGGAGCGCGCGCCGTGCTTGGGCCGCAGATCCAGCAGCGCCGCCGCACCGGCGACCACGGTCGCGCCGACCGCGAATCCGTGCAGCGCCCGCGCGAGCAGCAGCATCGCCACGTTGTCGGCGAGCAGGAACACCGCAAGGCCCGCGATCATCGTGACGAACGCGCCGAGCAGCACCGGCTTGCGGCCGACCACGTCGGAGATCTTGCCCGACACCAGCACCGCGGCCAGCGCCGCGAACGCGTACACCGCGAACACGAAGGTCGTCGTCAACGGCGAGAAATGCCACTGCTGCTGATACATGCCGTACAGCGGCGCCGGCACGCCGGACACCCCGAGCGCCACCCCGCTCGCGGCCAGGACCAGCGCGTACGCCCAGCGCTGCGTCGTGCGCTCGCCCGTGTCGGATGTCGCTACCGTCACTGTCATCGAAACTCCGATCGGGTAGGTTTGATGATGATCGAACCGCACTCGACCCTACCCGCGGTACGACGATCATCAAACCCAAAAGTGAGGTGGATCATGACCGATGCTAACGATACGGTGGTCGATGTCCCACCGGTGGCCCCGCTACCCACCGTGCTCGCCGCGCTGCAGGACCCGGTGCGGCTCGAGATGGTGCGGCGGCTGAGCAACGCGGGCGCGGGCACCCCGGTGCGGTGCAGCTCGCTCTACGACGCGATCAACAAATCGACCGCGACCCACCACTTCAAGATCCTGCGCGAGGCGGGCGTGATCGAGCGCGTGATCGTCGACGGTCAGGTCTGGCAGCGCCTGCGCGCCACCGATGTCGAAGCAGCCCTGCCCGGACTGCTCCCCTCGATCGTCGACGCCGCCAACCGCGCCGACGCTTGAGCCCGGACCTACCGAACCTAGCCCTCGACCAATCGGCGTACGGCAGCGGGGATTTCGCGGGTGCGCTGGTACGGGCCCGCCACCGAGGCCGCGAACGGACGGGCCAGCAGGGTGCGGGCGATCGCCGAGACCTCGTCGGTGGTGACCGCGTCGATGCGGGCCAGGGTCTCCGACACGCTGCGGTGGTTGCCGTAGCTGAGCTCACTGCGGCCGATGCGGTTCATCCTGGACGCCGAATCCTCCAGCCCCAGCACCAGGCCACCGCGCAGCGATCCCTTGGCACGCGCGCACTCGGCATCGGAGATGCCGTCGGCGGCAACCTCTTCGAGCACGCCGCGGGCCAGGGCGGCCACCTTGCCGAGGTTCTCCGGCTGACAGCCGATGTACACCGAGAACGCGCCGGTGTCGGCGAAGGTGTCCACGCTGGAGTACACCGAGTAGGCCAGGCCGCGTTCCTCCCGAATCCGTTGGAACAGCCGGGAACTCAGCCCGCCGCCGACCACGGTGTTGAGCACCGACAGCGGCCAGCGCCGCTGCCCCTCGTGCCTGCCGAAGGCGCGCACCCCGAACGCCAGGTGCGCCTGCTCACTGTCGCGGCGGGTCCACTGCAGTTCGGGATCGCTGTGCGGGCGGAACTTGCCCTCGCGCCGTTTCGCGGGGGTGGCCGACGGGTCGAGCCGATTCTGGAACGCGCGGTGCACCAACTCCACCGTGTGGTCGTGCTCGACGTTGCCCGCGACCGCGACGACCATCCGGTCCGGCCGGTAGCGGCGCACGTGGAAGCCGCGCAGCTGGGCGGCCTGCATCGATTCGATGGACTCGATGGAGCCGATCACCGGCCGCCCGATCGGATGATCACCGAACAGCGCGGACAGGAACGAGTCGCCGACCACGTCCTCCGGGTCGTCGTCGCGCATGGCGATCTCCTCAAGCACCACCTGCCGTTCGACGTCGACGTCGACGGCGCGGCACAACCCGTTGAGCACCACGTCGGAGACCATGTCCACGGCCAGCGGCAGATCCTCGTCGAGCACGTGCGCGTAGTAGCAGGTCTGCTCCTTCGCGGTGAACGCGTTGAGCTCGCCGCCGACCGCGTCCATCGCCTGCGCGATATCGAGCGCGGTGCGAGTCGGGGTCGCCTTGAACAGCAGGTGTTCGAGGAAGTGGGCCGCACCGGCGACGGTCGGCCCTTCGTCGCGCGAACCGACGCCGACCCAGACGCCGATCGAGGCCGAACGCACGCCTGGCACGTGCTCGGTGACCACGCGCAGCCCGCCGGGCAGCACCGTGCGCTCCACCCCGGGATCAATCGTGTTCGCCCGCAGCTGCACAGACGAACCCCCCTGCTCGCGGCGGAGCAGAGGGGCTGTCGTCTTCTTCTTCGTCACAGAGACAAGTACTACTCTGCCCCTGCCGCGCCCGCATCAACGGTCTCGGCATCGGCAGGCGTGGCAGCCGCTTCGGCAGCCTCCTCTTCGACCGGCACCAGCGAGATCTTGCCGCGGTTGTCGATATCGGCGATCTCCACGCGCAGCTTGTCGCCGACGTTCACCACGTCCTCGACCTTCGCCACGCGCTTGCCGTTGCCCAGCTTGGAGATGTGCACCAGGCCGTCGCGGCCCGGCAGCAGCGAGACGAACGCGCCGAAGGCGGTGGTCTTGACGACCGTGCCGAGGAAGCGCTCGCCGACCTTGGGCAGCTGCGGGTTCGCGATGGCGTTGATCTGGTCGATCGCCGCCTGCGCCGCGGGGCCGTTGGTCGCACCGACGTAGACCGTGCCGTCGTCCTCGATCGAGATGTTGGCGCCGGTCTCCTCGGTGATCTGGTTGATCACCTTGCCCTTGGGCCCGATCACCTCGCCGATCTTGTCGACCGGGATCTTGATCGCGGTGACCCGCGGCGCGTACTGGCTCATCTCGTCCGGGGTGTCGATGGCCTCGGCCATGACCTCCAGGATGGTGTTGCGCGCGTCGTGCGCCTGGCTCAGCGCACCGGCGAGCACCTGCGACGGGATGCCGTCGAGCTTGGTGTCGAGCTGCAGCGCGGTGACGAACTCACGGGTGCCGGCGACCTTGAAGTCCATGTCGCCGAAGGCATCCTCGGCACCGAGGATGTCGGTCAGCGCGACGTAGCGCACCTCGTCCTCGCCCTTGTCGTTGGTGATCGTGTCCGACACCAGGCCCATCGCGATGCCCGCGACCGGCGCCTTGAGCGGCACACCGGCGTTGAGCAGCGACAGGGTGGACGCGCAGACCGAGCCCATCGAGGTGGAACCGTTGGAGCTCAACGCTTCCGAGACCTGACGGATGGCGTACGGGAACTCCTCCTGGCTCGGCAGCACCGGCATCAGGGCCCGCTCGGCGAGCGCGCCGTGGCCGATCTCGCGGCGCTTGGGCGAACCGACGCGGCCGGTCTCACCGGTGGAGAACGGCGGGAAGTTGTAGTGGTGCATGTAGCGCTTGCTGGTCTCCGGGCCGAGCGAGTCGACCTGCTGGGCCATCTTCACCATGTCGAGGGTGGTGACGCCCATGATCTGGGTCTCGCCCCGCTCGAACAGCGCCGAGCCGTGCGCGCGCGGCACCACGGCGACCTCGGCCGACAGCGCGCGGATGTCCGCGAGCCCGCGGCCGTCGATGCGGAAGCCGTCGGTCAGGATGCGCTGGCGCACCAGCTTCTTGGTGACCGAGCGGAACGCGGCGCCCAGTTCCTTCTCCCGGCCTGCGAAGTCGTCGCCGAGGCGGGCCAGCACGTCGAGCTTGATCTCATCGATCTTGGCTTCGCGCTCCTGCTTGTCGGCGATCGAGAGCGCCTCGCCCAGCTCACGCTTGGCGGTGCCCTCGACGGCCTCGTAGACGTCGGCCTCGTACGGCGGGAACAGCGGGAACTCGCCGGTCGGCTTGGCGGCCAGCTCGGCGAGGTCGGCCTGCGCCTTGCAGAGGCGGGCGA
The DNA here is from genome assembly GCF_011801125.1 of Nocardia brasiliensis. Lineage (NCBI taxonomy): Bacteria > Bacillati > Actinomycetota > Actinomycetes > Mycobacteriales > Nocardiaceae > Nocardia > Nocardia brasiliensis. The sequence continues at coordinate 5,501,346 of NZ_CP046171.1, forward strand.
TGAACGGCTTGGCGGCCTCGAGGCCCTCGGCGACGACCGCCTCGGTCGGCGCCTGCGCGCCGCCTTCGATCAGCGCGATGACCTTGTCGGTGGCCTCGGCCTCGACCATCATGATCGCGACGTCACCGGACTCGACCACGCGACCGGCGACCACCATGTCGAACACGGCGCCCTCGAGCTGCTCGACGGTCGGGAACGCGACCCACTGGCCGTCGATCAGCGCGACGCGCACGCCGCCGACCGGGCCGGAGAACGGCAGGCCCGCGATCTGGGTGGAGGCGGACGCGGCGTTGATCGCGACCACGTCGTACAGGTCGTTCGGGTCCAGGCTCAGCACCGTGACGACGACCTGGATCTCGTTGCGCAGGCCGTCGACGAACGACGGGCGCAGCGGGCGGTCGATCAGGCGGCAGGTCAGGATCGCGTCGGTGGACGGACGGCCCTCGCGACGGAAGAACGAGCCGGGGATGCGGCCCGCGGCGTACATCCGCTCTTCGACGTCGACCGTCAGCGGGAAGAAGTCGAACTGGTCCTTGGGCGACTTGCCCGCGGTGGTGGCCGACAGCAGCATGGTCTCGTCGTCCAGGTAGGCGACGACCGCGCCCGCGGCCTGACGGGCCAGCCTGCCGGTCTCGAAGCGCACCGTGCGGGTGCCGAGGGTGCCGTTGTCGATCAGCGCGACGGATTCGAACACACCGGGCTCGACCTCGACGGCCGAGGACTTGCGTTCAGTTGTTTCGGTCATTCTCTTCTCTCAACCTCTCGTCTTCGCCGGCTCGAGCGCGTGGCGGCGCGATCCGGCTCTTCGTCAGCCGTACCTGGGTACGGGCACGCGGCAGCCCTCCTGGCTGCGACGCGCAGACCCGGCCGAATCCCCTTGGATCACGGCGACGCGGAGGCGGTCATCGATCGAAGCCCGCCGGCGGTCTATCCCCTGCCGGGAGGCCACTACCGAAGACCGACGCCACGCGGGCGGGCGCTTACGGCTGTCCAAATGTTGTCGCATACCGGGGCACAACATGACTGTTGCCCCCATACGCAAATAGCCAACGGGGAGATTGTACGTCTCCCCGTCGGCTGAGCTTCGTGGGCCTCTCACCAACCGTGTGTCGCCAGAACGAAGACGTGCGAACCGTCTCCGCGACCACCCGACGACCAACTGAGGACCCCACCCCGAACCGCCCCAATGGAGCAAGCCCGACGAGCAACCACCACGGCCACAGCGAAGAAACACTCCGGGAAAGTCCGCGACAGCCAGAAACCTGACTACAAACCCTCCCACCACGGAGCGAGTCTTACGAGCGACCCGTTCGCGGCCGAATTACCGCCGCAGGCCCAGGCGCTCGATCAGCGAGCGGTAACGCTGGATGTCCTTGGCGGCCAGGTACTTCGAGAGCCGACGGCGACGGCCGATGAGCGCGAGCAGGCCGTGGCGGGTGTGGTGGTCGTGCTTGTGCACCTTGAGGTGCTCGGTGAGATCGGAGATCCGCTTGGACAGCAGCGCGATCTGGGCCTCCGGCGAGCCGGTGTCCTTTTCGTGCAGGCCGTATTCCTTGAGGATGGCCGACTTCTGTTCGGTGGTCAGAGCCATGAGGCATCCACTCCCTTTTTCAGTGCCGCGCTCGAATTTCCGGTTACCCGGGTGCGGGTGCCGCCGCGGACCGCAGCAAACCCGAGGATCTACCCTACCGGACCGGCCTCGGCCGACCGAATCGCGGTCCGCGTGCCCGGTCGGCGCGGGGTTCTGGTCGTGGTCGCCGGTTCATCCGCCTTCGGCGGCGAGGACTTTTCGCGCGTTCTCGACGTCGCGGCCCATTGTTTCGATGAGTTCGTCGACGGAGTCGAATTTGCGTTGGCCGCGGACGTGGTCGACGAAGTCGACGGCGACATGCTGGCCGTAGAGGTCGGCTTCGCCGTCGAGTACATAGGCCTCGACGGTGCGGGCGCGCCCGGAGAAGGTGGGGTTGGTGCCGACCGAGATGGCGGCCATCGCGCGTTCGCCGGGGGTGACGGTGCCGATGGTCGGTCCCGGGCCGAGCACGGTGAACCAGCCCGCGTAGACGCCGTCGGCCGGGATCGCCGCGTGCATGGGCGGTGCGACGTTCGCGGTCGGGAAACCGAGTTGGCGCCCGCGCCCGTCGCCGTGCACGACGACGCCCTCGACGCGGTGCGGGCGGCCGAGCGCTTCGGCGGCGGCGGCCATGTCGCCCGCGTCGACGCAGGCGCGAATGTAGGTGGAGGAGAAGGTGACCGCGTGCTCACCGAGCAGTTTGACGCCGTCGACCTCGAAGCCCCAGCGTTTGCCGAGTTCGCGCATGGTGTCGACGGTGCCAGCGGCCTTCTTGCCGAAGGTGAAGTTGTCGCCGATCACCACCTCGGTCACGTGCAGCCGCTCGACCAGCAGGTCGTGCACGTAGCGGACGGGGGTGAGCTTCATGAAGGCCTGGGTGAAGGGCATCACGCAGAACACGTCGACGCCCAGTTCCTCGGCCAGTTCGGCCCGGCGGGTCAGGGTGGTCAGTTGCGCCGGGTGCGAGCCGGGGCGGACCACCTCCATCGGATGCGGGTCGAAGGTCATCAGCACCGCGGGCACCCCGCGCGCGGCCGCCTTGCGCACCGCTCTGCTGATCAACTGCGCATGTCCGCGGTGCACACCGTCGAACACACCGATAGTCAGTACACAACGGCCCCAATCCGCGGGCACGTCTTCCAGACCTCGCCACCTCTGCACACGCGCAGCTTATATCGCGCACGGAAACCCGGTCCGACCGAAGGCGCGTGCCCGAATCGCGGTGCCAGGCACGACGTACTCACGGGGTGGCTGATGTCACGCGCGGCTTCCGGTGTTGTGTACGGGTGATGAAACCCTGGTTCCACTGTGCGGCGAGCTGTGTCAATCCGGTCTCCTGTGCTTAAGCTCGAGTATGTGCCCGGTAAACGAGACATCGCCACGAGACGCGAGCTGACCGACGCCCCGGTGCCGGGCGAGGCCCGAGGCAGCACCGCGACGATCGCGCCGGTGCTCTCCTCGGTGGCCCAGGACTATCTGAAGGTGATCTGGACCGCGCAGGAGTGGTCGCAGGAGAAGGTGTCGACCAAGCTGCTCGCCGAGCGGATCGGGGTCTCGGCGTCGACGGTGTCCGAGGCGGTGCGCAAGCTCGCCGATCAGGGGTTGGTCGAGCATGCCCGCTACGGGTCGATCACGCTGACCGAGGGCGGCCGCCGCGCCGCGATCGCGATGGTGCGCAGGCACCGGCTGATCGAGACCTTCCTGGTCAACGAGCTCGGCTACGGCTGGGACGAGGTGCACGACGAGGCCGAGGTGCTCGAGCACGCGGTCTCGGAACTGCTGGTGTCGCGCATCGACGCGAAACTCGGCCACCCGGACCGGGATCCGCACGGCGATCCGATCCCGTCGGTGGACGGTGCGGTGCCGACACCGCCGGCCCGCCAGCTCAGCGATTTCCATGCGGGCGAGGCCGGGCGGGTCGCCCGGATCTCCGATTCCGACCCGGAGATGCTGCGCTATTTCGACTCGGTCGGCATCGCCCTGGACACCGCGATCACCGTGGTCGAGCGCCGGGATTTCGCGGGCACCATCGCGATTCGCATCGGCACCGGTGATCTGCCCACCGACCTCGGCCGTCCCGCGGCCGAGGCGATCTGGTTGACCGCCTGAGCGCGATCAGCGCGGTGACCTCGCGGCGACCGACGCGGTGGCACGGTCGGCGATCGCGGCGGTGAGTTCGTCCGTCGTGGCTGTACCGCCGAGGTCCGGCGTCCGCACCTCGCCCTGGGCGAGCACGTCGCAGACGGCCTGGTCCACCGCGGCCGCCGCGGCCGTTTCGCCGAGGTGGTCGAGCAGCATCGCGCCCGCGAGGATCTGCGCGATCGGATCGGCGATGCCCTGGCCCGCGATGTCGGGCGCGCTGCCGTGCACCGCCTCGAACATCGAGGGGGCGGTGCGCTCGGGGTTGATATTGCCCGATGGCGCCAGCCCGAGCCCGCCGGTCACGGCCGCGGCCAGGTCGGAGAGGATGTCGCCGAACAGGTTCGAGCCGACGATCACATCGAGCCGGTCCGGGTGCAGCACGATCTCGGCGGCCAGCGCGTCCACGTGCATCTGCCTGGTCCGCACGTCGGGGTAGTCGACGGCGATCCGCTCGAACACGCTGTCCCAGTACGGCATCGAATGGATGAGGCCGTTGGATTTGGTGGCCGAGCACAACCGGCCGCCGCGCTCGCGGGCCCGTTCGAAGGCGTACCGGATGATCCGTTCGCAGCCGAGCCTGGTGAATACCGATTCCTGGAGCACGAATTCGTCGGCGCGGCCCGGATTGTGCGTGCCGCCGATCTCGGAGTACTCGCCCTCGGAGTTCTCCCGCACGATCAGGATGTCCAGGTCGGCCGCGGTCCGCCCGCGCAACGCCGACTCGGTGCCGGGCAGCAACCGGACCGGGCGCAGGTTGACGTACTGACCGAAGGCGCGCCGCAACGGAATCAGCAGGCCCCACAGCGAAACATGGTCGGGCACACCGGGAAAGCCGACGGCGCCGAGCAGGATCGCGTCGAAACCGGCGAGCAGCTCTGGGCCGTCGGCGGGCATCATCCGGCCGGTGGTCAGATAGTTCGCGCAGGACCAATCGAATTCGGTCCACTCGAGGCCGGGCAGCACGGCGTCGAGCACCGTCACCGCGGCGGCGGTGACGTCGACGCCGATGCCGTCGCCGGGAATGGTCGCGATGCGGTACCTGGGCGCTGTCACAGTCGCACTCCGATGTATTTCGTCTCGAGGAATTCGTCGATGCCGGTGCCGCCGCCCTCGCGGCCGAGCCCGGATTCCTTGACGCCGCCGAACGGCGCGGCCGGGTTGGACACCACGCCCTGGTTGAGCCCGACCATGCCGGTCTCCAACGCCTCACAGACCCGCAGGCCGCGGCGCAGGTGCTCGGTGAAGACGTAACCGACCAGCCCGTAGGGCGTGTTGTTGGCGCGGGCGATCACCTCGTCCTCGGTGTCGAAGACCGCCAATGCCGCGACCGGCCCGAAGATTTCGGTGTGGCACAGCCGCGCGTCGTCGGGCACGCCGGTGAGCACGGTGGCCGGAAAGAAGTTGCCGGGCCCCTCGATCGCCTCGCCACCCGTTCGCACCTGCGCGCCGCGCCCGCGCGCGTCGGCGACCAGCTCGCCGACCTTGGTCACGGCGTCGGCGTCGATCAGCGGCCCGACCACGACCCCCGGCTCGGTGCCCCGGCCCATCGGCAGCGCCGCCATCCGCTCGGTGAGCCGGGCGGCGAACTCCTCGAAGATGCCGCGCTGCACGAAGATCCGGTTCGCCGCGGTGCAGGCCTGCCCGATATTGCGCATCTTCGCCGCGAGCGCGCCCTCGACCGCCTCGTCCAGATCGGCGTCGTCGAAGACGATGAACGCCGCGTTGCCGCCGAGCTCCATCGAGGTGCGCATCACCGTGCGCGCGCATTGCTCGAGCAGGCGTTTGCCGACGGCGGTCGAGCCGGTGAAGGACAGCTTGCGCGAGCGCTCGTCCAGGATCAGCGGTGTCATCAGCGCGCCGGGGTCGGCGGTGGTCACGACGTTGACGACGCCACGCGGCAGCCCGGCCCGATCGAGCAGATCGGCCAGCGCGAGCATCGAAAGCGGGGTCTGCTCAGCGGGTTTCACCACGCAGGTGCAGCCGGCGGCCAGCGCGGGCGCGATCTTGCGGGCGCCCATGGCCATCGGAAAGTTCCACGGCGTGATCAGCAGCGTTGGGCCCACCGGCTGCTTGGTCACCAGGAACCGCGCGCCACCCGTCGGCGCGGGCAGGTAGCCGCCGTCCAGCCGGACGGCCTCCTCGGCGAACCAGCGGAAGAACTCTGCGGCATAAGCGATTTCGCCGCGTGCCTCGGCCAGCGGCTTGCCCATCTCCAGCGTCATGATCAGCGCCAGCCGCTCGGCGTCGTCGAGCAGCGCGTGATGGGCACGCATGAGCAGATCGGCCCGCGCGCGCGGCGGGGTCGCCGCCCATCCGGCCTGGGCGGCGTGCGCCGCGGCCAACGCGTCCAGTCCATCCCCCGGGCTCGCGTCGGCGACCGCGCACAGCCGCGCGCCGGTGGCCGGATCCAGCACGGGCAGTTCGGCATTCGTCGCGCGCCACTGCCCGTCGAGGTACAAACCCGTTGGCACGGTGTCGATTACGGCCCGCTCGGCGGTGGACAAGGTCTCGGTGAGCATCGACGCCGGACTCCTTTCGCTGCCGGATGGCAGCCGCAGGCTATTGCTGCGACCTCCCTCGCCATGTTATGCATATTGTCAACAATCCGACAATAGACAATCTGCGGGCCGCTGCGATCGCACCACTTCCCGGGAGGCGGATCACCATGACCGAACTTTCGCCCGTTCTGCGCCAGGCCACCCCGGTGACCGTCGATCACGGCACGGGCTGCTATCTCTACGACACCGACGGACGCCGCTACCTCGACTTCACCGCGGGCATCGGGGTCACCAGCACCGGCCACTGCCACCCGCACGTGGTCGCGGCGGCCCAGGCCCAGGTCGCCAGCCTGATCCACGGCCAATACACCACCGTCATGCACCAGCCGATGCTGCGACTCGTCGAGCGCCTCGGCACGGTGCTGCCGCCGGGACTGGACTCGCTGTTCTTCGCCAACTCCGGCAGCGAGGCGATCGAGGCCGCGCTGCGGCTGGCCCGCCAGGCGACCGGGCGGCCGAATGTGGTCGTCTTCCATGGCGGTTTCCACGGCCGCACGGTCGCGGCGGCCACCATGACCACCTCGGGCACCCGGTTCTCGGCCGGGTTCAGTCCCCTGATGTCCGGCGTGCACGTCGCCCCCTTCCCCACCGCGTTCCGCTACGGCTGGACCGAGGCGGAGGCGACCGACTTCGCCCTGCGCGAGCTGGACTATCTGCTCGCCACGCTCACCTCGCCCGCCGAGACCGCGGCGTTCGTGGTCGAGCCCATGCTCGGCGAGGGCGGTTACATCCCCGGCAACACCGCCTTCTTCCGCGGTCTGCGCGAACGGGCCGACCGGCACGGCATCCTGCTCGTGCTCGACGAGATCCAGACCGGCTTCGGGCGCACCGGAAAGTTCTTCGGGCACCAGCATTTCGGCGTGCGACCCGACATCATCACCATCGCGAAGGGCCTCGCCAGCGGCTTCCCGCTCTCGGGCATCGCGGCCGCGCGCGAGCTGATGGCCAAGGCCTGGCCCGGCTCGCAGGGCGGCACCTACGGCGGCAACGCGGTGGCCTGCGCCGCCGCGGTGGCGACGCTGGAGGTCATCGAATCCGAGCGGCTGGTGGACAACGCCGCCGCCCGCGGCGACCAGCTGCTGGCCGGGCTGCGCGCGAGCGCCACCAAGGCGATCGGCGACGTGCGCGGCCTCGGCCTGCTGGCCGGATGCGAATTCACCACCGCGACAGGCGAACCCGACACCGAGACGGCAGGCGCGGCGCAGCGGCTCGCGGTCGAGAAGGGGCTGCTGCTGCTCACCTGCGGTGCGCATATGAACGTGGTGCGGATGATCCCGCCGCTGATCGTGACCGCGAGCCAGATCGATGACGCGCTCGCGATCTGGACCGAGGTACTGGCAGAGCTCTGACCCGGCCCGCCGCCACGGCGCGTGCACCCGGCCCGCGGCGGCGATAGCCTCGGGGCAGCCGAACAGACGCCCTGTGAGTCCCGCACATCGACCCGCGCGACAACAGAAAGCAGACCCTATGGCTCGCTACATCAGCATCACCCTGACCAAGGCCGGCGTCACCTGCCGCGCCCGGCTGCTCGACGCCGAGGCACCGCACACCTGCGCCGCCGTGTGGGACGCGCTGCCGCAGGAGGGCGATGCCTTCCACGCCAAGTACGCCCGCAACGAGGTGTACACCCTGGTGCCCCGGATCAGCGCGGCCCCACACCGGGAGAATCCGACAGTCACCCCCATTCCTGGCGATGTCTGCCTGTTCGACTTCGAGGCGTGGGAGATCGGCAACCCGGCCTACGGCTACGAGCCGGGCTCGACCGCGCATCACGATCAGGGCGCGACCGATCTGGCGATCTTCTACGGCCGCAACAACTTGCTGATCAACGGCGACATGGGCTGGGTGCCCGGCAACGTCTTCGCGACGATCGAGGACGGCCTGGCCGAGATCGCCGCGGCCTGCAACGACCTCTGGCTGCACGGCGTCGCCGGCGAGACGCTGGCCTTCGCCCGCACCTGAATCCAACTGTCGCGCACAATAATTCGCACGTAGTCACGAGATGCGCGCCGGTCGCCACCGCGGCCGGCGCGCATGTCACTGTGCCAGGACGTATTCGGCGTAGCGGGCCACGGCCAGCACCAGGTCGTCGGAGTGCCGCGGGCCGACGATCTGCAGCCCGACCGGCAGCCCGGCCGCGGTGCTGCCGACCGGGATGCTGATCGCGGGTTGCTGAGTCATGTTGAACGGGTACGTGAACGGCGTCCACTGCGGCCAGCTGGTCAGCCCGCTGCCCGGCGGCACATCGTGTCCCGCCTCGAACGCGGTGATCGGCATCGTCGGGGTGATCAACACGTCGTAGGCGGTGTGGAAGGTACCCATGGTGATGCCGAGTTGGGCCGCCTCGTTGCGGGCGTCGAGGTAGTCCACCGCGCGCACGGCATCGCCCTGCGCCCAGACCTCGCCCAGGGCCGGATCGACCCGCTCACGTGACCCCTCGGGGAACTTCGAGAGCATGGTGGCCGCACCGGCCGCCCACAGCAGCTCGAACGCCTCGCGGGGGTCGGCGAAGCCGGGATCGGCCGTGGCGACCCGCAATTCGGCCTCGCCGAGCTTGCCGACCGCGGCGTCGACGAGCGCGGCGACCTCCGGATCGACCCGCGCGTAGCCCAGCGTCGGCGAGTAGGCGACGGTGAGTCCACGCACGTCGCGCGCCACCTGACCGCGGAAGGTGGTCAGCGTGGGCGCGAGGCCGGTCGGGTCGCGCGGGTCGGGCAGCGAGAGGATGTCCATCAGCAGCGCCGCGTCCTCGACCGTGCGGGTCATCGGGCCCGCATGCGCCAGCGGACCGAACGGGCTCGCCGGATAGAGCGGAATCCGCCCGTGCGTCGGCTTGAAACCGACGATGCCGCAGAACGCCGCCGGGATGCGGATGCTGCCCCCGCCGTCGGTGCCGACCGAGACCGGTCCCATGCCGCCCGCGACGGCCGCCGCGCTGCCCCCGGACGAGCCGCCCGCCGTCGTCGCCGGGTCGACCGGGTTGCGGGTGATGCCGGTCAGCGGGCTGTCGGTGACGGCCTTCCACGCGATCTCGGGCGTCGTCGTCTTGCCGAGGAACACCATGCCGTCCTCGCGCAGCCGGGCCGCGACCGGGCTGTCCACCGTCCACGGACCGGCCGGGTCCACCGAGGTGGAGCCGCGCCGGGTGGGCCAGCCGTCGGTGAGGAAGATGTCCTTGATCGAGATCGGCACGCCGTCGAGCAGCCCGCGCGCGTGCCCGGAGTGCCAGCGCGCCTCGGAGTCCTTGGCCTGCACGAGCGCACGATCGGGATCGACCAGGCAGTACGCGTTCACCTGCGGGTCGCGCTCGGCGATGGCGGCCAGCACGGCCTCGGTCGCCTCGACCGGGGACAGCGCGCCCGCGGCATAGGCCGAGACCAACTGGACGGCGGTCATCGCCGCGGGCTCGGTCGGAATGTTGATGTCGGGATAGCTCATGGCCGCACCTCGCAGGCGCTCGGTCGCGCCAGGCGCACGGCACGCTGGCACACGATTCGCTCACGGCGTTCGCTCATGTTCGGGCTCCTTCAGCCGGGCACGTACCCCAGCTCTTTGTCGACCACGTTGCGCAGTGGCCGGCCGGCGATCCAGTTGTCGAAGTTCTCGGCGAACACGGTGACGATCTCGGTCCGCCAGCCGCTGAAATCGCCCGAGTTGTGCGGTGTGATCGACACGTTCGGTAGATCCCACAGCGGATGGTCGGGTGGCAGTGGCTCGGGGTGGACCACATCGAGCGCCGCCCCGGCGATCGACCCGGCGGCGAGGGCGGCCACCAGATCGTCGGTAACTACGAGTTCCCCGCGGCCCACGTTGACAAACCTCGCATGTGGTTTCATCGCGGCGAATTCCCTGGCGCCGAACATGTTCCGGGTCTGCGCGGTCAGCGGGGCGATCGCCACCACGTAGTCGGCCCCCGGCAACTCGGCGTGCAGGTCGGTGCCGACCGCGCCGAAATCCGGGTCCGCCGCGCGCATCCGCCTGCCCACCGCCCGAATATTCATCCCGGCCGCGCGCAACAGCCGCGCGATGGCACGGCCGATCGAGCCGGTGCCGACGATCAGCACGGTGGCGCCCGCGACCCGTTCGTTCTCGCGGTGCTCCCACTCGTGGCGCAGCTGCCTGCGCAGCGATCCGGGCAGGTCCTTGGCGAAACCCAGGATCTGCCCGAGCACGTATTCGGCGATGGCGGTGTCGAACAGCCCGCGCGTATTGGTGACCACCACCTCACTGGCCCGCAGCTCCGGGAACATCGCCGGGTCCACCCCGGTCGATCCCATGTGCAGCCAGCGCAGCCGGTCGGCGGCGTGCCACGCGCCGGGGATGGCCGTGGTCAGGAAGTCGTAGACGAACAGCACGTCGGCACCGCGCAACGCGGTCGCGAGACCGGCGGCCTCGGTGTAGCGCACAGTGACCCGCGCCGACACGGCGGCCATCAGCTCCGCCTCGGGCACGCGGTCACTGTGCAGGACGGTGACAATGGGGCCCGTTTCCACATTGACACACTAAGATCGCATCGTATGATTGTCAACAATCCGATCGCGTTCGGAGGTCTATCCAGCTGAGTGCGAGAGGGGCCGTATGGAACTCAGCTTCCCGGATATCGAGGGCCCTGTCGCACAGCGGGGCATCGGTATCATCGCGCCGTTCGACCTCGCGCTCGAGCGCGAGCTCTGGCGCTGGGCGCCGATGGAGGTCAGCCTCCATCTGGCCCGCACGCCGTACGAACCGGTCCCGGTCTCCTTGGCGATGGCCGAGCTGGTCTCGAATCCAGCGCATCTGACCACCGCCACGCGCGACGTGCTGCACGTCGAGCCGGAAGTGGTTGCCTACCTGTGCACCTCGGGCAGCTTCATCAAGGGAATCGACTACGAACGATCACTACGGGAAACCATCTGCGCGGCAGGCGCGCTGGACGCGGTGACCACCTCCGGCGCGCTGCTCGAGGCGATCCGGCACCTGGACATCACCCGGCTCTCGGTGCTCACCCCGTACGACGAGATCCTCACCAACAAACTGCACGACTTCCTCGGTGAGGCCGGGTGCACCGTCATCCGCTCCGACCACCTCGGCCTCGGCGGCGGTATCTGGAAGGTCAACTACCGCACCATCGCCGAGCGCATCGTCGGCGCGGACGACCCGAGGGCCCAGGCCATCTTCGTCAGCTGCACCAACCTGCCCACCTACGACGTGATCGAGCCACTGGAACAGGCACTCGGCAAACCCGTGCTCACCGCCAACCAGCTCACCATGTGGGCCTGTCTCGGCCGGATGAAGCTGCCGATGATGGGTCCGGGCAAATGGCTACTGAACGTCTTCTGATCGGGAGAACAGCACATGCACACCACCACAATCGGATTCATCTACCCCGATCACGCGGCCGAGGACGACTACCCGCGCGCCGCCGCCGCACTCGGCGTCGAACTGCCGGTGGCCCACATCTACGGCACCGACCTGCACGCCGTGCCCGAACTGCTCGACCTCGGCAGCCCGGACAAGCTGCGCCACGGCGCCGAACTGCTCGCACCGCACCGCCCGCACGCCGTCGTCTGGGCTTGCACCTCGGGCAGTTTCGTCTACGGCCCGCGCGGCGCCCGTGACCAGGTCGCGGCGCTGGCCACGGCCGCGGGCGTGCCCGCGACCAGCACCAGCCTCGCCTTCGTCGACGCGGTGCACGCGCTCGGCCTGCGCACCGTCGCCGTCGCCGCCAGCTACCCCGACGACGTCGCGCGGCTGTTCGTCGAATTCCTCGCCGACGCCGACATTCACGTCGTCTCGATGCGCAGCGCGGGCATCGACACCGCCGCCGAGGTAGGCACGCTCGACGCCGGGCAGGTCCGGCGGCTGGCCGAGGCCAACGATCATCCCGATGCCCAGGCGCTGCTCATCCCCGACACGGCCATGCATACCCTTGCCGTGCTGCCGGAGCTGGAAGCCGCCCTCGGCAAGCCCGTGCTGACCGCCAATCAGGTCACTATCTGGGCGGGGCTGCGACTGGCGGGCCGCGCCGCGACCTGCCCAGCCCTCGGCACCCTGTTCACAGAAAGGCATGCCCATGTCGCTCGTTGACATCGAGCCGGTCAACAGACAGTCCACGGCCGAGGTGATCGCCGATCGACTGCGCGAAGCGATCATGCGCGGCAGCTTCGCGCCCGGCGACCAACTCGGCGAGGCCGACCTCGCTGCCCGCTTCGACGTGTCCCGCGGTCCGGTCCGCGAGGCGATGCAGCGCCTCGTCTCCGAGGGCCTGCTGCACAGCATCCGGCATCGCGGCATCTTCGTCATCGACCTCACCCTCGACGATGTCGCCGACATCTACCACGCCAGGACCGCGATCGAGGGTGGCGCGCTGGAGCTGATCCTCGACGGCCGCAGGGAGATCGCCTACACGGCGCTCGGCGAGAGCGTCGAGCGGATGTGCGCGGCCGCCGAAAACGGTGACGCCGCAGCACTTTCCGATGCCGACCAAGCTTTTCACGTCGCGCTGGTCGACAGCGCGGGCAGCCCGCGGCTGGCCCGTGCGGCCCGCACGCTGCTGATCGAGACCCGAATGTGCTTGGGCGCCTTGCAGACCACCAACCCGGACCTGCGCGAGCAGGCCCGCGAGCACGTCGAACTGCGGGAGGCGATCGGCGCGGGCCCCGCCGTCCGCGCCCGCGAACTGCTGATCGAGCACATGCGGGGCGCCGTCCGGGCGATCGCCGCCGACCGCACCGGACAGATTCAGCAGGCGAAATAGTGCTTCAGGCCGGCGGGAACGCCGTCGGCGGCGGCCTTCGCCCAGCATTGGTCGTGCGGGAACGCCAAGTAGGTGGCCCAGCCGCCGGTGCCACTGCGAACAATGCGCTGGCTGTCGCCGGGGGCATCCCAGACGATGACGGCCCATGCGCCGTCGCAATAGTTCACGCTCGCCGAATGCTCGGTGAGCCTGCCGATGTCGTCGAGGTCGCGCGCGATCGCGCCAGGCGAGCATTGCGGCTGCTGGGTGTCCTCGAAGCGCAGCAGGCCTTCGCCCGTTTCGCCCGCGCGGACCAGGAACAGTTGGTGCATCCCCTCCGGGACCGGCTTCGTGCCCGGCGGCGGGGTGCCCATGCCGAACTGGTAACAGCCGAGCGGCACCACGAAGGTGGCCGATCCCGAGCGTGGTATCGAGCCGGATCTCGGCGGTGCCGCGGCACGCCGGAAAGACAGCCGACTACAGGTTGGACGGGCGCACGACCATCACCGACGCCGCGCGCTTACCGCTTTCCTGCAGCAGCGCGATCGCCCGGCCCGCCGGATCGATCGCCGCGTACACACCGCGCAGGCCGATCGGCTCGAGCCACCGGCCGTTGCGCAGGTCCTCGGCTTGGCTCTCGTCGATCTCGCGGTGCGGGAAGGCGGTGCGCACGGCCTCGTCCATGTCGAGGCTGAGCAGGTCGGCGTCCGACTCGGCGGCGGTCGCCAATTCGTCCAGGGTGCGGGCATGGTCGAGGGTGAACGGGCCGACCCTGGTGCGTCGCAACGCCGTCAGGTGCCCGCCGACACCGAGCCCGGCGCCAAGATCACGGGCCAGCGCCCGGATATAAGTGCCAGAGGAACATTCGACGACCACGTCGAGATCGACGAACTCCCCCTCCGGCACGTCCTTACGACCGAGAATGTCGAAGCGCGACACCGTGACCGGGCGGGCGGCCAACTGCACGTCCTCGCCCGCGCGATGCCGGGCATAGGCGCGTTCGCCGTCCACCTTGATCGCGCTCACCGTGGCGGGCACCTGCTCGATATCCCCGGTGAGTTTCGCGATGTGCGCGGCGATTTCGGCATCGGCGAGGTGCAGGGCGGGCGTGCTCGCGAGCACTTCGCCCTCGGCGTCGTCGGTGCTGGTGGCCCGACCGAGCCGGATGGTGGCGGTGTAGGCCTTGGTGGTGAGGGTGAGCAGGCCGAGCAGCTTGGTCGCCCGGTCCACCCCGAGCACCAGCACCCCGGTCGCCATCGGGTCCAGCGTGCCCGCGTGCCCGACCTTCTTGGTGCGCAACAGTTTCCGGCACTTCGCGACGACATCGTGACTGGTCCAGCCGCCGTCCTTGTCGACGATCAGCAGCCCGCCGAGACCGGCCATCAGACGTGCACGATCGCGGTCAGAATGAACCCGTCGACGATCTGCCACCTGCCGTCGAACGACGCCAGGGGCGTGCCGCCGTCGTTGGTCTGGCCGGGTACCAGGATCTTGCTGTGGAAGGTGCCGCGCCCGGCCCCGACCGAGTTGTCCTCGAGCTCGAAGGTGATGTGCGCGTCCTCGAAACCGAGCCAGCGCAGGGTGAGCGGCCACCACGCCTTGAACGTCGCCTCCTTCGCGCAGAAGATCAGCCGATCCAGGTGCAGCGGAGAGTCGGTGTCGCGCAACCACTCTCGCTCCGGCGCCAGCGTGACCGAATCGAGCACGCCCTCGGGCAGCTCGGCATGCGGCTCGGCGTCGATCCCGATCGAACGGAAGCGCAGCTTGTGCCCGAGCGCCGCGGCGCGGTACCCGTCACAGTGGGTGAGGCTGCCGACGATCCCGCGCGGCCAGATCGGCGCGCCCCGCTCGCCCTTGCCGATCGCCACCGGCGGCTCGCCGAGCTCGGCCAGCGCCAGGCGGGCGCAGTGCCGGGCGCCGATGAAGTCCCGGCGCCGCTTCTCCACAGCCTTCGCGATCAGATGTTCTTCGGCCGGATATGCCGTCAGATCCGGCGGATACTTCAGCAGCTCGGCCGAGGCGACACCCGCGGGCAGAATGTTCTCGATCAGCTCGTCCGCCTCCCCGCGAATTCAGGCCGGACTCGGGTGCCACGCTGCTTCGGCGGGCGTCCGGCGGTAGACACGTTGCAGAGTTCGCCGGTAACCGACGAGTTACTCATATACCCACCAAATCAGTAGTTGCGTCGGGAATCAAATCGCCGTGACGGGCACCGTTCCGCCGCGGCGGAACGGACTCACATTCCCCGGCGGCGCTGGGCCTTGGCGCGCATCTCGGCGGCGGCCGCTTCCATCTCCGGGGTGACCTTGAAGTGGCCGCCCCACTCGTTCAGCGTGCCCGGCGGGTACTCCGGGGCGGGCAGGATCTGACGGAGCAGGCGGTCGGGCAGGCCGCGGCGCTGCCACTCCCGCGGATAGCCCAGCGACACCTCTTCGAAGCGCACGCCGTCGTAGTGCGAGGTGCGCGGGATGTGCAGATGGCCGTAGACCGAGCAGACCACGTTGTAGCGGGTGTGCCAGTCAGCGGTCTGGTCGGTGCCGCACCAGAGCGCGAACTCCGGGTAGAACAGCACGTCCGTCGGCTGGCGGACCAGCGGGAAATGGTTGATCAGCACCAGCGGCGTGCCCTCGGGCATGGCGTCCAGCTTGCGCTTGGTGACCTGCACGCGGGCATTGCACCACGCGTCCCTGGTCAGATACGGGTCCGGGGAGAGCAGGTATTCGTCGGTGGCGACCACGTTGCGGTCCCGGGCGATCGCCAGGCCCTCGGCCTTGGTGGTCGCGCCCTCGGGGAGCCAGGTGTAGTCGTAGAGCACGAACATCGGCGCCAGCGTCACCGATCCGCCGTGCTTTTCCGATCCCGCGCCCGTCCACACCGGGAAGGGATCCTCGGGGGTCACCACGTCGAGGTCGCGGCAGATCGACACCAGGTAGTCGTAGCGGGCGGCACCGGTCATCTGCACCGGGTCCTTCGCCGTGGTCCAGAGCTCGTGGTTGCCCGGCACCCAGATCACCTTGGCGAAGCGGCCGCGCAGCAACTCCAGCGCCCACCGGATGTCGTCGGTCTTCTCCCCCACGTCCCCGGCCACGATCAGCCAGTCCTCCGGCGAGTCGGCCCGAATCTGCTCGACAACCGGCCGATTCCCCTGGTGCCCGACATGAATGTCGCTCACCGCCATCAACTTGGGTATCACCACACCCACCTTAAGCACACCCACCCCCACCCCGCCGCCCACCCCGCGCCCCGCGCGCGTGTCTTTTCGACAGACACGCGCGCGGGACCACAGGCCTGCGCGGCGTCGGCTAAACGCGACGTGGGTGCGAGCCGCGCCCGCTTCGCCCGACAGCACCGCAGGGAGGCTGTCGAAGGCGCTGTCCGACAACGCAGCTCGACATGTGCCCCGCCACCCGTCAACCGGGGACGAAGGAGTGGACGCGGACACGGCGATCGATCGGCCGGGCACAGGGTCGAGGGCTAGAGGATCCCGGATTCGCGCAGCTCGCCGATGCGTTTCCAGATCATGTCATCGGTGGTGAACGAGCGATCGGCGCCACGTGGCTGCTCCACGTCGTGGGGCTTTTCTCCGGTACCCCGAAGCCTGCCGACCACTTCCTTCAACCGCAGCACCATGTCTGGGTGCTCGGACCAGTAGCTTTCCGGGACTCGCAATGTCGCGACCAGCAGATCTCCCTTGCACGACCTGATCAACCACACCAGGCTCTCGGAGTATCTGCCGCCCCCTCAGCACTGCGAACTGACGAACGGGACCAGCCTGTTGGGTGGGCAGCGGGTCAGAGCGGATGCTGATGGACAACTGCACTGTTCCTGGTGCGGCGTTACCGACAGGTTATGGTCCTTGTCAGCTCAACGCTGACCGTGAAGGGGGACCTCGTGGCACTACTCCAAGCCGATATCGACAGACTCAATACGCTGGCCACGGCCATGGAGGACATCGCTAAACAGGTTGATGATATCGACGTCCGCACCTCCGCCAAGGAGATAGCCGCTGCATTGTCCGGCACGCCTATCGGTTCCGCCTGCGAGCTGGCCACCGAATATACCGAGGGAGCATGGCTGCGGGTGTCATGGCGGGTCGGGCAAGTCGCCTCGGCGATCCGGCAGACCGCCAACGATCTGGCCACCACCGATGAGAGCTTCGCGGCTCGTCTCGACGAGTTCGATTACCGGGTCGCGCAGGGGCCTCGATGAGCGGCTGGGACCTGACCCGAACCAACGTCACCAACTGGAACACCAGCCAGTTGGCCACCCTCGCTATCAAGCTCGCGACCAGCAACAACACCTTCGCTTATCAGATCGACCGCATGCCGCAGGAGTTCTCCAACTTCGGTGCCGACTGGGTAGGACGCGCCCACGACGCGGCCTATGGGCGGATCAGCGAGGATCACCTGCAAGCGCGCAAGATCAAGGAAGAGACCGGCGACCTGGTCACTGTCCTCGGCCAAGCCGCCGACGGCTTGTACTGGACGCGCGATGCCCTGCTGAAGAAGGTCTCCGACGCCGAGGCCCCGAACGCCGCCGGTGAAGGCGCGACCATGAAGGTCGAGAACAACTGGTCGGTCACGCTCACCATCGCCGATACGGTCCCGAGCGACAAGCACGCCGACATCCGCGCTGCCGCTCAGGACCATCAAGACCTGATCGCGAAAGCGTTCACGGAATTGCGTACTGCCGCCGAAGAGACCGACCGGCTCATCCGCGAAGCGGGTTGGCAGATTCGCTACGCCGGGAACCACTTCGGCGACGGCATCGATGCCCCGACCACCCCAGGGACTGCCGACCCCGGCGACTCTGTGTATCAACGGCAGCAGGCACCGGGCACCGAGGGGTTCAGCGAGGAACGCACCCAAGCCGCCGCGGCCGCATTCGAGGCGGTGTTCGGCCGACCACCGACCTCGCCGACCGACTGGCAGACCGCGCATATCCTGAACCCGAACAGCTACACACCCAAGTTCCAGGGCGTGGCACCGGTGATCCAGGTGGTCAAGATCGACAAGGTTCCTGGCCAAGGTGTGGTGCGTGCAGCACAGTACATCGAGCAGCGAGATGTCAGCAGTTGGCCTCCACCGAAACGAGATCTGGGCGATAACCGGACCGCCGACCCGCACTTCGATCCGGAGCATGCCAAGGTCAGCACCTATATCGACTATGAGAACGGGATAGTCGTTCTCCGGCAGAACCCGTCGGTTCGGCAGAACCCTGACGGTAGCCCGGGAGAGGTACAGATCGGTATTCCCCAGGGCGAGGTCTGGCAGGCCAACGACGGCTCGGTGCGCATCAAGTACGACGCAGGCAACCCGTTCGCCCCGGACTGGACCGCCAACGCGCCCGGCGACACCAAACTCGATCAGCACGGGGTCACGGTCAACGGGGATCTGGTCTTCAAGCCGGGGGCCAACGGTGTCGAAGTGCATGGCACCCGTACGGATTATCCCTCGCTCGAGGTGTATCAGGATGACCCGCAAGGCAATACGCGGACCGTTGTGCTCGATCCGGCTGTGAGCGGACGGTCATGGGGGCCGAGCGTGAACCTCCCGTTCCACCACGACATCGGACTCGGTGAAACGGCTACTCGCCCATTCCAGGAGTGGAACTCCACCTACGACGTCCCGGGGCCGGACAAGCCGTCGACCCCTATCGGGCCGACCACGAACCCACCACATGTTCCGCTTCCGAAAGGAACTGTTTGATGGCACAGGGCAGACTGGGCTCTCCGTACTGGGTCGGGGCCACCGCCGCCCTCGCGGTGGCGTGCGTTGTCGAGCTTTCGATGGTGGCGTTCATCCTGCGACTGCGTGATCCCGAATATCTTCGAATGCCAGCCATCGCCTTCCTGATTCCGGTGGGGATCGGACTGGCGGTCGCCGCGGTGTTGCGAAAGTCGGCGTCGAATACCGCGCGAGGATGTGCGCGCGGCGCGTTGGCCGTCTCGGTGATGATCGCCATTACCGGCCTGCTGGCTGGACTGCTGTATCGCGGAGGATGGATCTGATGGCTGACTTCGCCTCTCACAGTGCACAGCCGACCCCCGACCAGCAGTGGTTCGGCCCTTCCACGTTCACCGCTGCCGCAACCGCGATGTCGGTCAACATCGTTCCGGTACTGGTGATCCCGTATTTGTGGGTGCTGTACCTGGTCGTCATTCCCGTCGAGATCCTGACCGGTGGCCTCCTGCTTCTTCGGCCGGGGGCGGGCCGTCAAGCCGGGGCGGGCATCCTTACCGGCGTCCTGGCTTCCGCGGCGGCCACCGGTCTCGGCCTTCTGATCTTCAACGCGTAGCGCACGGAGGCGCTCATCGCAACGTGAAGTCGGGAGACCTGGTCTATCAACGCGTCGTCAAGCGAAATCGTCGCAGTAACCACACTCGACCTCGATATGCCGCTCACACCCGCCCCTTCGATCTCGACCAGTCTTCGATGCGCCTCTTTGACCGGCTGGCTGGGCTCGATCATGGTGTCGGTGTTGTCGGCCTCCTCGAGGTCGAGGATCTGCTCTCGTTCGACGAGTTCGCCCGGCAGCACGTAGTGCCGCAGTTCGGCCATCCCCGCAGCAACCTCTGCCTCGGTCAACCGGTATATCTCCGATCGTGGCCGGTGCTTGCGGTCGGCCCACAGGCGTATGAGGAACTGCTCCCCTTCGAGCGGGTGCTCGGTTTCGACGGAGTCGTGTAACTGCAGTTTGTCCTTGTTTCCGGTCACGGCGTCGGACCCCACACCGCGGCCCACCTAGAAGTCGGCATCCACCCCGAAATGGCTGGCTGGTTT
Organism: Nocardia brasiliensis; assembly: GCF_011801125.1. Lineage (NCBI taxonomy): Bacteria > Bacillati > Actinomycetota > Actinomycetes > Mycobacteriales > Nocardiaceae > Nocardia > Nocardia brasiliensis. The sequence continues at coordinate 5,521,113 of NZ_CP046171.1, forward strand.
GGCGATGTGCCGATGGCGACGCTGAAAGCTCGCCAAAGCGATTCACGCCCTCCAAATCCGCGAACTCGAAACCACAGATTTCGAGACTCTAGCGTGTCCAGGACGCAAGGTAGATACACCGATAGCCCCATTTGACACCCCTGGTCGCGCCTTCGGACGCAGACTGAGCCGATCTCGCTGGCCCTCAACCCGCGACAGTCCGCTCGCATACCCCGACGCTGACAGTCCCAGTCGAGCAACCACCACCATCACCGCCACGAGATTTGCGAAACTTTCGAATCGAAGCATCGGGCACGGTAGGTTGCGGGGCATGATCGCACGCAACACAATTCGAGGGTTTGTCGTAGCGTCATCGGCCGCGGCGGCCATCACCGCCGCTCCCGGTTTCGCCGGGGCGGCCATCACCATCCCGCCGAGCAGCGCGACCTTACTAGTCGAGGGCAGTGCCGTCACTGCCGCGTTGACCACGATCAGTTCCGATCTGCCCGACGCGCAGGTGCAGTGCACCCTGCTGATCGACGGCGATCCACAGCAGAACACGTTGTCCGAGCGTGCCGCCGCCCCGGCGGACTTCACGCTGCGCCGGGAGGTGGGTGCCGGCGACCATCTGGCCGTCACCTACTGCGCCGACTTCGCGGGCGACTCGCAGACACCCGGCACGTACCCGACCCTGGCCTGTGCCAAGGTATCGATGCCTGCGGCAACGATCGAGTCGTTACCGGTCGATCGCTGCTTCCTGCCCAGCTGAGCTACCGCACGGAACGCGAAACCCCGGGCCTTGCCCGGGGTTTCGTCCGTCAACGGGCCGGAACCTCCGCACCGACCCGCGCCCAGCGACCGGAAGCCGCCCGCCAGGACACCGCGCCGAGGCGCAGCACCATGAAGGCCACAAGCCCGGCCCAGATTCCGGCGATACCCCAGTCGAAGGCCAGCGAGAGCCAGATGGCGGGCAGGAAGCCGAGCATCGCCGACCCGAGGGTGCTGGTCCGCAGGTAGGCCGCGTCCCCCGCGCCGAGCAGCACCCCGTCCAGGGCGAACACGATGCCCGCGACCGGGATGATGCCGACGAAGAACCACCACGCCACGTGCGTGCGATCCAGCACCGCGGGATCGTCGGTGAACAGCTTCGGGATCAGCACGACGCCCGCGGCGAAGCAGGCGGCCAGCCCCAGTGAGAAGATCTCCGACCACCGGGTGACCCGCCGGGCCAGCGTGCGCGCGCCCGCCGCGTCGTGCGCGCCGAGGGCGGCGCCGACCAGCGTCTGCGCCGCGATCGCGAGCGAATCCAAGGTCAGCGCAAGGAAATTCCAGAGCTGCAGCACCAGTTGATGAGCCGCGACCGAGGCCGCGCCGAAGCGGGACGCGACCGCCGCGGCCGAGACGAAACAGGCCTGGAAGGCCAGGCTGCGCACGATCAGATCGCGCCCGAGCACCAGCTGGGCCCGCATCACCGACCAGTGCGGCGCGAGCGGAACCCGCGTGCGGACAAGCGTATTCACGAACAGCGCCGCCATCACCAGCTGGCCGATCACGTTCGCGACCGCCGACCCGGCCAGCTCCAGTCGCGGCGCGCCCAGCAGCCCATGCACCAGCACCGGACACAGCACGCCCGAAACCGCAAGCCCGGCAATCACATAGAGCAGCGGCCTGCGTGTTTCCTGGATACCGCGCAGCCATCCGTTGCCCGCCATGGAGATCAGGATGAGCGGCACCCCGAACAGCGCGATCCGTAGCCACGGCAGCGCCTCGCCCGCGATCTCCCCGCCACCGGAGATCGCGTTCGCCAGCGGCACCGCACCCACCTGGACCAGCACCAGGATCAACAGTCCGACCCCGATCGCCAGCCAGGTCGCCTGCACCCCTTCGGCCACCGCACCACGCTCGTCCCCCGCGCCGTGCCTGCGCGCCGCCCGCGCCGTCGTCCCGTAGGACAGGAAGGTCAGCTGCGAACTCACCTGCGCCAGAATCAATCCGCCGATCGCGAGCCCGGCCAGCGCGAGCGCGCCCAACCGCCCGACCACGGCGAGGTCGAACAGCAGATAGATCGGCTCGGCGACGAGCACACCGAGCGTGGGGATCGCCAGACCGAGAATCCGGCGCGGACCGGCTTGCGCCGCGGTCTCGGCGGGCACCGCCGCGGCACCCACAGCCGACGGCGCGGCACCTTCAGCCGGATCGTCCTCGACCGACGATTCACGTCCGCCGCTCACGCACGCACCTCGCCGACGCCCCACAGTAAGGCACGCGATGGCACGCGATGCCCACCCCGCACAGCCCCTTGCACGACTGATCGGACGGTACTTCGCCCGCTCATGCCTCCGCCTCGCCGACGCTCAGCTCCACCATGCGCGAAGACGCACTGCCACATGATTCGCTCACTACGTTCGCTCATGGGATCTCCATAAGGTTGTAGGTGTTCAGGACACGAGGTTCTGGATGCCCGGGACGACGGGGTGTGGCTGATGGGTTCTTGCCGTTTGGTGGTTCCGAAGGAGTAGCCGCCTCGCCGTTCTGGACGCCCTGGCTGCTGATTGAAATCTGCGGGTTGTCGCTGTTTATGGAGCTGCTGGCGGGTCGTCTTCGGGGTTGTAGGCGTGGGAGAGGACGAACCGCGTGGCGGTGCGTGAAAAAGTTTGGGTGGGAATCGATGTCGGCAAGGCCGCCCATCACGCGTGTGTGGTCGACCCTGCGGGCAAGGTGGTGTTCTCGCAGAAGGTTCCCAACACCCAGATCAAGATCGAGCAGTTGATCGCCCGGGTCGCGAAGGTCTCCGCCGATGTGGTGTGGGCCGTGGACATGACCTCCGGGGTGGCCGGGCTGTTGCTGATGTTGTTGACCGGGACCGGTCAGCCGGTGCTGTATGTGCCCGGTCGGGTGGTCAACCGGATGGCCGATGCGTTTCCCGGCGAGGCCAAGACCGATGCGCGTGATGCGCGCACGATCGCTGAAACAGCGCGTCTGCGTAGCGATCTCACCCCGATCACCAATCCGGATGTCGTCGTGACCGATCTGCAAGTCCTGACCGCGCGGCGCGAGGACCTGATGGCCGACTGGGTGCGCGGGGTCAACCGGCTGCGTGAGTTGCTGACATCGATCTTTCCTGCACTGGAAGCCGCCTTCGACTACACCGCTCGCTCGCCGCTGATCCTGCTCACCGGTTTCTGTACCCCCGAAGCGATACGCACCGCCGGCGCCACAGGAGTGGCCGAGTACCTCCATGCCCACGGCGCATGGACCAAAGGCATTGCGGGGATGGCGGATACGGCGCTGGGTGCGGCCCGCACGCAGACCCTCGCGGTGCCCGCCGAGGCCGTCACCGCGCCGCTGATCACGCGGCTGGCCCGTCAACTGCTGGACCTGGACCGCGAGATCAAAGACCTCGACAAGCAGCTCACCGGCCGATTCGCCGACCACCCCGCCGCCGAGTCGATCACCAGCATCGACGGGTTCGGTCCGATCCTGGGCGCCCAGCTCATCGCCGATACCGGCGGCGACATGATCACCGCGTTCGGCACCTCGGCCCGGCTCGCCGCTTACGCCGGGTTGGCGCCGGTGCCCCGCGATTCCGGCCGCGTACGCGGCAACCTGCACCGACCCATCCGCTACCACCGCGGCCTGCGCCGGGTGTTCTACCTGGCCGCTCTTTCCAGCATCAGACGTCCCGACGGCCCATCGCGCATCTTCTATCAGCGCAAACGATCCGAAGGCAAAATCCACACCCAAGCCTTGATCGCACTGGCTCGACGCTTGGTCGACCTCGTATGGGCCTTGATCCGCGACAACCGCACCTTCACCGCCGAGGCGCCGACCCCGATCACTGCTGCGGCTTGACACGGTCATTGAAACTCCCTCACCACAACACCTTCGGCTACCCGCGTCGTGCGCGGACCGAACACGCGCTTCACCCTGCCAGGCGGCACCGACAAACCGCGGTCCCGAGGGCGGCGCGTGCGCACTCACTCCAGCGCGGCCAGCAGTGTGGCGACGAGCTCATCGGCGGTACCGAACGCGGTGTATCCGGCGGCGAAGCGATGGCCGCCACCGCCGAGTCCGCTCGCGATCTCGGCAACGTCCACCCCGTCCTGCGCGCCCGGACTGCTGTCGCGGGAACGCAGCGACACCGTCCACCGATCGGCGACGGTGCGAGACTGCTTGAATACCGCGGCGATTCCCGCTTCGGCGGTGGTGCGGACGATGTCGATGACGCTTTCGGCCTCTTCGGAACTGACCTCGGCGATGTCGTCGCGCCGCACGAAGGCGTACACCAGCCCGATTCCGCCGCGGGCCTGCGGCACCAGCACGGTGGTGGCCAGCACCTTCGAGAGCATGGTCAGCCAGCCGAAAGGGTGGGTGTCCAACAGGGTTCGGGCGATCTCGCCGCCATCGATGCCGGTGGCGAGCAGCCGCTCGGCGAGCACGTGCGTCCCGGGACGCACCCAGCGAAACGATCCGGTGTCGGTCACCAATCCGGCGTAAAGACAGTGCGCCACTTCGGAATCGATCGGGATGCCCCAGGTGTCGAGCACCCGCGCGATCAGGCTGGTGGTCGATTCGGCACCGGGATCGATCACATTGATCGTGCCGAACCTGGTATTGGAGCGATGATGGTCGAGCACCAGAACCGTTGCGGCCCCGGCCATTCGGTCGGCGAGCGCACCGAGACGCCCGGCGCTGCCGCAGTCGACCGCGATCAGCAGATCGACCTCGGCGGGCACCTCGGCCGGCGGCACCAGATGCTGAACACCCGGCAGCGAACGCATCGACTCCGGCAGTTCGGCGGGCTCGGCGAACGACACCCGCACCGGGATCCCGCGCCGGTGCAACACCAGCGCCAGCGCGAGACCACTGCCGACGGTGTCGGCATCCGGTTGCACATGACAGACGACGGTGACCGAGCGGGCGGCTTTCATCGCCTCGACAGCCGGTTCGAGGTCGACTGCTTCCCGCATCGTCGTCATCGCCTACCGCATGTCACTCGTCGTCGCGTTCGACCTTGTAGGGGTCGGCGTCACCGGCGTGCCTGGCCGTGGCCGCGACCTTGGCCACCGCCTCGTCCGCCGCCCGTGCCTTGGCCAGCAGCGCTTCCATGTCCGCCGCGACCTCGGGCACCTTGTCCAGGACGAAAGCCAGCGTCGGCGTGAACTTCACGCCGGTGCCCGCGCCGACCTTCGAGCGCAGCACGCCCTTGGCCTTCTCCAGGCCCTGCGCCGCACCCTCGTAGTCCGGTTCGGCGTCCAAGGTTTCACCGAGCACGGTGTAGTACACCGTCGCCTCGCGCAGATCGCCGGTGACCTTGGCGTCGGTGATGGTCACGAAACCCAACCGCGGATCTTTGATCTCGTATTCGATCGCGGTCGCCACGATCGAGGAAATCCGCTTCGCGAGTCGGCGTGCCCTGGCTTGATCCACCATGGCTGAACCCTCCTCTTTCACTGGTGACCGGAGTAAACGGGCCTCCAGCCACGGTCAATCTTCGGGTCCGAAGATCCTGCGGCGCACTGCCAGCAACTGTAACTCCGGACGTGCCGCGACGTGCCGCTCGCAACGATCGAGTACCTCGGTCAGATGATCCATACCGGAACTGACGAAGGCGACCCCGAGCAGCGAGCGACGATGGCGGTCATGCTCCCCACCCTCGGCGGCACTCACCCCGAAACGCTGCAACTCGGCCAGGATCGGCCGGATCACCGAGCGCTTCTCCTTCAGTGAATGCACATCGCCGAGGAGGAGGTCGAACTCCAGTGCACCCAGGTACACCCATCCACCTCACATCGGTCTGGAACAAGGCCGGACCGTGCGCCACGCCGGGCGTGGCGCACGGTCCAGAGCTCAGTCGCGCGGCTTCTCGCGCAGCTCGTAGGCCTCGACGATGTCGCCTTCCTTGATGTCGTTGTAGGTCAACGTCAAACCGCATTCGAAGCCCTCGCGGACCTCGGTGACGTCGTCCTTTTCCCGCTTCAAGGAGGAGATCGTGACGGTCTCGGCGATCACCACGTTGTCCCGGAGCAGGCGCGCCTTGGCGTTGCGCTTGACCGAACCCGAGGTGACCATGCAACCGGCGATGTTGCCGACCTTCGACGAACGGAAGATCGCGCGGATCTCCGCCCGGCCCAGCTCGACCTCTTCGTAGATCGGCTTGAGCATGCCCTTGAGGGCCTTCTCGATCTCGTCGATGGCCTGGTAGATCACCGAGTAGTACCGGATGTCCACGCCTTCGCGGTTGGCCAGCTCGGTCGCCTTGCCCTCGGCCCGGACGTTGAACCCGATGATGATCGCGTTCGAGGCCGAGGCCAGGTTGACGTTGGTCTCGGTGACGCCACCGACACCACGGTCGATGACCCGCAGCCGCACCTCGTCGTCGATCTGGATCCCGAGCAGCGCCTCTTCGAGGGCCTCGACGGTACCGGAGTTGTCGCCCTTGAGGATCAGGTTGAGCTCCGAGGTCTCCTTCAGCGCGGCATCCAGATCTTCCAGGCTGATCCGCTTGCGGCTGCGCGCGGCCAGTGCGTTGCGCTTGCGCGCGTTGCGCCGGTCGGCGATCTGGCGCGCGATCCGGTCCTCGTCGACCACGAGCAGGTTGTCACCGGCGCCCGGCACCGACGTGAAGCCGATGACCTGGACCGGCCGCGACGGCAACGCCTCGGTGACGTCGTCGCCGTGCTCGTCGACCATGCGCCGGACGCGACCGTAGGCGTCGCCCGCCACGATCGAATCGCCGACGCGCAGCGTGCCGCGCTGGATCAGCACGGTCGCCACCGGGCCGCGGCCACGGTCGAGGTGCGCCTCGATGGCGACACCCTGCGCGTCCATGTCCGGGTTGGCCCGCAGGTCCAGCGCCGCGTCCGCGGTGAGCAGGACCGCCTCGAGCAGCTGGTCGATATTGGTGCCCTGGCGCGCCGAGATGTTGACGAACATGGTGTCGCCACCGTATTCCTCGGCCACCAGGTTGTATTCGGTCAGCTGCTGACGAACCTTGTCCGGGTTCGCGCCTTCCTTGTCGATCTTGTTGACCGCCACCACGATCGGCACGTCGGCCGCCTGCGCGTGGTTGATCGCCTCCACCGTCTGCGGCATGACGCCGTCGTCGGCGGCGACCACCAGGATCGCGATGTCGGTGGCCTTCGCACCACGGGCACGCATGGCGGTGAACGCCTCGTGACCCGGGGTGTCGATGAAGGTGATGAGCCGGTCCTGCTCGCCGAGGTGGGTGAGCACCTGGTAGGCGCCGATGTGCTGGGTGATGCCACCGGCCTCGCCCTCACGGACGTTGGCCTTGCGGATCGTGTCCAGCAGTCGGGTCTTACCGTGGTCGACGTGACCCATCACGGTCACGACCGGCGGACGCTGCTCGAGGTCCTCTTCGCCGCCCTCGTCCTCGCCGTAGGTCAGGTCGAACGATTCCAGCAGCTCGCGGTCCTCGTCCTCGGGACTGACCACGTGCACGACGTAGTTCATCTCGCTGCCGAGCAGCTCGAGCGTCTCGTCGTTCACCGACTGGGTCGCGGTGACCATCTCGCCGAGGTTGAACAACGCCTGCACCAGAGCGGCCGGGTTCGCGTCGATCTTCTCCGCGAAGTCCGACAGCGAGGCGCCACGGGCGAGCCGGATGATCTCGCCGTTGCCGCGCGGCAGCCGCACGCCGCCGACGGCGGGCGCCTGCATGCTCTCGTACTCGGCGCGTTTCGCCCGCTTCGACTTGCGGCCACGACGCGGGGCGCCACCGGGACGACCGAACGCGCCCGCGGCACCGCCACGACCGCCGGGACCACCCGGACGACCGCCACCGCCACCGGGACGACCACGGAAACCACCCGCGGCGCCACCGGCACCGGGCGCACCGGCGCCCGCACCGCCGCCACCGGGCGCACCGCCGCGGTAGCCACCGCCACCGCCGCCGGGACGACCGGCGCCGCCGCCGGGACCGCCACCGGGACGACCCGGACGACCGGCACCCGGGCCGCCCGCACCACCCGGACGTGCCGCACGCGACGGCATGGCGCCGGGGTTGGGCCGCGGCGGCATCGAGCCGGGGCTCGGCCGCGGGCCACCCGGACGGGGACCGCCCTGGCCGGGAGCCGGACGCGCGCCGCCACCCTGAGCGGGTGCGCCGGGACGCGGGGCGCCCTGGGCCGGGCCGGGACGCGGACCGCCCTGAGCCGGGCCCGGACGCGGACCGCCCTGGCCCGGAGCCGGACGCGGCGCGGGACGCTCAGGCGCGGAAGAATACGGATTGTTGCCGACCCGAGGCGTTTTCGGGCCGGGACGCGGACCGGAACCACCGGGACGCGGGGCACCCGGGGTGGGTGCGCCGGGACGCTGCTGCTGACCCGGACGCGCGGCGTTCGGGGTCGGGCGCGGGCCGGCCGGCGCCGCGCTGGTCTCGGCGGCGGCCGAGGCGGCCGGTGCCGCAGGCGCGGATTCGCGGGCCGCGGCGGGCTTCGGCGCGGGCACCGGGCCGGGACGGGCGGCGGGGCCCGGCTTCACGGCCGGTCCCTCGGTACGCGCCGGGCTCGCTTCACGGACGGTTTCCTGAGCGGCCTGGGCGGGCGCGGGGGCCGCGGGGCGCGGGCCCGGGCGGGGACCGTTTCCTGCGGGCTTCGCGGCCGGACGGGCCGAGGAGGACGGGCCGGGGCGTGAACCCGACTTGGTGCCGTTCGACGGGGCTGATTTCGATGCGAACGACTCACGCAGCCTGCGCGCGACGGGAGCTTCCACCGTTGACGACGCGGACTTCACGAACTCGCCCTGCTCCTTGAGCGTTGCGAGTAGTTCCTTGCTGGTGACACCGAGTTCTTTGGCCAACTCGTGCACGCGGGCCTTGCCTGCCACTGCTCTCCTCACTGAGAGGTCGAGCAGTGCACCCGTTGTTCAGGGACGGGGCCCGCACGACCTCGGGTTATCTCCGATGGACGTTCATCGTTGGTGCTTCACGGTGTGCTCATGAGTGCTCGTGCCTGTTCTCGAGGTACTGCTCCAGGGCTGAGATATCCAGATTTCCGGACACTCTTAGTGCTCTGCCGAATGCTCGGCGCCGCTCTGCCGCGTTCAGACAAGCCGAGACGGGGTGCAACCAGGCACCCCGTCCGGGAAGTCTGCGCCGCGGATCGGGAACGATCATGACAGCGGGGACACCGTTTCCGGTATCCGATTTCCGCGCCACGATCCGTAACAGACCGGCGGCCAACTCGCGCTTCCGGCATCCGATACAGGTCCGAATCGGTTGCGCGTGCTGAACCTCTGTCCACTCTACCGCTGCACCGGTCGGATCACCGAACCGCTCCCCTGCGGAAGTTACCAACATGTCATCCCGATGGTCCGAAGCACGGCAAACGGTGTTGAATTCGCGGTGCTCCCGGCGCCCTGCGTGGTTACGCTCCGCTACCTCCTCCGGGCACGTCGCTCGCACCGCGGCATCCAACGCGCGGTGCGTCGCGTCGGTTCCGGTCAACTGCGGTGCGCCTCCGTCCGCACCGTGCCGCCGCCCATGTCAGGGGCCGCGTCGCTGCGGATATCGATCCGCCACCCGGTCAGCCGGGCGGCCAGGCGAGCGTTCTGGCCCTCCTTGCCGATGGCCAGCGACAACTGGAAGTCCGGCACCACGACGCGCGCGGCCCTGGCCTCGGCGTCGACAATGGTGACCGACACCACTTTCGACGGCGAGAGCGCATTGCCGACGAAGGTCGCCGAATCCTCGGCGAAGTCGATGATGTCGATCTTCTCCCCGGCCAGCTCGCTCATCACGTTGCGCACCCGCTGCCCCATCGGGCCGATGCACGCGCCCTTGGCGTTGACCCCGGACACCGTGCTGCGCACCGCGATCTTCGAGCGGTGCCCGGCCTCCCTGGCCACCGCGACGATCTCGACCGAGCCGTCCGCGATCTCGGGCACCTCGAGCGCGAACAGCCGGCGCACCAGGTTCGGGTGCGTGCGCGAGAGCGTGATCTGCGGGCCGCGCGGGCCACGCGAGACACCGACGACGTAACACTTGATCCGGTCGCCGTGCTCGTAGGTCTCGCCCGGTACCTGTTCGGCGGGCGGGATCAGCCCCTCCGCGCCGTGCAGTTCGCTGCCGATGCGCACCACGATGGTGCCGCGGGCGTTGGCGCGCGCGTCGCGCTGCACCACACCGCCGACGATGTCGCCCTCGTGGGTGGAGAACTCGCCGAAGGACTTCTCGTTCTCGGCGTCGCGCAGCCGCTGCAGCACCACCTGGCGCGCCGTGGTCGCCGCGATCCGGCCGAAACCCTCAGGGGTGTCGTCCCATTCGGAGATCACGTTGCCGTCGGCGTCGAGCTCGCGCGCCATCACCCGGACCGTGCCGGTCTTCTGGTTGATGTCGATGCGCGCGTTGGGCTGGTGGCCCTCGGTGTGGCGGTACGCGGTGAGCAGCGCCGACTCGATCGCGGAGATCACGGTCTCGATCGAGATCCCCTTGTCGGCGACGATCGCGCGCAGGGCTTCGATTTCGATGTTCATTCCACGATCCCTTCGGTCGGCGAATCGGACGCTGTTACTGATCCGGGTAGTGCATTCGTTGTTCCTGATACATCCGCGGCGTCGACCGCCGGCACATCATCTTCCTGGCCGGGCACCGGGCGCCCTGGCGCCACGCCGCCGGCGAGTTCCATTTCCCGCGGCCCCGGCTTGCCGAACTCGACCTGCACCACCGCTTCGGCGATGTCGGCCAGTGGCACGTGCACCCGATGCGGCTTGTGCCTGCCCCCGAGCACCAGCGCGACGGTGTCGCCGTCGAGCGCACCCACCCTGGCCTCGAATTTCCGGGCGCCTCCCGCGTCGGGCATGGGGGCGCCCTCGCGTAGGTGCACGAGCACCTTGCGACCGCGGGCCCGGCGCCAGTGCCGATCCTCGGTGAGCGGACGATCGATCCCCGGGGTGGTGACCTCGAGCAGATACGGCGTCTCCCCGAAATCGCCTGCCTCGTCCAGCAACTCCGAGACCGCGGCGCTGAGCACCGCGATCGCGTCGAGATCGGACGGACCCTCGCTGTCGACGGTCACCTGCACCCGAGCCTGCGCGTCCGCATGCTTGCCCGCGGTCGAGATCTCGACCCGTTCGAGGTCGAATCCTCGGCGTTCGACGAGTCCAGCGATGAGCTGGCTCAGCCTTTCCTCGGTCGGCATCGGCATCTGGGGCGGCTCCTGGTTCAGTTGTGACGGCGGTGGGGAAATTACTTCAACCGAAGGTCTAGCGTAACGCGCTCAGAGAGTGTAAAGGACCATCGGGCAGGCGGTACGCGCGCCACTCGTGCTGGTCGACGGCTCGGCGGCGGCAGCGAAGCGTACCCAGGCGAGGGCCGTCGCGTCGAACTCCGAGGATGGGCGACGCCTGGTCCGAGGCACCCCGGTGAATCTGGCACGATGGTGCCGTGCCCATCCGCCCTTCCGTGCAGCCGAGCGCCGCACGCTCTTCCGGCTGCCCGCCCGACCGGCACGATTCCCGGTTCCCGATGGACCGCCGCACCGCATTACGGCTCGCCGGTGGCGGCGCGGTCGGCGTGCTCGCGCTCGGCGCGGCCGTCGGCTGCGCGACCGAAGACACCGTGCACGAGCCGGATCCCCTTGCCGCCCAAGAGGTCAAGGCGCGCACGGACGCCGCGGCGGCCACCGCCGCGATCGCGCTCGCGCCGCACAAGCACGCCGCGCTCACCGCGATCGCGACCGAAAGGACCGCGCACGCAGACGCTTTGCGCGCCGAGATCGCCCGGGTGATCGGCGTCTACGGCGACGGCACCACGCCGGCGCACCGCACCAGGGCGAGCGCGCCCGGCCCGGCGGCAGGCTCGGCCGCGGTGGCCTCCGGTACGGCGGTGCCGCCCGTCGCGGCGCCGAGCCTGGACACCCTGCGCGCGCAACTGACCGAGTCCAGACAGTCCGCCGCCGCCCTCGCGAGCAGCCAGTCCGGCTACCGGGCCGGGCTGCTCGCCTCGATCAGCGCGGCCTGTGCCGCCGAGGCTGGAGTACTGCTCGCATGACCGACGCCGAACGTCAGGCGCTGCTGGACGCGTTGCGCGCCGAATACGGCGCCGTCTACGCCTACGGCGTGGTCGCCGCGTACGCCTCGCGGGAACGCTATCGCCTCGTCGGCGAGCACACCGCGAGCCATCGCGCCCGCCGCGACGCCACCGTCGACGCGCTCACCGCGGCCGGCGTGAGCGCCCCGCCGCCGGATGCCGCCTACACGATGCCGTTCCCGGTGAACGACCCGATTCCCGCCGCGCGCCTGGCCGCGACCGTCGAGTCCGACACCGCGGTGGCGTGGCGGGCCGTCGTCGAGCACGGCACGTCCGAGTCGCTGCGCCGGATGGGCATCGACGCGCTCACCGAATGCGCCGTGCGCCTTGCCACATGGCAGGCCATCCTGGGCGCCGATCCGCCGACGACCCCGTTCCCAGGCAAGGTCTGAACCCGGGGCCGAGCCGAAATATACTGTGCGCCAAGTCACTTCGAAAATCCGGCGCGCGGCGTTTCACGACCGGCGCGCCGGGTACCCGGCACTCGTAATGGGTGCGCGGTTCGTCCGACCGTGAGGTACGGGTGAGCTCGCACGAAAGGGCCGACCCCACAAGGCTTGCGGGGTCGGCCTTTTCGGTCTCCGTGGCTACGGACGCATCTCGTAGGCGCCGTCATAGGAGGCCACCTCGGCCCACACCCGGTCGAAGCGCGCCCGATCGGCCACCGGCGGACGCAGCGCCGAGGCCGCCCATGCCTGCTGGTCGGGGCTGGCCGACGGCTTGCCGTAGAGCGTGGTCGCGTAGGTGTTGAAGTCACGGACCTGGAAGTCGAAGATCTGGTCGATCAGATCCCGATCGAGGCCGGTGATCGCCGCCTGCTCCAGGATCAGCTGGCCGTACACCACCAGCGAGAACAGGTGACCGATGGTCAGCATGAAGTCGAGATCCTTCTGCTGGTCCGCATCGGGGGCCGCGGTGCTCAGCAGCGTGCGCAGCGCCTGCGCCTGCTCATAGAAGCGACCGACGTTCGGGATATCCGAGTGCTGCTCGTACACCGGGGTCCAATCGGCGAACTGCACCTTGCCCGCGCCCCGGGCGGGGCCCTGCTGCCAGAAGAACTCGTCGTCGGCCGCGTCGAGGCGGGTGCCGATCGCCGGGTATTCCTTGGGGTTGAACAGGTAGTTCGGCATGAACTTCAGGATCTGCCCCACGTTGACGTGCACCGTGCCCTCGAGCCGGGGCAGCGTGTTGATCAGGCGCGCCACCTCGGCGAAGTAGGTGTTCTTCTCGAATCCCTTGGCCGCCAGCACATCCAGCAGCAAGGTCATCACCGTCTCGCCCTCCGAGGTCACCTTCGACTTCGTCATCGGGTTGAACAGCAGGTAGCGGCGATCCTCGAGGCTCGCGCTGCGGAAGTAGTCGACGGCGCGATCGCTGAACTGCTTCATCGCGACGATCCTGGCGTAGGCGTCGACGAAATTGCTGCGCACGTGCGGGAAGTCGGTGACCGGGTTGCCGTAGAGGATGCGGTTGTTCGCGTGCGTGATCGCCTCGTAGAACGAGTGCTCGACCATGCCGATGCCGCCGTGGCACAGGTTGAACTTGCCCACGTTGACGGTGTTCAGCGCGGCGGAGAAGGCCTCGGGACCGGTGTGCAGGATGTCCTCGGCCCGCACCGGGTAGTTCTCCAGCCGGAAGGTGCTGACGTACATCTGCTGGTGCACGACATTGCCGAGCAGGTGGTAGTTCTCGTGCCTGCTGTCCGCGGCGAACCAGACGTAGCCGTCGGCGCCCTCGACATCGGCGCGGCGGGAGAACACCGAAACCATGCTCGCCACATTGCCGTTGCCGATGTAGTACTTCTCGCCGTTGGCGCGGAACAGGATGCCCGCCTGTTCGTCCGCGCTGCCCGGCTCGCTCGGGGTCAGCACCAGGTCGGTGTTGTAGATGTCGGCGCCGTGCTCACGCTCGGACAGTCCGAACGCCATCACCTGTCCCGCGGCCAGGTCGGCGGCCGCGCGCTGCTTGGCTTCCTTGTTCTCGCTCTGCCAGATCGGGCCGAGGCCAAGGATGGTCACCTGCTCGGCGTACCAGTAGGCAAGTCCGTAGAAGCCGAAGATCTCCGACAGCGCCGCATTGCGCGCGGCGTCCCAGCGCCGGTTCTCGTCGCCGTCGGCGAACGCCGCGGGGGTCAGGAAGGTCGCGAACAGCTTCTCCTTCGCGACGAACTCGAGGAACTCGGCGGTCCAGACCGCGTCCGCGTCGTCGGCCAGCAGCTGCCGCTTGCCCCGCGACTCGAACCACTCGATGGTGGCGCGCAGCAGGCGCCGGGTCTCGGCGTCGAAGTGCTGCGGGTCGTAGGTCGCGGGGTTGAACAACAGCGGATCGGTGCTCGTCATGCCGTTAACTTACCAGCGGGTAACAGCAGTCCGAAGCCACTCCACCCCACGTCACACTGCAAATCCAGGCTACGGTCGCGTAGGTCGCGCCGAGGCGCCCGGCCGCAGACGCGCGACGGCCCCGATGGCGATCCATCGGGGCCGTCGCGAACGCCGGAATCAGCCGCGCACCCTGGCGACCACCGCCTCGACCGCGGCATCCGCCGGGAGTTCGCTCGCCTCGCCGGTGAAGCGGTCGCGCAGCTCCACCTTGCCCTCGGCCCAGCCCCGGCCGATGACGAGAACCAAAGGCATGCCGAGCAATTCGGCGTCCTTGAACTTGACGCCGGGCGAGGCCGTGCGGTCGTCGAAGAGCACGTCCAAGCCCTTGGCGTGCAACCCGGCGACGACCTGCTCGGCGCCCGCGCGGGCCGCCTCGTCCTTGTTCGCGATGACCACGTGCACGTCGTACGGCGCGATCTCGGCGGGCCAGCGCAGGCCCTTCTCGTCGTGCTGCTGCTCGGCGATCACCGCGACCATGCGCGAGACACCGACGCCGTAGGAGCCCATGGTGAGCCGGACCGGCTTGCCGTTCTCGCCGAGCACGTCGACATCGAAGGCGTTGGTGTATTTCTGGCCGAGCTGGAAGATGTGCCCGATCTCGATGCCGCGCGAGGCCACCAACACGCCACGACCGTCCGGCGAGGGATCACCGTCGCGAACCTCGGCGGCCTCGATGGTGCCGTCCGGGATGAAGTCGCGGCCCGCCACCAAGCCGACCACGTGCTTGCCCGGCGCGTCCGCGCCGGTGATCCACACGGTGCCGGTGCCGACCCTGGGATCGACGAGGTAGCGAACACCGTTGGCCTGCAATGCCTTCGGGCCGATGTAGCCCTTCACCAGGAACGGGTTGGCCGCGAAATCGGCCTCGGTGAGCAATTCGACCTCGGCCGGCTCCACCGAGGCGCCGAGCCGCTTGTCGTCGACCTCGCGATCGCCCGGCACGCCGATGCCGACGATCTCGGACTTGCCGTCGGGGTGGCGCAGCTTCACCATCACGTTCTTGAGCGTGTCCGCCGCGGTGACAGGGCGGCCGAATTGTTCGGCGATGCCCGCGCCGTTGGCCCAGTCGACCAGCGTCGCGATCGTCGGCGCGTCCGGGGTGTCGTGCACGACCGCCTCGGCCAGGCCCTCGATCGGCAGCGGCGCGGGCGCGGGGGTGACCACGGCCTCCACGTTGGCCGCGTAACCCGACTCGACACAGCGCACGTAGGTGTCCTCACCGACCGGGCTGTCGGCCAAGAACTCCTCCGACGCACTGCCGCCCATCGCGCCGGAGGTGGCGGCCACGATGACATACTTCACGCTCAACCGATCGAAGATCCGCTGATAGGCCTCGCGGTGCGCGGCGTAGCTGGCCTTCAGACCGTCCTCGTCCAGGTCGAACGAGTACGAGTCCTTCATGATGAACTCGCGGCCACGCAGGATGCCGGCGCGCGGACGCTCCTCGTCGCGGTATTTGGTCTGGATCTGGTACAGGGTGACCGGCAGGTCCTTGTACGAGTTGTATTCGCCCTTCACGGTGAGCGCGAACAGTTCCTCGTGCGTCGGGCCGAGCAGGTAGTCCGCGCCCTTGCGGTCCTTGAGCCGGAACAGGCCGTCGCCGTATTCGGTCCACCGGTTGGTGGTCTCGTACGGGTCGCGCGGCAGCAGCGCTGGCAGCGAGATCTCCTGCGCGCCGATCGCGTCCATCTCCTGGCGCACCACGTCCTCGACCTTGCGCAGCACCCGCAGCCCCAGCGGCAACCACGAGTACACGCCCGGCGCGATGCGCCGCACGTAACCGGCGCGAACGAGAAGTTTGTGGCTGGGCACCTCGGCGTCGGCGGGATCGTCACGCAGGGTACGCAGGAATAAGCGGGAGAGGCGGGTGATCACGGATGCACAGGGTAGTCGCTGCTCGCGCGATGCTCGCAACGCATTACCGTATTCGTTCGTGCTGGTGCTGCTGCCTCCCTCCGAAACCAAGTCCGACGGCGGTGCCGACGCGCCGCTTGCCCTGGACGCACTGTCGATGCCGCAGCTCAACGCGGTGCGCGACCAGTTGATCGACGAGCTCACCAAGCTCGCCACCGACCCGGACGCCAGCCGCGCGGTGCTCGGCCTCGGCAAGGGGGCCGACGCCGAGATCGCCCGCAACGCCGCCCTGCGCACCGCCCCCACCCGGCCCGCGCTCGAGCGCTACACCGGCGTGCTCTACGACGCGCTCGACGCCCGCTCGTTCACCAAGGCGCAGCGCGCCAAGGCTTATGCGCGTCTCGGCATCGGGTCCGCGTTGTTCGGCGCGGTGCGCGCGAGCGACCCGATCCCGGCCTACCGGCTCTCCGGTGGCGCCAAACTGCCCGGCCTGCCCACGCTTTCGGCCATCTGGCGCGATTCGCTGACCGAGGCGCTGCTCGCCGAAGCCGCGGGCGATCTGGTGGTCGACCTGCGCTCGGGTACCTACCAGCAACTCGGACGCGTCCCCGGCGCGGTCACCGCCAACGTGCTCACCGAACATCCCGACGGCTCCCGCACGGTGGTGAGCCACTTCAACAAACACCACAAAGGCCTGCTCGCCCGCGCCCTCGTCGGCACCCGCGCCGAGCCCACCGACATCCGCGCCCTCGCCAAGGTGGCCACCAAAGCCGGCCTCAAAACCGAAATAGCCTCCCCCACAGAACTACTGATCCTCACCTGACCCCGAATCGGCGATCACCGCAGCCAACTCCCGATCCAGATCCAGGCAGAGGCAACCGTGTCGATCTCAGACTCTCGCTCCAGCATGAGTATTCGCCGCCGAACACCGACGGTACGAGGAAGGGACACGCACGCGACGAGACGCCGGTTCGACTCCGGCCTTCCCCGCCATGGGGAAGAGGTCCAAAGGCACGACACGCCGTGAATCTCAGCCCCATCCCTACCCCGCACCGGGGTGGGCGAATTAGGCGGCACCAGGGAACCCGGGGGCGGGCCAAGCTCCCGGCTTCCGCGCTGTCAGCGGCGTGCGGCGGCGTGCGGCGGCGAGCAGTGTGCGAATCTTCGTGCCGTCGGCGGGCTCAGGGCCGTTCTCCCAGAACGGCGGCTTCCCCGCGTAGGCCTCGGCATAGGCAGGCGTGTCGGGTTGGAAGCGCCAGCTCTCGCTCAGCGGACCGACATCGACGGTGTCGTAGCCGAGCGCGTCGATCAGTTGTGCCGCAGCGGCTTTCGCGCCGGTGTCGTTGCCCGCGATGGGCAGCGCGCTGCGATCGACGGTGCCCGCGGGGCGGGCGAGTGCCGCCAGATGCACGAAATAGATGTTGTTGAACGCCTTGACCACTTTCGAGGTCGGAAGGTGTTTCTGCAGCAGTTCGCTGCTGGTCACGCTGCCGTCCGCGAGCTCGGGGAAGGTCCCGTCGCGGTCCGGGTAGTAGTTGTTGGTGTCGATGACGACCTTGCCCGCCAAGGGCGCGACCGGCACCTGCTGGTAGTTGCGCAGTGGCACGGTCACCACCACGATGTCCCCCGCCGCGGCCGCCGCGTCGGCGGTCGCCGCTCGGGCCCGTGGGCCGAGCTCCGCGACAAGATCGGTCAGGGTCTCGGGGCCACGCGAGTTGCTGAGCACCACGTCGAGTCCTGCGGCGATGGCCAAGCGCGCCAGGGTGGCGCCGATATTTCCGCTGCCGATCAATCCTAGAGTGGTCATACGGCGTACAACCACGCGCGGACCTGCGATGTTCCCGGCGCGAGCCGCTGATCGAGGCGGGTGTGAGCCACGCCATGGACACGGTTGATCGCGCCCGCCAAGCGCCCGAGCCTGCTCAGCGCGCGTGCGCCGTCAGATCCCGGATCAGCAGCGCCGCGTGCAACGACGTGCGCGATTCCCCATCCGCCAGATCGACGGCGAGGATGCGTTCGATCCGGGCCAGCCGCTCGTACAGCGCGGGTCTGCTGATGTTGAGCCGGCGCGCGAGTTCGGTCTTGTTGCCCGCCAGCTCGAGGAACTGGCGCAGCGTGCGGGTCAGCTGCGCGCCGTGGCGAATGTCGTAGCGCAGCAACGCACTCAGCTCGGTTTCGGCGAACCGCTGCACCCCGGGTTCGTTGCGGATCAGCGAGAGCAGCCCGCGCAGGCGCACGTCACCGCTGCGATAGAACGGCCGCGGCGCCGCCGTCTCGAGCGAGAGCGCCACCTGCGCGACGTGCGCCGCGTGCGGCAGCTCGTGGGCGGTGTCGAGCAGCGAATCCGCTTCGGCGCCAACGCCGATCACGACCCGTTCGACCCCGTCGACCCGGCGCACTTCCCCCGCGATCGTCGCGCAGGCCGCGCTCAGGTGATCGTCGAGCGCGCCGGTGCGCGGCAGGGCCAGGATCATCCCGACCCGGTCGCCCTGGTCGGCGGCGGCGAGCGCGGTCACCTTGGCCAGGCCCAGCCCGTGCGTCACGGCGTCGAGAATGCCCGCGGCGCGGCGCTGACGGGCGACCGGATCGGTCTCGGCGACGGCGGCGACATCGATGGCCAGCGGCACGTAGGCGGCGCGGCGGGCCAGACCGAGCGCGGCCGCCCTGGCCACCGCGTCGCGCTCGTCCACCACCCGGCCGTTGACCATGTCGTCGATGAGGCCGGTCTGGGCCTGACGGTGCAGGCCGAAGCGGTCCTTCTCGATCATCCGGTGCAGGGTGAGCGTCTGGGCCGCCCGTTCCAGCACCATCGTGGCGCGCGCGGTCGGCACCGCGCCGTCGCGCAGGATCAACCGCCCCCAGCGCTGGGTGTGCGGGCCGACGGCCACCGCGTTACCGCCGTCGGGCAGCAGCCGCGAGGTGTGCTCCCAGTCCTCGAGCAGCGTCGATGTGCTCGCGTGCTTGGCGGTGAACGCGAGCACCCGGTGCGCGAGATCCTCCAGCACCACCGACGAATCCAGCAGGTCCGCAGCCGTTTTCACGATCTCGGCGAGGGAGGCGCGGCGCACGCTGAGATCGGTGAAGGTCTCGTGCACGCTGCGCGCGAACTCCACCTCGGCATACTGATCGGCCACGATGACCCGGTGCACCGCCTCGGTGATCTCCACGAATCGGGTCACCCGGTGCAGCGCGATCACCGGCAACCCGAGTTCGTCGGCGGTGCGCGCGACGGTCGGCGGCAATCGCGGCACGTACGCGCCGAGCTCGACCACCAGCCCGGATACCCCCGCGGCGGCGAGCGCGCTCAGGTAGTCGGCGGTCGCGGCGTCGCCGTGACTCATCGGCTGCCCGGTGGTCAGGATCAGCTCCCCGCCCGCCAGCAGCTGCGCCACCTCCGCGACCTCGCTGACATGCACCCAGCGCACCGGTCGTTCCAGCGAGCCGCCGCCGACGACCTCGGGCTCCCCGGCCCGCACCACCGGCATGGCCAGCACATCGGACACGGAGGGAAGCACCGACGAATCGTAATATGAAGGACCGAATCGCGTACAGATCGTCGGGCGATATCGCAGGGTTGATGCCGGAGAGTAGTAGCAGGGAGGCGTCCATCCGCCGCCGCACCGCGACGCTCACGGATCGAAACGAGGAAATATGCAGACAATCGCGCACTGGCTCGACGGCAAGGCCTTCGCTGGCACCAGCGAGGCGACGGCGGCGGTGACCAATCCGGCGACGGGCGTGGTGACCGGACAGGTGGCGCTGGCGAACGTGGCCGACACCCGCGCGGCGATCGACTCGGCCGCCGACGCGTTCCCAGCCTGGCGCGACACCTCGCTGGCGCGCCGCACCCAGATCCTGTTCCGCTTCCGTGAGCTGCTCAACAGCCGCAAAGCCGAACTGGCGCAGCTGATCACCGCCGAGCACGGCAAGGTGCTCGCCGACGCCATGGGCGAGGTGAGCCGCGGCCTCGAGGTCGTCGAATTCGCCTGTGGCGTCCCGCATCTGCTGAAGGGCGGCTACACCGAGAACGCCTCGACGAAGGTGGACATCTTCTCCATCCGCCAGCCGCTCGGCCCGGTCGCGGTGATCTCGCCGTTCAATTTCCCGGCGATGGTGCCGATGTGGTTCTTCCCGCTGGCCATCGCCGCGGGCAACACCGTGGTGCTCAAGCCGAGCGAGAAGGATCCGTCGTCCTCGCTGTGGATGGCCGAGCTGTGGGCCGAAGCCGGTTTGCCCGCAGGCGTTTTCAACGTCGTGCAGGGCGACAAGGTCGCGGTGGACGAGCTGCTCGACCACCCGAAGATCAAGGCCGTCTCGTTCGTCGGCTCGACCCCGATCGCGCAGTACGTGTATCAGCGTGGCACCGCGGCGGGCAAGCGGGTGCAGGCGCTCGGCGGGGCGAAGAACCACATGGTGGTGCTGCCCGACGCCGACCTCGACCTGGCGGCCGACGCGGCAGTGAACGCCGGATTCGGTTCCGCCGGTGAGCGTTGCATGGCGATCAGCGTGGTCGTCGCGGTGGGCGGCACCGCCGATGCGCTGGTCGCGAAGATCACCGAGCGCGCCACCACCATCAAGACCGGCGACGGCACCCGCGAGACCGATATGGGCCCGCTGGTCACCAAGGCACACCGCGATCGCGTCGCCGACTACATCGCGGCGGGCGAATCCGCGGGCGCCCGAGTCGTACTCGACGGTCGCGGCATCGCGGCCGACGGCGAAGCGGACGGATTCTGGCTCGGCCCGACGATTCTCGACCACGTCGGCACCGAGATGAGCGTCTACACCGACGAGATCTTCGGCCCGGTCCTGTCGGTGGTGCGGGTGGACAGCTACGACGACGCGCTCGCCCTGATCAACGCCAACCCGTACGGCAACGGCACGGCCATCTTCACCAACGACGGCGGCGCGGCCCGGCGCTTCCACAACGAGGTCGAGGTGGGCATGGTCGGCATCAACGTGCCGATCCCGGTGCCCATGTCCTACTACAGCTTCGGCGGCTGGAAGAACTCGCTGTTCGGTGACTCGCACGCGCACGGCACCGAGGGCGTGCACTTCTTCACCAGGGCCAAGGCGGTCACCACCCGCTGGCTGGATCCGAGCCACGGCGGGCTCAACCTCGGTTTCCCCGAGAACAAGTAGTCCGGAGCCGGGCAGCAGGTAGCCGTACGCACAAGTGACGCAGGAGAACTCGACGATGACCCTCCCGAACGGATTGACCACAGCGGCCGCCCGTGCGGCGGCGGCGCGGGCCTACGAGCTCGATCGTCGCCACGTCTTCCACTCCTGGTCCGCCCAGGCGCACCTGGATCCGATGACCATCAGCGCCACCCAGGGCTGTTATGTCTGGGACGGCGCGGGCAATCGGCTGCTCGACTTCTCCTCCCAGCTGGTGAACACCAATATCGGACACCAGCATCCGAAGGTCGTCGCGGCGGTGCAGCAGCAGGCGGCCAAGCTGTGCACCGTCGCTCCGCAGCACGTCAACGACGCGCGCTCGGAGGCGGCCCGGTTGATCGCCGAGCGCACGCCCGGTGAGCTGAACAAGGTCTTCTTCACCAACGGCGGCGCCGAGGCGGTCGAGCACGCGGTGCGGATGGCCCGGCTGCACACCGGCCGCTACAAGGTGCTCACCCGCTACCGCTCGTATCACGGCGGCACGGAGACCGCGATCAACCTGACCGGCGATCCGCGGCGCTGGCCCAACGATCACGGCAACAGCGGGGTCGTGCACTTCTTCGGTCCGTTCCTCTATCGCACGCAGTTCCATTCGAGCGATGAAACCGAGGAAACCGCACGGGCTTTGGCGCATCTGGAACAGACCATAGTGTTCGAGGGCCCGAGCACCATCGCGGCGATCGTGCTCGAATCCATCCCGGGCACAGCGGGAATCATGATCCCGCCGCCCGGGTACCTGGCCGGGGTGCGCGAGCTGTGCGACCGGTACGGCATCGTCTTCATCGCCGACGAGGTGATGTCGGGCTTCGGCCGGACCGGGAAGTGGTTCGCGATAGAGCATTTCGACGGCGTGGTGCCCGACCTGCTGACCTTCGCCAAGGGCGTCAATTCCGGATACGTGCCGCTGGGCGGTGTCGCGATCAGCCCGGCGATCGCCGCGTCCTTCGACGAGCGCCCCTACCCCGGCGGGCTGACCTACTCGGGCCATCCGCTGGCGACCGCGGCCGCCGTCGCGACCATCACCGCGATGGCCGAGGAGGGCATCGTCGAGCACGCCGCCGACATCGGTGCGCGGGTGCTCGGTCCCGGCCTGCGCGAGCTCGCCGAACGGCATCCCAGCATCGGCGACGTGCGCGGCGCCGGGGTGTTCTGGGCGCTCGAACTGGTCCGGGACCGGACGACCCGGGAACCGCTGGCCCCCTACGGCGGGACCAGCGCGGCGATGACCGAGGTGGTCGCCGCCTGCCGCGCGGCCGGGCTGCTGATGTTCGTGAACTTCAACCGCCTGCACGTGGTCCCGCCGTGCATCGTCAGCGAGGCCGAGGCCAAGGAGGGGCTGGCCATCCTCGACAACGCGCTGACCGTCGCCGACCGGCACGCGCAGAGCTGAGCTGAGCACGCGGTCCGTGCCGCGCCCCACCCGCACGGTGGGGCGCGGCACGGAATGTCTCGCGGACGCGCCGTGTTTCAAACAGGCATGAGCGAAACGGGCGTGCTTTCCACGGAACTGAAGAAGCATCTTGACGAGTCGAAGGTGTTCGCCACCGCGGCCACGATCGGGCCGAACGGCCAACCGCACCTCACCGTCATCTGGCTCGAGCGCGACGGCGACGACCTGTTGTTCTCCACCACCACCGATCGCCAGCAGGGCAAGAACCTGGCCCGCGACCCGCGCGTCACCATCATGATCAATCCGCCGGAGCGTCCCTACGTCTACGCGGAGATCCGCGGCACCGCGACGCTCACCCCGGACCCGGACAAGACGCTGCCGGACACGTTGTCCGCCAAGTACACCGGGCAGAAGTACCTGGATTTCAACCCCGCCTCGGTGCATGACGGTCCGCGGGTCATCGTGCGCGTGACCCCGCGCAAGGTGGTCGGCCGCCTCTGAGCGCGACGCCCGGGCACTAGGACTGCTGGGCTTCTTCCTGCGCGTGCTGGGCCTGGGCGACCTGCGTCGCCGTGTAGCGGATGGCGAGCGCGATCAGCAGCGTCAGCAGCACACCGACGCCGCACAGGAAGAGCGCGAGGGTGTAACCGCTGCTCAGCGCGTCGAGCTGCACCGTGTTCATGGCGCTGGGTTTGACGGTGTTGCTGCCACCCAGCGCGAGGCTGCGCGAGACCACGACCGGGCCGAGAAAGCCGAGCGCCAGGGCGGGCCCGAACGCCAGCAGCATCTGTCCGACCGCGCTCAGCGGGCCGATCTCGGTGGGCTCGACGCCCACGATCAGGCACAGGGGCACGATGACCAGCACGATGCCCACGCCGGTGCCGATCACCAGGAACAGCACCAGCAGCGTGGGCAGATCGGCGGTGCGGTCCAGGGTCGAGCCGAACAGCAGGGCCAGCGCCGCCAGGCCGCCGCCCGCGCCGATCAGGACCCGCGGGGCCACCCGCATGACCAGCTTGGAGGTCACCGCACCGCCGGCGCCCATGCCGATGGTGAACGGGATGAAGATCAATCCGGCCTGTAAAGCGCTGTAGCCCAGTACGTTCTGCACGTACTGCGCGCCGAAGACGGAGATGCCGCCCATCACGCCGCTGGCCAGCAGCACCGCGAGGAAGGTCGCGACCCGGTCCTGGCTGCTGAACAACGACCACGGTAAGAGCGGATTGTCCACGTTGCGCTCGGTGACGACGAAGGTGACCAGCAGAACGCCGCCCGCCACCAGCGAGCCGATGATCGCCGGATGACCCCAGCCCAGCGCGGGGCCCTCCATGCCGCCGAACACCAGCGTGGCGACGCCGATCGTGGCCAGCACGGCCCCGCGCACGTCGAGGGACAGACGGTGGTGTTCGGTGTCGCGCAGACAGCGCAGCGCACCCACGAAGACCAGCAGGCCAATCGGCACATTGATCAGGAAGATGCCGCGCCACCAGACATCGGCGAGCGCACCGCCGACCACCAGACCACCGACCGAACCGACCCCGACCATGGCGCCGAAGATCGCGATCGCTTGATTGCGCGCCTTACCCGGCGCGAACGTGGTGGCGACCAGAGCCAAGGCGGTCGGTGAGGCGAACGCCGCGCCGACGCCCTGCAGGGCGCGCATGCCGATCAGCATGCCGCCGTTGATCGCCAGCCCGCACAGCAGCGAGGAGAAGGTGAACAGGCCGACGCCGAGCAGGAACATCTTCTTGCGGCCGAACGCGTCGCCGACCCGCCCGCCGAGCAGCATGAGGCCCGCGTAGGTGAGCGCGTAGGCGGTGATCACCCAGTTCGCGCTGGACGCCGACATCCCGAAATCCGCCTGCAACCGCGGGACCACCAGGATCATGACCGTGCCGTCGAGCACGCTCATCAGCTGCATCCCGCTGAGAACGAGAATCGCGAGCCCGAACGCCCGCTCTTTCACTGGATACTGCATCGGCGCAGCGGGATTCTCGAGCACAGAGAGCCACTGTAGACGACCTGGGCCACCGTGCCGCCCCGGCCGATCAGTCGGCGACCGGCACCGAGAAGGCCGCGGTCGGGCCGATCACGACGATCGCGGGCGGACGGATGCCCTCGGCGCGCACCCGCTCGGCGACCGTGCCGAGGTCCGCGCGCAGCACCCGCTGCGTGCGCAGCGTGCCCTCCTGAATGACCGTGGCGGGACTGTCCGCGGGACGGCCGCCCTCGATCAGCGCGTTCGCGAACTGCTCGATCCGCTCCACCGCCATCATCAGCACCAGGGTGCCGCGCAGCCGGGCCAGCGCGGGCCAATCCACCAGGGAATCCGGATGATCCGGCGCGACGTGCCCGCTGACCACCACGAATTCGTGCGTCACCCCGCGATGGGTCACCGGGATGCCCGCCGCGGCGGGCACCGAGATCGGACTCGTGATGCCCGGCACCACGGTCACCGGAATGCCCGCCGCGACGCACGCCTCGAGTTCCTCGAATCCGCGGCCGAACACGTATGGGTCGCCGCCCTTGAGCCGCACCACGAACTTGCCCGCCTTGGCGCCGTCGATCAGCGCGGCGTTGATCGCGTCCTGCGCCATCGCCCGGCCGTACGGGATCTTCGCCGCGTCGATCACCTCGACATCGGGTCCGAGCTCGGCCAGCAGTTCCGGTGGCGCGAGCCGATCCGCGACCACCAGGTTCGCTCGGCCGAGCAGCCGCCGACCGCGCACCGTGATCAGATCCGGATCGCCGGGGCCGCCGCCGACCAGTGCCACGCCCGGGGTGATCGGCGTCGAATCATCGGTCACCACACCGGATTGCAGCGCCTCGAGCAGCGCGTTGCGCACCGCGGCGGAGCGCCGGTGCTGGCCGCCGGCCAGCACACCGAGGGTCATGCCGTCGTAGCGGGCGGTCGCCGGGGTGACCGCGGTGCCGAGCCTGGCGTTGTCGGCGCGCACACAGAAGATCCGCCGCCTAGTGGCCTCGGCGAGCACCGCCGCGTTGGTCTCCGGCTCGTCGGTGCAGGCGATCGCGTACCAGGCGCCGTCCAGATCGCCGTCGGCGTAGGCGCGCAACGTCACCGTGAGCTGACCGGAGGTGGCCATCCCCTCGACGGCCGGGGTGACCTCGCGGCTCACCACGTGCACGTCCGCGCCCGAGGCGATCAGCAGCCCGAGCCTGCGCTGGGCGACCGTGCCGCCGCCGACCACGACGACGCGGCGGCCGTCGAGATCGAGTCCGACCAGATAGTTCGGGTCGCCCTCGTGCGGCGCGGCTTGGGATACCGCCTGGTCATCGGTGGGGTCTGGCGTGTTCGGCACAGTTTTCGAGCCTACGGCCTGCCCGTGAACCGACGGCAATCGCCTCGCCGGGTCGGCGGTCGGTCCGCGTCGTGGCACTGCGTCGAGCCGATCGTCGCTCGCACCTCGGGTGGGCGAAGTGTCGGCCGATCGGCACCGACGTACGTACGAACCGTCCGTTGTCTGCCGCCCCGCGGCCGAGGAGTGTTCAGGCATGGCTTTGACCGAGGACCCGCCCCCGGCGTCGGAGTACGCCGACCGCGTCATCGCGGTGGAACCGGGCGGCAACGAATACATCCCCGACGCCGCCAGGCACGGCCGCCCGCGCGGACTGTTCTGGACCTGGATGTCGCCGAATCTGGAATTCGCCACCATCTTCATCGGCGTGCTCTCGGTCACCGCCTTCGGGATGAGCTTCTGGCAGGCGGGGCTGGCCCTCACCGTCGGCATCGGGCTCGCCGCCGCCGCGCACTATGTGCTCTCGGCGCGCGGTCCGGCACATGGTGTCCCGCAAATGGTGCTGGGGCGCGCGGCTTTCGGCTATCGCGGCAACGCGTTGCCCGCCGCGTTCATGTCGATCATGTGCGGGGTGGGCTGGTTCGCCACCAACAGCGTCAGCGGCGCGTTCGCGTTGAGCACGCTCACCGGCATGCCGAAGCTCACGGCGCTGGCGCTGATCGTGGTGGTGCAGACGGGTTTCGGCGCGTTCGGGCACAACCTGGTGCACGCCTTCGAACGCCTCGTCTTTCCGGTATTGGCCATCGTCTTCGTCGTGGTGACGATCGCGATCCTCGGCAAAGCCGATCTCGGCGCGGCCGCACCGGCGGGCGGGGTCGGCGGGATCGGCGGCTTCCTGCTGACCGTCGGCACCGCGTTCGGCTACGCGGGCGGCTGGAATCCCTACGCGGCGGACTACTCTCGCTATCTGCCGCGCACCGTGTCCCGTGCCGCCACCGGCGGCTACGCGGCGGCCGGGCTGTTCGTATCGTGCCTGTGGCTGTCGTTGCTCGGCGCGGCCTCGGCGACCATCGTCGGCACCGCGACGGGCAGCCCCACCGACGTATTCACCGCCAATCTGCCCGGGGCACTGGCGAATCTGGCGTTGCTCGCCATCGCCCTCGGCGCCGTCGCGGCCAACGCGCTGAACGTCTATTCCGGGGCAATGGCTTTCGTGACGATCGGCATCACCCTTCCGATGCGCACCCAGCGGGCGGTCGTCTCGCTCGGTTTCGGCGCCGTCGGCTTCCTCGTCGCGTGGTGGGCGCTGCCGGACGCGGCGGCGAGCTACGAGGCGTTCCTGTTGATCGTCGCGTACTGGATCGGCCCGTGGCTCGGCGTGATGTTCGTCGACCAGTACCTGCGCCGGGGCGCGTCCCTGGACAACGTCCTGTACAACCGCGCGTACTCGAATCATCCCGGGGTGGCGGCATTTCTGACCGGCTTGGCGGTGTCGGTGCTGCTGTTCTCCCATCAGGCGAAGTTCACCGGCTACCTCGTACGCGAGTTTCCGGCACTCGGCGATATCACCGTCTTCGTCGGCTTCCTCGTCGCCGGCGCGACCTACGCGGCACTGTCGCGGCGACACTGACCGTTCCCGCTCGAGCGCGGGAGCACCGAACGCGGGCGCGAGGTCCGGCCGGATGCCGCCGCGGTTCAGCTCATCGCCCGGCGGGGACGAGCAGGAGCCGATACCCGGGTCGGACCGGTGACGACAACGCGGCCAGATGGCACGCAGAACCGCGGGCCTTCGAGGCAGACCTAATCGCGCAGGCGGTGCGCGCACAGCGCGAGCAGCAGCGTGCCAGCCAAAGCGGGCGCGGCCGGGTCGTAGCCGAGCAGGTCGCGGATGCGTTCCAGGCGCTGATACAGCGACTGCCTGCCGATGTGCAGGGCCGCCGCGCACCGGGTCGCACTACCGCCGTGCCGCAGGTAGACCTCCAACGTGCGGGTCAGCTCGCTGTGATGCGTTGTGTCCCAGGCGATCAGCGGTGCGATGGTGGTGCCGATCAGCCGGTCGCGCTCGGCGACCGGCAGCGCCTCTACGACGAGTTCGGTGGCCAGCTCGCGACACGTCGAGAGCGGGCTGCCCGCGAGCCAGTCCCGGCGATACCGGGTGGCCAGGCGCAACGCCGAGCGCGTCGCCTCCAGCGAACCGGTCAGTGCCGCGGCGGTGAACTCGCACGGATCGCCCACCACCACGGTCACCCCCTCGACCGCGTTGGTGGCGAAGGCGTTTCGCAGCAGGCGCGCCGCCTCCCCCACCGGGTCCGGCACCGCCGGGTCCAGGGCAAGCACGCCGTAACCGGTCGCGTGCACCTCTGCCACGAGGGCGGTCCTACCGAGTTCCTTTGCCGCGGTATCGATCAGGCGGGTCGCGATGCGCGCGTCGGGCGCGTCGGCGGCCACCGGCACCAGCGCGCGCCCGCCCAGAACCGGAACACCGGCCGCGGTGGCGCGGACTTTCAGATCCGCCTGCCGAATCGTCTTGCCGTCCAGCAGGTCCGCGAGCAGCGTGCTCGCCGCGAGCTGCGGGCGACCGGTCGGTGAGCCGGAATGGGCGAGCGCCAGACCGAGACTCGGCGCGGACTGCGCCAGCACCGCACCGAGCGTGGCGTCGTCCAGCACCGAGCCGGGGCCGGCCGTGAGCGTCCCCCAGGTGTTCTCCTTGGCCCGGATCACCGCGGTCGCGGTCGCGGATTCCACCGCGGCCCAGGCCGATCGGTCGTCGTCCACGCCGTGCGCGGCGATCAACGCGCCGTTACCGCTGGTCACGATCAGGGCGCACCCTGTGGCCGCGCCCACGCGGGTCAGCAACTGCGCGAGCCCGTTACCCGCCGCGAGTTCCTCGGTGAGATCCCGCGCGAGCGCGTTGAGCAGCCGCAGCGAGCCCACCTCGCGCGAGACGATCTCGGTGTTCGCGGCCCGGCACAGCTCGATGAACGGCACCACCGCCCGCAGCGCGATCAGCGGCAGACTGTGGCGCGAGGCCTCCTCGACCATGTCGGGCGGCACGGCGTCGAAGGTGCGGCCGAGTTCGACGGCCACCCCCGCCACGGCGCGACCGGCGATCTCGCGCAGATAGTGCCGTCGCGTCCCCGCGTCCACCCCGGACAGGCCGAGCCCGGTGGTGAGCAACAGCTCGCCGCCCGACAGCAGCGGGCTGATCTCGTAGATCTCGCTCGAGTGCACCCAGCGCACCGGTCGCCGCAGAGCGCTGTGACCTGCGAGGACGAGCGGATTCGCCGGGGCGAACGGGCCGTCGAGCACGTCGCGCAGGGAGGGCAGCATACGGTCATCTTGTCATTGCGGCAGCCTTCTCGCCCGGACGATCTGTACGTTGCGGCGGGGCCGCTCGCCTTGGAGGCTGGAGGCCATGACGCACGCGACACCGGCACGACAACTGCTCGAGGTGGCCTACCAGGAGGCACTGCTCGGACGCGCCGAGGGCGGCATCCCGATCGGGGCGGCGCTGTTCGACGCGGACGGGACGCTGCTCGGTCGCGGCCACAACCGCCGCGTGCAATCCGGCGATCCCAGCATGCACGCCGAAACCGACGCCTTCCGGGCCGCGGGGCGCAGACGCGACTACGGCCCGACGATCATGGTGACCACACTGTCGCCGTGCTGGTACTGCAGCGGCCTGGTCCGCCAGTTCGGCATCGGCACGGTCATCATCGGCGAATCCCGCACCTTCCACGGCGGCCACGACTGGCTGGCCGAGCACGGCGTCGCGGTGACCGTGCTCGACGACGAGCGGTGCGTGGAGATGATGACCACGTTCATCGCCGACCATCCGGCGCTCTGGCACGAGGACATCGGCGTCGCCGACGAGGCGGCGGCGCAATGAGCGCCATCGCGTCGATCGACCTGGCGCGCTGGCGGGCCGGCGGCGCGGCGGCTGAGCAGGTGGAACGCGAGGTCGACGCGGGGTTGCGGCGCGCCGGGTTCCTGCTGGTGTACGGCCACGGCGTGCCGCAGGAGCTGGCCGCGGCGGTGCGGGCCGCCGCGCGGCGCTTCTTCGCCCTGCCGGACGCGGTGAAGCAGCGCTATGCCGTGACGGTCGGCGAGCGCGGCTGGATCGGGCCGGGCAAGGAGGCCAACGGGTACGCCGAAGGCACCCCGACACCACCCGATCTCAAGGAGACCTTCGCGGTCGGCGCGGACACCGCGACCGGCGATCCGCGCGTCGACGACGTCTGGTTCCTGCCCAACATCTGGCCCGACGAGGTGCGCGAGCTGCGGGAGTCGCTGACCGCCTACACCACGGCGGCGCACGCCCTCTCGGACGAGTTGCTGGCCCTTTGCGCGGCGGCATTGCGCCTGCCCGACAACCCTTTCCGCACGCTGGCCGCCCGGCCGACGTGGACCTGCAACATCAACCACTACCCACCGATGACGACGGTCGGCCGACCGCGACCCGGCCAGTTCCGCATCGGCCCGCACACCGACTTCGGCACGGTCACCGTGCTGGACCGCGAGCCCGGCGCGGGCGGGCTCCAGGTGTACACCGAGGCCGAGGGCTGGGCCGACGCACCCTATGACCCGGCCGCCCTGACGGTGAACATCGGTGACCTGCTTGCCTATTGGAGCGCCGACCGCTGGCCGTCGGGTCGCCATCGCGTGCTGCCGCCGCAGGAGCGAGCGCCCGAGGAAGACCTCGTGTCCCTCATCTACTTCTACGAACTCGATCACGACGCGGTGGTCACGCCGCTTGCCCCGCCGATCGGCCGCACCACCGGCTTGCCGCCGGTGGTCTCCGCCGAATTCCTGCGCACCAGACTGGATGCCATCACCCTCGGCTGACCCACCGCGGCCGCGGTCAGCTGAAGTGCGGCTGATCCTGGACCCACTTGAACGGAGTGCTGCGCAGTTTGAAGGAGTTCAGATCCACCTGCTCCAGCGACACCGTCACCGGATGGCCGTTGAACTCGCCCTCGAGTCGCAAGCGGTCCGGGGCGGTCTGGGTGAAGGTGAACGTACCGAGCCGGTCCGCGTTCGCCTCGGCGACCAGCCCAGGTGCGCTCGGCGCGGTGGTATCGGACACGGTGATGGTGTGCGCTGCCGGGTCGACCGCGCCGACCACGGGCACCAGCGTGCCGTCCATCTTCTGGTATGCCATGCCGGTCACGTCGAAAATCACCCGCTGCCACCGATTCTGGTCCGTCGTCAGAGGCGGGAGCGGCTGACCATCGCGGGTGAACTCCGCGACCGACCAGATGCCATACAACTCGGGTTTTGTTGCGCCCCCGCCGGTCTCGTTCCAGATGACCCGGGCCTGGTGCGTGATTCCGGCCAGCACCCACAGCCCCAACGCGACCTGCACCACCACCGCGATGGTGCGCGCTCGCTTGCCGCGCAACGGCTCCGGCTGCGTGGCGGGCGCCGACGGCCGTTGCAGCACAAGCACATCGGCCAGCCGACGCGCCTGCGGAGCCAGCAGCACGAACGAGATCAGCAGCAGGTGGCCGGACAGGATCTTCACCGGCACGTCGAAGGTCATGTTCAAGATGAACACCTGCGCCATGCTGATCAGGCTGATCAGCGCGCCCAGCGTCGCGGTCCGCGGCCAGAACAGCAGCAGGCCGCCGAGCACCTCCGCGCTGCCGAGCAGGATCTCATAGACCGGCGCGGAACCGACCTGCATCCACAGCACCGCGGCGGGCGTGAAGTCGCCGTACTGGGAGAGCAACGCCACCAGCGGCGGCTCCGGCATCTGCGTAGGAACGACCTTCGCCATCCCGTAGAACAGCATCTGGCCGCCCAGGCACAGCCGCAGGAAGAGCAGGAACCAGGCGTTGAGGCGCTGATAGTGCGGGCGGCGTCGATCGAGTACGGACCACACCACCGTGACCGCCATGGCCACGACCAGGACACAGAACACGAAGATCCAGATGATCCGCTGGTCACCACTGCCCGAACTCATGTCGAGCTCGGCGTCCATCCCGAACACGGTCCGGCCCGCCCAGTTCCAGATCGGGCTCAGCGGGTCCAGCAAGCCATTGATGGCCCGCTCCGGCAGCTTGTCCCAGAACAGCCCGCTGTAGACGAACAGGAACTGCGGGAAGATCACGCAGAACAACCCGAAGTAGGTGAAGCAGAACCGGAACGCTATGCGCGTCAACGGATTCCAGCTCCGACCGGCGGCCATGG
This sequence comes from Nocardia brasiliensis, assembly GCF_011801125.1. Taxonomy (NCBI): domain Bacteria; kingdom Bacillati; phylum Actinomycetota; class Actinomycetes; order Mycobacteriales; family Nocardiaceae; genus Nocardia; species Nocardia brasiliensis. The sequence continues at coordinate 5,553,396 of NZ_CP046171.1, forward strand.
CGGCACCGGTAACCTCCGTGCCTCCCCGCTCGATCGACTGTGTACTCGACGCGTTCACCGCTGACCCCTCCTCCGAAACTTGCACAGTGCACGAACGGTATCGAGCCACCCGATATGTAAGCCTCCAGGAAATCCCCGGTTTTTCTCTCGGTAGGAAGTCGTACGTGCCAGCCGCCGAAGTCGTACGTGCCAGCTACACCATGACCGGGCGACGGCAGGTCCGATGCGGCCGCGTGAAGGCCCGGCGCAGGCCGAGTACTCGCATGTCAAGGGCTGGTTCCGGCCAGTGAGCCGGTTCGTCCACCTCGATCGCTTTCCACCCGCGCGCCGACTGCAACGCGTTACTGTCGCGTATCGCGGCGCACCGCCGGCGATGTGGGCTGCGTTCAAGCGCGCGGCCGCGCTTCATGGTGTCAGGAGGACAACGATGGCCGATGATCCGGATCCCGCCGAGCGGCAGCAACTGACCGTCAGCGAACGCGATCTCGACGTGCTCGCCGAGGATCTCGCGCGCTGGCTGGATTCGAAAGTCGCCGCCGATCATCGGCCGCGCGTTTCCGGTTTGTCGCGACCGCAGGCGGGCGGCATGTCGAGCACGACCATCCTCTTCGACGCCGAATGGAGTGTGGACGGTCGGCACGAGCGTGGCTCATTCGTCGCGCGGATGGCGCCGGAGGCCGGGTCCTTTCCGGTATTCGAGACCTACGACCTGGTCACCCAATACCAGGTGATGTCCGGGGTGGCCGAGCACACGACCGTGCCCGTGCCCGGCCTGTGCTGGCTCGAGGAAGACGAAACCGCGCTCGGTGCACCGTTTTTCGTGATGAAGCGGGTCGACGGCCGGGTGCCGACGGACAACCCGCCGTATGTGTTCGTCGGCTGGTTGTTCGACGCCACCCCCGAACAGCGCGCAGAGCTCACCGCGAACACCGTCGAGGTGATCGCGAAGATCCATCAGATCCCGGACCCGGCACTGCGATTCCCAGCGCTGCGCGGCGCGGGCCAGTCGCTGCGCAGGCACTTCGAGGCCCAAAAAGCTTGGTACCGCTGGGCCTTGGCCGACGACGGCTACGAGATCCCGTTGCTCGAGCGCAGTTTCGACTGGCTCGAAGCGAACTGGCCGAGCGATCCCGGACCTGACGTGCTCAGCTGGGGCGACGCCCGGCCGGGCAACATCATCTTCGACGAGTTCCGGCCCGCCGCGGTTTTGGACTGGGAGATGGCCGCGCTGGGGCCGCGCGAACTCGACGTCGCGTGGGTGATCTTCATCCACCGGTTCTTCCAGGACATCGCCACCCGCTTCGCTCAGCCGGGCCTGCCGGACTTCCTGCGTCGAGCCAATGTGGTCGCGAAATACGAAGAGCTGACCGGATATACGGTGCGTGACCTGGATTGGCACCTCGTCTACGCCGCGCTGCGGCACGGCATCGTGATGGCCAGGGTAAAGCGCCGGATGATCCATTTCGGCGAGGACACCGACACTCCCGACCGGGACGACTATGTGATGCATCGGGCCTGCCTGGAACGGCTGCTCGATGGTACCTACGAATGGGATTGAGAGAGCACCATGGCAGTTCCCTTGGACGAATACCCGATCCACCAGATCGCGCTGTCACTGGCCCGGGTGGCGAGTTCGGACCGAAACTTCTACGACCGCAGCTACTTCAACGGCCACGACCGTGACGGCGGCAGCTTCTTCATCACCGGGTTCGGGGTATACCCGAACCTCGGCGTGACCGACGCCTACGCCTGCCTGCGCCGGGGCGACGTCCAGCGCGCGGTGCGCTTCTCCGACGCGCTCGAGGAACGCGGCCTGGAACAGCGGGTCGGCGGCTACCGGATCGAGGTGGTGCAACCGCTGCAACGGATCAGGGTGGTCTGCGAGCACGACGACCTGTCGTTCGACCTCACCTGGGAGGGCGCCTTCCCCACCGTGCAGGAGCAGCCGCACCTGATCCTGAGCGGCAACCGGCCGATCATCCAGGCCACCCGGTTCGCGCAGGTCGGTTCGTGGGCGGGCACGTTGCACGTCGACGGGCAGGACATCACCGTCGACCCCGCGGTGTGGACCGGCACCCGGGATCGATCCTGGGGCATCCGGCCGGTCGGCGAGTCCGAGCCGCCGGGGCGGGCTGCCGGCGAACCGTCCGGCGGTTTCTGGTGGTTGTACGTGCCGCTGCGGTTCGACGACTTCGCCGTGGTGATCATCGTGCAGGAGGAGCCGGACGGCACCCGCACGCTCAACGACGCGGTACGGATCTGGCCGGACGGGCGCGTCGAGCAGCTCGGCTGGCCCCGCATCGCCATCGACTACCGTTCCGGCACAAGGCATCCCCTCGGTGCCAGGCTCGAGCTGACCACGCCCGACGGCAAGCCGCTGGAGATCGAGGTGACCACCGGCACCAACGTGCCGCTGCACGTCGGCTGCGGCTACGGCGGCGACCCGGACTGGCTGCACGGGCAGTGGAAGGGCCGCGACTGGTCCCTGTCCAGCCGCTACGACCTGACCGACCCCGCCATCGTCGCCCGCGCCCCCTACGGCGTCATCGACCACGTCGCCCACGCCCGCTGCAACGGCGCCGAAGGCTGGGGCCTGTTCGAACACGCCAGCATGGGCCGCCACGACCCCACCGGCTTCCCCGACTGGCCCGCCGTCGCCCCCTAGGTGCGCAATCCACACCAGTTCTCGGGATCCACACCAACTCCGGGACTCTAGAACTGGTGTGGATCCCTGAAACTGGTGTGGATGTCAGCTTCGGCTATGGCGAGGACTAGGCCGGTGGTGGTGTGTTTCGGGAGGAGGAGGGGGAGGGGGGTGCCTGCGGCCAGGAGGGCTGCGGCTTCGGCGACGCTTGGGGTGCCGATCGCGGTGGCGGTGCGCGACGTAGGGTTCGGTACGGTTACTTTGGCGAGTTCTGTCGCCGTGAACGCGCGGATCGGCACGCCCAACTCGGCGGCCGCTGCTCGCACGCTGGCTTCTGCCGCTCGCCGATCCAGTGTTGCCAAGCAGTTGATCGTGTTCTCGCCCACTATCTCCCGCACCACCCGCACGATGAGGTCGGCGGGAGTGCCGGGACGTAGACCGAGGCCGACCACCAGTTCACTCATCGTTCTGGCACCCGATCACCGGCTCACCGCCCGTCCTGCGCCGCCGCGAGAACCCCGACGCACCCGCAGCGAGAAGGTCGGCCACCACAAGACCCGGCCGAGGACCGAACCCCAACCCACGCCACACACCACGACGAAACCTCACGCCCCGAGCAAGGCCGCAGGCCAACGCATTCCGTGTCACCGGCCGACATGGCACCTCACGCCCTCCGCTGCGGCTACGACGGAACAAGTCGCCGCCGTCACCGGCCGACGTGATTCCTCACGCATTGCACCACCACTGCGACCACGAGCCACCGCCATCACCGGCCGACATGAGAACTCGCACACTGCACCACCACTGCGACCACGAGCCACCGCCATCACCGGCCGACACGAGAACTCGCGTACTCCGCCGCGGCGGTGACGAAACGGGTTGTCGCTTCGGGGTTTCCGGCGGGGTGGGTGTGGAGGTAGGAGGCGTGGACCCGGTGGACGAGGGCGCCTTCCGTGGCGCGCGTCCCGTCACTGCCGCGCCAACCCCATGCGGGAGCGGCGGTGCCGGGGACGTGCAGGCGGGTGCGGTGGAATTCGTGGCCGCGTACTCGTTCACCCGCCCGCCAGAGTGTGGAATCGGCAAGTGCCACGGCGTCTCGGTAGCCGAGGGTCAGTCGCGGGCCGAATTCGGCGTCGGCGTCGAGCACGCCCGCCATGGGATGGCCGTCCAGGGAACGCGTGAGATACAGCAGGCCCGCGCATTCCGCGTGCACCGGCATTCCCTGCGCGGCCAGCGCGCCGACCGCAGCGAGCAGGCCAGTGTTCGCGGCCAGCTCCGCCGCGTGCTCCTCGGGAAACCCGCCCGGCAGCACCAAACCCGCTGTCCCCTCGGGCAATTCGTCCCGCAACGGATCGAACACCCGCACCTGCGCGCCCGCCGCGCGCAACAGTTCCCGATGCTCGGCGTACCCGAACGTGAACGCCGGCCCACCCGCCATCGCGATCACCGGCGCCCCGTCGGCACCGCGGCCCCCAACCGCACTGCCACCGGCCCCCGCCTGCGCGACAACCGCCTCTGACGCCCCATCGGCACGACCACCCCCAACCGCACTGCCACCAGCCCGCGCCCGCGCGACAACCACCTCTGACGCCCCATCGGCACCGCGGCCCCCGACCTCGCTGTCACCGGCCCCCGCCCGCGCGACAACCACCTCTGACGCCCCATCGGCACCGCGGCCCCCAACCGCACTACCACCAGCCCGCACCTGCGCGACAACCACCTCTGACGCCCCATCGGCACGACCACCCCCAACCGCACTGCCACCAGCCCCCGCCCGCGCGACAACCACCTCTGACGCCCCACCGGCACCGCGGCCCCCAACCGCACTGCCACCAGCCCGCACCTGCGCGACGACCACCTCTGGCGCCCACGCCGCGCCGGTGACGGTCGAGCGGGCCAGCGCCGCGATCGCGGGCAGGTCCAGGTGGGCGGCGACGAGGTCGGTCATGGCCGAGACCGCGGCGGTGGCGGCGGAGCCGTGTTCGACGGCCGGGATGAGGCCGAGATGCCGTGAGGGCACCTCCAATTCGGTCATCCGGGGCAGGCTGCCGAGGACCGGGAGGCCGACCCGGTCGCAGGCGGCGCGCAGCACCTGATCGTGCCGTTCGCTGCCGACGCGGTTCAGAATCACGCCGCCGAGCCGTATTCCGCTGTCGAAGGTAGCGAAGCCGTGCAGCAGCGCGGCGAGGCTCTGGCTGTGTCCCCGCGCGTCGACCACCAAAATCACCGGCGCACCGAGCAATCCGGCGACCTGCGCGGTGGACCCCTCGGCGACCGGGCCCGCATGGTGTTCGTCGATGCGACCGTCGAACAGCCCCATCACTCCCTCGACCACCGCGAGGTCACATCCCCGCGCCCCGTGCTGGTACAGCGGCACCACGCGTTCCGCACCGACCAGCACCGGATCGAGGTTGCGTCCGGGCCGCCCCGCCGCCAAGCCGTGGTACCCGGGATCGATGTAGTCGGGCCCCACCTTGAACGGCGCCACCTTGTGCCCCGCCCGCCCGAGCGCCCCGATCAACCCCGTCGCCACGGTCGTCTTCCCACTCCCCGACGCCGGCGCCGCGACCACCACCGCGGGCACACCCCCCATCACCGCCACCCCCGCGCGCGGCGGCCGAGGGGGAACTGACGGCGGCAAAGCCCGAGAGGGCTCCGCCACCAGTTCCCCCTCGACGCACTCACCACTCGATGCCGCGCTGGCCTTTACGGCCCGCGTCCATCGGGTGCTTGACCTTGGTCATCTCGGTGACCAGGTCCGCGGCCTCGAGCAGGGCCGGTGGCGCGTCGCGGCCGGTGATGACGACGTGCTGGTTGCCGGGGCGAGTGCGCAGCGTCTCGACGACCTCCGCGACGTCGACCCAGCCCCACTTGAGCGGGTAGGTGAATTCGTCGAGCACGTAGAAGCGGTGCTGTTCGTCGCGCAGCCTGCGGGCGATCTCCTGCCAGCCGGCCAGCGCGGCGGCGGCGTGGTCCTCGTCGGAGCCCTGCTTGCGCGTCCAGGACCAGCCTTCGCCCATCTTGTGCCATTCGACCGGACCGCCCGCGCCGGTCTGCTCGTGCAGGGTGCCGAGGGTGCGAAAGGCCGCCTCCTCCCCCACTTTCCACTTGGCGCTCTTCACGAATTGGAACACCGCGACATCGAAGCCCTGGTTCCAGGCGCGCAACGCCATGCCGAACGCCGCGGTCGACTTACCCTTGCCCGGCCCGGTGTGCACCGCGAGCACCGGCTGATTGCGCCGCTGCCGCGTGGTGAGCCCGTCGTCGGGCACGGTCTCCGGAACGCCTTTGGGCATCGAATCTCCTTGTCAGTTCACGACTCGTCGCTGAGCCGTCCAGCACACGTCCCCGCGACCTCGTCTCGGAAGTCGCGGGTCAGCCGGTCAAGCGGCGCGTGAGCCGCCCGGCCGACCGGACCCGGCGCGCACGATGTCGGCGACCGAATCACCGGTCAGCTCAGCCAGTCTCAGGTATCCGGCGCGCAGTGCGCGGGCGAGTTCGGCGGCGAGGCCGAGACGGATCATGCCGCGTTCGCAGTCGACCACAATCGAGGCGATGCCGTCCTGCGCGAGCAGCGCCGCCGCGGCACGGGCGCGCGGCACCGGTTCGATCCCGCCGGTGGCGCGACCGTCGGTGAGCAGCACCAGCATCGGGCGCCTGCGCGGGTCGCGGACGCGTTCGCGCCGGACGATCTCGCGCGCCTTCAGCAGACCCGCCGCCAGCGGCGTCTTACCGCCGGTGCGCATCCCGGCCAGCCGCCGGACCGCGATGTCGACCGAGGAGGTGGGCGGCAGCACCAGCTCGGCGTCCTGACCGCGCACCGTGATCACGGCGACCTTGTCGCGGCGCTGGTAGGCGTCGCGCAACAGCGTGACGACCGCGCCGGTGACGGCGGACAACCGGTCCCTGGCCGCCATGGATCCGGACGCGTCGACCACGAAGACGACCAGATTCCCTTCGCGCCCTTCGCGATACGCGCCACGCAGGTCCTCGGCGGCCAGCCTCAGCGGGCCCGCACCGCGACCACGCGCGTGCTGCCGCGGCGCGGCGGCGAAGATGGTGCCGAGCAGGTGCAGGCCGGTGCCGGTGTCGGAACTGGAACGAACGACCCGGCCGTGCCGGGATTCGGCGCGGGAGCGGCGGCCGGGCGCACCTTCGCCGATCCCGGGCACCTCGAAGCGGGGTGGCTTGGCCGCGGCGGAACCCGGTGCGCCACTGCGACCTTCGCGCGGAGACCGCCCGCTGCCCGGACCGTCCGGCGGCGAGTCGGGATCGTCGTCGGGATCGGGGCCCTCGGCGGTCGACGGCTCGGCTTCGTCGCGCGACTCGGGCTGTTGTGCCTCGCCCGAGTCGAACTCGTCCGCGGGGCCGGAGGTTTCGTCGCGCTCGCGCGCCGCCTCGTCGGCGGCGTCGCGCATCGCGTCGTCGAGCTGCTCCTCGCTGATTCCCGGCTCGTCGAACGGATCCCGCCGCCGCCGGTGCGGCAGCGCGAGTTCCGCGGCGACCCGCACGTCTTCCTCGGTGACGGCCTCGGCCCCGCGCCATGCCGCATGCGCGGTCGCGGTACGCGCAACCACCAGGTCGGCACGCATGCCGTCGACATCGAAGGCGGCGCACAGCGCGGCGATCCGGCGCAACTCGGTGTCGTCGAGGGCAACCCGGGCGATACGGTCGCGCGCACCCAGGATCCGTTCGGCGACAGCGCGATCCGCGGCGGCGTAGCTCGCGGCGAAACCGGCCGGGTCGGCTTCGTAGTCCAGCCGTCGCCGCACCACGGCCATGCGTACGTCCACATTCCGCGAGGCGGCCACGTCGACGGTGAGCCCGAATCGGTCGAGCAGCTGCGGGCGCAGCTCGCCCTCTTCCGGGTTCATCGTGCCGACGAGCACGAAACGTGCCGGATGCGAATGCGAGACCCCGTCACGCTCGATGTGCACCCGGCCCATGGCCGCCGCGTCGAGCAGCACGTCGACCAGATGGTCGTGCAGCAGGTTGACCTCGTCCACGTAGAGCACGCCGTGGTGGGCGGCCGCCAGCAGGCCGGGCCGGAACGCCTGTTCTCCGTCGCGCAGCACCCGCTCCAGGTCCAGCGAGCCAACCACGCGGTCCTCGGTGGCGCCGACCGGCAGTTCGACCAACCGCGCGGGCCGCGCGCCGGTCTCGTCCACCACCGGTGGCAGCAGCTGGGCCAGCGCGCGCACCACGGTCGATTTCGCGGTGCCCTTCTCGCCGCGCACCAGCACACCGCCGATACCGGGATGCACCGCGCACAGGATCAGCGCGAGCTGCAACCGCTCTTGACCGACCACCGCGGAGAACGGAAACCCGGCCTCCCCGTCGGCGGCCGCCCCGGTCGGCGACTCGGGCGACGACAGTCTTTCGGCATGGGACAACGACACGCCCCAACTCTAGGCGCGCCACCCCGCGCCTTCGACGCTGCCCCACGCCGCGGCGGCCGGAAAGAAACGAGGCGAGTCATGATGACTCGCCTCGATAGGGGTCTAGCCCTTGCGCATCGGCAGATGCGGGATGCCGTCCTCTTCGAATTCCTCGCCGTCGGGCTTGAATCCGTGCTTGGCGTACATGTCGACCAGGTAGGTCTGCGCGCTCAAGCGCACGGTCGCCGAGCCGACCTCGGCCAACGCGGCCTGCAACAGCCGGGTGGTGTAGCCGTGGCCGCGCGCCGGGACCGCGGTGCACAGGCGGCCGATGCGGAAGGTCTTCACACCGTCGACGTGTTCCTCGAGCAGCCGCAGGGTCGCGATGACCTCGCCCTCGTCATCGAGCCAGAAGTGCCTGGTCTCCGGCTGCAGGTCGAGTCCGTCCAACTCCGGGTACGCGCACTTCTGTTCTACGACGAAGACTTCGACCCGCAGTTTCAACAGCTGATAGAGAGTGGCGGTATCGAGATCCAGGGCCCAGGACCGTTTGAGAGCAACCGTTGACATCATCGCCTGTTGCTATCACAACTGCGCGTTTGTCGCGACCCCCGCATGCTTCGGCGTGTTACCCGAATCACCGGTCAGGTTGAGCGTCTTGGACGTCCAGTCCCAGACTTCGCGGAACAACGCTTGGTCCTCGGACAGCTTGGCGCCCAACGACGGAATCATTTCCTTCAGTCGCGGCGTCCAGCCCGCGTACTCTGCGGGGAAGCAGCGCTGCATCACGTCGAGCATCGCGGTGACGCCCGTGGACGCGCCCGGCGACGCGCCGAGCAGGCCGGCGATCGACCCGTCCGCGGCGGCGACCACGGCGGTGCCGAACTCGAGCACACCGCCCGCGCCCTTACGCCGGATCACCTGCACGCGCTGGCCCGCGGTGATCAGCTCCCAGTCGCGGCCGACGGCGCGCGGGATGAACTCCTTGAGCGTGTCCACCTTGCCCGCCTCGGACTTGAGCAGCTCACTGACCAGGTACTTGGTCAGCCCCAGTTCGGTGACGCCCACGCCGAGCAGCGAGAACAGGTTGTTCGGCTTCACCGACTTGAACAGATCGGTGAGCTTGCCCTCCTTGAGGAACTTCGGCGTCCAGCCCGCGTACGGGCCGAACAGCAGGCCGGGGGTGCCCTTGATGACGCGAGTGTCCAAGTGCGGCACCGACATCGGCGGCGCGCCGACGGCGGCCTTGCCGTACACCTTGGCCTCGTGCTGCCGGATCAGGTCAGGATTGGTGCAGCGGAAGAACTGACCGCTCACCGGGAAGCCGCCGAAGCCGTCGATCTCCTTGATGCCGGACTTCTGCAGCAGCGGCAGCGCGCCGCCGCCCGCGCCGACGAAGACGAATTTGCTCTTGACCGTGCGGGTTTCGCGGGTGCGCAGATTGCGTACCTTGACCAGCCAGGAGCCGTCGGACTGCTTGGCCAGGTCGCGCACCTCGTGCCCGAACGCCAGATCCGCGCCGGTGCGGCCGAGGTAGGCGAGCAGTTCCTGGGTCAGCGAACCGAAGTCGATATCGGTGCCACCGTCGGTCCAGTTCAACGCGACCGGATCGGAGAAGTCGCGCCCGCGCGCCATCAGCGGCAGCCGCCGGGCGAACTCGTCGGGGCTGTCGATGAACTCCATGCCCTCGAACAGCGGCTGCCGCGACAGCGCGTCGTAGCGCTTGCGCAGGTACTCGACGTTGTCGGCGCCGTGCACGAAGCTCACGTGCGGGATCGGGTTGATGAACGTCGACGGCTCACCGAGGATGCCGTTCTCGACCGCGTACGACCAGAACTGACGCGAGACCTGGAACCGCTCGTTGATGTCGATGGCCTTGGTGATGTCCACCGAGCCGTCGGCGTTCTGCGGGCTGTAGTTCAGCTCGCACAGCGCCGAGTGTCCGGTGCCCGCGTTGTTCCACGGGTCACTGCTCTCCGCCGACGCGGCGTCGAGCCGTTCGAACAGGGAGATCGACCAGTCGGGCTGCAGCTGCCGCAGCAGCGCACCGAGGGTGGCACTCATGATGCCGGCACCGATGAGTACTACATCGGTCTTTTCAGTCATGGCAGCGTTCGGCACGGGTAGATCGACTTCCTTGTCCTTCTGCGCGGGCCCACCGGGCGGGTGGACCTGCCTGGGCACGGTGCTTGCGTGTTGCCTGGGTGGCGTAAACCATGGCGGGGGCTAGGTTACCCGCCGTTCACCTAACCTCAATTGTGCACCTCACCACGCCGATCCCCCGCGCCGAACCCGCCGAATGTGACATAGATTGTGTGTGTGACAAAGGAAACTTCCCTCGCCGTTCCCGGGACGCGTACAGAGGCCGACGGGCAGTGGAGAACCGATGTCCTCGGCCCGAACTATCAGCAGCGCACGCTGGCTTTCGGCGCCGATCCCGATGGTGAGGGCGAGGCCGTCGCCACGCTGGTGCGCTACGCGCCCGGCGGCACCATCGCGGCCACCGCGGGTGCGGTGCTGTACGTGCACGGGTTCACCGACTACTTCTTCCAGGAACACCTCGCCGAACACTTCGCGGCGCACGGCTATCAGTTCTACGCACTGGATCTGCGCAAATGCGGACGCTCGCTGCGCGAGGGCCAGACGCCGCACTATGTGACCGATCTCGCACTCTACGACGAGGAGTTGAACAAGGCCTTACGCATCGTGCGCACGGAGACCGGCGCGCCGGTGGTGCTCACCGCGCACTCGACCGGCGGTCTGATCTCGGCGCTGTGGCTGAATCGGCTCAACAAGGCGCACGGCACCGCGCAGGCAGGCATCACCGGCGTGGTGCTCAACAGCCCCTGGTTCGATCTGCAGGGCCCGTCCTACTACCGCAATATCGGCACGTCGATCATCAAGGCGGTCGGGCGTTTTCGTAAGACGCTCGAGCTGCCCTCGGCCAAGGCCAGCAGCTACGGCGACAGCCTGCATCACAGCGTCGCGGGCGAGTGGGACTACAACCTGGACTGGAAACCGTTGCACGGCTTCCCCGTTCGGTTCGGCTGGCTGCGCGCGATCCGCAACGGCCACGCCGAATTGCACGGCGGCCTCGACATCGGGGTGCCGTCGCTGATCCTGCGCTCCCGGATGACGAAGTTCGCCCGCGAATACGGGCCGGCCGTCGACGTCGCCGATGCGGTGTTGGACGTCAAGCAGATTCAGCGCTGGTCCGGCTGCCTCGGCGATCGCACCAACATCGTGCCGGTCGACGGCGCGCGCCACGACGTGTTCCTCTCCTCGGCCGAGCCGAGGGCGCGGGCCTTCGCCGAACTCGACAGCTGGCTGACCTGGCTCAGCGCCTACCGGGCCGAGTTCGGCACCCCTGACTCACCATGTGCTGGTGCGTAGCACGATCTCGGTGGCCAGTTCGTGGTCGGCCTCGGTGGCCACGTTGGTGACGTCGACGTCGACCACCCGGAACTCGCCGTAGACGAAACGGCCGGACGCGTCGGCGACCGAGCGCGGCAGATTCTTGGTCACCAGCACGGTGGTCGGCAGTTCCACCGGCCGGACCGTGGCATCGGCGACGGTGCCGTCCGCACCGGGGGCCGCGGGATGCCCGCGATCGGCGACCACGAGGCTGATGAACCGGCCGAAGCCGGCCGCGCAGGCGCGCCAGGCCAGATCGGCGCCTGCCCCGCGAGCCGCGACATTCGCCCACGGCACCCCGATCTCGTCCAGGATCGCGGTGACGCCCGCAGCGTCGAGCCCCTCGATCGACTCCGGCACCACGGTGCGCAGATCGGAGTTGTGCAATCGGGCACACACCTGGTCGTAGACGTCCGCCGGGTCACCGAGGTCGGGCAACAGCAGCACGCTGTGCCGGGATTCCGGCCCGTCGATCCGCACGGTCCATGCCCGGTCACCGACCGTGATCTGCCGAGATTTCATGCCGAATCACGCTACACGGCTCAGCTGAACGAGGTCCGGTCTTCCTAGGCCAGTAATCGCATCCCGGCCTGCTCGCCCGCGTTGTGGTCGAAGGTGACGGTGAGATCGCAGCCCGCCTCCTGGCCCAGCTGCTGGATGAGCGCGTCGGCGAAGTCGGCGCCGTCGGCGGCCCGGCGCAGCGCCTGGCGCACGGTGTCGGCGCGTTCGATGACGATCTCGGTCGAGTCGAGCAGGCCGAGCAGCACGTCGGTGACCGCCTCGGGATCCTGCTTGTAGCCGCGGCGCAGCACCCAGTGGATCTCGGCGAGCACGATCATCGTCACGTAGCCGGGCCGGGACTCGCTGAGCCCGTCGATCACCTGGTTGGCCCGCGCGGACTGCTCCGGGTCGTCCTGGGTGAGGTAGCGGATCAGCACGTTGGCGTCCAGACCGATCATTTCTGCTTGCCTTCCACGATGTTGCCCGTGATGGCCTCGTTCATCTGCACGAGCCCGATCGGCGAGCCGGACCAGCCGACGATGCCCTTGAGCGACTTGATGGTGCGGGTTTCGGGCACCAGCTCGTAGGTGCCGTTCGCGGTCGGCACGAAGGCGACCCGGACCCCGGCCCGCAGCCCCATCGCGACCCGGACGTCGATCGGGATGGTGATCTGCCCTTTGCTGGTCACGGTCGCGGATACCACGTTGCCCGACCTACCGCTCGGTCTCTTGTCTGCTGCCATTTCGCTCACCGACCATAACTTCCGCGCCGAGGACCCGCGCCTTACCCGGGGTCGAATTCCTTACTGAAACGTAAGGGGCGGTGTTCGCCGCGTCAACAGTTCAGCTCGACGAGGCGGCGATATCGGTGCTCGCGCGGGTGTGCAGCGTCGGCAACGAGGGCGGGGCGCCCTCGGTGACGAGCCGTTCGAGCTGCGCGAGATCCAGGTGCCGCTCGATCAGGTCGGCGAGCAGATCCAGCTGGCCGGTGCGCACGGCATCGACCGAAGTGCCCTCGGCGGCAACGAAACCCGTCCGTCCCGCGGCGGCGGCGACGGTACGCAGCCAGGCCCTGCGGAACTCGTCGGATTCGAGCAGACCGTGCAGGTGGGTGCCCCAGAGTGCCGGGCGGACCGAACCTTCCGGCGCACCATCGACCTCGAGCCAGGCCGGGTCGGCGTTACGCGTCACCCGCCCGTGGTGGATCTCGTAGCCGTGCACCGGGATTCCCGCGACCTCGGCCGCCGTGCCGTGACCGCTACTGCGCCGCAACACCTTCGGATCGGCGAAGGCGATCTCCAGATCGAACAGCCCTAGTCCCGCGATCTCCCCAGCGCCGGACTCGACCGGGTCCACGATCCGGGTGCCAAGCATCTGATAGCCGCCGCAGATCCCGAGGATCGGGCGGCCCGCGCCGGCCCTGGCGACGAGCGCGTCGGCAAGTCCGGTGCGTCGCAACCATTCCAGGTCCGAGACGGTCGCCTTGCTGCCCGGCAGCACCACCAGATCGGCCTCGCCGAGCCGGGACGGTTCGCTCACCCAGCGCACGGAAACCCCCGGCTCGCAGGCCAATGCCTCGACATCGGTGGAATTGGAGACGCGCGGCAGCCGGATCGCCGCGACGGTGAGCCATTCGGTACCGACGGGCGGCTGCTGGCGACCCACCGGCGCGTCCGCGACGGTGCTCAGCGAATCCTCGGCATCGATCCACAGCTCCGGTTCGAACGGCAGCACCCCGAGCGTCGGCCGGCCGGTGAGCTCGGTGAGCCGGTCCAGGCCTGGACGCAGCAGCTCGACGTCGCCACGGAACTTGTTCACCACGAAGCCCGAGATCAATTGCTGGTCTTCGGGTTCCAGAATCGCCACGGTGCCGAACAGGTGCGCCAGCACGCCGCCGCGGTCGATATCGCCGACCAGCAGCACCGGGAGACCGGCGGCCCGCGCGAGGCCGAGGTTCGCCAGATCGGTTGCGCGGAGGTTGATTTCGGCGGGTGACCCGGCGCCCTCACAGATCACCACCTCGAACTCGGCGCGCAGCGCGGCTAGTTCGGCGGCGACCACGGCGCGCAGTTCCCGGCGATGCCGGAAATAGTCGCGCGCGCCGACGGTGCCGGTCGCCTTGCCCCGCACCACCAGTTGCGAGCGGCGGTCGCTGCCCGGCTTCAGCAGCACCGGGTTGAACCGCACGCTCGGCTCCAGCCCACAGGCCTTGGCCTGCAACGCCTGCGCCCGGCCGATCTCCCCGCCGTCGAGGGTGACCACCGAGTTGTTCGACATGTTCTGCGCCTTGAACGGCGCCACCCGCACCCCGCGCCGCGCCAGCATCCGGCAGATCCCAGCCACCACGACGCTCTTACCCGCGTCCGAGGTCGTGCCCGCGACGAGCAGCGCCCCCTTCACCCCGCCCCCACGCCACAGTCGGCAGTCCCGCATCCGCTCCGGAAACTGCCCCACGACATGAGCTTCGGATCGCGAACGCTCACGGCAAAGTCAAGATTTCCGTGGCCGCTGACCGGCGCGAACTTCGAACCGCGACCACTCACAGCAAAGCGAGGGTTCCCGCGCCGGATTCCGTGAACACCCAACGGCGCAAGCTTCGGACCACGCCGAACACTCACGGCAAGGTCAGGATTTCCGCGCCGGTCTCCGTGACTACCAGGGTGTGTTCGAACTGTGCCGTCCATTTGCGGTCCTTGGTGACCACGGTCCAGCCGTCGTCCCAGATCTCGTAGTCGATGCCGCCCAGGTTGATCATCGGCTCGATGGTGAACGTCATGCCCGGCTCGATGATCGATTCGATGGCGGGCTGGTCGTAGTGCAGGATCACCAGACCGCTGTGGAAGGTGGGGCCGACGCCGTGCCCGGTGAAGTCGCGCACCACGCCGTAGCCGAAACGGTTGGCGTAGGACTCGATCACCCGGCCGATGACGTTGAGCGCGCGACCGGGCCGGACCGCCTTGATGGCGCGCATCGTGGCTTCCTCGGTCCGCTCGACGAGCAGCCGGACCTCCTCGTCCACCTCGCCGGCCAGGTAGGTCTTGTTGGTGTCGCCGTGCACGCCGTGGATGTAGGCCGTGACGTCGATGTTGACGATGTCGCCGTCCTCGATCACGGTGGAATCCGGGATGCCGTGGCAGATCACCTCGTTCAGCGAGGTGCAGCACGACTTGGGAAAGCCCTTGTAGCCCAGGGTGGACGGGTAGGCGCCGTGGTCGCACATGTACTCGTGCGCGATCCGGTCCAGTTCGTCGGTGGTGACGCCGGGCGCGACGGCCTTGCCCGCCTCGGCCAGCGCCTGCGCCGCGATCTTGCTCGCGATCCGCATCTTCTCGATCGTCTCCGCCGTCTGCACCCAGGGCTCGCGCCCCTCGTTGACGGTCTTCTTCCACGCGTATTCGGGACGCTCGATGGCGCGCGGTACCTCGCGGGTGGGCGAGAGTGTCCCGGGGGTGAGCGGCTGACGAGTGCGGACAGACATGCGAACAGCGTAATCAACCCCCGCCACCCCCGCCGACAGCCCCATCCGGTCGATACGATCCCCCGTTCGATTCCGGCGACCTCCCACTACCGAACAGACCACATCACCCCGCACACAACCACACCGACAGGCATCGACTGAGTGCGGAGGTAGTGGACGGGGAACCGGTCGCGACACCGACCACTGGGAACCCGGCCCTGGTTCGGCTTTCAGTCGGCGACGGTCAGGTTCTCGAGGATCTCGACTCGGCGGGCGAGGTAGTCGAGACCGTCGACATGAGAGCCCACGGCCTCACTCAGCGCCGAGAGTTCGATGTATTCGTCGCGGGTTATCGAGGGCTTCTCATGGAAGAGTGCGGCCAAGAGATTGTCGGCGCTCTCCTCCCATTCACCACCGAAGTTCAGCGATTCACAGGCGTCCTTGTTCACCGGACTAAGGCGATCCCCGAGACGGTCCAACAGAGCGTTCGCCCTCGATTCCCATTCGGACGCTGTCCAATCAGGCGCAAGCATCACCGTCTCCCACTGTCCTGGTCCGGGCTGGTCAAGGGTACCGGACTCCTGGTTAACCGGTTTTGCGAACACCTGCGCCACAGGCAGGCCACGCCATTCTGAGCGCACCGTCGGAATCGACGAATACCGCGATCATGACGCCCATACGAGCGCGACCGCCATGCCACCGACGAGTCTCGACGCAGACGACGGAAATTTCCCCGGATCGAGCGGCCGATCGACGACCAGACGGCGTGGCTCAAAGCCGAGTGGTATCGACGGCGTTCCGATCGAGGCGGCTGGGCCCGCGGTTGCGGGTGGCGGGCAGGGAGTGCTGTGCGGAATACCTGCGGACCGTGGTCCGTTTACGGTGGTGGTTGACATCGACACTATCCAGGAAAGAGGCTCGACCGTGGAATTGGGACTCACGACGTTCGCGGAGCTGTACCCCGTCGGCGACCGCCCCGCGCCGAGTGCCGCGCAGCGGCTGCGCCAGGTGGTGGACGAGGCGGTGGCCACCGAGCGCGCCGGGCTCGACGTGTACGGCGTCGGCGAACACCATCGCAAGGATTTCGCGGCGTCCGCGCCCGCGGTCGTGCTGGCGGCGATCGCGGCCCGCACCGAACGGATCCAGTTGACCAG
Organism: Nocardia brasiliensis; assembly: GCF_011801125.1. Lineage (NCBI taxonomy): Bacteria > Bacillati > Actinomycetota > Actinomycetes > Mycobacteriales > Nocardiaceae > Nocardia > Nocardia brasiliensis. Next base: position 5,569,943 of record NZ_CP046171.1, read on the forward strand.
CGCGGTCACCGTGCTGAGCTCCGACGATCCGGTGCGGGTGTTCCAGGACTTCTCGACGCTGGACGGGTTGTCCAACGGACGCGCCGAGCTGATGGCCGGGCGCGGGTCCTTCACCGAGAGCTTTCCGCTGTTCGGGTACGACCTGAGCGACTACGACGAACTCTTCGAGGAGAAGCTGGCGCTGCTGCTACATCTGCGCGAGGAGGGCCCGGTGAACTGGAACGGCAAGTTCCGCGCGCCGCTGCGCGACGCGATCGCCTACCCGCGCACCGAGAATCGCCCGCTGCCGGTATGGATCGCGGTGGGCGGCAGCACGGAGTCGGTGGTGCGCGCCGGACTGCTCGGATTGCCGCTGGCGATCGCGATCATCGGCGGCCAGCCCGCCCGGTTCAAGCCGCTGGTCGATCTGTATCACCGCGCACTCGCCGAGGGCGGTCATGAGCGGCAGCCGGTCGCGGTGCACGCGCACGGCTACATCGCCGACACCGACGAGCAGGCGGTGGCCGACTTCTTCGAGCCCTACGCGGTGGCAATGAGCACCATCGGTCGCGAACGCGGCTGGGGCCCGATGACCCGTCCCCAGTTCGAGGCGTTGCGCTCGAAAGACGGTTCACTGTTCGTCGGCACGCCCGACTACGTGGCCGAGAAAGTCGCCGATATCCGCGACACCCTCGGCCTGGATCGATTCATGCTGCACACCAGCGTCGGCACGCTGCCGCACGAAAAGGTCCTGCGCAATATCGAATTGCTCGGCGAGAAGGTCGCACCCCAGGTCCGCTGAGCCACACCCGATCACCGAGCCCGAGTTAAGGGCTCGGTGAATCTGGTTAAGCGGCAACGATTTAATTTACCCACAATTTGCCAGAACCATGATTGACATAACCGCCGGACGTTTGTTTGCCTTACAGCACCCGAACATCCGACCGTACGACTGAGACGGCACACACAGGATCCGCCGAGTTCGCCGCGCGCGGATCGAGATAGGATCCGATGCCGAGCTCACAACTACGGTCCCGGCCGATGACCAGCATGGACCATCCCCTCGCACTGGATATCGACGAATTGTCGTGCCGAAAGGTGGCACGCCGTGATCCGCTCTCCGCCGACGCCGTGCTGGCGAATGTACCGAGCATGAACGCGAACGCCGATGTGCGCGGGCTCGCGACCGCTTTCCGAGAATTGCTGTGCCGTGCGAGAGAAGTCGAGTTGCCCGATATCGCCGACCGATTGGCGGCCATGCGCGATGTCGGCATGCTCATGTCGTCTTTGCGCAGACACGGTGTCGAGCCGCTCGACCCGGTGCCGGAAGCCGCGGGCGTGCTCCTCGCGTGGGGCCATTCCGCCGGCATGGTGCCGCGAGACACGGTGCTGCACTACGGCGTCTGGAATCCCCGGGGTAGACGCCAGCGGATGTTCCTCGGCGAGCACGAGGAGAACGTCGTGCTCGACGCCGTGCGCGTGAGTACCTTGCTGATCAGCGAGATCACGCCGACGCTGGCCGGCTTGGCCGAGCTCCGGCCCGACGACACGGCGTTCGGCGAACTGCTGCACGCGGCAGCCGACCAGCTGGAGACCTTGCCGCAGTTGATGAGCGGCCTCTACCGCACGGTCGATCCGCTCGAGTTCTATGCCGCGCGATTGCGTCCGTTCATGGCCGACGTGGTGGTGGCCGACCGGTCGTACTACGGCCCGGCGGCCGTGCACGTGCCGCTCTATCTCATCGACCGGCTCGTCTGGTCGTCCGATCACGGCGGTGTCGGCATGACCTATTTCCAGGACGATCTACTGAACTATGGACTCCCCCGCTGGCGGCGAATGTTCGACCACACCACCGACACACCCTCGCTGGTGACCCGGCTCGTCCAGGAATTCGATCGCCCCGACGGCCCGCCCTCCACCAAGGCGGCCTACGCGATGGACGGCATCATCCGAATCCTGGACGGACTGGTCGCCTTTCGCACCCGACACGGCATGCTCACCAGAGCCGCGTACACCGACGGCGCACGCTACGGCATGGGCATCGCCGGGGTCAGCCCCGCCGTCCTCGACCATGTTCTCGCCCTCACCCGGCGCTGCGCGGACTGGGCCCGCACCCGCCGCAAGGGCGCACGCAGCTGATCTTCGAAACCAACTACCGCACAGCACTATTCGCCGAGATGCGCCTCGAAGGCGATACGGTCGCCGCGGTAGAGGGCGCGGACGCGTTCGATGGGAGTGCCATCGGTGTCGACACTACGGCGGTGCAGGAGCAGCAGGGGCAGGGCCGTGGTGCATTCGAGGAGGGCGGCCTCGCGCGGGGAGGCGAGGACCGTCTCGATGCGTTCGGTGGCGCGGCCGAACACGACGCCGGTGGCGCGGATGGCCGCGTACAGGGAGGTGGTCGGGTCGTAATGGGTGCGCAGATCGGCGAAGCGGTGCCACGGCAGAAAGGTGCTCTCCAAGCCGATGCGTTCGCCGTCGGCGAGCAGCACGCGTTCCAGGTGCATGACCGAAGTGCCAACGGGCACACCGAGATCGCGGGACACATCGGCATCGGCGGGCACGTCGTCCCAGCCGACGAGCAACCGGCCCGGCACGCGCCCGTAGCTGATCGCGCCCTCGGTATAGGAGCGCAGCGACAGCGGCTGCACCATTTTCGGCCGCGAGACGACCGTGCCGCGCCCCTGCCGACGAATCCGCCCCTCCACCAGCAGATCTCGCAGCGCCTGCCGCACCGTCTCGCGCGCCACCCCGAAACGAACGGCGAGATCCCGTTCCGAGGGCACCGAGTCGCCCTCGTGCGACTCCGCGAGGATCGCCTCGATCTCGGTGCGCACCCGGTAGGACTTCGGGAGCCGGTCCGGCAGCGCGATCTCCGCGCGCTCACCCCCTGCCGCACCGTCCGCCGCGGTACCGACCCTGCCCACCTCCGTCGCGTCCATGGCCGACAGCGTACCCGCAATTGGTCTATACCAATTGTTAACCTGCCGTTCGCGCTGGTAATACCCGTTGGTCTAGACCAATGTGCACCATGGTTTCCATGCGATTGGTCATCATCGGCGGTGGGATCCTCGGCACCGCGCACGCCCTAGCCGCAGTGCGCCGCGGTCACGAGGTCGTGCAGCTGGAGCGGGAGACCGAGGCGCGCGGTGCCACGGTCCGCAACTTCGGCCTGGTCTGGGTGTCCGGCAGGACCGCGGGCGAACTCGAGCTGACCCTGCGTTCGCGGCAGCTGTGGGAGGAGATCGGCGGCAAGATCCCCGGCGTCGGCTTCCGCCCCGCCGGGTCGATCACGCTGGTGCGCACCGCCGCCGAGCTGGCGGTCGCCGAGCAGGCCGCCGCGGGCCCGTCGGCAGCGGCCCGCGGCTTCGCGCTGCTCGAACCCGCCGAGGTGCGCGCGATCAACCCCGCACTGCGCGGGAAATTCCTTGCCGGACTGCACTGTTCGACCGACGCCTCGGTCGAGTCGCGACAGGCCATGCCCGCCATCCGCGCCTACCTCACGGCGAGCGGCCGCTACACCTTCCACGCCGGCACCGAGGCCAGGACGGTCGGCGACACCGGCGCGGGCGCCACCGTGCGCGACGATCAGGGCCGCCGCTACGACGCGGACCTGGTGCTGGTCTGCCCCGGCGCCGCGCACACCGGCCTGACCCGCGAGCTCGCCGGAGCGCTGCCGGTGCGCCGGGTCCGGTTGCAGATGATGCAGACCGCGCCGCTCGGCGAGCCGCTCACCACCGCGATCGCCGACGGCGACAGCTTCCGCTACTACCCCGGCTTCGCGGGCGCGGCGGTGGACACGCTGAATCGCGAACAGTCCCAAGCGGCTACCGCCGCCGAACACAAGATGCAGTTGCTCTGTGTGCAGCGCCTGCACGGTGGCCTGACCATCGGCGACACCCACGAATACGACGAGCCGTTCGCCTTCGACGTCGACGAGGCGCCCTACGAACACCTCACCGCGGTCACCGAGGAACTGCTCGGATGCGCACTGCCGCAGGTGATTCGGCGCTGGGCGGGCGTCTACAGCCAGAGCGTCGACCCCACCGCGCTCGTCACCCGCGCCGCGGCCGGAGCACATACCTGGGTCGTCACCGGGCCGGGCGGGCGCGGCATGACCCTCGGACCCGCACTCGGCGAGCAAACCGCCGATCTCCTGAACCTGTGAGGATTGCCTTGTCGGAGAACACCATTCAGCTCGCCGTACTGGACATGGCCGGTACCACCGTGGCCGACGGCGGCCTGGTGCTGCGCGCCTTCGATGCCGCGGCCACTGCCGCGGGACTGGCGCCAGAAGGACCCGAGCGAGCGGCGGCCCGCGCCTACGTGCTCGACACCATGGGTCAGTCGAAGATCGCCGTGTTCCGCGCGCTGCTCGGCGACGAGGCACGCGCACAACAGGCGAACCACGCGTTCGAGACCGCGTACGAGGCGCTGATCGATGAGGTCGAGATCGCCCCGATTCCCGGTGCCGCCAAGGCGATCGATGAGCTGCGTGGCGCGGGCGTCAAGGTCGCGCTCACCACCGGCTTCAGCCGCTCGACCCAGGATCGTCTGCTGCACGCGCTCGGCTGGCACGACCTCGCCGACCTGACGCTGGCCCCGGCCGACGCCGGACGGGGACGCCCCTACCCAGACCTGGTGCTCACCGCGCTGCTGCGGTTGCGGGCCGACGCGGTGGATCGCGTTGCCGTGCTCGGCGATACGACCAGCGACATCGCCACCGGCCGGGCCGCGGGCGCACGGATCGTCGCAGGAACGCTCACCGGCGCCCACGACGAGACGCGACTGCGCGCGGCGGGCGCCACCCACGTGGTGGCCTCGGTCGTCGAATTCGCCGAACTGATCCTGACCGAGCAGCGCTGACCCGCGGCACGGCACCGCCCACGACCGACCCGCAGACACCCACCGAACCGAAAGTTGTAGTCACGTGCGCACTTCCCCGCCGCGGCCCCGCCCGGCGCGCCGCCTGTCCCGTGCCGCGCTGCTCGTCGCCGCCGTCCTCACCGTCGCGGTCACCGCGGCCTGCGGTGGCACCGGCACGCGGAGCGCGAACGGCACGACCGTCACGGTCTACTCCGCCGACGGCGTAGGCAGCTGGTATCAGAACCGGTTCGCCGAGTTCGAGAAGCAGACCGGCATCGCGGTCAACCTGGTGCAGGCCGGCTCGGGCGAGGTCGTCAACCGGGTCGACAAGGAGCAGTCCAACCCGCAGGCCGACCTGCTCGTCACGCTGCCGCCGTTCATCCAGAAGGCGAAAACCGCAGGGCTGCTTCAGAACAGCGGCGTGGACACCGGCGCCGTCCCGGCCGCCGACAAGGATCCCGATGGCGAGTACGTCACGCTGGCCAACAACTATCTGTGCTTCATCGCCAACCCCTCGGTCGATGCGAAGGCGCTCACCTGGGACGCGCTGTTACGGCCGGAATTCAAAGGCAAACTCCAGTATTCGACGCCGGGCCAGGCCGGCGACGGCACCGCCGTGCTGATCCTGCTGCAGCAGTTGCTCGGCAAGCAGCGCGCGCTCGACTACCTGGCCTCGCTGCAGGCCAACAATGTCGGGCCGTCCTCGTCGACCGGCAAACTGCAGGCCAAGGTCGACAAGGGCGAGCTCAGCATCGCCAACGGCGACGTGCAGATGAACCTGACCACGATCAAGGAGAAGGGCTCGAAGTTCAGCGTGTTCTTCCCCGCCACGGCCGACGGCAAGCGATCGACCGTCGCGGTGCCGTACGTGATGGGCCTGGCCAAGGGCGCACCGCACGCGGCCGAGGCGAAGCGGCTGATGGAGTTCTTGCTCTCGGCACCGGCCCAGCGGGCGCTCGGCGCGGACGCTTTCGCGGTGCCCGCGCGCGCCGAGCTGCGTGATGCCGCTGACACCGGCTCGGGTCCGTCGCCGAGTTCGGTGCTGCGGGGCGTCGAAGTGCTGCCGATCGACTGGAACAAGGTGCTCAGCGAGCTGGACGGCGACTTGGCCGCGTATCAGAAGGCCACCGGTAGCTGAAAAGCCCTAGCGCACAAAGGAGTCGACCATGTCCGCCGGTGACGCGCAGACCAAGACATCCACCTCCGCCCCGCCAGGGACAGCAACCGACGCCGCACCCGCGATCGTGTTCGACCGGGTCGGCGTCAGCTATCGCAGCGGCCGCACCACGACCGTCGCGCTGGCCGATTTCACACTGCGCGTGGCCGCGGGCGAAACCGTCGCCCTACTCGGCCCCAGCGGGTCGGGCAAGTCGACCGCGCTCAAGGTCCTTGCGGGTTTCGTCCGGCCGACCTCGGGCGCGGTCCGGCTGGCGGGGCGCGAGGTCACCACGCTCGCACCGGCCAAGCGCGGGATCGGCGTCGTGGTGCAGTCGTACGCGCTGTTCCCGCACATGAGCGTGCGCGGCAATGTGGCCTTCGGCTTGAAGGCACAGCGCGTGCCGCGCACCGAGATCGGTGCACGCGTCATCGAGGCACTGGACATGGTGGGGATGGGCGCCTACGCCGAGCGACTGCCCAGGGAGCTGTCCGGCGGCCAGCAGCAGCGGGTGGCGATCGCCAGGGCACTGGCCATCCGGCCCAAGGTGTTGCTGCTCGACGAGCCGCTCGCCGCGCTCGACGCGCAACTGCGCCAGTCCATGCTCGCCGAACTCCAGCAGTTGCGGGCCGCGCTGCCGAACACGGCCATGCTGTATGTAACCCACGACCAGTCCGAGGCACTCGCGCTGGCCGACCGCATCGCCGTCATGCGCGAGGCCCGCCTGGTCGACATCGACACCGCCGAAAACCTCTGGCGCCGACCGCCCTCGGAGTTCACCGCTGCGTTCCTCGGTGGCGCGAACCTGCTGTCCGCCACGGTGCACCGGGTGTCCGGCGGCGCGGCACTGGTCACGGTCGGCACCAGGACGCTGCGTGCGCAAGCGCCGACACCCGGTGTCGGCAGGCAAGGTTGGGCGCCGGACTCCCCCGCGCTGCTGTGCGTGCGCCCGCACACCATCCGGATCGGCGCCACCTCCGAGCGGGATGCGCTGCGCGCCACGGTGAGCGCCACAGTATGGCGCGGTGCTTCGACCCGCTTGACGCTCGCCGTCGACGGGCTGGCCGACGACGTCGTCGCCGATGTCCCCGGCCACGCCGAGCCGCCCGTCGGCGCGGTCGTCGGGGTCTGTTTCCCTGATCCCGCCGGTGTCCTGATCCCGCACGCGGTGGGAGCCGACGCATGACCCGACGTCGTTGCCGCACCGGTCACGCTGTCTCACAACCTTTCCCACGGATCAGGGCAGGGTCGGGAGCGAAGCTCGGTGGCAGGTTCGCAATGGGAGGCCACGCGTGAGCGCGCCCGCCCTGCGCGAACCGATCGCCGAGGCGAGCCAGGAAAGACCCGCGCGACAACGCGACTGGAAACCGATGCTCTGGAGCCTGCCGCCGACCCTGGTGGTGCTGTGCGTCGCCGGGTACCCGATCATCCGGGTACTGGCCGAGTCCACCGTGACACCCACCGGCCGGGGCACCGCGGTGTGGTCGGACGTGCTCGGCTCCGATTCGTTCCGTAACGCGTTGTGGCGCACGGTGTCCATCGCCGCCATGTCGACCGTCGGATGTCTGATCCTCGGCACGTTCCTGGCCGTCGTGCTCGCCTTCGTGCCCTTCCCCGGCGCGCAGGTGGTGGGCAGGCTCATCGATACGGTGCTGACGCTGCCGTCGTTCCTGATCACCCTGGCGTTCACGTTCCTCTACGGCACCGCGGGCGCGGTGAACGCGCTGATCACCGAACTCACCGGCGCGAGAGCGCCCGCGGTGGACTTCCTCACCACGCCGCTCGGGGTGATCCTCGCCGAGATCACATTTTTCACGCCTTTCGTAGTGCGGCCGCTGCTGGCCGCGTTCGCGCAGGTGCCGCGCGAACAACTCGATGTCGCGGCGAGCCTGGGCGCTTCGCCGTGGCGCGTGCTACGCCAGGTGGTGCTGCCCGAGGCATGGCCTGCGCTGGCGGCGGGCGGCAGCCTGGTATTGCTGTTGACGCTCAACGAGTTCGGCATCGTGTTGTTCACCGGGGCGAAGGGTGTGCTGACGCTGCCCGCGCTGATCTACACCCGCGGCATCGTCACCTTCGATCTGCCCGGTGCCGCGGTCCTCGCCTGCGTGCAGGTGGCGCTCTCGCTCACGCTGTATCTCACTTACCGGTTGTTGTTCGCCCGGCTCACCGGCGCGCCGCGGCAGGAGGGCTGACCATGCTGGTCTGGACGAGAAGCGGCAAGGCGATCCTGCTCGCGGCGTTCGCGCTCGTGGTGTGCGTGGTGTTCCTCGCCCCGATCGCCACCGTCGTGGCGGCCGCGCTGGCGGGCAGCTGGACCGGCCCGCTGCCCTCGAACCTCGGCTTCGCCAATTTCGGCAGGGCGCTGTCCGGCGAGCAGGCGGCTTCCCTCTCGGTGAGCCTGCAGACCGCGCTGCTGGCCGGCGCCGTCTCGCTGGTGCTCGGCACCTGGGCGGCCCTGGCGGTGCGCGAGGCGCCGGGTTGGTGGCGGCGCGGCACCGACGCGGTGTTCCACCTGCCGGTCGCGGTGCCCTCGGTCGCCATCGGCCTCGGCGTGCTGATCGCGTTCAACGAGCGGCCCGTGCTGCTCGGTGGCACGAAATGGATTGTCATCCTTGCCCATTCGGTGCTCGTGCTGGCCTACGCGTACAGCGCAGTAGCGGCCGCGCTGAACCGGATCGACCCCGGCTACCGGCAGGCCGCCGAGTCGCTGGGGGCCGGACCGGCCCGGGTGCTGTTCCAGGTGACGCTGCCGCTGCTGCTGCCCGCCCTCGGCGCGGCCGCGGGCCTGGCCGTCGCGCTGTCGATGGGCGAGCTGGGCGCCACCGTCATGGTTTACCCGGCCACCTGGAAGACACTGCCGGTCAGCATCTTCGCCCAGACCGATCGCGGCGAGGTCTTCGACGCCGCGGCGAGCACCACCCTGCTGGTGCTGGTCACTCTGGTGGCGTTGGTCCTGCTCGGACGGATCCGCGGCCGCGCCGCCGTGCGCTGATCCGCCGGCGACGGCCACGCGGCCGGTGGACGCCGCATGGCGTCGAGAGATGAGCCGAAGTTCCTGGACACGGCACTAGGATGGCCGAGTGACCGCACTTCCGTTGATCTTCACCGCGGGCTGGGCGAGCGGGGTGAACGCGTACGCCGTCGTTCTGCTGCTCGGTATCTTCGGGCGCACCGGTCTCGCCGATTCGGTACCCGCGGCACTGCAGCGGACCGACGTGCTGATCGCCGCCGTGGTGCTGTTCGTGGTCGAGGCGGTGGCCGACAAGATCCCGTACCTGGACTCGTTCTGGGACGCGTTCCACACCGTGGTGCGGCCCCTCTCCGGCGCGGTGGTCGCGGCATTGATTGCGGGACAGGACGGTTCGCTGCCGGAACTGGCGGCGGGCGCGGTCGGCGGGTTCAGCGCACTGGCGAGTCATCTGGTCAAGGCGGGCACCCGGATGGCGATCAACACCTCGCCGGAGCCGTTCAGCAACGTGGTGGCGAGCACCGCCGAGGACACCGCCGTCGCCGGAATCGTCACGCTCGCGATCTTCCATCCGATCCTCGCGGCCGTCATCGCGGGTGTGCTGCTGCTGATCGGCTTGCTCTTGGTGGTCCTGCTCGCCGCCCGCATCCGGCGTTACCTGCGCCGTCGCAGGCAACGTCGCGCGGCCGGGACCGCACCCGCGACCTGACCGGCGCGGACCTTCCCAGCACCGACCCAGCGGCATCCGAAAGGCGGGCCGTCGAACCATGGCAGCACCGGCGACAAAGCTCCTGAAAGACCTCGAACCGTTGTCCGCGCCGCAGCGCAGGCGCGCGATCGCCGCGGCGGCGCTGCGCCTGACCGGCACGCCCGAACTCGATGCGCTGCTCGGCGACCTCGCCGGACGCGGCCACTACGAGCGGGTCCTCGCCGTGCAATTGGCAACGATCGCCGCCGACCGCACCTTCCTGCTGACCCAACTCGACTCGGCGGAAACGGAATTCGCCTGCCGAGCACTGGCCGGGCTGGTGCGGATCGGTGTCGACCCGGCCGACCTGGTCGCCCGGGTGCCGCGGATGGCGCAGCGCACCCGGCGCACGCTGTATCGCGTGCTCGGGCGCCGCTCGGCGGGCGCGGAACTGGCCGATGCGCTCCTGCCGGAGATCCGAACACATTTCGGGGATGCCGAAGCGGCAGGCATGGTGTCCTGTTGCTCCGCACCGGTGGTCGCCGCGCATCTGCCGGAACTCGCCTACGCCGTACCGAACTGGCGCACACTGCACCGCGAGCACTGCGAACAGGTGCTCGGTCACCTCGAGGGCCTGGCCGCCACGGCCAATGAGGCGCAGTGGCCGCGGCTGTGGCGGTGGATCGCCGCGGGGGCGGACAGCACCGCGCTGCGCCACCCGGACCGGCTGCTCGCCCTCGCCGCCCGCGCGGTGGACCACATCCCGCTTTCCGGACTGCGGACCATTGTCGGCGCGCTGGCCAGGCACGACGTGGACGCGGTCGTCGCCTTGATCCTGCACCCGAGTGGCCGCGGCACCGTCCTGACCGGTCGTGCCTTGTTCACCGCGTTGCGCGAGCTCCCCGACGACCGGTTGATCGCCTTGTGCACCGCTTACCCCGATGCCCAGCGACGGCGATTGCTGCGCGCGCTCGCGCCGGCGCGGCGAGCCGCGGTGATCCAGGTGTTCCTGCGACCGGGCGTCGATCCCGCGCAGGCCGATCTCGACGCACTGGATCAGCTCCCCCGCGACGAGCGGGCCGCCCGCGCCCGCGCGCTGCTCGCCGCGCACGGCGGCACCGAGGTTCGTGCAGTCCGCGAGCGACTGATCGCCCGGCTCCCCTGGGACGAAGCCGAACCCGTGCTGCGCGAGAGCATTCGCCGACCGACGGCAGAGGACCGTGCCCAGGCCTATCCGTTGCTGGTGACCGCCGCGATCGGCAGCCGCGATCCCGAGGTCGTCGGCGTCCTGCTCGATCTGCTGCGGCGGTTGCGTAACGAGCAGGACCCGGTGCGGCGCACCGCGTTACAGGCAATCGGCGATATTCCGCCCACGCTGCTGCGCAGTGCCCATCTGCCCGCGTTGACGATCCTGACGACCGACGCCGTGCAGGCCAGGGACCGCTCCGGAGCGACCGTCGACGCGATCGGCCGCATCGCCCGCACACTACTGGTGCACAGCGCCCGCACCGACGACCCGGACTTCGCGGCGGCGGCGCTGTCCATCATCGAAAGCCTTGCCGCGCACGAGAGTTCGGTGCCACTGTGGCGATTGGACCGGGACCTGCCGCGCGGCGCCGAGCAGCGACTGTTCGACGCGCTGCGCACCCGGCTCGACAGCGCCGCGGCCCGCGACGAGTGGACGCTGACCCTGCGCCTCGCGCAGGGCCTGGACCGGCGCGCCTGGCAGGTACCCGCCTTGCAGCAGTTGCTGTTACTGGCCTGCACCGCGCGGGACGACCACGTCGTGCGCACCGCCGCCGAACTGGCGCTGGCGAATCCGGCCACCCGTGACGAGCACCTGGCCACCCTGCTGAACCGTGATCGCTCCCTCATCACGCTGCCCCGGGTGCGGCAACTGATCGCCACCCGGCGCACCGATCTGCTCGACCTGGTGCTCGCCGGTGCCAATCCGGGCCGCTTCAGCTCGGCCAAAGTGCGTGTGGTGCCCGACTTCTCGACCGGCTTCGCGCACTGGACACCGCGCCAGGTCGAGCAGTACGCCCGCGCGCTCGCCGCGCTGGTGCGCTCGAAAGACGCCGCGCCGTGGGAGAAGACCTGGGCGATCCATCGTTTGAGCCGCCTGCCCGAGAGTGTGCCGCGCCTGCTCGGCTATCTGGAGCATCCGGACCGCACGGTGGCCGAGGCCGCGCTCTCCGCGCTCGGCGGCAGCGAGCAGGCCGTGACGGCGCTCGAGGTGCTCGGCCGCTACGTGGCCACCGATCGGGCGCGGGTCGCGGTGAGCGGCATGGCTTCCCGCGCCAGAAGCATCGCACCCGACCAGCTCGCGGTGGCCCTGCGGCCGCTGCTGGACGCGCCGAAGATCACCGCGCGGAAAGAGGGCTTGCGCCTGCTCGCCGCCCTGCATGCGCCCGAGGCGATGGCCGTTGTCCGCGCGTTCTGGGAGCACCCGAACCAGCATCGAGACGTGCGGCGGGCCATCGTCTTCGGGTGCCGCTGGCTGCTGCGGCACGAGGACGCGTGGCAAATCCTCGGTGCGGCGGTGCGCATTCCCGATGTGGCGGACGAGGCGTTGAACCTCACCCCCGACCTGCTCGCCATCCCGCAGCGGCAGCGGATGGCCGAGCTGGTCCGGACGGTGGCCGCCGACCCCGATATCGCGCTCGCGGGCGCGGCGCTGCGGGTGCTCGGCACCTGGCACCCATGGGCGCCCGCCGACACCGGTGACCTGTTGGTACGCAGGTTGACCGATCTCAGTGAGGTCGGGTTGTGGCGCAAGGTGGTGCCTGTGCTCGTGCACGGCGGTTTCCATGCCCATATCCCTGCGGCTGTAGATCGACTGCTCGCGGCGGCGCAGGTCACGCTGCCCGATCGGGATCTGCCCGCGCGACAACGACTCTCGGTGTTGCTCGACACGCTGGTCGGGGCGGCCGAACGATCGGAACAGGCGCGCGCGGTCGCCGCGACCGTCGCCGAACGGCTCGCGGACGAGCCCGCCCTGCGACGCTCGGCCATCGATCTGCGCCTCACCCTGATCCGGTGGGTCGACGCGGATTCGGCCGTGCCACCGATCCGGCAGGCGTGCGCGCACGCGCACGGCGCACTGCTCACCTACCCGATGCGGCGACTACGGTCCCGGATGACGACCGCGCTGAACCTCGTCGACGCGGACACCATGGCCGCGGTGGTGCGGACATTGACCACCGACTCGACGGCCGCGGCCCTGTGCGCACTGACGGTGGTCGCGCAGTGCGGCAATCATTTCGGCTGGACCCCGGTCTGGGTCGAGCTGCTGGCCCGGCTGCGGGCACACGATCAGGACGATGTGCGCTTCGCCGCACACGAGGTCTGCACGGTTGCGGAATGATCAAGGTAAGGAATTCGCAGCGGGCGTGCCGCGCCAGTCGACCACGCGGCACGCCGGGCGAGGCGCCCCGTTGCGCCCGCCGCCACTGTGCGACAACGTGAATGCCCGAGCGAGATCACTGGTCGGATGATTGTGCCCGGCACGCTGTCTGATGGACAGTGGCGCCGTCGGGAGCGAGCGCCACTTTCACGAAGGCAATCGACGTCGGCCGTCGGCCACATCGGTTACCAAATCAGTGTACCCGTCAACGAGTTCTGCCAAGTGGTACCAATGTTTATGGGTATTGTCGCTGCGCACGCCCTCGGTGTCGATGGCTTGATTGGCGTCCACCCAGCTGCGCGCCATTCGGTCGACCACCGCGCCGAGACTTTCGGTGTGCAGCGATGCGCCATGGCGATGCCGGGGCAGCTCCTTACCGATCCAGTCATTGATATCGTCGACCAGTTCACTTCTGCGACAGTCGATTTCAATGATCAAGGCAGGGTCCCCGACCTGCCGCCGCCGGGCATGTAGCTCGGCGAGGGCGTGTGCCGAGCGCAGCATTTCCCGGTCCTGGAAACGGCGCCCCTGAAAGGCACACAACAATTGCGGAGCAGTCGGCAGTACCCCCACCGTTGGCGCACTCATGCCTCCACCCCGACTTCACCCGACACCAACGCGCTTTGTACCAACATAATTGGCTCTCGATTCGGTTATCCCGGTCATCGGATCGGTTGTTCACAACTAGGCTAGCTGGATCATGCTCTTACAGATGCAAGAACGCAAGAGTGCGTCCGCATTGCTGCACCAAATGTGTCCTTCGGCCCTTGCGCCGCCCATCGGCGCACTGCCACAACAACTTCGGGCCACCGAGCACAACGCCATGACCAGCGACTTCCGCCGAATAGACCGGTCGATCCGGTTACCGCCGCGCAATCGAGGATTACCGACCAGTCTGTCTCTATATCGCACGAGACGGGACCGAAAGCCGATGCCTTCGCGCCCGTACCCGTAATCGCGAAGCGGAACCGGCGTTCAACGCATCCTGGTGAACGAGGAGTAATGGTCCGCCGTGTACCAGGCGGAGTGATCGTTGCCGGTGACTATTCGCTCGGCGTCGCGATTGCGCCCCGGCTGTTTGATGTTGACGTCCCACTCCCGATACGCGATCGCCTTGCCGCCCGCGTCGGTGCGCGGCAGGGTGCCGTCGCGGTTCTGCCAGGTCCCGCCGCCCTTGGTGCCGGAGCCGTCATTCGGCGGCCAGGTGCCCGCGTCGATCCGCGCGAGCGTGTCCCAGGCGCGCTGCGGGACACTGGCGCCGACCAGCACGATCGACTCGGCCGCCGCGGGCCGCGCCTGCTGCTGCGCGGGCGTCGCCAGGCCGAGCACCAGGGTCAGGCCCGCCACCAGCGCGGCAACGGTGAATCCGAATCGCTTCGCTATCGATGCCACCCCAGTCATAGCCGCCGAACCTACTGCCCCGAGCCGAACGCCAGGTTTCCTCAGGTTTCGGTGCGGTGAAGATTCGGGTGCCATCGCTCGGCATGAAATGCCATGTGTGCCCGCGAACCTCGGTTCCGCACAGCATGGAACGGGGTACGCTCGGATTTTCGCAGGCGCACGGCGGAGGGAATTCGGCATGGCAGGCAAGCGCACCGTCCTGACCGTGCGATTGCGCAGATTGGCCGCGATGCTGCACGAGATGCGCGAGCACGCGGGGCTCAGCAAGGAAGAGGTGAGCACCCAAACCGGTATCAACGTCACCACGCTGTATCGGATCGAAACGGCGCAGGCCCGGCCGCAGCGACGCACGCTGCAGGCGATGCTCGACCTGTACGGCGTCACCGACGAACAGCGCGACGACGCCAGCGAATTACTGTCCGACGCACTCAAGCCCGGTATGTCACGGGCCTACGAGGGCAGCGTGTCCGAGGTCTATGCCGCCTACATCAATTTCGAGGCCGAGGCGCTCTCCGCGCGGCACTACCAGACCTCGACCATTCCTGGATTGCTGCAGACCATGGAGTACGCGACCGCGGTGATCGACACCTCGATGCCGAAGGTGGAGGCGTCGGTGATGGAGGACCGCGCCCGCGCCAGAATGGATCGGGCCGCCAATCTCACCAAGGACGAACCGCTCGAGCTGTGGGTCGTGATGGACGAGGCGGCGATCCGGCGCACCGTCGGCGGGCCCGCGGTGATGCGCGGCCAACTGGATCGGCTGCTCCAGGAGACCAAGCGCAAGAACGTGATCCTGCAGATCCTGCCCTTCGACGCGGGCGCCCATCCCGGCATGGCGGGCTCGTTCACGCTACTCGATTTCCACGACCCGGCCGATCCGGAGCTGGTCTACGTGGAGGGCATCGCGGGCGATGAACTCATCGAGGGCCATCCCGAAATCCGGCGCTTCGGCGTGATTTTCGACCAGCTGCGGGCCATGGCACTGAGCCCGCGCGATTCCGCGGCGATGATCACCGAGGCCGCGGCGAAGATGGGCTAAGTTCGGCTGGCGCGGCGGTAGCCGACGGCCGCGGGCACGGCGAACACCACCATCGCGCCGACCGACCAGGCCACCGTCGCCAGCAGCGGCGCGCGCACCGGGCCGCCGAGTGACAATCCGCGCATCGCGTCGATCGCCTGGGTCATCGGTTGATGCGCGACGATCGGTTGTGCCCAGCGCGGATACGCGTGCAACGGCGCGAAACCCGTGCTGAAGAACATCAGTAGCGACGATCCGAGCGAAACGGCCTCCACCAGCGCGGTTTTCGCGGAGAACACCGCCACGGCGGTGACCATGGTGGCGAAGCCGAGCCCGTACAGCAGCGGCACACCGAACAGCGCGAGTCCGGCCAGGGCTCCCTGCTCGAAGCGGAACCCGAGCAGCAGACCCACCCCGAACAACACCAGGGTGCACACCAGTATCCGGACCGCCTCGGCGAGGATGCGCGCGGACAGACCGGACGCCCGATGCACCGGCAGCACCCACAGCCGGGCCAGCAGACCCTGATCCCGTTCCCGGCCCAGCGTGATCGCACCGGCCACCGAGCCCGACATCACCCCCACCAGGGCCACCATCGGCACCGAACCGTAGAGGGCGCCGGCACCGGCGAAGGCCGAGATCTGCTTGCCGAGCACGGCATTCAGCACGAGCAGCAGCAGCGCCGGGAACACCAGCGACTGCATCGTGGTCAGCGGGTCGCGCACCCAGCGCCGCAGCAACCGCCGGGTCTGCACGAGGGTCTGCGGCACCAGCAGGCGCCAGGTTTCGGTCCGTCCGGGCACCACGGGCAATGCCGTCACGGCGATGCGGGCGGTGTCGGTCATCCCGACCTCCGCATGGCGACCAGCACGCCGAGCCCACCACAGAGCACGAACAACACTGCCACCCAAGCCAATCCGGGACCGAGTACCCGCCACCCGACGACCCCCGCGTTGCCGCTCGGATCACCGGCCAGCGCGCGCATCGCGTAGACGAACTGCGACACCGGCTGGTTGCGCGCGAATCCCTGGAGCCAGGAGGGGAATTGGTGTGCGGGCGCCAGCCCCGTCGACACCAGCCCGAGAACCAGCTGCGGGAAGATCAGCGCCTGGGTGATCGCCTCCGGCTTGGCGACCACGGTGCCGATCAGATCCGCACCGAGCGTCAACGCCACCGCCACCAGCAACGCGAAAGCGACGAAACCCAGTGTTTCCAGCCAACTTCCATAGAAGCGCACACCGATCACCCAGCCGCACACCAGGGCAACGGCCAGCGAGACCGCGGCGCGGTACAGCGCGGCGGTGATCCGCGCGGCCAGCGGCACCGCGGCTGGCATCGGCAGCGACCCGAACCGCACGGTGAGCCCGTCCGCGGCGTCGGTCGCCGCGCGCAACGCCGCCGACGTGGCACAGAACGCCACCGCCTGCATCACGATCATCGGCAGGAGGAACTGCGCGTAACTGCTCAGTCCGTGCCCGTAGCCGCTCATCACCAGGTTCAACGGCACATAGAACCCGAGGGTGAACACCGTGGGCGCGACGACCGCGGTGACCAACTCGCCGTTGCGCCAGGACGGCCGGATCAGTCGGCGGGTGAGCACCCACCACTGCGCGAGCGCGCCGAAACGCGGCCGCGACACCACCGGCGGCAGGCTCATCCGCACGCTCTCATCCTGCGACCGCACCCTCTCATCCTGCGCAAAGCCGTGTCGGTTCCCGGGGAACCCGCACCGGTCCGCATGTCGCGGACCCGGTCCTAGGAGATACCGAGACAGCGGGCGATCCGGTTCACCACACCGGCTGCTTTGCGGCGAAAGTCGAGATCGGTCGACTATTTTCGACTGATTCCGGGTACTTCATCCATCTGTCGCACAGAGATCGGGAGGGGACCATGGCCGACACCACCGCCGAGCGGGCCGCCGAGCCGGAGCTGAAGCGGGTGATGGGCCCCGGCTTGCTGCTGCTGTTCGTGGTGGGCGACATCCTCGGCTCGTCGATCTACGCGCTCACCGGAAAGGTCGCGAACGAGGTGGGCGGCGCGGTCTGGGTGCCGTTCGTGGTCTCGTTCCTGGTCGCCCTCGTCACCGCGATGAGCTATCTGGAGCTGGTCACCAAGTATCCGCACGCGGCAGGCGCGGCGCTGTACACCCACAAGGCGTTCGGCATCCAGTTCCTCACCTTCATGGTGGCGTTCGCGGTGATGAGCTCCGGCATCACCTCGGCGGCGACGGCGTCGCGCGCCTTCGGCGCCAACTTCGCCGAGGCGCTCGACCTCGACCTCGGCCCGGGCGCGATGATCACGCTCATCGCGCTCGGGTTCATGCTCGTCGTCGCCGCGATCAACCTGCGCGGCGTCAGCGAGGGCGTGAAGTTGAACGTGCTGCTCACCTGCGTCGAGCTGACCGGTCTGCTGATCGTCATCGGGATCGGGTGCTGGGCGCTCGGCGTCGGTGACGGCGACTTCAGCCGGATCACCGAGTTCGAGACCGGTGACCGCAGCGCGGTCGGCGGCGTCATCGCCGCCACCACGCTGGCGTTCTACGCCATGGTCGGATTCGAGGACTCGGTGAACATGGCCGAGGAGTGCAAACAGCCGAGCCGGATCTTCCCGAAGGTACTGCTGGCCGGTCTCGCGATCACCGCACTGATCTACGTGCTGGTGTCGATCACCGCGGTGGCCCTGGTGCCGATCGCCGAACTCGGCCAGGGCGATACGCCGCTGCTGCAGGTGGTGCGGGTCGGCGCGCCCGCGTTCCCGACCCAGATCTTCGCCTATATCAGCATGATCGCCGTGGCCAACACCGCGCTGATCAACATGCTGATGGCCAGCCGTCTGCTGTACGGCATGGCCAGGCAGGGCGTGCTGCCCAGGCAGCTCGGGCGAGTCCACTCGGGCCGGCGCACGCCGTTCGTGGCGATCCTGTGCACCACGCTGCTCGCGCTCGGCCTGATCGCGTTCGTCGGCGAGGTGCCCGAGCTCGGCGGCACCACGGCGCTGCTGCTGCTCGCGGTGTTCACGGTGGTCAATGTCGCGGTGCTGGTGCTGCGCCGAGATCAGGTGTCGCACGAGCATTTCCGGACCCCGACCGCGCTGCCCGTGATCGGCGCACTGACATGTGGCTTCCTGGTGACCCCGTTCACCGACCGCAATCCGCAGCAGTACGTGATCGCCGGCGTCCTGCTGGGCATCGGCGTCGTACTGTGGGCGGTCAATCACGTCGCGATCAAGTATCTGAACGCGGAACCGGCCGCCGCGCAGCCATCGACGGAGTGATCGATCCGATTGCCGGACATGATCATTCTCATGTCCGCGGCGCCCGGTTCCGCAGATGACGCGGAGCGAACCGGTGGGTAATGTATGCCGGGATGACCAGCATGGACGCGCGTCTCGGTGATGCCACCCGAACCGTGCCCCTCCCCAATCCGTGGGATCTGTCCGCGTACCTCGCCGCTGTGGCCGCGCACCGGGGGCGCTCCATCACCCTGCACACCGCGCCGCGGGCGGTGCTGCACGAGATCGGTTGCGGCGCGGGCGGTCTGTGGGTCGCACGCACGCACGACGACATCATCGTCTACGACGACGAGGCGATCGAACGCAACGTCGACCACCTCGTCCTGCACCAGGTCGGCCATATGCTGCTCGAGCACGGCGAGCGGCAGGATCGCCCGGATCCGCTGCCGCCGTCGCTGGCCGTGCTGCTGCCGACGATGTCGCCGCGCTCGATCGAACACGCGCTGGGACGCGGTGATTTCGGGGAAGAACGGGAGCGGGAAGCGGAGGTGTTCGCCGACATGACGATGGTGTACGCGACGCTGCCGCGGCGGCGGGCGCGCTCGTTTCGACTGTTCGGCCGCGGCCGGTAGTCACGGGTGATCGTAGGGATCCTCGGGTAATCGGCGAATCCCGTGGCGCAGGCCGTCGATCAGGTCCTGGTAGCCGTCGGCCAGCGCCTCGATGCGCACCCACGCGTCGTAGAAGACCGCTTCCGGGGCGTGGGTCAGCGCGGTGATCGCCTGCGCGGTCATCTCGGCGAGCTGATCGACCAGCCTGCCGACCGTTTCGGGGTGTTCGACCGCGGCCAGTTCCGGGATCGGGGTGGCCAGGGTGACCCAGCGATCGATGCTGCGAACCAACTGGATCCGCCTGCGATCGATCTTGATGGATTCGGCCGCGGGCGTCCGGTCCCGTGCCAGATGCAACTGCGCCAACTCTCCGGCGGCCTCCAGCATCGGGTGATCGGCGTGCGGGAACCCCCGCAGCGCCGCGAGCAGCAGGAACTTACCGGGGATGGCCCGGTCGTTGCGCGAACGGTTCACGTCGGCGGCGCCTGACACACATCGATAGCGTGAACGAGAGTGCCCCCCTCCACGTAGTTTTTCACCCACTTCCGTCGGTCCGACACGCAGCGTTGGCCCAGCTCCCCACCAGTCGGCCGCGGCATCCCTCGGGCTTCGGCTAACTCTGAGTGACCACACCATAATCTGCCACTCGGAAGTAATTTTCCGGGATCATGCCCAAGCGACGCGCCGTCGCAGCCAATCCCGGGCAAGCCCGGCGAAGACCCGCTGATGCGCGCGCAGCTTCGGCGAACTCGGTATCGCGGCCCTGCGTGAGTTGGTGGCCCAGTATCCACCCATCGCACACACCACCGCATCGATGGCCCCCGAATCGATGCCCGCGGTCACCGGGTGCGCCGCGAGGATCGGATCGGGATCGACCCCGGCGGCCGCGAACGAGGGCGCCAACAGGACCAGATCCACCCAGGCGGCGCCCCGGCAGGCCCATGCCCAGTCGACCACGAGCACCTGCCCGTCCGGCTGCCGCAGCAGATTGCTCGGACTCAGATCGGTGTGCAGCAGCGTCTCCCCGGAAGCGGCTGCGAGCCAAGTGCTTTCGAGGTCGGCCAGCCGGTCCAGCTGCCGCAGCGACCACCCGTCCAGATCGGCGGGCGGGCCGTGCTCGGCGAACTCGCGCCACCCGGTGAACGCCGAACCCAGCGCGTCCGCGATGGTAGGCACCCGCGCCACCGGGTTGGGGGTCAGCACCCGCGCCATCCGCTCGACGGTGCGCAGCACATCGGCGCGCTCCCCCGGATCGGCCAAGCGCGGATGCTCCCCCGCCACCTCGTCGAACGCGGTCACGAACCAGCCCGCGATGTCCGCGCCGAACCGGCACCGCGGCGCGGGCACGCGCCGCGGCAGGCACAGCGCCGTCCGGGTCTCCGATCGGTATGCCGCCGCCAGTTCGTCCCCGCCGTCGATCGCCTTCACGAAGACGCGGGCGCCGCCGGTCAGGGTCAGCCGGACCGCCAGCCCGTGGCTGAATCCGCCGCGCTGGCCGACCGCGCGCAGTACCCGGCCACCGAGGCGCCGTTCGATGCCCGTCCTGACCTCGGGCGGCACTTGCGCCCAGTCGATTCGGAAGGCGGTGTGCTCCGCGCTGTCGGTCATGCTCACATCCTGTGCGGCGACCTGGCGGATCTCCACCGATTAAGCGGGCACGCCGCTCAGCCGACGTCGGCGAGGTAGTCGGGGCCACCCACGTAGGTCGTGTGCCCGGACTCGGCGGTCGAGGTGGTGGCTTCGGCCACGGCCGTGGCGAATTCGGTGACGGTGGGCAGCGGGGCCTGGTCGCGCCGGGCCGAAACCGCGTCCGGATTCCGGCGTTCCAGCAGCTGCACGATGATCGTGCCGTCGATCATGTCGCCGGAAACGATGTGCAGCGGGATGTTTCGTTCGGCGAGCAGCGGAATCATCGCGCGCAGTGCGTCTTCCCCGGCGCGCTTGCTCGCGGCGATGGGCTCGTAGTCGGCGGGCACCGGCTTGCGTCCATGGAAATGCGCCTGGTGACTGGTGACGAACACGATCCTGGATCCGGAAGGCATGTGCGGCAACGCGAGTCGCACCAGCCGGGTCTGCGCGTCCCGGTTGATCGCCATGGCGTACCCGGGCGCGGCCTGGCGTTCCAGCCCGCCCGAGGCGTTCAGCACGAGCACGTCGAGCCGCCCGAACCGCGCGACGATGTCATCGATGAGCGCCCGGGTGGAGTCCGCGTCGGAGATGTCGGCGCCCGCGGTGGACGCACTACCCCCGGCGGCGCCGATCGCGTCGGCAATGGCCTTGGCGCGCTTGAGCTTTTCGCGATAGTTGATGATCACGTGATCACCACCGGCCGCCAGGATCCTGGCCGTTTCCGCGCCGATGCCGCGGGACGCGCCCGTGATCAGGACGACCCTCTGTCCGTCTGCTTCGCCCACCGTCGCCCTCTCGATCGCGGACCGGACGGCCCGCAGGATTGCTTCTAATTCAGAACCACTATGGTAGTTCTAAATGAGAAGTGCAAACGGGGCGACGCCACCCAACGGCGGGCGAGATCCGGCGAACGCGCCGATCCTCGCCGCGATGGATCTGCTGGGTCAGCGCTGGATGCTGCGCGTCCTGTGGGAGTTGGAACCGGGCCGCCTCGGCTTTCTCGAGCTGCGCCGCCGCATGGACAACTGCTCGTCGAGCATGCTCTCGGTCCGGCTCCAGCATCTGCAAACCGCGGGCCTGATCGTCAAGAACGCGGACAAGTCCTACGAGTTGACCACCGCCGGAACCGAACTCACCGCCGCGCTGCACCCGCTGTGGGCCTGGTCCCGGCACTGGGCCCCCGGCGAGGGCGAAACGGCGGTTTGACCTTCGGCCTACCTGAGACTTCATGATGGCCGGGTGGCCGAGTCCGACAGATTGATCACCATCGGGGTGCTCGCGCGAGCCAGCGGGCTCACCGCGAGCGCGCTGCGCTTCTACGACGACTGCGGGCTGCTGGTGCCCGCCCGGGTAGACCCGCTCACCGGCTATCGGTACTACACCGAGGACCAACGCGACCGCGCGACACTGATCCGCAGGCTGCGGTCCATCGAGGTACCGCTCGAGTCGATCGCCGAGATCCTGACCGGCGACGCCCGCCGCGCCGAGCGACTACTGGATCGGCACGTGTCCGAGCTGCACCGGCGAGCCCGCGCGGCCGCCCGCGCGGCCGCGACGATCAAGCGGGAACTGGCCGCCGCACCGGCCGGCGACCGGGTCACCCTGCCCGCGGCGGTGCTCGCGGCGGCGTTGCGGCAGGTGCGCGGCGCGGCGGCGACCGATCCCGAGTTCCCGGTGCTGACAGGCATTCAGCTCGAAGCGACCGCGGCGTCGCTGACGCTGACCGCCACCGATCGGTATCGACTCACGACCAGGAGCGTCGTACCGCGACAGTCGCACGGCACTGACTGGTCGCTGGTCCTCGACACACGCGAGCTCGATCCGATCATCGACTGGCTCGACACCCTCGACTACATCGTCGCGGCGCCGACGGATCACGGCCTGCTGCTCAGCGCCGACGAACAGCGCTGCTACGCCGTCCTCGACGAGCGGTTCCCGGACTATCGCGCGATGCTCGGCGCGCTCGCACCCGCTCGGCAGCGTGTGCTCACGGCGCGCGGCGCCCTGCTGGCAGCGCTCGAAAGCTCCGCTGCCACAGTTCGATTCGAGGCCAGCGCCGCCGCGCTCACGATTTCGGACGAACACGGCGCAGTGCGCGGACTGCCCGCCGAGAGCATCGGACCCGATCTCGGCCTGACCTTCGCCACCGCGACGCTGCGCCCCGCGATCCAAAGCGCCCTCGGCCCGGATCTCATGTTCGACATCGCGGCCGCCGACCAGCCGGTCGTCGTCCGCTCCGCCACCGACGGCGACCTCACCACGCTCGTGATGCCGACCCGCCCGAACACCCCACCGGAAGGAACCCCATGACCACGACCGACACCACCATGGACGCCATCACCCACGCGGTGGAACTCGGCCGGGCCGGTCAGCCCGGCGACGCCCGTACCGCACTGCTGGCGATCTGGGATTCCTTCGGCCCCCAGGGAGATCCACTGCATCGCTGCACCCTCGCGCACTACCTGGCCGACCTGCACGACGATCCGGCCGAGGCGCTCGCCTGGGATATCCGCGCCCTCGACGCCGCCGACAGCCTGACCGACAGCCGTGCCCAGCAATACCACCCGTCCCTGCGGGTCGGCGGGTTCTATCCGTCGCTGCACCTGAATCTCGCGGACAACTACCGCAGGCTCGGCTCGTTCGACGCGGCCCGCCGCGAGATCGAGGCCACCCGCTCGGCATTGCCGGAACTCCCGGACGGCCCCTACCGCACGATGATTCGCACCGCGTTCGACGAAGTGGAAGCAGCGGTGCAGGCCCGGGACACCGCACGGCGCCCATCGGCCCCGACCGGCCGACCGGACTGACCGGACGCCGGCGTCGGAACCGAACCCGGGTCATATCACGAAGAATGGTGCGACCCGCTCGGTGCGCGCACCCATCTACTAGGCCGCACGCTCGCAAATTTAGGCGGTATGCGAAGCCGCCGGGAACCAACAGGTTTAGGCTGTGCGCCGTGGTCGAACCCCAACCGCCAATCGCACCCCATCCCGGCATCGCCCCGTTGGCTCCGCTGCTCGGCACCTGGCGCGGCAACGGACACGGCGAATACCCGACCATCGAGCCGTTCGACTACCTGGAAGAAGTCCGGTTCGGTCATCTCGGCCGCCCGTTCCTCACCTACCGGCAGCGCACCCGCGCGGCCGACGACG
Source organism: Nocardia brasiliensis (assembly GCF_011801125.1). NCBI lineage: Bacteria > Bacillati > Actinomycetota > Actinomycetes > Mycobacteriales > Nocardiaceae > Nocardia > Nocardia brasiliensis. Next base: position 5,594,048 of record NZ_CP046171.1, read on the forward strand.
GCCGCCCGTTGCACGCCGAAACCGGATATCTGCGCTGCCCGAGCCCGGATCGGGTGGAGTTGATCCTGGCCCATCCCACCGGGATCACCGAAATATGCGAGGGCGCGCTGACCGTCGACGACGGTGCGCTGCACCTGGAATTCGATTCGACCAGCATCGGCCGCACCAGCACCGCGAAACTCGTTACCGCGCTCGGCCGTACCTTCCAGGTCAAGGGCGACACCATCGATTACACGGTGCGCATGGCCGCGGTCGGCGAGCCGCTGCAGCATCACCTCGCCGCCACCCTGATCCGCGCCGAGTAGCCGGAGAACTCGCTCGCGGCGTTTCGATGGAACCGAACGTCGTCGTGTCGCGTCGAACCTGTATCGGACCCGGACGGCCGCGCCCAGTGCCTCGTCCGGCGTAGCCGATCCGGTACCGCAGGACGCGACGGGAGGACCGATGGCCGAAGAGCTCCACGTACGGCCCGATCAGCTGGACGAGCTCGCCGCCACGCTGCGCGGTCTGGCGGGCCAGGCCGGCTCCGCGCGGGACTATGTGGCCACCTGGTTCGTCTTCGGCTCGCACGACGGCCGGATCTACGCGCAGGTCGAAGCGATGCTCGACGGGATGCGCCGCAATCTCGAGGCCGAGTACGGCACTTTGCGGACCGCGAGCGAGGCCGCGGCGAGCGCGCTCAGCAAGAGTGCCCAGGCGCACCGAGACACCGATTCGGCCACGGCACAGCGCCTGAGCGCCGCCGGTGTCGAGGACCCGAGATGACCGGCCCGGCGGCGGCTTTACGCAGTCCCGAGGCCGCCGATCCGCTGCCCGGCTGGATTCCGTTCTTCGTCGCCGGCGACTACATCGCCCCGGCCTACTACATCGGACAGGCCGTCCAAAGCATCACCGGGACCGATGTTTTCGGTCTGGCCTCGGAGTTCGTCGCCGGTGACTGGGCGGGCGTCGAGCAGGCCGCCGACGCCGCCGGGAAGCTGGCCGGATTCGATGCCGCTTTCCACGAGGCGCTCGACACCGAGGGCAGGCACCTGCTCGCACGGACGTGGCACGGCAGCGCGGCCGACCAGGCGCGCGACCACTGCCACCAGCTCGCGAGCACCGTCGAACGCCAGTGCAAGGCGCGCCAAGAGATCGCGCGCGCACTGCACGGCATCGGCAACGCCATGCTCGACCTGGCTCGCCTGCTCGGCGACCTGCTCCAGGACATCGTCGACCGGACGATCATGTGGCTGGTCGAGATGGCCGCCGCCGCAACGCTGTCCACCACGCGCGACGGCGGGGCCCGCGCGGTGGCCGCCGCGCACGCCGGGCTGATCTTCGCCGGGTTCGAGCAGATCCTGACGGTGACCACCGGCGCGTGCAAAACCGTCGTCGATCTCGGGGCGACCGCGTTGGCGCTGTCCAGCAGCCGCACGGACGCGCCACCGTCGCCGGGCGCCGCGACCATCGCCTCGGGAGCGTGATCGCATGCCACAGCAACCCGAGGTCGTCTTCGATGTGGCGCGCGGTGATCTCGGTGCGGCGCGTCACCTGCGGCGATCACTCGAGGTGCTCGCGGCCTCGGCCACCGACCCGCAGCTGCGCCGCCACCTCACCGAGGTACTCGCCGGGCGGGCGAGCATGCGGGAGTTCGGCCGTTCCGAGACGTTCGCGCGGCTGCTCGACGGCATCGCGCAGGACATGTTCCACCGAGCGGGCGCGATGCCGGCCGCCGAGCGCGAACGGCTGGCCGCGCTCGGCCGGGCGGAACTGGATCAGCTGCGCGAAACCGACGAGCCTGCCACGGCCCCGACCACCGGCGTCCCGGGCAGCCACGCTCCCGACCCGGACGACAGCTACTTCGAGGGGCATCGGCACCTCGGCTGGCTCGAGTAGCCGCGACCGGAACCTGCGACGGAGGCGGTGCGGATGCCGGGGCGCGGCACGTCGCGGTTTTACTGCCATGCGTTTCGGCCGCGAGTCGCACCGGTGAATCGCGAGTCGCACCGGCGAATACCGAAATATGGCTCGCCCCGGCGCGATTGAGCACGACGCACGCTCGCTGTCCGATTGCGCTCGACGCCCGACCGTTCCGGCATTCCCCATCACCCGCGCCGAACATTTCGACGGTACCGCCACGGCGGCAAACAGGATTCGTCGCCCGCGTCGGCAATCGCGGCGTTCGATCCGACGACAACACCCGGCGAGCGTTTCCCGTCCCGGATTTCCCTCTTCGAAATAGCCCGTCGGCAAATCGACACCGACCTCGCTCCGGGGGATCATCTCCCGCACCGTGAGCAATCCGTGACAAATCCGACACCGAAACCGAGCAGCGCCGATTCCGAAAGGGACAATTCGTCACCACCCGCGATTACGGCCCGCGCACGAAACAAACCGCCTCGGCAAAATCCGGATACCGTCCGCCGGACAGCGGTGCGCACATAATTTTCTCTGCCCGAATCGACCGTTCCGTGTACTTGTTCCAGCATCGGCCGATTTCGCGACAATCCGGCGCGACGTCTGGGTAGTCTCACCGCAGACCCTTCCAGAATGTGACCCGCGCCACTTCGGTCCGCGATGCGCTATCGGACACATGTCCCTGTTCCCCGAAACGCATCCACATTACGGTTCGATAAATCAGCAAACTTTCAGTCAACTTCGCGTGGCAATCCCACCCGAACCAGGAAAGAACCTTCCCCCCCGTCGACACCCCTGACCCGAGGGAGCCGAACAATGAAGCGTTCCACCACGATTCTGGCCAGCGTCGCGATCATTCTCGGTGGCGCGGCGACCGTCGAAATTCTGGACGGCGGCGACGCCGGCGCCATCATCCTGGAGCACGGCGCGACCACCAGCAATCAGCAGGCAGGGCCCGGCGTCGCGCAGCGATAGCGGTCAGTAGCCGCCGGGCAGCGCGGCGAACATATCGCGGGTGACCGCGACCGCGTTGTCCGAACTGCCGCCCTTGACCAGCAAGGTCGCGAACGCCATATCCCCACGATAACCGACGAACCACGAGTGCGAGCCGCCCTCGACCTCGGCCTCACCGGTCTTGCCGTACACCTCGCCCTGATCGGCGATCCGCTCGGCCGTGCCGCCGGTGACCACCCGGCGCATCATCGCCCGCAACCCCGCGATCACCTGCGGGTCCGGCGCGTCCCCGCCGCCCTCGACCGTCGTCGGGCGGCCGGCGATCAGGTACGGCACCGGCAGCGAGCCGTGCGCGATCGTCGCCGCCATCAACGCCATCCCGAACGGGCTGACCACCACCTTGCCCTGACCGATGCCGTCCTCGGTGCGCTGCACCAGCTCGTCCGCGGGCGGCACCGAACCGGTGAAGGTCGGCAAGCCCGCGATCGCGTAGCCGGGGCCGATGCCGAATTTCATGGCGGCGTTGTGCAGCGCGGTGCCGGGCAACCGGCTGGCAATGGTGGCGAACGAGGTGTTGCACGACCGCTCGTACGCGGTGATCATCGGGACGTCGCCGACGGTGAAGAGATTGTAATTGGGAATCATGCGTTCCCCGATGGTGATTCGGCTCGGGCAGGGCAGCACCGTGTCCGGCGTCGCGATCCCGGTCGACATCGCCGCGGCCGCGGTGACGGTCTTGAACACCGAACCGGGCGGGTACTGGCCGATGGTCGCCACCGGGCCGTCCCGATCGGCCGCCTTGTTCTGCGCGATCGCCAGGATCGCACCGGTGGAGGGGCGAAGCACCACCATCATCGTCTGGTCCGGCCGCAGGTCGACGGCGCGTTGCGCGGCATTCTGCACGTTGCGGTCGACGCTGAGCGAGAACGACGGCGCCGGTTGCGACGGCGTCTCGGTGAGCACATCGGTATCGACACCGTTGGCGTTCATCGTGACCACCGACCAGCCCGCCTTGCCGTCCACCTCCGCGATCACCGTCTTGCGCACCTGCGCGAGCAGATCGGGCGCGAAGTCGCGGTCGGTGGGCACCAGATCCCATTCGGAGGTGAGGCGCACGCCGGGCAACCCGATGAGATCGGTACTCACCTGGTCGAATTCGTTCTCGTTGAGCATCGTGACGGTATAGGCGCCCGTGGTCGAGGTGGCGCCGGTCCGGATGGCCTCGGCGGTGAGCCGCGGATCGAACCGGCTCAGCGCGGCCGCGAGTGCGCCCGCCACCGCGCCCGGGTCGGGCGCGTTCGCGGCGGTGAACACGACCCGCGACACCTTGCCCGGCACCAGCACATCGCTGCCTGCCTGCTCGTTCACCCTGGCCCGCGGCGCCGGGTTGGCGCGCAAGGCGAGGGTCTGGGTGTCGCCGAGCTTCGGGTGGATGTTGGACGAGGTCCAGCGCACCCGCCAGCGTCCCTCGCTGCGCCCCATCTGCAGCTGGCCGGTGTAGCGCCAGGTCCGGTCCTTGGGCAGGCGCCACTCGTAGGTGTAGTCGACGGTCGCGGTATCGCCGCTGACCCGCGCCGATCCGGTGCGCGCGACCAGCCCCTCCGCCTGTAGCTTCTCCCACGCGGAACTCAGTGCGGCAGTAGCCTTTTCGGGCTGGTTGGTGAATCTGGCCGCGGCCGAGGGATCGTGCTCGGCGAAGGCAGCGACGAAGTCGTCGGCGACGGGCGTCGGGCCCTGCGGGCCACTGCCGCATCCGGCAGCGGACAGCGTGAGCACCGTGACGCTCAGCGTGACGAGCAGCGATTTCCGCAACGGTACCGTCCTAGGGAGAGCTCAGCCGGCGGGGCGGGCAAGCACGGCGACAACGGCACCGATGGTAGTGGCCACCCTCGGGCAAACCCCGGCGGCACTCCGTGTTTCAGTCGAGCAGGATGGTGGAGAACGTGGCGATCTGCCGGAATCCGACGCGGCTGTAGGCGCGCCTGGCGATCGCGTTGTAGTCGTTGACGTACAGGCTCGCGGTCCGCCCGGTGGCGACGACGGCGTTCGCGATGGCCGCGGTCCCCGCGGTGCCGAGGCCGTGACCTCGATGTTCCGGATGCACCCAGACGCCCTGGATCTGACCGGTGCGCCGGGACAGCGCCCCCACCTCCGCCTTGAACACGACCTCGCCGTCCTCGAAACGTGCCCAGGCACGGCCGGATTCGATCAGGCTCTGGATGCGCCGCCGATATCCGCGCCCGCCGTCACCCGCGCGCGGGTCGACGCCGACCTCTTCGATGAACATCGCGATCGCGGCGCCGAGATATCGCTCTATTTCGTCCGGGCGCACCCGGCGGACGTTCGGATCGGGTGTCGCCAAGGGAGGTTGGGCGAGCGCGAGCAATGGTTGTTCGCCGCGTAATTCGCGTTCCGGACCCCAATGGTCGGCCAGCATTTCCCACAGCGGCAACGCCAATTCCCGCCGCCCGACCACCGAGGACGCTATTCGAGGCCAGCGCACGGCCCGATCGGCGAAGGCGCGTAACGCCTCCTGGTCCCCGCGCAACGGCACCAGATTCGCGCCGGAGAAACACAGCGATTCGGACGGTCCGCCGCGACTCCACAATTCACCCTGCCCGCAGCGCGCGGCATCGAGGCCGAATTCCTGGAGCCGGGCCGCGACCATACACGAGGCCACCGGATCGGCGTCCAGAACTCGAAGGACCTGCGCCAGGTCCCGATTCGCGAGCTGCCGCGCGGGGACGTATTTCGCCCTTCGCGTCGGCTCCAGCAGACTCCGCACGGTGACAGCCTGCCACGAATATCGACGATGTGGTACGGCTATGCCGAACGCAACAGTGCTGCTGTTAGCCGACCGTGACCACGGGCGCGCCCGAATCGGTGTTCTCGCCCATTTCCTCGGCGATCCGCATGGCCTCTTCGATCAGGGTCTCGACGATCTGTGCCTCCGGCACGGTCTTGATGACCTCGCCCTTCACGAAGATCTGGCCCTTGCCGTTGCCCGAGGCCACACCGAGGTCGGCCTCGCGGGCCTCGCCGGGTCCGTTGACGACACAACCCATCACGGCCACCCGCAGCGGTACCTCCATGCCCTCCAGCCCGGCGGACACCTCGTTGGCCAGGGTGTACACGTCGACCTGGGCCCGGCCGCAGGACGGGCAGGACACGATCTCGAGCTTGCGCGGCCGCAGATTCAGCGACTGCAAGATCTGTCCACCGACCTTGATCTCCTCGGCGGGCGGCGCGGACAGCGAGACCCGGATGGTGTCGCCGATGCCCTCCGACAGCAGCGCGCCGAAGGCCACCGCGGACTTGATCGTGCCCTGGAACGCCGGGCCCGCCTCGGTCACGCCGAGATGCAGCGGGTAGTCGCTGCGCGCGGCCAGCTGCCGGTAGGCCTCCACCATGACCACCGGGTCGTTGTGCTTGACCGAGATCTTGATGTCGCCGAAGCCGTGCTCCTCGAACAGGCTCGCCTCCCACAGCGCGGACTCGACCAGCGCCTCCGGGGTGGCCTTGCCGTACTTCTCCAGCATCCGCTTGTCCAGCGAACCGGCGTTGACGCCGATCCGGATCGGGATGCCCGCGGCGCCCGCCGCCTTGGCGACCTCGCCGACCCGGCCGTCGAATTCCTTGATGTTGCCGGGATTCACGCGCACCGCGGCGCAGCCGGCATCGATCGCGGCGAAGATGTAGCGGGGCTGGAAGTGGATGTCGGCGATGACCGGGATCTGGCTCTTGCGCGCGATCGTCGCCAGCGCGTCCGCGTCTTCCTGACGCGGACAGGCCACCCGCACGATGTCGCAGCCCGAAGCGGTGAGCTCCGCGATCTGCTGCAGAGTGGCGTTGATGTCGTGGGTCTTGGTGGTGGTCATCGACTGCACGGAGATCGGGTGATCGCTGCCCACTCCGACATTGCCCACCATCAATTGGCGGGTCTTGCGTCGAGGAGCGAGAACGGCCGCGGGCGCGGCGGGCATCCCCAATCCGATTGTGCTGGTCACCTTCGGCTGCCTACTTTCCGTCCGTACATTCCGGGCCGTTCGCCTTCCGAGCTTAGTCGCGCGCGCCGAACGACCACCCTGTGACGCCCGCGACAACATGCTGTCCCCCAAGTGCCCGGCGACAGGGTACCGCGTCGAATCGAACTCAGAACAGTTTGATCGGATTGACGATGTCGGCCACCAGGGTGAGCACCATGTACGCACCGCCGATCACGACCGCCACATAGGTGACTGGCAACAACTTCAGATAGTCCACCGGTCCGCCGGGCGCGAGCCCCTTCCACCCGCGGACGGTGTTGCGGATCTTCTCGTAGAGGACCACCGCCATGTGGCCGCCGTCGAGCGGCAGCAGCGGCAGGATGTTGAAGGCGCCGAGGAAGAAGTTCAGGCTCGCCAGCACCAGGATGAAGACGTTCCACAGCCCGCGCTCCGCGGTCTCGCCGCCGATCTTGCTGGCGCCGTACACGCTGACCGGTGTCTCCGCGTCGCGCTCGCCGCCGGTCACCGCGCTCACCAGCGCGGTCACCTTCTGCGGCAGCTGGACCAGGGACTGGAAGGTACGTACGAACATGTCACCGGTGAACACGCCCGCGGCCGGGATCGCGGCCAGCACGTTGTATTGAACCGGCCCGTAGAAGTCCGCGCCGACACCGACGGCACTGACCTCACGCCCCGCGCCGCCGCCCTCGGGGTAGCGCATCACCCGCTCGGGGGTCACCGAGATGGTCAGGCTCTGACCGTCACGATCGACGGTGTAGGTGAACGGGCCGCTCTGCTTCTGGGTCTCGGACTGGAATTCCTTCCACGTCTTGACGCTCACCCCGTTCACCGCGGTCACCACGTCACCGCGTTGCAGCCCGGCCCGCTGCGCAGGCCCGGTGCCGGTGCACGGCTGCGTGCTGCCGTCCGGATTCTGTTGCGGCACACAGCTCATCGCGCCCAGCGCGGTGGCGGGCGGCTGATCGAACTGCGGCAGACCCCAGCCGACGGCGAGCACGACCACCAGGATGTAGCCGAGCACGAAGTTCATCGCGATGCCGCCCGACATCACCACCATCCGCTTCCAGGTGGCCTGGCGATACATCGCGCGCTCGACCTCTTCGGGCTGCAGCTCGTCCAGCGCGGTCATGCCCGCGATATCGCAGAAGCCACCGAGCGGAAGCGCCTTGAGCCCGTACTCGGTCTCACCGCGCCGGAACGAGAAGATCTTCGGCCCGAACCCGATGAAGTACCGCCGCACCTTCATGCCGGTGGCCTGGGCGGTCCACATGTGCCCGCATTCGTGCAGCGCAATCGAAATCGTGATGCCTAGTGCGAACAGCACGAAACCCAACGCGAACACCATGTGATCTACAGCCCTCCTGCTGTGCGCAGCTCGCCTCGATGAAGTGCGGCCGCCCGGTCCGGCCGCCTGCAAACCCGGGTGCGCGAGTCCGTCGCGGCCGCGAGCCCACGACCACAGTAGCCGGACAGCCACGAGCCCCGGGTGCTCAGTCTGCCAGCAGAGGCTCGCCTCGCGAGTCGGAAACCCGCGGACCTAGGCCGGATCGACACGGGCGCGGGTGAAGTCGCGGGCCCAGGTATCGGCGGCCAGAACCTCCGCGAGCGAGGTGGGTTCGGGGCGCCACTGGTCGGCGGCCTCGACCGCGGCCGCGACGGTGCGCACGATCGCGGGGAAGCGGATCTTGCCGTCGAGGAACGCTTGCACCGCGACCTCGTTGGCGGCGTTGTAGACGGCGGTGACGCTGCCGCCCGCCTCGCCCGCCTGACGGGCCAGATCGATGGCCGGGAAAACCGCGCTGTCCACCGGCTCGAAGGTCCAGGTGGCCGCGGTGCCCCAGTCGCAGGACGCGGCGGCGCCGGGCACCCGGTCGGGCCAGCCGAGGGCCAGGGCGATCGGCAGCTTCATGTCCGGCGGGCTGGCCTGCGCGAGGGTGGAGCCGTCGGTGAAGGTGACCATCGAGTGCACGATCGACTGCGGGTGCACGGTGACGTCGATGCGGTCGTACGGGATGCCGAACAGCAGGTGCGTCTCGATGAGCTCGAGTCCCTTGTTCACCAGCGAGGCGGAGTTCAGCGTGTTCATCGGGCCCATCGACCACGTCGGATGTGTTTTGGCCTCAGCCGGATTCACCGATTCCAGCATCTCGGTGGTCCAGCCGCGGAACGGCCCGCCCGATGCGGTGAGCACCAGCCGGTCCACCTCCTCGGCCCGGCCGCCGCGCAGGCACTGCGCCAGCGCCGAATGTTCCGAATCGACCGGCACGATCTGGCCGGGCGCCGCCGCCCGTGTCACCAGGGAGCCGCCCGCGACAAGCGATTCCTTGTTGGCCAAGGCCAGCCTGGTACCGGAGTGCAAGGTGGCCAGGGTCGGTTCCAGTCCGAGCGAGCCGACCAGCGCGTTGAGCACGACATCGGCTTCGGTGCGGCGCACCAGCTCGGTCACCGCCGCGGGGCCGGCCAGCTCGATGTCCAAACGCGCGGCGGCGGTGGGGTCCGCGACCGCGACATTGCGCGTCCCGGTGGCCGCCATCTGCTGCGCCAACAGCTCCGTATTGCCGCCACGAGCGGCCAGCCCGACCACCTCGAACCGGTCGGGGTTGGCGGCGATCACCTCGAGCGCTTGGGTACCAATGGATCCGGTGCTGCCGAGGAGCAGGACTTTCACGATGTCGGACACCCGTTCATTGTGGCGCACCGAAAAGTTCGGCCGACGGGCCGTGGCCCGACTGTCAACGACGCCCCGTCGTATGTCACGATATCGACCAGCAGTCCTTCGAGTGCGTACCGGAACCCGCGGTACCCGAACCAGCTAAGGAGCGATCGTGGCCGCCACGGAACTCGAACCCGCCAGCACCGAGCGCGGCATCGTCACTCACGTGGACACCGCCGAGGTTCCCTCCGCCGCCTGGGGTTGGAGCGGCGAGTCGCCCAAGACCTTCCGCATCGCGGGGTGGATCACCGCGCTCATCCTGGTCGCGATGGTGATCGGCAACCACAAGGGACATGTCGAGGACATCTTCCTGATCGGTTTCGCCGTGGCCATCGTCGCCATCCTGGTGCGCGACTCGATCCTCAAGCGCAAGCCCCGGTAACGCCTAATCCCCTGGCAATAATGGGTTTTGGTGCGTCATACGCATCGAGTAGCGTGGGCGAACAGGTCCGCGACTCATCGCAGTCGCGGACCTTCCTGTTGCACTCACGATGAGGAACCCATGTCCAAGCTCTTCTCCGGCGCACTGCTGAGCGCCGCGGCCGCCGCCGCGCTGCTCGTTCCCGCCGCGCCGGCCCACGCGCAGTCGCAGGCGTGCGCCGCCGCGATCGACGCCATCAACGCCGCCGTCGATGCCTCACCGAACGGCACCTTCGACGCGAACACCATCCAGGACCTGCACGGCAAACTGCAGTCGATCGACGCCGCAGGCGCCGAAAAGGAAGTCATCCTGGCCTATGCCGACGCGCTGGTCGACGACAGTGTGACCAACCTCGACCCGGCCACCGACGAGCTCAACCGCGTCTGCAACCTGTGAGGTCGCGAGCGGGACGTGACGGTGTCGCGTCCCGCTCGCTCAGCGCCCGCGCCGCTTCGTCGGCTTCCGCTTGCCCGCCGCGGCCTTGGCCTTCCCCGCGCTTGCGCCGCCCGCCCGCTTGACCGGTACCTTCTTTTGCGGCGCAGGGCTTTTCGCCCGTGTGGCCGGTGAACGGGAACTGCGTTCGGAGCGGCCGCGCACCACCCCGACGAACTCCTCCACCAGCTCCGTGGTGCGCGCCGCGGGCCAGGCGAGGGCGATCTCGGTCTCCGCGCGGTCGGTCACCGTGCGATAGACGACGTCCTTGCGGGCGTGCAGCCGCGCGATCGAATGCGGCACCACCGTCACCCCGACGCCCGCGGCCACCAACTCGATGGCATCGGCGGCCGCATCGATGTCGGTGGCATCCTGCATCCACTCCCCCGTCAGGTCCGCCATCGCCACCTGCTCGAACGCCGAGATCGCATGGTCCTTCGGCACCACGACGACCGGCACCTCGCGATAGAGCGGGATCGCGCTCATCCCGGCACGATCGATCGGCAGCCGGACGAAGCACAGATCGACCTGGCTCTCCCGCAATGCCGTCTCCTGTGCCGCCATCGGCAGCGCCACCGTCTCCAACGGGATCTCCGGGAACCGTTCCGCCCAGATCCTGGTCCACTTCGACACCGTGACGCCGGGCACGAACCCCACCCGCAGCGCGGGCGCGACGGCCGGTGTCTCGACCGCCGCCGCCTCCTCGGCCCGCGCGATCAACTCCCGCGCCGCCGCCAGCAGTTCGGCGCCGTCGGCCGTCAGCTGCGTCGGTTGCGCGCCGGGCACGAACAGTTTGGTGCCGAGTTCGCCCTCCAGATCGATCACCGTCTGGCTCAATCGCTGTCGCGAAATATTCAGCCCTTTAGCCGCCCGCGCGAAATGCAACTCCTCGGCAACCGCGGCAAACCACCGCAGGCGCGCGACGTCAATCGACTCGAACCGGCTCATGCGAGCAAGCGTATCGGCACCGGATAGGCTGTCCGTCGTGAGTCCGGAACCTAACGCGCAGCTGATGAAGCCCCTGACCGCGGCCAACAAGCTCGGCATCTACCTGCCCGCGACACCCGAATCCTTCCGGAACACCCCGCTCTCGCGCGCCGACCTCGAGGCCCTGCGCACCGATCCGCCGCAGTGGCTCACCGAGCTGCGCCGCACCGGTCCCTTCCCGCGCGATATCACCGCCCGCAAACTCGGCATCTCGAATTCGGGACTGTCCCGCGCCGGGGTCTCCGACGCGCTCACCGCCGACGAGATCACCGCCCTGCTCGCCGACCCGCCGGCGTGGCTGACCCGGGAACGCGAGAACTACGCCGAGGTGCTGAAGGAAAACGAGCGCATCGCCACCAAGGAAGCCGAACGCCGCGCCGCCACCAACCGGCCCGCCAAGAACCGCTTCTGAGTCACGACCGGTCGACCCGCAGGCTACGGGACGGCCGGGGAGCCGCCCTCGATCACCGGTAGTCCGGCCGCCTTCCAGGCACGAAAGCCGCCGACGATGTCCGTCGCGGCACGGATGCCGAGTTCTTGCGCGTCGCGGGCGGCGAAGCTGGAGGCGTAACCCTCGTTGCAGAAGATCACGACCGGGGTATCCGCGGTGAGCTCGGGCAGCCGGTGCTCGCCGTGCGGGTCGAGCCGCCATTCCAGCACGATGCGCTCGACCACGACCGCGCCGGGGATCTCCCCCTCGGCCGCCCGGTTCGCGTGCGGCCGGATATCGACCAGCAGCGCACCCGTCGTGCGCAGCGCGTCGGCTTGTTCGGGACCGACGCGAACCAGGTTCGCACGGGCTCGTGCCAGCAGTTCTTCGGCGCTCATGCGCCGGAAACATCTGCGAGAGTGCGGTATTCACGCATCGGCCGCAGCGGCGGCGAGTAAGCGTGCACCGTGGCGGCGTCGTGGGCGCCGAGATTGCGCAGCCGGTGTGCCCGGTCCGGGCCGAACGCCACCGTGCTCCCCGCACGGCGCTGCGCGGCGCCCACCGGGCGGTTCGGAAACGCGAACTCCTCGTACAGTTCGCCGTGCAGGACCGTGAACGCACCGGAGGCGCCGCCGTGATCGTGCGGCTCGGTGCCCTGCCCCGGCATCCAGGACAGCAGCCACAGCTCTACACCCATCGTCAGCGCCAACCGCACCCACCAGCGTTGCGCCGGATCGAACCGCACCATGTCGAGCAGCGGCACGGTCAGCTCCCTGGTCACCACGCTGGTGAGTTCGTGCAGCTCATCCGGGGTCCAGAGGGTGCGATCGGCCCGAACCAGCTCATCGAGCAGCGGCAGATCGAGGTCGGGATGCAGGTCTTTGGCGTGCTTCAATTTCACCGGAAGTGACGTGGTCACAGTGCGCTCCTGGCAGAGGTGTGGCGTGAAAGGTCGGGTTACGTCACCGACGACACGCACAGGCCGCGACACGAACCAGGTCGACGACCCGATCGCTGGTCAGCAGAAGCCTTTGCACGAGTGCAGCTTACACAGCCCACCGCCCCCGTGGGTCCCCTCCACGCTTGACAACAACCTGCCGCCCCCTACCCCGCCCGCATCTCCCGGACGAACTCCCGATACAGAAACTTCTGATGCAGCCCCTCGAGATTGCCCGCATGCCGCCGGAACGGCACCAGCGCGAGCCGCAACGGCCGCGTGATCGGCACCCCCGTCCCCCACTCCGCCACCGACGCCACCGTCTCGATCAACCCTTCCTCGGTCGCGTTGCGCTCGGCGGTGTCCAGTCCGAGATGCCGCAGCAGCTGGTCCCGCACGCCCTCCACATCGAGTTCCAGGCGCCGCGCCTCCTCCTCGGTATCGCAGCGCGACAGCGCCCGGCGGAAATCGACTGCCCGCGCCCGATATTCATCGATCCGACCACAGACCATCTCCAGCCAGCGGTCCGAGCTCGACCGGCCGCGGTCCCGCAGCGACCACAGGCGCCCACCCAGCAACGGCAGCTGATACTCGAGCAATTGCAGCCGCCTGCCGCCCCGCGATCCCGCGACCTTGCGAATGTCACTCGGTATCCCGCGCACCGCGGAGATCACCTCTTCGATGGTGTTCTCGGGAACACCGTCATCGAAGAGATCGAACATGACCGAGAAATCGCGCCGCAGCGGGTGCGGGGTATAGGCGACACCGATCACCCGCGCCCGCGCCGAATACCGCAGCGAACGCACCAGCGTGGCAATGAGCCATAGTTGCTGCTGCGTATCCGCGATCAGCGTGCGGAACTGGCCCTCCATCGCGAACGACGAGGCACGCGCCCACTGCCCGAACGCGTCGAGCTCGACCCCGTCCACACCACCGATCCGAGCCCGATGGTGGTCGTCGATCCGGACGTTTTCCCACTGATAGTCCGCCCACGCCGCGATATTCGCCAGCATGCGCTGCCCACCGCCGCGCTCCTGCACCTCACGATCGGCACGCCTGGTCTTGTCGATGAACCGCAGCATGGTCTCGACGCCGGTCGTCTTGAGCGTCTCCATCGCCGCGGCCTCGGCGGCGTCGAGCGCGGGCCGATCCTGCGGGCCGATCACCATCGGCACCGCGATCCGAAGATCGAACAGATGCCGCAGAATGCGCGGGTACGCACCGTAATCGGCGGCCTGAGGGTTCAGTTTCGTCGGATGCGGCACGAGCACTTCGTCGAAATAGATCAGGGACTGCACCAGCTCCGCGTAACACTGTTGCGCGAAGGGGTCACGCGGTCGCGCCGGTTGGCGGGCATTCTGCGAAAGGATGAATTCCTCCGCGCTGATGAATGTCGTGACATCCACCATGACACGATTCGACATCAACTGCTCCGCGACCGCGCCAATGTCTGAACGAACCAGCGCACCGAATCCGGGTCGCCCGCAATGGTTTCGGCGAACGTCGGCTCGCGCTGTGCGAGAAACGGCGCGCGCAGCGGTAGTGGGCTGTGCCCCGCCCCATCGGTCGCCGTGCGTCCCATGGCCGTGGCCAACGCGATGCCCGCCGCTCCGTCCCATACCTTCTGGTTCGGCCGGTAGAACAGGTCGAACTGCTGGTCCGGCGCCTGCGTCCACGCGGTCAGGTCCAGGCAGGTGCGCACCATATCCAGCGTCTGGGAGGTGGTGCGCACCTTCATCGCACACCCGACATCGGCCAGTGCCGCCTCGAATCTCCGGGGCGCCGAGCCTTTGCTTCGCGTCACGGACGCCCGCCGCGGTCGCGCCGCCGGCGTCAGCGGCGAGGCGGGCTGCCCGTTCACGAACACCTCGGCCGACCAGTGGATCGCGATCGGCGTCCGCCCCGCACCCAGCTCGGGTGCGAGCACGTAGGCGGCCACGGGCACACCGGCATCGAGAAGACAGACGACACTGCAGAATTCACGTCCGTCCGGCGACACGAATTCGCTGGTGCCGTCGATCGGGTCGATGATCCAGGTCGGGTCGCCCGAACTCGGCAACTCCGCCTCGTCCTCCTCCGCGACGAATCGAGACCCCGGATAGTGGCGCTGGATCGTCTGGATGATCGCCGTCTGCGTAGCGAGATCCGCCTCCGAGAGCAGCGTGTCGTCGGCCTTCTTGTCTACCTGCAGCGACGCGAGGTTGTCCCGGTACCGGCCGAGCAAGGGCAGCAGCTGCTCGTCCAACGCCTTCCACAACGATCCGACATCGCTCAAGAGGCCCCTCCGCACGAGTTGTTCCATTGAGCGTAGCGGCTATGCCGGTCCGGCAGACCGTAATCCGGCTGGTCGCGGGTACCTGCGCACTGCGACCCGCGCACGGGTCACGGTTTGCGGCAGAGGCAGCCGAGGATTTCCACGCGGGTGGTGGGGGAATTGTCGGCGAGCCAGTCCTGGATCGGGGCGAGGCCGGGGTCGAGGAGTTCGAAACCGTCCAGGTAGCGGGCGATTTCGGCGTGCGTGCGGATCGCGGGCTGCGAGGTGCTGCCCTTGGTCGCGGCGATGACCTGGGTGATGAAGCCCTGATCGGAGGCGGCGGAGGCGTGGCTGAGCACAAGGAAACTGCCGGGTGCCATCGCGTCGCGGAGCCGGGCGAGGATGGCGGCCGGCTGCTCGCTGTCCATGACGAAGTGCAGGACACCGACGAGCAGGACCGCGACCGGCCGGGTGAAGTCGATCAGGCCCTCGGCGCGCAGGCGGTCGAGGAGTTCGTCCGGCTGCCGGAGGTCGGCCAGCATCGGCGTATCGCCGGGCGTACCCGCGAGCATCACGGTGGCGTGCGCATGGACGACCGGGTCGAAGTCCACCGAGACCACCCGCGCCGCCTGCGCGATCTCGCGTGCCGTGTCATGGACGGAGGGCGAAAACGGAATACCCGCACCGATATCGATGAACTGCTCGATCCCGGACTCGGCCGCGACGCGCACCCCGTGTAAGAGGAATCGCCGACTCATCTGCGCCAACTCGCGCGAATCCGGCGCGGCCGAGAGCACCCGCCGCGCGAACTCCAGATCCGCCTCGTAGTAGTCCTTTCCACCGAGCATGTAGTTGTAGGCCCGCGCCGAGTTCGGCTTGTACGGATCGACACCGACCGGGATGTACCTGCTGTCCGACACCGCACCTCCTCGATAGCTCGCCGAGCGTAACAAGGTGATGAGTTCGCAAAGGGACGTTCCGCGACGTCGGCACGAGACAGACGAGGTCGCCGGTACGCGTCCGGCGATGCAGGGTGTATTGCGGCGACAATCAGCTTGCGGCGCAGGCGGATTGGGATGGGGCGCGGGAACTGATGGGGGTGCGGTCGCGGAATGCGCCGCCCTGCGCGGAGGAGGTCGCTGCCTCGCGTGGGTCTCGGCTGTCGGCTCATGGCCCACGGCCATAATGCCCGTCTCGGCGCGAGTCGCAGCCTTGAGCCACAACACCCCGTCTCGGCGTAGACCGCAGCCCTCAGCCACAACTCCCGTCTCGGCGTCGGCCGCAGCCATCGGCCGAACGCCTTCTCGGTGTGGATCGCGACCCCTTCATCCTCAATACTCGCCGCGGCACGGGGAAGGTTCGCGGGTTCACACCAAGAACTGGACACAGGTCTAATAGTGTGCCACGGCTAACAGTCGGCAAGTCTTGCTTATAACGACTCGCCGACTACCGTTGAACCTACCCAGTCATGCGGAATCGCTATCGTCATCGGCGCAACGCGACGCACTCGCCGTCGCGAACAGGTCCACAGTCCCGAACCGACGCGCGGTACCGCCGTGCCGACAGGCCGAAACCCGAGGTGGAAGCGCATGAACCGATCGACGAAACTCGTTGCCGTGATGGCATGTACGGCCGCCATCGCGGCAGGCTCGGTCACGTCGGCGCAGGCCGACCCCGAGCCCGCCGGCATCACCTACACCGCGCAGGCCGTCGGCAGCTCGATGACCCTCACCACGGACTCCGGCACGCTCGACACCGCCGACGACCGCCTCGAGATCCGCGACAACGACGGCAACCTGATGGCCGCCTTCCCGCTCGGCTACTACCGAGACAACCAGCGCTGGCCGATCGCCGCCGTGATCGACGGCAACACCGCGACGCTCACCCCCAGCGTCGATCCCGCGACCGCGACTCCCGCCCCCGGCACCACCGACCCGCTGCACGACGTCGCCCTCGACCCGACCTCCCCCGCGTTCGGCGCCGCCCTGTCGACCTTCTCCACCGTCGTCGGCATCGGCACCGCCCTCGGCACGATCATCGGCACCCTCGTCGGCGCCTCCCTCGGCTGTCTACTCGGCGGCCTCCTCGTCGGCGGCGCCGCCACCCTGCCCACCTTCGGCGTCCTCACCATCCCCGGCTTCCTCGGCGGCTGCATCGTCACCGCCATCCCCGGCGCCGCCCTCGGCGCCATCGTCGGCACCATCGTCTTCGGCGTCCCCGCCATCATCATCGGCGGCGTCCTCCTGGCAGGCACCCTCGGCGCAATGTGAGCAAGCTTTCGCCCCTGACGATTTCACGCACCCACCCGAACCCCACTCAGCACCCCGAGCCGATCAGCCCAACCGAGGTCGAGCTGACTCCCCGCCCCGAACGCGCCAAAACGGAGTCCCACTCATAGTGGCAGCGATACCAAGCCCTACCTCGACATTCGGCTGCCAATCCACCACTGGCAGCGGAGATTCTCCAGAGCACCCCTTTCTCCGTCTCGCAAGGGACCACCGACCAGGTTGCAGGCCTGAGACACCCAGATGGTTGCGATATGGATAGTATCTTGTGCGATAGTATCCTTAAGGGAGTGTATACAGAGGCGCTGGAGGTGCAGATTGGGCGACTTCATCGGACGGCAGCGTGAACTCGGCGCCCTCGCAGCCGCGCTGGACGGAGTAAGAGCAGAGATCGGCACGGCGAGGCCCGGACGCTGCCTGATCCTTCGGGGGCGACGCAGGATCGGCAAGTCCGCGCTTGTCGAGGAGTTCGTAGAGCGCAGCCTGGTGCCGAATGTCTTTCATACCAACGAAATCGGCTTCGGTACCGACCCGCTCGCTGAGTTCGTCGCCGCGGTCCGCAGTTCGTCGCTGC
Organism: Nocardia brasiliensis; assembly: GCF_011801125.1. Lineage (NCBI taxonomy): Bacteria > Bacillati > Actinomycetota > Actinomycetes > Mycobacteriales > Nocardiaceae > Nocardia > Nocardia brasiliensis. The sequence goes on from NZ_CP046171.1 coordinate 5,611,941, forward strand.
CGGACGCCGACGTGTTCGAAGAAGCCATACCCGGCAATTGGACAGCGGCGTTCCGTCAGCTCGCCGGCATCCTGCCCGACGATCAGCCGAGCGTCGTGGTACTCGACGAGCTCCCCTATCTGATGGACTCCGCCGGCGCCTTCGAAAGCGTGCTGCAACGGACGTGGGATCGCGAACTCTCACGCAAACCAGTGCTGCTGGTCCTCATCGGCTCCGACCTCGCGATGATGCAGGCGCTCACCTCGTACGGCCGACCGTTTCATCAGCGCGGCACCGAGATGCGACTCGGCCCCCTCAATCCCGCCGACATCGCCACGATGACCGGCCTGGAACCGGCGGCCGCCTTCGATGCCACCCTGATCACCGGTGGACTACCAGTTATCGCCGCACGCTGGAACAGCGGAGAGAATGTCGAGGCATTCCTGTCCCGCGAGCTGGCCGACCAGGTGAGCCCCCTCGTCGTTTCCGCGCAATTGTCGCTTGCCGCCGAATTTCCGGATCAGGCCCAGGCACGCCAGGTCCTGGCCGCGATCGGCAGCGGCGAACGCACCTTCACCAACATTGCCCGAGCGGCCGGTGGAATCGCGCACTCGACACTTTCACGCGCCGCTGAGTTGTTGACCGACAAAGGCGTCGTCGCGGCGGAGTTGCCGATCAGCCTGACACCTTCCAAAGAACGCCGGTATCGGATCACCGATCCGTACCTTCGCTTCTGGCTGACGTTTCTCGGCCCGCACCTGGCAGAACTGGACCGGATGCGGCCCGACCTCACGCTCGAACGAATCAATCGTGGTTGGACCAGCTGGCGTGGCCGCGCCGTCGAACCGCTCGTCCGGGAGGCACTCGCCCGCGTACTGCCTCGACATGGAATTCCCGCGGTCCCCGCAATCGGTGGCTATTGGACGCGCAGCAATGATGTGGAAATCGACATCGTCGGCGCCGACCGCGAACCCGTAGCGCACGAGCTGTCATTCCTCGGCTCCATCAAATGGCTGGAACACTCGCCCTTCGACAACCACGACCTGATCGAGCTCCAGCGCCACCGCCACCGCATCACCGACGACCCGATCCCTCTGATCGCCGTCACCCGATCCGGAGTCACCACCGAACATCTCGACGCGGTGTTCACCCCGACAGACCTGCTCGAAGCGTGGTGATGCGGCTTTCCGCTTCGCACCAGCATGTGGTGCACACACGTAAAGCGAGATCGGTGCGGACACCATCCGCACCGGCTGTCATCAGACTGGCGCGGATGCAGATTGATCGCCAAGCCGACCCAACAACTCCGATCGACCGATGAGGTGGATTGATCAGCCCTCGGCGGCCAACTGTCCGCAAGCCGCGGCTATCTCCTGACCGCGGGTGTCGCGGACCGTGCAGGGCACACCTTGGGCGTTGACGCGCCGGACGAACTCCGCCTCAACGGGTTTCGGGGAGGCGTCCCATTTGCTGCCGGGGGTGGGGTTGAGGGGGATGACGTTGACGTGCACGCGGGAACCCAGTGCCTTGTGCAGCTTGGAACCGAGCATGTCGGCGCGCCACGGCTGGTCGTTGATGTCGCGGATCAGCGCGTATTCGACGGAGACGCGGCGGCCGGACTTGTCGGCGTAGTAGCGGGCGGCGTCGAGGACCTCGGCGACGGGCCAGCGGTTGTTGACGGGGACCAAAGTGTCGCGGAGCTCGTCGTCGGGGGTGTGCAGGGAAACGGCGAGGGTGACCGAGAGGTCCTCGTCGGCGAGTTTACGGATGGCCGGAGCCAGGCCAACGGTGGAGACGACGACGTTGCGCTGCGAGATACCGAAACCATCGGGCGCGGGTGAGGTGATGCGGCGGACGGCGGCGACCACGCGCTTGTAGTTCGCGAGCGGCTCACCCATGCCCATGAAGACGATGTTGGACAGGCGGCCGGGACCGCCGGTGACCTCGCCATCACGCATCGCGGCCGCCGCCGCGCGGACCTGGTCGACGATTTCGGCGGTGGACAGGTTGCGGTTCAGTCCGCCCTGGCCGGTCGCGCAGAACGGGCACGCCATACCGCAGCCTGCTTGGCTGGAGATGCACAGCGTCGCCCGGTCGGGGTAGCGCATGAGCACGCTCTCGAGCAGTGTGCCGTCGCCCGCGCGCCACAACGTCTTTCGGGTCTCGCCCGCGTCACAGGCGACGTGCTTCACCACCGACATCAACGGCGGGAACAAGGCCTCGCCGATCTTCTCGCGTACCGCGGCGGGCAGGTCGGTCATCTGCTCCGGGTCGGCCTGCAGCCTGCCGTAGTACTGGCGGGCGATCTGGTCGGCGCGGAACTTCGGCAGTCCCAGCTCCTCGACCGCAGCCCGCCTGCCCTCCGCGTCGAGGTCGGCGAGATGCCGGGGCGGCATGCCACGGCGCGGTGCATCGAAAACGAGGGGCAGGGAGACGGTCATAGTTCCCCTATTCTCCCATCTGGGCGAATGTGCCGCACACTCGCCCGCGTGCACGGCACGACATGCCCGGTTCGATGCGGGGAAATGCGCATGGTTGTTATAGCAGTGGGTAATGATCGACCCATGTCGACCAATGCTGACCACCTGCCGGAGCCCGATCCTGATCTGACGGACGAGCGCACCGCGCCCACCCCTGAACCGGTCGCCCCGCCCGCGACAACCGGGCCGTCGACGACGGTGGCGACCAAACACCGCAAGTCCCTGTCCTCACGAACCGGCAATACCTGGGTGGCGCTGGTCGCGGGCGCGTTGATCCTGATCGTCCTGCTGGTCTTCATCCTGCAGAACCTCGATCAGGTCAACGTGAGCCTGTTCTTCTGGCACTTCTCGCTGCCGCTCGGCGTCGCGGTCCTGCTGTCGGTGATCGGCGGCGCACTCGTCATGGCCCTCGTCGGCGGCGTCCGCATCCTCCAATTGCGCCGCGCCGCCAAGAAGTAGGTCAACCGGCTAGCGCCCGCACCAGCGCACGGACGCGAGCGGGGTTGCCCGCCCATTTCCGCAGCGCCTGCCCAGGTTTGTCGAAGTACTCCCGCAGCAAACCGAGCGCCTCGGCGAACGTGGTGCCATCGGGCCACCCGGCTCCGTCGGCATAACCGCACTCCAGCAGCCTGCCGATGTCCTCGGCGTCGCGCGGCACGCGCCGCTGCAGATAACCGAATACCTTGATGCAGAGGGCGGTCGGCGCGTCCGGGATCGCGACCTCGGTGACGAGCCGAGTGCCATCGGTCAGCGTGGCGCTCAGCGCGATCCAGGTCGGCTCCCGCGCCAGGGCGACGTGGACCGCCGGAATCCCGTCCACCGCAATCGGACCCGCGTCGAGGTCGGGTACGTACCGGTTCGTGAACGAGGGCGCGAGCAGGTCGATCGTCGCGGCGACACCCCCGACCGATCGCTCGAATCTGTTGCCGGAACGCGGATTGTCGTAGCCGAGCCCCCGGAGACGATCCAAGAGCGCACCACCGCGAATGCTGACCACTTCCACCGCGAGATCGGCGTCTCTGGTCGCACGCAACGGCACCGACGCCCCGGTGCGCAGGACGTGCAGATTGACCATGTGTCCGCCGATCACCGCCCACGAACCCACCGCCGCCGCGGCGGCATCGGCCAGCGCCAGGTACGCGCCGTCCTCCGCGCGAGATCCGCTGGTAACAGTCAACTCGTGCACGACTCGGCCTCGAGGTCGGCGCGCGCGGTGAGGAATCGCTGTTCCAGTTCGGCGACGGCGTCGGCCGCGTCGGGACCACCCACGGTGAGAATGTGCCTGGCCACCTCGATCACCGGAGCGAGCGGCCAAGCCAGATCCCGTGGACCGCCCATCGCGGCCGCGAGCCGCGAGTCCAACTGCCAGCCCGGCGACATCGCGCCGACGCTGACCACCAGGGTCGCGTCGGCGGGGCCGGTCTCGACCCGGACGAAGCCGGCACTCTCCAGCTCGAGGTGGGAGTCGGCGTGCATCAGCACGGTGTCCGGGATGCGCCACGGCGCGACCAGGTCGGCCGCCCAGTCGCCGCAGACCCGGACCGAAACCCGCTGCGCCGACGCTTGTGCCAGGGCCAGTTCGATCTGTCTTCGCGCATTGTCGAGGCTGTACCAGGCCGCGACAGACTCCTGCCGGGGCGCACGGGCCGCGATCAACCGCTCGAACAGTTCCCGGGGACGCCGGACCCGCCAGCCCGTCGCGGACCGCTCGGTCCAACCATGCGCGTCGGCCGCGGTAAGGATCTGCGAGATCCGGGCCTGTGTGATCCCCGTGGCCGCGGCGATGTGAACCTGGCGCTGCGGTGCCGGACTGCCGAGGAGGTAGGCCAGCACCGCTACCTCGGCATGCGCCAGTCGTTTCTCGGACATGGACCGAGTGTATAAATTTTTGCCGACTTCCGCCGAAAAATTTATACACCCAGGTCAACACCCCTACAGCAGGGTGCTGAGGACCAACCAGGAGACGAAGGCGGAGGGGAGCATCGAGTCGAGGCGGTCCATGATGCCGCCGTGCCCGGGGAGCAGGGTGCCCATGTCCTTGATGCCGAGCTCGCGCTTGATCTGGGATTCGATCAGGTCGCCGCAGGTGGCGACGAGGACGAGGCCGACACCGAGCACGACGCCGATCATCGAGTTGGCGTCGAGCAGCAGGGTGACGGTGAGCAGGCCGCCGATGACGCTGAAGACCAGCGACCCGCCGAAACCCTCCCAGGACTTCTTCGGGCTGATCGACGGCACCATTGGATGCCTGCCGAACAGCACACCGGCGACATAGCCGCCTACATCGGAGCAGACGACCAGGATCATGAAGGTCAGCACCCGCAGGTTGCCGTCCTCCTCGAGCAGCAGCAGGGTGGCGAACGAGGCGAGCAGCGGGATCCAGGCCAGCGTGAAGATCGTGATAGCGGTGTCGCGCAAGAAGTTTCGCGGCGCGGTCTGCAGGCCGTGATCGAACAGTCGCCACACCATGCAGGTCAGCGTGGTCGCGGCGAAGGCGCCCGCGACGCCGCTCGCCCCGTACGGCCAGCCCAGCCAGAACACCGCCTGCCCGCCGACGATGAGCGGGATGCGCGGCACCAGCACGTCGGCCTCGCGGAGCCGTTTGGCGACCTCCCAGGTGGCGACGCCGACCGCGACGCCGACCACGCCGATGAACACCTTCGGCACGAACAGCAGGATCGCGATGAGCGAGAGACCGAGCCCGAAGCCGACCGCCAGCGCGGCGGGCAGATTGCGACCCGCCCGGGAACCGGACGCGGGCGCGGCGACGACGTCCTGCGGGCCGGGCGTCTCGGGATCGTGCGCGTCGCCGGGAACCGCGGCGGCCACGGACGGTTCCGTCCTGGGGACGGCCGAGCCGACCGACGCGTCGGCTAGAGCCTCGTGGTCAGATGCTCCCGCATCGCGCACGTGCTCCTGCCTCGCTTCAGCTGTGCCGTCCACCGGCGTCGGCTCCTCGGCCGCACCGGTCGCGGCGGCGTTCTCGGCCACGATTGTCCCGTCGCTCAACTCGTCGTTCCGTTCGTCCTCCGCCCGAGCGGGCCTTCGACTGCGTTCGAACCCCGCGGCGCCTGCCTCGGTACGCACGCCGTGGCGTCAGACCTCGAGCAGTTCCGTTTCCTTGTGCTTGACCAGGTCGTCGATCTGGCCCACGTACTTGGCGGTGGTCTTGTCGAGATCCTTCTCCGCGCGCCCGACCTCGTCCTCGCCCGCCTCGCCATCCTTCTGGATGCGCGAGAGTTCGTCCATGGCTTTGCGGCGGACATTGCGGATAGACACCTTCGCGTCCTCGCCCTTGCCCTTGGCCTGCTTGACCAGCTCGCGGCGACGTTCCTCGGTCAGCTGCGGCACCGAAATCCGAATGATGTCACCGTTGTTCGTGGGGTTGACGCCGAGATCCGAGTTGCGGATTGCGGTTTCGATCGCGCCGAGCTGAGCCTGCTCGTACGGCTTGATCACGACCATGCGCGGCTCGGGCACGGTGATGCTGGATATCTGGGTGATAGGCGTCGGAGAACCGTAGTAGTCGACCACGATCCGGGAGAACATGCCCGGATTGGCCCGTCCGGTGCGAATGGATCCGAGATCGTCCTTCGCCACCGTGACGGCCTTTTCCATCTTCTCCTCGGCGTCGAAGAGCGCTTCTTCAATCACGACCGTTCCCTCCACAGCGTCGTCATCGTCATGATCCGCGGGTCGCGGGGTCAGGACCGAACCAATGTGCCGATCTTCTCACCGGCGACCGCTCGGGCGATATTGCCCTTGGTCAACAAATTGAACACCAGCATCGGCATCTGGTTGTCCATACAGAGGCTGAAGGCCGTCGCGTCGGCCACCTTGAGACCTTGCTCGATGACCTCTTTGTGGGTGATCTCGGAGAACATGGTGGCGTTCTCGTCCACCTTGGGGTCGGCGGTGAAAACCCCGTCGACCGCCTTCGCCATCAGCACCACCTCGGCGCCGATCTCCAGCGCGCGCTGGGCGGCGGTGGTGTCGGTGGAGAAGTACGGCATGCCCATGCCGGCACCGAAGATCACCACGCGCCCCTTCTCCAGGTGCCGCTTGGCGCGCAACGGGAGGTAGGGCTCGGCGACCTGACCCATGGTGATCGCGGTCTGCACCCGGGTCTCGATCCCCTGCTTCTGCAGAAAGTCTTGCAGCGCAAGGCTGTTCATCACGGTACCGAGCATGCCCATGTAGTCCGAGCGGGCCCGCTCCATGCCACGCTCCTCGAGCTCGGCGCCGCGGAAGAAGTTGCCGCCGCCGATCACCACGGCCACCTGCACGCCGGTCGCGACGACCTCGGCGATCTGCTCGGCGACCGCCTCCACGACGTCCGGGTCCAGTCCGACCCGGCCACCGCCGAACATCTCGCCACCCAATTTCAGAAGCACCCGGCGATATCCTGGGCGGTCGTTCCCCGGGTCCGTCATGGGTGTTGTTCTCCTTCGGCGGTCAACGTTGTTCTCGGCAGGGCAAGTGCGTCAAAGAATTCGGCAGCTCGGAAAGGCTCCTCGACAAGGAGCGGTTCCTATCCTGCCTCATGCGGGTTCGGCGGCATGAGAAGACCCCCCGTCAACCGGCGAAACGGTCGACGAGGGGTCTGCTCGATGTAGCCAGATGGCGGTTGTCAGACCAGGTCGGGCTGACCGTGCGAGGCACGATCAGTTGGCGCCGACCTCGAAGCGGGCGAAGCGGGTCACGGTGACACCGGCCTCGTCCAGCAGGGCCTTGACGGTCTTCTTCGAATCGGTGACCGACGACTGCTCGAGCAGCACGACGTCCTTGAAGAAGCCGTTGACGCGGCCTTCGGTGATCTTCGGGAGGGCGGCCTCGGGCTTGCCCTCTTCGCGCGCGGTCTGCTCGGCGATGCGACGCTCGTTCTCCACGACGTCGGCCGGAACCTCGTCGCGGGTCACGTACTTCGCCTTGAGCGCGGCGACCTGCATGGCGGCGGCACGGGCGGCCTCGGCCGCGGCGTCACCCTCGCCCTGGTACTCGATCAGCACGCCGACGGCCGGCGGCAGATCGGAGGCACGCTTGTGCAGGTAGGTGGCGACCGGACCGTCCAGCGAGATCACGCGACGCAGCTCGAGCTTCTCACCGATCTTCGCGGCGAGCGCCTGCACGGCCTCGTCGGCGGTCTTGCCACCGAGGTCGAGGGCCTTCAGCGCGTCCAGGTCGGCGGGCTTGGCGGCCGCGGCGGCGGCCACGATCTGCTCGGCCAGCTCCTGGAACTCCGCGTTCTTGGCGACGAAGTCGGTCTCGGAGTTGAGCTCGACCATCACGCCGCCCTTGGCGGCGACCAGGCCTTCGGCGGTGGTCCGCTCGGCACGCTTGCCGACGTCCTTCGCGCCCTTGATGCGCAGGATCTCGACGGCCTTGTCGAAGTCGCCGTCGGTCTCGGCCAGCGCGTTCTTACAATCCATCATTCCGGAGCCGGTGAGCTCGCGGAGCCGCTTCACATCGGCAGCGGTGTAGTTCGCCATCGGGGGCGAGCCTCCTTCGGAGAAAGTTCTTCGAGTACTGGGCAGCGGTGATCACCATCGCACGCGTCGGTGATCACCGCTGGAACAGCGAGTTACGAGACTCAGGCCTCGGCCGGGGTCTCCACGGCGGCAGCCTCGGCCGGAGCTTCGGCAGGGGCCTCGGCGGCCGGTGCGGCCGACGCGAGCAGCTCCTGCTCCCACTCGGCGAGCGGCTCGCCCGCGCCGGCTTCCGGCTTGTCGTCACCGGAGGACAGACCGGCCCGCGCCTGCACGCCCTCGGCCACCGCGGAGGCGACGACCTTGGTCAGCAGCGCGGCCGAACGGATCGCGTCGTCGTTACCCGGGATCGGGTAGTCGACCAGGTCGGGGTCGCAGTTGGTGTCCAGGATCGCGATGACCGGGATGTTCAGCTTGCGCGCCTCGCCGACGGCGATGTGCTCCTTGTTGGTGTCGACGACCCAGATGGCCGAGGGCACCTTGGCCATGTCGCGGATACCGCCGAGGGTGCGCTCCAGCTTGTTCATCTCACGCGTGAGCATGAGGATTTCCTTCTTGGTGCGACCCTCGAAACCACCGGTCTGCTCCATCGCCTCGAGCTCCTTGAGGCGCTGCAGACGCTTGTGCACGGTGGAGAAGTTGGTGAGCATGCCACCCAGCCAGCGCTGGTTGACGTAGGGCATCCCGACGCGAGTCGCCTCGGCCGCGATCGACTCCTGGGCCTGCTTCTTCGTGCCGACGAAGAGGACGGTGCCACCGTGGGCGACGGTCTCCTTGACGAACTCGTAGGCCTTGTCGATGTAGGTCAGCGTCTGCTGCAGGTCGATGATGTAGATGCCGTTGCGGTCGGTGAAGATGAACCGCTTCATCTTCGGGTTCCAGCGCCGAGTCTGGTGCCCGAAGTGCGCGCCGCTGTCGAGCAGCTGCTTCATTGTTACGACAGCCATGGCTCTCGTATCTCTCTTTCGTTGCCGGTTGACGCAGCGAATCGGTGATTCGTTGCCCTGGCGCCTCCGAATCGTCGGACCCGACCGCGAGGGCGGGACCAGCCGACGATTCCCTGCTCCGCACAGGAGCTGCCGCGAACCCGAGGATGTGACTGGTTCGAACAGCGCCGTTGCGAACAAGCACGGGGTGGCGCGCGAAGTCGGTCCATGCAGGCACAGACCGCACGACCAGTCTATCGGGTCCGCCGCCAGCCACTAAATCGCCCTGTCAACGGGCTGAATCGCGGGTGCACATGGTGCACCGATCTTGCGACTCGAACGTCGTGCGCGCTGCCGCCAATTGGCAGCTGGCGACTGCACGAGAATTTTGTAGCCCGATACAACCTTGCGAACCCCGCCCTCTATACGCCTTTGCACTACTGCTGTCCGACCACGGCCCGCTGTACCTCCGACCTGAGCCGCCGAAAACTCCGAAAGGCGTGGTGTCCACAAGTCGGAAAGTTGTGCACATTCGCGGGAGTGGGGGTACCGGGGAGCGGGTCGAACGATGAGGCTTTTCCTATGCCTCCGTATCCGATCTCGACGCTGACGACGCTGGTCATTCCGCTGTTTTTCGTGCTCGGGCTGGTGAGCGCGCCGCCCGGGGTGGCCGGGCCGCTCCGGGCGAACACCGCGGCGATCGCACCCGCCGATATGGACCGGCCGCCCGATCGGATTGGGGCGTGTTCGGGGTCGGCGTGTGCGTTGCGGCGGGTGGCGCCGCGCGTGGTGGACGAGGGGTTTGCCGGGAGCCTGCCCGCGGGGCGAGGGGGTGTGGATCTGGCGGATCCGTGTGCGCCGGTGGGCATCCGCACGGTGATTCCGGCGGGTTGCGGTGGGGTGTTCGAGCGCACGCCGTTGGATCTTGAGCATTGCGAATATGTCGGTCCCGCACCGTTTTTCATGTCGCCGAGCGATTCCGAGTTCTGCGGGCTGGTGACTCCTGCGCCGTTGTCGTTGCCGCCCGTAGGCGCAGGAGAATGACGTGGCCGCGTGTGTCTCGGTTCGTGCCCGCGGCGGGGATGATCGTTGCGCTGGTCGTCGGAGCCGAATCGCTCGCGGCCGCGGCACCCGCCGGACCGTTCGGCTGGCCGCTGCAACCGCCGCCCGCCGTGCTCCGGAAGTTCGACAAACCCGCGCGGGATTGGTTGCCCGGACACCGCGGCGTCGATCTGTCGGGTGCGGCCGGGCAACCGGTCCTGGCCGCGGGCGACGGGATCGTGGTGTTCGCGGGCACCGTCGCCGACAAACCCGTGGTGTCGATCGATCATCCCGGCGGGCTGCGCACCACGTACGAGCCGGTCCGCGCCGAGGTTCCGGTGGGCCGGCGCGTGACGCGCGGTATGCCGATCGGCACCCTCGAACCCGGACACGAAGGCTGCGGAACCTGCCTGCACTGGGGTCTGCGCAGCGAGGGCGGCGGCAGGCGCACCCGCGAATACCTCGACCCCCTCGGTCTCCTCCACCTCACGCCGCTCCGCCTGAAGCCCAGCTCTAGGACGGAGCACGCCGCCCGTACAACGAGTTGAGTGCTCCCCCGCGCTTGGCACGCACCTCGCGGACCCGCACCCGACGAATCAGCCCCTCGGTCGGCGAACCCTACCGGCGACCCGCTGCCGCCCACTTCTGCAGCATCCGCCGCTCGGCGAGTCCGACCTGACGTCTGTCACGGCGCGTCCGGGGCGCGGCATCGTCGGATTCTGGGGATCAGGATTCGCGGGCGGGCGAGGCGCGGCAGACGAGGCGGGTTGGAACGGTTCCGAGATCAGGGACGCCAAGTGGGTGAGGTGTGGTCGAGGAGACGGGGCGGAATGGTTCCGGGATCGGGGTCGGCGGGTGAAGATCAGAGTATGGAGAATGTGCCGGGCGGTCCTTCGTTCACCTATCCGGAGGTCGGTGCCACCGGCGGTGAACTGCCGCAGGGGTATCACCATTTCCAGTTGCGGCGGCGGATCGGGCAAGGGCGGGCACTGTTCGAGCGCGCGGGGGCAGAGATCCTCGAGTATCGAATGCAGAAGGGGACGCACGTCTTTCACTCCGCGTCCACGCCGACCGCCGAGCCGGGCACCCGGATCACGGTGCGACTCGGGGTCGGACCGCTGAGCATCATCGCCCCGTGCCGGGTGGTGTACGTGCTGTCCGCACCGAACCAGCGCGGCTTCGCCTACGGCACCCTGCCCGGGCACCCCGAGATCGGCGAGGAACTGTTCGCCGTGGAATACGACCCCGCCGACGACGGCGTCTACGGGGTGGTCACCGCATTCTCCCGCCCCGGCGCCTGGTACACCCGCCTCGGCGGTCCATTGGTACGCGGCATCCAAAAGTTCGTTGCGGGACAGTACATCCGAGCCCTCTCCACCACCGCGTGAGGACGCCTCGCCTGAATCGCGATAGCGCCCAACGGCCACAGGACAGCATCGCGAAACACACTGCGATGGCCGGATGACCACCGCCGCACGCACCGGACCAAACGGAGGCTCCCGCACCCCTAGAGATGAGCCTCCAGCGCCTCGGCTTGGGCTCGCAGGTCGGCGGCCTGCTCGGGGCGACCGTGGCCCTCGTATTGCGTTGCGACCGTGTGGCGTTCGGTGATCTCGGCACGGACGATCTGTTCGATGTCGGATTCGGTGAGGTCGCGGCGCGCGACCTCGGCGACGCCTAGGCCGACCGGGGAGTTCTCCACGGAGCCGGCGCGGCGGGCGCCGATGTCGACGGCTTCCGCGTTGTCGATGGCGGCGAGGGTGGCGCGCAGGGCGGAGATCGCCTGCCGGTCACGGGCCTTCATCGCCACGGACAGGGCGTCGCGCAGGCGCGCGCGCAGTGGAGAGCGCTCAGTTGACATATGCACCACCGTAAGGAGACGGGTTGTGGACGTCGAACGGTTTACGCGGTGCGGGCTGGGCGCTGTCTCACGAGTCCGACCGGATGCCTCCGCGATTCGGCTCGTCGCCCGGTAAGGCGGAGCAGGAGCCGATACCGGGATTCGTCTCGGTGACGACGACAACACGGCCGAGCGAGTTGGACTGTGGAGGCGCCGGATGGGACGTATGAGACGAGCCCTAGACGGTGCCCCGCGGGGTGACGATGGCGAAGTCCGGGTCGGGCGCGTCGAACACGCCGACGAGTTCGGCCAGCTTGGTGACGTCACCCTCGATCAGAATGTCGCCCGCGGCGGCCGCGACGCCGAAGTCCTCCCCTAGCAAAAGAACGCGGACGAGGGTCGCCTTCGTCAACGTGAAGGTCGCGTCGGGCTCGGGCAAGCCCACGCCGTCCGGGCGCTCGTAGTGGGTCAGGCGCCCGTTGCGCAGCTCGAGCCGGTGCGTCCGCTTCTCGTCACTGAATTCCCAATCCGTGACGACCCGCTGACTCCAGGCCTTCGGCCCGTCGACCCGCACCGCCATCGCGTCGAATATCTGCCCGACGGTCATCGCGGCGAGCATCGTGGGCGAGCCGGGTTTGGTCGGCGTCCCGAAGCAGCCGTAGCGCAGCTCGTAGGCGCCGCTGAGATAGAAGTTGCGCCAGGTGGCGTTCTCCGCGCCGTAGCCGAGCTGTTCGAAGGTACTGGCCTGCAACGCTTTAGCGGCGTCGTTGGCCGGATCGGCGTAGATCACGTAGTTGACCACCTGGGCGACCCACCGATAGTCCCCCGCCTCGTAGGACTTACGCGCCTTGCGCAGGACTTCGTCGGCCCCGCCCATGAATTCCACGTGCCGCCTGGCGGATTCGACCGGTGGATGCTCCCATAGGTGGGCCGGGTTGCCGTCGAACCACCCCAGATACCGCTGATAGATGGCTTTGACGTTGTGGCTGACCGAACCGTAGTACCCGCGGGTGTGCCAGGCGTTCTCGATCGCCGGTGGCAGCGTGAGCATTTCGGCGATCTCGGTGCCGACGTAGCCCTGGTTCAGCAACCGTAAGGTCTGGTCGTTGAGATATCCGTATAGATCCCGTTGCAGGGCCAGGTATTCCACGATCCGCTCGGTGCCCCAGGTGGGCCAGTGGTGCGAGGCGAACACGACATCCGACTCACGCGCGAACAGGTTGATCGCCTCGGTCAGGTATTTCGCCCAGACGTACGGGTCGCGGACCAGCGCCCCGCGCAGCGTGAGCAGATTGTGCAGTGTGTGCGTGGCGTTTTCGGCCATGCACAGCGCGCGCCGGTCCGGGAAGTAGAAGTTCATCTCCGCGGGCGCCTCGGTGCCGGGCGTGATCTGGAAGACGATCCGGATTCCGTCGACGGTCTCCTCCTGGCCGGTCGCGGTGATGTCGCGGGTCGGCGGGAGCAGGGTGACGGTGCCGACCGAGGTGGTCTGGCCGAGCCCGGCCCCGACGGCGCCGAGCGGTCCGCGCGGCAGCACCGCACCGTACATATAGCCGGCTCGGCGAGCCATTGCCGTTCCGGCATAAACGTTCTCGGCCACCGCGTGTTCCATGAACCCCGCGGGCGCGAGTACCGGGCAACGTCCCGCCGCGACCGCTTCCGCGGTGGTCACCCCGAGCGCACCGCCGAAGTGGTCGACATGCGAATGGGTGTAGATCAGTCCGGTCACCGGCCGGTCACCGCGCTGTGAGCGATACAGCGCGAGTCCGGCGGCCGCGGTTTCCGCGGAGATCAGCGGATCGATCACGAGCACCCCGGTCTCGCCCTCGACCAGCGTCATGTTGGACAGGTCGAGTCCCCGAATCTGATAGATCCCGGCAGCGACCTCGAACAATCCCTGCTTCGTCACCAGCCCGGACTGCCGCCACAGACTCGGATTCACCGAGGCAGGGCACGGTTCGCGCAGAAACTCGTAGGAGTCGTTGTCCCACAGCACGGTCCCGTCGGCCGCGGTCACCACGCCGGGTTCCAGTGCCACGAGGAAGCCGCGGTCGGCGTCGGCGAGGTCGGCGGTGTCGGCGAACGGCATCGCGGCGGCCGCTCGCTGCTGCTCGGCGACGATGAAGTCGCTCGGCTCGGTCGCTGTGCTCATGTCATCCTCCTGGAATTCGGTGCCGAAAGATGCTGGGCTCGTGGCTGTCACGGCCACGGGTCGGTGATCGCGACGACCGCGGCGAGCACCGCGACGGCGACCACCACCGTGGTCGCCACGGCGACAACGGATCCGCCGCGGCCGACCCGACCGAGGCGCAGGCTGCGGTTGCGGAAATAGCAGGTGCCCGCCAGCACCACCATGGCGAGCGCGGCGCCGATCGGCGCCACCACCGCGGGACGCCACTGGTTGGCGACGGCGTGATTCAGAAACAACGCGCCGGTGATCATGGCGGCCACGGCGGTGCGCCGCCAGGCGAGGGCGGTCCGTTCCGCGGCGAGCCCGGCGCGGCTCATCGCAGCAACACCGCGACGGCCGCCAGCACCGAAACCAGGGCGATGCCGGCCGAAAGGACCGGCACCAGCACGGTTTCGGGCAGCGGCCGCCCCTGCCGCATCGCCACACCGACCCGCCGCCAGTGCGCGTAGGCGCCCACCGCGACGGACACCGCGAGCACCAGACAGCTCAGTGCCAGGGCACGCCGCGCCCCGCCCAACCGGATCGGCTGCACCAGGGTATGCACCGCGACGCCCCCGGCGAGCAGGCCGAGCGCGGTGCGCATCCACGCCAGAAAGGTGCGTTCGTTGGCGAGGGTGAATCGGTAGTCGAGGTACTCCTCGCCGTCCTCGGATTCGGCGTCAGGGGTAGGTAGCGTCATACCTTCACCCTTACCCGGCCACCGCGCGAAGTCCCCGGAATATCGCCGACGCCCACCCGTTCCCCGACCGCGCGGCGCGTGTCTCCCGTGACGCAGGCAGGGTGTCGAACACCCCGTGCTGGTCGTCGGAATCCACTGGGCACCTTCCCACGCAGGCAAACGCTCGGCTACGTCACCCTAACCGGGCACGCGTAGGGACGCTACGAACCGCGCGACGCCGTGACCATGCGGTTATTCGTGATTCAGACGGGGACGGCGTCCTCGAAGGTCATGGCCAGTCTGGCGATGGTCGAGGTCGTGATCGCGCGACGAGGTAGATCCAGTGCGCGCAGTTCCGCTGCGATGGGGTGCTCGCCGAGGGTCAGCGTGGCGCCGCCGGGCCTGGCGCGCATGCCGGACGGCGCCATCCGCCAAGGCGTGCACCGGGTTACGCCGTCGAGGTGGGAGTAGGCGTCGAACGAGGTGGCCGCGCCGGTGCGGCGCGGCATGGCGAGGCCCTGTCGCACAGTCAGATCGACGATGAGATCACCGTCGCGATGGAGGGTGCCGTGCCGCGGCGAGGCATCGTGATGCACGTCGAAGTCGGCCAGTTGCTTGGGAAATCCCCAGATACCGCGCCCGGCCGCCAGGGTGAAGTCGCCGTCGACCGGCAGTTGGTGGATGAACACACCGGCCTGGTTCGTCGCGAGCGCGCGCAGGTCGGCGCGGCCGCGATCGGCGCGATGATGGCGCACCATGAACGACACGCCGAACTCGTTGTAGGGACCGAGATCACCGTCGACGTATTCGACGAACACGAGCGAGCACATCGCTCGAGCCGCGGGCAACCGCAGCACGCGCAGACCCGAATAGTCGATGAGTCGTTGCGCGGCGTCGGCAGGCACCAGATAGGTCGCCATGAACGCGTGCGCCAGCCGAATCCGCACGGGCATGCGAACTTCCCGGCCGAGAACCGTATGGGTGCTCACTCGAATGCCTTCCCGCAATGCCCGAAGGACGCGCCAATACTAGAACGCGTTCTAATTTACCAACCTGGAACGCCACGGAGAAGGAGTAATCAACATGGGAACAGGTATCAACGCTCCCTGGGCGCGTCCGATTGCGGCAATAGTGGAGCAAACACGATCCGCGGCGTATCCCGACCGCCGCCGCTGCCGAAGGGTTGCCCGAACCATGCCGACGCGCTCGCTGTCCGCACTCCTCGCCCTCATCACCGCGCTCACCATCGGCGCGAGCGCGACAGCGCACGCGGCCGAGCCGAGCCGCGTCGTCTTGATCGTGCCCGGCCAGTACATCGGCGCGCTCCCCTACGGACCGATGGCCGACTCGCTGCGCACCGACGGCACCGAGGTGCAGGTCTTGGACCTGAACGGCTTCGACCTCACCGCCGACGCCGCCGCCATCGACCGCACCGTCGCCGAGACCCGCGCCCGGCGACCGGACGCGAAGATCGATCTGGTGACCCACAGCATCGGCGCGCTCAGCGCCCGGCTCTATCTGAAGTCGCTCGGCGGCGCGCGCGAGATCGGCACGTACGTCTCGATCGGCGCGGCGCAATACGGATCGCCGGGCGCGTGCGGGCAGCCCGCCGCCCCCGAAGCCTGTCCCGGGACCGACTTCATGACCGCGCTGAACGCGGGCGACGACACTCCCGGACCGACGAAGTACTACTCGATCCGCAGCGCACGCGAGTGGGCCGACGGCAGACTCGACGGCGGCCAGTGCCGGATGACCCCGTTCCCCTCGCTGGGCAACGGCGGGCTGGACCACGCCCTCGAACCGGCCAACCCGGCCGTCTGGCAACAGGTTGGGCAGGCCCTGACCGGCGACTGCGACGGCGATTACGTCGACGAGCCGGACGGCGCGATCACCGTCGAGGCCGGCCTCTACCCGGGCGGGGTGTAGCTCTGCTCGAATTCCCGGTCGCTGCGCAGCCGCGCTTCGAGGCCGTCGAGGACGCAGAGCAGACCGAAGTCGAACGCCATCGCACGAGCGAACTCGGGGTTGTCCGGGGTGGTCTTGCGGAAGTCGGCCCGCAGCTCGGGGTAGTCGCGGGCGGCGTGTTCCATCATCTCCACCACGGACGCGCGGTCGAGTTCATGGCTGCCGTAGGAATTTCGCCAGGCGATTTCGGGTAGCACCACGCCGAGCACATACGACATCACCGCCCCGCTGGCAAGGTAGACGTCCGTGCCGCGGAATCCGGCACCGGTGTACCCGCGGCGCAGGCGATCGGTGACCCGCAGCGCCTTCGGTCCCATACTCGGCAACCGACCGATCAGCGCCGCACCCCAGGGGTGCGCGCGCAGCAGCGACCGGAAGTTGTAGGCGAAGGTCGACAGCAGCTCTCGCCACGGCACCTCGTCCGGTTCCGGCGTCTCGACCATCCCCCAGAACTCGTCCAGCGCCAGCTCCAGCAGTTCGTTCTTGTTGGCGACATACCAGTACAGGCTGGTCGCGCCCGCACCGAGTTTCGCGCCGAGCTTGCGCATACTCAACGCCTCTAGGCCCTCGGCGTCGAGGAGTTCCACCGCGGCGGCGACGATCTGCTCGCGCTGCAGGCCCGACGCCTTGGGGCGGCGTGGCTCGCGGAGCCACACCGAATCGAACTGCTTGGTCACGTAGTCGATCTTATATTGACTCGCACACTGTTCGAGTTAATCGTACGCTGTGCGAGTGGAATCGAACGTTGTACGAGATCCTCGCCGTTGGTGGATTCTGGGGGTCCTTTGTCTGTCCTTGCTGGTGCTGATGCTCGACGGCACTGTGCTCAATCTCGCTATCCCGTCACTGATTCGGGAACTGAATGCCACGCCCGCGGACATCCAGTGGATCCTGGACGCCTACGTCCTGGTCTTCGCCGGGCTCCTGCTCACCGCGGGCAGCCTGTCCGACCGGTTCGGCCGACGGCGGATGCTGATCGTCGGTTTGGCCGTCTTCGGGGTCGCGTCGCTGGCCGCGGTGCTCGCGACCGAACCGTGGCAGGTCGTCGGCGCGCGCGTGGCCATGGGCATCGGCGGCTCGCTGTTGATGCCGTCGACCCTGTCCATCCTGATGACCACGTTCGCCGAGGACGAACGGCGCAAGGCGATGGCGGCGTGGTCGACCGTCTCGATGGTCGGCATCGTGGCCGGGCCCACGCTGGGCGGCTTTCTGCTGCAGCACTATTGGTGGGGCTCGGTGTTCCTGCTCAACATCCCGGTCGCGGTGCTTGCGATCGGCGCCGCGGTGGTGCTGATGCCCGAAACCACCGGTGAGCAGCGGCCGGTCGACCTCGTCGGGGTGCTGCTGTCGATCGTCGCGCTCGTCTCGACGGTCTACGTGATCATCGAGCGGGAGTGGAACATCGCGATAATCGCGCTCGCCGTGCTCGCCGCGGTCGGATTCGTGGTGTGGGAGAGCCGATCCGAGCACCCGATGCTGCCGCTGGCGGTGTTTCGCAAACGCGACTTCACCGGCACCTGCCTCACCCTGCTGCTGATGGTGTTCGGAATGGGCGCGGTCATGCTGATGCTGACCCAGTACCTCCAGTTCGTGCTCGGGTACGGGCCGATGAAAGCCGGGCTGGCACTACTGCCCTACGCGGTGGCCGCGGCCGTGTGCAACGGACTCGGTGCGACACTGGGCAAGTCGCTCAGCAACAAGACGCTGATCGTTTCCGGGCTGCTGGTGATGAGCGGTGCGTTCACGATCCTCGCGCTCGGCGAGGGCTATCTATGGGTGCTGGTCAGCATGCTGGTCATGGGCGTCGGCGGCGGCCTGGCCGGACCCGCCGCCTATGCCGCGATCATGAGCGCCATCCCGCTCGAACACGCGGGCGTCGGCTCGGCCATGAACGACACACTGCAGCAGGTCGGCATGGCGATCAGCATCGCCATGCTGGGTAGCGTGCTGGCGGGCGTGTTCACCGAGCACATGCCCGCGGACGCACCCGAGGCAGCGCGCGAATCCATCGGCGCCGCTTTCCAACTCGGCCTCGCCGAACCGGCGAAGGCGGCGTTCACCGCCGCGATGTCCACCGGGGCCTGGATCAGCGCGGGCTTCAGTCTCGCGGCCGCACTGCTCGGCCTGGTGCTGCTGCGCAAGCCGAGCAAGCCGGTCGAACAGCCGCAGACCGATCCGGTCGACGTCGGCTAGGACTGCGACACAGGGCCGGTCAGCGACAGCCGCGCGCCCGGACCCACCTCGTTGTGGGTCCGGGCGTGCGGCTCACCTGACGGGCGGCTCACCAGTAGTAATGCCACCAGCTCCAGGTCCAGCCATCGTCGGCCCAGTCGTCGCCGGACCAGTCGTCGTCCGACCATTCGTCGTCGGTTTGGTCCTGCTGGTCGTCGGTCTGGTCCGGCGGATCGCCGGACTGGTCCTGCTCGCCGTCCGTGCCCGGTTCCGGTCCGGGGCGGGCGGGTGGCGCGGGCGCGTCGCAGGCGGGGGCGACGGGGCCGTTGCTGCCGGTGTAGAGGAAGCCGTCGCTGATCCACTGGCCGGTGTCGAGCTTGTTCCACAGATCGGTCGGGCCCCATTTGCCGGACAGCCGGTCACCGCGAGCGGTGCAGACGATCGTCACGGAGTCACCGTCACGGACCGTGCCGACGATCCCGTTGCGGGTGCCGGGGCCGGAGCGCAGGTTGACCTTTCGATTGCGGTCCGGGTAGGGGCGCACGATGCCGTTGGCCAGGCTGGGATCGGGCGCGGGGGCAGGCTGTTTGGGTGTCGTGGGCGCCGGTGTCGGCGGCTTCGGCGTGGTCGGCTCCCGCGGTTCGGGAGTGGTCGGCGGAGCCGGGTTCGAATTGTCACCGCCGCCGTAGTTCATCAAGCGCCCACCGGCGCGGACCTGCTTGCCCTCGCGTTCGGCGTAGCCGCCGTAAGCATCCGGACCTTCCCGAAATGTCCAGCCGCCCATGGTCGTACCGTTCAAGGCGATCGGCTGGTTGCCGCGGTAGAGCGACATGTGCACGTGCGGACCACTGGCGAAACCGCCGCACGGCAATTGGGTTCCGATGCGCCCCAAGTAGGTGCCTGCCGCGATCTCGGCCCCGTTCGCGGCGTCGATCACGTTGGTCATGTGGTAGTACGTGGTGGTCAAGCCGTTGTTGTGCACGATTTTCACCTCGGCACTGCCATTGCGCACACACGTCTTGTAAACCCGCCCGGACGCGGGAGCCAGCACTCGTCCATCGCCGCCGTTGAAATCCACGGAATTGTAGGGACGACTCGAACCGGAAACTCCGTGCGGACCGCCGCCCATATACCAAGCCTGTCCCTGCGGCCACGGCAGCGAAAGCGCGGTGTTCGCCGAACGCGGTTGCGGCGCGGTCAATGCCGCCTTCTCGCCGTGACTCACCACCGATTCCGGTGCCGAACTCACCAGATGACCGAACTCCGGGGTTCCTTCCAGCGCGACGGTCCAATCATCGTCATCGTCGAGTTTCGCGACATATAGCGTCGATTTCGGCGCGTCCTCGCTGTCGCTGTCCTGCGGAACGGTCGCGGCGCCGAACACCCACTCACCGTCGCTGCGCATGCGATCGATCACCGGTTCCTTTTCGGTGGCCTCCGGAACCTGTTCGCGCACAAGGGTATCGCTGATCGCGTCGTCGAGTCCGTCGGGGGTGGGCTCGGCGCCGACCGGACCGGCCGCCACCGCCAAGACGATGATGGTGATGCTGACCACTATTGTGATGGCACTCGATATTATCCATCCGCTGGAGTGCCGCGGATCGGTCGATCTCAAGATTAGACAACTTCCTACGTCGGTCAGTGATTTATCGGCGCGCAATACCGTTGCGCGAGTTCTCTTTTCCCGACAGCGAGCGTAGAACGACAGACCGCGTAAGCCCAGCAGAGCTGGTGATTCTATAGGAAGGATTAAGCCCGTCTAATCACGATTGGATCACGTTCGGCGAATGCCCGGTCCGCGCGACGGGTATCGAGGTCAGGCGCGCGGATGCGCCTGGTCGTGCACCTTCTTGAGGCGCTCGATGGACACGTGTGTGTAGAGCTGAGTGGTCGCCATACTGGCGTGCCCGAGCAATTCCTGGACGACGCGCAGGTCGGCGCCGCCCTCCAGCAGATGGGTGGCGGCGGTGTGCCGCAGTCCGTGCGGGCCCATGTCCGGTGCGCCGGGTATGGCCGAAACCACATCGTGCACAACGGTTCTGGCTTGCCGCTGATCGAGACGCTTGCCCCGGCGGCCGAGCAGCAGGGCGCGGCCGGACTCGGCGGTCGCGAAGTCCGGGCGACCGTGCCGGAGCCAGGCGCCGATCGCCTCGTCGGCCGGCACCCCGAACGGCACCGAGCGTTCCTTGTTGCCCTTACCGAGCACGCGCACCACGCGGCGCTCCCGATCTACGTCCTCGATGTCGAGGCCGCACAGCTCGCTCACTCGAATTCCGGTGGAGTACAACAACTCTACTATCAGCCGGTCGCGCAGGGACATCGGATCATGCTGGGCGGCACCCGATTCCGCCGCATCCATGGCGCCGACCGCCTGCTGGCGGCCGAGCACGGCGGGCAGCACGCGGTGCGCTTTGGGCGAACCGAGCCGCAGTCCCGGATCGACGCTCAGGCGTCCGGTCTGGGTGAGCCATGCGGTGAACGTGCGCGCCGAGGAGGCGCGCCGGGCCATCGTTGTCCGGGCCACGCCCGCCGCGGCCTGCTGCGCGAGCCAGGAGCGAAGCAGCGCCAGATCGAGTTCGCGCACCGCGGAATCCGCGGACCGGGCGTACAGGTGCCCCAGCAGTGCGCGCGCGTCACCGAGGTAGGCGCGCACCGTGTGCGCCGAACGATTGCGCCCGAGACTCAGATGCCTGCCGTACTCCGTCAGCAGCGCTTCCAGGTCTTCGGGTAGTTCCTCCATCCCACCACAGTCCTCACCGGCTCGCGGATTGGCAAGCCACCGCGCCGCTTCGGGCGGTGGCGATGCGGCTCGTCCATCACAGATCTTCCGGCAGGATGCGGAAGGCCTCGGCGCCGGTCAACGGTCGAATAGCCCGGAAGTCTCGATGGTCGAGGGTCAGGATCACGTCGGTCTCGAATTCGGCGGCCAGTACGACGTTCACGGCGTCGGTGAGGTCCAGTCGCAGGTCGGCGTACCGGTTCTGCACCGCCCGCGCCTTGCGCAGATAGTCGCTGTGCAGGGCGGGCACGGCGACGCGGCCGGTCGGCTCGTGTTCGAGCAGCCAGTCATTGATCACGCCCGCCGTCGAGGTGTCGAAGTCCCGTTTCACGAGGTATTCGAGCTCCAGGAACACCAGCGGGCAGACCACCGTCAGCGCCGCGGCGGCCAAGGCGGCGCGCGCCCGGTCGTGCTCGGGGGTGGCCGCGTCGAACGCGGCGAACAGCCCCGAGGTGTCGGCGATGACGATCACGTGTTCCGCCGGATGATCTCCTCCTGCACTATTTGCTTGAGATCGTCGTGGGTCCAGCTGCGGCCGGAACGCAGCGTGGGAATGTCCCAGTCTTCGCTCCATCGCTTCGTGCGCAGTGCGGCGATGTGGAATGCCTCGCGGAAAATCTCCGATTCCGGCCGGCCCTCCCGCGCCGCGGCCGCCTTGATCAGGGCCAGGTCCTCCTCGTCGACCATGACCGTCGTCTTCTTCAACATGGTGGTTATGGTACCAGTGCCATACATGGTGACCTGCCTCTTTTAGTGGTGTCGTGTACATGTCGATCAGGCTTTCTCTGTGGTCGGGCGGTCGCTGGTGCGGAACCAGCCGCCCTGATCGGTGCCGACGAGCCCGGCGAGTTCCAGGGCGGGCAGCGCGGCCCGCACCACGGCCAGGGACAAACCCGAGGCATCGGCGATCTCGCGCGGCAGCCGGGCGCCGCCGGGCGGCAGCGCGGCGAAGACGACGGCCTCGTCGCCGGACAGGATTTCGGCGGTGGTCGAGTTCGCCGCCGCGGTCGGCGACAGCCGCAGCGGGCCCGCCTCGTCGATCACCTCTTCGGCACGGGTGACGAGCCGCGCCTCGCCGTCGCGGATCATGCGGTGACAGCCGAGAGAGGCGGCCGAGGTGACCGGGCCGGGGACCGCCAACGCCGGACGCCCCAGGCGCCGAGCCCATTTCGCCGTGTTGCGGGCACCGCTGCGCGCACCCGCCTCGACCACCAGCACGCCGTCCGCCAGGGCGGCGATCACCCGGTTCCTGGCCAAGAATCGATGTTTGTGCGCGGGGGTGCCTGGCGGGTATTCACTGACCACCACACCGGTTTCGGCGATCTCGGCCAGCAAACGATCATGCTGGGCCGGATACGGACGATCGACGCCGCAGGCGAGTACCGCGATGGTGACACCGCCGACCGCCAGGGCCGCCCGGTGCGCCATCGCGTCTATCCCGAAGGCGGCGCCGGACACGATCGTCCATCCTTGCGTCGCAAGCTCACCCGCGATCTCACCGGTGACGTGGTTGCCATATCCAGTACTGCATCGAGCGCCGACCACCGCGACGGCCCGCTCGCTCGCCTGCTGCAACGAGCGGGGGCCACGCACCCAGAGCACCAGCGGCACCGCGCTGTCCCGGTCCCGCGCGGCATCGAGTTGCGCGAGGCCGAGCAGCCGCCAGGACGGCCACTCCGCGTCGTCGGGCGTGACGACCCGGCCACCGATCCGCGCCATCCACTCCAGATCCCTTGCCGCCGAGTCGATTCCGCGCCGCTGCTCGGTCGGCCCGCGCAGCGACTCCGGCAGCGCGCACTCACGCACCGCCCGCGCCGCCTCCACCACGCCCACCGACTCGATCAGCGCCGACAGCGCCGCACACGGCCCGCCGACCACCCGCGACAGATACACCCAAGCCAACCGTCGCGCGTCATCCGCATCCGTCGATCCCACGGCCCGTTCCTCCGCTACCGCTCCCCCGGTCACGGCGCGCCTCGCTGGCGGAAATTCAGGGCTGCCAGGACATCTTGGGCGGTGGGGAGATCGGCGGCACGGAGGTCGGCGATGGTCCAGGCGACCCGGATGGCTCGATCCGCGCCGCGGGCGGACATGCGGCCGAGGCGGAGCGCGGCTTCGACCGGGGCGATCGACTCGGGCGGCAGGTGGAAGCGTTGGCGCAGGATATGGCCTGGCACTTCGGCATTCGTGAGCCAGCCGTATTCGCGCCAGCGGTGGGCGGCGGCCTGCCGGGCGGCCGCGACCCGCTCACGCACCACCGCACTGCTCTCGGACCGGTCCGTGCTGAACGCGGCCCCGGACTGACCGCGCATCTGCACCCAGATGTCGATCCGGTCCATCAGCGGGCCCGAGAGCTTGCCGAGATACCGGCGGCGGGCCAGCGGCGCACAGATGCAGTCGATATCGCGGGCGGGTGCGCACGGGCAGGGATTCGCCGCCAGCACCAGTTGGAAGCGCGCCGGATAGCGGGCGACGCCGTCACGGCGGGCGATACGAACCTCGCCCTCCTCCAACGGCGTTCGCATCGCCTCCAGCACCTTGGTACCGATCTCGGCGCACTCGTCGAGAAAGAGCACGCCACGGTGTGCCCGGCTCACCGCGCCGGGGCGCGCGGTGCCCGATCCACCGCCGATCATCGCGGTCACCGAGGTGGAGTGGTGTGGCGCGACGAACGGGGCCGTGGTGACCAGCGGATGGTCGCCGGACAGCACGCCTGCCATCGAATGGATGGCGGTCACCTCCAGCGACTCGGCTTCCGAGAGCGGCGGCAGCAACCCGGGAAGCCGTTGCGCGAGCATGGTTTTGCCGATGCCGGGCGGTCCGGTGAGCAGCAGGTGGTGCCCGCCTGCCGCGGCCACCTCCAGCGCCCACCGTGCCTCGTCCTGCCCGACCACTTCGCTCAGGTCGCCGCCCGGACGCCGCGGGGCGGGCACGGCACCGTCCGGCTCAGGCAGCGTGTTCTCCCCGCGCAACCAGGCGACCACCGCGCGCAAGCTCGCCGCACCCAAAACCGTTATACCGTCGACGAGTCCGGCCTCGGCCAGCGCGGACTCCGGCACCACGACCGCGGGCCATCCGGCGTTGCGCGCGGCGATCACCGCGGGCAGGATGCCGCGCACCCGACGCACCCGGCCGTCCAATGCGAGTTCGCCGAGCAGCACCGTCTTCGCGAGCGGCTCCGAGGGCACCGCGCCGGCCGCGTCCAGCACCGAGACGGCGAGGGCGAGGTCGTAGACGCTGCCGATCTTCGGCAACGTCGCGGGCGAGAGCGCCAGGATGACCCGGCCGTCGGGCCACTTCTCCCCCGAATTCGCCACCGCGGAGCGCACCCGGTTGCGTGACTCCTGCAGTGCGGTATCGGGCAACCCGACCAGATGTACCGACGGCAATCCCTGCCCGATATCCGCCTCGATCTCGACCAGCAGTCCGTCGACCCCGGTGACGGCGACCGAATGGGCGCGGCCGAGCGCCATCAGAACACCGCCTCGAGGTGGTCGATCACCGGTCTGTGGCCGCGGGTCAGCAGCACCGAGACGACGTCGAAGCGGATCCGCCGCCACGGACCCTGTTGTTCGGCCAGCCACAGCAGCGCGAGGCGCCGGATGCGTTGCCGTTTGGCGAAGGTGACCGATTCGGCGGGTACCCCGAAGCCGAGCCCGGAGCGGGTCTTCACCTCGACGAACGCGGTGACCTCGGCGTCCTGCGCGATCAGGT
The DNA here is from genome assembly GCF_011801125.1 of Nocardia brasiliensis. Lineage (NCBI taxonomy): Bacteria > Bacillati > Actinomycetota > Actinomycetes > Mycobacteriales > Nocardiaceae > Nocardia > Nocardia brasiliensis. The sequence goes on from NZ_CP046171.1 coordinate 5,637,172, forward strand.
CGAGTTCGCCGTAGCGGCAACGCCAATTCCTGGCGACGATCTCCATGCCCGCCGTGCGCAGGAATTGCGCGGCCAGTTCTTCTCCGTGCGCACCGAGTGTCTGTTTGTCTGTCACCAGGTCAGCGTGCTCGGTGCCGCACGGCGCCCCTGGGCGCTGACCTGGGGAAATAACGCGGCTGTGGATAACCGGCGCCCTGTGCACAACTCGCCGGGCACCGGCGGGCGACTACTCCGGCAGGCGCAGGTCCGGCTTCTCGAGCTCTTCGATGTTCACGTCCTTGAAGGTGATCACACGGACGTGCTTGACGAAGCGGGCGGGACGGTACATGTCCCAGACCCAGGCATCGCTCATCCGAACCTCGAAATACACTTCACCGTCGGCGTTCTGCGGGCGCAACTCCACGGAGTTGGCCAGGTAGAAGCGGCGTTCGGTCTCCACCACGTACGAGAACTGACCGACGATGTCCTTGTACTCGCGATACAGCGAGAGCTCCATCTCGGTTTCGTACTTCTCGAGGTCCTCGGCACTCATCGGGTGGGACGTCCTCCTTCTCGCCGCGTTGCGTCAGTTGCTGACATCATCGCGCATGGGTCGCGCCGGTAGCCACTCGGCTATCCGTACGCACGGCTTCTGAATCATCGGACAGCATGGTGTCGACCTCGCCGGCGAGCACCTGGTCGGCCGCGTCGGCCACCGTGGCGACCGGCCGCAGACCGGCCATCTCACGGACATTGCGCCATGAGCGCCGGTGCTCATCGCTCGGGCCGAGGGTGCGCAGTGCGGCGATATGCTCGGGCGTGTTGTAGCCCTTGTGCGCCGCGAACCCGTAGCCGGGAAATTGCTCGTCCAGCTCGACCATCATCCGATCTCGGGTGACCTTGGCCAGAATGCTGGCGGCGGCGATGCAGGCCGCGGCGGCGTCACCGCCGATCACCGGCAGCGACGGCACCGGAATGCCGGGCACCCGGAATCCGTCGGTCAGCACGTAGCCGGGCCGCTGTCCGAGCCCGGCCACCGCACGGCGCATACCTTCGATATTGGCGACGTGGATGCCGATCGAATCGATCTCCCAGGCCGGGATGACCACCACGTTCCAGGCCAGCGACAGCCGCAGGATCACCGGGTAGAGCTCCTCGCGGACCGCCTCGGTCAGCTTCTTGGAGTCGTCCAGCCCGGACAGCTTGTCGTACGCCTTCGGCGCGAGCAGGCACGCCGCCACCACGAGCGGACCAGCACACGGCCCGCGGCCCGCCTCGTCGACACCCGCGACGGGACCTAGGCCGCTGCGGATCAGCGCTGCTTCGAGCGTGCGCAATCCACCGGCCCTGCGCATCACCACGCGCGGCGGCCACCCACTGCTGTGTACCACTCGGCTTTGCCCCACCGTCCAATTATGCTGCGGCCGCTGATGATCAGTTCGTCTGGGCGTTCTGCGAGCGCACCGGACCGATCCGGTTCGGCGGCCAGATCTTGAACACCGCCTTGCCTCGGACATTGTCCACCGGAACGGTGCCCTGCAGTTCGTCGCTGATGTGCGCGCGCGAATCGGCGGACTCGTTGCGGTTGTCGCCCATCACCCACAGGTGCCCCTCCGGCACCTTCACCGGCTTGAACTCCCGGCCGCCGCCCGGGCCGTACGGCTGGCCGGGAACGTACGGGAAGATGTAGCGCGCGTACGGCTCGTCCAGCGGCTTGCCGTCCACCTTGACCCGGCCCTGCGCGTCACAGCATTCGACGGTCTGACCACCGACCGCGATGACCCGCTTCACCAGATCGTTCTCGTCCGGCGGCACCAGGCCGAAGAACGAGAAGAAGTTCTGCACACCGCGCACCGCGGCGTTGTCCGAGCGGATCGACTGGTAGTGCGTGTTCCACGACGGCGGGCCGACGAAGACGACCACGTCGCCGGGTTGCGGGTCGCCCCAGTAATAGCTCAGCTTCTGCACGTAGATCCGGTCGCCCGTGCAGCCCGCACAACCGTGCAGCGTGGTCTCCATCGACTGCGACGGAATGACGTACGGCCGCCCGACAAAGGTGACCATCAGCGCGGCGATCACCGCGGCGATCACGATGAGGATGGGCAGCTCCTGCCAGAACGGTCGCTGCTTCTTCTCCCGTCGCCGCTTGCCGCGACGGCGCGAGACCCCTTCGTCGCCCGAATCGGACACCGACACCGACCCACTTTCGTCTGCCACGCCGAACAGATTAGCCCGGCATGCTGTGACGCGTCCGACGCCGGGCTACGACCCCACCCCACTTGTCTGCGGATTCCGCGCCCCCACCACTCCGATCCGCCCCGGCGGCCAGATCTTGAACCCCGCCTTACCCACGTACTTCGCGGCGGCGGACCCTCCTCGACCGCCGCAAACAAATAGCCCGGCCTCGGAACGGGGTTCCGGGGCCGGGCTACGAAAAGCTTGGGTGCTGCTTCAGGAGCTCAGCGCTTTTCCTTGATCTTGGCGGCCTTGCCGCGCAGATCGCGCAGGTAGTAGAGCTTGGCACGACGGACGTCACCGCGGGTGACGACCTCGATGTGGTCGATGTTGGGGGTGTGCACCGGGAAGGTGCGCTCCACGCCGACACCGAACGACACCTTGCGGACCGTGAAGGTCTCGCGGATGCCACCGCCCTGGCGCCGGATGACGACGCCCTTGAAGACCTGGATGCGCTCCTTCGAGCCTTCGATGACCTTCACGTGCACATTGAGGGTGTCGCCCGGCCGGAAGTCGGGGACGTCGCTGCGCAGCGACTTCTCGTCGACGAAGTCAAGGGTGTTCATTTCCATCCTTCTGGGTTCGCGCGAACAGAGGACCCTGGCGGCACTGGACGTGCTCGACCGGTTCATGCTCCGATTAAGGGGGTGCGCCGGGCCGATACTCACCCAGGGCAACCTGAGCATTGTGCCAGATCGGCAGGTCGGGAGAAAAATCGCCCCCGCCCGAGGGGCTCCGCGTGGCCCAGATCCCCATCGCGGGGGCCGGTGGCGAACGCACCGTTCTCGCCCGGCCCGCCGCAGGGCATGGGCTTGCCGGTGTCACCGCCGGTCGGACCGCGGGTGGGCGCAACCGTCGAGCGGCCGCGGCGGTATGGCCGCAGCCGTTCTGCCGAGGCGCGCCGCACCGCCACCGTGTTCGCGGGAACCAACGGATCCCGGCGCGGCAACCCACGCACGAAATCGCAAGGCGCGCAGGAAAAAGTCGCACTGCACGACCAACCGTGCGCGATACACCCCAACTCGCGCGGCACGTGATTTCGCACGCGAGGGTCAGGGCTCGGGGGTGGCGGGTTCCGGGTCGGGCTCGTGGTCGTGGGAGAAGAGGGAGAGGTGGTGGCGGTGGGGGGCGGGTGGAGCGGGGACGACAGTTCTGCTCAGTTCGGCTTCGGCGGCGGTGCGGACGTGCTCGACGTCCGGTTTGCCGGCGACCAGGTCTTGGACGAAGATCTTGGCGCGGATCACCGGGCGCCGATAGCGCCGTTCGCGCACGATCGCGCGATACATCAGCCTGCGGCGCTCGCCGTAGCGCCAGCGCGCCCACGGCGCACCGGGCCTGCTCAACCGCAACGCGCCGACGACGAGCAGCGGTAGAAAGAACATGCCGAACAGGCCGGTCCAGATCTTGCCCTTCGCGATCACGATGGCCGCGAGCCCGAGGTTCACCACGGCGAAGGCGACGACGAAGACGCGGACCTCGATGTCGGGGTCGCTGCGAAAGTCGTTGATGTCCAGCATCCACAGCGGATGGAAGCCGAGCAGCAGCAAGCCGGTGACCGCGAGCGCGACGAACACCGCGTCCACCGAGGTGCGGCCCTGCTCCTCCCAGTACACGTCGCGCAGGTAGTAGATCAGCGCGAACTCGTCGAGCACCAGGGCCGCACCGACGCCGAAGGCGGCGGCCAGCGCGGACGCCGTTGCCGTGTCGGCACTTTGGTAGAGGGTGACCATGCCGATGCCGGAGGCCAGCACCAGGATCACCCCGAACACCATGTGGTGGATGTGCACGCCGCCGGAGCGCAGGTTGCCCGGCCACCACCGCACCTGTTTGCGGATCAGCCGGACGCTGAGCCGGATGAGCAGGAAGCCGACGATGAACCCGAGCAGGAAGCACAGCAGCGGGAGCCTGCCCTGCGCGATCACATCATCGTCGAGCCACCGTCGCATGGCTTCCCGCATCCTCCATCCGCGATAAGCGTCCTACTGCCCGAAACCGGCCCGCCGCAACGCGTCGGCCATCGCACCGCTGGGCGCGGGCGCGTTGCGGCGTTGATTGCCGCCGCCGCGCGACTGACCCTGGCCTTGGTTGCGACCCTGGCCCTGGTTGCGACCCTGCTGGCTCCTACCCTGACCATTCTGCCGCTCCGGGCCGCCCCTGCGGTCGCCACCCTGACCGCGCTGCCGGTTCTCGCCCTTGGCCGGGGCGCCCGGCTCGTCGTCCAGGCGCAGCGACAGCCCGATGCGCTGCCGGGCGACGTCGACCTCGAGCACCTTCACCTTGACCACGTCGCCGGATTTCACGACCTCGCGCGGATCCTTGACGAAGTTGTGCGACATCGCCGAGACGTGCACGAGGCCGTCCTGGTGCACGCCGATATCGACGAACGCGCCGAACGCGGCGACGTTGGTGACCACTCCCTCGAGCACCATGCCGGGCTCCAGGTCGGCCACTTTCTCTACGCCCGCGGCGAATTCGGCGGTCTTGAACTCCGGGCGCGGGTCGCGGCCCGGCTTCTCGAGTTCGGTGATGATGTCGGTGACGGTCGGCACACCGAAGCGTTCGTCGGTGAAATCGTCGGCGCGCAGGGCGCGCAGCACGGTGGTGTTGCCGATGACCTCGGTGATGTCGCGGCCGGTCGACTCCATGATGCGGCGCACCACGGGGTATGCCTCCGGGTGCACCGCGGAGGTGTCGAGCGGGTCGTCACCGCCGCGGATGCGCAGGAAGCCCGCGCACTGCTCGAACGCCTTCGGGCCGAGGCGGGGGACGTCGAGCAGCGCGGTCCGGCTGCGGAACGGCCCGTGCTGATCCCGGTGCGCGACAATGCTTTCCGCGACCGACCCGGCGATGCCCGAGACCCGCGACAGCAGCGGCACCGAGGCCGTGTTCACGTCGACGCCGACCGCGTTCACCGCGTCCTCGACCACCGCGCCCAGCGAGCGGGCGAGCAGCGTCTCGGACACGTCGTGCTGATACTGGCCGACACCGATCGACTTCGGATCGATCTTCACCAGCTCGGCGAGCGGATCCTGCAGCCTGCGCGCGATGGACACCGCGCCGCGCAGCGACACGTCCATGTCGGGCAGTTCCTGGGTGGCGTAGGCCGATGCGGAGTACACCGAGGCGCCCGCCTCGGACACCACGATCTTGGTCGGCTTGTTCTCCGGGATCCGCGAGATCAGCTCGGCGGCAAGGGCATCGGTCTCGCGCGAGGCGGTGCCGTTGCCGATGGCGATGAGCTCGACACCGAACCGGGCGACCAGCGCGCCGAGCACGGCGAGCGACTTCTCGGTCTGTCCCTGCGGCTTGTGCGGGTAGATCACCTCGGTGGCGACCACCTTGCCGGTGGCATCGACGACGGCCACCTTCACGCCGGTGCGGTAGCCCGGGTCCAGGCCCATGGTGGTGCGGGTGCCCGCGGGCGCGGCGAGCAGCAGGTCGCGCAGGTTCGCCGCGAACACGTCCACCGCGTCCTTCTCGGCGGCCTGACGCAGCCGCATGCGGGTGTCAATACCAAGGCTCACTTGCAGTTTGGTCCGCCAGGCCCAGCGCACGGTGTCCAGCAGCCAGGAGTCGGCGGGCCTGCCCTTGTCGGCGATGCCGAACTTCACGGCGATGCGGCCCTCGTAGATGGTCCGCTCGCCGGGTTCCCCGTGCGCGGAGCGACCAGACGAGTCCGCGTCGGTATCGGGCTCGAGGTGCAGGGTCAGCACCTCTTCCTTCTCGCCGCGCAGCAGCGCAAGGATGCGGTGGGAGGGCAGCTTGGTGAACGGCTCGCTGAACTCGAAGTAGTCGGCGAACTTGGCGCCCGCCTCTTCCTTGCCCGCGCGCACCGTCGAGGTGATCTGGCCGCGGTTCCACATCAGCTCGCGCAGCTCGCCGACCAGGTCCGCGTCCTCGGCGAAGCGCTCGACCAGGATCGCACGCGCGCCGTCGAGCTGCTCGGCGCTGTACTGCGCGGGATCGGTGGTCGGATCGCAGATCAGCGCGTCGGCGACGGGCTCGTGTCCCGCCTCGCGGGCGATCTGCGCCTTGGTGCGCCGCTTCGGCTTGTACGGCAGGTAGATGTCCTCGAGCCGGGCCTTGGTCTCGGCGAGCATGATCTGCTGGTGCAGGGCGTCGTCGAGTTTGCCCTGGCCACGAATCGATTCGAGGATCGCGCCGCGGCGCTCGTCGAGTTCGCGCAGGTAGTGCAGACGCTCGTCCAACTGCCGCAGCTGCGCGTCGTCGAGACCGCCGGTGATCTCCTTGCGGTACCGCGCGATGAACGGCACGGTCGAGCCCGCGTCGAGCAGCTCGACGGCGGCACGCACCTGGGTCTCGCGCACCGCGAGTTCGTCGGCGATGCGGCGATTCACGCTGGCCTGACTCACGATCGTCGCGGGGGCGGACACGGGCTGGGACTCTGCACTGGTGGTCTCGGGCGCTGTCGTCACGCCGGAGACACTACCTCCGTCGGCCGACACGGGGTCCACACCCAGGGGCACCGGCCTGCCCGATACACCCCGGCGCAAGCGCCCTGCCTGCACTCGGACGCCCCGAACCCGGTCGGGGATACCGAGCCGGGTTCGGCGATTTCCGTGCGGACACGCGAATCGTCTACTCCAGGACCAGTTCCGGACTGTAGATCCGGGCGATGCCCTTACCGTCCAACGTCACCTCGGTGAAGCTGACATAGTGATGCCCCGGCTTCGACAGCGCCGCGTCGACGGTCAACGGGGGCGAGGGATACCGGCCGTCCAGGCAGGGGAACGTGCCGCTGGTCGCGACCTGTTCGTTGCTGCCGTCGAGATAGGCGTCCTTGTCGACGACGGTGACGACCATCGTGCAGTTGTCGCGGGTGATGGGCCCGCCCTTGGTGATGTCCAGCCCGCCGAAGGCCCGCGGTACTCCGTTCTCCGGATAGATGCACGACTCGACGTGGGCGGAACCGTCGTTGGACAGGAACTGCCCGGAACACAGATACGGGCTTCCCGGCTGCGCCGCGGCCGCCGGAGCGAACAGCAGCAGCGGTGCGGCGGCGGCGACAACGCCGGGCAGGACACGAGACAGCGAACCGATGGACATGTGAGACCTCTCGATGTCGGATGTAGTCAGGTCCCCCCGACCGACGAACTCATCCCACCTTATGGGTGCCGCCCCGAGGCCACATGACCGTAGTAATCGGGGCGCTCGCGCTCAGGCCTGGTCCGCCGCACCGAGCAGTGCCCGCGACAATTCCCGCATTTCGGCCTTGCGGATCTTGCCGGTGACGGTCATCGGGAACTCCTCGACCACGTGCACGTAGCGCGGAATCTTGAAGTGCGCCAGCTTGCCGGTGCAGAACTCGCGGACCGCCGTCGCGTCCAGGGGCGCCACACCCTCGCGCATCCGGATCCAGGCCATGAGCTCCTCGCCGTACTTCGGGTCGGGCACGCCGATGACCTGCGCGTCCAGGATGTCGGGGTGGGTGTAGAGGAACTCCTCGATCTCACGCGGATAGACGTTCTCGCCGCCGCGGATCACCATGTCCTTGATCCGGCCGGTGATGGCCAGATAGCCGTCGTCGTCCATCACGCCGATGTCGCCGGTGTGCATCCAGCGGGCGGCGTCGATGGCCTCGGCGGTCTTGTCCGGCTCGCCCCAGTAGCCGAGCATCACCGAGTAACCGCGGGTGCACAGTTCGCCGGGCTCGCCGCGCGGCACCGTGAGACCCGTTGCGGGATCGACGATCTTGACCTCGAGGTGCGGGCCGACCCGGCCGACGGTGGCGGTGCGCCGGTCGATGCCGTCGTCGCGGCGGGTCTGGGTGGAGACCGGCGAGGTCTCGGTCATGCCGTAGCAGATGCACACCTCGTGCATGCCCATGCGATCGATCACCCGCTTCATCACCTCCACTGGGCACGGCGAACCCGCCATGATGCCGGTGCGCAGGCTGGACAGATCCGGTGTGGCGGAATCGAGTTCGGTGAGCATCGCGATGAACATGGTCGGCACGCCGTACAGCGAGGTACAGCGTTCGGACTCGACCGCGGCCAGCGTCGCCACCGGATCGAACGCGGGCGCCGGAATCACCACCGCCGCAGCGTGACTGGTGCTCGCAAGGTTCCCCATGACCATGCCGAAGCAGTGGTAGAACGGCACCGGAACACAGATCCGATCCTGTTCGGTGTAACCGCACAGTTCGCCCACGAAGTAGCCGTTGTTCAGGATGTTGTGATGGCTCAAGGTCGCCCCCTTGGGGAAACCCGTTGTGCCCGAGGTGTACTGGATGTTGATCGGGTCGTCGATGGACAGCTGGGCGGCACACGCCGCCAGCCGATCCTGATCGATCGCGGTCCGCGCCAGCTCGTCCCACTCCGGCGTGCCGAGAATCAGCACCTGCTCGAGGTCAGGACAGCTCGGCCGCACCTGTTCGATCATCGCGACGTAGTCCGAGGTCTTGAACTGCGCGGCCGCGATCAGCACCCGCACGCCCGCCTGCCGCAGCACGTATTCCAGCTCGCTGGTGCGGTAGGCCGGGTTGATGTTCACCAGGATCGCGCCGATCTTCGCCGTCGCATACTGCGCGAAGAACCATTCCGCGCAGTTGGGCGCCCAGACACCGACCCGGTCGCCCTTCTCGATACCGCGCGCGGCCAGTCCGGTGGCCAGTGCGTCGATCGCCGCGCCCAGTTCGCGATAGCTCCAGCGCCGATCGGAAGGCTTGTCCACCAACGCTTCCCGATCCGGATGCGCCGCGATGGCACGGTCGAGGTTGGCGCCGATGGTGTCGCCGAGCAGCGGGGTCTGCGAGATCCCCGACGCGTAACTCAGCCGCGACATCACTTGTTCCCCTTCTGCCGCAGCACGAATCGCTGTACCTTGCCGCTGGGCGTCTTGGGCAGCTCCGCGACGAAATGCACAGCGCGCGGGTAGGCGTGCGCGGCGAACTTCTTCTTCACCAGATCCTGCAACTGCGCCACGAGCTCCTCGCTGCCCGCGACACCCTCGCGCAACACCACGAAGGCCTCGAGCACCTCGCCGCGCAGTTCGTCGGGCATGCCGACCACGGCGGCCTCGGCGACCTGATCGTGCAGCACCAGCACGCTTTCCACCTCGAACGGGCCGATCCGGTAGCCGGCCATGATGATCACGTCGTCGTCGCGGGCGGAGAAGCGGAAGCAGCCGTTCTCGTCCTGCGAGCCCGCGTCTCCGGTGATGTACCAGCGACCGTCCGGCGTGAACCGCTGCGCCGTGCGCTCGGGTGCGTCGAGATAGCCGAGGAACCACAGCAGCGGACTGTTCGCCGTGTCGATCGCGACGCGGCCCAGCTCGCCGACGGGTGCCACGGTGTCGGCGTTGTCGGCCAGCACCGCACAGCTCCAGCCCGGCAGCGTGCGTCCCATCGAACCGGCCGGGACCTCCGCGTCGAGCGCCTCGTGCCAGGCGTTGCAGATGAGCATGCCGTGCTCGGTCTGACCGTAGTGATCGCGCACCGCGACGCCCAGATGCTCGAGCGACCAGGCGACCACCTCCGGCGTGAGCGGTTCGCCCGCCGAGGACGCGCGGCGCAGCCGGATCCGCGGCGGGGTGCCGCCCGCTGCCCGCAGCGCGCGGTAGACGGTCGGGGCCGCGGTGAAATTCGTGACGCCGAACTGTTCGAGCACCTGCCAGGTGAGCGGCGCGGAGAAGCCCGCGTGCAGCAGCAGGCTGCGGATGCCGCTGGACAGCGGCGACAGGATCGCCCAGTACAGGCCGTAGGCCCAGCCGGGATCGGCGGCGTTCCAGTAGACGTCGTCGGCGCGGACGTCGAGTGCGAACTCCTGATACGCCTGGAAGGAAGCCAAGGCACGCAACGGAATCGGCACCCCTTTGGGCGTGCCGGTGGTGCCGCTGGTGAACAGCTGGATCAGCAGTCCGTCCCCGCCGACCGCGACCGCGGCGGCGTTCGGATCGGTCGCGGACTGGGCCGCGAGCAGCTCCGCCATGCTCGCCGTGCCCGCCGGCGCCGCACCGCTGACGATCACCCGCCACGGCGGGTCGGCGGGCATGTCCGGCCCCGGCGCGAGCTTGCCCGCCTGGTCGGCGTCGGCGACGACGATCGTGGTGCCGCTCGCCTCTAGCCGGAACGCGATGGCGGGCGGCGCGAACGCGGTGAACAGCGGGACGTGCACCGCCCCGCGCCGCCAGATGGCCAATAGGGCGACCACCAGATCCGCGGACTTCGACATCAGCGTCGCGACCCGATCGCCCGGCCCGATCCCGAGGTCGGCCAGCGCCGCGGCGAAGCGGGACGAGCGTTCGCGCAGTTCGCCGTAGGTGAGGTCGGTGGCGGAGAGGTCGCTCTCGACGATGGTGAACGCGATCCCGTTCGCGGGGTGCCGATCGCACAGCAGCTCGGCGGCCGAGGCGTCCGGCCGGTCGTACATGTCCAGCAACTCCCGCACCCGCGGATTCAGGTCGATACTCATCTCGTCACTCCTCGAACTGTCCGGGTCACCCGCCTGGCGCGTCCCCGCCTCGCGCCAGGCATGACCCGAACCCGCACTCCGTCCCGTTGGTCCTAATAGGATGTGGGTCACACCCAGTTCGCCACTACCCCCGAAAAGGGGTGAGTCCCATGACCCACACCGCGCTGCTGCGCCCGCGCGACTCCGACGCGTTGCGTGCCGAAATCCGCTGGGTAGCGGGTACGGCAGGGGTTCCGGTGGCCTTCGGCGGCGAGGTACACGGCGATGCGCTACTGCTATCGGAATTCGTCGGAACCCTGACCAACGGACTGCGCGGTCTGTCGGTGTTGCGCACCTCGGGCCTGGGCGGGCGGGTGATGGACTCCGGTCGTCCCGCCTCGGTCACCGACTACGTGAACACCTCGACGATCACCCATCACTACGACGGCCCGGTCTCCGGCGAGGGGTTGCGATCGATCGTGGCCGTGCCGGTGGTGGTCGGCCAGTGTGCGCGAGCCGTGCTCTACGCCGCCACCCGCGGCGGCAGTCCGCTCGGCGATCGCACCGCGGATCTAGTCGTGCAGGCGGGACGCAGGCTGGCCACCGAGATCAGCATCCGGGACGAAGTGGACCGCAGGCTGCGCCTGCTGGAGATGACCAGGCCCGCACCCGACGCCGCGCCCGCCATCGCCGAGGAACTGCGCGATATCCATGCCGAGCTGCGCGGCATGGCCCGTTCGGCCGGCGACGACGACGTGCGCGGCAGGCTGCACGCGCTGTGCGAACGGCTCACCCGCGCCATGGTGGGAGCCCCCGGCACCGACGCGCCGCAGCTGTCGAGGCGGGAGCTGGACGTGCTGTCGCAGGTCGCCCTGGGGTGCACGAATCAAGAAGCGGCACAACGGCTCTCGCTCGCACCGGAGACGGTCAAGAGTTATCTGCGCAACGCGATGACGAAGCTGGACGCGCACTCACGGCACGAGGCGGTCGTCGCGGCGCGGCGACACGGGCTGCTGCCCTAGTGCCGGGGCACTAACCCGCTCGTCCGCGCCCCGACGCACGCCCGGGGTCAGGGCAACAGATCCGGGCGACGCGCACGGGTGCGCGCGAGCGACTGCTCGTGCCGCCAGGCCGCCACCTTGGCGTGGTCACCGGAGAGCAGAATCGGCGGCACCTCGAGCTCGCGCCAGGTGACGGGGCGGGTATAGCTCGGTCCCTCGAGCAGGCCGTCGGAGAACGAATCCTCTTGATGGGATTGCTGATTGCCGAGCACACCGGGAATCAGGCGCACCACCGCCTCGGTCATCACGAGCACGGCGGCCTCGCCGCCGATCAGCACATAGTCGCCGATGCTCACCTCTTCAACGCGCACGCGGCGGGCCGCGTCGTCGAAGACACGCTGGTCGATGCCCTCGTACCGACCGCAGGCGAATACCAGGTGCCGCTCCTCGGCCCAGCGCTGCGCGGTCGCCTGGGTGAACGGGACGCCGGCGGGCGTCGGCACCACCAGCAACGCGTCGTCGGGGCAGACCGCGTCGAGCGCGTCACCCCACACGGTCGGCTTCATGACCATGCCGGGTCCGCCGCCGTACGGGGCATCGTCGACGGACTTGTGCACGTCGCGCGTCCAGTCGCGCAGATCGTGCACGTCCAGCGAGATCAGGCCCTTGTCGATGGCCTTGCCGAGCAGCGCGGTCCGCAGCGGCGCGAGATACTCCGGGAAGATCGTGACGACGTCGAGTTTCATGCGCTCATCCCCTATTCCGGATCGAGCAGTCCCTCGGGCGGATCGATGACGATCAGCCGATCCGCCAGCGAGACCGTGGGCACGATCGCGGTGACGAACGGGATCAGGATCTCCCGGCCGTCCGCGGCGGCGCGCACCGAAAGCAGTTCTCCCGCAGCCGAATGCAGCACCTCGCGCACGGTGCCGACCACGGTGTCGTCGGTGAGCCGGACGGTCAGCCCCTCGAGCTCATGGTCGTAGTACTCGTCCGGATCGGCCGAGGGCGGCAGGTCCGCGCTGTCCACCACGAACAGCATGCCGCGCAACGCGTCGGCCGCCTCGCGCCCGGTGACACCGGCGAGAAACACCAGAAGCCGGCCCGAGTGCTCTCGGGCCGACTCCACGGTGAACTCACGGATGTCCTTGGACCGTGCCAGCCGTCCGCGCAGCGTGCTGCCCGGCGCGAACCTGGCCTCCGGCTCGTCGGTGCGAATCTCGACGACCAACTCGCCACGCACGCCGTGCGACTTGGCGACCCGTCCTACGACAAGTTCCATCTACTGGTCGGTGTCGACCACGTCGACCCGGATGCCCCGGCCGCCGATGCCGGCGACGAGGGTGCGCAGCGCGGTCGCGGTACGACCGCCACGACCGATCACCTTGCCCAGATCCTCGGGGTGAACATGAACCTCGACGGTGCGCCCGCGGCGGCCGGTGATCAACTCGACCCGGACATCATCGGGATTGGCGACGATGCCGCGAACCAGATGTTCCACGGCGTCGGCGACGACAGCACTCACGACTGCACCTCGCTGCGCTCGGTCACGATTACTCGGCAGCCTCGGTCTCGGCCTCGGCGGCCTCGTCCTTCTTGGCGGCCTTCTTCTTCGGGGTGACGGCCTCGGTGGTCGGGGCGTTGTCGGCGGCGGCCAGCGCGGCGTTGAACAGGTCCAGCTTGGACGGCTTGGCGGCCTTGACCTTCAGCGTGCCCTCGGCGCCCGGCAGGCCCTTGAACTTCTGCCAGTCACCGGTGATCTCCAGCAGGCGCTGGACGGGCTCGGTCGGCTGCGCGCCGACACCCAGCCAGTACTGAGCGCGCTCGGAATCGATCTCGATGAGCGACGGCTCTTCCTTCGGGTGGTACTTGCCGATGGACTCGATGGCCCGGCCGTCCCGGCGGGTGCGGGCATCCGCGACGATGATGCGGTACTGCGGGTTGCGGATCTTGCCCATACGGGTGAGCTTGATGCGAACAGCCATGCTTGTTCTGCCTCTTTCAATAGGTTGGTCACGGCGCAATTCAGCGACCCGCACGGTCTGCGAGCCCGGTTTAGCGCTTGGAGTGTGTGACCGCCGCGCGGTACGTAACCGGAGACGGGCTGACACTTGTCCGGAAGGACGGTGGTTCATTGTGCCAGATGGACCGCGAGCACCTGAAATCGCCTGCGCCTGCCACACCGGCCCGGTTCAGGCGGCGGTGGGCGGTGCGGTGGCACTGAGCGTGCGGGTCGGCAGCCACGGACCACCCCACCAGACCTGCCAGCCGAGGGTCTGGGCCCGCAGGGCCTGGGCGCCGTTGGCCACCAGGGTGGTCTCGTATTCGCCGGTCCGGCCGATGTCGACGAGGACGAGGTGCCCGCCCGGCCGCAGCACGCGCAGTGCCTCGCGCACGGCGGCGGCGCGGCCCGCCGCGGATTTGATGTTGTGGATGACCAGGCTGGACACCACGACATCGAACTCGCCGGTCCGGAACGGCAGCGAGGTGATGTCGCCGGTGTGCAGCTCGACCCGGTCGGCGACCTGCTCGGCCACCGCATTCTGCTCGGTGGTCGCCGAACTGTTGCCCGACTGGTCGACCGAGCGCCACAGATCGATGCCGACGGCCTTGCCCTCCGGCAGCCGCTTGGCCGCGGCGAGCAGCACCGCACCGCGCCCGCAGCCGAGGTCGAGCAGGCGTTCGTCACCACGCAACCGCAGCTCGTCGAGCAGCCCGTCCCAGGCACGGAACTTGCCCCGCCGGGTGGCGTGCAGGAACAGGCCGAACTGCGCGGCCATCGCCAATCCGATCAGCACCAGCACACCGGCCGCCGCGAGGTCGCCGACCAGCGCGTCGGCCACCGCGCCTGCCAGGAAGCCGAGCGCGAGCCCGCCTAACAGGACCATGACCGGTGGTGCGTCGAATCCGTAGGAACCCCGCCGCTGCGATGTGGGCGCTGTCACGCCGCCGATTCTAACGACCGCAAAAGCTCGCGTACTACCAACGGTTTTCGGAGCACGGTCGATCAACGCACCAGCGGCGCAATGGCACGTCCGGCCAGCTCGACCGCTCCTGGTTCGTGGCCGTTGGTGAGCAGGTTGACCACGAGGCCCCGCACACCGTGGTCGAGTACGCGCCGTTGCAATTGCTCGGCGACCTCGTCGGGGTCACCGGCGAACTGCCGATCCGCGATGGACTGCGCCAGCTCTGCTTCGGACATCCCGGACAGATCGATACCGTTGCCCCGCAGGAACTCTCGCTGCTGCGCGCGGGCCCGGTCGCCGTCCTCGTCGAGGAACAGGACGGCCAGATAGCTGACGTCCAGAGTGGCCGGGTCACGGTCGATCTCGGCGCAGCGCTTGTGCAGGGCCGCGAGCTTGCGCGGCAATTCCGAAGCGTTGCACACGATGTTGAGATGGTCGGCGTAGCGCGCGGCCAGCGCGAAGGTCTTCTTCTCCCCCGAACCGCCGAGCATGATCGGCAGGTCGTCGCGCAGCCGCGGCTCGTTCATGGCGTTGTCGGCGCGATACCACTTACCATCGAAGGTGGCGTACTCGCCGCGCAGCATCGGCCGGATGATCCGCAGCGCCTCGTCGAGCCGCTCGAAACGCTCGGTGAACGTGCCGAATTCGAAACCGTAGGAACGGTGTTCGAGTTCGTACCAGCCCGCGCCGATACCGAGCACCGCGCGGCCACCGCTGACCAGGTCGAGCGTGGTGACGGTCTTGGCGAGCAACGCGGGATTGCGGTAGGTGTTGCCGGTTACCAACGCCGACAACTGGATTCGCTCGGTCGAGGCGGCGAGTCCGGCGAGCGCGGTGTAGGACTCCAGCATGGGATCGTCCGGCGCGCCGAGTCCAGGCAGCTGATAGAAGTGGTCCATCACGAACGCGGTGTCGAAACCGGCCAGCTCGGCGGCCCTGGCCTGGGCGACCACCGTCGCGAACAGCTCACGCACCGGGCGACCGTAGGTGAAGTTGGGCATTTGATAGCCGAGGCGAATGCGCATGATCGTCGACCCTATGCGCGCCCGGCGAACACCGGCGCGGGCGAACCGGCGGCAGCGCACCACCGGTCCGCATACGCGCTCAGTCGGCCGCGCGCCCGAAGCGGATGGCCAGCGCGGAGCCGCCCTCGGCGTCGGGACGCTCGATCTGCCGCTGCGCGAGGTCGACCGCCCAGGCGTAGCGCGGGTCCGGGCACAACGCGTGCTCGCGCAGACAGGCCTCGGTGAACTTGATGACGTGCTCGTCGCCGTGGTCGACGGCACGCCCGACCAACTCGTCCCAGGCGGGCACCTCGGCCTGTTGCGCCCGAGCCAGCGCGGTGTCCTCCCCGTCGCGATCGGTGGTGACCATCATCAGCAACGTCACCTGCGCCTGCCACAGCGCGGCCAGGGTCGGCTCGTGCAGTTCCCGCGGCAACTGCGGCAGCACGAGCCGGGCCGCGGCGGGTGCGGTGACGCCGTGCAGCAGCGGGACCGGAAACCCCGCGCCGGAGTGCGCGACGCACACCCCCGCATAGTTCGCGGTCATCTCAGAGATCATCCGGTCGGTGTGGTCGGCCGCGAGCACTTCGAGCGCGTCGGTGTAACCCGGCATCGAGTGCGGGGCACGCATCCGCGCCAAACCGTCCTGCGGGCCGCGCACGGGCTCGGACAGGCGCGGCACCGCGGCCAGTGCGGCGGGCACCGGCAAGCGGCCGATCAACCGGGCGGGCCGTGCGGCATCCACGAACCGGGCGGCCCAGTAGCCCAGCCCGCGGGACAGCTCACGCAGCTGCACCGGGGTGGGTTGCGCGGCGGCCGCCAAGCCGCGCACGGCATGCGCGGTGCGGATCAACCCGTGCGTCAGCCCGGTCATCGGGCCCGGCAGCAGCCGCGGCCACCAGCGGACCAGCACCGCCCGCCAGCCCTCGTCGGCGATCTCGCGCAGGAACAGTTCCTCGAAATCGCCCGCGCGACCGATATCGCCGAGCGCGGCCCGCCAATCCGCCTCGTCGGTGCCGTCGATCCGCTGGTACGGCACCGGCGGTTCGTGGTGCGGCGCGGCCTTGCGATAGGTGGCGACCCAGGCAGGGACCGCGTCGCCGTGCCCGAGCACCGCCAGCGCCTCCGCGCCCATCGGACCGTGATTGGCGAGATCGCCGCCGCCGATACTGCGTTCGTAGCCGAGGTCGTCGAGGCGCTCGAGTGCGTCGACGATCGCGTCCTGATAGATGGACACCCCAACCCCCAATGGTTTGGATATACGAATAGTTCGTGAATCCGAATATATATGCTGTACCCATGCCCGACAAGCCAAGCGCTCCCCGGCTGCCGAACCGCGCGGAGATCACCGAGATGATCGGTTACCTGCCGCTGATCGCGAACTTCTTCGACAAGGCGCGCGCCGATATGCCTGCCGCATACCAGGATTCGTTCGCCACACACGGGCTCACCGCACGCCACGGCGCGGTCTGCGTGCAGCTGGTACCCGAGCAGGCGCTGAGCGTCAGCGAGCTTGCCGGACGAATGGGGCTGGCCCTGTCGACGGTCAGCGAACTGGTCGGCGACCTCGACCGGGCGGGCTGGGTGAGCAGGCAACCCGATCCGGCCAACCGCCGCCGCACCCTCGTCGCGCTGCTGCCGCAGTGGCGCGAGCACATGGAGACCTTCGTCGCCCGCCGCGCCGAACCGCTACTGGCCGCGATCGCGACCCTCACCGCCGAGCAGCGCGCGGGTTTCGCGGCGGGCCTTCAGGCGTGGGCGCACGAGATCCGCCACTGGCGGGCGTGATTCATGATCAAGGGGAACTCCTGGCGGCGAATCGCGAGAGGCCGCCGCCGCCAGTTCCCCCTGATCTTGGTCAGCGATGACCCGTGACCGGGTCGCGACGGCCGTACACGCGGCCGCGGAGTACGACCGCGTACGGCGCGGTGAGGGTTTCCGGGTGCGTGCGCGGGTCTTCCTGGTAGACAACGAAATCCGCGGGTGCCCCTGGCTCGACGCTCGGCCGGCCGAGCCAGGTCCTTGCGTTCCAGGACGCCGCGCCCAGTGCGTCGTGCGCGGACAGGCCCGCACCGCCGAGCGCGGCGATCTCGTCGGCGATGCGGCCGTGCCGGATCGAGCCGCCCGCGTCGGTGCCCGCGAAGATCGGCACGCCCGCGTCGTGCGCGTTGGCGACGGTGTCGCGCACCCGACGGTGCAGCTCGCGCATGTGCGCGGCGTAGACAGGGAATTTGCCCGCGCTGTCGGCGATTTCGGGGAAGGTGTCGATATTGACCAGGGTCGGCACCAGCGCGGTGCCGTGCGCCACCATCAGCTCGATGGTATCGTCGGTGAGGCCGGTGCCGTGTTCGAGGCAGTCGATGCCGGCGTTGATCAGGCCGGGCAGCGCGTCCTCGCCGAACACGTGCGCGGTCACCCTGGCCCCGTTGGCGTGTGCCGCGTCGATCGCCTCCTTCAAGATCGCGTCGCTCCACAGCGGACGCAGATCCCCCACCGAACGATCGATCCAATCACCGACGATCTTCACCCAGCCGTCGCCGAAACGCGCCTGCTCGGCCACGATCTCCGGCAGGTCCCGCTCGTCGTCGAGCTCGAGGCCGAGCTCGCGGATGTAGCGGCGCGGCCGCGCGATATGCCGACCGGCCCGGATGATCTTCGGCAGTTCTTCGTGGTCGTCGATGAACCGTGTGTCGATCGGTGAACCGGCGTCGCGCAGCAGCAGCGCGCCCGCCTCCCGCTCGGTCTCGGCCTGGGCGATCGCGCCCGCCCGATCCTCGTCACCGCCGCCGTAGCGAATTCCGACATGGCAGTGCGCGTCCACCAGTCCCGGCACGATCCACCCTGCGCGACACAGCGTTTCGGCGCCGGGTACCGGCTCGAACGACACCACGCCGTCGCGCACCCACAGGTCGCGGACCTCGTCACCGGGCAGAACCACACCACGCAGATGCACAGCAACCTCCTGAGACGTCGTCGGCTGCCTCCAACCTACTGGCAGCGTCGCGCCGCAGCGACCGATCGCGCCCCGCGCACGACAACGCCCCGCACCGAGGATCGGGGCGGGGCGTCGGGCAGCCGCTAGTTCTTCGGGAACTTCAGCTTCGAGAGGTCGAAACCTTCCAGGCCGGGGGGCAGCTGATCCAGGCCGGGCGGCATATTGGACAGGTCAGGCATGCCCGGCATTCCGGCGGGCATGCCGGGGAAGCCGCCGCGCGCCTTCGGCGGCGTCGGCCCGCGACCGCCCTTCTTACCCTTCTTGCCCTTCTTGTTGTTGCCGCGACGGCCACCGGGCATCCCCATCTGCCTGCCCATCATCGCCATCATCTTCTTGGCCTCGAAGAAGCGGTCGACGAGCTGGTTGACGTCGGAGACCTGCACACCGGAGCCGTTGGCGATGCGCAGCCTGCGGGAGGCGTTGATGATCTTCGGGTTCTCCCGTTCGGCGGGGGTCATGCCGCGGATGATCGCCTGCACCCGGTCGAGCTGCTTGTCGTCGACGGCGGCCAGCGCGTCCTTCATCTGGCCCGCGCCGGGCAGCATACCGAGCAGGTTGCCGATGGGACCCATCTTGCGGATCGCCAGCATCTGCTCGAGGAAGTCCTCCAGCGTGAGCTCACCGCTGCCGATCTTGCGGGCGGCCTCCTCGGCCTGCTCCGCGTCGTAGATCTGCTCGGCCTGCTCGATCAGGCTGAGCACATCGCCCATGCCGAGGATGCGGCTGGCCATCCGGTCGGGATGGAAGACGTCGAAGTCCTCGAGCTTCTCACCGGTGGACGCGAACATGATCGGCGCGCCCGTCACGTTGCGCACCGACAGCGCGGCACCACCGCGGGCATCGCCGTCGAGCTTGGTCAGCACCACGCCGGTGAACCCGACGCCGTCGCGGAACGCCTCGGCGGTGTTGACCGCGTCCTGACCGATCATGGCGTCGAGCACGAACAGGGTCTCGTCCGGCTGCACCGCGTCGCGGATGCCTGCGGCCTGCCGCATCAGCTCCTCGTCGATGCCGAGGCGACCCGCGGTGTCGACGATGACCACGTCGTACTGCTTGGCCTTGGCCTCGGCGATGCCGCCGCGGGCCACCTCGACCGGGTCGGCGGCCGAGACGCCGAGCGCGTTCTCGCCACCGCCGGTGGAGGTGCCGGGATGCGGCGCGAAGACGGGCACGCCTGCCCGCTCGCCGACCACCTGCAGCTGCGTGACGGCGCCGGGGCGCTGCAGGTCGCAGGCGACCAGCAGGGGCTGATGCCCCTGACCCTTCAGCCATTTCGCGAGCTTGCCCGCGAGCGTGGTCTTACCGGCACCCTGCAGACCGGCCAGCATGACCACGGTCGGCGGGTTCTTCGCCAGGGTGAGCCGACGGGTCTCGCCGCCGAGGATCGCCACAAGTTCCTCGTTGACGATCTTGACGACCTGCTGCGCGGGATTCAGCGCGGCGGAGACCTCGGCGCCCTTGGCGCGCTCCTTGATTCGGGCAATGAAGCCGCGCACCACCGGCAACGCGACGTCTGCTTCGAGCAGGGCCAACCTGATCTCACGACAGGTGGCGTCGATGTCGGCCGGTGACAGACGCCCCTTACCGCGCAGATCCTTGAGGGCACCGGTAAGCCGGTCGGACAGGGATTCGAACACCGATCGCGCTCCTGATCTCGGGGGACGTCAATTGCCTCCCAGGGTAATGGGATAGCCGACCCACCCGCGCAGGCGGTGCGTCCTTCGAGGTCGGAACGGGTCGATCAGTCCAGCGAGCGGCGACGCGGTTTGGTGGTCTTGCGGTAGTCGTGGTTCTCCTTGGCGACCATGAAGACCGCCTCACGGGCGGTCAATCCCAGCTCCAGGGCCAGATCGTCGAGAATGGCCCATTCCGTCGTGGTGGGAATCCGCGAATCGGCCACCGTCGAGGCGATGGTCATCGCGGTCACGGCCTGTTGTCCGGTCAATGTGCGACCGGGAAGCCAGGACACAACCCAGCGGTCCCCGCCGACGCACCGCGCCATATGCGTGGTCTCGTCGCTCGTCATCATCGATGCCGAAACAACTTCAATTGCCAACGACGTGCTCCCCTCATGCAGCGATAGCCGAATGCTCTGATCCTAAGACGAGCGGAGGCGCCGACATATGGGTTACAGCAAATGATGTGCAACGGATTGGTTACTTCGTGGCGTGTCAGGTCCCGCTGATCTCCGCACCGGGCGTACCCGCCTGCGGCTTCGCGGGCGCGGGCCGCGGGACGACCGCCAGCAACGCCTGCTCGATCTCGGCTCTGCGCTGCGGACCGTCCGCGCTGCCGAGGTCGAGGCAGAAGGTGTCGACCACGGCCGAACCCATGGTCACCACCTTGGCCCAGCGCACGTCCGCGCCGCAGGCCTCCAGCGCGGCGGCGAGCCTGCTGAGCACCCCGACCCGATCCTCGGCCCGCAATTCGAGCACCACCTGGCCCGGCACCGAGGTATCGGACCACAGCACGCGCGGCTGGGCCTGCGCGTACTCGTTCGGCTTGATGCCGCCAGCCTCTCGCTCCCGCTTGGCGAGCACGGCGGCGACGTCGAGGTCGCCGCCGATGGCCCGGATCAACTCCTGGCGCAACAGTCCGGCATCCGGCGGATCGCCGAACTTGGGCGAGACCACGAAGGTGTCGATGGCCGACTCGCCTTCGCTGCCGAGCGCGGCCGAGAGCACCCGCAACGAATGCAACGCGAGCACTCCCGCGGCATCGGAGAGCAACCCGGCGCCGTCCGGCGCGATCACCGTCACCACGTAGGTGTATTTGCTCTCCCCCGGTTTCAGCTCGACGTGCACGCCGCCCGCCTTGGCCTTCGCGATCAGCTCCGGTGCGATCGGTTCCGGTTGCGGCAGTTCGCCTCCCGCCATGACCAGCCGGCAGCGGCGGACGAGATCGCCGATGAGCGAGGCCTTCCAGTCGCCCCACACGCCGGGCCCGGTGGCCAGCGAGTCCGCCTCGGCCAGGGTGTGCAGCAGCTCCAGCAGTTCCGGATCGCCGCCGAGCGCATCGACCACGTGCCGCACCGTGGCGGGGTCGGCCAAATCGCGGCGCGTCGCGGTGTCGGGCAGCAACAGGTGGTGGCGCACGACCGCGCTGAGGGTGCGCACGTCTGAGGGCCACAACCCGAGGCGGCGGCCGATGTGGGTGGCCAGCTCCGCACCGACCACGCTGTGATCACCCGCGCGGCCCTTGCCGATGTCGTGCAGCAGCGCGCCGAGCGCCAGCAGATCGGGGCGGGCCACCCTGGTGCTCATCGCGCTCGCGTAGGACACCGTCTCCATCAGGTGCCGATCAACCGTCCAGGTGTGCAGCGCGTCGCGGGGCGGCAGGTCTCGCACGGCGCCCCACTCCGGAAGCAGCCTGCCCCACAAGCCCGTTCGGTCGAGCGCCTCGATCGCGTCGATCACGCCGCGGCCCGCGCCGAGCAGCACGAGCAGGTCGTTGAGCGCGTCCTTGGGCCAGGGCTCCCGCAATTCGGGCGCGTCCTCGGAGAGCCGATTGAGCGTGGTCGCCGACATCGGCAGCCCGGTCTGCGCCGACGCGGCGGCCACCCGCAGGATCAGGCCCGGATCGCGTTGCGGCCGTGCGTCTCTGGCCAGCACGACCTCACCGCCGTGTTCGACCACCCCCTCATCGAGTGGTCGGCGCACCGGCATGCGCCGCAGCCGGGCCAGCCCGCGTCGCGGCAAAGCGTTTGCCGCGGTACGCAATCCGACGTCGACGGAGTAGCTCACGGTGCGCGCGGAGTCGCTCAGCGTGCGTGCCAGATCGAAGCGGTCGCCGATGCGCAGTGCCGCGCCGATCTCGTCGGCGTCCTGGGCCCGCAACTGATCTCGGGCCCGGCCAGCCACCCGATGCAGTTCGGTGCGCACGTCCAGCAGTCGTCGATGGGCGTGCTTGAGCCCGCCGCCGGGCACCTCCGGACCGAGCCCCGGCATGGCGTCGGTCAATTGGGCGACGGCGAGCGCGTCGAGCAGTTGGATATCGCGCAGGCCGCCGCGCCCGTTCTTCAGATCCGGCTCGGCCCGGTGCGCGATCTCGCCGCTGCGCTCCCATCGGGCCTGCGCCTGTGCGATCAATTCGTCGAAGCGGGAACGGATTCCGTTGCGCCATTCCCGGCGCACGCCGCCGATCAGGAGATTGCTCAGCTCTTGATCACCGACGATGTGCCTGGCCTCCAGCATGCCGAGCGCGGCGATGAGATCGTCGGAGGCCACGCGCAGCGCCTGCGGGACGGTCCGCACGCTGTGATCGAGCTTGATGTGGGCGTCCCACAGCGGATACCAGAGCTGGTCGGCCACCTCGGCGACCCGGGCCGGGTCGACATCGTCGTGCAGCAGGACCAGGTCGAGATCGGAATACGGCAGCATCTCGCCGCGGCCGAGCCCGCCGACCGCGACCACGGCGAGACCACTGTCACGGGTGATGCCGAGCTCGGCGCCCTTGCTGGTCAGCCACAACTCGAACAGGTCGACCAGGGCCTGCCGCAGGGACTCGGCGTCGAGGCGGGGATTGCGCGGCACCCCGCCGTCGAGCAGTTGGCCGCGCGCACGGACCAGATCCGCCGCCCCGTTGGACACCTTGCCGTCTTGTTCGTGCTGACCTGCCACAACCACCACCCGTCCCTAACAGTCGCGGCCCCGCCCCGACCGGAGCTCCGGTGGGAGCGGGGCCGCCGCTCAGCTCAGATATTCGCGATCTACAGCGCGTCGGTACCGCGTTCGCCGGTACGGACTCGGATGATCGTCTCCACCGGCGTCACCCAGACCTTGCCGTCGCCGATCTTGCCGGTGCGCGAGGCCTCGACGATCACCTCGACGACCTTGTCCACGGACGCGTCGTCGACGACCACCTCGACCCGGACCTTCGGCACGAAATCCACGGAGTACTCGGCACCTCGATAGACCTCGGTGTGCCCCTTCTGGCGCCCATATCCCTGCACCTCGCTGACAGTCATGCCGAGCACACCCGCCTGCTCGAGACCGGTCTTGACGTCCTCGAGGGTGAACGGTTTGACGATTGCGGTGATCAGTTTCATGTTCGTCATGCCTCCTTGACGGCCGAACGTGCCGTGCTGCCCACGGCGGCGAAGTCGTAAGCGGATTCGGCATGCTCGGACTCGTCCAAGCCGACCGCCTCCCCTTCTTCGCTCGCGCGCAGCCCAATGGTGAACTTCACGATATAGGCAATGATCAGGCTGGCGACGAAGGAGAAGGCAAGTACCACAGCGGCACCCACCGTCTGACGCCACAGTTGATCGATGCCGCCGCCGTAGAACAGGCCCGCCTTCGCGGCACCCATCTCGGGCGCGGCGACGAAACCGACCATCAGGGTGCCGACGATGCCGCCGACCAGATGCACGCCGACCACGTCGAGCGAGTCGTCGAAGCCGAACTTGAACTTCAGGCCGACCGCGAGTGCGCACAGGGCACCAGCGACCGCGCCGACCGCCAGCGCGCCGAGCACGTTCACCGACGAGCAGGACGGGGTGATCGCGACCAGACCGGCCACGATGCCCGACGCCGCGCCGAGCGAGGTGGCGTGTCCGTCACGCAGCTTCTCCACCAGCAGCCAGGCCAGCATGGCGGCGGCCGTGGCCACGGCGGTGGTCACGAAGGTGGTGCCCGCGAGCCCACCGGAGCTCAGTGCGGAACCGGCGTTGAAGCCGAACCAGCCGAACCACAGCAGGCCGGCGCCGAGCATGACGAAGGGCAGGTTGTGCGGGCGGAACGCGGTCGCGGGCCAGCCCTTGCGCTTGCCGAGCACCAGCACCAGGGCGAGCGCGGCCGCACCGGCGTTGATGTGCACCGCGGTGCCGCCGGCGAAGTCGACCGCGAGCAGCTTGTTGGCGATCCAGCCGCCCTCGTGCACGAGGTTGCCCTCGGCGTCCTTGACATCGAAGTCGAACACCCAGTGCGCGACCGGGAAGTAGACGACCGTGACCCAGATGCCGGCGAAGAGGAGCCAGGCACCGAACTTCATGCGGTCGGCAACCGCGCCCGAGATGAGGGCAACCGTGATGATGGCGAACATCAGCTGGAATCCGACGAACACGCTCATCGGGATCGTGCCCGCGAGCGGAATGTCGGTGGCGGCGGTGGTGACGGCACCGGTGGCGTCCTTCACCTCGGCCACCGCGTTACCACCGAGCAGCCCCTTCAGCCCGAAGAACTGAGACGGGTCGCCGATCAGTCCGAATGTGTTGTCACCGAAGGCGGTCGAGAAACCGTAGAGCGACCAGAGCACGCCGACGAGGCCCATGGCGCTGATGCTCATCATGATCATGTTCAGCACGTTCTTCGAACGGACCATGCCGCCGTAGAAGAACGCCAGACCGGGCGTCATCAACAACACGAGCGCGGCGCTCGCGAGCATCCATGCGGTGTCACCGGTATCCGGTGCTCCGGTAAGGGGAAAAGCCACCTTAATGTCCTCCTCATCTCGGGCCCTGCCGACTCCGGCAAATGGACCTGACCAGAAGGGTGCTCACTCGGTGTTTCATCTAACGAGCTGCGGTGTTTCACCTGCGTGAACGGATGAGCCAGTTGTGTTGCGACCACGTTTCGTGGTTTACACCGGGAGTTTTCGGGCTGCGGTGAGACGCGGACTCGATTCGGCGGGGGCCGGGACATCGACCCGCTAGAAGCAGCAAACGTTCGGTTTTCGGCGTGTTTCGTCGCAAACACTGCCGTGCCGGTCGCTGTCGTACGTCAAGTTGTCGGGGCGAGCCGGACAATTCGGTCAGTGGCGGGGT
This sequence comes from Nocardia brasiliensis, assembly GCF_011801125.1. Classification (NCBI taxonomy): domain Bacteria; kingdom Bacillati; phylum Actinomycetota; class Actinomycetes; order Mycobacteriales; family Nocardiaceae; genus Nocardia; species Nocardia brasiliensis. The sequence goes on from NZ_CP046171.1 coordinate 5,662,526, forward strand.
TTGCCGAGACGATGCTGGTTTGAGCGGACGTCGGGGGCTCTTACCCCCTATGAGCCCGCCCGTCAGTCGGGTCGTGCGTCAATTTGAGCGGTCCCGCGGACAGCCCCGGAGAACACCGGCCGAGCAGCGCGTCAGCGGAGCGCGGCCCGTCAGCCGACCAGTACGCCAGCCGAGCGCGGCCCGTCAGCCGAGCAGTACGCCAGCCGAGCGCGGCCCGACAGCCGAGCAGTACACCAGCCGAGCACGGCCCCCTCAGCCGAGCAGTGCGTCCACGAAGGCGGCCGGTTCGAACGGAGCCAGATCGTCGGCCCCTTCGCCGAGACCGACCAGCTTCACCGGCACACCCAGTTCGTGCTGCACCTGGAAGACGATGCCACCCTTGGCCGTGCCGTCCAGCTTGGTCAGCACCACGCCGCTGATATCGACCACCTCGGCGAACACGCGGGCCTGCATCAGTCCGTTCTGGCCGACCGTGGCGTCGAGCACCAGCAGGACCTCGTCGACCGCGGCCTTTTTCTCTACGACGCGCTTGACCTTGCCGAGTTCGTCCATCAGACCGGTCTTGGTGTGCAGCCGGCCCGCGGTATCGATCAGCACCACGTCGACGCCGCGATCGATACCGGCGCTCACCGCGTCGAACGCGACGGCGGCCGGGTCGGCGGCCTCCTTGCCGCGCACGGTGTCCGCGCCGACCCGCTCGCCCCACGTCTGCAACTGATCGGCGGCGGCGGCACGGAAGGTGTCGGCCGCGCCGAGTAACACGCGGCGGCCGTCCGCGACCAGCACGCGCGCGAGTTTGCCGGTGGTGGTGGTCTTTCCGGTGCCGTTGACGCCGACGACCAGCAGGATCGACGGATGGTCGGCGTGCGGCAGCGCGCGGATCGAGCGGTCGAGTTCGGGGCGCAGCGCCTCGATCAGCACGTCACGCAGGACGGCGCGGGCCGCGTCGGTGGTCCGGACGCTGCGCGCGGCCATCTCCTCGCGCAGCCGGGCCACCACCGCCGTGGTGCTCGCGGTGCCCAGGTCGGCGAGCACCAGGGTGTCCTCGACCTCTTCCCACGAGTCGTCGTCCAGGTCGCCGCCGCCGAGCAGGCCGAGCAGGCTCTTGCCGACCGCGTTCTGCGAACGGGACAGGCGACCGCGCAGGCGGACCAGGCGGCCCGCGGTGGGATCGATCTCCTCGAGCGGGGCGGGGGCTTCGGCGCCCGCCGCGGTGTCGGGGAGGGTGCTGGGCTCGGGCGCGGAGGTTTCGGCTTCGGTGGGGGCCGCGGCGGTTTCCGGGGCTGTCGCGTCAGCGGCGTCGGTGGCTTCCCGCGCGGTCGCGCCTGTCACGTCCGGCGCGGTCGTGCCAGCGACCTCCGGCGCGGTGGTGTCGATGGCCTTCGGCGCGGTCGTACCGGCGGCCCCTGGCGCGGTGTCGACGGCTTCCGGCGCGGTGGAGTCAGTGACTTCCGGTGCGCTCGTGTCGACGTCGCTCGACACGGCGGTGTCGGCTGCGGCGACATCGCCCTCGGGCAGCTGGACGTTGGTGATGCCGCGCTTCGGCGCGTCCCTCGGGATGGCCGCGTCGTCGCCGACGTGCGGCTGGCCGTCGGTATCGGTCCGCTCGACCAGCTGCGGCTCGGGCGCGGTCGCCGTGCCGCCTTGACTGAAACTGAATCCGCCGGACGCGGTGTAACCGCCGGACCGGTCGGTCAGTTGCTTGTCCTCGGGCTGCGTCAATGACACCCGAGAGCGCTTGTACCGGACAAAACCGACAACAAGCACCACCAGCAGCAGAGCAGCGGCAACGGCGACAATGATCCAGGCTTCGGAACTCACGCGCCCCATCCTTGCAGAACGAACCGGCCCGCTTTACCACGCCGCCCCGGTGCCGACACACAACCCCCGAGATTTCTTGTCCTGCGGAACTTCTCGCGACGTGCCAATAGGATCGGCGACGTGACCGATCGAAACGTGCTTGGGGGGCCGCTGGAAGAGTGCGGCGCCGATCCTCTCACCGGCTTCTACCGGGACGGCTGCTGCAGCACCGGGCCGGAGGATCTCGGTAGCCACACCGTGTGCACCGTCGTCACGGCCGAGTTCCTGGAGCATCAGGCCTCCATCGGCAACGATCTGAGTACGCCGCGGCCGGAGAACAACTTCCCCGGATTACAGCCGGGCGACCGGTGGTGTGTGGTGGCGGTGCGCTGGCTACACGCGCACGAGGACGGCGTCGCCGCACCCGTGGTGCTGGCCGCCACCCACGAGAACGCGCTGGAAGTGATCTCGATGGACATCCTGCGCAAATACGCCGTCGACGTGCCCGACGACGTCAGCGACCTGCTCTGATCCGCATGCCGCACACGGCAGCCCGGCTCGGTGCCGGCTGCCGTCGGGCCGCGCCCGCCCGGTTCGACCGTGACCACGGTTCGACAGGTGTCTCCTATGCGCCACGGATTCGCGTCCTCGCGGTGCGGCGGCGGTGTGCACCGGCACATGTTCCCATCGACCGACCGATGAAGGTCATCGCGGTCGCCGAGATCGCCACCCTTGCCTTCGCCGACCCCGACCGATTCCACGGCCGCACCCTCGAATTGGCCGACAACGACCGCACTCCGCCCGAATACGCCGCAGCCACCGACCATCCCGTCCGCTACCAAGAACCCGACGAGACCTACGCGGCATCCCTCGGCGAATCGATCGCATACACCTGGCGTCTCACGCGCGAAACCGGCGGGCGCGCCGACGTCGAAACCACCCGCCGCATCCACCCCACCCGCCGCACCTTCGACACCTGACTCACCGAATCCCACACCCCCAACTCCACCTCCTCCTCGGCAATGCCGAAGCCACCCCGCTGACACCCGAGAACCAACAACGGCTTTCGTCACCACGCCGAAGTCTCGGATCTACCCGGACACGCGGACCTCGACCGCAGGCGCACCGTTGTCGTGGAACCATTCCCGCAGCTCCAGGCCGTCCACCAGTTCTGACGTGTCGATCCCGACGTCGACCGGTCCGGTAACCCGCCCGGACGCTCCGGCCACCCGGCAGCCACCCATTCGAGCTCGCGACAGTCTGGTCCGTTCGAGAACGGCATCGCCGAGGTCTGCCTCACGAAGGTCGGCTCCGGAAAACGTGACTCGATGCAGTCGCGTGCTGCGAAGGACCGCACCGCGGAAATCCGCCTGGGCGAAATCTGCTCGCTGCAGGTCGGCACCGGAGAGGTCGGCCTTTCGCGCTCGGCAGCCACGACCTTGGACCTTCCGCAGATCCGCACCGCTGAGATCCGCACCGTCCAAACAGGCTTCGCTGAGCGAGGCGGTGTACAGATCCGCACCGGCGAGCACCACCCGACTCAGATTCGCACCCCCCAACTCCGCCCCGAGCAGATCCAACCCGGCCAAATCCGCTCCCGTGAAATCCAATCCCCACCCATTGAGCACTGACCTCACCGTCCGCTCCGCGGTGGGGTCGGCGGGGAGTGCCCTCAGATACTCGACCAACGCTCGGTGTGCGCCCGAATCCGTAGGCCACCGACCAACACTGCTCGAGCTAGGCCCCTCACCCGTGGTCATCTCTACCAAAGCACCTTTCCTTGCCACTCGGGATGACTCTCAACCAGCTGCTTCAGACGCGCTATCCGTGCAGGGGTCATACCACTCTGGTCGATCATGACACCCTCACCGTCCGCAATCGAATCCTCGATCATTTCAGTGAATTCTTGATCGGTTTGCGGATTGGGTATCGGTTTGCCCGCCACTTCAGCCGGCCTGTAGTCCGGAATGACATCTGGCGAGCTTTTCACGTCCCAACGCTTCCCCGAGGCGTCTATGAACTCCCCCTGGTCCTCACCGTTGGCGCCCAACGGCGCCCGGGTCAGCGGCCCCTCCACCGCGCCGGAGTTCTCCAGGCCCAGGCCCACCTCGGCCTCGCGCCTCGACTGGGGGTTCACCTTGCCGTTCTTCGACGGGTCTTGCGCAAGTTCCTCGACCCGCTTCTGGTACTCAGTGGTTCCTGGCGTATTGGAGGCGTTCGAGGAACCAGGCCGCGCCTCGTCTACGCCGTCGATGAACACACGCATGCCGATTATCGCCGTCAGTTTCGCGCTGAGGTCGAGGAGTGCTTCGCTGGGCACCTTGTCGAAGTGTGTGAGAACGACCGCGGCCGTTGCAGTGGCAGCTGTCAGGCCGACGATTCGATAAAGCCTACTTGCGGTATAGGCCGTGCGGATGGCGTTGATAGTGTTGGCAACGAGCCCGACGACGGCGCCACCGCTGACCGCTAGGCTGCCCCCAAAGCTGAATGCGGCTGCCACAACTCCTAGAGCGACTGCGATTCCGGCCCCGATAACGAGGGTGTTGATCTCGGCCTCGAAGGTTTTGCGAGCGTCCACAGTGCCGGTATGGAATTCGGCCACCGAAGTTGCTAAATTCTGCGCGGCCAGCGCAACTTGCCCCGCGCTATCGCGGAGCGTCGTGAGATTCCCGAGGACCAGCTCCAGGTTCTTCTTGTCTACAACATCGTCGAACAGGCCGATGATACTGGTGAGTTGGCCTGCGGCACCGGTGATGGTGGCATGGTCGGCGAATGTACGCCACGCGGTGGATGCTTTGCTGAGCTTGTCCGTATCACCGTTGGGAAGTTTGCCGAACTCCTCCCCGATCTTATCGACCAGCTTGTCGTAGAACTCTTTTATGCCCGCGCCGTCCTTCTCGTGCACACCGGGCCCGTTATCCCCGACCGACGAAGGGATAGCGACTTTGTACTCCGGCAACGGGTTGACGGTTGGACGTTCCGGCATCGGATTACTGTTGTTCGCGACGGCGTAGTTGTAGCCCATCGCGGAGAGGACGTAGCCGTAGTTGGTAAGCGCGTCAGCAAGATTGGTGCAGGTTTGCATGGTCTGCTGGGCTACCTGGTTGTATTTGGTGCCCCACTGCCTGCAACCGTTGGCGTCCCCAGCCATGCCCGCGCAGTCGTTTTTGATGACACCGTGCAGCGGCTTGTCGGCAGCGCGCAGATTGTTCGCCAACTCATGGCATTTTGCGGCGGCTTCGTAGTATAACTGCCAATCCATCTTCAGGTCGTCGCCCACCGCGTCAGCCCCCGGACAACATTTTGTGGTTCAGGTCGACCGCGCGGGTATAGCGACTGTGGGCGTCGCGCGCGGCGCGGCCCATATCAGCGACACCCTCCGCGAACTCACGCGCGCCCCGAGCCCATTGGGTGTGCGCGTCGTTGTATGCCTGCGCGGCAGCGCTTTCCCAGCCGGTACCGACGAGCCCGGCCACCTTCTCGTCGAGGCCGTCGAGATTTTCGTGGATGAACCCGGACAACCCCGTCAACCGAGCCACGAGTTGATCAAGACGCTCCAGATCGACCGAGAAATGCGAACTCACGGCAGATCCAGACTCGAGCCGCCCATGGCCGACGCAGTGGACTGGTCCTGGGACGTGTATGTCTCCGCGGTGACGCCGAGTCTCTCGGCCATCGCCGTGAGCGCCCGCATGATCGTCATGCCACCGTCTCGGACATCGGTCCAGCCCTCGGCGAACTCAGCCGCTGAGCTACCGGTCCAACCATCGGTCAGCACCGCGTCCACGTCAACACCAGCCGACTCCAATGCCGACCTCAACGCTTCTGCCAGCTCGTACACATGGTTTCCGACCGCACGTACTTGCTCCGGGACGACAGCGAGACCCTGGGCGTTTGGTGCCGATCCCCCACCCTCGACCATGCGTGGCAGCTTAACGAGAACCGCGATCGACTGTCGATCCCGATTCGATGATTACGAGGCGCCGGCGGGGGTGAGGTTTTCGCCGCGGAGGCGTTGGGAGATCACCTGGGTTATGCCGTCGCCGCGCATGCTGACGCCGTAGAGGGCGTCGGCTATTTCCATGGTGGGTTTCTGGTGGGTGATGACGATGAGCTGGCTCTTTTCGCGCAGTTGCTCGAAGAGGCCGATGAGGCGGCGCAGGTTGGTGTCGTCCAGGGCGGCCTCGACCTCGTCCATCACGTAGAACGGGGACGGGCGGGCGCGGAAGATGGCGACCAGCAGCGCGACGGCGGTGAGCGACTTCTCGCCGCCGGAGAGCAGCGAGAGCCGCTTCACCTTCTTGCCGGGCGGGCGCGCCTCCACCTCGATACCGGTGGTGAGCATGTCGGACGGGTCGGTGAGCAGCAGCCTGCCCTCGCCGCCGGGGAACAGTTTCGCGAACACGCCGACGAACTCGCGTTCCACGTCCTCCCACGCCTCGGTGAACACCTGCAGGATGCGGGCATCCACCTCGGCGACCACGTCGAGCAGGTCCTTGCGCGCGCTCTTGACGTCCTCGAGCTGGGTGGCGAGGAAGTTGTAGCGTTCCTCGAGCGCGGCGAACTCTTCCAGCGCAAGGGGATTCACCTTGCCGAGGGTGGTGAGGTCCTTTTCGGCGCGTTTGGCGCGCCGCTCCTGGGTCTGCCGGTCGTACGGCATCGGCGCGGGCGCGGTGACCTGTTCGCCGCGCTCCTTGGCCTGCTCGTATTCCTGCCATTCCAGGTCGGTCGGCGGCAGCGGCACGTCGGGTCCGTACTCGGCGATCAAGTCGTTGAGCGCGATGCCGAACTGTTCGGAGATGGTCGCCTCGAGCTGTTCGATGCGCAGCGCCGCTTGGGCTTTCGCGACTTCGTCGCGGTGCACCGCGTCGGTGAGCTGGGCCAGCTGGGTGGACAGCGCGCGCACCCGCTCCTTGACCTGCTCGACCTGGGCGGCGACCTCACCGCGGCGCCGGACCAGTTCGTCGCGCCGGGCGCCTGCCTCGGCCACCACCTTCTCCAGTTCGGCGGCGACCCTGGCCCCCGATTCGGCGACCGCGGCCGCGACCTCGGCGGCCTTCTTCCTGGAGGCCTGGGCGCGTTCGGCCCTGGCTCGGGTCTCGCGTTCGGCGCGGGCCGCGCGGCGCAGCGAATCCGCCTTGCCGCGTACCGATTCCGCGCGTTCCTCGGCGGTGCGCACCGCCAGGCGCGCCTCCACCTCCATGGACCTGGCCTCGGCCAGCGCGGCGGCGGCTTCCTCGCGTTCCCGGCCCGCGGTCTCGGTGCCCGCCGCGGTGCCGTCGGAGTCGATCTCGGTCTGTTCCAGTTCGGCGTTGCGCAACCGGTCTTCGAGCTCGGCGAGCGCGGTGAGCGATTCCTCCCTGCTCGCTTCGGTTTCCGCGCGCTGGGCGAGCAGCCGGTCGTTGTCGGCCTGAGCCGTGCGGGCCGCGTGGCCGAGCCTGCCGAGCCGGTCGTAGATGGCGACCAGCGACTGATCGGATTCGTGCAATGCCAGCAGCGCCTGGTCGACGGCGTCCTTGCGGTCGGCCTGCTCGGCCAGCGCGCCGGAAAGCGCCGCCTCCAGTTCCTCGGCCCGGCGCTGCGCGGCGACCAGGTCGGCTTTGGCGGTGTCGATATCGGCCTGGATCTCCAGTTGGCTCGGCGCCCGATCGGATCCGCCGAGCAGCCAGCCGGTTCCGGTGAGGTCGCCGTCGCGGGTGACCACGCGCACGTCGGGCCGGGCCGCGACCACCGCGCGGGCGGCGGCCAGATCGTCGGCGACGGCGATGCCCGCGGTGAGCGCCATGATCGCCGCGCGCACGCTGTCGGGGCACTCGACCACGTCGGCGAGCCAGCGGACCCCGCCGGGCAGTGGGCCGGGGTGCGGGCGCTGTCCGGCGTCGGCACTGAAGACCAGCGCGGCCCGGCCACCGTCGGCCTCTTTCAGCGCGCGAATGGCGGCGTGCGCGGATTCCCCGGTGTCGGCGGCGACCGCGTCGGCGAGCGGGCCGAGCGCGGTGGCGACCGCGGCCTCGAAACCGCCGTGCACCCGCAGCAGCCCGGACAGCGGGCCGAGCAGGCCCTGGGAGCGATGCTCAACCAGCCAGGCGGCTCCGTCGCGACGGGCCAGGTTCATGCCGAGCGCCTCGATCCGCGCGGAGAGTGACGCGACCCGCTTGCTCGCCTCGCGGTCCTGTTCGCGCAGTTCGGTCACCCGCTGATCGGCCAGGGCGAGCGCCTGCACCGCGTGTTCGTGCTGCGCGTCCAGACCGGCCTCGCCTGCGTCCAGTTCGGTGAGTTCGGCCTGCACCGTGTCGAATTCGGCCTGCGCGGCCTCGCCGCGGTGCCGGGCGTCGGCGATCGCGGTGGTCAGGCGAGCGATCTCGGCGTCCACCGATTGCGCCCTGGTGCGCAGTGTGTCGACCTTGCCCGCGAGCCGGGCGACGCCCTCGCGCCGGTCCGCGATCGCGCGCACGGCCGCCAGGTGTGCCTGCTCGGCGGCCTTGGCGGAGTGCTCGCGTTCGGCGAGCGCGTCCCTGGCCGCCTCGAGCGTCTCGGTCGCGATCTCGACCGCCTCGCGCAGTTCGGCCTCTTCGGCCTCCACGCGTTCGGCTTCGGCTTCCAACTGTTCGGGATCGCGTCCCGTGCCGACCGGCGCCTCGGTGTCGAGGTGGCGGGCCCGGTCCTGCGCGATGCGGATGGTCGCGTTGACCCGCTCGGCCAGCGCCGAGAGCTGGAACCAGGTCTGCGCGGCGGCTTCCGCGCTCGGGGTCAGCCGCGAGAGCTGGAACTCCTGTTGCGCGAGCGCGGCATTGGCGGCGTCGAGCTCGCTCTGCACGTTGATGTGCTGTTCGCGGGCGTAGGCTTCCTTGCTCTGCTGGCTCTCCAGTTCGCGGCGCCGGGTCACCAGGTCGTCGGCGGCCAGGCGCATCCGGGCGTCGCGCAGGTCGGCCTGCACGGTCTGGGCGCGGCGCGCCACCTCGGCCTGTCTGCCGAGCGGTTTGAGTTGACGGCGCAACTCGGTGGTGAGGTCGGTGAGCCGGGCCAGGTTGGCCTGCATCGCCTCGAGCTTGCGGACCGCCTTCTCTTTCCGCTTGCGGTGCTTGAGCACACCGGCGGCCTCTTCGATGAACGCGCGCCGATCCTCCGGGCGCGATTCCAGGATGGCCGAGAGCTGGCCCTGCCCGACGATGACGTGCATTTCCCGGCCGATGCCGGAGTCACTGAGCAGCTCCTGCACGTCCATCAGCCGGCAGGTGCTGCCGTTGATCTCGTACTCGCCCGCGCCGTCGCGGAACATCCGCCGGGTGATGGAGACCTCGGCGTAGTCGATCGGCAGCGCGCCGTCGGAATTGTCGATGGTGAGGGTCACCTCGGCGCGCCCCAGCGGTGCCCGGCCCGCGGTGCCCGCGAAGATCACGTCCTGCATCTTGCCGCCGCGTAGCGCCTTGGCTCCCTGCTCACCCATCACCCAGGTGAGCGCGTCGACCACGTTGGACTTGCCGGATCCGTTCGGACCGACCACACACGTGATGCCGGGTTCCAGGCGCAACGTCGTCGCGGACGCGAAGGATTTGAAGCCCTTCAGCGTCAGGCTCTTCAGATGCAAGTCCGACGACCTTTCGTTATTCGTTGCCGGTGTGCACGCCGCCGAGTTCGGCCTGCTCATCGGAGGCAGGCGACCCGTCATGGTATCCGCCGGGTGCCCGGTACCGCGGACGCGGGACAGGCCGCGTCGCCGGACGGCGGCTCGGCGGTACCCGTAGGTTATCGAGTAGGGCCACGATATCCCGTATTTCGATGCGCTCGGAGTTAGCCGGATGTCGTGTTCGGTGGTGCATTCGCCCGCCGCGGCGCACCGGCGACCCGCACCTGGCACGAGCGTTCGGGCGCGCGACGGAGTATCCACGGTAGGTGACGAATACGGGTCCGTCGATCGACCACGGCGCGACCTTTACACCAAAAGACGAACCGACTTGTCCGACGCTCTGCCACGCGGCGACGCCGCCGCATACGATCCAGTCGATCCGCCAGCGGGAATATTTGGAGCACCACGCCGATGCCAGCTCGAACCGGGACCCCGACGGTGTTCCGGCTTGTCCGAATCGCGGCTCTGGTGCTCGGCAGCCTGCTGTTTCTCTACGCGTGCGAGTACAGCAGGAGCGCGGTGCTCGCCGATCGGTGGATCGAGGTCGCCTGCGCGGGCCTGCTGATGGCCGCCGGACTCGGCGCGGCGTGGTTCGAGATCAAACTGACGAATTTCCGCGAGTTCGCCGACGACGAAACCGGCATTCCCGCCGAAACGGTCAGCGCGCGCGGCCCGGTTCGCCACAGCGCCAGCGGGATTCGCCGGAAGTATGCCGAAGACCGCGCGCCGCGATCGGCAACGCACATGGGGCGCCGGGGAACTCGGCACGACGACCGTGCCGACGACGTCGAATCACCTACGGTCGCCGCCCGGATGCGCACGGCGGGGTACCGCGGCGCGGGCACCGAGTCCGAGAAGTGGTGGAAGCCGGGCAGATCCGGCGCCGAGCAGGACCAGCCGCGGACCGCACGCGCCGAAACCAAGGAGTTCCTGGTCGAATCCGGAGGCTGGTCGATGCGCGCCAAGATCGGGCGTTCCGGCGATCTCCTCTTCCACGGGCACGACCGCGGCGGGACCTATCCAGCCTACGAGTGGATGTGGATCTTCCACCCTGACACCTTCCCGGCGATCCGCGACGCGCTCGGCGACCCCGAGGGCGACATTCTCGAACTACTCGAAGAGGTTGTGCCGCAGCTGGATCGGCACGGCCGCCACGACCCCGGCGCCTGGCTGCGCGCGCACAGCATCCCGGCGGCCTACCGCGAGAAGGGCGTCAGCGCCACCCAGGACACCAGGGAGATCCCGCTGCTCGTCCCGGGGCTCCCCCGCCTCGTTCCGCCCGAGCGGCACCACGACCCCGCACCGCACTGGCCGCAACGCGACCCGCGGGATTTCACCGAGCCCCACCAACCCCCGCCCCGCCCCGAAGTGCCACGGCGTGAGCCGATTTCGGGGCGACGACCGCCACCCGGCGCAGACGCGCTCGGCCGCGGGCCCGCACCGATATGGCAGGAGCGCCCGGTTCGGCAGCGCGAGACGGCAGCCGAGCCGTGGTCCGAGCGGCCCGCGCCGGAATACCGCCCCGCCTCGCGCCGCCGCCGCTACGCCGCGCCCCCGAATTCGACCGAGGCGCCGCGTCGCGGTTCCACCTACGGCGCGACACCGCCGCGGCCATAACCCCTTTCACGCACAACGGGGCTGTCCGTGCGACATGCGCGGACAGCCCCGAGGCGGCCGACTAGCTGGTATGCCGGGAGTACTTGTACTTGCCGGACTCGAAGCCGGTGAGCATGCGGAAGACGAGCACCGCACCCCACGGGCCGATCACCCAGATCGGCCAGGGGTAGGTGAACTCGCCGACGCTCAGCGAGATCGCGGCCCAGATGAACAGCACGAGCACGCTCACCCCGAGCCAGCTCGCGCCCTCGATCCTCTGCCAGATCGGGATGCGGGCGGCGGCGTTCCCCGCCGGCTCTTTCGCGAGCTTGGGCAGGTCCGACAGCACGAGCTGCAGATCGTCCCTGGTGGTCGTGGCGTACACCTGGGCGGTGCGCTGGTCGTATTCGGCCAGGTCGATCCGCCCGTCTTCCAGATGCCTGGCGAGCAGCCGGACCACCTTGTCACGTTCGGCGTTCGAGGCGCGCGTTCCGGTCGAGATGTCCATGAGAAGTCCTTGTCGGCGGTTCCACCCTCCATAGTGGAATATTCCTCGAATCATGCTCCTTCCATAGTGGAATGTCAACCCCTTCGGCTCCGCCGCTGGTGTCCGTATCGCGAGCGCGGCAGTATGGACGGCAAGGTCAACTCGCGGCCGCAGCGGTCCGCGTCCACGAAATCGCCAAGGAGGCATAGGTGTCCGAAACCGTGCGCGGTGTCATCGCCCGTAGCAAGGGCGCGCCGGTCGAGCTCGTGGACGTGGTGATTCCGAACCCCGGACCGCACGACGTGGTCGTGCGCGTGCAGGCCTGCGGCGTCTGCCACACCGACCTGCACTACCGCGAGGGCGGCATCAACGACGAGTTCCCGTTCCTGCTCGGCCACGAGGCCGCCGGCATCGTGGAGACCGTCGGCGACCAGGTCACCCACGTGACGCCGGGCGACTTCGTGGTCCTGAACTGGCGCGCCGTCTGCGGCGAATGCCGGGCATGTCGCCGCGGCAGGCCCTGGTACTGCTTCGCCAGCAGCAACGCGAGCAAGAAGATGACCCTCACCGACGGCACCGAACTGAGCCCGGCCCTCGGCATCGGCGCCTTCGTCGACAAGACGCTCGTGCACGAACGTCAGTGCACCAAGGTCGATCCCGCCGCCGACCCGGCGGTGGCCGGGCTGCTCGGCTGCGGCGTGATGGCGGGCATCGGCGCGGCGATGAACACCGGCAACATCTCGCGCGGTGACACCGTCGCGGTGCTCGGCTGCGGCGGCGTCGGCGACGCGGCCATCGCCGGGGCCAGGCTGGCCGGCGCGAAGACCATCATCGCGGTGGACCGCGACCCGCGAAAGCTCACCTGGGCCAAAGACTTCGGCGCCACCCACACCATCGATGCGAGCTCCGAGGACGTGGTCGCGAAGATCCAGGAGTACACCGACGAATTCGGCGCCGACGTCGTCATCGAGGCGGTCGGCAGGCCGGAAACCTGGAAGCAGGCCTTCTACGCCCGCGATCTGGCGGGCACCGTGGTCCTCGTCGGCGTCCCCACCCCGGAGATGACCATCGAGATGCCGCTGATCGATCTGTTCTCCCGGGGCGGTGCGCTCAAGTCCTCCTGGTACGGCGACTGCCTGCCCGAGCGGGACTTCCCGATGCTGGTCGACCTGCACCTGCAGGGTCGCCTGCCACTGGAACGCTTTGTCACCGAAAGGATCTCGCTCGGCCAGGTGGAAGCGGCGTTCACCGCGATGCACGCAGGCGACGTGCTGCGCTCGGTGGTGGTCCAGTGATCGAGCGCGTCGTCACCTCCGGCACCTTCTCCCTCGACGGCGGCACCTGGGACGTCGACAACAACGTCTGGCTCATCGGCGACGACCGAGACGTGCTCGTCGTCGACGCCGCGCACGACGCGGACGCGATCGCCGCGGCGGTCGGCGGACGCAACGTCGTCGCCGTCCTCTGCACGCACGGCCACAACGACCACGTCACTGTCGCACCGGAATTGAGCGCCCGCCTCGACGCACCGATCCTGCTGCACCCCGGCGACGACCCGCTGTGGCGGATGACCCACCCCGACGTCGACTACCGTTCGCTGGCCGACACACCGCGAATCACGGTGGCGGGCATCGACATCGACATCCTGCACACCCCCGGCCACTCCCCCGGCTCGGTGTCCCTGCATCTGCCCGCCGCGGCCGCCCTCTGCACCGGCGACACCCTCTTCTCCGGCGGCCCCGGCGCTACCGGCCGCTCCTACTCCGATTTCGACACCATCATCGATTCCATCCGCGACCGCCTGCTCACCCTCCCCGAAGAAACCACCGTCCACACCGGCCACGGCGACACCACCACCATAGGCACCGAAAAACCCGCCCTGGCCGACTGGATCGCCCGCGGACATTAGACCCTCGGCCCTCAACCCACCCGCAGTTGCTCGTCACCGAAATCGGCGACGAGCGTCAATACCTGTGCATGGAGGTCCTGCATCAGCTCGATTTCGCCTACTCCGACCTCGAGCCGGTCTACGAGGAGTGCCTGCGCGACATCACCGGGATTCTCGGCCTCGCACCCGCCGACGAGCCGACCGGGAGAGGAACACCCGGCGGGTCAGAGGATGGCGAAGGCGACGACCAAGCCGAGGGCGAAGTGGGCGGCGGCGACCACGAGGACCTCGGTGGTGTAGGTGTCCGAGTGCAGCGCCGCGCCGATGTCGATGCCGATCGCCTTCTCGATCACGCGCACCGAAACGACCTGCGCGACAATGCCGACCAGGCCGAAGACCAGCGAGGCGATCAGACCCTCGGACAGCTTGCCGCCGCCGCCGACCGCGAGGATGGCGAGCACCACGATGAACGCCATGCTGATCATGCCCGCGGCGGTGACGATGATCGCGTTCGGCTTACCCGCGACGACCAGCTCGCGCAGCCTGCCCGGCGTGGTCAGGTCGATGGCGTAGAAGCCGACGAGCATCAGCGCCAGACCGATGAGGGCGTAGAGGATGATCGCTCCGACACCCTCGCCGAGCGCGCTCCAGTACCCCGATTCGAGGGCGACAGCGGTCATCATGATCCTTCCGAGTGTGTTGACTACCGGGTGTATTCGGTTACGAGCCGACGATGCGGTGCGGGACGAAGGCGGAGCCGTCGTCGGTGATCAGTCCGGCGGTCTCCCTGATGCCGAGGCCCGCCGCGGTGTCGCCGACGATCCAGGCGCCGAGCACCGGGCGCATGTCGTCGAATTCCGGTAGCGGATCGAGCAATTGGTAGACGAAGCCTTCTTCGCCGTAGACACCGCCGGTGGCGGTCTGCAATCCGGCGCCGACGATGGTCATGTTGGCGCCTTCTCGACCGAGCTTCGGTTTGCGAATGTACTCGGTGAGTTCGTTGGGCTGATCGAGGTAGGCGGGCAACAGGTTCGGGTGGCCCGGGTACATCTCCCACAGCACCGCGAGGATCGCCTTGTTGCTCAGCAACGTCTTCCACAGCGGCTCGATCCACATCGTCTGCGGCAGACTGTCGACCACACGCTTTCCGAAGTCGTCGTCGAGCGCCCACTCCCACGGGTACAGCTTGAAGATCGCCTCGATCGGCGCCTCGGCCAGATCGACGAAACGCTCCAGCTCAGTGTCGAATCCGAGCTCCTCGATGGGCAGCGCGATGGTGTCGAACCCGGCCTCGGCCGCGGTCTCCTGCATGTAGGCGGTGGTGACGTTGTCCTCGCCGGTGGCGTCGGCACCGGACCAGCTGAAGTGCAGCTGCGCCGTCGGCAGCGTGTCACGCAGTTCGGCCCAGCGCTCGACGAGCTTCTCGTGCAACGAGTTCCACTGATCGCCGTCGGGATACAACGCGGTCAGCCAGTGCCACTGCACGATCGCCGCCTCCAGCAGCGAGGTCGGCGTATCGGCGTTGTATTCGAGCAGTTTCGCGGGACGGCGCGCGTCGTAGCGCAGGTCGAAGCGGCCGTACACGTGCGGGTCGCCGCGCCGCCAGGATTCGGCGATCGGCCCCCAGCTCCATTCGGGCAGGCCGAAATCCTTGAATCGTTCGGTGAGCACGATGTGCTCCACCGCGTTCAGGCACATCGAGTGCAGCAGTTCGACATCGGCCTCCAACGCGAGGATTTCCGACATCTCGAATTCGTAGTGCACCGACTCGTCCCAGTACGGCCGCGGCTGACCGCTGGCATCGCGGCCCGGCGAACCATAGACCAGCCCTTGGCCTTCGGTGATCTGCTGCCACCCCGGCCGGGGTGTACCGCGCACGCGCCGCATCAGGACCCGCTGCCTGTGCTCTTGCTGCCGAGCCCGCCACGCTGAATGGTGGTGCCGCTCTTGGTCTTTATCTCGGCGCTGCGCGGCTTGACCGTGGTACCGCCGGTCGGCGGCTTGCCGATGGTCGGCGTGCCGCCGTAGTAGTAGCGGTACTGCGGCCCGCCACCGAGCACGATCAGGCCAGGCCCGGCATGGGGTCCGCCGTCGCCGACGAAACCTGGCCGCCCCTCGCCGCAGTAGCGGTCCTCGACCACGATCTCCTGGCCGTTCTCGATCTTCACGCAGGACGCGGTGACCTTGTCCGGGGCGGCGACGGCGCGATAGGCGAGATACCCGCCGCCGACCAGCGCGGCGACGCCGACGATCGCGGCGCCACCGATCATCACCCGTTTGCGGCCGCGCTTCTTGGCCTCTTCCGCGGCGGCCGCGGCTCGCTGGGCCGCTTGGGCTTGTTTGCGCGCCTTGTCCCTGGCGCGGGCTTCGGCCACGGTCGGCGGTCGCGGCTGGGTGACGCCGGGCTCCTGCCGTTGCACGCTGCCCTGCCGCGGCGGCTGCGCCGCGGCACCGGCGCTGGACTCGGACGACGACTCGGGCTGTGCCGACGACTCGGGCTGCCCGGACGGGTCGGCGCTCGATGGCGGCTGCGCGCCTGGCTGAGCGGGGTTCGACGGCTGCTGCGCCGAGCCGACGGGCTCGTTCGGCCCGGTGCCAGAACCGTCCGCACCCGGATTCTGTGTGCTCACTGTCGAGTCCCCGTCCTAGCCCGAGCTACCACTAACGCTCCTCGAATCCGGTCAAATCGCCCCGCGCGGGCTCCCAGCTTTCCACAACCAGTGTCACCCGACCAGGAGTATCGCCGGAGCGAAGCAGTTCGAGCAACCGGGCGCAGTCCGCGCGCGGGCCCTGCGCCACCACGTGCACCCGCCCGTCGCGGGCGTTGGTCGCGTGCCCGACCAGCCCGAGTTCCAGCGCCCGCGACCGCGTCCACCAGCGAAATCCCACGCCCTGGACGCGGCCGTGCACCCACGCGCTCAACCGGACGGACTCGACCGCCTCCCCCATCAGGCCTCGATGTCGAAGGACAGGGTCACCTTCGTCCCGGCCTGCAGCGTCCGGCCCACCGTGCACGCCTTGTCGATGGCGCGTTGCACGGTCACCAGCAACCGCTCGCGTTCCTGCTCGTCCAGCTCGCTGAGGTCGAGCTCGAACGACTCGTCCAGCTGGGGATACACCTCGTTCTCCCGGTCGGCGTCGCCCGAGACGCGGATGGTCGCGTCGAAGGAGTCACCGAGCTTGCGCGCGAGCGAGAAGTCCGCGCTCAGCCCGGAGCAGCCGGCGAGCGCGATCTTCAGCAGCTCGCCCGGGGTGAAGGCGCCGGGCACGCCCTGCGAGGCGATCAGCACCTCGGCGCCGCGGGAGCTGCGGCCGGTGTACGCCCGCGTTCCCGTGCGCTCGACCCAGAGTTCGGTGGGTTGGACAGCGGTGCTCGCGGTTGCGGCGGTTGGTTCAGCCATGGGTCCGATCCTGCCATTCTCGTCGGAATCAACTCACGCCTGGCAACGCCACCTGGTCGGTCGCCCATTCCACGCCGTGCTCGAGCTCTCGTCCGGCTACTCCTGGAAGCGGTAGCCCATGCCCGCCTCGGTGAGCAGATGCTTGGGATGGGACGGATCGTCCTCGAGCTTGCGCCGCAGCTGAGCCAGATACACCCGCAGGTAATGGGTTTCGGTCGCGTACGACGGCCCCCACACCTCGCGGAGCAGTTCCTTGCGCCCGACCAGCTTGCCCCGGTTGCGGACCAGCATCTCGAGCATGCCCCACTCGGTCGGCGTCAGGTGCACCGTCTGGTCGTTCTTGGTGACCTTCTTGGCCGCGAGGTCGACGGTGAACGACGAGGTCACCACCACCGGATCGGCGGCGTCGGCGTCGCCGGCGCCGCGGCGGACCGCGGCGCGCAGCCGGGCGAGCAGCTCGTCCATGCCGAACGGCTTGGTGACGTAGTCGTCGGCGCCCGCGTCGAGCGCCTCGACCTTGTCCGCGGAGTCGGTCCGCGCGGAGAGCACGATCACCGGCGCGGTGGTCCAGCCGCGCAACCCGGCGAGCACCTCGATGCCGTCGATATCGGGCAGCCCGAGATCGAGGATCACCACATCGGGGTGCTTGTCGGCGGCCGCGCGCAACGCGGCGCCGCCGGTGCCCGCCGTGATCACCTCGTAGCCGCGGACCGACAGGTTGATCCGCAACGCCCGCACGATCTGCGGCTCGTCGTCGACCACCAGCACCTTGACCGCCGGGGCGTCCTGCTTCTTCTCGGTCATCGCGACTTCCTGTGTGGTCGTTGACTCCACTGTGGTCATGCGCTGCTCGCTCCGTTCTCGGCGGCGGGCAGATCGACGATCATGGTCAATCCGCCGCCCGGTGTCGGTTCGGCGTGCACGGTGCCGCCCATCGCCTCGACGAAACCGCGCACCACCGAAAGGCCGAGCCCGACCCCGGTGGTGTTGTCCCGGTCGCCGAGCCGCTGGAACGGTTCGAACAGTTGCTCCTCGGTACCCGGCGGGACGCCGGGCCCGGTGTCCACCACCGCGATGAACACCCGATCACCCTCGCGTTCGGCGGTAACGCGTACCGGCGGGGGATGGTAGTCGCCGGAACCGGCGGGTGGGGTGAAGGCCATGTCGCGGGTGGCGTGCCGCAGCGCGTTGTCGATCAGGTTGGCCAGCACGCGTTCGAGCAACCCGCTGTCCGCGCGCACCGAGACGTCGCCGACCTCGACCTTCACCAGGTCCATCGCCGCGCGCCGCACGCCGCGCGCGCCCATGCCGACGCTCAGCAGCGCCCGGTGCACCACCTCGTCCATATACACCTGCCGCAGTTGCGGTTTCACCACGCCGACCGCGAGCCGGGACGAGTCGAGCAGGTTACCGACCAGCGCGGTCAGCTGATCCACCGATTCCTCGATCGTCTCCAGCAGCTCGCCGGTGTCCTCGGCGGAGAACTCGATGTCATCGCTGCGCAGACTGGACACGGCCGCCTTCGCCCCCGCCAGCGGGGTGCGCAGATCGTGACTCACCGCCGACAGCAGCGCCCTGCGCAATCGGTCCGCCTCCAGCAGCGCCGCCGCCGCGCTCGCCTCCTCCGCGAGCCTGGCCTGCCGCACCAGCCCGGCCGCCTGATTGGCCACGGCGTTGAGCACCGGCCGATCGCCCGCGGCCAGCGGCCGCCCGGCGAGCAACAGCAGGCTCGTCGCGTCGCCCGCCTGAATGGTGGTGTCGGCGTCGGCGGCGCGCCGCGGCGGGTCTGTGCCCACCTCGGCGACCACCTGTTCGCCGCACAGCATGCTCACCGCGCGCTGCCCGTAGGTCTCGCGCACCTGCTCGAGCAGTTTGGGCAGATCGGCGCCGTGCAGCACGGCACCGGCGAACATCGTCAGCAGCTCCGCCTCCTGGGAGGCACGGCGGGCCTGCAACGTCTGTTTCGCGGCCACGTCCACCAACGCCGCCACCGCCACCGCGACGAACAGCAGCACCACCACGGTGACGAAATTGTCCGGCTCGGAAATGGTCAGGCTGTAGCGCGGGTCGGCGAAGAACCAGTTCAGCAGCATGCCCGACAGCAGTGCCGAAAACGCCGCGGGCACAACACCGCCCAGCAGCGCGACCGCGACGACGCCGATGAAGAACACCGCGCTCAGGCCACCGAGCTGCAGGAAACCGTCCAGGAACACGACGCCGATCCCGCACACCGCCGAGGGCACGAGCACCGCGGCCAACCAGGCCCGGATCGGCTGGCGCGGCATGAGCGAGGACCGGCGCAGGCCGCGATGGGCTTCCTCGTGCGTCACCATGTGCACATCGATCTTTCCCGACCGCTGCACCACCGTGGCGCCGATGCCCTCGTCGAACATCCGCGCCCACCGGGAGCGGCGCGAGGTGCCGAGCACCAACTGCGTCGCGTTCGCCTCGCGCGCGAACTCCAGCAGCGCACTTGGCACGTCGTCACCGGTCACCGTGTGCAACGAGGCGTCCAGACTCGCGGCGAGCTCACGCAGCCTGGCCAGTCGAGCGGTGGAGACCCCGGCCAGCCCGTCGCCCCGAACCACATGCACCAGAACGAGTTCCGCGCTGGCCTTGCTCGCGATGCGGCTCGCCCGGCGCACCACGGTCTCCGACTCCGGGCCGCCGGTCACCGCGACGACCACCCGCTCGCGCGCCTCCCACGGTTCGGTGATCCGGTGGTCGGCCCGGTAGGCGGCCAGTGCGGCGTCGACCTGATCGGCCAGCCACAGCAGCGCCAATTCCCGCAGCGCGGTGAGGTTTCCGGGACGGAAGTAGTTGCGCAGCGCGGCGTCCACCTTGTCGGCGGAGTACACGTTGCCGTGGGAGAGCCTGCGCCGCAACGCCTCCGGTGTGAGATCGACCAGCTCGACCTGGTCGGCGCCGCGCACCACCGCGTCCGGCACGGTTTCCTGCTGCCGGACCCCGGTGATCCGCTCGACCACGTCGTTGAGGCTCTCCAGGTGCTGCACGTTGACCGTCGAGATCACGTCGATGCCCGCGTCCAGCAGTTCTTCGACGTCCTGCCAACGCTTTTCGTGCTTGCTGCCCGGCGCGTTGGTGTGCGCGAGCTCGTCGACCAGCGCGACCGCGGGATGACGCCGCAGCACCGCGTCGAGATCGAGCTCCGGCAGCTGCGCGCCGCGATAGCCCACCATGCGCGGTGGTATCCGCTCGATGCCGTTTAGCAGAGTCGCTGTCTTGGCCCGGCCATGCGTTTCCACTACCGCCGCCACCACGTCGCGGCCGCGCTCGAGCCGCCGGTGGGCCTCGCCGAGCATGGCGTAGGTCTTACCGACTCCCGGCGCTGCGCCGAGGTAGATCCGCAGTCGGCCGCGTTTCACCGGTCCATCATCGCGCGCCGCGATCCCGGAACCGAGTACCCCTCGGACCTATCGGCGTGCTGCGCCCGATCCTCACGCATCCAGCGGCCCGGCCTGCGCGCCTTGCAGGCTCCGCACCCGGTCGCGCTCCGCGGCGTGGCCCGGTTCCGCCTCGTCGCCCTGGCTGCGCAGCGCACGGATGAGCAGCGCACAGCACACGAACCCGACGAGCAGGGCCACGGTGACAGCCGACATGACAACATTTCCTTTCTCCGACCGATCGAAACAACCGGTCGCGCTGGAGAGATCCGCCTGGCCGGCCCTCAACTACTACCCGCCTCCACGCGGTTGAGCGGGATCTTTACGGCATGTTGACGGGATCGCCGCCGCTCTTGACGTTCTGCTTGCGACGCGCGGAAGCCGAGATGTAAACGAAGCGCAAAGGCGGCGCCCGCACCCGCAAAGGAGTCGTAAGGAACCTCGGATGCGCCTGTGACGACGACTTGACTCCCCTGGTGCGCTCGACATCACGAGCGCTGATGGAGGTTGGTCGAACATGTCTGTCGTGGTGTTCACGGTGCTGACCGTGGCGATCTTCGCCCTGTTGGGCCTGATCCAGCGGGGGGTGGAAAAGCTGTGACCGCGAACCTGATCGGTGTGCTGTTCGCCATCGCGGTCGCGATCTATCTGGTCGCCGCGCTGCTTTTCCCCGAGAGGTTCTAGGTGAACACGACTACAGCGGGGATCGCGTTCGTCGCCTCCCTGATCATCGCGCTCGCCCTGGTACACGTCCCGCTCGGCGACTACATGTACCGGGTCTACAACGGCCGAAAGCATTATCGCGCGGAGCGGGTCGTCTATCGGGCCATCGGCGTGCAACCGGAGGTGGAGCAGACCTGGGGCGTCTATGCCCGCAGCGTGCTTGCCTTCGCCGCGGTCGGGATCATCTTCCTCTTCTTCTTCCAGTTGCTGCAGGGCAAGCTGCCGCTGCGCCTGAACGACCCGGCGACCGAGATGACGCCCGCGCTGGCCTGGAACACCGCGGTCAGCTTCGTGACGAACACGAACTGGCAGAACTACTCCGGGGAGTCGACCCAGAGCCACCTGGTGCAGATGGCCGGGCTCGCGGTGCAGAACTTCGTCTCCGCCGCCGTCGGCATGGCCGTCGCGGTCGCGTTGGTGCGCGGCTTCGCGCGCAGGCACACCGGCGAACTCGGCAACTTCTGGGTGGACCTGATCCGCGGCACCCTGCGCATCCTGCTGCCGATCGCGTTCGTGTTCGCGATCGTGCTGGTCGCCGGCGGTGCGGTGCAGAACTTCCACCTGCACGATCAGCTCGCTCAGGCGCTCAACGGCACCGAGCAGACCATTCCCGGTGGTCCGGTGGCCAGCCAGGAGGTCATCAAGGAACTCGGCACCAACGGCGGCGGCTTCTACAACGCCAACTCCGCGCACCCGTTCGAGAACCCGACCGCCTGGACCAACTGGCTGGAGATCTTCCTCATCCTGATGATCAGCTTCTCGTTGCCGCGCACCTTCGGCCGGATGGTCGGCAGCACGAAGCAGGGCTACGCCATCGTCGCCGTGATGGGCATCATCGCGTTGCTCAGCACCGTGCTGCAGAACGCCTTCCAGCTCGCCCACCACGGCACGGTGCCGACCGCCGTCGGCGCGTCCCTCGAGGGCGTCGAAACCCGTTTCGGGGTAGCCGATTCCGCGACCTTCGCGACCGCGACGACGCTCACCTCGACCGGCGCGGTCGACTCGTTCCACGACTCCTACACCAGCCTCGGCGGCCTGATGACGATGTTCAACATGCAGCTCGGCGAAGTAGCGCCCGGCGGAACGGGTTCCGGACTCTACGGCATGCTCGTCCTCGCGGTGCTCACCGTGTTCGTCGCCGGCCTGATGGTCGGCCGGACTCCGGAGTATCTCGGCAAGAAGATCACGCCGCGCGAGATCAAGCTCGCCGCTTCGTATTTCCTGGTCAGCCCGTTGCTCGCATTGGTGGGCACCGCGCTGGCGATGGCCATGCCGGGCCAGCGCGCGAGCATGCTGAACTCCGGCCCGCACGGTCTCTCGGAAGTGTTGTACGCCTTCACTTCCGCGACCAACAACAACGGCTCGGCGTTCGCGGGATTGTCCGGCAACACCGAGTGGTACAACACCGCGCTCGGCCTGGCGATGGTGTTCGGCCGGTTCCTGCCGATCATCTTCGTGCTCGCGCTGGCAGGCGCTTTGGCCGAACAGGGCAGCACCCCCGAGTCGATCGGCACGCTGCCGACGCACCGGCCGCAGTTCGTCGGGATGGTCGTCGGCGTGACGGTGATCCTGGTCGCGCTCACATTTCTGCCCGCACTCGCGCTCGGGCCGCTCGCTGAAGGAATCCACCCATGACCACTGCCCCGAGAATGCTGCTGAGCTCGCTGCCCGATGCGGTGCGCAAGCTCGACCCGCGCACCATGTGGCGCAATCCGGTGATGTTCATCGTCGAGCTCGGCGCCGCATGGGCCACCGTGCTTGCGAGCGCCGAGCCCGGCTTCTTCGCCTGGACGATTGTCGGATGGCTCTGGCTCACCGTTATTTTCGCCAATCTCGCCGAAGCGGTCGCCGAGGGCCGCGGTAAGGCGCAGGCGGACACGCTGCGAAAAGCCAAGACCGACACCGTGGCTCGGCGGCTGATCGACTGGAGCCCGGGTGGGCAGATCGTCGAGGAGGCCGTCGCGGCTCCCGAGCTGCGGCGCGGCGACCACGTCGTGGTCGAGGCCGGTCAGTTGGTCCCCGGCGACGGCGATGTCGTGGAAGGCATTGCCTCGGTGGACGAATCGGCGATCACCGGTGAATCCGCACCGGTGATCCGGGAATCCGGCGGCGACCGTTCGGCGGTCACCGGCGGCACCACCGTGCTGTCGGATCGGATCGTCGTCCGGATCACCCAGGAACCCGGCAAGAGCTTCATCGACAAGATGATCGCCCTGGTCGAGGGCGCGAGCAGGCAGAAGACACCGAACGAGATCGCGCTGAACATCCTGCTCGCCTCGCTGACCGTCATCTTCGTGTTCGCGGTGGTCACCCTGCAGCCGCTGGCGATCTACTCGAAGGCGAACAACCCGGGCGTGCCCGACACGGCCGCGCTGAACGGCAACGGGATCACCGGTATCGTGCTGGTCTCGCTGCTGGTGTGTCTCATTCCGACCACCATCGGCGCGCTGCTGTCGGCCATCGGCATCGCGGGCATGGACCGCCTCGTGCAGCGCAATGTGCTTGCCATGTCCGGTCGTGCGGTCGAAGCCGCGGGCGATGTGAACACCCTGCTGCTCGACAAGACCGGCACCATCACCCTCGGCAACCGCCAGGCCACGGATTTCGTTCCGCTGCCCGATATCTCGGCCGACGAGCTCGCCGACGCGGCGCAGCTGTCCAGCCTCGCCGACGAAACCCCCGAGGGCCGTTCCATTGTCGTGTACGCGAAACAGGCGTTCGGCAAGCGCGAGCGCACGCCGGGCGAGCTGGCGGGCGCCATCTGGGTGGAATTCACCGCCCAGACCCGCATGTCGGGCGTCGACCTCGCCGATGGACATCGGCTGCGCAAGGGTGCCGCGAGCGCGGTCGTCGAATGGGTGCGCGCCCAAGGCGGCGCGGTGCCCGCCGAGGTCGGCGTGACCGTGGACGGTGTGTCCGCCGCCGGCGGCACGCCGCTGGTGGTCGGCGAATCGAAAGCCGGCGCGGCCCGGCTGCTCGGCGTCATCTACCTCAAGGACGTCGTCAAGCATGGCATGCGTGAGCGGTTCGACGAGATGCGCAGGATGGGCATCCGCACCGTCATGATCACCGGCGACAATCCGTTGACCGCCAAGGCGATTGCCGACGAGGCCGGTGTCGACGACTTCCTCGCCGAGGCGACGCCCGAGGACAAGCTGGCGCTGATCAAACAGGAACAGGCGGGCGGCAGGCTGGTCGCGATGACCGGCGACGGCACCAACGACGCGCCCGCGCTCGCGCAGGCCGACGTCGGCGTCGCGATGAACACCGGCACCTCGGCCGCCAAAGAGGCGGGCAACATGGTCGATCTGGACTCCGACCCGACCAAGCTGATCGAGATCGTGGAGATCGGCAAGCAATTGCTCATCACCCGCGGCGCGCTGACCACCTTCTCGATCGCCAACGACATCGCCAAGTACTTCGCGATCCTGCCCGCGCTGTTCATCGCGCTGTTCCCCGGCCTGGACAGGCTCAACATCATGCGATTGGCCAGCCCGCAGTCGGCGATCCTGGCCGCGGTGATCTTCAACGCGATCGTCATCGTCGCGCTGATCCCACTGTCGCTGCGCGGCGTGCGCTACACGCCGACCAATGCCTCGAAGTTGTTGAGCCGCAACCTGACCATCTACGGACTTGGCGGCATCATCGCGCCGTTCCTCGGCATCAAACTCATCGACCTCGTCGTCCAACTCCTCCCCGGGATGTCCTGACATGCGTACCTCGACCTGGATGCGGCAGCACCTCGCCGCGCTGCGCGCGCTGCTCGTGCTCACCGCGATCACCGGAATCGCCTATCCGCTGGCGGTTTTCGCGGTGGCTCACCTGCCCGGCCTGCATGACAGGGCCGACGGTTCGCTGCTGCGATCCGGCGGCACCGTCGTCGGCTCCCGCCTGATCGGCCAGTCCTTCACCGATTCCGACGGCAACGCGCTGGCGTGGTACTTCCAGAGCAGACCCGCCGCCGCCCGGACCGACGGCTACGACCCGATGGCCACCGCCGCGTCCAATCTCGGCCCGGAGAGCATCGTGGACATCCGCACCGCCGATCCGGCCGAGACGAAGCCGAGCCTGCTGTCGACGGTGTGCGCACGGAGCAAGACGATCGGCGACCGCGAGGGGGTCGACGGCGCACGGCCGTTCTGCACGAAAACGGGTGTCGGCGCGGTCCTCTCGGTGCTCGGGCCGCGCGATGGGCGCGGCGAGGTCACCCACCCGGTTCGGGTGGTGAGCGTCAACGAGGCCTGCCCGGCCGCGCCGTTCCTGTCGGTGTACCGCGGCGTTCGGGTCGAATGCGCCGAGCCCGGCGCCGACTACTCGGCGGGCCGGATCGTGCCGATCTTCGGCGACGCCCCGATCGACACCCCGGTGCCCGCCGACGCCGTCACCGCAGGCGGCAGCGGCCTCGACCCGCACATCTCCCCGCGGTACGCCGAGCTCCAGATCACCCGGGTAGCCAAGGCGCGCAACGTCGCCGCGGACCAGATCCGGCAGCTGGTGGCCGCGCACACCGACGGCCGCACGCTCGGCTTCCTCGGCGAACCCCGGGTCAACGTGGTCGAGTTGAATCTCGACCTCGACCAGCGGTATCCGGTGCGCGGCTGAGCCGCGCCGTCGCCCATCCGCTCGTGTCCGAAGCTGCCCCGGTGATCAGCGGTACTCGGGGTTCTCGAAGTCGAAGCGGCAACCGGCGTCCCATTCCGAGCGCTGGTTGCCGTGGGCCGGAATCCCGTTGGCGTCCTTGAGCATCCGGGCCAGGTGCAGCAGATTCCAGGTCATGAACGTGGTATTGCGGTTGGTGAAGTCGTTGTCCGGACCGCCCGAGCCCGGATCGAGGTAGGAGGGCCCGGGGCCCGCTTCGCCGATCCACCCCGCGTCGGCCTGCGGCGGGATGGTGTAGCCGAGGTGCTGAAGGCTGTAGAGGATGTTCATGGCGCAGTGTTTGACACCGTCCTCGTTGCCGGTGATGAGGCACCCGCCCACCCGACCGTAGTAGGCGTACTGGCCGTGCTGGTTGAGGATCGACGAGTTGGCGTAGAGCCGCTCGATCACCTGCTTGGTGACAGAGCTGTTGTCGCCCAACCAGATCGGGCCGGCTAGCACCAGGATGTCGGCGTCCATCACCTGCCGCTGCAGTGCGGGCCACTCGTCGGTGGGCCAGCCGTGCTCGGTCATATCCGGCCAGACCCCGAAGGCGATGTCGTGGTCGACCGCCCTGATGTGGGAGACCCGCACGCCGTTCTTGGCCATGATGCGGGCGCTGATGTCGATCAGCCCGCCGGTGTTGCTCACTTCCGGCGAACGCTTGAGGGTGCAGTTGATGAACAGGGCCCGCAGGTCGTCGTACGTGGTCACGAGGTCCTCCTTGGTGTCGTGAGTTCCGGCCTGCGCGTTTTACGCCGGTCGGCGCGTCTTGCCGCCACCGCGACACCCACCAGCGCCCAGACCACGACCACCGCGGCCGCGAGGCCTAGCGGATAGTTCCGGTCCAGCACGGTGGGGTTGTCGGGCATGGCGTGGCCGCGGTCGAGCACGGGCGCGGCGATCGAGAGCAGCGCCACGGTGCAGGCCGCACCGCAGGCTGCCGGGCCCCACCAGATGCCGGGCAGGAACCGGCGAGCGGTGACGCCGACCGCGGCGCACAGCGGCGCGAAAAGCGCGTCGTGTACCAGGATTCCGCCGACGAACCACAGCGCGATGGACATCAGATCCGCCCGCGGCACCTCGAGCAGCAGGCTGATCCCGTACCAGCCGAGCCCGCCGCCCGCCAGCAGCAAGAGCACCCGAACGGCGGTCATGACCGGGCCTCGATCGTCGAGAGCCATTTCGTTTGCAGCACTCCTGGGCGATTGGGCGCGATCAGACGGCACGGATAGCCGTGGTCGAGCTCGAGCGGCGCACCGTTCAGCGACAGCGCGACCAGGGTGTCCGTGTCGACGACATGGCGTTGCGGCAGTGTCGAGTTCGCGTAGATGCCATTGGTCTCCAACGAGCGGAAGTGCACGTCACCGCCAGGATAGGCGCCCACTGCGGCAAGGAGATCGCGCAACCGCACCCCGGACCAGTCCGCCGTGGCACTCCAGCCCTCCACGCAGGCGATCGGCAACCTGGCGTGCGTCTGCGGCATGGCGAGTAGCTCGTTCCTGGTGAAACCGCGCTCCCGGTCGCCGACCCGCACGGCCAGCCGATAGTCGGCGGCCCGTGCGAGCGCCGCGACACCCGCCGCGGCGGCGGAGCGGTTGACCGGAAGGCCTTGCGGCCCTTCGCCGCTCCGTGGCGCGAGCACCGACGCCCAGCGGAGGAACGGCACCGTCTGACCGGCGACGGCCAAGGTGGCCGCCCCGGTGGCGACCCACGCCGCGGTCAATACCGTCCGTCGCGAGACATGGCGCGCCTCGACCGGCTCGCCGCCGCCGTGCGACTCCGCCGGACGGCTCAGCGCCTCCCGGATCACCGGCAGCTTCACCGCGAGATGCACGGCCAGCGCGCCGACCGCGACGTAGGCGATCGCGTAATGCGCGGTGGGAAAGAAGAACTTCCAGGGGTAGTACTGCGCGATGTTCAACAGTCCCGTCGACAGTTCGAATACGATCGCCCCGACCAGCAGCGCGATCGATCCGCGTTCCAGCACCCGCAGCGGCGAGCCGAAAAGGGGGCGCTGGAACAACTTCGGGTACACCGCCCACAGCTTCACCAGCAGCAGCGGAATCGCCGCGACACCGGTAACGACATGCAGCCCCTGGGTGAACCGGTACAGCCACACCGGGTGCGCGGGCCACCAGAACCAGCTGGGCGGATGCTGGATCCAATGGCTCAGCAGCCCGGTCACGAAGCAGGTCAGGATCGCCGCCCCGAGCGCGCTGCCCACCCGGCTGGCCACTTCGGGCCCCCGCGCGCCGGACACCCGATACCGCCGGTCGCCCGATGTGCCGGTGCGCTCGACGGATTCGTGCACTGTCATCGCACACCACCGAGACGGCGCGCCGAGATTCCAGCGTGCCCATACGATCCGGCGTGCTCCCGGTTCCTCACGAGAACTCTCCTGTCCTCGGGCGTTCCGCTCGCGCGGTCGCCGCGGCGAGATACCCGCGAGCCACCCGGTGGCGGCGCAACCACGCGATGTGCCTGCCGTTCACTTCCGCGGTGTCGAGCACCTGGAATCCGGTGCCGCAGGCCAGATCCGCAGCATGATCAATGCTCACCGTCGACCAAGGGAACCAGGAACCCACGCGCGTGCGTGACTCCACCCTGATCTGCCGAGTGACCGAACCCGTACCGGGACGGCCGAACTCGACGACGGCGACGCCGTTCGGCGCGAGCAGCGCCGCGGTGCGCGCGAGCAGGCGCCGCGGGTCACCGCCGATCCCGATATTGCCGTCGGCGAGCAGTGCGTAGTCCCAGCGCCCCATACCGGGCAGCGGACCGAACAGATCACGCCGCAGCGCGGGCGCACCACGAAACCTGGTGATGGCCACGGCCGTCGGAGAGATATCCACCCCGAGCGCCAGCACGCCCCGCCGCAGCAGCGCCGCCACCAACCGGCCGGGACCGCAACCGAGATCTACCGTCGGGCCGTCACAGCAGCTGGTCAGCGCGATATCGGCACGGCGGTCCGCGCCGGAGAGGCCGAGCCACCGCGCCATCGGCAGCCGCCGCCGACTGCCGTCCGCGGCACGCACCCAGCACTTCTCGCCCGCCAGCGCGCGATCGAACACGTCGAGTTCGGCGCCGTTCACAACGGCACCAACCCGCGCTCGCGCGCCCGGCGGATCGCCGCGGCGAACCGACCGTGCGATGCCGAGGCGGCGACCCGCTGCGCGTCGGCAAAGGTATCGACGTCGCTGAACAGCGACAAGGAGTTCACCCGGTATCCGCACTGCTGCAACGCTTTACGCGTCAGCTCGCCGGTCTGATCGGTGGACATCGGGACGTGCTGGAGCACCCGGGCAGGCTGCGGCGACGGCAGCCCGAGGCCCCACCAACCACCGTCCTCGGCGGGTCCGAGCAGCGCGCTGTCGCCCGCGACGAGCTCGCGAGCGGCCCCGGTCAGAACGTCCGGGCCGATCTGCGGGGTGTCCATGCCGATCTGGAACACCGGCAGGCCGAAGCGCGCGGCATCGGCGTGCGCGTTCGCCAGGCGGGCGCCGAAACCGTCACCGCGCTGCGGTATCACCTCGAACCGGCTTAGTACTCTTGATAATTCGTCGCTGCACTCGGCCGCCGCCAGCTCGCCGGTGAACGCGACGACGCGCCGCGCGACCGCGCTGCGCAGCACCGCGTCGAGGGTGTCGAGCAGCGCCGCGGCGGCCACCGTGGCCGCCGCACGCGGCGTGAGCGGCGGTGTGAGCCTGGTCTTGGCGAAGCCGGCGATCGGCGCCTTCGCGATCACCAACAGCGTTGCCGGACAACAGCTCATCGCAGCACCGCCAGGAAATCCTTGGTGGCACGCAGCGTGCCGAGCCACGAGCCCGATACCTTCGACACACCACCGGCACGCGGCCGATAGGCGATGTCGCGTTCGACCACCCGCCAGCCCGCGCGCGCCGCACCGACCAGCAGCTCGAGCGGATATCCGGACCGCTGGTGCAGCGGGCCGAGCGCGAGCATCCCGGCCCGCCGCGCCACCCGCATCGCGCCGATATCGTGTACCGGCAGCCCGTATTTGCGCCGCAACCTGCGCGCGATCAGCAGATTGCCGAGCCTGGCGTGCCACGGCCAGACGCCGGCGTGCGTCGGCCGTCGCCGACCGACCGCGAGATCGGCTCCGCCACACACCAATTCGACAAGGCCGGGCAGCTCGGCCGGATCCATCGATCCGTCACCGTCGAGCACCGCGACCAGCTCGGTGCGGGCCGCCGCGATACCCGCCTGCACGGCCGCGCCGTAGCCCGCCCTGGCCTCGTGCACCACCGTGGCGCCGTGGCCGAGCGCGACGGCGCCGGTGCCGTCGGTGGAGCCGTTGTCGACCACGAGGGCGTGGTATCCGGCGGGCAACGCGGCGAGCACCTCGGGCAACGCGTCAGCTTCGTCCCGGCACGGAATCACCACGGTCACTCCGGCGGGATCAACCTGGTTTCGAGTCACGCTGCCGACGCTAGGCCGTCGCGGGCCCGAATCGGCTCGAAAACCTGTGACGAAACAGTGACATCATCGCAAAAACGGCCGGGATCAGCGCAGACGCCCCGCTCACCGCCCTATCGTGATAGCCGTGCCCGAGACCTCTGTCCTCGAATCCGCGCCGCGTACCCGCCCGCGTGGCGAACTGGTCGGCGCGGGTATCGCCGCCGCGCTCGTCGCTGCGGCCTTCCTCGTCCCGCGAATCGCCAGCGAACACTGGCGCAGCAGGTTGTACGCGGGCGCGGCGCCGATCTTCGGCAACTGGCTGCCGCACATCGGGTGGGGCACCGTGCCCGCCGTCGCGCTCGCGACTCTCGTTGTGGCACAGGGCCCGACGCTGGCGCGCCGGCTGTCCTGGCGACCGTTGCTCGCCGCGTCCTGGGCCGGCGCGCTCGCGTGGGCGTTCGCCCTGGCCATGGTGGACGGCTGGCAGCGCGGCTTCGCCGATCGGCTCACCGACCCCAACGAGTATCTGCACGAGGTCGGCGGGGTCACCGACATCGGCGCGATGCTGCGCGGATTCGCCGGCCGCATCCTCGATTTCGAGCCGGACTCGTGGACCACCCACGTCTCGGGGCATCCGCCGGGGGCGTTGCTGTTCTTCGTGCTGCTCGACCGCGTCGGCCTCGGCGGCGGTGCGTGGGCGGGGGTGGCCTGCCTGTTGATCGGCACCAGCGCGGTGCTCGCCGTCGCGGTCGCGCTGCGGGCGCTCGGCGCCGAGGATCGGGCCCGCGCGGCGCTGCCGTTTCTGGTGCTCGCCCCCGCCGCGCTCTGGATCGCGGTCTCCGCGGACGCGATGTTCGCCGGTGTCACGGCCTGGGCCGTGGCGCTGCTGGCGCTGGCCACCCGCCCCGGTGCCAAGGCCGGTATCGCGATCGCGGCGGGCGTGCTCTTCGCGCTCGGCATCTACCTGAGCTACGGCTTGGTCCTGATGGCGTTTCCCGCCGTGGCGGTGCTGATCGCGGCGAAGACCGCCCGCCCGCTGCTCCCGGCGCTGGCCGGCGCGCTGCTGGTCGTCGCGGCGTTCACCGTGGCCGGATTCTGGTGGCTGGACGGCTATCACCTGGTGGTGCAGCGGTACTACCAGGGCATCGCCAGTGAGCGGTCCTACGCGTACTGGTGGTGGGGCAATCTGGCCGCGACGGTCTGTGCGGTCGGCCTCGCGACGGCCGCGGCCCTGTCCCGCGCGCTCGCGCCACGCACGCTGCGCGCCCTCGATCCGACGGCGCTGCTGGTCGCCGCGGCCCTGTGCGCGATACTCGCCGCGGACCTCAGCGGGCTGAGCAAGGCGGAGACCGAACGGATCTGGTTGCCGTTCGATCTGTGGCTGCTCGCCGCGACCGCCTTCCTGCCGCGCACCGCCGCCCGGTGGTGGCTGGCGGTGCAGGCCGCCGCGACGCTGCTGCTGGTCCACACGATCCTGACGAACTGGTGAGGGTATGACGATTCTGATCGCCGACGACGACCCCGTCGTGCGCGACGTGGTCCGCCGCTATCTCGAGCGCGACGGCCACGCGGTACGCGAAACCTCCGACGGCACAACCACACTGGCGGCGCTGGCGAACCAGGACGAGGTCATCGAGCTGGCCGTGCTCGACGTGATGATGCCCGCGCCCGACGGCATCGAGATCTGCCGCAGCATCCGCTCTGGGCCGCGACCGGACCTGCCCGTCATCCTGCTCACCGCGCTCGGCGACGAGGACGACCGGGTGCTCGGCCTGGAGGCGGGCGCCGACGACTACGTCACCAAGCCGTTCAGCCCGCGCGAGCTCGCACTGCGGGTGGCCTCGGTGCTGCGCCGTACGCAGGTGGTGCGCGACGCCGACGCGCCGGTGCTGTGCGACGGCGCCGTCGAGGTGCGTCCGGCCCTGCGGCTCGCCTACGTCGACGGCAGGCCGGTGGAACTCACCCCGCGCGAATTCGACCTGCTCGTCTTCCTGCTGCAACACCCGCAGCAGGTCTACAGCCGCGAGGCGCTGCTCGCCAAGGTGTGGGGCTGGGACTTCGGCGACCTGTCCACGGTCACCGTGCACATCAAACGGTTGCGCGCCAAACTCGGCGACGGCCACCGCATCGAAACCGTGTGGGGCCGCGGGTACGCGTGGGCACGCACCGGGAACGGAGCCGTCGATGCCTGAGGACACCACCCAGCTCATCGTCTATTCGCTGGCCTGCTCGCTGCCGGTCGTGCTGATCGGCGCGATCATCCTGCGCGCCACCAGGAATCGCTCGGTGACCACGAGCATGGCCGTGCTGGTGCTGATTCCGACGCTGGCCACCCTCGCGGGCGTGATCGGCGTCAGCGGATTGATGTTCACGCAGGAATTGCGGCGCACCGCCGTGGTACTCGGCATCGTCGCGGCGGTGACCGTGCCCGCCGCGATCGTGCTCGGCCGCGAGCAGGCGCGAAAGATGGTCTGGGAGAAGCAGGTCCTCGAGCAGGAACGCGCCGCGGAGCAGTCGCGGCGCGAGCTGGTCGCCTGGGTGAGCCATGATCTGCGGACACCGCTGGCGGGGATTCGCGCGATGGCCGAGGCGCTCTCCGACGGGGTCGTCACCGGCAAGGCCGATGTCGCCTCCTATGCCGAGCAGATCGGGCTGGAGACCAACCGGCTCTCCCGCATGGTCGACGACCTGTTCGAGATGTCGAAGATCAACGCGGGCGCGCTGCGCCTGGAGCTGGAGCCGGTGGATCTGCGCGAGCTGATCGACGAGGTGCTCGCGGCGAACCGGCCGACCGCCGCCCGCGCGCAGGTCGAACTCCGTGCGGAGCAACCGGATTCGCGCATCGTCGTCATAGCGAACGATCAGGCGCTCGGCCGTGTGCTGACCAATCTGGTGTCCAACGCCATCGCGCACACCCCGCCCGGCGGCGAGGTGGCCATCTCGGCTGGCGCGTCCGATGGTCAGGCGTGGGCCCGGGTCGACGACACCGGACCCGGCATCGCCGAGGCGGACCTGCCCCGCATCTTCGAGGTCGCCTATCGCGGTACCGCCGCCCGCTCCCCGGTCGCCGCCGACGGCGTCCCCACCGGCAGCGGCATGGGTTTGGCGATCGCCGCCGGTCTGGTCGAGGCGCATCAGGGCCGCATCACCGCCGAGAACCGGCCGACCGGAAGCCGTTTCGAGGTTCGGTTGCCGCTGTCGGACAACTGAGCGCCCTCACAGGGTCGGCGCACACACTCCCGTGCTGTCGCGTAACGGCGCGAACGCGAACTCAGTGAGCCCGGCCACCGGATCCACCTGAGCGACGAAACCCAGGACGCGCCTGGCCTGTTCGGGATCGGCGACGATATGCCGCACGTCCCCCGGGCGGTACCGTCCGGTCACCACCGGATCCGGGCCGCCGCGCGCCGCGGCCAGCGTCGAGGCCACCTCCACGATGGTGATCGGGCGGCCGGAGGAGACGTTGATCGGAACGAACCCGGGCAGCGGCTGCTCGACGGCCGCGAGGTTCGCCGCGGCGATATCGGTGACGTGCACGAAATCCCTTGCCTGCCCGCCGTCCTCGAACACCTGCGGCGGCTGTCCCGCCTCCAGCGCCGAACGGAAGATCGCGGCCACCCCGGAATAGGGTGTGTCCCTTGGCATATCGCTGCCGTAGACATTGTGATAGCGCAGCGCGGTCACCGCGGACCCGGTTACAGCCGCCCACGCGGCGGCGTAATTCTCCTGCGCCAGTTTGCTTGCCGCGTACAGGCTGCGCGGCCGTAACGGCGCGTCCTCGCGGACCGAGGTCCAGCCGAGCACCTCCCCCGTCTCCGGACAGCGGTGTTCGAACATCCCGGCGTCGAGATCGGCGCGCCGGCGCAGGCCGACCCGCACCGGACCGCAGCGCTCGCCGCGGTAGTGCCCCTCGCCGTACACCACCATCGACGACGCGAGCACCAGCCTGCGGCAGCCTGCCCGATCCATCGCCGCCAGCAGCACCGCCGTGCCGAAGTCGTTGTGGCTGGCATAGGCGGGCGCGTCCTGTGCGCTCACGCCCGCGCCGACCACCGCGGCCTGATGGCAGACGACATCGACGCCGCGCAGCAGCGCGTCGAGCGCGTCCGCGTCCCGCACGTCCACCCGCCGGATACCGTCGGGCACCGGGGCGGCGGGCCCGTGCGCCGCGGAAATCATCAGGTCGATCCCGATCACCTCGTGCCCCGCGGCGACCAGCGCCCGGCCGATATGGGCGCCGATGAACCCGGCGGCACCGGTCAACAGCACCCGCGACATTCGTGTCATGAATCCGATCGTGCCTGGTCGGTGCGGCGCGGACACCGCCACACGCCGCACCGTCAGACTTTCGTCACGCCTCGCTCGACCCGAAACAGTGTCGGCGGGTGTTGATACCGTGCCGCTGTCCGAGGAGCGCACGAGTGCACGGGAGGCCATGATGGCGGAGCAGACACCGGCGACGGAGTTTCCGACGCGGATCGGCAAGGTCGCCACGCGCGAGCTGATCGCGCACGGGTACACCCGCTACGACCACCTCGCCGAGGTGAGCGCGAAGGAGCTGCTGCGCATCCATGGCGTCGGCCCGAAGGCGATCCGCATCCTCGAAGCGGAGCTGGCGCTGCGCGGCAAGTGCTTCGCCGATCAGGCCACGTCCGAGTAGTCGCGCCCCGCACGGCCGGACTCGACCGGCTCGGATCAGCCCTCGATGATGATCTTCCCGTCCTGCCCGGAGGCGACGAACCCGAGCAGCCGTTCGGCCTCGCCGCGCAGTGCGGACTCGTCGGCCGCGCTGAGCGGATGCCACGGCGTGACGCGAATGGTGCTGTCCTCCAACGCCCATCGGCCGTGCACGAAACCGTCGACCAGATACATCGGCACCCCGCCCGAGGCCTCCTTGGCGATCCGCTGCCGATCCTCCTCGCTGATGATCCGGCGGCGATCCTTGTGCCCGAGCAGCGCGTTGTCGAAGGCGGGCAGGAAGCGCACCGGCACCACCAGATTCGGGTCGGCCAGCGGCGCGTCCGGCAGATCGAACAGCACCCGGTGCTGGTCGTCGGTGAAAACCCGCAGCTCCGAACGCATGTCGTCGACCACCTCGGCGAGCTTGGCCACCCCGGCCCACGCCTGCATGTCGGCGACGGTGGCGGGACCGAACGCCGCCAAGTAACGCAGGATCAGGGTCCGTGCGTCCGGCTCGGTCCGCATCGGCACGCCGAGCCATTCGTCGGCGAGCGCGACCGTCACCGACCGGTTACCCCATTTGCCCCACGCCCCGGTCACCGGGCTGTGCGCCATCGGCACCAGCAGTTCGGCCGCCTCGGCGAGTCTGCGCGCGTGCCGATCCGGGAAACGCTCGGCGAGCAACCGGCCCAGCTCGGTGCGCGTCAGGATCTGGCCGGACAGCAATTCCCTTCCCGCGGCGGCGAGTTCGACCGGGTCGATGCCCTCGATCTCGTCGCGGTAGTAGGCCGCCTGCAACGCGGCGTGCACGATCGGGCGCACCGTCGGGCGCAGCCAGCGGAAATCGTCCACGTCGGCCAGGTGCACGGTGCGGCGGATCATGGTGGAGCGCACCAGTTTTCGCTCCCGCAGCAGGGCGGCCAGGTCGTCGTGGCGGAAATCGGTGAGCCGCGACCAGAGGCCGACATAGGGCCAATTGGGTTCCTGCCCCTGCACCGCGACCAGATGCCGAACAAGCTCCAACGGAGTCATCGCGGCCCGCCGTGCCAGCATCTGACGCACCAGCAGGGTTCGGTTCAGCTCACGCAGCGATAGTTCCGTCATACCTGCCATCTTCGCCGAAGGCACCGACACATCGGGCGGATTCCGCGGCGCATACGTATACGTACAATGTGTTCATGCGGGAGGGGGTGCGCTGCCCGTGCCGACGCTACACCGGCCCGCTGCCGGTCGAGGATTACTTCGCGCGACCGCTGCTGCCGCCGCGGGAATAGACCGCGCGACGGCACCGGCGCGACCCGATGCCGTCCCCGCGCGCCTCAGCCCTCGGGCTGCATCCGCAGCGGCACCCCGATCCGATTCCACAGGTTGATCATCGCGGTGACCGCGACCAGTCCGGCCCGCGCGCCCTCGTCGAAGTGCTTTTCCACCTCGGCCCAGATCTCGTCGCTCACACCGTGTTCGCCGAGTTTCGTGACCGCCTCGGCGTAGGCGAGCGCGGCCCGCTCGGTGTCGTCGAAGAGCGCGGACTCGCGCCAGGCGTCGAGCTGGTAGATCCGCTTCTCGGTCTCCCCTGCCAGGCGCGCGTCGGTGGTGTGCAGGTCGATGCAGAACACGCAGCCGTTGATCTGGGACGCGCGAATCTTCACCAGCTCACGCACCACCGGGTTCAGCGGGCCGCGCCGAATCGCCTTCTCCACCTCGAACCACGCCTTGTAGTACTCGGGGGCGACCTCTGCGAGCTTCATGCGTGCCACGGTGACATCCTTTCCTCGGTCTGCTCGTACAACAGTTAGACGAGACAGCGGCGGCAAGTGTGACGCGACCGTGCGCATTTTCCGGTGGACCGGCCGCCCTCACGCTCCGGCGGTCTCGGTCCACGCCAGCAACTCGGCCAGCGGCCAGGTGTTGACGACGCGTTCGGCCGGAACGCCGTTGGCCACGGCACGCTCGCAGCCGTAGCCCTGCCAGTCCAGTTGACCGGGCGCGTGCGCGTCGGTGTCGATCGAGAACAGGCAGTCCATCTCGAGCGCCAAGCGCAGCAATCGCGACGGCGGGTCGCGTCGTTCGGGTCTGCTGTTGATCTCGACGGCGGTGCCGAACTTGCGGCACGCCTCGAACACCACCTCGGCATCGAAGCTCGACTCGGGCCGGGTGCCGCGACCGCCGGTGACCAACCGGCCGGTGCAGTGGCCGAGCACATCCACGTTGGGGTTGGCGACGGCGTAGACCATTCGCTTGGTCATCGTCGCGCTGTCGGCGCGCAGATGCGAGTGCACGCTGGCCACGACGATATCGAGTTCGGCGAGCAGATCGGCCTGCTGATCCAGGGTGCCGTCGTCGAGGATGTCGACCTCGATGCCGGTCAGGATGCGGAACGGCGCCATCCGCTCGTTCAGCTCGGCGACGACGTCCAGCTGCTTGCGCAACCGGCTCGCGGACAGCCCGTTCGCCACGGTCAGCCGCGGCGAATGATCGGTCAGCGCACAGTATTCGTGGCCGAGCGCGGCGGCGACGCCCATCATCTCGGCGATCGGGCTGCCGCCGTCGGACCAATCCGAGTGGGTGTGCAGGTCGCCGCGCAGCCGCGTGCGCAGCGCCTTGCCCGGCGCGCCGATCGGCTTGGCGGCATTGCGCTGATCGATCAGGTACTGCGGCAGCACGCCGGCCGACGCCTGCTCGATCACCGCGGCGGTCTTCGGCCCGATCCCCGCGATCTCGCGCCAGCTGCGCGCCGCCTGATGCGCGGCGCGTTCCTCCGGGGTGAGCCCGGCGACGATATCGGCGGCCCTGCGGTAGGCCTTCACCCGGTAGGTCTCGGCCCGCGCGCGTTCGAGCCAGAACCCGATCTCGCGCAGCACCTCGACCGGGCCCGGCGTCGCCGCCGGGCTGGTCGGGCTCGAATCGTCTCGCGTCACCGCGATTAACGAATCCTGCTGTACTTCATGAAGGCCACTCCGTCCTCGAAGACGCGGCTGGTGATCACCCGGAACCTGGCCGCGTCGGGCAGCCGCGGGCCCGTGCCGAACAACGAGCGGCCGTGACCGAGCAGCACCGGGTACAGCTTGAGGAAGATCTGATCGATCTCGGGCAACAGCACCTGCGCGAGTTCACCGCCGCCGCACAGCCAGATGCCCAGTCCCGCTTCGCGTTTGAGTTCGCGCACCTTCGCGAGCGGGTCCGTCGCGATCAACTCGACGCCGGGATCGGGGTCCTCCGGCAGCGTCGTCGAGACCACATACTGCTTCAGATGCGCGTACGGGCTCGACGTACCGGTCCGCACGCCGAAGTCGTGGGTCTTGCGGCCCATCAGCACGGTGTCGAAGTAGCGGTTGCGCTTGTCGATGCCGAGCGACTCGCGCACCTTGGTCGGCAGCGTCTCGGGGTACTGCGCGGTGATCGCAGGGCCGTGGTCGCCGCCGACCGGAAAGAAGTCGACCGACCCGTCGTCGGTGGCGATGAATCCGTCGATGGTCGACGCTACGTAGTACGTGAGCTTGCGCATATGTCCTTCCTCCACGGTCCCGACACCCGGACCGCCTACAAGAAAGGTAGCTCGGACTCCCTAACGAGGGCGAGGCTTCACCTGGCACCGCGGGCAAGAATAGGAGGAACGATTCATGAACTTCTCCCGCCGGATCGCGGCCCCGCAGCGGCGGCACGGCTCGTCCTCGCGGCCGTACACGGCCAGTGAGCGTTCGAAGTAGCCGGACTGACCGTTGACGTTCACATACAGCGCGTCGAACGAGGTGCCGCCCGCGGCGAGCGCCTCACCCATCACCGCGCCCACATCGGCGAGCAGGCCGCGCAGCACCGGACGGGACAGGCCCGACGCCACCCGAGCGCCGTGCAGCTTTGCCCGCCACAGGGATTCGTCGGCGTAGATGTTGCCGATACCGGAGATCACGCTCTGATCGAGCAGCACGCGTTTGATCTCGGTCTGCTTGGCACGGATCGCGGACACCACGGATTCGACGTCGAAGCGCGGGTCAAGCGGGTCGCGGGCGATGTGCGCCACCGGTTCCGGCACCGCGGTGCCGTCCACCTCGACCAGCGGCGCGAGCGCCCAGCCGCCGAAGGTGCGCTGATCGACGAAACGCAACTGGGTGCCGTCGCTCAGATCGGCACGGATGTGCGCGTGCTTCTCCACCGGCGCGTCGGCGGGCTGCACCAGCATCTGCCCGCTCATGCCGAGATGCACGACCAGGGAGAGCTCCGGCTCGTCGAAGGTGAGCCAGAGGAATTTGCCCCGCCGCTCGGCGGACTGGACCTTCAGTCCGGCCAGCCGCGCGGCTAGATCGGCGGCGCCCTCGAGATGACGGCGCACCGAGCGGGGATGGGTGATCGCGACCGCGTCGATGACGCGACCGACCACGTGTTCGGCGATACCGCGCCGGACGACCTCGACCTCGGGAAGTTCGGGCACGATCAGGCGTCGGCGGTCAGCGCCTGGTAGGCGGTGCCCGCGGCCTTCTGCTCGGCTTCCTTCTTCGATCGGCCGACGCCCTGGCCGTAGGCCTGGCCGCCGATCATCGTGGTCGCGGTGAATTCCTTGTCGTGATCAGGACCCGTCGAGGTGATCTCGTAACTGGGCACGCCGAGACCGCGCTCCGCGGTGAGCTCCTGCAGGCTCGTCTTCCAGTCGAGTCCGGCCCCCATCCGGGGTCCGCGCTCGAGCAGGTCGGCGAACAACCGCAGCACCACCGCGCGCGCGACATCGATGCCGTGTTCCAGGTGCACCGCGCCGAGCAGCGATTCCATGCCGTCGGCGAGGATGCTCGGCTTGTCCCGGCCACCGGTGAGCTCCTCGCCCCTGCCGAGCAGCAGGTGCGCGCCGAGACCGCCCTCGCCGAGCTGGCGGGCCACCTCGGCGAGCGCGTGCATGTTCACCACGCTCGCGCGCAGCTTCGCCAGCTCGCCCTCGGACTTGTCCGGGTGCTCGCGGTACAGCCGCTCGGTGATGCTGAGTCCGAGGACGGAATCGCCGAGGAACTCCAGTCGCTCGTTGGTCGGCAGCCCGCCGTTCTCGTATGCGTACGACCGGTGCGTCAGCGCCAGGCGCAGCAGTTCCGGCCGCACCTCGACACCGAGCGCCGCGAGCAGGCTCGCGTGTGCACCGGCCGAATCGGGTCGCTCAGTCACGTCGATACGACAGGTCGAACTGTCAGACAGCGGCGGTGACCTGACGGCCCTTGTAGGTGCCGCAGGACGGGCACGCGATGTGCGGCAGGGTCTTCTCACCGCAGGCGCGGTTCGGGCAGGTGATCAGGGTCGGCGCGGTGGCCTTCCACTGGCTGCGCCGCGACCTGGTGTTGGAACGGGACATCCGGCGCTTGGGAACGGCCACGACTACTTCTCCTCTGTCCTATTGCTTGCCATATCGGCTGAGTGGTCTGTTGCTGTGGCCGCACCCGGTTCGGGGCTGCCGTTACCGGGCGATTCGGTGGCGAACTTCGCCAGCCCGGCCCAGCGAGGGTCAAGTATCTCATGCGAGTGCTCCGAACCCGCAATCGCCATCCGCACGCCGCATTCCGCGCACAGTCCGGCGCAGTCCGGGGTGCACAGCGGCTGCAGCGGCAACTCCAGCCCGATCGCGTCGATGACCACCGGCTCGAGGTCGATGGTGTCGTCCACCATGCGGTAGACCTCATCGTCCTCGGTGGTCTGTTCGGTGGTGCTGTCCGGGTAGGCGAACAGCTCGGTGAGACGCAGATCGACGTGATCGGTGAACGGCTCGAGGCAGCGCGAGCACTCGCCCTCGATGGGCGCACGCACCGTCCCGGTGACCAGCACACCCTCGGACACGGCCTGCAACTGCAGGTCGAACTCCACCTGCGCGCCCACCGGGACACCGACGAGATCGAGGCCGATCCGGGTCTGGGTATCGAAGCTGCGCTGCAGTTCGCGCATCGTCCCCGGCCTGCGGCCGAGGCTGCGCACGTCCAGCACGAAAGCCGCGTCCGGCTCCCGGCGCGAGGCCGAGCGCGGACGCGAGGCAGAACCGGAACCGGCGGGCATCACGAACTCACTTCACAATCGGGGGGAATGGGCAACCACTCCACGATACGCGAGCGGCCGCGTCCACCCAAATTGCGCTTGCGCCGCGGCACGCGAACCCGTGCGCGCGATCGCGCCGGTCAGCGGCGGTATTCGGCGGCGTAGTCGGGCGCGCCCGCGCCCGTGCGCAGCTGATGCCTGCCCCGCCCGACCGTGCGCAGCGTGTTCGACAGGGTCTCCTCGAAGTCGGCGAGTTTGGCGTCGACGTAGTGGTCGCACTCCTCGCGCATCGCGTCGGCGTCGGCGTGCGCGGCGTCGATCACCCGCGCGGATTCGGCGTGCGCGGCGCGCACCACCTCGGTCTGGGAGACCAGGCGGTCCCGCTCGGCCTCGCCGTCGGCGACCGAGCGATCGTAGGAAGCCTTGCCCGCCTCGATCATTCGCTCCGACTCCAGCCGGGCCCGCTTGGTGACGGCCTCGAATTCCGCGTTGCCGTCGGCCACCACCCGGTCCGCCTCGGCCTGCGCGGTGGTGACCAGATGGTCGGCGTGCGCGCTGGCCTCGGCGACCATTCGGTCGGCGTGCGCCTTGGCGTCGGCCAGGATGCGGTCGGCTTCCTCGCGGGCCGCGCCGATGGTATTCGCGGCCTGCTCGTTGGCGCTGGTCACCGTTACGTCGGCGGCCGCGCGGGCGTCGGCGACGATCTTGTCTCTGATGTCGAGCACGTCCTGCGCGTCGTCGAGTTCGCCGGGCAGCGCGTCGCGCACGTCGTCGAGCAACTCGAGCACGTCACCGCGCGGCACGATGCAGCTGCGGGTCGGCGGGATGCCACGCGCCTCCTCGACGATGGCGACCAGCTCGTCGAGTGCTTCGAATACGCGGTACATGCTGACTACCCCACTCTCCTACGACTCACGGCGAACTCTCCGCCGAGCCCCAGTGTGCCCCTCGTCACGGCTTGTGCCGAGTCACCCTCCGGTGTGTCGTGCCAGTGTCTCGTACGCCACACAAATCAAGTGGAGGGTTAGCCTCCACTTCGTGTTACATTCAGTGGGAAGATCGAAAAGGTCTTCGGCTTAGCGCGCAGTCCCCACCGGGACCTGCGGGATTGAGGTAGCCAGAGAGAAAGGGCCACACCGGTCCGCCCGTTGTTGCCAGGTTTCGTGCCGAAACTTGCCAAGAGCCCGGCGGGAAGGAAGCGATCACCGTCGCTGTTGTCCCCCTCGAAGGCTCTTGTTCGATCGGAAAGACCATGACTGTTCTGGATCTGGAGCGACCGGCGGGAGTAAGCGCGACCAGCTTCTTCCTGCCGTGGGTCGGCCCGTACCCGGTGCTACCCGCAGCACCCGTCGCGGCGCGGTTCGAGCAGCTGATGACCTACCTGCGCGGTGACCGCGGCTTCGCCCAGCTGATCCGTTTCGCCCTGGTCGGCGGCTCCAGCAACGTCGCCTATGTACTGCTGTTCTTCGCGATGCACGGCATCGGTCCGCTGATCGCCAACGTGGTCGGCTCGATCGTGAGCACCATCATCGCCAACGAGCTGCACCGCCAGCTCACCTTTCACGCCAGCGGCCGCGTCGGCTGGTTCACCGCCCAGTGGGAGGGCGGCGGCCTGGCCCTGGTCGGCCTCGCCATCACCACCGCGAGCCTGGCCGCCCTCGACATCTGGGCCCCCACCATCGGCGGCCCCGCCGAGGCCACCGCCATCCTCGCCATCACCGCCGCCGTAGGCGGCATGCGCTTCCTGGCCCTGCGCGGCCTGGTCTTCTAACCCATCACCGCAGCCCGAATCAGCCCCGAGCCCCAGCCCGGGGCTGATTCCTTTTCAGCACTGAAGGGTTCGGGTCAGTTCTTGCGTTCGGCTAGGCGGGTGAGGAGGCGTTTGTGGACTGAGGGGGGGAGCATGTCTACTACGTC
Organism: Nocardia brasiliensis; assembly: GCF_011801125.1. Lineage (NCBI taxonomy): Bacteria > Bacillati > Actinomycetota > Actinomycetes > Mycobacteriales > Nocardiaceae > Nocardia > Nocardia brasiliensis. Next base: position 5,705,106 of record NZ_CP046171.1, read on the forward strand.
GCCGCCGAAGGCGGCGACCTCTTTGACCAGGGAGCTGGACAGGAAGCCGAAGGTGGGGTTGGTGGCGATGAAGAAGGTCTCTACACCGGAGAGCTTCTTGTTCATCTGCGCCATCTGCAGCTCGTAACCGAAGTCGGTGGCGTCACGCAGGCCCTTCACGATGGCGGTGACGTTCTGCTGCTTCGCGAAATCGACGAGCAGCCCGTACCAGGACTCCACCCGGACGTTGGGCAGGTGCGCGGTCGACTCGCGCAGCATCTCCATGCGCTCCTCGACGCTGAACATGCCCTGCTTGTTCTTGTTGATCATGACGGTGACAACGACCTCGTCGAACTGGGCCGCGGCCCGGGTGAAGACGTCGATGTGTCCGTTGGTCACGGGGTCGAAGGACCCGGGGCATAATGCTCCAGCCATGGTCAGACGCTATCGTGTCGCCCTGCCCCACACCACAACCGGGTGCGCGGGGCCACACCGGCCCTATTCGAACGTCGCCAGCTCGATCCGCGTTTCCCCGTATTTGCGCGGCTTCAACGCGGAAAAGCCTGCGGGCCAGTCGATCTCCGGCGATCGGATGGATCGCTCCACCACCACCAGGGCGCCAGGACGCAGCCACCCGTCGGTCAGCGCGCGCAGGTCCGCGAGCACCGCGTCGGTCTCGACCGCGTACGGCGGATCGGAGAGCACCAGGTCGAATTCGCCCGCACCGCCCGCGGCCAGCACCGACGCCACGGTGCCGGGGCGCAGCTGCGCACCGGGCAGCCCGAGCTCGGCGATGTTGGCGCGCACGACGGCCGCGGCCTTGCGATCGGATTCGACCAGCAGCGCGTGCGCGGCACCACGCGAAAGTGCCTCCAACCCGAGCGCGCCCGACCCCGCGTAGAGGTCGAGCACCCGGGCGCCGTCGAAATCGATCCTGGCGTCGAGCGCGCTGAACAACGCCTCACGCACCCGGTCGGAGGTCGGCCGGGTGCCGGCGGGCGGCACCCGCAGGCGCCGTCCACCCGCCGTGCCCGCGACGATCCGGGTCATTCAGACTGATCGTTTCGCACGGACCGCAGCTGATCACCCGCGCCGGACTCGCCCATGGTCAGCTCTATCAGCAGATCACCGCCCTCGACCTGCTGCACCTGTCCGATCGCGACCCGGCCGACGGTCCCCGCGCGCGGCGCGGTGATCGCGGCCTCCATCTTCATCGCCTCGATGGTGCCGATGGTGTCACCTGCCGCGACCGCGTCGCCCTCGGACACAGCCAAGGTCACGACACCGGCGAACGGCGCGGCGATGTGGCCCGCGTTGCCCTTGTCCGCCTTCTCCGCGGCCGGGACGTCGCTGGCGATGGACCGGTCCCGGACCGCGACCGGACGCAGCTGCCCGTTGAGGATGCACATGACCGTGCGCATGCCGCGCTCGTCGGGCTCGGCGATGGCCTCGAGGCCGATCAGCAGCGTGACACCCTTCTCCAGCTGCACGCGATGTTCCTCGCCGTGGCGCAACCCGTAGAAGAACTGGTTCGCCGAGAGCCCCATGGTGTCGCCGTATTTCTCGCGGTGCGCGAGGAACTCGGACGTTGGCCCGGGGAACAGCAGCCGGTTCAGCGTGGTGCGGCGCTGTTCGGAGCTGCCCGCAAGCCCCGCCTCGTCGGCCGGGGTGAGCGGGGTCTCCGGCTTGGCCGGGCCGCGGCCCGCCAGCGCGCGGCTGCGGAACGGTTCGGGCCAGCCGCCCGCCGGGGTGCCGAGTTCGCCACGCAGGAAACCGATCACCGAGTCGGGGATGTCGAAGCGGCCCGGGTCGGCGGCGAAGTCCTCGATGTCGACACCGGTGCCGACCAGGGCAAGCGCGAGGTCGCCGACCACCTTCGAGGACGGGGTCACCTTCACCAATCGGCCGAGCAACCGGTCGGCCGCCGCGTATTTGGCTTCCACCTCTTCGAACCGATCGCCGAGACCGAGCGCGATGGCCTGCTGGCGCAGGTTCGACAGCTGACCGCCGGGGATCTCATGGGTGTACACCCGCCCGGTCGGGGCGGGCAGCCCGGACTCGAAGGGCGCGTACACCTTTCGCAGCGCCTCCCAGTACGGCTCGAGATCGCACACGTTCTGCAGGTTCAGCCCGGTGTCGTGCTCGCTGTGCGCCGCGGCCGCGACGATCGCGGAAAGCGCGGGCTGGCTGGTGGTTCCGGCCATCGCGGCGCTGGCGCCGTCGACCGCGTCGGCGCCGGCCTGCCAGGCGGCGAGGTAGGTGGCCAGCTGACCGCCCGGGGTGTCGTGGGTGTGCACGTGCACCGGCAGATCGAAGTTGCTGCGCAGCGCCTTGACCAAAGTCGCTGCGGCAGGGGCACGTAACAGTCCGGCCATGTCCTTGATCGCGAGCACGTGCGCGCCCGCGTCCACGATCTGCTCGGCCAGCTTCAGGTAATAGTCCAGGGTGTACAGGGTTTCGTCCGGGTTGGACAGATCACCGGTGTAGCTCATCGCGACTTCGGCGATGGCCGTACCGGTTTCGCGCACCGCGTCGATCGCCGGACGCATCTGGTCGACGTTGTTGAGCGCGTCGAAGATGCGGAAGATATCGATGCCGGTGGCGGTCGCCTCGGAGACGAACGCGCGGGTCACCTGTTCCGGGTAGGGCGTGTAGCCGACGGTGTTGCGGCCGCGCAGCAGCATCTGCAGGCAGATGTTGGGCACCGCCTCGCGCAGCAGGGCCAGCCGCTCCCACGGGTCTTCGTACAGGAACCGCAGCGCCACATCGTAAGTCGCACCGCCCCACGCCTCGATGGACAGCAGTTCGGGGGTCAGCCGCGCGACGTGCCCCGCGACACCGAGCAGACCGTTGGTGCGCACCCGAGTGGCCAGCAGGGACTGGTGCGCGTCGCGGAAGGTGGTGTCGGTGACGCCGACCGCCTTCTGCGCGCGCAGATCCCGCGCGAAACCTTCGGGGCCCAAACGCAACAGCCGCTGACGCGAGCCGTCCGGCGGGGGCACGGTCAGGTCGATCGGGGGCAGCTTGTCGTGCGGGTAGACCGTGGTCGGCCGTTCACCGTGCGGCTTGTTCACGGTGATGTCGGCCAGATAATTGAGGATCTTGGTGCCGCGGTCGGCCGAACCGCGCAGGGTCAGCAGCTGCGGGCGCTCGTCGATGAACGAGGTGGTGACCCGGCCGGTCTTGAAGTCCGGATCGTCGAGCACCGCCTGCAGGAACGGAATGTTGGTGGTGACACCGCGAATTCGGAACTCGGCCAGTGCCCGCCCGGCCCGCGCCACCGCGGCGGGGAAGTCGCGGCCGCGGCAGGTGAGCTTCACCAGCATGGAGTCGAAGTAGGCCCCGATCTCCGCGCCGAGGTTGGCGCCGCCGTCGAGCCGGATGCCCGCACCGCCCGGCGTGCGGTAGGCGGTGATCCGCCCGGTGTCCGGGCGGAATCCGTTGGCCGGGTCCTCGGTGGTGATCCGGCACTGCAGCGCGGCGCCGCGAATGGTGATCTTGTCCTGGCTGAGGCCGAGCTGCTCGAGGGTCTCCCCCGCCGCGATGCGCAGCTGCGACTGCACCAGGTCGACATCGGTGATCTCCTCGGTCACCGTGTGCTCGACCTGGATGCGCGGGTTCATCTCGATGAAGACGTGGTTGCCCCGCTCGTCGAGCAGGAACTCCACGGTGCCCGCGCAGCTGTAGCCGATCTGCTTGGCGAAGGCCACCGCGTCGGCGCAAATGCGGTCGCGCAGCGCGAGATCCAGGTTCGGCGCGGGCGCGAGCTCGATCACCTTCTGATGCCTGCGCTGCACCGAGCAGTCCCGCTCGAACAGGTGCATCACGTTGCCGTGCTGGTCGGCCAGGATCTGCACCTCGATGTGACGCGGGTTCACCACGGCCTGCTCGAGGAACACCGTCGGATCGCCGAAGGCCGACTCGGCCTCGCGCGAGGCCGCCTCGATCGACTCGCGCAGCTGTGCCGGCTCGGCGACCCGGCGCATGCCGCGACCACCGCCGCCGGCGACCGCCTTGACGAAGATCGGGTATTCCAGCTCCTGCGCGGCCGCGAGCAGCTCGTCCACGTCCGCGGTCGGCACGCTCGAGCGCAGCACCGGCAGTCCCGCGGCCTTGGCGGCGGCGATGGCGCGCGCCTTGTTGCCCGCGAGCTCGAGCACCTCGGCGGACGGGCCGATGAAGGTGATGCCCTCGCGGGCGCAGGCCGCGGCGAGGTCCGGGTTCTCAGACAGGAAGCCGTAACCGGGGTACACCGCGTCGGCGCCCGCCGACTTCGCCGCGTCGATGATCGCGTCGATCGACAGATAGGCCCGGACCGGATGGCCTTGCTCACCGATCTGATAGGACTCGGCCGCCTTCAACCGATGGACCGAGTTGCGGTCCTCGTACGGGAAGACGGCGACCGTCCCCACGCCGAGTTCGTAGGCCGCGCGGAAGGCCCTGATGGCGATCTCGCCGCGGTTGGCGACCAAGACTTTCGTGAACATTGGCCTAAGGTACCCGGCTGCGCCCATCTCACCGACACTGATGCGGCCTTCGCAGGGATCTTCACAACGGCGGGTAGCAACGCTGCGAAGTTGCGTTCATCGGCCCGTCACAGGCGCGCCGCGCGGGCGACGCCGGCCGGCTACGCCCAGCGCAGGGTCCGGTAGCGCAGCCCACCGCGGAACTGACCGACCGCGAGGCCGAACATCAGGCCGCGTTCCTCGGCGACCAGGCCCCTGGTGAACGGCACCCGCACGATCTGCGACAACACCGGTCGCAACCGGATCTCCGGCAGGCCGTTGTTCGGGTATTCGCCATGCACCCGCGCCAGCCCGATACCGCGGCTGCGGCCCTGCCGATATCCGGGCCGAAACCCCTTGCGATAACGGTAGGCAACCAGCGCCTCGGCGAGATAGCCGAGCCGATATCCCTCCCGATGGGCTCGCCAGCCGAATTCGAGGTCCTCGTTGGCGGCGTAGCTGCTGTCCTGGCCGCCCAGTTTCCGATAGACCGCGGCGCGGCACGCCATGCTGGTGCCGATGATCACCGGTGCGTAGACACCGGGCGGCTGGAACTCCTCCGGCGCCGGAATGCGCGCGAACTCCCGCGGATTGTCGGTATTGAGCGAATCGCCTTCCACCGCGGAACAAGTCAGGTCGTAACCGGTGTCCAGGAATTCGACCATGCGGCGCACCCAATTCGGATACACCCGGTCGTCGTGATCACAGAACAGCAGGATCTCCCCGGTGGCGTGCGCGGCACCGACATTGCGGGCATGCGCGGCACCCGAGGAGCCGGACGCGTCCACATAGACCAGCCGCAGCCGATCCCGCAACGGATGGCGCTCGATATGGTCCGCGACCGGCACGGGTGAGCCGTTATCCGCGATCACCACCTCGAAATCGCCGGAAAAGTCCTGCCGCAATAGCGCATCGAGCTGCACATCCAGCAGATCTCGGCTCGCGACGGTGCGAATATGGGTTGGTATGACGATCGAAATCGACCACTCGGTCACCACAGTTCTCCTGCAATAGCTGCTACGCGGAGCCCCCTGCGTCGCACAACCTTAGGCAGGTCGCCTGAAGTGGGGAACACCCGAGTTCCGTGGGCCTTCTCACCTGATCAAAACGATCAAAAATTGATCGCGACATAATGCGCGACGCACCCGCCCACCCCACCGCGGGCACGCCGCCTATGCTGGAGCACGCAGCTGGTTCACCGATGCGCGCGAGATGGAGCCCCGACGTCGCGCACCGGAGTCGAGTACGGTCCCCCGGCAACGGGCGGCCGGACGAGAGGGAACCCGGTGAGAATCCGGGACTGTCCCGCAGCGGTAAGCAGGAACGAACGCCGTCACACGCACTGGACCACACCGGCCCGGGAAGCGACGGTCAGTAGGTCGGCCGATACGGCCGGTGCCCGTGAGTCCGAAGACCTGCCAGCCGTGCCGGATACGCCGTATCCGGCGACCACCGCCTCGTGGATTTGGGCGTGCGGTTGCACCAGTGCTGAAGTGTCGGGCTCCCATCGCGGTTCGCCGACCCCTCGGCCGGTGGCCGCATCGCCCGTATGGCGATGGTCCACGACTCAGCACTGGAGAGACATCGTGACTGTTGTACATCAGACACCGTTCACCGCAACGGTTCTCGGGCTACCACGGGTGGGGCCGCGCCGTGAACTCAAGCGGGCCACCGAGTCCTACTGGGCGGGCAAGATCGACGCCGATCAGCTGCACGCCGTCGCGCGCGAGCTGCGCCACGCCCAACTCACCGAACTGCAAGCGGCGGGCCTGGATTCGATCCCGGTCGGCACCTTCTCGTACTACGACCAGGTGCTCGATACGGCCGTGCTGCTCGGCGCGCTGCCGCCGCGCGTCGCGGGCATCGCCGACCCGCTGGATCGGTATTTCGCGGCCGCGCGCGGCAACGAGACGGTCGAGCCGCTGGAGATGACCAAATGGTTCGACACCAACTACCACTATCTGGTGCCGGAAATCGGCACGGACACCGTGTTCTCGCTGCATCCGGACAAGCTGCTGGACGAGGTGCGCGAGGCGCTCGACCTCGGTGTGCCTGCCCGGCCGGTGGTCATCGGCCCGATCACCTTCCTGAAGCTGGCCAAGGCGAGCGGCGGCGCGGCGCTCGACCGGCTCGCCGAGCTCGTGCCGCTCTACCGCGACCTGCTCGCGCGGCTCGCCGCGACGGGCGTCGGCTGGGTCCAGCTCGACGAGCCGATCCTGGTCACCGACCTCACCGCGGACGAAATCGCGCTGGTGCGTAGCACTTACACCGAGCTCACCGCGGCCGCCGAACGGCCGGCGATCCTGGTGGCGACCTATTTCGGGCATCCGGACGCGGCACTGTCCGCGCTCGCGAGCACCGAGGTCGAGGGCGTCGCGCTCGACTTCACCTCGGGCACCGATGTTTCCGATGTCGCGGCGGTACCCGCCCTGGCGAGCAAGCTGCTGGTGGCCGGTGTGGTCGACGGGCGCAACGTGTGGCGCGCCGACCTCGACAAGTCGCTGGCCACCCTGGGCACCCTGCTCGGTTCGGCTGCGGCGGTGGCGGTTTCGACCTCGAGCTCGCTGCTGCACGTGCCCTACACCCTGGCCGTGGAGACCGACCTCGACGCGGCGCTGCGGTCCTGGCTGGCATTCGGCAGCGAGAAGGTCACCGAGGTGCGGCTGCTGGCCACCGGACTGGCCGAGGGGCCCGCGGCGATCAGCGCGGAACTGGACGAGGTGCGCGCCGCGCTCGCGTCCCGGCACGCCGATCCGCGGCTGAACGACCGGCAGGTGCGGGCCCGTCTGGCCGCGCTCGGACCGGACGCGCTCACCCGTGCGCCCGCCGAGCAACGCCGTGTGCTGCAACAGGATCGGCTGCAGTTGCCGCCGCTGCCGACCACCACGATCGGCTCCTACCCGCAGACCTCGGCGATTCGGGTGGCGCGCGCTGAGCTGCGCAAGGGGGCGATCGATCAGGCCGAGTACGTCCGCCGGATGCGGGCCGAGGTCGCCGACGTCATCGCGTTGCAAGAGGAACTCGGCCTGGACGTGCTGGTGCACGGTGAGCCGGAACGCAACGACATGGTCCAGTACTTCGCCGAGCAGCTCGATGGTTTCGCGGCCACCGAACTGGGCTGGGTGCAGTCCTACGGCACCCGCTGCGTGCGGCCGCCGATCCTGTTCGGCGACGTCGCGCGGCGCACGCCGATGACCGTCGACTGGATCAGCTACGCGCAGTCGCTCACCGACAAGCCGGTCAAGGGCATGCTCACCGGTCCGGTGACCATCCTGGCCTGGTCGTTCGTCCGCGACGACCAGCCGCTCGGCGATTCGGCACGGCAGGTGGCGCTGGCGATTCGGGACGAGACGGTGGACCTGCAGAGCGCGGGCATCCGGATCATCCAGGTCGACGAGCCCGCGCTGCGCGAACTGCTGCCGCTGCGCGAGGCCGAGCAACAGGGCTATCTCGACTGGTCGGTGCGGTCGTTCCGGCTGGCCACCTCGGGAGTCTCCGACGCCACCCAGGTACACACGCACCTGTGCTATTCGGAGTTCGGCGAGGTGATCGACGCGATCGCCGGGCTGGATGCCGACGTGACCTCGATCGAGGCGGCGCGTTCCCGGATGGAGGTGCTCGACGACCTCAACGCGGCAGGCTTCGATCTCGGCGTCGGTCCGGGCGTCTACGACATCCACTCGCCCCGGGTGCCCAGCGTCGAGGAGATCACCACCTCATTGCGGGCGGCACTGAAAGCCGTTCCCGCCGAGCGGCTCTGGGTCAACCCGGACTGCGGCCTGAAGACCAGGGGCCAGGCCGAGGTGGCGGCGTCACTGCGCAATATGGTCACCGCCGCGGCCGCGGTGCGCTGAGCGACGGTACCGAGTAACACAGCGCCTCCTCCTCTCCCAGGGGGAGGCGCTGTGCCTCGTAGGGGCGCGATGGACGGAATCGCCAATTCCCGTCCCTCGCAGCCCCATACACCTCACTCGGTATCCGGCTCCGGCCGCGCGCCGGGAGGGGTACCGATCGCACAGCCGGTCATTCCACCGCGCCGGCGCATCCCGCCACCTGGCGCCCATCCCACGCCGCCAAGCCCTCCGACACCCCGGACACCGTTCCCACACGCCCCCTCCTCCGCTATCGCCGGACCCCGCCGACGCTCCCCCATCGACTCTTCATCTACTTACCTTCGACGCGCCCGCCGCCCCACCGGTTCCGTCGATTCCCGACCTTCCGGAGACCGCGACGTCAGGGACCGAAGGCCTGGTTGATGACACCCATGTCGAAGTAGTCGCGCCAAGCGGTGATGGCACCGTCGTTCACCTCGAAGACGCCGGTCACCGGCAGCGCGATGGCGCGGTCGGCGGTGCGCAGGGTGTCGGTGCGCTCGTTCATGACCAGGTTGCCCGCGCTGATCTGCTGGTGGATCTCGAAGTCGATGCCGTGGAAGGTGGTCAGGAATCCAGCGATGAACTCGCGGATCGCGGTGCGCCCGTGCACCGGCTCGGTCGGAATGTTGTGGTACACGGCGTCTTCGGCGAAGAAGGCCGCGATGCGGTCCGGATCGGGGTCCGACCAGCTGCGGCACATCGCGCGGACGAGTTCGTCAGGGCTCGGCATCGGCTTTGCTCACTTTCGTTCGAGGACAGCACGCGGTGCGCGCTCACCGATTCAACCAAGCAAATGCTCGGTCCGGAACCCCGCGCTCACTGGCCGGACCACGGCTCCCGTTGTCCCACACCGGGATCTGCCGCCGCGAACCTGTCACCGACGCCGCCTAGGCTGACCGGATGACCGATCAACCCCTGCGCTACCGCTTGATCACCGGAGTCGACGACGCCACGTTCTGCGCACGCGTCAGCGCCCTGCTCGACCAGGGCTACCGGCTGCACGGCTCGCCCGCAGTGACCTTCAACGGCACCGACGTGATCGCGGCACAGGCCGTGGTCCTCGATGGCGACTGGTCGCCCTCTTCGCACGCTACGCAGGTGACATCTCGGACATAACACCTCGCAGCGACATATTTTCGCAAAGAACAGTGACGGATATGCGATGATTGCGAAGACGTAGGGCTACCATCTTGCAGGTGCGGAAGATGTACGCAGGTGCGCGGCTCCGGCGGTTGCGCGAGGAGCGCAGGCTCACCCAGGCAGCGCTCGCGAAATCGCTGGATCTCTCGCCCAGCTATCTCAACCAGCTCGAGCGCGATCAGCGCCCGCTCACCATCCCGGTGCTGCTCAAACTCAACTCCACCTTCGACCTGGATGTGCAGTTCTTCGCCGCGGATTCCGACGCCAGGCTCGTCTCGGATCTGCACGAGGTGCTCATCGATGCCGCGGGCGGGCACACCGCGCCGCTCACCGAGGTGGAGGAACTGGCGACCAGACAGCCCGACGTCGCGCGCATCGTCGTCGCGATGCACCGCAGGCTACGCGCCGCCACCGACCAGCTCGATCTGCTCTCCGCCCGGGTCGACGCGCCCACCGGGACACCGGGCGTGCCGATGCCCTACGAGGATGTGCGGGACTTCTTCTACGACCATCACAACCACATCCCGCAGTTGGACATCGCCGCCGAGCAGCTCTTCGAACAATCCGGGCTGACCATCGGCTCGCTGGATCGCCAGCTGGCCAGGGTCGCCGAGGAGCGGGCCGGGGTGACGGTGCTGGTGCGCGGCGACGGCGCGGACCCGACCATCCCGAAACGCCACTACGACCCCGAGACCCGCACGCTGACCCTGGCCCGGCGCCTGCGGCCCGGCCAGCGCGCCTTCCAGATCGCGACCACCCTCGCCCTGCTGCTGTACGGCACCGAACTGGACGGCGTGCTCGCCGAAACCCCTTCGCTCACCGGCGAATCCCGCGTGCTCGCGCGCATCGGACTGGCCAACTACTTCGCCGGCGCACTCGTGCTGCCGTATGGGCGCTTCCTGCGTTCTGCCGAGGAACTGCACTACGACATCGACCTGCTCGGCCTGCGCTTCGAGGTCGGCTTCGAGACGATCTGTCACCGATTGAGCACCCTGCAACGGCAGGGCCAGCGCGGGGTGCCGTTCTTCTTCGTCCGCACCGACCGCGCGGGCAATATCTCGAAACGCCAGTCCGCCACCGCCTTTCACTTCTCCCGGGTCGGCGGCAGTTGTCCGCTGTGGGTGGTGCACGAGGCGTTCGCCTATCCGGGGCGCATCCTCACCCAGATCGCGGAGATGCCCGACGGCAGGCGCTATCTGTGGATCGCACGCACCGCGATGACCGCACCGCAGGGATTCGGCACCGCGACAAAGAATTTCGCGATCGGTCTCGGCTGCGACATCGAATACGCCGACCGGCTGGTGTATTCGTCCGGCCTGCAACTCGACGACCCAGCGACGGCGGTCCCGATCGGCGCGGGCTGCAAGGTGTGCGAACGCCCCGCCTGCGCCCAGCGCGCCTTTCCGAACATCGGCAGCCCGCTGGCGGTCGACGAGAACACCAGCACCGACCTCCCGTACCCGCGCGTCAGACAGTGACCCCGGATGACTTCGTCCGAACTCCCCGGAGCCGCGCGCTCGGTCACCGCAGGCGATGGTCCAGCGGCGGCCGCGGTCAGGACTTGGCCAGGTACTCCAGGCGTTCGGAGTCGACGGCGGCGTGCATCATGCTCGCCAGGCCCGGGTGGCGACGCAGGCCGGGGTCGGCCTCGACCACCTCGCGCGCGAGTTCCTGTGCGGCGGTGATGACTTCGAGATCGTCGAGCAGCGAGAGCAGCTTCAGCGAGCGGGCGGTGCCGGACTGGGCGGCGCCGAGCACATCGCCTTCGCGCCGGGTGCGCAGGTCGAGCACCGAGAGTTCGAAACCGTCGGTGGTGCTCGCGACCGCGTCCAGCCGGGCCATGGCCGAGCCGCCCGGCGCTGCGTCGGTGATCAACAGGCACAGCCCCGGGTGCTTGCCGCGCCCGATCCGACCGCGCAGCTGATGGAGCTGACTGACGCCGAAGCGGTCCGCGTCGACGATCACCATCACGGTCGCGTTCGGCACGTCGACGCCGACCTCGACGACCGTGGTGCACACGAGCACATCCACCGAGCCCTCGTTGAACGCGCGCATCACCTGGTCTTTTTCGTCCGCGGGCAGCCTGCCGTGCAGCAGGCCGACACGGACGCGCGCCAGCGGGCCCGCCCGCAACTGATCGAACACGTCGAGCGCGGCCGCCGTGCTGGGACCTTCCTTCTCGGCGTCCTTGGCCTTGCCGTTCTTCGGCTTGCCGGTGCCTTCCTCGTCGTCGCCGATGCGCGAGCACACCACGTACGCCTGCCGCCCGGCGTCGACCTCCTCCAGTATCCGCTCCCACGCGCGATCGACCCAGTTCGGATGTTGCCTGCGGGGCACAACTTTGGACGTGATCGGCGAGCGTCCGCGCGGCAGCTCGGTCAGCGTCGAGGTCTCGAGATCGCCGAGGGTGGTCATCGCGATGGTGCGCGGAATCGGCGTCGCCGTCATCACCAGCAGGTGCGGGCTGGCGCCGGCTTTGGCCTTCGCCCGCAACGCGTCGCGCTGTTCGACGCCGAAGCGGTGCTGCTCGTCGACCACCACCATGCCGAGATCGAAGAATTCGACGTTGTCCTGGATGAGCGCGTGCGTGCCGATCACGATGCCCGCCTCGCCGGTCACCGCCTCGAGCAGCGCCGCCTTCTTCGCCGAGGCCGACATCGAGCCGGTGACCAGCACGACCTTGGTGGCGTGCTCGGCAGCGCCGAGTTCACCGCCGCTGCCCAGATCACCGAGCATCCCGCGCATCGATCGATAGTGCTGGGCGGCAAGGACTTCCGTCGGCGCGAGCAGCGCGCACTGCTGCCCCGCGTCGACCACCTGCAACATCGCGTTCAACGCGACGATGGTCTTGCCGGAACCCACCTCGCCCTGCAGCAGCCGGTGCATCGGCTGACTGCGGGACATGTCCGCGGCGATCTCCGAGATCACCTGCTGCTGACCGGCGGTCAGCTCGAAGGGCAGCCGGGTCTGGAACTCGGCGGCGATGCCGTCCGGCCGCGGCGGGCACGGGCGCGCGGCACGACCGGAGACCTCGTGCCTGCGCTCGGCGAGCACCAGCTGCAACGCCAGCGCCTCGTCGAAACGTAAACGCTCCCTTGCCTGGTCGATATCGGTCTTGCGCTCCGGTAGGTGGATCAGGCGCAGCGCGTCGGAGATCTTCATCAGCGAGCGGTCGGCCCTGATGTCGTCAGGCACCGGGTCGTCGATCGGGTCCAGCTGGTCGAGCACCTGGCGGATACAGGCGAGCACGTCCCAGCTCTGCACCTTCGCGGTCGCCGGATAGACCGGGATGAACTCGCGCTCCATGAACGAGGTGTCCACGCCCTCGGCGCCTTTCGCGCTCTGGGCCAGCCCGCGCAGGCTGCCGCCGCCGCGCACGGTGGTCAGCGAACCGACCTTCTCCTCGTCGTCGGCCTCGGGCAGGATGAGATAGCCGGGGTGGCTCAGGTTCCACTGACCGGGCCGCCAGTAGGTGACGGTGCCCGACATCATCGCCCGAAGGCCTTCTTTGACAACATATTTCACCTTGTCACCGTTGAAGAAGGTGACATCGACCCCGCGTCCGGTGCCGGAGCCGGTGTCGAGCACCACCTTCAGCAGCGAGCCGCGCCGGTTGCGCATCGGCCGCAGCTCGGCCTTGGTGATCCGGCCGATCACCGTGATGTGCGCGCCCTCCTCTGGCGCCTCCTCGGTGAGCGGTTGCCCCTGCGTGGCGTAGCGCAGCGGGTAGTGCCGCAGCAGGTCCTCCACCGTGTGCATGTCGAAGGCGTCGACCAGGGAACCGGCCGCCTTAACGCCGAGAATGTGGTCGAGCCGATCGCCAAGGGTCGCCATCTACTCCACTCCGATCTGCACCAGATCCCCGTGCTGCCCACCGGGATACACGATGACCTCCACGCCGGGGAAGGTGTCGCCGATATGCCCGGCCAACGCCTCGGCGAGGCCGTCCGGCGCCGCGGCGCCCATGAGCAACGTGACCAGCTCGCCGCCGAAGGCGAGCATCCGGTCGAGCAGCGTCAGTCCGGCCGCCCGCACGTCGTGATCGATCACCACGACATCGTGGCCGACCAGGCCGAGCCCGTCGCCCGCCGCGCAGGTGCCGACCATCGTGAGCGCGCGCTCCGGCGCGACCCGCAACGCGCCCCATCGCGTGGTCGCCGCCGCCTCCGACATGGCGAAGGCGTCGTCGACGGCGATCCGGCCGCGATCGTGCACCGCCAGTGCCGCGAGGCCCTGCACCATCGACGCGCTCGGCAGCAACAGCACGTCGCGATGCGCGTCACGGGCGGCGACACCGACCGCGACCAAATCGTGCGCGGGCAGTGCGCCGTTGGGCAGCACCAGGACTTCGCGATTCGGCATCGCCCGGATCGCGTCGAGCAACGCGGCCGCGCTCACCGGGCCGTCGCCGCCGAGCACCACCGCGCCCCCGGCCTCGAACAGCGCGGCCGCGCCGTCGCCGGCCGCCACCGCGAGCACGCCGCGGTCGGCAGGCCCCTCGGCGCCGGGACACGCGTCGCCGGTGACGAGCTGTTCGGCCGTGTCGTGCCACGGCTCGTGGCCGGCCGTGGCGAAGCTTTCGATCCGGATATCGCGGAGCCGCCCGGCCGCGAGGCCCGCCTCGACGGCCGCACCGGCGTCGGCGCAGTGCACGTGCGCGGACCAGGCGCCCTGTCCGTCGCCGACGACCACCACCGAGTCGCCCAGCTCCGTGAGCCGGGCGCGCAGCGCGCTCAGCCGCGTCTCGTCGGTGTCGGCCAGCAGGTACATCACTTCGTATTGCGGTGCGGGCGCGGCCGTTTCGACCGATTCCGGCGCGGGGCGGGCGGCGACGGCCCGCGGTGTGTACGCCGGCCGGGACGGGACCTCACCGAGGGTGACCGCGACCAGGCCGTCCAGCAGCACCACCAGGCCGCGCGCGCCCGCGTCGACCACCCCGGCGTCGCGCAGCACCCCGAGCTGGGAGGGCGTTTCGCCGAGTGCCTTGGCCGCACCGTCGGCCGCCGCCAGCGCGACATCGGCGAGCGTGTGCTCCTGGCAGGCGTCCGCACTGGCCGCCGCGCAGTCGAGCACGGTGAGGATGGTGCCCTCGATCGGCACGCTCAACGCCGCGCGGACCAGCGCGGCCGCGCGCCGCAACGCCACCCGCAGCGTCGCGCCGGTCAGCGGTCCCTCGTGCACGGCCTCGGCGATCCCGCGCAGCACCTGGGACAGGATGATGCCGGAATTGCCGCGGGCCCCGATCGTCGCGCCGCGCGCCATGGCGGCGGCGACCTCGTGCGCGCTGGCCTCGTGCGTGCTGGACGGCGCGGCCGTCGCCTCGGCGGCAGTCATCGCCGCGCGCATCGTCGCGAGCAGGTTCGTGCCGGTATCGGCGTCCGGTATCGGGAAGACATTGAGCGCGTTGATCTCCTCGCGCCGATGCGCCAGGCCGTCGAGGCAGGCCCGGCCCCAGCGCAGCAACGCCGTGCCGTCCATCACATCCCGCACTCCGGGCACCGCCACCTCTCTCCCTCCGCCACTGTGTCCGAGTGCGGCACGCCGCCCGTGTCCGAGTACGGCACGCCGCCTGGGTCCGAGTACGGCACACCGTCCGGGCCCACCTGCGGCACACCGCCTGGTCGCGCTCGCGTCACGACCGCCGCTCGCCAGGTTAGCGGGCGATACCGACACCTGGCCGACGGTATGGGCGGCGGTGTCCGGCCGGGTGCGCACGACTACACTCGAGCTGCCCCACAGCCGTCGTCGGCCGCATCGACCGGCGGCCGGTTTGGTGGATCGGTGCCCGTCCCGTTACCCTTGCAGGGTTGCCTCGCGTGGCCGTCGCCGGTTTGCGCTGGCCGACATCAGTCGGCAGGGGTACGTCGATACATTGTTTCCGGACATGCTGCCCGCGGGCGGTGGTCCCCACCATGACATGAAGGAGTTCGCGACTATGGCTGCCGTCTGCGACGTCTGCGCCAAGGGCCCCGGCTTCGGGAAGTCGGTCTCGCACTCGCACCGGCGCACCAACCGTCGCTGGAACCCGAACATCCAGACCGTTCGCGCCCAGGTTGCGCCGGGTAACACCCGCCGCATGAACGTGTGCACCTCCTGCCTGAAGGCGGGCAAGGTCGTCCGCGGCTGACCCGCCACGGCTGATCGGTACGAGACCGACCTACGCCCCGGCACCCTCACGGGTGGCCGGGGCGTAGTCATCCTCGGGTCCGTTCGGCGACCATGGGCATATGACCGAGTCGAGGTGGCGCATCCAGCCGCTCGCCGCCGAACACACCTATCGTCTCGCCGAATGCCATATCGCGTGCTGGCGTGAGGCCTACGCCGATCTGGTGCCCGCGCATGTGCTCGCCGCCTTCGATGTGCGCCGCCGAGCCGCGCAGTGGGAACGCGACCGGCTGCGCTACCCGGGACGCACGCACGTCGCGGTGCTCGGCGGCGCGGTGATCGGCTTCGCGAGCACCGGCGAGTCCACCGACGACAACCCGGTCACTCCATTGGAGTTGACCGCGCTGTACGTCCGGTCGGCCTGGTACGGCACCGGCCTCGCCGACGAGCTGGTGCACACCGTGCTCGACCCGCGAACGCCCTACTCGCTGTGGGTGTTCGAGGACAATCCGCGCGCGCGTGCGTTCTACCGCCGACACGGCTTCCGGCCGGACGGCGCGCGCAAGATCGAACCGTTCACCGCCGTGCTCGAGCTGCGCATGGTGCGCCGAGCACGGGAAAACGAGCCGGGCACAAGGCCGTCCGGCCCGGACATCGCCACCGGTTAGACCCGGCCTAAAGTGCAGACCATGACCTCCACCGCGCAGACCGAGTACGTGAAAACCGTCGACGGCGTCCTGCAGATCACCATCGCCACCGCCGCCAACGGCACGTCCATGGACTTCGGCGGCATCGTCGCGGGTACCGCGGCGCTGCGCGCGCTCGGCGCCGAGGTCGGCGCGGTGCTGCTGACGAGCACCGGAGCGAACTTCTGCGCCGGCGGCAACGTGCGCGGCTTCGCGGCCGCCGAGGACCGCGCCGCCCACATCTACGCCCTGGCCACCGACCTGCACCACTTCGTCCGCGCGCTCGACGCGACGACGGTGCCGGTCGTCGCGGGCGTGCACGGCTGGGCGGCCGGGGCGGGCATGAGCCTGGTCTGCGCCGCCGACATCGCGCTCGGCGGACCGAGCACCAAGCTGCGCCCCGCCTACCCCGGCATCGGACTCAGCCCCGACGGCGGCATGTCCTGGACGCTGCCGCGCATCGTCGGCCTGGGCCGGGCCCGCGAAATCCTGCTCACCGACGCCGTGCTGGACGCCGACGAGGCGGTCCGGCTCGGGCTGCTCAGCAGGCTGGTCGCCGACGACGAGGTGCGCGACGCGGCACTCGAGCTGGCCCGAAACCTCGCCGCCGGACCGCGTTCCACCCACACCGGCATCAAAACGCTGCTGGCCCAGTCGGGTTCGTCGACGCTGAGCGACCAGCTCGACCGCGAACGCGAGGCGATCGCGGCCGCGGCCGACGGCCCGACCGGCCGCGAGGGCGTCGACGCGTTCGTGGCGAAGCGGAAGCCGCGGTACCGGTAGCGCTAGCGCTCGTTGCGCAGCACGAACTCGGCGACCGCGTCGGTGAACGCATCGTTGTTGTCACCGGCCGCGGTATGCGCGGCACCGCCGATCTCGACCAGCTGCGCGTGCGGCACCAATTCCTGGAAGGCCGCGGCCCCCTCGGCGCTCACCACGTCCGATCGCAGGCCGCGCACCAGCAGCACGGGAATCCGCAGCCCCCGCGCGGCCGCCTCCATCTGCTCGACCATCGCCGAGGCGTCCTCGACCCGGCCGGAAAGCATGTCCGGATCCCAGTGCCAGTACCAGCGGCCGTCGCGCTGCCGCAGATTGCGCCGCAGACCGTCGGTGTTGTCCGGACGCGGCCGGTGCGGCAGATATTCGGCGACCGCGTCGGCGACCTGCTCGAGCGAATCGAAACCGTCGCGATGTTTGCCGAGAAACTCGATCACCCGCGCCACACCGGCCTGCTCGGGCCTGGTCACGATGTCGACGAGCACCAGCGACTTGATCGGCGCGCCGGGCACCGCGGTGGCGAGCAGCCCGGTGATCCCGCCCATACTGGCCCCCACCACGACGGCGGGCGCACCGAGCTGCTCCAATACCAGCAAAAGGTCTCGAACCATGGTGTCGCGGCGGTAGTCGCCGTCGGCGGACCAGGCGCTGTCGCCGTGGCCGCGCGCGTCCAGGGTGACCACCCGTAGGCCGGAGGCGGCCAGCTTGACGCCGGTCTGCTTCCACGAGTGCCTGGTCTGCCCGCCGCCGTGCAGGAAGACCACGAGCGGGCCGTCCGTCGGCCCGAACTGGTCGGCGACTAGCTCGAGACCACCCGAACCACGCAGCCGCAGCGGCGCGGGCTCGAGCAGATTGTTCGCATTACTCACTAACCGAGGATCGCATAGAACCCGTTATAGTTCTCCGGCGAGCCTCCCGAACGGGTTTCCGCTCAGCAATTCCACTTGCCGGACGCGCTGAAGGTGTTCTGCAGCAGGCAGGTCACCTTGGCGTTGACCGACGACGAGATGGTCGAGGAGCCGCTGGAGGTGAATTCCTCACCAATCGGCGCCGTCGCGGTACCGGCCGGGGCCGAGGTGGTGTCCGTGGCCCGCTCCAGCGGCAGACCCTGCGCACTCGCGGTAGCGGCGCCACCGGCGAGTGCGGCGCAGAGGGCGAGAGTCGCGGTGGTGCCGCGCAGTGCGCCACGAACGGTGGTGTTGGGCATGGGTAGAGCTCCTCACTCGATTCGAACTCGGTCGATCACACACAGACGCCCGCTCACGGCAGGCGCCAGTCAACGGGTTCGGCGCCCAGCTCGTCGAGCAGTTCGTTCACTCGGGAGAACGGGCGGGAACCGAAGAAACCGCGCGACGCCGACAGCGGCGACGGATGCGCGGACTCGATATAGGGCACCTCGGCCTCGACCAGGGTCGGTTTCAGCGTCGATGCGTCACGACCCCACAGGATCGCGACCAACGGCTCATCACGCGCGACCAGCGCGCGAATCGCCTGTTCGGTCACCGCTTCCCAGCCCTTGCCGCGATGCGAGGCGGGCTGTCCCGGTGTCACCGTCAACACCCTGTTCAGCATCAGCACGCCCTGATCCGACCACGGGCTCAGGTCGCCGCAGGACGGGGTCGGGTGGCCGAGATCTTTGGTGTATTCGGCGAAGATATTGGCCAGGCTGCGCGGCACCGGCGAAACATTCGGGGCGACAGAGAAACTCAGGCCCATCGCGTGGCCCGGGGTCGGATACGGGTCCTGGCCGACGACCAGCACGCGGACCGCGTCGAACGGACGCTGGAACGCGCGCAGCACATTCTCACCGGCCGGTAGATAACCGCGACCCGCCGCGTTCTCGGCGCGCAGGAACTCGCCCATGGCCGAAATTCGGTCCGCCACCGACTCGAGTGCCTTCGCCCATCCCGGATCCATGATTTCCGACAGTGGTTTCGCGCCCATGACCGCACAACTTAGCGTGGTTCGCGTGCCGGTGCCGAGTCCGCCCCACCGAACGATTCCCAGCCAGCGCTGCCGCGGCGGGTCGTTCCGTCGACTGTGACGCCGTGACCGGCGCACACGCGCCCGATCGGCACCCAGCCCGCGGGCAGCGGGCAGCCGGGCGGCCACGTCGCGGCGAAGGCGTGGTCCTCGCCGCCGGTCAGAATCCATTGCGTCGCATCGGCATCCAGCGCGGCGGCGATCTGTTCGAGCGCCGGGTCGCGCAGCGCGGCCGAGTCCAGCTCGATGGCGACCGCCGAGGCCGCCGCGATATGTCCGAGATCGGCGAGCAACCCGTCGGAGACGTCGGTCAGCGCGTTCGGGCCCGAGGTCGCCACCGCCGCGGCGCCGGACTCCGCGCATTGTGCCGCAGCGTCTTCGGCGGCGCCGGCCGTCAGGACGCCCAGGACCGCCGCGTACGGAGGCTGCGGCACCCGGTGCGCGGCAAGCACTTCGGCGAATCGGTCGGACCGGACCCCGGCGGTCAGCACCGCCAGTCCCGCCGCGGACCAGCCGAGCCGCCCCGCCACCGCGACCGTGTCCCCCACGCGCGCACCGGATCTCGGCACCGGGGTGCGGCCCGCCAGATCACCGAAGGCGGTCACCGAGATGACGATCTCGCGGCTGCGCACCAGATCCCCTCCGGCGATCGAGGCGCCCGCGCGACCCGCCTCAGCCCACATCCCCTCCGCCAGGCCGTCGACCACCGCGACGGGCGTCTCGGCCGGAAGACCGAGCGCGACCACGAACGCGCTGGGTGTCGCGCCCATCGCGACCACGTCGGCGGCGTTCTGCGCGATCGCCTTCCGGCCGATGTCGACCGGGCTGGACCAGTCCAGCCGAAAGTGGCGGTCCTGCACGAGCATGTCGGTGGTCACCACGAATCGCCCGTCCGGCGCGGCGACCAGCGCGGCGTCGTCACCCGGTCCGAGCAGCACGCCCGGCGCCTGCACGCGCCGCCGGTTGATCCGCTCGATCAGCGCGAACTCCCCCAGCTCACGCACCGTCATCGAGCCCGTGTCCTCAGTCACGGTCGACCCCGCAAGCGCCGCCGTAACGCATGACACAGGGCCCAGGCCCTGTGTCGAAGTCCGGCCGGATGCCGCCGCGGTTCAGCTCGTCGCCTGGCAAGGCGGAGGAGGAGCCGATACCGGGGTTGTATCGGGGACGACGACAACGCGGCCAGGCGGCGAGCTGGACCGTGGCGGCGCCGGATGGGACTTCGACACAGGGCCTGGTGCTCTCGCTGATGACCGGGGTCCTTTCCGACACGCTGCTGGCTGGAATCGACCCGAAGGTACCCTTTCCAGGGCAATCGAGTACGACCGGGCCGGTCACGGCAACCGCGGCGGCGATCGCGACGCGGCCGGTCATCCAGCGCAGGAAAGGGTCGGTGAGCATGGCGGCGGAATCGTCGGACCACGATTCGTCGAAAGACACGGGCGCGGCGACATCGGCGGCAAGCGGTACGGACGCGACGCCCACGCCGGACAACGCCGACGCCACGGCCGCGGGCACTGCGACCGAGCCCGCGAGCACCACCGAATCCGACGGCGGCGTGCGGCACCCCGCCGACGTGTCCGCCCGCCAGTACTCGCCCGCGCTCATCGCCACCGCCGTCGCCCTTCCGGTCGTGCTCGTCGTCGGCCTGCTGGTCGCGGCCGTGCTGGCCCGGCGCGCGCCGGTCGAACGGGAACCACTCGTCCTCGGGCCGGTCCCGGCGCCCGCCGCGGGCGGCACGGCGTGCGTCACCCTGCTGCCCGCCTTGCCGACCACACTGGGCGAGTTCACCAAATCCACGCTCGTCGAACCGTCCCCGCCCGGCACCAGGGCCTGGCAGCGGCCCGACGGCGGCGACGCGATCGTGCTGCGCTGCGGCCTGGATCGCCCGCTCGAATTCAACCGCGCATCGGCCCTGCAGCTGGTGAACAACGTCCAGTGGTTCGAAGCCCGCGACCCGGCCGCCAAGGCGAGCACCTGGTTCGCGGTCGACCGCGAGACCTACATCGCGCTCACCGTGCCCGACGGCTCCGGACCCACCCCGCTGCAAAGCATCTCCGACGCGATCACCGCGAACCTGCCCGCCAAGGACCTCGATCCGGGTCCGCTGCCCAACTGAGCTCGACGGCGTCAGTCCGGCGGAACCAAGGTCACGGTGCCCTTGGCCAGGTCGACATCCACGCCGCCGGGCGCGCCGTCACCCGGGTTCTCCCGGTACATCAGCGTCGACTGCACCTGCTCGAACTCGTGCTGCTTACCGGCCGCGAACACGGCGTCGAACTGCTCGAAGCCCACCGCTGCCACCGGCCTGCCGCTCTCGCGCATCCACGGCACCAACGTCTTGCCGGTCACCTTCCGCCACACCACCTCGGCAAAGGCCAGGGCGATCAGCAGCAACGCCAGCCCCGGAATCGTCATCGCCACGAGCATGCTTCGACACTACGCAAAAATCGGCGGTGCTAATCGAGCGCGCGCAGGCAGATCTGCTCGCACAGTTCGGCGAACTCGAGGCCCGCGGCGGCCGCGGACTGCGGCAGCAGGCTGGTCGCGGTCAGGCCGGGCAGGGTGTTGGCCTCGAGACACCAGATCTCCCCTGCGGCGTCGACCCGGAAATCGATCCGGCTGTAGGCGCCTAGCTTGAGTGCCCGATGCGCCAGCACCGCGTGCGTGCGCATCCGCTGCGCCAGCGCGTCCGGGATCTCGGCCGGGAAGATCTCCACCGCGCCGCCGACCTGATATTTGCTGCGATAGTCGAAGATCTCGCTGCCCCGCGGAATGATCTCGCCGACCGCGAGCGGCTCGTCACCGAGCACACCGACCACGAATTCGCGTCCAGGCACGAACCTTTCGACCATCACCTCGTCGTCGTGCGCGCGGGCCGCCCGCACCGCCGCCGCGTACTGCGCGCGCTCGTCGACCACCGTCAGTCCGACCGTCGAGCCCTGCTTGTTCGGCTTGACGATCACCGGCCAGCCGAGCCGGTCGTCGCGCTCGTCCGATGCCGCTGCCATCCGCCAGTCCGGTGTCGGCACCCCGGCGAGCCGGAACAGCCGCTTGGACACGTCCTTGTCCATCGCCACCGCGCTGGCCAGCACGCCGCTGCCGGTGTAGGGCACGCCCGCCAGATCGAGCAGGCCCTGGATGGTGCCGTTCTCTCCGGTGCCACCGTGCAAGGCCAGGAAAACGACGTCGACGTCGCGTAAGCCGTCCTGCTCGCAGAGCAATCGCATGGTCCGGTCCGCCACGGAAGCGCTGACCCGCGGTGGCTCCGCGGGGACCGTCGCGGCCACGAGCCGATCCTCGTCGCCGGGTGTCAGGCGGCCCACCGTGGTGTCGTAGGCCGACACCTCGTGTCCGCGGGTACGCAACGCGCGAAAAACCTGACCCGCCGTGGCAATCGAGACATCCCGCTCGGCGTTCGTCCCGCCGAACAGCACCGCAACCCGCATCTGACCCGCTTTCGTCCGCACTCGGCGCCGCCGGTATCGACCGTGACTAGCGCAGTCCGGTACCGCGCGCGACAGCGGTGTCGATCAGGGTGGAGATCAAGGACCGATAGTCGATCCCGGTGGCATCCCACATTTTCGGATACATCGAGATCGGGGTGAAGCCGGGCATGGTGTTGATCTCGTTGATCACCGGGCCGTCGGCGGTGACGAAGAAATCGACGCGGGCCAGGCCCTGACAGTCCAGCGCACGGAACGCCCTGACCGCGAGTTCCCGGACGCTGTCGGCGATTTCGTCGTCCAGCTTCGCCGGGATGTCGAATTCGCAGACGTCGTCGAGGTATTTGGTCTCGAAGTCGTAGAACTCCGGCTGCGCCGCGGCGTCCTCGTCGGGCATCCGGATCTCGGCGAGCACGCTCGCCTGCACCCGTCCGTCCGGGAACTCCAGCACGCCGCATTCGACCTCGCGGCCGACGATGCCCGCCTCCACAATGACTTTCGGGTCGTGCGCCCGCGCCACCGAGATCGCCGCGTCCAGCTCGGACCAGCTGGTGACCTTGGTGATGCCGATCGAGGAACCGCCGCGCGCGGGCTTGACGAACACCGGCAAACCGAGCGACTCCCGATCCGCCGCGTCGACGGTCGCGGTGCCCGGCCGCAGCACCACCTGCCTGCCGACCGGCAGCCCTTCGGCCGCAAGGAGTTTCTTGGTGAACTCCTTGTCCATGCCCGCGGCGCTGGCCAGCACGCCGGGACCGACATAGGGCACACCGACGAGTTCCAGCAGGCCCTGCAAGGTGCCGTCCTCACCGAACGGCCCGTGCAGGATGGGGAATACGACATCGACCGCGCCGAAGGCCACGTTGGGATCGTCGAGGGCGAGCAGCGCACCGGACCCGTTGCGGCCCGTCGCCAGCGTCAACGCGGTGCCGGTGCCGTCGACCGCGGGCAGCGCGCGATCGCGGAAACCGAGCGCGGCGACCTCCGAATCGGCCAGTACCCAGGTGCCTTCGGTGCTGATCCCGATCGGGACCACGTCGTACTTCGCCGGGTCCAGGTTGCGCAGCACACTGCCGGCCGACACGCAGGACACGGAGTGCTCATTGCTCCGTCCGCCGAAAACCACAGCCACCCGGATCCGGTTCGTCATGCCCCGAACCGTACCCGGCACCCCGGGGTGGACCCACCGCTACCCGGTGCTGCCATCCCCCGCCCACCCCCGCGTTTCACCCCGCACGCTGCGCAAAGGCAACCGATGTTGGCAGTCCGGGTCAGTTGACAAACCGACCGGTCCGCGCCAGGGTGATCGCGACCGCCGCGGCGGCCGACTCGAACTGGGGGTTGCTGGTGATTGTCCATAATGTGGCACGGTCTGCGGTGCAGGCTGGTGGCCTTGGTGGGGTGAAGTGATGGCCGGTGGGTTCTACAACCACTACGACGATCCTGACGAATTCTGGGACGAGGAGCCGCTGCGACCGGCCGCGCCCGCGGCGCCACCGCCTCGGTACGACGCTGCCTCGGGTCGACCGCCTGCCGCTGCGGCGCCGTCCGCCTCGCTCAGTAGCCCGGATTCCGCCGCCCGCGCGACGGCGAGCACGGCGATGGCAAGGCTCGGCCTGCCCACGCCACCGAAATCGTCGCTGGTCTCGGTGGACGTCGGGCCCGACCGCCTGCCCGTGCGCATCAAGCTGGGTCGCGACTGGAAGTTCGCGTTCGCGCCCGCGCAGTACGGGCAGTCGATCCTCGAGGCCTATCGCTACGGTATGTACGAGTGGGCCGCGCACACCGTCGAGTCCGGCGAGCTGCCGCCCGCGACCGTCCCGACGCTGCGCGCCGCCGCCCCCTTACTGCTGCGGACCCGCTCCATCGACGAGTACCGCGACCTGTACGACCAGCTGTTCCTCGAAACTCCCCGCGAGGTCTACGGACCGGGACGCGACGCGTTCGGTCAGCCGGCGCTGCGGGTGCGGGCCACGTGGTCCAAGCTGATCTCGATCACGATCGACCCGGGTTGGGCGGCGGGCACCGAGACCGATTTCATCGCCCACGACATCCTCGACTGCTGCCAGCAGATACGCGCGAAGAAGCCGCGCCCGGTCAGCGATGTCCAGCTCGAGCGCGCCTCGGACGAAGAGGTGGCCGCACAGGTGCTCGAGCACGAACAGTATCTGCTGACCTACAGCTAGAACGGAATTCGGAGCCATGGTCGAGTTATCCGAGAAGACCCTTGCCCAGGTGCGAGACGATTTCGCGCGCAAGGTCGAGGAGGTCGAGAAGACACCGGACCTGATCAACGACGCGGTCGACAAACTGAAGTACGTCGCTCCCCTGGTGTACTTCAAGGTGAGCGAGGTCAGAGACGACATCCAGGACGCCCTGGCGTCCTTGTTCGAGAATCTGAAACAAGCCGTCGAGGGCATGTTCGCGCCCTGGCTGTTCCTGGACTACGCCGCGAAATGGCAATGGATCGGGGCCGAGGTGCGCGGCTGCATCGGCATGCAGGGGCGCCGTGAGTTGAACATGGAGGGCCGCTGGGACGGCAGCGCCTACAAGTCGTTCAAGACGACGAAGGAAAGCCAGCAGGCGGCGATGACCACCATCGACACGATGTGCACCACAATGCACGACCGGCTCATCACCGTCGCCGAAGAGGGCCAGAATCTCTACTACAACCTGACCGGCAAATTGGCGACGATCGTCGCCAACGTCGCGACCTTCGCCGAGGAGACGGCGGCCACCGCCGGCGTCGCCGCGATCTGGACCATCAACAATTTGAACTCCGCCATCGTCACCGCGGTGGAGCTCGTCGCTCAATTGCTCACCGACTTCGTCAAGGTGCAGAGCAAGGTCTACGTCGCGAGCAACGACCTGAAGAACCTGATCCGGGCTCCTGCCGGGTTCGATGTGGCCAAGTCGGGCGCGGTGACGTGGCCCGCCGGCGCGACCGACCTGTTCGACAGCAAGGACGACGACTGGCACCAAGACGGCGAGGAGAAATGATGCACGACACCGCGCGCTTCCGGCACCGAGCCGCTCGCCCACTGGCGGTGGCCGCCGTCTGCGGCGCGTTCGCGTTGTCCGCGTGCGGTTCCGGCGAGGACGGACGCGCGGCCCCGGCACCGAGTGCCGCGGCGGTGTCCACCACGACAGCACCGGGACGGTGTCCTGCGGGCCCTTCCTCTCCCGCACAGAACGAGGACGAGAAATACCTGACGGCGACACTCACCAAACTGCGGTTCCCGGTGGGAACCTGCCTGTTCATGGTCGACGCGGTGGACCGGACCGCGGAGCCGGGGCGGATATCGGTCACGGTCGATCTGCATGTCACGGAGTCGACGAGTCCGAACGATCTGCGGCCCGTCGCCACGGAGATCGCGCGCCGGCTGAAGCGGTCGTCGCTCGCCACCCGGATCTCGGTACTGGACGTCACCAACGCCGGCGCACCGAAGCCGAAGTACCGAACGTTGTTGACCGACGAGAATTTCCGCGACCATCCGTGGGACGGCACTCCGTCCGAAGCCGCCGAACTTGCTGTCTGGCGCATCGTCGAACCGGGCTGAGCACCGCCGGGCGCCCTGACTCAGCAAGCATCGAAATCCGTGGAGTGATCAAGCATGGCAAGAGAACTGAAGGTAGACGTCGACCTGCTCGAGCAGGTCTCCAAGGTGTGGCTCAACGAGGTGGCCCCGGAATTGGCGCAGACCGCAGGCGAGATCGACCCGCTGAAATACACCGTCGTGCAGTTCGGGCCGCTCTTCTTCGGGATGTGGGAGTCCTACACCGCCGCAGCGGAATTCATCCAGCAGCGGCTCAACGAGGCCAAGCCGGTCGCCGAGCAGATCGGCAACGCGCTGCACACCGCCGCCACCAGCTTCGGCCTGCAGCAGGAACAGCAGGTGCGCGAGACCGAGAAGCTCAACAACATGCTCGGGGACCCGGCGAGCTAGCCACTACTCCGGCTTGATGCGGCGGCCGAGCAGATTGCCGACGGCGGCGAGCACCGGGACGTTCTCGTGGCAGACCTGATGGACCGCGGTGGTCAGGGGCATGTCGACGGCATGCTTCTCGGCCAGGGCGCGGATGGAGGTGCAGGACTTCACGCCCTCGGCGACCTGACCGTGGGTCGCCGCCTGCGCGGACTCCATCGAGCCGCCCGCGCCGAGCGCGTGGCCGAAGGAGCGGTTGCGCGACAGCGGCGAGGTGCACGTCGCCACGAGATC
Source organism: Nocardia brasiliensis (assembly GCF_011801125.1). NCBI lineage: Bacteria > Bacillati > Actinomycetota > Actinomycetes > Mycobacteriales > Nocardiaceae > Nocardia > Nocardia brasiliensis. Next base: position 5,731,822 of record NZ_CP046171.1, read on the forward strand.
ACCGACGCCGGCCAGACCCGCCAGGGTCGCCGGTTCGGCGCCGAGCGCGACGCCGAGCCGGATGATCTCGGCCAGCCCCCGCGTGATGATGCTCGCGATGGTGTTGTCGCCCAAGCCCATTCCGGAGGCGATACCGCAGGCGAGGGCGATCACGTTCTTACAGGCGCCGCCGATCTCGCACCCGATCACGTCGGTGTTGGTGTACGGGCGGAAATATCCGGTGGCGCAGGCCTGTTGCACCGCCACAGCACGCTCGGCATCGGTACACGCGATCACCGTTGCCGCGGGCTGGCAGGTGGCGATCTCCCGCGCCAGGTTCGGACCGGACAGCACCCCGATCCGGCTCGGGTCGGCGCCGCTGACGTCGGCGATCACCTGGCTCATCCGGAGCAGGGTGCCGGTCTCGATGCCCTTCGCCAGGCTGAGCAGCGTCGCGTCCGGGCCGATCAGGTCCTTCCAGTGCGCGAGATTCGCGCGCAGGGACTGCGACGGCACGGCGAGGACGACGAGGTCAGCGCCGTCCAGTGCGACCGAGGGGTCGTGCGTTGCCGCGATCGGTGGCAACTGAATATCGGAAAGATAGGACGGATTGCGATGATCGGTGCGCAGTACCTCGGCGACCTCGGGTCGTCGAGCCCAGATGGTGACCTCGGTGCCCGCGTCCGCCAAAACCTTCGCGAACGCGGTTCCCCATGATCCCGCGCCCAGTACTGCCGCCCTCGTCATCAGCCCAATATGCCATGGAAGGATTGGTCGCATGCGCCCGCACGCCGTGCATGCCGTGATCGCGGTCAAGAGCCTCGATCAGGCCAAGAGTCGTCTGGCCGATCGGCTGCGCCCGGAACACCGGGCCCGGTTGGTGCTCGCCATGCTCGCCGACACCGTGACCGCCGTCGCGACCGTCGAGGAGATCGCCTCGGTCACCGTTGTCACGCCCGACCCCGCGGTGGCCGAGTCGGCGCGCGGCCTGGGCGCCGCCGTGCACCCGGAGCCGCGACCGATCGGCCCGGACAGCTTGAACGCCGCGCTGGCCGACGCCGCCACCGCGCTGCGCCGCCGCCACGGGGCCATCGATCTGCTGGCGGTGCAAGCGGATCTGCCCGCGCTGCGGCCGGAGGAACTGGCCGACATGTTGGCCACCGCGCCGCTCGGTATGCGCTCGATCGTGGTCGATCACGCGGGCACCGGAACGGCCGCGCTACTTGTCCGCGATCCCGTCGCTCCGCTCGATCCGCGGTTCGGGCCGGGCTCGGCGGGCAAGCACGTCGCGGCGGGGGCGGTGGACCTACCCGGCGAATGGCCGGGGTTACGGCTGGATGTGGATACGGCCGACGACTTGGACCTGGCGATCGAGCTCGGCGCGGGCGGGTCGACCCGTGCTGTGCTGCACGACATCGGCTGGCAGGGCCGCGTTCACCAGCCCGTGCGCCGAGTGTGCTAGAAGGTCGCCAAACCCGTGGCCGATGGTGACGGCAATCGCAGTGTCGGCCTGCACATCGCACCCCGAGTAGGGGATGATCGTTGGCGTGAGTAAGCGAACTATGGACCGGTGCGCATCGCGCATGTCGGCGCCGAGCGCCAGCGAGGTACGGGCATGAGCGATACCGAGACCGTCAAGCAACAGTTGCTGCCCACCCCGCCGCCCGCGGCCTCACCGGAGCCGACGGACGCCACCGTCGAGCAGTTGCCACGCGATCGCTATCTCAATCGCGAGTTGAGCTGGCTCGATTTCAACGCCAGGGTGCTCGCCCTGGCCGAGGACGCCTCGCTGCCGCTGCTCGAGCGGGCCAAGTTCCTCGCCATCTTCGCCTCGAATCTCGACGAGTTCTACATGGTCCGCGTCGCGGGCCTGAAACGGCGCGCCGAGACCGGACTGCTGGTGCGCTCCGCCGACGGCCGCTCCCCCGGCGAACAGCTGGAGTTGATCACCAAGCGCACCCAGGAGATCGCCGAGCGGCACGCCAGGGTCTTCCTCGACGATGTGCTGCCCGCGCTGACCGAAGAGGGCATCGCGATCATCGACTGGGACGATCTCAACGACGATGAGCGCCAACGCCTCTCGGGTCACTTCCAGGATCAGGTGTTCCCGGTGCTGACCCCGCTCGCCGTCGACCCGGCGCACCCGTTCCCCTACATCAGCGGCCTGAGTCTCAATCTCGCCGTGACAGTGAAGGATTCGTCGACCGGTGGCGAGCACTTCGCCCGCGTCAAGGTGCCCGACAATGTCGACCGGTTCGTCCGGGTGCGCCGCACCGACTCGAATTCGCCTATCGCCGCGTTCCTTCCGATGGAGGAGTTGATCGCGGCGCACCTGGACCTGCTGTTCCCCGGCATGGAAGTGGTTGAGCAGCACTCGTTCCGGATCACTCGCAACGCCGACTTCGAGGTCGACGAGGATCGCGACGAGGACCTGCTGCAGGCACTGGAGCGCGAGCTCGCCCGGCGCCGCTTCGGCTCGCCGGTGCGGCTCGAGGTCTCCGACGACATGACCGAGCACATGCTCGAATTGCTGTTGCGGGAACTGGATGTCGATCCCGGCGATGTCATCCAGGTGCCCGGTCTGCTCGACCTGTCCTGCCTGTGGCAGGTGTACGGCGTGGACCGGCCCAACCTCAAGGACACCCCGTACGTGCCCGCCACCCCGGCCGCGTTCGGCGAGCGGGAGACCCCGCGCAACGTGTTCGCGGCGCTGCGCGAGGGCGATGTGCTGGTGCACCACCCCTACGACTCGTTCTCCACCAGCGTGCAGCGGTTCATCGAACAGGCGGCCGCCGACCCGCAGGTGCTCGCGATCAAGCAGACGCTCTACCGCACCTCCGGCGACTCCCCCATCGTCAACGCGCTCATCGACGCGGCGGAGGCGGGCAAGCAGGTCGTCGCGCTGGTCGAGATCAAGGCCCGCTTCGACGAGCAGGCCAACATCAAATGGGCCCGCGCGCTCGAGCAAGCGGGCGTGCACGTGGTCTACGGACTGATCGGGCTCAAGACCCACTGCAAGACCTGCCTGGTGGTGCGCAGGGAGGGCGCGACGATCCGCCGCTACTGCCACATCGGCACGGGCAACTACAACCCGAAGACCGCGCGCCTCTACGAGGATGTCGGATTGCTCACCGCCGCACCGGAAATCGGCGCCGATCTGACCGATCTGTTCAATTCGCTGACGGGTTACTCACGAAAAGAGAACTACCGCAACCTGCTCGTCGCGCCGCACGGGGTGCGCGCGGGGATCATCGAACGGATCCAGCGCGAGACGGAACTGGCCAAGCAGGGCAAGGATGCCCGAATCCGGCTGAAGGCCAACGCGATCGTCGACGAGGAGATCATCGACGCGCTCTACCGCGCCTCGCTGGCGGGCGTGCCGGTGCAGATCGTGGTGCGCGGCATCTGTGGTCTGCGTCCCGGCGTCCCCGGCATGAGCGAGAACATCGAAGTGCGCTCGATCCTCGGCCGCTTCCTCGAGCACTCGCGCGTGATGCACTTCCAGGCCCAGGATCAGTACTGGATCGGCAGCGCCGACATGATGCACCGCAACCTCGACCGGCGCGTGGAAGTGATGGCGCAGGTCAAGGATCGGCGGCTGACCGAACAGCTCGGTCAAGTTTTCGACTCCGCGCTGCATCCCAACACCCGTTGCTGGGTACTCCGGTCGGATGGTAATTGGCTCGCTTGGCCGGAGCACGCCGGAGATGACGACGTGAAAGTACGTGACCACCAGGAATTCCTCATGCGGCTGCGGAGGCCCGATCAGCAGTGAGCGGTGTCACCGGGTACGAGATGACAGGGGGTCCGTTGTGGGACCCCCGGGTTACCGCCAACATTCACGCCGCGGGCGCGGTGGTGTGGCGCAAGGCGCCGAGCGGGGCGATCGAGATCGCCGTCGTGCACCGGCCCAAGTATCAGGATTGGTCGCTGCCCAAGGGCAAGCTCGACCCCGGTGAGACGCCGGTGCTCGCGGGCCTGCGTGAGGTGGGCGAGGAGACCGGGCTGGACTGCAGGCTCGGTCGCTACCTCGGGCACGTCACCTACCCGATTCCCGGGCACCGCAAGCTAAAGCGGGTCGACTACTGGGCGGCGACGGTGGCAGGCGGCGAGTTCACCGCCAATAGCGAAGTGGACGTGCTGAATTGGCATCCGCTGGATCGGGTGATGGACCAGTTGTCCTATCCGATGGACCGGCAGGTGGTGCGCGCGTTCACCCGGCTGCCACCGGATACCAGCACGCTACTGCTCGTGCGGCACGCGAAAGCCGGTCGGCGCGACCGCTTCTCCGGTCCCGACCCGTTGCGCCCGCTGGATCGCGAGGGCCAGTCCCAATCCCGGGTGCTGGTCCCGAATCTCTTGGCGTTCGGGGCATCTGAGGTTTACTCCGCCGATCCGGTGCGCTGTGTGCAGACGGTGACACCGCTGGCGGAGAAGCTCGGCACGGAGATCGTGCTGGAACCGCTGCTGTCCGAAACCGGTTATGCCGCAGCGCAGGACGAGGGACGCGCCCGACTCGTCTCGCTGGTCTCGGACACCGAGGTTCGCGTTGTGTGCAGTCAGGGCAAGGTGATTCCGGATCTGCTGCAGTGGTGGGCCGATCGCGACGGGGTCACCCTGCCTTCGGCGCGCAACCGCAAGGGCAGTGTCTGGGTGCTCTCGTGCTACCGCGGCAACCTGGTCGCGGCCGACCACATGGACCGCACGCTGTCCGCCGACGTCGTCCGCGACTGAGCACACCGGACCCAAACCCGGACCCCGACAGTCGAAACCGGCCCTGCTCGCCCGTATCGGGCGAAAAGGGCCGCTACGGCTGCGTCCGCCGGTCGATCACCCCCGTGACCGGGCATCGTCGGCGACGCCCGTATGCCGCGCGGGAGAGCCGAACTCAGCCCACACGGCCTGAAAGGCCGGTCGGGACAGCCGAAACGGCCCCGGAGGCGAGCCTCCGGGGCCGTTGTTGCGGTCTTACCGCGTGTTCCTAGCGGCTGCGACGAGCCGGCGCCTTCTTGGCGGCCGTCTTCTTCGCGGGCGCCTTCTTGGCGACGGTCTTCTTTGCCGCAGTGGTCTTCTTGGCCGCGGTGACCTTCTTGGCGGGGGCCTTCTTGGCCGCGGCCTTCTTCACCGTGGCCTTGGCCGGAGCCTTCTTGGCTGCGGTCTTGGTCGCAGTCGCCTTGCGAGCGGCGGTCTTTGCGGGTGCCTTCTTGGCAGCCTTCTTCGCCGTCGTCTTGGCGGGGCCCTTGGTCGGGGTCGCCTTCTTGGCGGCGGTCTTCTTGGCCGCCGTCTTCTTCGCAGCCGCTTTCTTCGCTGCCACCGGGGCATTCGCGCCGCGCTTGACGGCCGGACCGCTCGCCGTGAGCTTCTGCTTGCCGGCGATCACGGCCTTGAACTGAGCGCCCGGACGGAACGCAGGCACCGAAGTGGGCTTCACCTTGACCGTTTCGCCGGTGCGCGGGTTCCGGGCGACGCGAGCCGCACGCTTACGCTGTTCGAACACACCGAAACCGGTGATTGTGACGCTTTGACCCTTGTGCACCGCGCGCACGATGGTGTCGACCACATGCTCGACTGCCGCGGTGGCCGTGCGCCTGTCCGTACCCAACTTTTCGGTCAGAACGTCGATCAGTTCCGCCTTGTTCATTGAATCCTCCGCAGACTAATGGCCCGTCGTCGGACCGACTAGGTACCACGGTAAACCCACAATGGGCAAGAGTCTATGTGCCACGCCAAAATTCATGTGGTTTAGCACACGTCCAGCTATCGGCCCCCTGCCCATCCAGCTAACCCGGCGAGGTGTTTAGGACTGCGAAATACGTGCCGGGAGGGTAGTGGGTTTCCATGCTGGCCTTGCGTTTTCGAACTCGGCGATGGTGTCGTCGCGGCGCAGAGTGAGCCCGATGTCGTCCAATCCCTCGAGCAGACGCCACCGCGTGTAGTCATCAATATCGAACGGCAACACGGCGGTTCCGGCGGTCACCGTGCGTGCCTGGAGGTCGACAACCAATTCCAGACCGGGCTGTTCCTCGAGCAACTTCCAGAGCATTTCGACATCGTTCTGTGACATCTGAGCGGCCAGCAGACCGCCCTTACCGGCATTGCCACGGAAGATGTCGGCGAACCGGGACGAGATCACCACCCGAAAGCCGTAGTCCGACAGCGCCCAAACGGCGTGCTCACGTGAGGATCCTGTGCCGAAATCCGGACCGGCCACCAGCACACTTCCCCGCTTGTAGGGCTCGGTGTTGAGAATGAAGTCCGGATCCGATCGCCATGCGGCGAACAGTCCGTCCTCGAATCCCGTGCGGGTCACCCGCTTCAGGTACACGGCCGGGATGATCTGATCGGTATCGACATTGGAACGGCGCAGCGGCACGCCGATCCCCTGATGCACGGTGAAGGCTTCCATTGATTCTCCTGAGTCGGTAGAGGTGTCGCGCCCGGTCAGTCCAGATCCGCAGGCGAGGACAGGGTTCCGCGGACCGCCGTCGCGGCCGCTACGAGCGGGGAAACCAGGTGCGTGCGGCCGCCTTTGCCCTGGCGGCCCTCGAAGTTCCGGTTCGAGGTGGAGGCACAGCGCTGGCCCGGCGCGAGCTGATCCGGATTCATTCCCAAGCACATTGAGCACCCCGCCTGGCGCCATTCGGCACCCGCGGCCGTGAAAATGTCGCCCAGTCCTTCTAATTCAGCCTGTGCGCGAACCCGCATCGACCCCGGTACAACCAACATTCGCACTCCGTCGGCGACCCGGCGTCCCTTTAAAATCCCGGCCACGGCACGCAAATCCTCGATGCGCCCGTTGGTGCACGAACCGACGAATACGGTGTCGATCGCCACATCGCGCAGCGGGGTTCCCGGCGCCAAATCCATGTATCGCAGCGCTTTCTCCGCCGACTCGCGCGCCGTCTCGTCGGCTATCCGCGCGGGATCGGGCACCGATTCGCCAAGGGGCGCGCCCTGTCCCGGGTTCGTGCCCCAGGTGACGAACGGGGTCAGCGCGTCGGCGTCGATGTGCACCTCGGCGTCGAAAACCGCGCCCTCGTCGGTCTTGAGCGCCTCCCAGGCGGCCACTGCTGCCGTCCAGTCGTCCCCCTGCGGGGCGTGCGGCCGTCCCGCGAGGAATTCATAGGTTGTTTCGTCAGGGGCGATCATGCCCGCCCTGGCGCCCGCTTCGATGGACATGTTGCAGATGGTCATTCGCGCCTCCATCGACATCGCGCGAATGGCCGCACCGCGATACTCCAGCACATAACCCTGGCCGCCACCGGTGCCGATCTTGGCGATGACGGCGAGAATCAGGTCCTTGCTCGTCACGCCCGGCGCCAAAGTGCCGTCCACGGTGATCGCCATCGTCTTGAACGGGCGCAGCGAGAGTGTCTGGGTGGCAAGCACATGCTCGACCTCGGAGGTGCCGATGCCCATCGCCAGCGCGCCGAACGCGCCGTGCGTCGAGGTGTGACTGTCCCCGCACACCACCGTCATCCCGGGCTGCGTCAGGCCCAATTGCGGGCCGACGACGTGCACGATGCCCTGATCCAGATCGCCCATCGGGTGCAGCCGCACACCGAATTCCGCGCAATTGCGCCGCAGGGTGTCCACCTGGGTGCGCGAAATGGGGTCGGCGATCGGCTGGTCGATGTCGACGGTCGGGACGTTGTGATCCTCGGTCGCGATGGTGAGATCGGGCCTGCGCACCCGCCTGCCCGCCGCCCGTAGCCCGTCGAAGGCCTGCGGACTGGTCACCTCGTGCACGAGATGCAGATCGATGTAGATCAGGTCGGGCTCGCGCCCGGCGCCCTCGCCCGCGCCGCGGGCGACGACATGCTGCTCCCACACCTTTTCGGCCATGGTGCGCGGCTGTGCCATTCTCGGTCACCTTTCGACAAGCATCCGGTCCGCGATCGGGGCTGTGAACGCGGCGACGGCTGCACAAGTTGCTGCTCGGATATGCGAGATCGGATGTCGCGTGGCGAGAATCCGCGCCGGGGGAAGTCTCCGCGGCGGTGGATTTCCCAGCATCCGAGACGCTAGTATCGTTCTATGAGACAGCATAGCGGCATCGGCGTCCTCGACAAAGCAGTGGCGGTGTTGTACGCCGTCGCCGAGCACCCCTGCGGTCTCAACGAGCTGTGCGCCCGCACCGGACTGCCGAGGGCCACCGCGCACCGGCTCGCCGTCGGCCTCGAGGTACATCGGCTGCTCGCCCGCGACAACGGCGGCCTGTGGCGGCCCGGCCCCGCCCTCGCCGAGCTCGCCGCAGGAGCCACCGATCCGCTGCTGGAGGCCGCTTCGGCGGTGCTGCCCCGGTTGCGTGAGATCACCGGCGAAAGCGTCCAGTTGTACCGCCTGGACGGCAATGCGCGCGTCTGTGTCGCGGCGATGGAACCACCGGTCGGCCTGCGCGACACCGTCCCCGTCGGCGCCCGCCTGCCACTGACCGCGGGATCGGCCGCCAAAGTCCTGCTCGCCTGGGCCGATCCCGAGTTGCAGCGCACCATCCTGGCCGACGCGGTCTTCGGCGAACGCGCCGTCACCGAGGTGCGCAAGCGCGGGTGGGCGCAGAGCGCGGCCGAGCGCGCGTCCGGCGTGGCCAGCGTCTCCGCGCCGGTGCGCGACGCGGGCGGCACCGTCATCGCCGCCGTCTCGGTATCTGGCCCGATCGACCGGATGGGCCGCAGGCCGGGCGCGCGCTGGGCCGCCGACCTGGTCGCCGCCGCCGAGGCACTGCACAAGCGCCTATAACACGTTCTAGAAATCTGCCTCTAGAGTTGGCCCATGGGAGTCAACCAACGGGCACAGATCGTCATGTCCGATACCGAGATCACCGAGTTCTTGCAGCGCAGCCGCATCGCGACGCTCGCGACCCTCGGCAAGGACGGCAGGCCGCACCTGACCGCCATGTGGTACGCGCTGCTCGACGGCGAGATCTGGTTCGAGACCAAGACCAAGTCGCAGAAGGCGCTCAATCTGCGCCGCGATCCGCGCGTCACCTGCATGGTCGAGGCCGGCCAGACCTATGACCAGTTGCGCGGCGTCGCGATCGAGGGCCGTGCCGAGCTCGTCGACGATGCCGACCGGCTCTTCGCCGTCGGCGTCAGCGTGTGGGAGCGCTACACCGGGCCGTACAGCGAGCAGGCGCGTCCCATGGTCGAGGCCATGCTGCACAAACGCAGCGCCATCCGGGTCGTCCCCGAGCGCGTCCGCAGCTGGGACCACCGCAAGCTCGGCCTGCCCCCGATCCCCTTCGGCGGCACCACCGCACAGCCCCTGGATTGACCCGTCCCACTCGCTGGGACACCAGCGCGCCCACCCGAGTCGGGGACGCGCGGCGATATCGACCTGACATCGCCTCCCCCGGCGACTACCGTCGAACCGTTCGACACCGAATCGGCCGGGCACCGCCGCCCACGGGCTGTGGCGCACGACCGCGACGACGAGGAGCAGGCGATGGCGGAATCGGGAAGTTCCCAGAGCTCAGGCAGTTCCGAGGGCGCGAGCGCCGAAGAATTGAAGCGAAAGTTCAAAGAGGCGCTGGACCGCAAGAACAACAACCACGCCCGAACCGCCGACCATCTCGACGGCCGTTCCAAGGCATCCGCAACCCACGGCAACGCCAGCCACAAACGAGAGTTCCGCCGCAAGAGCGGATAAAGCCCCAGGCCCTCCACCCCGGAGGGCCTCATTTTTTTCCAGCCGCAAACCAGCGAGCGCACCCAACCACAAGTCCCCCTCAGCCAGGCCCGATCCCCAGCATCCAGCACAGCAACCCACCCCAAGAACCCAAGAACCACCCACCACGGGAAGCGAAGCGACCCCACCCCAGGGCCGCGAAGCGACCGCCCCCACAACCCGACCCGACCCGACCCAACCCCCACCCTCCCCCGAAAACCCAACCACCCCCACCAGGAATGCGAAGCGACCGACCCAAGGGGAGCGAAGCGACCCCGCAGCGGGGGTCCGGGGGCGGCAGCCCTCCGGGTGGGGCGTGGGGGCTTCGCCCCCACAAAATACGCGGAAACCAGAAAAGGCCCACGCTCTGTGTGAGCATGGGCCTTCCATCTGGTTGTAGCCCCGACGGGATTCGAACCCGCGCTACCGCCTTGAGAGGGCGGCGTCCTAGGCCGCTAGACGACGGGGCCCTAAGACAGCTTCTCGTTGGCACGAGGAGCACCTTGTGATCTTTCGATCTGGAGGCTCGGTTAGCTTAGCTTCCCGAGGCGTGGCGACCAAATCGCCAGGTGCTGTTCGATTTTCGGTCGCGCACCGATTGTCGTCAGCGTCTCTCTCCGCTGGGGTACCAGGACTCGAACCTAGAATGGCTGAACCAGAATCAGCTGTGTTGCCAATTACACCATACCCCAATGACCTGGTAATTCGGCCTCGCAGTCTGGCTGACTGGGAGGCCGTGTTCCGGCCGAGAAGAAGAGTACCAAACGGCTACCCGTTTACTACAAATCGGCTGGTCCAGGCCATGTTTTAGGCCGTTTGGGCCGGGTCAGGCGGTGGCCGACCACTCCTGGGCGGAGCGGAGGCGCTCGAGACTGACGTCGCGGCCGAGCAGTTCGAGGGACTCGTACAGCGGCGGGCTGATGTGCGATCCGGTGACGGCGACGCGCACCGGTGCGAATGCCTTGCGCGGTTTGAGCCCCAGTTCGTCGATGAGCGCGGTTTTGAGCGCCGCTTCGATTGCGGGGGTGGTCCACTCGTTCAGTGGCTCCAGCGCGGTAATGGCGGCTTCCAATACCGGCGTGGCTTCGGCGCCGAGATTCTTGGCCCCGGCCGCCGGGTCGATCGCAAATTGTTCGGCGGGCGCCAACAGAAAACGCAACAGTTCCCAGGCGTCGGACAACACGACGATCCGGGTCTGCACGAGTTCGGCCGCCGCGGCGAAGAGCTTCTCATCGATTTCGGCGCCGATATGCGAGCGATCGGTCAGATACTCGCGCAGCCGATGGGTGAAATCTCCGGTCTCCAGCAATCGGATGTGCTCGGCGTTGAGCGCGTCCGCCTTCTTCTGATCGAAGCGTGCCGGATTCGAATTCACTTTCGATATGTCGAAGGCGGCAACCATCTCCGCCATCGTGAACACATCGTGGTCATCAGCGATGCTCCAACCGAGTAATGCCAGGTAATTCAGCAAACCCTCGGGGATGAAGCCGCGGTCGCGGTGTACGAACAGATTCGACTCGGGGTCGCGCTTGGACAACTTCTTGTTGCCCTGACCCATCACGAACGGCAGGTGTCCGAACTCCGGGGTGAACTCGGCGACGCCGATCCGGCGCAGGGCGCCGTAGAGCGCGATCTGGCGGGGGGTGGAGGAGAGCAGGTCTTCACCGCGCAGCACGTGGGTGATCTTCATCAGCGCGTCGTCGACCGGGTTGACCAGCGTGTACAACGGCTCACCGGTGCCGCGGGTGAGCGCGAAGTCCGGCACGACACCCGCCTTGAACGTGGTCTCGCCGCGCACCAGGTCGTGCCAGGTGATGTCTTCGTCGGGCATCCGGAGCCGAATCACCGCGGTGCGCCCGGCATCTCGGTAGGCCTCGATCTGCTGCGCGGTGAGGTCGCGGTCGTAGTTGTCGTAGCCGAGTTTCGGGTCGCGGCCCGCGGCGCGGTGGCGGGCTTCGACTTCCTCAGGGGTGGAGAAGGATTCGTAGGCCTCCCCGGCTTCCAGCAACCGCCGGACCACATCGAGATGCTGGTCCCTGCGCAGGGATTGGCGGTACGGCTCGTAGGGGCCGCCCACTTCGGGGCCTTCGTCCCAGGTGAGCCCGAGCCAGCGCAACGCGTCCAGTAGGGCGCGGTAGGACTCCTCGGAATCCCGTGCCGCATCGGTGTCTTCGATCCGGAACACGAACTTTCCACCGTGGTGCCTGGCGTATGCCCAGTTGAACAACGCCGTCCGGATCAGGCCGACGTGCGGCGTGCCGGTCGGTGACGGGCAGAATCGGACCCGTACTTCAGTCATGGCTCTCTTTCGATGATCAGCGTTTGGCGGCAACAGGATTGATGAGCGTGCCGATGCCCTCGACGGTCACCGACACCTGCTGGCCGGCCTGCACGGGGCCGACGCCTTCCGGTGTTCCGGTGAGGATGACGTCGCCGGGCAGCAGCGTCATCACGGTGGTGATCCACTCGATGAGCTTCGGGATGTCGTGCAGCAGAAGTGAAGTGCGACTGCGCTGGCGGACCTCACCGTCGAGTTCGGTGACGATTTCCAGATCCGAGGGATCCAGAGCGGTTTCGATCCAGGGGCCGAGCGGACAGAAGGTGTCGTAGCCCTTGCCCCTGGTCCACTGTCCGTCGTGGCGCTGCTGGTCGCGAGCCGTCACGTCGTTGGTGACGGTGTAGCCCAGTACCACGTCCAGCGCGCGGGCGGCGGACACGTCCTTGCACGGCCTGCCGATCACGACGGCGAGTTCGCCCTCGTAGTCGACCTGAGAGGAGCTGGGCGGCAGGATGATCGGCGCGTTCGGCCCGATGATCGAGGTGTTGGGCTTCATGAAGATCACCGGGTCTTCCGGTGCGGGGCCGCCCATTTCGGCCGCGTGCGCGGCGTAGTTCTTGCCGATACAGATCACCTTGCTCGCCAGGATCGGGGCGAGCAGCCGCACGTCGGCCAGCGGCCAGCTCCGTCCGGTGAACGTCGGCGTTCCGAACGGATGTTCCGCGATCTCCTTGGCGATGCTGTCGCTTCCTTCTCCTTCGATGCTGACGAACGCGACCCCATCGGGACTGGCAACTCGACCTAGACGCATGTCCGGCAGTCTATCGACCCGCTTCCACCTGCCCGAACGCACCCGACCGAGCGGTAACGGCCCTGCGGCACCGCCGTTGTGAGCGGGTCGACATCCGCGCGGTTCGCACACCAGCGCCGCACGGTGTGAGAGATCGCTCACCCGCGAAATCCGCTTGCCCCCAAGGTGTAGCGTGGGCCATGATTTCAATAGTTGAGAAGCTCGTCCCAAATAGTGAGAAGTGAGGTGGGTCAATGGCCGCAGCGCAGACACGGACTGACATTCGACCGTGGTCGATGCTCGGGCTCGGCGTCTTCGCACAGGCGGCCAGCGCCGTTTTCGTACAGGGCGTGCCCTTTCTGTTGCCCGCGTTGACCGATCGCGGCATGCATCTGGCCGCGGCGGGACTCCTGGTGGCGATGCCGACGGTCGGCCTGGTCTGCACGCTGGTCGCCTGGGGCGTGGTGGTCGACCGGATCGGCGAGCGCAAAGTGCTGGTCAGCGGCCCCGTGCTGATGCTGGCGGCCGGCCTCGCCGCGGCCTGCACCACGAACAACCTCGCACTGGGCGCGCTGCTGCTGCTCGGCGGCGTCGGCGCGGCGAGTACCAACGGCGCCAGCGGCCGCGTCATCGTCGGCTGGTTCCCGCCGCAGCGCCGTGGCCTGGCAATGGGTATCCGGCAGACCGCGCAGCCGCTCGGCGTCGCCATCGCCGCACTGGCCGTGCCCGCCGTCGCCGCGACCTACGGTGTGTCCGCGGCGCTGCTTGTGCCCGCCGGGATGGCGGGCGTGGCCGCGGTCGGCTGCCTGATCGGGATCGTCGATCCACCCCGCCCCGAGGGGGCCGAAACCGACGCGGCGTTGCGTGCCAACCCCTATCGGGGTGATGCGACGCTGTGGCGCATCCACGCCGTCTCGGCGTTACTGGTGTTACCGCAAGGCACCGTATGGACTTTCGCGCTGCTGTGGCTGCACCGAGATGTCGGCTGGTCGCTGGCGGCGGCGGGACTTCTGGTCACCGCCACTCAAATCCTGGGCGCCGCAGGCCGAATCGGCGCGGGCGCGTGGTCCGACCGGGTCGGCAGCCGCATGGGTCCGCTGCGGATCGTGGCGATCGCCGCCGCGTTGTCGATGGCCGGACTGGCACTGGCCGCCTGGACCCACATGTGGTGGGCGGCAATACCGTTGCTGGTGGCCGCCTCGGTGATCACGGTCACCGACAACGGCCTGGCCTTCACCGCGGTCGCCGAGATCACAGGCCCGTACTGGAGTGGCCGCGGTCTCGGAATCCAGAACACCGGCCAGAACCTGGCGATGGCCGCCGTGCCGCCGGTGTTCGGCGCGCTCATCACCGCGAGCGGTTTCGCCGCCGCCTACGCCGTTGCCGCCGCACTGGCGGTGGTCGCGGTGCCGCTGGTTCCGCCGGACCGAGCGACCCAATAGTCCCGCCGCACTGACGGATTGGTCCAGTTCGTACCGATTCTCCCACTTCGCCCCGATGTCGGGTTTAGCGACATGGTGTTGCCAAGTGTACGATGAACTTCTTCCGTCGTCGTGACCAGGAGTGTCCCTTGCCGAGGATCGACGCACCAACTGTCGCCGAACACCGGGCGAACCAAGAGCGGGCGCTACTAGACGCCGCACGCGTTGTGTTGTTACAGAAAGGGCCACAGGCGGTTACGCCCGCGACCGTCGGCGCGGCCGCTGGGCTGGCCCGCAGCAGTGTCTACAAATACTTCCGCTCCGGCGACGAGATCCTGTCCAAGATCGTCTCGGATGCGTTGGCCGAGTGGGGCGAACGCGTCAGGGACACCGTCGAACGGGCCGAGACGCCGGCCGGCCAGGTGGAGGCCTACGTCCGAACGACCTTGGCACTGGCCGCATCCGGCGCACATCGCATCGCGATACTCGGCGGCACGCTCCCCCGCGACGAGGCCGCGCGCCGCGACCTCACGCACGCACAGCACGATCTGGCCGCACCGCTGCGCGCGGCACTGGACCATATGGGCACTCCCGACCCCGAACTGACCGCGGACCTGATCGACGGCGCGCTCGGCCGGGCCATCGAACGGATCGATGCGGGCCGCCTGCACGACGAGATCGCGCCGGAGACAGTCGCGTTCGTCCGTCGCGCGCTCGGCATCAGCCATCATCCGCACCGCGCCCGCGGCAAGGGCTGATCGCACGGTCCACCATGGCGAGCTGCCGCACAACGACTTTCGATCATGAACGACCCGGCACCGACCGTCCAGTATTGACAGAGTCGGTCAAACCTCAAGCAGTGCAGCGGGATCGAAGGTGACCCGGAACGGCCGGTCGGCTTCCACCACGGCGTCGAACATCGCGCCGGGCCCGACCACCTGATCCGCGCCGTAGGTGTCGCCGGTCAGCACCAGTCGATGCACCCGCACCGCGGGTTGATGCTCGACGATCCAGTACTGGGGTATGCCTGCCGCCGCGTACTCGTGCACCTTGCGTACCCGATCCGTGCGTTCGGTCCCGCCACCCGGCGCGAGCACCTCCACCACGAGCCGGACCTCGTGGCCCGGAACGAGTTTGGGCACCTCGGCGACCACGGCCGCGCGCGCCACGTCCCTGGGCACCACGATGATGTCGGGTTTGCGAACTCCACCGCGCGTGCTGATCTCCCAGCCGCTGCCGACGCACAGATGCACAGCCGCGCCGACCGCGCCCGCATCGATGAACCGCCCCAGCCGCTGCGCCACGTGATTGTGCCTGGCCCCGGACTCGACCTCGACCAGCCAGCCGTCCTCGAGCTCGTACCCCTTACCGCCGCCGGGCAATCCACGCAGATCCAGCGCGGTGTACGGCCCGCGACTCGACCGCGCTCGCCGCATGTTCACCCGCGCCTCCGTTCACCAGACGAGCCGTAGGTCGACAACCCACGGACGCGCACCCATGGCATCGACACCCCACTACGCGGTATTCCCACTCGATCCGGGAACACACAGCGACCGAAGAATAAAGGCCCCGCACCGACGATCCGGTGCGGGGCCCCATTCGACGCTTCCCGATCAGACGACGGCCGCGATGCGGTCACCGATCTCGACCGTCGACGCGCTGCCCGACCGCGCGGCGAGGTCCTTGGCGACGGCGGACTCGATGCGCGCCGCGGCGTCGGCGTTGCCGAGGTGATTCAGCAGCAACGAGACCGACAGGATCGCGGCGGTCGGGTCCGCCTTGGACTGACCCGCGATGTCCGGCGCGCTGCCGTGCACCGGCTCGAACATGCTCGGGTTGGCGCCCGAGGCATCGATGTTGCCGCTGGCGGCCAGCCCGATGCCACCGCTGACGGCGGCCGCCAGATCGGTGATGATGTCGCCGAACAGGTTGTCGGTGACGATCACGTCGAACCGGCCGGGATCGTTCACCATGTGGATGGTCGCGGCATCGATGTGCTGGTAAGCCGTTGCCACATCGGGGAATTCGGCGGCGACCTCGTCGACGGTGCGCTGCCACAGCGAACCGGCGAAGGTGAGCACGTTGGTCTTGTGCACCAGCGTGAGGTGCTTGCGCCGAGCCTGGGCCTTCGCGAAGGCGTAGCGCACCACGCGCTCGATGCCGAACCGGGTGTTGGTGCTGACCTCGGTCGCCACCTCGTGCGGGGTCTCGACGCGGATCGCGCCGCCGGTCCCGGTGTAGGGCCCCTCGGTGCCCTCGCGGACCACCACGAAGTCGATGTCGGGGGTGCCCGCCAGCGGACTGGTCACACCGGGGAACAGCTTGGACGGACGCAGATTCACGTGGTGATCCAGCGCGAACCGGGTGCGCAGCAACAGCCCGCGCTCGAGCACGCCGCTGGGCACCGACGGATCACCGATGGCACCGAGCAGGATCGCGTCATGCTGCTTCAGTTCCGGCAGCACGGACTCGGGCAGGATCTCACCCGTCGCGTGGTACCGCTTGGCGCCGAGGTCGTACTCGGTCTTCTCGACACCGGGCACCACCACGTCGAGCACCTTGAGCGCCTCGGCGATGACCTCGGGCCCGATCCCGTCACCCGGGATGACAGCAAGCTTCATGACAGCAACGCTCCGTTCGGTCGATCAGAACAGGTCGACGACGACGACCTTGGCGGCGCCGACGGATTCGCCGATCGCGGCCTCGACCTCGGCGGGCACCTCACGGTTGACGCGCAGGATCACCGTCGCGCCTTCCTTGTCCACGTCCTGGCTCAGCTGGGCGGCGAGAATATCGATGCCCGCCTCGCCGAGCTTGGTGCCGATCTTGCCGAGCGCGCCCGGCTTGTCCTCGTAGTTGAGAACGGCGACGTTGATGCCTTCGGCGCGCATGTCGTAGTTGCGGCCGTTGATGTTGACGATCTTCTGCACCTGCTGCGGCTCGGTCAGCGTGCCCGCCACGTTCAGGGTGCGACCGTCGCCGAACACGGCGCGCAGGTCGACGACGCTGCGGTGGCTCGGGCTCTCCGACACCGTGTTCACGGTGGCGGTGATGCCGCGGTCCTTGGCCAGCGCGGGCGCGTTGACGAAGGTGACCTGGTCCTCGACCAGCGCGGAGAAGATGCCGCGCAGCGCCGAAAGCTCCAGCACCGCAACGTCTTGCGCGGCGAGCTCGCCGCGCACCTGCACCTCGACGCTCACCGGGAGCTCACTGGAGAGCGCACCGAGCAGCGCGCCCTGCTTGCGCACGATGTCCAGCCACGGCGCGACGTCCTCGCCGACGCTGCCGCCGGTGACGTTCACCGCGCCGGGCACGAACTCGCCGGCGAGCGCGAGCAGCACCGACTTCGCGACATCGGTGCCTGCCCGGTCCTGCGCCTCGGAGGTGGACGCGCCCAGGTGCGGGGTCACCACGACCTGCGGCAGCTCGAACAGCGGGCTGTCGGTGCACGGCTCGGTCTCGAACACGTCGAGGCCCGCGGCGCGCACGTGGCCGGACTTGATGGCGTCGGCGAGCGCCTGCTCGTCGACCAGGCCACCGCGCGCGGCGTTGACGATGACGACACCCGGCTTGGTCTTGGCGATGGCTTCCTTGCCGATGATGCCCTTGGTCTCGGGCGTCTTGGGCAGGTGCACGGAGATCAGGTCGGCACGCTCGAGCAGCTCGTCGAGGCTCAGCAGCTCGATGCCGAGCTGGGCGGCGCGGGCAGGCGACACGTAGGGGTCGTACGCGACGATCTTGGTCTCGAAGGCGGCGAGGCGGGCCGCGAACAGCTGGCCGATGCGGCCGAGGCCGACCACGCCGACGGTCTTGCCGAAGATCTCGACGCCGTTGAACTTGCTGCGCTGCCAGGTGTGTTCGCGCAGCGTGGCATCGGCGGCCGGGATCTGGCGCGCGGCGGCGAGCAGCAGCGTGACGGCGTGCTCGGCTGCGGTGTGGATGTTCGAGGTCGGCGCGTTGACGACCATGACGCCGCGCTCGGTGGCCGCGGGCACATCGACGTTGTCGAGGCCGACGCCGGCGCGGGCGACGATCTTCAGGTTCTTGCCTGCCTCCAGGACCTCGGCATCGACCGTGGTCGCCGAGCGCACGAGTAGCGCGTCGGCTTCGGGCACCGCGGCGAGCAGAGCCGGACGGTCGGGGCCGTCGACCCACCGAACCTCGACTCCGTCACCGAGCGCGTCGACGGTCGACTGGGCAAGCTTGTCGGCGATCAGGACAACAGGACGGCCTGCTTGGCTCACTGTGGAGTACTCCTGGGGAAAGGGGTCGGCAATTACCGCCGATCAGCTTAGTGTGCGCGTTTTCGGCGATTGCTACCCCCTGGTAGGCGGCCGTCGTCAGTAGCGGGAATCCCCCTGGACCCGAGTGGGTCGAGCGGCCGCCGAGTGCCCCAAGCGCACCCGCCCAGGCACCGCGAAACGAGAAGGGCCCCGCACCGCTCGGGTGCAGGGCCCTTTCCGCCAGACGCGCCGCAATGGCGCGCGGCCCGGCCGATCAAACGGCCGTTACGTTTGTTCAGCGACCGCCGAAGGATCCCGTCCACAGGGTGTTGACGATTCCGTGCAGAGCGGCACCGAAGGTGTCCAGGAAACCACCGAGGGCAGCGCTACCGGTGTCGATGATAACGGGGATCATTGAAATACCTCTTCATTGGAAGACAATCCAGTTGTACTGGCTGACACAGGACACATCGGCCGCCGAGCAAATGCGGTTACGGAATTCGATCATTTAGTGACATAGGTAACAGTCTCATCACGAAGAACACCTGGTCAGACGTCCAACTGGCATGTAAGACCTGATGATCGGGGTCTTGACCGCACGGAGACGGCCCACTTGAAGCGAGCACCGTAAACATAAATTCTCTCTGAGAATTCACTTGCGCGCCCATAAGAGGCATCGCTTCACCTCATCGAAAGGCCGTGACCTGAGCCGTAGATGAAAACGTCGGGTTACGCATTCGTAGGTTGTCGAAAGGTCCGCGCACGCAACGGAAACAAAATCCTCGCGAGACCATCGGAAAGGCGTAGACAAGAAGGCCGATGACCGCGACTTCGGTGGCCGAATAACGCGTCACATAGCACGGGTACTAACTGACGGCGGCGACCGCACGCGAGAACGCGCGCACCCGGGCGGTCTCGCGATTGCGATGCCACACCAGCCCGAGCCGTGAATGCGCCAACCCGGTCACGGGCACGAAGGTGACCTCGGGCCGGTCGTGGAACACGGCCGTGGGATGGCACAGCAGCAACGCGCCGCGGCCCGCGGCCACCAGCTCGATCCCCTCCCACAGCGTGCCCACCTCCGGCCCGGCGGCGATCGGCCGCCCGCCCGGCGTGACGTCGAGCGCCTGCGCCCGTCGCCAGTACTCCGGGGCGGGCCCGTGCACGCCGATCAGCGCGAACTCGGCGAGCTCCTCCGCGGACAAGCCGCCGCGCCCCGCCATCGGATGGTCCCGGTGCATCGCCAGCAGCTGCGGCTGCTCCGAAAAGACCTGCCCCAGCACGAGGTCGCTCTCCCCCATCGGCAACAGCACCACCGCGATGTCGACCTCGCCACGCTGCACCGGACCGAACGGGTCGCACAGCGGTATCTCGATCACCTCGGTGGCGCAGGACGGGAAGCGGTCGGCGAACAGCGCGACGGCGGCCGCGAGATTCTCGCTCGTCGAGCCCTGAAATCCGATGCGCAGCAAGCCTTCCATGCCGCGCGCCGCCGCACGGACGCCGTCCACCGTCGCGCGCAGCGCGTGGTACGCGGGACGTAACTCGGTCACGAACTCCTTGCCGAGCGGGGTCAGCGCGACCTTGCGGCTGGTCCGCTCCACCAGCCGAGCACCGACCCGCTGTTCCAGCGACCGCAGCAGCTGACTCACCCGGCTCTGCGAGACGTACAGGCGATCGCCCGCGCGTCCGAAATGCAGTTCCTCGGCCAAGACGAGAAAGGCCTCCAGCTCGCGCACTTCCAAGCCAGTCATGGCTCCCTCTCCACCGTCGATGAATCCAGCTCATAGAACGATGAGAGCTTCGCCGTTGTTTCCACCTGGCCCGAAGTCGTTGGCTGGAGGCATGACACAGGTTCGAGAAGTTCCGAGCCCAGCACCGGACACGCGTGATTCGACCCGGCGCGGCTGGCTCGGCGTCGGTGCCGTGACGGGTGCCACGTTCACCGTCGTCACCTCGGAGATGCTGCCGGTCGGGCTGCTCACGCCGATGAGCGACACGCTGCGGGTGAGCGAGGGGGCCGCCGGGCTCTCGCTCACCGCCACGGGTTTCGTCGCGGCGGCGGCCTCACCGCTGCTGCCCGCCGCACTGCGCCGGGTCGACCGCAAACTCGTGCTGTGCGGCCTGCTCGCGGTCCTGGTGCTCGGCAACCTCGGCTCGGCCCTGGCGCCGAACTTCGGCGTCATGATGGCCGCGCGGGTGTTCGTCGGCATCGCGATCGGCGGCGTCTGGGCGATCGCGGCGAGCATGGCGGCGCGGCTGGTGCCCGCGCGCTCGGTCGGCACCGCGACCGCCCTGGTCTTCAGCGGTGTCGCGGTGGCCTCGGTGGTCGGTGTGCCCACCGGCACCTATCTCGGCGCGCTCGCGGGCTGGCGCACGGCCTTCGTGGTCACCGCCGGCCTGGCGCTCGTGGTGCTGCTCACGGTGGCAATTGTGCTGCCGACACTGTCCGCGACCCAGGGCGTCGCGCTGCGCGACGCCCTGCGGCTCACCCGCAGGCCGCAGATGAGCACCGGACTGCTGGTCATCGCGTTCCTGGTCACGGGCCACTTCGCCGCCTACACCTACATCCGCCCGCTGCTGGAGAAGGTGACCGGCGTCGGCGCGAGCACCATCGGCACCCTGTTGCTGATCTATGGAATCGCCGGTGTCGTCGGCAATTTCGGCGCGGGCACCACCGGAGTCCGCAATCCGCGGCGGACGCTGCTGACCATCGGTGTGCCGCTGGCCGCCACCGTGCTGCTGATTCCGGCGCTGGGCGGTTCCCTGCTCCTGGCCGTGGTGCTCATGGTGGTGTGGGGCCTGTCCTACGGCGGTGTCTCGGTGACCGCGCAGAACTGGGTGTTCGCCGCGGCGCCGGACGCCAACGAGGGTGCTTCCTCGTTGAACGCGGGTGTCTTCAACGGCGCCATCGCCCTCGGCTCGCTGCTCGGCGGCCGGATGGCCGACGGGTTCGGCGTCACCTCGGCGATGTGGCTCGGCGGCGCGCTGGTGCTCGTCGCGCTGGCGATCGCTGCGGTCAGCCCCACCCCGGGACGCCCTGAACAGCGCGGATAGCGAAAAACGAGGTGCGCCGAAGATCATCGCCCGCATAGCATCGGCCCATGTCCCTGCGCGCCATCCCCGCCTCGATGGACCCGACCGTGGTCGGGTCCATCGACGACGAGCTGGACCGGGTCGCGCGCGAGCATCGCGTCTCGGTCCGGCTGGCCATCGAAAGCGGGAGTCGCGCTTGGGGTTTCCCGTCGCCGGACTCGGACTACGACTGCCGGTTCGTCTACGTGGCGAGCCTGGACACCTATCTCTCGCCGTGGCGCACCCGCGATGTCATCGAGACGCCGTTGGCCGGGCTGCTCGACGTGAACGGCTGGGACCTGGCCAAGGCGCTGCGCCTACTCGTCGCGGGCAACGCCGTGCTGATCGAGTGGCTGATGTCGCCGATCGTGTATCGCGGCGACCCCGCGTTCCGCGACGAGCTACGCGAGCTGGCCGACGATGTCGCCGACCGTAACCGGGTGGCCAGGCACTACCTGCATCTGGGCGGTAAGCAGTGGGAGTTGTTCGACCGCAACCGATCGCTGAAGAAGGTGTTCTACGCACTGCGGCCCGCGATGGCACTGCGGTGGTTGCGTCAGCATCCGGACGCAGCGGTGGCGCCGATGCATCTGCCGACCCTGATGGACCAGTGCGAGCTACCCGCGGATCTGGTCGCCGCGGTCGCGGAGCTGACGGAACTCAAGTCACGCACCCGCGAAATGGGCAGTGGCACAGTACCATTGCCCATATCGTCGTTCATCGTGGACGAATTCGACTGTGCCGCAGATGCTTTCCCGAAGACACGGGAGCCGGATCTGGCACGCGCACAAGCGCGCACGGCGGAGTTCTTCCGCAGGGAAGCGATGCGATAGCCCAGGTAGGGTCGTTTCGGGACCCCCAGAAACGGTGAAAGGCCCCTCACCGCGCCGGTGTGGGGCCTTTCCAAAAGCTGGGGAGCGAGATCAGAGAACGCGAACGTCCTGCGCCTGCGGGCCCTTCTGACCCTGGCCGATTTCGAACTCCACGCGCTGCCCCTCGTCGAGGGACCGGAAACCCGAGCCGCTAACAGCCGAGTAATGCACGAAGACGTCGGGGCCTCCGCCGTCTTGCGCGATGAAGCCGAAGCCCTTCTCGCTGTTGAACCACTTCACAATGCCCTGAGCCATTTCATACTTTCTGTAGACGAGCCAGATTCTGACAATGGAATGTCCTGGTCTCGTAGATCAACGATGCCATGATCCGACGAATTTCTCCACATCTACCCCCACCAACTGTGAGCAAGCCAACCCTCACGGTGGGCTGTGGCGGTCACCTCCCCTGCTTCGACAGGCCCCGATCCGGGAAATCCAGGCGAAACAGGCGCGGCGACACCTGCGTCTCCAGTCGGGCGTGTTCGTCGGTGTCCTCCGACGAATCGGCCCGCGCCGCATCGATCATAAAGTCCGGTATGGGCGACACCGCCGCGATGCGGGCGCGCGGGCGGAGCCGACGCGCGCGCGGCACGCACGGGCGCCACCCCGGGGTTGCCGCCTCGATCGAGGGTCACCGGCCCGGTCCGACCACCTCGATCCACAGGGCTTCCCCTCTTCGGCGAGCACGTCGCCGATCCTCGGTGTACATCCAGTTGCCTTGTGCCGCAATGGCCATCACCATCCGCAGGACCGGACGCCGATAAGTCATCCTACGACTTTTCCCGGTGTCGCGCAGCACATCCCGGTCAGGAACGCAGGTAGCGCAGCTGGCGCGGCTTCGCCTCGGCGTTGGCCGTGCTGCCGGAGAGATGTTCGGGCACGCCGACCTCCCACCATGCCCCCGCCTCGGTCCAGGACGACGGTTGCGTGCGAACCACCAGCACCGCGGGCTTGGCCTCCCGAACCGCGGCCGCCTTGGCCTCGGCGTAGGCGGCCCGGAATTCGGCCAGATCGGTCGCGGTGAACACCGCACAACCCAGCGCGCGAGCGTGCGCGGCGAAATCCACCCGGGGCGGATCGGCGTGGGCGGTGCGGCAATCGGCATAAAAGTTGTTGAAAGGCGCGCCGCCCTGGCCCTCCTGCAATCGGGCGATTACCGCGTAGCCGTCGTTGTCGCATACGACCGCGACGAATGGGTGCCCGGCGAAAGCCGC
The DNA here is from genome assembly GCF_011801125.1 of Nocardia brasiliensis. Classification (NCBI taxonomy): domain Bacteria; kingdom Bacillati; phylum Actinomycetota; class Actinomycetes; order Mycobacteriales; family Nocardiaceae; genus Nocardia; species Nocardia brasiliensis. Next base: position 5,755,340 of record NZ_CP046171.1, read on the forward strand.
GGAGAACAGCTCCGAATTCAGCATCAGATACGAACCGTCGCCGAGCAGCGTGGTCACCAGACCTTCGGTATGCGCCATCGCGGCGCCCCACGCACCGGCTAGTTCATAGCCCATGCAGGAGAAGCCATATTCCACGTCCATCGTCGGCGTGGCACCGGTGCCGCGCCAGCCGCCGACGAGTTCGCCCGGCATACCGCCCGAGGCGGTCATGACGTAGTCGCTCGGCCCGCTGAGCTCGTTGACGACGCCGACCACCTGGGCATAGCTCGGCGTGCCAGAGGTGTGTGCGCGCAGCTTGTCGATGTGCGCGTCCCAGGTGCTGCGCTGCGCCGCGGCGCGCGCGGTCCACTCCGGGTCCACCTGCCATTGCGTCAGATGCTCGGCCAGATCGACGAATGCGGCGTCGGCGTCGCCGACCACCGCCAGTGCGCCGTGCTTGACGGCGTCGAAGCGCGCGGCATTGATCGTGACCAGGCGGACCTCCGGCGCGAACACCGTCCACGACGCGGTCGTGAAGTCCTGCAACCGGGTTCCGACCGCGAGCACCAGATCCGCCGCTGCCGCCATGGCATTCGCGGAACCGGAACCCGTGACCCCGAGCGGACCGGCGTAGAGCGGATGCGCGTGCGGCACCAGGGTGCGGCCCGCCGTGGTCTCCACGACCGGAATCCCATGGCGCTCGGCGAATTCCAGCGCCGTGCGGCCTGCGCCCGAGTAGCGCACACCGCCGCCGAGCACCAGTAGCGGACGCGTCGACGCGCGCAGCGCCGCCGCCGCATCGGCCAGTGCACGGTGGTCGGCGCGGGAGCGCACGAGCCGATGCAACACCGGCGCGAACAGCGCGTCGGGGAAGTCGTAGGTCTCGGCTTGCACGTCCTGCGGCAGGGCGAGCGTCACCGGGCCCGCGTCGGCGGGGTCGGTGAGCACCCGAACCGCCTGCGGCAGTGTGGAAATCAGCTGCTCGGGTCGGGCGATCCGATCGAAATACCTGCTCACCGCGCGGAACGCGTCGTTGACCGTCGCGGTCGCGTCGCCGAAATGCTCGACCTGCTGCAGTACCGGGTCGGGCGCCCGCGTGGTGAAGGTGTCGCCGGGCAGCAACAACAGCGGAAGCCGGTTGGCATGCGCGACACCGGCCGCGGTCACCATGTTCAGCGCGCCGGGACCGATCGAGGAGGTCGCGACGCCCACCTGGCGTCGGTGCGTTGCCTTCGCGTAGCCGACAGCCGCCAGCGCCATGCCCTGTTCGGTATTGCCACGCCAGACCGGGATATCGGCGCGGCGCTCGTGCAGCGCCGTGCCGAGGCCGAGCACGTTGCCGTGCCCGAAGATGCCGAAAACCGCAGGAAACAGCGGTACCTCGCGCCCGTCCAGCGTCTCCGAGCGCTGCGCGACCAGCCACGCGACCAAAGCCTGTGCCGCAGTGAGTTTCATCCGATCCGTCCTTCGTGGGTGGTGACCGGGCAGCGCGGATCCGGTGCCGCGCCGTCCCAGCTGCCGCGCACCCAGCTGTGCGCCGGGTCGTCGCAGAAGGCCATCGAGCGCTGCGGTCCTGGACCCGCGAGCACGTTGAGGTAGTACATCGGGTAGCCCGGCGCGGCGATGCACGGACCGTGATAGCCGTGCGGCACCAGGAAGACGTCGCCGTCGCGCACTGCGACGTTCTCGTCCAGTGCGCCGTCGGCGGTGTAGGTGCGGTGCATGCCGAAACCGGTTCGCGAGGGGGTGACGCCGTCCGGTCCTGCGATGCGGAAGTAGTAGATCTCCTCGTTGACGACCTCGCAGTCGCTCGCCTCGTCGTGCTTGTGCGGCGGATAGGACGACCAGTTGCCGTCCGGGGTGATCAGCTCGCACGCGTTCAGCTTGTCCGCGTGGTCCCACACCCCCGGCACGCCGAAGTTGGTCACCTGGCGGGTGGCTCGGCCCGCGCCGCGAACGTCGACCGGAACCTGCTCGGCGGGTCCATATTTCGGCGTCAGCCGGTTCGTGCAGCGGGCCATCGGCAGCGCGACCTCGAGCGCGCGCTCGGCACGCAGCTCGACCTCGGCATCCCGCGGCACGTAGGCGAAGTCTGTCACCCGGGTGAAAACCGAGTCCCTACCGGCCAATTCGAAACTCATGCCGTCGACTCGCACCGTGCACGACCCGGCGAGTGGGAGCACAAAGGCCTCGAACTCGCCGGTGCGCACCGTCCGGGTCTGGCCCGCTGCCAGGGCGATCACCCGCAGGCCGGTGTAGTTCCATCCCGCGTCCTCGGGCGCGAGAGAGACCGGATCGTTGCCCGCGCCCAGGGTGCCGGCCGGGCGATGCAGCGTCATCGCGCCTCCCGCAGCATCTTCGCGGCCTGGTCGACGGCGGCCGCCACGTCACCGTCCGGCGGATACAGCAGGGTGCGGCCGACGACCAGACCGCGAACCACGTCGTGGCCGAGCGCGCCATCCCAGAACGCCAGGTCGGCCGCCGGATCGCCGGAGGGTGCCCCGCCCAGGACCACCACGGGCAGCGTGGTCGCGTCGAGCACCGAGACATCCTGTGGGGCCGGAATCTTCAACCAGGTGTAGGCGGAGGTGACACCGAGACCGGAGGCCACGGTGATGGCCCTGGACAGCGCGGGCGCGTCCTTGCTCATCACCAGCGCCCCGGAATCGTCGCGGTGGTAGGGCAAGGGCTCGACCATCGCGAGCAGGCCGTTCGCGGCCAGTTCCGAGACCGCCTGCGCGCAGGCTTGCAATGTCGGCACCGTCCCCGCGTCCGAATCGACCAGGCGCAGCAGCATTTTGCCGCCGTCGATGCGGAATCGGGCCAAGGAATCCGCGTCGTACCCGGTGAACCGGTCGTCGATCTCCCACTCCGCGCCTGCCAGGCCGCCGCGGTTCATCGAGCCGATCACCACCTTGTCGTCGAGGGCGTCCAGCAGCAGCAGTTCCTCGACGATGTCCGGGGAGCCGAGCACGCCGTCGACATCCGGATGCGCGAGCGCGACCAGCAGCCGCTCCAGCAGCGCCCGCCGGTCGGCCATCGCGGTTCGATCCGAGCCGACGCCGAGCGCACCGCGGGCCGGGTGATCGGCGGCGACCAGGAACAGGGTTTGCTTGTCCGCCAGCAGGTTCGGGCGGCGAACCCGTTTCGCATAGGCCCGCTCGACCGCCGCCGGGTCCGTCGCGCGGACGCGCAGCAGCTCACGCCAGCGTTCGTCGGTCAAATGCACCGTAGTTCCTCCGATTCCGCGTTCATCCGCCGGTTGAGCGGCATAACAGTTCTTCGATCTCCGCCTCCGTCGGCATGGCGTCGGCGCACGCCAGCCGCGAGGCCACCAGTGCCCCTGCGGCATTGGCGTAGGTGGCGATGCGGCGCGGATCCCAGTCCGCGCGCAGGCCGTGGATCAGCGCACCGCCGAAGCCATCGCCCGCGCCCAGCCCGCACACCACCTCGACGGGGCAGGGCGGCACGGTCCATCGCTCATGCTCGGTCGCCACGAGCACGCCCTCGGCGCCGCGTTTGATCACCGCGAGCCGCACGCCGCGCGCGAGCAGCCGGTCCGCGGCCGCCTCGGGGTCGGCGGTGCCCACCGCGACCTCGACCTCGGCACGGTTGCCGACGACCACGTCGACATGGTCGAGCATCCAGCCGATCTCGTCCCGCGCGGTCGCGACATCCGGCCAGAACATCGGCCGATAGTCGAGATCGAGCACGGTGTGCTCGCGTCGGGCCCGGCGCTCGAGTATCGCGCGCTGGGTGCCGCGTCCGGGTTCCGCGCTGACGCCGGTGCCGGTCACCCACAGCAGCGGCACCGAATCCACCACGTCCCACGGCACCTCGTCCACGGTGAGGGTGAGATCCGGTGCGATGGGCGCGCGATAGAACAGCAGCGGCGGATCGGCGGGCGGGTTCAGCTCGCAGAACACGACGGGGGTCAGCAGGTCCGCGGCGGTGGTCACATAGTCGGCGGATACCCCGAACTCGCCGAGCGCCTTTCGCACATAGTCGCCGAAGCCGTCCGGGCCGACCTTGGTCAGCACGGCACTGCGCCTGCCGAGCCGGGCGGCGGCCACCGCGACGTTGGTCGCGGTGCCGCCGAGCGACTTCGCGAACGATTCGACCTCGGCCAGGCCGACACCGCTCTGCTGCGGGTAGAGGTCGACACCGACCCGGCCGATGGTCAGCACGTCCAGCGCGGTCACGAGACCACCCGCTGCAATTCGTGTTGCAGCGCGTCCAACTCGGCGCCGCCGGCCATCTGCCTGGTGAGCTCGGCGACGTCGATCTCCGACTTCTCGTACGAGCCGAGCATCGCCCCGCGCTTGAGCAGCAGGAACCGATCCCCGACCGGGTAGGCGTGGTGCGGATTGTGCGTGATGAGGATGACGCCGAGCCCCCGATCACGGGCCTGCACCACGTATTTCAGTACCACTCCCGCCTGTTTGACGCCGAGCGCCGCCGTCGGCTCGTCGAGGATCAGCACCTTGGCGCCGTAGTGCACGGCACGCGCGATCGCGACGCACTGGCGCTGCCCACCGGACAGCGTGCCGACCGGTTGTTCCATGTCGCGCAGCTCGATACCCATGTCCGACAGACCTTTTCGGGCGATCTCGCGGCCCTTCGCGCGGTCGAGCAGCCGGAACGGGCCGTAGCCGATCGCGGGTTCGGAACCGAGCACGAAATTGCGCCACACGCTCATCAGCGGCACCACCGCCAAATCCTGGTAGACGGTGGCGATCCCGTGGTCCAGCGCCGCGCGCGGCGAGGCGAACCGAACCGGATCGCCCTCGATCCGCAATTCGCCGCGGTCGTGTTGATGCACGCCGGCAAGGATTTTGATGAGCGTCGACTTGCCCGCGCCGTTGTCGCCGAGGATGCAGGTGACCTCGCCCGCGTTCACCACCGTCGACACGTCCTGCAGCGCGACCACGCCGCCGTAGCTCTTGCCGAGGTCGACCGCCTCGATGAGCGGCACGGCCGCCGCCTCGCTGCCCGATGCTGTGGTCATCGGCGTACCCTTTCGGCTCGCTTCTGGAATCTGTTGTTGACCAACACCGCCACCAGCAGCAGCACACCGAGGAACAGCATGAACCAGTCACTGTCCCAGCGCGCGAACACGATGCCCTGGCGGGCCATGCCGAAGATCAGCGCGCCGATCGCGGCGCCGACGGCCGAGCCGAAACCACCGGTCAGCAGGCAGCCGCCGACCACGGCCGCGATGATGTAGTGCAGTTCCAGCCCCACACCCTGATTCGCCTGCACGCTGGCGAAGCGCAGGATGCCGCACGACCCCACCACCCAGCCGGCGAAGGCCGTGGTCATGAAGAGGATGATCTTCGTCCGGTCCGCGGGAACGCCGACCGCCCGCGCGTTCGGCAGCGCACCGCCGACCGCGAAGATCCAGTTGCCGAATCTGGTGCGCACCAGCACGATCGCGGCGATCGCGGTCAGCACGATCCACCAGATGACCGAGGCCTGAATCCGGGCGTCGCCGATATTCAACGTCGAGGCGAACACCCACCCCGCCGAGTTGTAGCCCTCGGCGCCGCGAATCCCCGACACCTGAACCGTTCCGGTGACCAGGCGGGTCACGCCGAGGTTGAGGCCTTGCAGCGCAAGGAAAGTGCCGAGCGTGACGATGAAACTGGGCAGGCCGGTGCGCATCACGAGCCAGCCGTTGAACGCGCCGACCAGCAGTGCCAGCGCCAGTGAGCCGAGCAGCGCGAACCAGACATTCCAGCCGGCGTGCACCGCGAGCAGCGCGGTGACCAGCGCGGTCGACGCGGTCATCACACCGGCCGACAGATCGAACTCACCACCGATCATCAACAGCGCCACCGCGACCGCCATGATGCCGAGCGTGGACGAATCGTCCAGCCAGGTCGCCACGCCGAGCGGGCTCAGGAAGCGGTCGGTGATGATCGAGAAGAACACGAACACGAGCAGCGCGCCGAGCGCGGCGCCGATCTCCGGACGCACGGCGAGGCGCTGCAGCAGCGAAGGCCCGTCCGGCTGGGCGGCCGGTGTGGCCGCGGCGGGTTTTGTGGCAGTAGTCATTTCGTTCACTCCTGACCTCAGCGCGTGCCCTGTGCCACGAGCGCGGCGACGGCATCGACGTTGTCCTTGTCGACGAAGGCCGGCCCCGTCTGCACCGGTGCGCCGCCACCGACGGTGTTCAGGTTCGTCCGGTAGGCCCGCAGCAGCACCACCGGCAGATAGCCCTGTTCGTACTGCTGCTGATCGACGGCGAACAGCAGCTTGCCCGCCCGAATCGCCTCGACCACATCGGTATTGAGATCGAACGTGGCCACCGTGGCCGCCGAGCGGGACTCGCGCACCGCGTCGACGGCGCGTGCCGCGACCTGGGAGTTCAGGGTGAGCACCGCGTCGATCGAGTGATCCGCCTCCAGCGCGCCCTTGATGCGGGACTGCGCGTCGGTGGGATTGTTGATGTCCACCTGGAGCGTCGCCGCGTTGCCGAAGGCCTTGCTCGCGCCCTCGCAGCGCTGGTTGGCGCCGATATTGCCCGCCTCGTGGATCACGCAGAGCATCTTCGTCTTCTTCGCCTCGGCCAGTCGCTTGCCCGCCGACTGCCCGGCCAGCGACTCACTTTGTCCCACATGGCCGATGGCGCCGTACGCGACGCTCTCCGACTCGCCGGAGTTGATGGTCACCAGCGGAATGCCCGCGGCGACCGCCTTTTCGATCGAGGGCCGTAGGGCGTCGGGGTTGGCCATCGAGACAACCAGTCCGTCCACACCCTGGGCGACCGCGTTGTCGATGAGCTTGGCCTGCTGGCTCGGATCGCCCGAGGAGTTGTACTCGACCCGGACCCCGAGATCCTTGCCCGCCGCCTCGGCGCCGTTCTTGACCACGTTCCAGAACGCGTCGCCCGGACTCCCGTGCGTGACCACCGCGACCGAGTTCAAGGTGCCCGCGGCCACCGGAGTTCGGCTCGGCCCGGCCACGTCGGCGCCCGGACCGCTACACGCGGCGAGTACCGCGGCCGCGGCGAGCCACGGCACCAGGCGGCGCGAGCGTTGCCACCCGCGGTGCAGTCGATGAGACATCGTTGTCATCACTTCCCTACTAGATTCGTGCGGCCGTCGGCACGATGCCCGCGAGGTGCCGCAGACTGCGTTCGGTATGCCTGCTCGGCAGCTCCGCCGATTCGGTCGGCTGCAGGGCGGTGTCCTGCTCCATCACGTACCAGCCGCGGTAGCCCGCGGCCTGCATGCTGTGCACCAGGGCGGCGACATCGACGTCCCCGTCGCCCAGCGGGACGTACATACCACGGCGCACCGCTTCGCTGTATTCCAGTGCGCCGCTGCGCACTTCGTCGGCGAGGGCGGTGCGCACGTCCTTCAGGTGGACGTGTCCGATCCGGTCGGCATGGCGCTGTGCGAGGCGCACCGGATCGGTTCCGCCGATCAACAGGTGACCGGTGTCCAGGCACAGGTCGAGCTCCGAATCAGCAAGGAAGCGTTCTACTTCCGCTTCGCTCTCCACGTGCGTGCCGACATGCGGATGCAGCACTGCGCGCAGGCCGTGCGCGGCGGCGATGTCCCGGATCGCGGCGGCGGTGCCGACCAGCGTGCGCCATTGGTCGTCGTCGAGTTGCGGTCGGGCGTCGTATCCGTCGAGTCCGGTCGCGGCTGCCAGCACGACCACGTCGGCACCGGTGGCGGCGAACAGCGCGATCGACCCCTCGGCCTGCGCGAGCGCCTGCTCCGGCGCCTCGTGCAGCACCAATGCCAGGAACCCGCCGACCGACGAGAGACCGAATGTGGCGAGCAGCGAACGCAGTTCGTCCGGGTCGCGGGGCAGATATCCGGGTGGGCCGAGTTCGGTGGCGGTCAGGCCGAGCGCGGCCATCTCCGCCAGGACGGTGTGCGCGTCGAGCACGTGCCCCCAACCGGGAACCTCGCAGACTCCCCAGGAGATTGGTGCGGCCGCGACGCGCAGCGGGTAGAGCGGTTCGGTCATCAGGACTTCTCCGACCTTCGATGTCGAGTTGGAGCGCTCCAAACTGTTGGAGCGCTCCAACTATGTAACGTGGGTCATAGCGTGTCAAGGGTTCGTCCGCTGGCCAGAATACCGCTACTACCTGGTAATACCTGGCCGATCAGGGAAAACGTGGATAAACCCGCAGGCCCAGAAAGTCCGATTAGAGCGCTCTATTGATTAGCGCGCTCCAACCTTGTAACGTCCGACACTGCACACATCATCGAAACGGGAAACGGAGGCGACATGGCCCGGCCGACCATGGAGGATGTCGCCGAGCGCGCCGGCGTCTCCCGTGCCCTCGTCTCGCTGGTCATGCGCGACTCCCCCAAGGTGAGCGAGCACCGCCGGCGCGCCGTGCTGGAGGCGGCGAAAGATCTCGGCTACCAACCGCACATCATGGCGCGGTCGCTGGCCAGCCGTACCTCCAACATCGTCGGCGTCATGGTCTCCGACCTGCGCAACGCGTTCTTCGCCGACGTCGTCGAGGGAATGGACACCGCCGCACAGGAATCCGGCCTCGAGCTCATCCTCAACACCGGCCGCCGCAGCGCCGCCAGGGAGCGCACCGCGCTGGAAAGTCTGCTGGCGTTCCGGCCCGGCGGCATCATCCTGCTCTCCCCGATCCTGCCCGCCGCCGCCATTCGCGATGCGGCACAGCAGGCTCCGGTGGTGCTGGTGTCCCGCGGCTCGGCCATTCCCGACGTCGACACCGTCAACGACGACGGCGAGGTGGGTGCCGCCCTCGCCGTGGATCACCTTGTCTCCCTCGGCCATCGGCGCATCGTGCATCTCGATGGCGGCGGCGCGTTCACCGCGGCGCCGCGCCGCAAGGGCTACCGCGCCGCGATGCGGCGCCATGGCCTCGAGCCGATGGTCATCCCCAGCGAACACACCGACGCCGCGGGCATGGCCGCGGTCCACAAGCTGCTCAACCTGTTCTCCCGCGACAGCTTTCCCACCGCGCTGGTGTGCGGCAACGACTTCAACGCCGTCGGCGCCATGTCCGCGCTGGAGGAAGCCGGCCTGCACGTGCCCGATGACGTCTCCATCGTCGGCTACGACAACACCTCGCTCGCCGCCCTGCGCCACGTCTCGCTCACCACCATCGACCAGCCGCGCATCCAGATGGGCGCTCTCGCAGTCGAAGCCCTCGTCGAACGGCTACGCGACGACCGCACCGAGCCGGTCCGCCGCCGCCTGCAACCCTCCCTCGTCGTCCGCGCGACGACCGCTGCCCCCGGCAACTGAATCCCGCTGCGCGCCACGTAGTTCCGCACCACCCGTACGTCTTCTCAGGAGGAAAGCCGATGTCATCTCATCACGCCGTCACCCTCGGCCTCGCCGGCACCGGCCGGATCGGCACCGCGCACGCCGAAACCCTCAAGAACCTCCCGAATGTCGCCAACGTCGTGGTGGCCGACGCCGAGGCCGACCGCGCCCGCGCCACCGCCACCAAGCTCGGCGTCGAATTCGCCGCCGACCTCGATGCCCTGTTCGCCGCCGACCTCGACGGCATCGTCATCGCCACCGCCACCGACTCCCACCCCGAGCTGATCGTGCGCGCCGTCGACGCGGGCATCCCCGTCTTCTGTGAGAAGCCCGTCGCCGCCGACATCACGGGCACCCGCGCCGTGCTCGACCACATCCGATCCGCCACCGTCCCAGTGCAAATCGGCTTCCAACGCCGTTTCGACGCCGGCTACCGCGCCGCCCGCGACGCCATCGCCGCGGGCTCCCTCGGCTGGCTGCACACCCTGCGCGCCACCACCCTCGACCCCGCCCCGCCGCCCGCCGACTACATCCCCCGCTCCGGCGGCATCTTCCGCGACTGCGGCGTGCACGACTTCGACATCATCCGCTGGGTCACCGGCCGTGAGATCGTCTCGGTCTACGCCACCGGCACCAACCAGGGCGAGCCCTTCTTCACCGCCGCCGACGACGTGGACACCGCCGCGGCGATCCTGCACCTCGACAACGACACCCTCGCCACCGTCTCCCTCACCCGCTACAACGGCGCAGGCTACGACGTCCGCCTGGAAGCCCTCGGCTCGAAAGCCAACGCCATCGTCGGCCTCGACGACCGAGCCCCCCTGACCTCAGTCGAACCCGACTACATCCCCTCCGCATTCCCCGCCTACCCCGGCTTCATGGAGCGCTTCCGCCAGGCCTACACCGACGAACTCATAGCCTTCGTCTCCGTAGCCACCGGCACCCTCGAAAACCCGTGCAGCCCAACCGATGCCCTAGAAGCATTCTACGTAGCCGAGGCGTGTGAGCTGTCCCGCCGCGAGGGGCGACCGGTACAGGTCTCCGAAGTCCGCCGCTGACCCCGGGATCCAAGGGTGTCTCCGCCTGCCGGAGAGTCGACGGGCAGGGACCACCTACTCGACCCCGGGTGAGGCCGAATCGTTTGTGCCACAGTCAACATCCGCTCGATCTCAGCAGAAGGACAATCTCCCGCTTGACCGGTAGGTCGAATCGTCGGCATTCCCTCAGCCCTGCAGATCGACCGACTGACTTGCCAGTGGTGCAGCCATCTGCGGCGACAAGTCGCGCTCGAGCGCGCGTCGACACTCGCAGCCACCCACACCAGCCTCCCTGTCCAGCGAATTGCCGCCACTGGACAAGCGATCACCAGGTAATGGTGGCGGTGCCCTCTCGACCGATGCCGCCACCATTACCTGGTGATCAACCGACCAGCAGCGAACACACGTCCGAGCAGGACTACGCCACCGTAGTTACTGGGTTGCGCCCTGGTTCTTCAGTAAGGCGCGTAGCTCGTCGGGATGCAGCCACTGCCGACCCGTGTGGATCATCCTGTGACAGTTGGCGCATAAGAGGATCAGGTCTTCCAGCCTCGTCTTGGTCTCCCCTGACACATGCAGCGGAACCACGTGGTGGACCTCGATGTAGCCGGAACCACGCTCGCCGTAGCAGGTTTCGAAATCGAACCCGCACACCTCGCAGCGGACCCGGTCCTCCTTCGACAGAAAAGAGTCGATCTTCTTCTTCCGAAACCGAGGATCCCGCTCACGGCGGAAGTACCGGCTGGCCAACAGCCGCCCCTCCCGGACCTCCAAGCCTTCCGGAAAGGCGACATCGACACCCTCTAGCACCGGCGGCGCCACCAGTGCACCGGCCGCCGCGTCCCGCCGGATCGCCTCGGCCGCCGCATGCATCGCCTCAGGCCACTTCTCAAAGTCTGCCAAGACTTCCCGATCGAGCTTCGCCCCCCGGGTCTGTCCTCCCGTATAGCCCGGCCGAGCTGTCTCGATATCCGCAGTCTTGCGCGACACACTCCCTGGACTGCGAAACTTCTCGCTCCGCCGCTCCACCGGGTGAATCGGCAGTGAGCGCAGCAGGTCGGACAACGCCACCGCACGAGGATCGGGTTCCCGAACCTGCCGCCACCCGTTCCCCATCATGAGATCACAAGCGAGGATCAGCTCATCCCGCGCCCAAGCTGGATCGGCCACCATACGCGCCACCGTACTGGACCACTGCGACAGGAACGCTCCAGTTGAAACGTTCCGTACTGGAACCATCCCGTGGCACACTCCACGGGTGACGTACGGGGTGGAGCTGGATCTACGGCTGATGATCATCAACCATGTCAAGCAAGCAATGGCGGAGCGGGGAGCGCTCACACGCAGCGAGCTCGCCGCATTCCCCGTAGGGGACTCTACGCTTAGGCTCATCGACCAGAACAAAGGAATCTGGAATCCGAGTTGGCTTCAGGCGACCTTGTCGATCGTCTCGAAACCGAACAGCCCGTACTCTGATGAAGAGGTCGGAGATTCGCTGTATGCATATGCCTATCGAGACGGCAGCACCAACGGCGACAATACGAAGCTCCGACGCGCATGTGAACTCGAACTGCCGATAATTCTTCTTCGCTGGATTCACCCGGGAACGTACGTCCCTGTCCTTCCCGTTTACGTCGTCCGTGACGACATCGCCAACCGGAAGTTCATACTGGCGCTCGACGAGACTCTCCGAACCGTCGGTGACCCACAACATCTCGACCCGATACAGCGGACATACGCCAAACGCCTTACGAATCAACGACTTCACCAGCCAGCGTTCAGGGGACGCGTGCTACTCGCCTACGGCCGGCGATGCACGATCTGCAGCATCGGGCATGTTCAACTCCTCGACGCTGCCCACATCATCTCCGACACCAAAGAGCACGGGTACCCGGAGGTCACCAACGGACTGTGCCTCTGCAAGATTCACCACGCCGCCTTCGATGCCGACCTGCTCGGAATTTCTCCTGATTACCAGATCCACATCAGCAAGAAGTTGATGCAGGATTCGAGCGAGGGCTCCATGCTCATGCACGGCCTCCAAGCCATGGATGGAAAAGAACTGAGCTTGCCTGCTCGGCGCACCGATCGCCCGGACAAAGAGCGACTTGCAGAGCGCTTCGCCGAATATCAGAGTGTCAATTAACGGCTGCTTGCAAGTACCGGCCGCGACGATAATCAGGGATCGAACTCGCCTACGCAGGCAGCAAGCGCCCAATGACCTCGGCTAGCTGTTTCACGTTTCGGCACTCGTGCATCGTCACGTGCTCGGCGTACACGGTGGCGGCGGAGTCTCCGGTGGTCCAGGAGCGGGCGGGCTCGGGGTTCAACCAGTAGGCGTGCTTGGCTCGGTCGCACATCGCCTCGAGGGCGGGGAGGTTGGGGTCGGTGCGGTTGGTGCGGGCGTCGCCAAGGATCAGGAGGGAGGTGCGGGGGCCTAGGGCGTCCAGGTAGTTGTCGGTGAAGCCTTGGAGGGCTTCGCCGTAGTTGGAGCTGCCGTAGCGAGTTACGTTGGCTTCGCGGAGGATTCGGGCTACCAGGTCGGGGGTGGGCGGGTCGCCGGGGGTGAAGTGGGCGGTGATTTCGTCGCAGGTGTCGATGAAGCCGAAGCTGCGGACCTTGGTGAATTGGTCTTGCAGAGCTTGGATGAGTTGAAGGGTGAACTCGGCGAAACCGGTGACGGAGCCGGAGAGGTCGGCGAGGACCACGAGGTCGGGGCGGCCGTGTTTGCGGGCGCGTAGGACGGGGTCGATCGGGACGCCGCCGGTGGCCATGGAGCGGCGCAGGGTGCGGCGCATGTCGATGTGGCCGCGGACGGATTTGCGGCGGCGGGCGGCGAGGCGGGTGGCCAGTTTGCGGGCCAAAGGGTTTACGAGGCGGCGCATTTCGGCCAGGTCCTGCTCGCGGGCGCCGAGGAAGTCGATCTGGTCGGAGCTGGCGTCGACGCCGCGGCGGGCGATGTACTCGGTGCCGCGCAGTTGGGCGGAACGCAGCCGGGCCTCGGATTGCACGGCGGTACGGAAGCGGTCGAGGCGGCGGTTGGCTTCGATGGTGTGCACGGTGCTGTCGAGGGCCGATGAGCCGCCCATGCCGGCCACGACACGGTCGATGAGGTCTTCTGGGCGTAGGGATTTCATGGTCAGGTAGGACGACCAGCCCGCGCCGGATGCGGTGGTGACCGGCGTGGCGGATTGGCCGGAGCCGGCTCCCCCGTAGGCGCCGAGTTCGGTGAGGGCTCGGCGGGCGAGGTCGGCCAACGCGTCGGGGTCATCCGTGGCGAGGGCTGCGGTCAGTCGATCACGGAGCGACGCAATGGATTCCGGCGTGGCGGGTGCCGTCGCCCGCGGCTGCTCGGTGGTCAGAAAATAGAGGTCGAAGAGCTGGTCGAAGACGGCGCGCTGGCCGTTGCGGCGCAACAGGCAGGCGGCCATCCCGGAACGCAGGCGGTTGCGGTCGGACAGGCCGAGCGCGACCATTGCCGCCGCGGCGTCAAGGGTTTCGCTGGGACCGGCGTTGATGCCGTGATCCCGCAAGAGCCCGACGAACTCGACCAAACGATCCGTCATCGTCTCGGGCGGCTGCGGAGCGGCGTGCCCCCGTCGCGCGGATGAAGTCATGCCGCCACACCCCTCCCCCTGCGGACGACCGCAACGCACGACGGCAGCACAACGGGCAACGGCAGTACACCCACCGAAGCCCGCACCCGCGAGCCTTCTTCCTCGCACCCCTCTCGAACAGCTGACGGTCGCGCGAAAGAACACCGAGGCGTGCGCACCCCACCAGACCGCGTCGAGCGGCCCCTCATCTCGACCGACCCTCGTCCGGCTCGGACAATCCCAGCTTCTCGTCGGCGATCCGATGGTCCGCTTGGTATTTCAACAACACGCCCAGCGTCGATCGGATCACGCTGCCGCTCACGGTGCGAGCGCCCAGCGCGACGAGAGTCCTTGCCCAGTCGATGGTTTCGGCGACGGATGGGGCCTTGCGCAGTGAGAGTTCGCGGAGCGCGCCGACGGTGCGCACCACGGGTTCGCCGAGGGCTTCGTCCAGCTCGGGTACCTTCATCCGCACGATCGCCCGCTCCAATTCGGCTGTCGGGTAGTCGATGTGGAGGTAGAGGCAGCGGCGTTTCAAGGCGTCGGACAGGTCGCGGTTGGCGTTGGAGATGACGAGGACGAACGGCGCGCGCACGGCGGTGACGGTGCCGAGTTCGGGGATGCTGACCTGATAGTCGCCGAGCACCTCGAGCAGCAGCCCCTCCAGTTCGACATCGGCTTTGTCGAGCTCGTCGATGAGCAGCACGGTGGGGTTCGGGTTGCGGATGGCGGCGAGCAGGGGCCGGGCGAGCAGGAACTCGTCGGTGAAGACGTGGTCGCGGGTGTGGTCCCAGTCCTCGCGCTCGGAGGTGATGCGGAGCAGCTGTTTGGCGTGGTTCCACTCGTAGAGGGCACGGGCCTCGTCGATGCCCTCGTAGCACTGCAGACGGATGAGGTCGGCGGCCGCGGCGGTGGCGACGGCCTTGGCGAGTTCGGTCTTGCCGACGCCCGCGGGCCCCTCGATCAGGAGCGGCTTACCGAGATGCCCGGCGAGGAAGACCGCGGTGGCGATATCGAGGGACGGAAGATATCCGGCCTCGGTGAGCCGCTGCGTGACCTCGTCGACGGAGCCAAAGAACTTACTCATCGGTAGCCAGTCTAGAACGCCCGACTACCAGGGGCGTCACGCGACGGCTTGAACTGAACCGCACTCGAGGTTCTACGGTCGAGCCATGATTTTCACCGACGTCGAACGCACCTACCTCGCCGGCCAGCGACTCGCCCGCCTCGCCACCGTCTCCGCCAAGGGCGCTCCGCAGGTCAGCGCGCTGGCGTTCCGGCTCAACCCGGACGACACCATCGATATCAGTGGTCCGAACCATGCTGCGACGCAACGGTATAAGAACGTTCTCGGGAACCCGCGGGTCAGTCTGCTGATCGACGACATGACACCGGACGAGCCGGGTGCGGTCAAACCGGGCTGGGGCCGGGGCATCGAGATCCGGGGTGTCGCGGAAACGCTGACGGTCGATGTCGCGCCGATCGCGCCCGAGTGGTTCTCCACCGACATCATTCGCATCCACCCCCGGCGGATCAAGAGCTGGCACCTCGACCCGGCCGACCCCGACGGAGGCTCGCGCAACGTCGGGTGACCCGGCGGGGTGCCGTCGGCCACCAATCCCCGATTCGGGCCGCAGGGAACCGCCGCGTCCCGAGTAAGCTCGACGTTTGCTGCCGACGGGCGGGCGGGTGCCCGGCGGCCGAAACCGCTCATGGGCTGAATCGGGAGACTCATGTTCATTGCGATCGCCGCGACGATGGCGGTCATCCTGATCTGGTCGTGCCTGTCCAGGACGATGGCGCGCTGGAAGGTGACCGCGCCGCTGGCGATGGTGACGGTCGGCGCGGTGGTCAGCTGGAGCAGTGACCACCGGCTGTCCGAGGCGATCAACACCGACGCCGCGCAGCGGATCGTCGAATTCATCTTGGCGCTGTTCCTGTTCCTCGGCGCGACCGAGGTGCGCGACGGACTGACCGGGCGGCGCCACACCGGTGTGTTCCGCTTGCTGCTCATCGCCTTCCCGCTGAGCCTCGGCGCCGCGTATCTGCTGGGATTCGCACTGCTGCCCGATGTTTCGTGGACCGTGCTGCTGCTGATCGCCTGCATCGTGATCCCGATGGACCTGGTGCCCGCGCAGGCGATCGTGCGGGATCTGCGTGTGCCAGAACGGGTTCGGCACGCGCTCACCGTGGAGAGCGGGTTCAACGACGGGCTGGTCGCGCCGGTCTTCCTGTTCGCGCTGACGGCCGCGGAGGCCAGCGCGGACTCCGATCAGGCGCTGCACGCCCTCGGGCAAGCGGTGCCCGCGGTGCTGAAGTCGATCGTCATCGGAGTCTCCCTCGGGACGTCGGCCGGATACTGCATGACCTTCGCCGCACGCAGGCGCTGGACCGACGCGCGCGCCGTGCGGGTCGGGACCATCGCACTTCCGGTGCTGACCTACAGCGTCGCGATCTGGCTCGGCGGCAACGGATTCGTCGCCGCGTTCCTCGCGGGCATCGCCTACAGCACGACCCGGCACGGACTGCCCGGCACGCCACTGCAATCGACCGACGACGTCGCCGAATTCTCCGGCCTGGCCATGTGGTTCATCGTCGGCAACATGGCGGCGGCCACGCTGTCGTGGCTCAGCTGGCAGGTCATCGGGTACGGGTTGCTCGCGCTGACGGTGGTGCGCCTGGTGCCGGTCGCGCTCGCGCTGCTCGGTTCGCCGTTCACCATGCGAGAACGACTCATGCTCGGCTTGCTCGGGCCGCGCGGTGTGGCATCGATCGTGTTCGCGCTGCTGGCGTTCAACGGATTACGCCAGGACGACGACGCGTTCCTGGTGATCGGCGTGACCCTGGTGGTGGTCGTGGGCAGCGTCGTGCTGCACGGCATCGGGGCACCGCTGGTCGCCGAGCATCTCGGTAAGCGGCGGCGTGACAAGGGAATAGCAGCCGGGCCCGAGTGACCCGCCGCGCGGCGTCCGGACGTGTATGGGGGTTAACCCCTACTACCAACGACTGAAATTCTCCGGTATGGGGATAACCCCCGTGACGCGAGGCCCCGCATGCGCGAGAGTGAGACCGTGCAGTCGGTGCTGCGCCGGTATGCCTGGGGCGCCTCGCGAAGCAGCGGCGACACAGTCGATCCCGGCCTGTTCGCGCCGTGCGTGGCAGCGACCACCGCGTGCCGTGGACGGACCGCAGCCGGGGGATGGCGGACGCACAGTTCGCCGCCGAGTGAAAGGATCCACGTTGTTCTCCACCACCAAGTCCACGCCGTCGCGGCGCCTGCTGGCCAGGGCGGCAGTCGCCGGTGCGATCGTCGCGGTTCCGCTGACCGCCATGGCGATTCCCGCCTCGGCGGAGCCGAACGTCGCCGCGCCGGGCGTCACCGAGGTCCGGCACCGGCCGCACCACCACCACAACAACTGCGACTTCGGCCCGTTCAAGAACTGGCGCTGCAACAACGGCCCGTTCGACCGCGGCAGGCACGACGACCCGTTCTGGCAGTTCCGGCACAACCGCCCGCACGGCCTGTTCGGCAGCAGCTAGCCTCGAAAACGGCGGTGGCCCGGCACCATTCGGGTGCCGGGCCACTGAACGCGGGGAAACCTACGCGGTTTCGGTGATCGGGCGATCGACCCAGCTCATCAGGCCGCGCAGCTTGGCGCCGGTGACCTCGATCGGGTGCTCGGCGTTCTGCTTACGCAGACCCTCGAGCTCCTTGTTGCCGCCCTCGACGTTCGCGACGAGGCGCTTGACGAAGGTGCCGTCCTGGATGTCCTTGAGGATGTCCTGCATCCGCTTCTTGGTGTCGGCGTCGATGACCCGCGGGCCCGACAGGTAGCCACCGAACTCGGCGGTGTCGGACACCGAGTAGTTCATCCGGGCGATGCCACCCTCGTACATCAGGTCGACGATGAGCTTGAGCTCGTGCAGCACCTCGAAGTAGGCCATCTCCGGCGCATAACCGGCTTCGACCATGACCTCGAAACCGGTCTTGACCAGTTCCTCGGTGCCACCGCAGAGCACGGCCTGCTCGCCGAACAGGTCGGTCTCGGTCTCTTCCTTGAAGGTGGTCTTGATGACGCCGGCGCGCGCGCCACCGATCGCCTTCGCGTAGGACAGGGCCAGCGCCTGACCCTCACCCTTCGGGTCCTGATCGACGGCGATCAGCGCGGGCACACCCTTGCCGTCGACGAACTGACGGCGCACCAGGTGGCCGGGGCCCTTGGGCGCGACCATCGCGACGGTGATGAACTCCGGCGCCTTGATCAGGCCGAAGTGGATGTTGAGGCCGTGGCCGAAGAACAGCGCGTCGCCGTCCTTCAGGTTGGGCTCGATGTCGTTGGTGAAGATCGACGCCTGCGCGGTGTCGGGGGCCAGCACCATGATCACGTCGGCCCACGCCGAGACCTCGGCCGGGGTACCGACGGTCAGGCCCGCCTCTTCGGCCTTGGGCCGCGACTTCGAACCCTCCGCGAGGCCGACGCGGACCTCGACACCGGAGTCGCGCAGGCTCAGCGAGTGCGCGTGGCCCTGGCTGCCGTAGCCGATGACAGCGACCTTGCGGCCCTGGATGATCGACAGGTCGGCGTCGTCGTCGTAGAACATCTCGACTGCCACTGGTTGGTTCCCTTCTGGATTTTTCTGTATAGGTCTGAAGTTTGCGAGCGCTAGCGCGTCGCCGTGATCGACTTCGGCCCGCGGCCGACGGCGACCACGCCGGACTGCACGATCTCCCGGATGCCGTAGGGCTCCAGCATGCGCAGCAACGCGTCGAGCTTGGACCGGGTACCGGTCGCCTCGACGGTGAGCGCGTCGGGCGAGACGTCGATCACTTTCGCCCGGAAGAGCGTAACCGCCTCGATCACCTGGGTCCGCACGCTGGCGTCCGCACGCACCTTCACCAAGATCAGCTCGCGGGCCACCGAGGTGTCGGAGTCCTGCTCGACGATCTTGATGACGTTGACCAGCTTGTTGAGCTGCTTGGTGACCTGCTCGAGCGGCAGGTCCTCGACGGTGACCACGATGGTCATCCGGGAGATCTCCGGCAGCTCGGTGCCGCCGACCGCCAGCGATTCGATGTTGAAGCCGCGGCGGGAGAACAGTGCCGCGACCCGGGCGAGCACACCGGGCTTGTCCTCGACCAGCACGCTCAGCGTGTGCGTCGTACTCATGCCCGCACCTCGCCCGCACTCGACCGCGACACGAGCACGCTCGTGGCTGCGCCGATTGTTCGCTCGCTCACTGCTCGCTCCCCTTGCTCTTCTCGTGCGACATCGCCTCGTGGATGACGGCGGGTTCGGCGGCCTGCTCGTCCTCGTCGAACAGCGGGCGGATGCCACGCGCGGCCATGATCTCGTCGTTGCTGGTGCCCGCGGCCACCATCGGCCACACCTGCGCGTCCTTGCCGACGATGAAGTCGATCACCACGGGACGGTCGTTGATGGCCTGCGCCTCGCGGATCGCGGCCTCCACGTCCTCCTCGCGCTCGACCCGGATGCCATGGCAGCCAAGGGCTTCGGCGAGCTTGACGAAGTCGGGGATGCGCAGGGTGTGCGTGCCGAGATCGGTGTTGGAGTAGCGCTCCTCGTAGAACAGCGTCTGCCACTGGCGGACCATGCCGAGGTTGCCGTTGTTGATCAGCGCGACCTTGATCGGGACGCCCTCGACGGCGCAGGTGGCCAACTCCTGGTTGGTCATCTGGAAGCAGCCGTCACCGTCGACCGCCCACACCTCTTTCTCCGGCGCGCCCATCTTGGCGCCCATGGCGGCCGGGACGGCGTAGCCCATGGTGCCGAGACCGCCGGAATTGAGCCAGGTGCGCGGCTTTTCGTACTTGATGAACTGCGCGGCCCACATCTGATGCTGGCCGACGCCGGCACAGTAGACGGCCTCGGGTCCGGCCAGGCGGCCCAGCGCCTCGATGACGAACTCGGGCGACAGCGATCCGTCGCTGGGCGCGCTCCAGCCCAGCGGGTAGCTGTCACGCACGCCGTCGAGGTACTTCCACCAGTCGGTCAGGTCGAGCAGCGGCGTCGTGGCGGTCGGCTCGGCCTTCAGCGTCTCGATCAGCTCGATGATCACCTCGCGGCAATCGCCCACGATCGGGACGTCGGCGTGGCGGTTCTTGCCGATCTCGGCCGGGTCGATGTCGGCGTGGATCACCCTGGCGTCCGGCGCGAACGAGTCGAGCCTGCCGGTGACCCGGTCGTCGAAGCGGGCGCCGAGGGTGATCAGCAGATCCGAGCGTTGCAGTGCCGCAACGGCTCCCACGGTGCCGTGCATGCCGGGCATGCCCATGTTGAGCCGGTGGCTGTCCGGGAACGCGCCGCGCGCCATCAGCGTGGTGACCACGGGGATACCGGTCAGCTCGGCCAGTTCCAGCAGTTCGGGCGAGGCGTCGGCCTTGATCACGCCGCCACCGACGTAGAGCACCGGCGACTTGGCTTCCAAGATCATCCGCGCGGCCTCGCGCACCTGCTTGCCGTGCGGCTTGGTCACCGGGCGGTAGCCGGGCAGACGCATCTCCGGCGGCCAGCTGAAGGTCGTCTGCGCCTGCAGCACGTCCTTCGGGATGTCGACGAGCACCGCGCCCGGTCGGCCGCTGGCCGCCAGGTAGAAGGCCTCGGCGATGATGCGCGGGATGTCCACGCCCTCGGTGATGAGGAAGTTGTGCTTGGTGATCGGCATGGTGATGCCGGAGATGTCGGCCTCTTGGAAGGCGTCGGTACCGATCAGCCCGCGGCCGACCTGCCCGGTGATCGCGACGATCGGCACCGAGTCCATCTGCGCGTCGGCGATCGGGGTGACCAGGTTGGTCGCGCCGGGCCCCGAGGTGGCCATGCAGACGCCCACCTTGCCCGTGGCCTGCGCGTAACCGGTCGCGGCGTGACCGGCGCCCTGCTCGTGGCGAACCAGCACGTGGCGCACCTTGGTCGAGTCGAACAGCGGGTCGTAGACCGGGAGAATCGCGCCGCCGGGAATGCCGAATACCGTGTCGACGCCGAGCTCCTCGAGCGAACGGACGACCGACTGCGCGCCGGTGACCCGCTCTGGCGGGACCTGGCGGCGGTTGGCCTGCGTCGAGCTGCCGGCGCCCGGCTGATTTGCCGCAGGCGCCGGCCTGCGGGCCGATGGCCCGGGCCGTGCGGTAGGTGCACTCACCGTCTTGTTCCTAACTGCTTGTCGTTCTGACCCCGGATTTGTGTCTGACATGCGGTGTCTTGCGACTCGCCCTGTCGGACAATTCGTCCGAACACAAAAAAGCCCCCGACAGCGCATGGCTGTTCGAGGGTGGCGCGTCGCAACGCGAGCTGACGTATTCGACTCAGGTAGTCAGGCTCAACGCTGGACGCGCCGGCCGATTACGAGCAACTCGTTTCGGTTCACGCGCATGACGGTATGTGTGCGTTGGCCGAAGAGTCAAACAGGTCCCATTATGTGGGATAGTGCGGCTGCTTGGGTCCTTCACCAGGATGCGAGGATGGTGGTGTGTCATCACCGCATCAGTCCGTGCCACCGGCTAAATCGTCCCACACCGCCACCGAGGGATCGGACACGGGTGGCGCCTCGACCGCCACTGTGATCCGCATCCCACGCCTGGCCTTCCTAGGCGTGTTCATCCTTCTGATGTGCATGTTCTTCATGTTCGTCGGTTGGCCCGCCGGGCTGTGGCCGCTGCTGCTCATCCCCGTCGCGGTGGCCGTCTGGGTGCAGCGCACGCAGACCACCGTCTCCGACGCCGGGCTCGATCTGCGGACCCTCTTCGGCTCGCGCCACCTCGACTGGTCTCAGCTGAAGGGGGTGCGTATCCCGAAGCGTGGATACGTACGCGCCGATCTGGTGGACGGCACCGAGGTGAAATTACCGGCGGTGAGTTATGACCGGGTGCGCGATCTCGCGGCCGCGTCGCACGGCTGGATTCCCGATCCGTACGTGGTGCCCAAACAATCGTCGGGCGAGACCACCGAAGCGGAATCGGCCGCATCCGGCGATGACACCGCGACCGCCGAAACCACCGAGAACAACGGCACCGCCGACAACGACGCGGACAAGAACTCGCGATAAGGAACAAAGCGCCGGCGTTACGATGTTGTCGGCTATGCGACGCGGTCACCGCGTCGGGCGGATCCGTCCCGGCGCGCACCCCGCCAGCCGATCGGCCGGCATCTACGGCCGACACCGTTCGCGCCGACGACCACCACCCGCGGCGACACCACGACGCGCACCGACCTGGATCGGACCAGGCCGACGGCCACGAGCCGCGCCGGACCGGCCGTGCAGGCCCACCTCCACGCGGGAGTACCGTGGAGCAGCCGCGCGGCCTACGCCGCGCCCGTCGCACGTCAGCCCCCCGCGACCAGACCGAGGACCCACCATGCCACCGCTTCGTTCACGCACCACCACCATCGGACGCAATGCCGCAGGCGCCCGCGCACTCTGGCGCGCCACCGGCATGACCGACAGCGACTTCGGCAAGCCGATCGTCGCCATCGCGAACTCGTACACCCAGTTCGTCCCCGGCCATGTGCACCTGAAGAACGTCGGCGAGATCGTGGCCGAGGCGGTACGGGCCGCGGGCGGTGTGCCCCGCGAGTTCCACACCATCGCCGTCGACGACGGCATCGCGATGGGACACGGCGGCATGCTGTACTCGCTGCCGTCGCGCGAAATCATCGCCGACTCCGTCGAATACATGGTGAACGCGCACACCGCCGACGCGCTGGTGTGCATCTCCAACTGCGACAAGATCACCCCGGGCATGCTGAATGCCGCGATGCGACTGAACATTCCGACGGTGTTCGTCTCCGGCGGGCCGATGGAGGCGGGCAAGGCGGTCGTCGTCGGCGGCGTCGCGCAGGCACCCACCGACCTGATCACCGCGATCTCCGCGAGCGCGAATCAGGCGGTGTCCGAGGAGGGTTTGTCCGAGGTCGAGCGCTCCGCCTGTCCGACCTGCGGGTCGTGCTCGGGCATGTTCACCGCGAACTCGATGAACTGCCTCACCGAGGCACTGGGACTCGCGTTGCCCGGCAACGGTTCCACGCTGGCCACCCACGCCGCGCGCCGCGCGCTGTTCGAGCGGGCGGGCACCGTGGTCGTCGACATCGCCAACCGCTGGTACCGCACCGACGACGACTCGGTGCTGCCGCGCAATGTGGCCAACGCCAAGGCTTTCCGCAACGCGATGGCCCTGGACGTGGCGATGGGCGGCTCCACCAACACGGTGCTGCACACGCTGGCCGCCGCGCAGGAGGGTGAGATCGACTTCGATCTGCAGACCATCGAGGAGACCAGCCGCCGGGTGCCGACCCTGTCGAAGGTTTCGCCCAACTCCGACTACCACATGGAAGACGTGCACCGCGCCGGCGGCATCCCCGCCATCCTCGGCGAACTGCGCCGCGCCGGGCTGCTCGAAACCGAGGTGAGCACCGTGCACACGCGCAGTTTCGACGAGTGGCTCGACACCTGGGATATCCGCTCCGGCAAGGCTTCCGACGAAGCGCTCGAGCTGTTCCACGCCGCGCCCGGCGGGGTGCGCACGACCGAGCCGTTCTCCACCGAGAATCGCTGGTCCTCGCTCGACACCGACGCCGAGGGCGGCTGCATCCGCGATATCGAGCACGCATACACCAAGGAGGGCGGCCTGGTCGTGTTGCGCGGCAACATCGCTCCCGACGGCGCCGTGCTCAAGACCGCGGGCATCGACGAGGAACTGTTCACCTTCCAGGGGCCCGCGCTCGTCGTGGAATCCCAGGAGGAGGCGGTGTCGGCGATCCTCAACAAGACGATCAAGCCCGGCGACGTGCTCGTCGTCCGCTACGAGGGCCCGGCCGGCGGCCCCGGCATGCAGGAGATGTTGCACCCCACCGCATTCCTCAAGGGCGCGGGGCTGGGCAAGCAGTGCGCGCTGATCACCGACGGCCGCTTCTCCGGCGGTACCTCCGGCCTGTCCATCGGCCACATCTCCCCCGAGGCGGCCAGCGGCGGCGCCATCGGCCTGATCGAGAACGGCGATCAGATCCGCATCGACGTCGGCACCCGCACACTCGAGGTGCTGGTCGAGGACGCCGTGCTCGCCGAGCGCCGCGCGAAAATGGAGGCCGCCGAACGTCCTTGGCAGCCGGTGCACCGCGACCGGCCGGTCACCACGGCGCTGCGCGCCTACGCCGCGCTGGCGACCTCGGCCGACAAGGGCGCCGTCCGCTACGTGCCGTAAGCCGGTCGAACCTCGACGGCGCCCGCTCGAAAGAGCGGGCACCGTCGTCGTTTCCGCACCGTGCGTGCGCTCGGCTCCGGCCCGAATACGCGCGGCGGTGGGCTAGCCGATCCCGATGAAGGGGTTGCCGCCGTGCAGGTACCAGTAGGCGCCGACGGCGGCGGCGATGGCCAGGACCAGCACCACGAACGAACCGGCGAACGGACGGGTGGCCCAGCCACGATTGCGGTCCAGCGCCCAGCGGCCGGGGCCGGTGAGAATCAGGACGGCGGTCACGCCCGCGAGGATGCTCTCCAGTTCGACACCGGTCTGCACGCCCGCCTTGTATTGGAGGCCGGGGACCATGCCCTGCTTCCAGGCCCATGCGTCGAGGATGACGGCGAGCAGCGCGCCCGCGGCGAACGGAGTGGCCAAGCCGAGCACGACGAGCACACCGCCGCCGAGCTCCCCGACCGTGACCAGGATGGCCGAGACGGTGGCGTGATCCCAGCCGCCGTTGGCCATCATGTCGCGCGTGCCGTCCAGGCCGGGACCGTGGAACCAACCGGTGAGCTTCTGCAAACCGTGATAGATGAACGTGCCGCCGATCACGAGGCGCAACACGAACAAGCCGAAATCCAGGGTGCCGCGCTGGGTTTCGCGATTGCGGCGACGCAGCCGCGCGGTGTCGCCCGGCGGGTTGGCTGCCGGGGGAATGCTCGCGTAGGCGTAGGTCGGGGCGTCCTGCGACTGGCCGTCGGCACCGACGGTCGGCACGTCGGGACCGGGGTCGAGGCCGAGTTCGTCGTCCGTGCGGGGCACGTCCTTGGTCAACTTGGGGAACTGCTCGGTCGGCGAATCGAAGGGGCTGCTGACGCCCCGACCGGTGGACGACACCGCCGACTGTTCGGCCGTGGACGGCGTCGAACCCTGGGCCGCCGAGGATTCGGAAGTGTCTTTCGACTTGTCGGTCACGGGCAATACCTTATGCCGCACTCCCCCGGAACCGGCCTCGAACACGGCGTGCGAGACGCTGTGTCACGGGCAACAGCGCCGCGCTCGAAACCTCGCGAACCGGTCTCGGCGGGAAATACCGGCGCCAAAGGTGGGGCGGAGGGGCGCGAGCGAGAAGATTTCCGTAACGTCTGAGCTATGAGGTTGGTTGGCATAGGTCGCGTAGCGGTGACCGTGGCGGTGGGATCCGCGCTGGTGACCGGGTGCGCGCGATTCGACGATGCGGCGTCGAGCCCGTTCACCCCGGAGCCGACGCTGCACGGGGCGAACATCGACCCGAAGAAGCCGTCGCAGCCGCCCACCTCGACCACCCGCCCCAGCGGTCCGTGCATCGACCCGGACCCGGCCGTGGTCGCCACCTGCCTGGACACCACCGGCGGCCTGGTCGCGCTCGGCGACGGCGCGCTGGTCGCCGAACGCCGCACCGGACGCATCCTCAAGGTCGCCCCCGAGACACCGCCGACCGAATACGCGCAGGTGGACGTGGACGGCTCGGGCGACGGCGGCCTGAGCGATCTCGTGCTCTCCCCCACCTTCCACGAGGACGGGCTGATCTACGCCTACATCACCACGCCCAGCGACAACCGGGTGGTCCGGATCGCCCAGGGCGGCGGACCGCCCAAGGACATCCTGACCGGAATTCCCAAGGGGCCGAGCGGAAATCACGGCGCCATCGAGTTCGCCACGCCCGATCAGATGCTGGTGCTCACCGGCGACGCGGGCAACCCCGGCGCGGCGAGCTCACCGTCGTCGCTCGCGGGCAAGCTGCTGCGGGTGAACTCGCCGGCACCCGGCGCCAATGCCGAGATCGCGGTGTCGGGCATCGGGATCGCGGGCGATATCTGCCGCGACACCAAGGACAGTGTCTGGATCACCGACCGCACCGCCGTCGAGGACCGGCTGCAACGACTCGGCAGCGACGGCAGCGTCACCACCGCGTGGACCTGGCCCGACCGTCCCGGCGTCGCGGGCTGCGCCGCCGCCACCGACGGTGTCGCGATCTCGTTGACCAAGGGCAAGGCGCTGGCCATCGCCGCCGCCGACTCGAACACACACGCCGTCACCTCCGCCCCCACCATGCTGGCGCAGGACAAGTACGGCCAACTCGGCGGCGCCGCGGTCGGACCCGACGGCACCATCTGGGTGGGCACGGTGAACAAGACCGACGGCCAACCCGGCCCGAATGACGATCGCGTCGTACGCATTCCGCCGCCGCAGGCCGGCGGCGGCGGGCCGGACTGACCCGCTGACAACAGTGCAGGGGCCGACTCCGCGGAGTCGGCCCCTGCACTTGTTATGGAGCTCGGTGGTGCACGAGCTCAGCGACGACTGCGGCTCACGCGGCGAATGCGGCTCAGCCGCACGCGGCGATGACGAGTTCGCGCACGCGCGCGGCGTCGGCCTGCCCGCGGGTGGCCTTCATGACGTCGCCGACGATCTTGCCCGCGGCCTGCACCTTGCCCGAGCGGATCTTCTCGGCGATGTCGGGGTTCGCGGCGAGCGCCTTCTCCACCTCGGCCTGCAGCGCGCTGTCGTCGCTGACCATGCCGAGGCCCTTGGCCTCGACGATCTGCGCCGGCTCACCCTCGCCCGCCAGCACGAAGTCGACGACCTGCTTGGCGACCTTGTTGTTCACCGTCTTCGCCTCGACCAGGTTGATCACCGCGGCGACCTGGGCGGGGGTGATCGGCAGGTCCTCCAGCGAAACCTCGCGCTCCTTGGCCTTTTCGGTCAGGTAGGCGACCCACCAGGAGCGAGCCTCGTTGACCGGGGCGCCCGCGTCGACGGTGGCGATGATCAGATCGAGCGCGCCCGCGTTCACCAGATCGCGCATCACCTCGTCCGACAGACCCCAGTCGGCTTGGATCCGCGCCCGGCGCAGCCACGGGTACTCGGGAATGGTGCCGCGCAGCTGCTCCACCCATTCCGCCGCGGGCGCGACGGGTTCCAGATCCGGCTCGGGGAAGTAGCGGTAGTCCTCGGCGGTCTCCTTGACCCGGCCCGGCGAGGTGGTGCCGTCGGCCTCGTGGAAGTGCCTGGTCTCCTGCACGATGCTGCCGCCGCCGGCCAGCACCGCGGCCTGGCGGCGCATCTCGAAGCGCACCGCGACCTCGACGCTCTTGAGCGAGTTGACGTTCTTGGTCTCGGTGCGGGTGCCGAATTCCGTTGCGCCGATGGCCATCAGCGAAACGTTGGCATCGCAGCGCAGCGAACCCTGCTCCATCTTGACGTCGGACACGTCGAGCGACTTGAGCACCTCACGCAGCGCGGTCACGTAGGCGCGCGCCACCTCGGGCGCCCGCTCCCCCGCGCCGGTGATCGGCTTGGTGACGATCTCGATCAGCGGCACGCCCGCGCGGTTGTAGTCGAGCAGCGAGTGGCTGGCGCCGTGGATGCGGCCGGTGGCACCGCCGACGTGGGTCGACTTGCCGGTGTCCTCCTCCATGTGTGCGCGCTCGATCTCCACCCGGAAGGTGCTGCCGTCGTCGAGCACCACATCGAGGTGGCCGTTCGTGGCGATCGGCTCGTCATACTGGCTGATCTGGTAGTTCTTCGGCTGATCCGGGTAGAAGTAGTTCTTGCGCGCGAACCGTCCCCATGGCGTGATCGAACAGTTCAGCGCGAGCCCGATGCGGATGGCCGACTCGACGGCCTTCTCGTTCACCACCGGCAGCGAGCCGGGCAGTCCGAGGCACACCGGGCACACCTGGGTGTTCGGCTCGGCGCCGAATTCGGTCGGGCAACCGCAGAACATCTTGGTCGCGGTGGACAGCTCGACGTGGACCTCCATGCCGAGCACCGGCTCGAACCGGGCGATGACATCCGAATAGTCCATCAAGTCGGCGGTGGCTGCACTCATGCCCCACAGTCTATGTAAGCGCCCCGGCCCGATCGCAGGGGCTCACACGCGGACTACTTCGGCGGGATGCGCTGGGTCAACCAGTCAGTCACGTAGGTCAGGACCTCGGGCGCGACGCTGGTCTCGATCTCGACGTATTCCTTCGGACTTCCGGTCCCTGCGGGCTGCATCAGATGGTTCAGACCGGGAAAGACGTGCACCGTCGCGTCCGGATTGTCCGCGAGGTTCGCGCGCATCGGCGCCTCGCTCTGCCCGGGCGGCACCTGCAGATCCTTGCCGCCGTAGAACGCCAGCACCGGCATCCGCAGCGCGCGCAGCGCCGGGGCCGGGTCGTAGGCGATCAGCGACGCGAAGTAGGTGGTCATGCTCGCGTCGATCTGCTCGTCGGTGGCCCGCTGTTCGGGCGGGGACTCCGCGTTCTGCTTGCGCGCCAAGGCCTTCGCGCCCTCGATGTCGCCTGCCTGCAACAGCGCCGAGATCTCGGCGGTCTGGCGCACCGACTTGTCCAGCTCCTCGGCGGGCGTCCCGTTGGCCGCGCCGATCAGCCTGGTCTGTTCGGTCAGTATGTCCGCGCCACTCACGGCCGGTCCGGCCATGGCGATGACGAAGGCGACACCGCTGTCCGGGCGCGCGGCGACCAGCGGCGCGAGATAGCCGCCCTCGCTGTGCCCGAACAGGCCGACTCGCGCCGGGTCGATATCGGAACGGCCGCGCAGGAAGGCGACGCCGGCCGCGGCGTCGGCGGTGAGATCGGCGTAGTTCGCGTCGTCCAACTTGCCGCCCGTGCCGCCGATGCCGCGGTCGTCGGTGCGCAGCACGGCGTAACCCGCCTTGGTCAGCGCGTCCGCGATCACCAGGAAAGGCTTGTGGCCGAACAGTTCTTCATCACGGTTCTGCGGTCCGCTGCCGGTGATCATGAGCACGGCGGGGAACTTGCGCTCGCCCTCCGGTTTGGTGAGCGTGCCCGCGATGGTGATGTCGCCGTTGCGGTAGGTGACGTCCTCGGACCGATACGGGAACGGCGGCTGCGGCGTCTGCGGGCGATCCAGCGGGGCGATCTTGCCGCGCTGCATCGAAAGCTTGAATGTCTGTCCGCCCTGGACGAAGTCGCCATTGATCCGATCGGCGCCCTTGTCGTAGATGCCGTGGAACTTCGGGTCGCCCGGCACGCCTGCGATCGCCCAGGACACCTCGTTACGGTCGGAGCGCACGTCCTTCAACTCGACCGCGGTCATCCCCTGCTTCGGGATATCGATGGTCGCCGTCCCGGTTCCGGTGAACGTCACCCCCACCTCGACCGGCTGGCCCGGTACCTCGATCGCACCGTGCCAGTCACCGGTCGTCGGTTCGGGCGGGTTCGAATCCGATCGCGACGAACACCCCACCAACACCGCGACGACGAACAGGACCAACGCGACAACTCGCCCACTGCGCATGAGATCAACAGTACAAGAGCAGAATGAGTAGTCCGATGAATTACTCGACGACCTCGGCGGCGCTCGACGACCGGACCACCGCGGCACGTGCCGCGGGCCAGACGCGGGCCAGCTCCAGCGCCTGACCGAGTTCGGTGTCGAAATCCTGCGCGGAGAGCAGTTCCGGCGGCACCTGACCGGTGCTCGGCGGTGCGAGACCCGACCGCCGCGCGCGGACCGCCATCGCGAGTCGGCGGGCGTAGTCACTCATCGTGCAGCCATCGCCCACCGTGTCCGGCGCGGTCTCGACAACCGGCAGGTACGGCGAAAGATGCAGCAGCGCATCGCGGATCTCGACCATGGCGCGCAGCAGGCGCGCGGTGGAGTCCGAGCGCGGGCCGTCCTCGGGCGCGAGCACGATCTCCGGCACCGCCGCGGTCAAGTCGCGCCACAGCGGGCGCAGTCGGCGCAGAATTCGGCCGTCCCGATCCAGATCCAGGTAGGCCAGCAGGTATTCGAGCATCCGGGTCGCGATGAGCGTCGAGGTCAGCACCGCGGTGCCGAAGAAAATCAGTTCACCTCGCACGATATGGGGATACCGCACCGACCAGCCGAGGGCGATCTCCCCGGCGCCGGCCAGCAGGTCGGCGCCGAACGGCACGAAGGCGAACAGCATGACCAGGCAGAACGCCTTCGTGTACGGTCGCGCGGTGCCGCTGCGGAGTTCACGCAGGCACAGCCGGATGAACAGCAGGGCCGTCGCCAGTTGCGGCGCCCCGAACGCTGTCCAGACGAGGATTCCGCCCCAGTTGAGCTGCTGGTCGGCGAGGCGCCCCACGCTGCCCGCCCACGGCCCGGCCACCAGGAACACCACCGTCGACGCGGCGGCGACCGCGGTGTATCCGCGCTGCCTGCGCCACGTCGTCGCCGCGTCCGCGTCGGTGTCCCACAACCGACCCAGGCCGTAGAGATACATCCCGAGCAGCACGACACAACCCATCGCGAGCTGCGTGGTCACCTCGGAGATGTGCACCGTCGGCGCGCACCGATAGAGCAGCAAGCCCGCGAGACCGCACAGCGGCAGCCGATTGACCAGCCGATCCACCGTGCTGCCGCGCAGGAACACCAGCCGTGCCGCGGCGACCGCACCCACATACCCGATCGCCACCCACCACACGACCCCCGAAATCGGCGACGCCAAGGACTCCCCTCCTGACTACTCGCGCAGAAGGATAAGCCCCGCCCCCGCCGAGTCGACTACCCGACCGTCTCCCCCGCGCGTACCGGACCGCGTCGGCCACCGCGGCCAAGTCGAGATCGAGTGCGGGGTCGGTGTTTTGGAGTTCGCGAAACTCGAGCACGGTATCCGTGCCGGAGACGCCGATCCGCTGTGCGCCGAAGGGCACAGCGGATCGGTGGGGTTGGTCAGCCGAAGAAGGCTTCGGCTTCCTGGTAGCGCTCGGGGGGGACGCGCTTGAGTTGTTTGGTTGCCTCGGAGAGGGGGACGAGTTCGATGGCGCTGCCGTGCAGGGCAACCATCTGGCCGAACTGACCGGCGTGCACCGCCTCCGCGGCGTGCAGGCCGAAGCGGGTGGCCAGGACGCGGTCGTAGGGCGTCGGGCTGCCGCCGCGCTGCACGTGCCCGAGCACGGTGGTGCGGACCTCTTTGCCGATGCGGCGTTCGATCTCCGCGCCGAGCTGCTGGGCGACGCCGGTGAACCGTTCGTGCCCGAACTCGTCGATCCCGCCCGCGCGCAGCGTGAACCCGGAATCCGCTGCCGGATGCGAACCTTCGGCGACCACGCAGATGAAATGCTTGTCGCCGCGCTGGAACCGGCGCTTGATCATGGTGCACACCTGGTCCACGTCGAAGGGCACCTCGGGCACCAGCGTCAGGTGCGCGCCGGCCGCCATGCCCGCGTTGACCGCGATCCAGCCCGCGTGCCTGCCCATCACCTCGACCAGCATCACGCGCTGGTGCGATTCCGCGGTGGTGTGCAGCCGGTCGATCGCCTCGCTGGCGATGCTGAGCGCGGTGTCGTGGCCGAAAGTCACGTCGGTGCAGTCGATGTCGTTGTCGATGGTCTTCGGCACGCCGACCACCGGGACGCCCTCGTCGGACAACCAACTGGCCGCGGTGAGCGTGCCCTCGCCGCCGATCGGGATCAACGCGTCGATGCCGTTGTCGTCTAGGGTGCGCTTGATCCGGCCGAGGCCGGCGCGCAGGACGTCGGGATTGGTGCGGGCGGTGCCGAGGATGGTGCCGCCCTTGGCGAGCAACCGGTCGGTGCGATCGTCGTTGTGGATCTGAATCTTGCGATCCTCCAATAGACCACGCCAGCCGTCCTCGAAGCCGACGATCGCGTCGCCGTAGCGGCCGTTCGCGGTGCGAACGACCGCACGGATGACAGCGTTCAGTCCAGGGCAGTCGCCGCCTCCGGTCAAAACTCCGATGCGCATGGCCGCTATCTTGCCCCGCTCGGCCACGCACGGCAGGTCGACCCCCATAAACCCTGCGTATCGAGTCGGGCAAACCCGGCCTGACCGTGGGTCCGCGCGAAATCAGTAGATGTAGACGATCGCGTTCGCGCCGCCGGTACAGGTGACCAGTCCGTCGCGCGTCACGCATTCCATCGTGTAGTCCTGCTGGGTCGCCGGACTGAACGCGGCGACCTGGCGGGTGCCGTCGGTGTCCGGGCCCGCGCCGTAGGCCTTCCGGACCTCCTCGGCGAATTCGCAGGTGGTGGCGGGGGTGCCGATGGCCGAGTAGGTGAACCGGCCGACCGCCGGGTACTTCGTCGCACAACCCTTGGCGTGCGCGGGAACCGGCGCGAGCGTCGGGGCGACCGTGCCGCGGGTGAACTGGTCCCGCAGCAGCCAACCGCAGGCGCCGAGCAGCGCGAGCGCGACTATCACGGCGGCGGCGAGCACTTTGGGCTTCCTGGAACGTTTTCGGGGTGCGGTGCGCTCCTGCGCCTCGTTCGTCGAATCCGCTTGTCGCTGTTCGATGTTCGGTTCAAGGGTGACGCGGCGGACTCGGGCGCCGCCGAGCTCGTCGGCGCGCGATGTCGGTGTGCCCTGGCGTGATCGTCCGGAGTCCGTCCGGTGCGGTTCCCGCGACGGGTCCGTGCGGTTCGGCGGATCGGTACGGCTCGACGGCTCGGCGCGATGCGGCAGGTCCGTGCGATTCGGCGGATCGGTACGGTTCGGCAGACCCGGGCGGCCCGGCAGGTCCGTGCGATTCGCCAGGTCGGTGCGGTTCGCGCGCGGCGGGCCGACGAAACCGCGTGCGGGTTCGGGTCGCTTCGGGCCGGTGTCCCCCGGACCGCGGGCACCCGGCGGACGCGCGATCGCGTCCGTGGGTAGCGCACTCGGGTTCGGCTCGTCCGGAGCGAGTGCCGCGAACTCCACCGTCGGTGGCGCTTTCGGCGCGCGCAGGTTCATCCGATCGGTGGGCAGCTGCGAGATCGCCACCACCGCACGGCCGGTCAGCGCGGAGCGCGCGGCGGAGGCCAAGCCGCCCGCGGTCGAGTATCGATCGGCGGGTTGTTTCGCCATGCCACGCACCACCACCTCGTCCAGCGCGACGGGCACGCCCGCGCGCGCCGCGCTCGGGCGCGGCGGCGGCATCGACAGATGCGACCGGATCAGCACACTCATCGATTCGGCCCGGAAAGGCTGTGTGCCGGTGAGGCATTCGTACAGGACGCAGGCCAGTGAATAGACGTCGGCGGTTCCGGTGACCGGTCCGTTCTCGAAACGTTCCGGCGCGATATAGCTGTAGGAGCCGATCGCGGCGGCCCCGGTGCCGGTCATGTCGGGATCCTGCGCCGACCTCGCGATACCGAAGTCGGCGAGATAGGCGAACTCGGACGCGGTGACGAGAATGTTGGCGGGCTTGACGTCGCGATGCACCAGACCCTCGGCGTGCGCCGCGTCCAGCGCCGCCGCGATCTGCTCGATGATGCCGATCGCGCGGACGGGCGAGAGCGGTCCCTCGCCGCGCAGCACCGAGCGCAGGTCGTGCCCGCGCACCAGGCGCATGTCGATGTAGAGCACGCCGTCGATCTCGCCCCAGTCGTGAATCGGGATGACGTGCGGTTCGGCCAGGCGCGCGGCCGCCTGCGATTCCCGCCGGAACCGCTGCTGGAAGACCGGATCCTCGGCGAGGTCGCTCGGCAGCAGCTTGACCGCCACCACCCGGTCCTTCACCGTGTCGTAGGCCTCGTACACCTCACCCATGCCCCCGCGGCCCAGCAGGGAGCGCAGCTGGTAAGGACCGAAAACCGTGCCGATCCTCGTCCGCGGTCCGTCCACCCCGTTACCTCCACTCACGCGCGCGACCCGGCGCACCACAACCGTAGGCCCTGTCGGGCCTATAACCGTAGGTCCGAGCCCCATCCGATAAGTCGAGATGTCCGGTGGCCGCCGTTACCCCGATCGAGCGTGCCGGATCAGGCGGGACACGTGCCGCCGGACAGCTCGTCGATGTGCTCGGAGATGAGCGTGGCCAGCTTGTCCAGGATCGTCATGCCGTCGGAGAACGCACCCGAGTCGGCCTGCGCGGCGAACGCCACCGCGACCCGGCCGGACGGCGCCGAGATCACGCCGAACTGCCGGACGAGGTAGGCGCCCTTGGGGTCCGGACCCCACCCGCCCTTGAACTCCGCGCCGGAGAACGCGCCGAGTCCCCAGCGCTGGCTGGGCTGGACCTGCTCCATCAAAGCGATGACGTTCGAGGTAGCGGGCAGGCAGGGCAGCCGGGAGGCGAACCGAACCTGGTCGGCCAGTGACCATTCCGCCTGGCCGAACGCCGAATGCTCGGACCGGGCCCGGCTGGCGGGCACGGTGGTCTTGGTGTCACCGCCCTCCCGCAGCACCGACTGCACGGCCTGCGCGGCGTCCTGGCCGCTGCCGAGCGACTGCCACAGCGTGTCGGCGGCGGCGTTGTCGGAGGCGGTGATCGCGGCCGAGGCGGCATAGCTGGAATTGCCGGCATCGCGGCGCAGCGCGGCGATCGTCAAGGGCACCTTCATGGTCGACCAGGCGGGCCCGCTGGTCCAGTCGCCGAAGCTGACCACCTGTTCGCCGCCCACCGGCATGATCGCCATGCCGAGACGACCGCGGGCGCCGGCCTGCAACTCGGCGACGTCGGCCGCCAGGGTGCCGGGCACGATGATCGACAGACCCTTCTGGTCCGCGTGCGAGGCCGCCTCGGTGATGCTGGTTTCCTCCGAGGCCGACTGCTCGGCCCCGGTGCCGCACCCGGCCACCAAGAGCATGGCTAATACCGCGCCGCCCAATGCCTTTCGCACACGAGCCGCACGGGATCGATCAATATACATACACCACCGCGTTTTCACCGCCGCTGCACGTGACCAGCTGGTCCTCGCTGCGGCAACTCATCGTGTAGGCCCGGCCGGTGACCGGGCTGGTCGCCACGACTGTGCGCGGCGTATCGCGCGAACCGCCCTGTGCGGTAGTCGTTTCGGCATAGGCCCGCCGGACTTCCTCGGCGAACTGACAACTCGTCACGGCCGAACCGGTGGCGGACTGGGTGAACGCGCCGGCCACGGGCGCGCCCTGGCCACACGGCTTCGCGCCGGCGGGCAGCGTGACCGCGCCCGGTTTGGCCGGTGTGGTGGTGACCGGCGGCGTGGACGAGGTCGCCGGTGCCGGGGCCGCTTGACTCTGCGACGGGACCGGGGCGCTCGCCTGCTGGTCGGCTGTCGTCTTCGGTTGCACTGTGCCCGAACCGAACACCTGCCAGGCCACCACACCGCCCACCGAGATCACCACAATGGTGGCGACGGCGATCAGGATGGGCAGCACGATGGAGCGGCCCTTCGCCGGCTGGGCGTACTGGTCGTCGTCGTACTCGGCGTAGCCCGGATCGCCGTAGTCCCGCTGATTCGCATAGTTGCCCTGCGGCGGGTAATCGGCTTCGGCGGCCGCGGAATACGCTGCGGGACCACTGTATTCGTCGGGTGCGGCGTACGGGTCGGCGGCAGGTGCCGAATATGCCTGGGTCGGCGCGTGATCGGCCGGGAAGTCCGGTATCGGACCGGGGGCCCGGTAGCCGGGGGCGTCGGGGAACTTCTGTGTCCCGTAGGACGGCACCTCCGAATACGCCTGCCCGCCAACGAACGGCTCATTCGCCGAATACGCCTGGGCACCCGGATGAGGCGAATAAGCCTGCGGGCCGGGCTGTTCGGCATAAGCTTGCGGGCCGGGCTGTTCGGCATAAGCCTGCGGGCCGGGCTGTTCGGCATAAGCCTGCGGGCCGGGCTGTTCGGAGTAAGCCTGCGGGCCGGGCTGTTCGGAGTAAGCCTGCGGGACCGACCGGTCCGGATACCCCGGCGCACCGGCAGACCCGGTGCCGCTCAGTGGCCCGTAATCCGGCTCCGGCGCACCGGCGTGCTCCACATACCCCGGCCCGCCGGGCTGCGCTGAATACCCTCGCGGGTCAGGATCACCGGCCGCCCCCAGCGGCCCATAGTCCGCCGAATACACCTGGGTCGCAGCATGATCCGGATAAGCACTCCCACCGGCTCGAGTGGGGTAACCGTTCGCACCCAGATCGTCCGGATAGTCCCCGGCCGCAGCGTCGTTCGGATATCCCGGTGTACCCGGCTGGGCGGCGAATCCCTGGGGGGCCGAATATGCCTGGGTGGCGGGCTGGTCGGGGTAGCTCTGTGCGCCGGACTGCTCCGAGTACAGGTGGGCGTCGGGGAAGGGGCGCATCGGGGGGAGCGCCTGGTCCGGCGTCCAGCGGGGTTGCGGTCCGGCAGGGGCCAGGGGCTGGGGCTCGGACGAGAGGGTGGTGAACTGGATCTCGGTCGGCCGCACCACGGTCGGCGCGCTCGGCAGGATCACCGCCGAGATCTCGCCGGTCGACTCCGGCGGCACGGGTCCGCGATTCTTGGCGGGCGCACGCACGACGAGCATCGGCCCGGTGGGCGGGGCGGTGGTCAGCGCGGCGCGCGCGGCCGCGGCCAGCTCGGACGCGGTCGGCCAGCGCTCGGCCGGATCCTTGGCCATGCCGCGGCTGATCACCGCGTCGAAACCGGCCGGGATACCGGCCTGCTGCGCGCTCGCGCGCGGCGGCGAGTCGGCCAGGTGCGACCGGATAAGCACGTTCATGCTGGCGGCGGGGAACGGGCTGGCTCCGGTCAGGCATTCGTGCAGCACGCAGGCCAGCGAGTAGGTGTCGGCCCGCCCGGTGATCTCGGCGACGTCGAAACGTTCCGGGGCCATGTAGATGTAGGAGCCGACCGCCATGCCGACCACCGTCACGGCACTGTCGCCCTGGGTGTGCGCGATGCCGAAGTCGGCGAGGTAGGCGTGGTCGGACTCGGTGACCAGGATGTTGGCCGGTTTCACGTCGCGGTGCACCAGGCCACCGGCATGGGCGGCGTCCAGTGCCGAGGCGATCTGCTCGATGATGCCCACCGCCCGCACCGGGGTGAGCGGTCCTTCGCTGCGTAACAAGGTGCGTAGATCGACGCCGCGGATCAATTCCATGTCGATGAACAGCACACCGTCGATCACGCCCCAGTCGTGGATGGGGATGATGTGCGGCTCTGCCACCCGTGCGGCCGCCTGCGATTCGCGCCGGAAGCGCACCTGGTACACGGGGTCACCGGCGAGTTCCTCGTGCAGCAGCTTGACCGCCACCACCCGGTTCTTCACCGTGTCATAAGCCTCGTATACCTCGCCCATGCCCCCCTTGCCCAGCAGCGATCGCAGTTCATACGGCCCGAACCGTGTGCCGGTTCTCGGTCCAGGTGCCTCCACCCCGTCAATCCTCCACATCCCGGGCCAGAAGTGCACGTTTATGATCTCGTGACCTTGCCCGTCAAAGAGTGGATTCTCCGGGTGTCACCACCCCGTGGTCAAACGCAAAGACGATCGCCGCGGCCCGATCGCGCAGCTCGAGCTTGCCGAATATGTGCCCGACATGGCTTTTCACGGTGACTTCCGAGATGCCGAGTTCGCGCGCGATCTCGCCGTTCACCCGGCCGCGCCCGATCAACTCGAGCACCTCGTACTCGCGGGCGGTCAGCTCGGCGAGCCGCGCGCTGGACCGCACCGGGCTCGGCTGGACCCGCCGATAGGTGGACAGCACGCGTTCGGTGACCGACGGGTCGAGCCAGGCACCACCGCCCGCGACGGTGCGCACCGCGCGGATGAGATCCTCGGCGGGCGAATCCTTGAGAATGAACCCGGCCGCGCCCGCCCGCAGCGCGCCGGAGAGCAACTGGTCGTCGTCGAAGGTGGTCAGCACCAGGACCGGTGGCGCGCCGCCGCGGGCCCGCAGGATGCGGGTGGCGTCGATGCCGCCGACGCGTTTCATCCGCAGATCCATCAGCACCACGTCGGGCCGTTCGGCGGCCACCGCGGCGAGCACCTCGTCGCCGTCGGCGCACTCGCTGACCACGAATCCGTCGCGCCTGCGCAGGATCCGGCGCAGCCCGCCACGGACCAGTTCCTGATCGTCGACCACCAGGACGGTCACCGCGTCCTCGGCGCCCGCGCTCGATGCCGTTGTCACAGCTCCTCCTGGGTTCGACGGGAGACCGGCTCCCACATCGAGCAGTACGTCCCGGCGCGGGGTGGCGCGAGCGGGATGGCGGCCCGCACCGACCACCCGTCCGGACCGGGACCGGCGCTCAGCGCACCGCCGAGCAACTCGGCCCGCTGCCGCATGCCGGACACGCCCATGCCGGTGCCGAGCTGCGCGGGCAGTCCGCCCGGCAGTGTGTTGCCGACGGTCAGTGCGGCCGCCGTGCCGTCGACCGCCACGCGCACCGTCGCGGTGCCGCCCGGCGCGTGCTTGACGACGTTGGCCAGCGATTCCTGACCGATGCGATAGAGCGCGAGGCCGACCGCGGGCGAGACCTCGCGCAGATCGTCGGTGCACCGGTACCGCACGTCCAGGCCCGCCCGCGCGAAATCGCCGACCAGTGCCTCGATGTCGTGCACCGTCGGCTCGGGCACCAGCTTCGACGGTCGCGCGTCGAGCAGCCCGACCGTGCGCCGGATATCCGCCATGGCCTGTCGGCCGAGTTGTTCGGCCTCGGCCAGCGCCTCGACCGCCTCATCCACGTCGCGGTCGGTGCGCAACGCGTGCCGGGCCGCGGTGATGTGCAGCAGCGTGATGCTCAGCGAGTGCGCGATCACGTCGTGCACCTCGCGCGCGATCCGGCGGCGTTCCTCGTCGGCCGCCTGGGCCGCGCGCATGTCCTGATAGCCCCGTTCCTGGTAGAGCGAACGCCGTTGGTACTGCAGCATCAACCCGGCCATCCAGCCGAACGCGACGGCGACCACGTACGTCGGCAACCCCTGTGCCATATCCCGATACAGGTCGAACACGACCAGTTCCAGCATCAACGCCAGGGTGATCGGGACGCTGACCCATTTCGGCGCGATCGCCGCCACCTCGCCCGCCGCGGCGACGAGCACGAACGGCGCGAGATCCGGGGAGACCGGTTGGAGCAGGAACAGCGCCTCGGCGAGCATGGCGAACAGGCCGAGTGTCAGTGGCCGCGGCATCACCCCGACAAACGCGTACATCGGACCGAATGCGCCGGTCAGCAGGACCGCGATGATCGGGAGCAGGGTCGGAAAATAGCTGTGCCGCTGGATCGCCGCCGCGACGGCGACGACGAACAGCGACAGATCCACGGCCACGATGACCGAGGGCGGGTAGTCGAACGGCAGCTCCTCGACCCGGCGCTGGAACGAGGCCACCGGTTCGCGGACGAATTCGGCGACCCGCTCCTTGGTGTGCTGCCACCCCAGCGCGACCCGGCGCCGCACACGGGTCGCCCGTCCCGGCGCACCCGCCGGCGCGGAGACGCCGATCACACCCATGCGCCAAGGCTAACCGGCCGCGACCGGACGAGACATCGTGCTACGAGCGGTCCGCCTCTCCTACCGTGGTCGGAGATCTATTCAGGTCCCTGGCACGAAGACATCATCTCGCGACCTCCGTAGCGTGAGACGCGTCGTCGCATGGCAGGCGGGGCTGGAACAACCGTCTCGACGCGAAGCTGGATCAGGCATTGACGCGCGGGCCGTCCGCGACCGACGCTTACCTCGAGCCGGCCGCCGAGCGGCCTGCCCTGCGCGCGCGGGCAGCGGAGGTCATGGCTCGCTGACACCACGAGAGACGACCAATTGGTATTCGACCGATCACAGCGGAGGGCAGCGATGCCGGCAGCGGCGATGCTCGAATTGTCCGGCGTCACCAAGCAATACCGAGTGGGCGGGCAGTCGGTCCGCGCCCTCGACGGGATCGATCTACGCGTCGACACCGGCGCGTTCACCTCGATCATCGGGCCATCCGGTTCCGGCAAGAGCACACTGCTGCATCTACTCGGCGCGCTGGACACCCCCGATTCCGGCTCGATCCGGTTCCAGGGCAGCGAGATCGGCGCGCTCGACGACGAGCGCCGGTCCGAGTTCCGGCGCCGTCGCGTCGGTTTCGTCTTCCAGTTCTTCAACCTCTTGCCCACCCTGTCCGCGTGGGAGAATGTCGCGCTCCCGAAGTTGCTGGACGGCACCGGACTACGCAAGGCCAAGCCGCGGGCACTGGAACTGCTGGACCGCGTGGGCCTGCGCGAGCGTGCCGAGCACCGTCCGGCCGAGCTGTCGGGCGGACAGATGCAGCGGGTCGCGGTGGCGCGGGCCCTGATCATGGACCCGCCGCTGATCCTGGCCGACGAGCCCACCGGCAATCTCGACTCCAAGACCGGGGCATCGATCCTCGAATTGCTCAGCGAGCTGGCCGGTTCCGGCAGCTCTGTGGTCATGGTGACCCACGACATGGGCGCAGTGGCCTACTGCGATCGAGTGGTCACCCTGCGCGACGGACGGATCGGCTCGAACGAACCCGCGGTGCGATCGGCCATCGCGTGATCGGCGCCGCATGGGATCGCCTGCGGCTGTTCAATATCGGTGAGCTGCTCGCCCATCGCGGGCGCACCGTGCTCTCGCTGGTGGTGATGGGGGTGTCGGCGGGCCTGCTCGTCGCGGTGCTGAGCATCTCCGGCTCGGTCACCGGGTCGGTGCAGCGGCTCACCGAGGCGCTCGGCGGCCGAGCCGCGCTCGAGGTCACCGGGATCACCGACGCGGGCTTCGATCAGCAACTGCTGCAACGGGTCGCGCACACGCCGGGCGTGGACAAGGCGGTGCCGATGCTGCGGGCGCAGCTCGGCGCCGGCGCGAACCGCGCGCTGCTCATCGGCGCCGACCAGAACATCGCCGCGCTCGGCGGCGAGCTGGCCGGGCCGCTGGCCGCGCAGACCGGCAAGCTGCTCTCGGTCCCCAACGGTGTACTCGTCGGCGCCGCCATGGGACATCATGAGGGCGAACAGTTCTCGCTGGGCACGGGGACCGTCACCGTCGCGGGCGTGCTCGACGAGCGGAGCTCCGCACGACTCAACGGTGGTCATCTGGTCGCCGCGCCGCTCGGGCTCGCGCAGCGGCTGACCGAACGGCCGGGCCGCCTCGACTCGATCCAGATCATCCCCGCGCCTGGCGTCTCGGTGGCCGCGCTGCGCACCGCACTCACCGCGGCGGTGGACGGTCGCGCGGTGGTCGCCGAGCCGAGCCTGCGCACCGCCCAGGCCGGCGGCGCGATCCAGCTCGTGCGCTATTCGACCACCATGGCTTCGGCCGCGGCCCTGATCGTTTCGGCATTCCTCATCTACAACGCGATGAGTATGGCGATCGCGCAGCGCAGGCCGATGCTCTCGCTGCTACGCGCCATCGGCGGCAAGCGCGGGCCGCTGGTGCGGGACCTGCTGGCCGAGGCCGCGCTGCTCGGCCTGTGCGGCGGCGCGGTCGGCGCGTTGATCGGTATCTTCATGGGCCGCATCGCGATCGGCCGACTACCCGCCGCGGTGCTGTCGTCGGTGGAGGCGCGCACCGAATACCTGGTGCCCGGCTACGCCGTGCCGTTCGCGATCGCCGCGTGCGTGCTCGCCAGTGTGCTCGCCGCCTGCATCGCCGCGCGTCAGGTGTACAAGGTCGAGCCCGTCGAGGCGCTGGTTCCGGTCGGCGTCGGCCGGGCCGACACCGCGAGCGCCGCGTGGCGTCGGGCCGCGGTGGTGCTCGGGCTCGCGCTGGCGGTGAGTGCGATGGCGATCGCCGAAATCGACCTGGGCCGTTACTCGCTCGCCGCCGTCTCGATCGCGATCATCGCGGCCGTCGTGCTCTGCTTCGGCGCGATCGGCCCCATCGTGCGGTGCGCGGCGGCGACCGCGCGGCGCTTCGGCGCACCGGGCGCGCTCGGCGCCACCACGCTGGAACGCGCGCCGCGGCGGGT
This sequence comes from Nocardia brasiliensis, assembly GCF_011801125.1. Classification (NCBI taxonomy): domain Bacteria; kingdom Bacillati; phylum Actinomycetota; class Actinomycetes; order Mycobacteriales; family Nocardiaceae; genus Nocardia; species Nocardia brasiliensis. The sequence continues at coordinate 5,797,043 of NZ_CP046171.1, forward strand.
CTGGGCGACCGTGATGACCGTGCTGATCGGCGTGGCCGCCACCGTATCGATGGGCGGCGCGACGACCGACATGGTGGACTCGGCGATCACCACCTTTCAGGACCTGGCCGAGAACGACGTCTACGTCAGCCACGCCGCCATGGACCAATTCCCCACCGGCCCCGCACTTCCCGCCGGGTTGGCCGACCGGATCGCCGCCGTCCCCGGCGTGCGCTCGGTGAGCCGGGCACAGATGGCCTTCGCCACGCTCGGCGCAGGCCGGGTGATGCTGCAGGGCTTTCCCGCCGACGCACGAGAAACCAGGATGCACCTGCTCGACGACGAGGCGGCCGCTCGGCTTTCCGCCGGTCAGGGTGTGGTGATCTCGCGCGACATCGCCCGCGATCTCGGCGTCGACGTCGGCGCCGCACTGACCTTGCCGACGCCGACCGGCGCGCACACCGTGACTGTGCTGCAGGTGATTCCGTATTTCTCGGCGATCGCGGGCGTGGTCGTGCTCGATCTCGACCTGATGCGCGCGTGGTACGAGCGACCGGGCGAGACGATCGTGTCCGCCGACTTCGCACCCGGTGCGGATCACGCGGCGGTGCTGGCGGCGATCCGGCAGGTGGTCCCGCCCGAACTGCACGTGGACACCGGACCGAATACCGTTGTCGCGGCGGCCTCCAGCATCCGGCAGGGTTCGGCGATGAGCAACGCGATCCTGTGGATCGTCGTGCTGGTCGCCACGGTGGCGCTGCTGAACACGCTCATGCTGTCGGTGCTCGAACGGCGCAGAGAGTTGGGCGTGCTGCGCGCCATGGGCACGAACCAGCGCTTCCTGATGCGCTCGGTGCTCGCCGAGGCCGCGGGCATCGGATTGGTCGGTGCCGCACTAGGTCTCGTCGTCGGCCTGGCCGTGCAGTACCTGGCCACCGTCGCCATCTCGCACGCGCTGACCATCGACGTCGCCTACCAGCCGCGCCCGAGCCTGCTGGCCTACGGTGCGGCCGCGCTCGCGCTGGCCATGCTCGGCTCGATCCCGCCCGCGGTGCGCGCGGCCCGGCTGCCGATCGTGGCCGCGCTCGCGGTCGACTGAATCTCCCTGCTACAGCGGCAGACTGGCCAACCAGGCCTTGAACTTCTGCTGGGTCAGCCCGAAGCCGGAGTCCGGCATGCTGTCGGTGATCGTGACCTGCGCGAAGAACAGGTAGTTCGCGCGCGCCGGGTCGTTGTCGAAGCTGACCACCAGATACCCGTCCGGGAGGCCGCTGTCCTTCTGCTGCCACCGGTAGGTGGTGTACGGCTTGCCGTTGGCGGTCTCGCTCGCCTTGGTGTTAGACGGCAGGTCGCGGGCCGCGGCCTGGGCGTCCTCGGCGCTCTTGAACGCGATCGCGGTGAAATCGGGCTGGTTGATCGGCACGCCCCAGCAGTTCCAGACCGTCTCCCAGTTCGCGAAATCGGGCACGCCCGCCGAACTGGACACCTTCTTGCCGGGCTTGGCTGTGCCGAGGAAACAGGTCTTGTCCTGGTAGCCCTTGCCGCTGCCGACGCCGTACTTGGTGTCGACGCCCTGCGGCAGAATCTTCGGGAACGCCTTGGCCAGCGCGTCCGCGTCGGTGGTCGCGGCCGCGGCGGCCGTCGGCGGCTTGGCCTGGTCGGTCGGCGAGGACGAATCCGAGGAGGTCAGCTTGGCGATCACCACCCCGGCGCCGACCAGCACCACGATGCCGACCAGCGCGATCCCCACCAGCAGGCCCGTGTTCGAGCGCCGCTGCGGTGGCATCGGATAGCCGGTGGCCTGCGCGTAGCCCATCGGCGGCGGGGCGGGTGGCGGGAAGGACTGCGCGACACCGGAATTCGGCGGTCCGTAGCCGGGTGGGAGCGGCTGCCCGGCACCCGCGTTGGGCGGCACGTCCTGATAGCCCGCCGACGGAAAGGACTGTCCGGCAACCGGTACCGCGTCCTGATAGCCGCCGGAGGCGAACTGCTGGCCCGCGAAAGCGCTCTGCCCCTGCTGTTTCCACGCGGCATCGGCGGCCTGCGGCACGTAGGTCGGCTGCGCCGCCTGATACGCGCCCTGGCTGGGCATCGGCGGCTGGGCGAGCGCGGTCGGCGCGGGCGGGGTGTACGGCAGCGGCGGTGGCGTATTGGTGGTGAGCGCCAATCGGGCGGCCGCGGCGAAATCGGCGCAGGACGCGAACCGCTGATCGGGTCGTTTCGCCATCGCGACCGCGAGCACGGTGTCCAGCGCCGGGGTGACGCCGGCCCGGCGGGCCGCGGCCGAGGGCGGCGGCAGCTGCAGATGGCCGCGGATGATGTCGGCGGGCGCGGGCGCGTCGAACGGCGCCACCCCGGTCAGCAGCCAGTACAGCGCGCACGCCAGCGAGTACTGATCGGAGCGGTGATCCAGATGCGCGCCGGTCATCTGTTCCGGCGAGGCGTAGGCCAGGGTCGCGGTGAACATGCCGGTCTGGGTCAGGTGCGTGGAGTCCTCGCGCAGCCTGGCGATGCCGAAGTCGGTGAGGAACACCCGCTCGCGGTTGCCGCTGGACCTGGCCAGCATGATGTTCGCGGGCTTCACGTCGCGATGCAGCACGCCCATGCCGTGCGCGTAGTCCAGCGCGTCGGCGACGCCCTCGATGATCTGCACCGCGCGCTCCGGCGGCAGATTCTGCGGGTTGACCGTCGCGGCGTCGACGCCGTCGACGTACTGCATGGAGATCCACAGCTGGTCGTCCTCGGTGCCGCGGTCGTACACCTGGACGATGTTCGGGTGGTCGAGCTGGGCGGCCAGGTCGGCCTCGCGCTCGAAGCGGGCGCGCACCTCGACGTCGGTGAACAGCTCGCGGTTGAGGAGTTTCAGCGCGGTCTGGCGCGGCAGTCTGGGATGTCGGGCCAGATAGACCGATCCCATGCCGCCTTGCCCGAGTAACTTCTCGATGGTGAACCCGGCGAACACCTCACCGCTGGTCAGCAATACGATCCCTTCCGATTTTCCCGCGACGCCGCGCTGCCACGTCCGTGCGCTCCCTCAGATCCTGGAGCATAGCGGTACCCCCGTGGCCACACGGTTTCGAATTCTTCGCGGCGATCGGCGAAACTAGGGTGGAGATCCCCATCGTTACGTCAACGTTCCACTGGGCGTTCATGATGGCCTCACGCCCGATTACCGATCGGGACCGACCGATGAGCTAAATTTTGCACCGCCGACGAACAGCGATCACGCAGGGGTGGTGGGGAGGACGCGTGGTGAAGTCGACGGGAACACGCTTCGGGTATCGCGTCGCGCTGCGCGCGAGCGCCCTGCTCACGCTGCTCGTAATGACCTCGTGCGCCCTGCTGCCCGGCGACCGCGACGAGGACCAGCCCGCCGTGGTGGTCGACACCGCGGGCTCGTTCCGGCCCGGGCTCTCGGTGTCCATCCCCGATTCGCTCGCGGCCGACTTCACCCAGCTGCAACCGAACCTCGGCGGCCAGGTCGGTCTGGCGATCATGCCGGTCGGCGGCGGCCGGATGACCATCTTCGGCGACTGGGTCAGCGGCATCGCGTGGTCGACGATCAAGGTGCCGCTGGCCATCGCGGCATTGCGGCACAACGCCGACAACTACGTCGCCGCGAACGCCGAGGCCGCCATCACCGTCTCCGACAACGGTGCGGCCGAGGCACTCTGGCAATCGCTCGGCGACGGCTTGACCGCGGCGCAGGCGGTGCAGGACGTGATCGACGAGGCCGGCGACTCCACCACCGGCCTCGCCGGGCCGCGAACCAGGTTGGACTACACCGCTTTCGGGCAGACCGAGTGGACGCTGGCCAACCAGGTGCGCTTCGCGTCCCGGCTGCTGTGCCTGCCCGAGACCTTCCAGGTGCCCGAACTCATGGCCGAGATCACCCCCGACCAGTCCTGGGGGCTCGGCAACCTCGAGGGCGCGGTGTTCAAGGGCGGCTGGGGCCCCGACGACGACACCGGCATCTACACCGTTCGCCAGTTCGGCGTGGTGCCGACGCAGAACGGGATGGTCGCCGTCGCCCTTGCCGCACAAGCCGATTCGGGGACCTACGAGGACTCCACCGCCATTCTGAGCAGACTGGCCGTGCTGCTCGGCAGGCACCTGGGCGAATTGCGCGGCGGCGCCTGCGCGCAGTGAGCCGAGCCGCTCAGCCGGGAACGACCAGACCCGATTCGTAGGCCAGCACAACGGCCTGCGCCCGGTCGCGCAGGTTCAGCTTCGAGAAGACCTTGGACACATGGGTTTTCACGGTCTGCTCGGCGACGAACAGGGATTCGGCGATCTCGGTGTTGGACATGCCCTTCGCGATCAGCTCCAGCACCTCGCGCTCGCGCGGGGTCAGCGTGGCCAGCGCCGGTGCGGGCTTGACCCGCGAGGCCGCGCGGCGACTGGTGACATCGGCGATGAGCCTGCGGGTGACCGTCGGCGCGAGCAGTGCCTGCCCCTCGGCCACCACCCGGACCGCGCGCACGAGTTCCTCGGCAGGCGCGTCTTTGAGCAGGAAGCCGCTCGCACCGATGCTCAGCGCCTCGTAGACGTAGTCGTCGATATCGAAGGTGGTGAGCATCAGCACCCGCACCGGCGGATCGAACCCGGCGGCCAGAATCGCGCGGGCCGCGTCGAGGCCGTTCATCTCCGGCATCCGGACATCCATCAGCACCACGTCCGGACGCAGCCGCTTGGCCTCCGCCACCGCGATCTTGCCGTCCGGAGCGTCGCCCACCACGCTGATGTCGGTCTGGGCGGCGAGCAGGGCGCCGAAGCCCTGCCGCACCATCGCCTGGTCGTCGGCGATCAACACGGTTATTGCCACCGCACCACCCTATGCGGCTCCGCCCCACACCAGCGAGACGGCTCAGTTACCGGCTTGACCGAGCAGGGCGGTGTCCAGTGCGACACCCGGATGCAGCGGCAGCCGCGCGTGCACCTCGAAGCCGCCCTCGGCGGTCGGCGCCGCGGTGACCGTGCCGCCGACCGCGAGGGCACGGGCCTGCATGCCCGCGATGCCGTGCCCGCCGTTGCCGATCGGCTTGGCGGCCACCCCACCCGGACCGTTGCCGACGATGAGTTCCAGCACCGGGCCGCCCACCCGCAGCCGCACCTGGATCGCGGCCTCCGGCGCGTGCCGTGCGGCATTGGACAGCGACTCCTGCGCGATCCGATAGAGCGCCAGCCCCGGTGCGTCGGGCACCGACTCGAGCATTCCGTCGATCGTCCACGCGATCCGCACGCCCGCGCGCAGCGCACTCTCGAACAGGCCGGGCACATCGGCGGCCTTGGGTTGCGGCGTGTGCTCCGGGACCTGACCGTCGCTGCGCAGCACGCCGAGCATGCCGCGGATCTCGTTGAGCGCCTCGCGCGCGGTCGCGCCGATGGACTCGAATTCGGCACGGGCGGCAGGAGTTACCCCTTCTACCCGGTACGGCGCGGTCTGTGCCTGCACCACCACCAGCGACATGTGGTGGGCGACCACATCGTGCAGATCGCGGGCGATGCGCGCCTTCTCCTCGAGGATGGCGCGGCGCGCGCGCTCGACCTCGTTCTCCTCCTCCTGGCGCACCAACTGCTTGCGCGAGGCCACCAACCACCGGATCAGCAGACCGAACAGCACCACCGCACCCAGCGCGATCGGCCAGCCCCAGACCGAACTGCCCAGCTCGCCGTTCTGATTCGACATCGTCGTGCCGAGCAGCAACGAGGTCGCGACCCAGGCGACGGCGACGATCGGCGGCGCCGCCAACACCGCCACCGCGAGCAGCAGCACGAACAGGGTCAGAATGTGCACGACCTGTATCGGCAACTCGTTGTTCGGCTGATGCGGGATCGCCAGCGCGATGATCAGCCCGGAGCCCGCCGAAATGGCCCAGCCCAGCGGCGGATTGAGCCGCACGAGCAGTATCGGGAACGCCGCGAGGGCCGCGATGAACGGCTGCACCGCGGGCGCGACGCTGTGCGTGAGATGCAGCGTCGGCCACGCCACCGCGTAGAAGACGAGGGCGACGAGGACGGTCAGCACGTCGAACCACATCTGCCCCGACATGCGCCCGATCCGGGCGCGGCTCTTCTGCATCATGTCTACGACACTAGAAAGCGGGTGGTGCAGGCACGTCATACCGGCGGGTGATTTCGCACCCCGTACCACGGTGCGAGACATACTGCCTGCTCACCCACCGGCCGCACGGCCGAAACCGGTCCCCGGCGTGAGGTCGGCGAGCGGCGCGCGTTCCTAGCGTCTAGCCCATGAGCACACCGACCCCCGCAGGGCCCACGGCGACGCGGCCCGCGCCGGCCGCGAGCACCACCACCCGGCGCGCCGCCGCCTGCGCCGCCGCCGCGCTGACCACGATGGCGGCCACCGTTTTCCTCGCGCCCGCACCCCAGGCCGCGGCGGCCTCGGAACTGCGGGCCCCCGCCGAGAGCGCCCTGGCGCGCGTGGCGGTCGCGGAATTGACCTCCGGCGGGCCCGGTTCGCTCACCGCCATCCCGGCCGACTTCCCCGCACGGTTCGGCTATCGGCCCGGCACGCTCGACGGACTGGTGGTGAACCCGCAGGGTGACTGCTCGTCACCGGTGACGCTGCCCGCCGAGTTCGACACCGCGTGCAAGGCCCACGACCTCGGCTACGACCTGCTGCGCTACGCCGAGGAGCGCGGCGAGCCGCTCGGCCCCTGGGCGCGGCAGGCACTCGACGCCACCCTGGATCGGCACATGCACCAGGCCTGCGGCACCCGCGCCGACGCGTTCTCCAGAGCCCGCTGCGACACCATGGCGACGATCGCCGCCACCTTCGTCGACCTCAACTCGCGCCGCCAGGACTACGGCGCGCCGGTCGCCGAATCGCTCCTCGACGCCGCCCCCGCCGCCACCACATGGCAGCTGCTCGGCGTCCTCGGCGCGGGCCTGGCCGGACTCGCCGCCGCCCTGACCGTACGCAACCGCAACCGCAACAATCCCGCTGCCGCACCGGGGGTTCCACAATGACGAGCACACTGCCACACCGAACCGAAAGCGGCACACGCACAACGCCGCACACCGCAAGGCAAGCCGTGCACCGGCCGACCGAACCTCCTGCCGCCACGGACGGCGCACCGCGGCGACGTACGGGGTTGCGGGCGCGAGTCATTCGAGGTGTCGCCGGACGAGTGGACTGGCCCCGGGTGGGGACGACGCTCGCGGTCGGGGCTGGGACGTTGGTGTCGCTCGGCCCCGGCCTCTTGCCGCGTACCGCTGGCGCACAGGCGATTCTGACCGCGTTGCTGGTGGTGATCGGCCTCGGGCTCGCCGGGCTCGCTCGATTCGTGGTGCGGCGCTGGGGATTCGATATCAATCGGCGGCTGCCCGGTGTGCGAGCGCCGTTGCTCGCCGCGGTATTGCTGTTCGTGACCGCGGCGGTCGCGCACGCGTGGCTCTGGCAGAACCGGCTGCGGGGCGCGATGGACGCCGCGCCGATCGGCGCGTGGTACTGGGTGCGGTGGTCACTCGAAGCCGCCCTGCTCGTCGGCGCGGTCGTCGCGGGCGCGCGGGCGGTGGGCTGGGTGCTGCGCGAACTCGGTTGGGCGCGTGGCGTTTCGCTGGCCGCGGTGGCCGGGGCGCTGGTGTACTTCGTGGTGACACCGACGCTGATCGGGTGGCGGCAGTCGGCGTACGCCGGCGCCAACGCGGCGCTGGATCCCAGCCTGGTACAGCCGGTTTCGAACACCAGGTCGGGTAGCGCCGACTCGGCGGTGAGCTGGTCCTCGCTCGGCGCCGAGGGGCGCAAGTTCGTCAGCGGGTCACCCGCGGGCCCGGTCCGCGTCTATGTCGGGGTGGAATCCGCACCCAACCTGGAAGCGCGTGTCGCGCTGGCGATTCGCGAGCTGGAACGCGCGGGCGCGTTCGACCGCTCCCATCTGGTGCTGATGGTGCCGACAGGCTCTGGCTGGATCGACAAGAACGCCGTGCGCGGATTCGAGCAGCGCTTCGGCGGCGATGTCGCCATGGCCGGCGTGCAGTACTCGTTCGCGCCGAGCTGGGTCACGTTCGTGTTCGGCCGCGAGCAGGCCGTCGCCACCGCCCGAGCGCTGTTCACCGCGGTCGAGGACCGCATCCGCACCCTCGAGCACAAGCCGCGGCTCTACCTCTACGGCCAGAGCCTCGGCGCGTTCGGCGGCAGCGCCGTCTTCGCCGACGACGCCGCACAGGATCGCCGGACCTGTGCCGCGCTCTGGGCCGGACCGCCCGCCGGGCAGGTGCATCGCACGGGCGCGACCGTGCTGGCCAACAGCTCGGACCCGGTGCTGCACTGGTCCCCCGCGCTGCTGTGGCGCGCGCCGGACCTGACCGTCGCCCGCTCGGACGCGCCCCTGCCGCGCTGGCTTCCGGTGGTCAGCTTCGTCCAGACCACCGCGGACCTGCTCGCCGCGCTCGACGCACCGGCGGGCCACGGCCACCGCTACGGCACCGACCAGGGCACGGCGATGGGCAGCTGCTGAGTGCCCACCGAAGCGAGTTAGAACATGTTCTAATCATCGACATGCCCTTTGTCATCGACGCCGCCATGGAGATCGACGCGCCCGCCGAACTGGTCTGGCAGGTGATCACCGACTTCCCGCGCTACGGCGAATGGAATCCCTTTGTCACCGAGTGCCGTAGCTCGCTGGTACCGGGCGAGCCGATCGACATGGTCGTGCGGCTCGGCGGCCGCCCGCGCCGGCAGCGCGAATGGGTTCGTTCACACACACCGGGACACGAGCTGAGCTACTCGATGCGGCCAGTGGCCCTCGGCACCCTGCACAGTCTGCGCTCGCACACCCTCACCCCGCTCGGCGACCACCGCACCCGCTACGAGTCTCACTTCGAGCTCAACGGGTGGCTGCATCCCGTAGTGGTGGCCCTGCTCGGCAAGCAGCTGAAATCGGGGTTCGCCGGCATGACCGCGGGCATCCAGCAGCGAGCCGAGTCGCTGCGCACCCCATGACCGAACCCCACTGACGCCCGCGCCCGAACGGGCGCGGGAATCCCACACCCAAGACCACCCATTCAACGAGACGGTACGGTTCGTCTTGACATCTCGCGTCGCGGCTGCCACTCTCGATTCAACGAGACGGAGCGTCTCGCGACGAAAGGAACGATTCATGACCAGAACCTGGTTCATCACCGGCGCCAACCGCGGACTCGGCCGAGCCTTCACCGTGGCCGCGCTCGCCAAGGGTGACCGGGTCGTCGCGACCGCCCGCGACCCGCGCACCATGGCCGACCTCAGCGACGCGCGACTGACCGTGCTGCCGTTGGACGTTCGTGCCCGCGAGGACGTGATCGCCACGGTCGACAAGGCGTTCGCGCAGCTCGGCACGATCGACGTGATCGTGAACAACGCGGGCTACGGCCTGGTCGGCGCGATCGAGGAGCTCGCCGAGGCGCAGATCCGCGACCAGATGGACACCAATTTCTATGGTGCGCTCTGGGTTTCACAGGCGGCGGTGCCGCATCTGCGGGCGCAGGGCTCCGGCCACATCGTGCAGATCTCAACGGTCGGCGCAGTGGGCAGCCTGCCGCTGTTCGGCCTGTACAACGCGAGCAAATGGGCGCTGGAGGGCTTCAGCGCCTCGCTGGCCGACGAACTGCGGCCCTTCGGCATCGCGGTCACCCTCGCGCAGCTGGGCGGCTTCGACACCGACTGGGCGAAGTCGAGCATGCGATTCGGCGGCGCCCTACCGGCGTACGAGGATCTGCGCACCGGCATCCTCGGCATGCCGGACTATCCGGATCCGAGCACACCGCCGCCGGCGACCGACGACAACGCCGAATGGCAGGAGGCCGCACCGGAAGTCGCCGCCGCCGAACTGCTCGAGCTGGTGAACCTGCCGAATCCGCCGGTGCGCAAGGTCATCGGACCCGGCGCGCACCAGATGGTCGCCATGGCACTGGATCAGCGTCGGCAGGACTACCTCACCGACCCCGAGTTCACCTGGCCGGCCTGACCAGCACGTCTGCCACTCGAAACCGATTGCCCGGAGCACGAACTCGGCGTCCTCCGGGCAGATCCGGTCAGGCGATCGGTCCGCGCACGCCTTCGTAGGCCGCGCCGACGCGGTAGAGCCGGTCGTCGGCCAGGGCGGGCGCCATGATCTGCAGGCCGACCGGCATGCCGTCGTCCTTGCTCAGCCCGGACGGCACCGACATAGCCGGATGCCCGGCCAGGTTGGTGGGCAGGGTGCACAGGTCGGACAGGTACATGGCCAGCGGGTCGTCCACCTTCTCGCCCAGCTTCCACGGGGTGAACGGGCTGGTCGGCGAGACGAGCACGTCGACCTGCTGGTAGGCCTTGTCGAAGTCGCGCGCGATCAACGTGCGGACCTTCAGCGCCTGGCCGTAGTACTCGTCGTAGTACCCGGACGACAGCGCGTAGGTGCCGATCATGATGCGGCGCTTGACCTCAGGGCCGAAGCCGGCGGCCCGGGTGGCGGCCATCACCTGTTCGGCGCTGTGTTGCCCGTCGTCGGCGACGCGCAGGCCGTAGCGCATCGCGTCGAACCGGGCGAGGTTCGAGGACACCTCGCTCGGCATCACGAGATAGTAAGCGGACAGAGCGTATTCGAAGTGCGGGCAGGACACCTCGATCACCTCGGCACCCAGCTCCTTGAGCACCGCGACCGCGGCATCGAAGGATTCGAGCACGCCCGGCTGGTAGCTGTCGGAGTGCAGTTCTTTCACCACACCGACTTTCACGCCGCTCAGATCGCCCTTGGCGCCTTCGCGCGCCGCGGCGACCACCGGGGGCACCGGCACGTTGCGCGAGGTCGAGTCGCGCGGGTCGTGCCCGGCGATCACCTCGTGCAGCAGCGCGGTGTCGAGCACGGTCCGGCCGCAGGGCCCGCCCTGGTCCAGCGAGGACGCGCACGCGACCAGGCCGTAGCGCGAGACGGTGCCGTAGGTCGGCTTGGTGCCGACGGTGGCCGTCACCGCGGCGGGCTGGCGGATCGAGCCGCCGGTGTCGGTACCGATGGCCAGCGGCGCCTGATACGCGGCGAGCGCCGCGGCCGAACCACCGCCGGAGCCGCCGGGAATCCTGGTGGTATCCCACGGATTCCGGGTCGGGCCGTACGCCGAGTTCTCGGTGGAGGAGCCCATCGCGAACTCGTCCATGTTGGTCTTGCCGAGAATCGGGATGCCCGCCGCGCGCAACCGCGTGGTCAGCGTCGCGTCGTAGGGCGCGACCCAGCCATCGAGGATCTTCGACCCACAGGTGGTCGGCATGTCCGTGGTGGTGAAAACGTCCTTGAGCGCCAACGGAACTCCGGCCAGCGGCGAGGCGGGCGCGGTGCCCGCGGCCAGCGCGGCGTCCACCGCGGCGGCGGCCGCGAGCGCCTGCTCCCCCGCCACATGCAGGAACGCGTGGTACTCGCCGTCGACCTCGGCGATCCGATCCAGGTGCGCCTGGGTGACCGCGACCGAGCTCACCTCGCCACCGTGAATCTTGCCCGCCAGCTCGGCGGCCGACAGTGCGGTCAGTTCGCGCCCGTCGGTGCTCATTCGCCCTCTCCCAGAATCTGCGGAACCATGAATCGCTGCTCCTCGGCGGCCGGAGCGCCGGAGAGCGCCTGCTCGGGCGTCAGGCAGGGGACGACCTCGTCGGGCCGGGTCACGTTGGTCGTGGGATTCGGCGACGCGGTGGCCGGGACATCGGCGGCGGCGACCTCGGAAATGGTCCGCACGTGGCTCAGGATCGAATCCAGCTGACCGGCGAACTGATCCAGTTCGGCATCGGACAGCGCGAGCCGGGACAGCCGGGCGAGGTGTGCGACCTCGTCACGGGAGATGGCGGGCACCGCGGGACCCCTTTCGGCTTCGGTATCAACAATGTCGTTCGCGCCTGGCGCAACCGTGGCAGCGTACGGACTAAGAGCCTAGCCATCGTCCGTGCGACCCACACCCGCACCCCGGCGAGCGGACCACCGTGTCACCCCCGCGCAGTAGGCTGATCGCGCCGCCGACGGCAACTGAAACAGGTGAAGCGGCGCGACGACACGGTTTCGCGATCTAGCTCGACACGCCGTATTGTCACGAAATCGCCGCGTGGCGTACATCACTGGCCGCACTTCGGGTCGATAACCCGGCCCCAGGGGTGTAAGTATTGCGTGACCCGGGTATCCGTTCAGAGCCTCGGCCGCCCAAGGAAAGGAAAGCACGTGTCGTACCTGCTCCGCGTGCAACTTCCGGATCGACCGGGAAGCCTCGGTTCGCTCGCGCTCGCACTCGGCTCCGTCGGCGCCGACATCCTCTCGCTGGACGTGGTGGAGCGCGGCGCCGGGTTCGCCGTCGACGACCTCGTCGTCGAGGTGCCCCAGGGCGCGCTGCCGGACACGCTGATCACCGCCGCCGAATCGATCGGCGACGTGCGGGTCGACTCCATCCGCCCGTACTCCGGTGTGCTGGACACCCATCGCGAACTCGAACTCATCGACCAGGTCGCCAGCGCCAAGGACGACCGGTTACAGGTGCTCGTCGACGGCGTGCCCCGGGTGCTGCGCGTCGGCTGGAGCACGATCATCGACATGGGCCCGCAGGGCGCCTACCGCGTCGTCGGCAGCCCGAGTGCGCCTGAGACACAAGCGGGTTCGGCCCCGTGGATGCCGCTGGAGAAGCCCGCCATCCTCGATCCGGAATCCGAATGGGTGCCCGAGATCTGGCGGGACATGGACACCAAGCTCGCCGCCGCGCCGCTGGGTAACACCGGCAAGGTGCTGATGCTCGGCCGCCCGGGTGGCCCGGACTTCCGGCCGTCGGAGGTCGCCCGGCTCGGCTATCTCGCGGGCATCGTAGCCACCGTGCTCGGCTGAGAATTACCGGCCGCCGCGCTCTCGCGCGAGGTCCAAACGCAGCACCGTCAGGAGTTCGCCTGCGGGCGTGCGCCAGTCGCGCTCGGGCGTGGGGACGAAGCCGTGCCGATCGTAGATGCGGCGGGCATCGGTCATGGCGGGCATGGTGGTGAGCACCACGGCCGCAAAGCCTTCCGCCTTCGCGATATCGATCACGGTGCGTACCAACGCGGTTCCCGCACCGAGGCCGCGGGCGGTCTTCGCCACGGCGAGCATCCGGAACTCGAGTTCGCCGGGGTGCGCGATCTCGGCGTAGGGCGTGCCGGGCCGCGCGACGGTGAGCGACCCGACGATCCGGCCCGCGTGCGCGGCGACCAGCAGTTGCGCGGACGCGCCGCGGTGCGCGGTATCGGCCAGCTCGGCCGCGTACGGCGTGCCCGCGCGGACGAAGCCCTCGCCGACGTACACCTCGACGGTCAACTCACCGACCGCCGCGTACTCCTCCGGTCGCGCGGGCCGAATCTCCAGCGCGTTCTCGGTATCGGTGGCAGCGTTCGGATCCATACCCGGCATCGTGCCATTCGACGTAACTCGGTCTACGTCACACCCGCCCGCGATGTCACGCCCGCCCGCGCTCAGGAACCGAGGCTCGGCCTGGCGCCGGGATGCGCGATGGACCAATTCTGCGGATTGCGCGGTGAGTAGACCACGTCGAGGTAGTCGCCGATCGACGGCCAGGCGTTGACATCCCAGGCGAAGCGCCCGTAGACGACCACGCCCGATACCGACGGACCGGTCAGGTTGCCCGTGATGGTCACGTACTGCTCGCCCTGCGCCGCCGGACGCGGGCTCACACCGGTGATGTAGAGCGTGCCCGTCTCCCCCTGCGCGCGCTGGAAGCCGCCGCGGCCGCGCAGATAGAGCGCGACCATTCCCGCCAGGGCCAGCCCCATGATCAGCAGCATTCCGAATTCGAGCATGGGCCCATGCTATTGCCTCGGCGGGCGGCTCCCGCGCTACCGCGCGGCGAGTTCGCTGGTGCCGTGCTCGGTCCGGCGGACCTGCCACACCACGCTGCGCGTGCGGGCCGAGCGCCCGTTGCCGCGATCGATCAGGGCCCGATTGTTGGTGGTGTAGATGAGTTGGGCGCCTTGGGCATTGGTCTCCGGGTTCTGGAAGAGCTGGATCAGTCGATCGGTCTGCTCGGCGGGCAGGTGCGCGCCGATGTCGTCGACGGCCAGGACCCGGCCGGAATCGAGGGCGTCGAGCATGGTCGGCAGCACGCGCAGCAGCGAAATGGTGGCGGTGGATTCGTCGGCGAGGTCGAACGGGTTGCCGATGCCCTCGTGCACCAGGCCGAGGCCCACCCCGCGCCGGGCCACCATCCGGGCGTACAGCGCGTCCCTGGCCGATTTCATATTGGTGAGTTCGCGTTCGAGCAGCACCGGCGTGGCACCGCTGTCGCGCAGCAGCCGGTCGACGAACTCCGCCGAGGTGGCGCACAGCTCGAGTTGCTTGCCGAGCGCGGCGATGTCGGCATCCAGGTCGCGCAGGTAGTCGGCGTACATCGGATCGTTCTCGGCGATGAGCAGATCGGTGATCCCGAGTTCGGCGGTGCGCAGCAGCACCAGCAGCCGCGCGGCGTTCTCCGGCGAGCGGGACAGGTGGCCGCCCAGTCGGTGCGCCACGGCATCGGTCTCGGCCGGACCGATCTGGACCTCGAGCATCGACTCGAACCAGCGATAGGCGGGCACCAGCGCGTCGGCGTACATCTGCCCGGCGAGGCTGAGCAGCAACGCGTTCGGACGCACCAGCGGCACCAGCGCGGCGATGCCGTAGCGGGCCGCCTCGAACATCGGCCCGATCTTGATCTGTTCACCGTTGCGCTCGAACACGATTCGCTTACGCGAGCGCGGCTGGGTATGCAGCCACTCGGCCGTCACGTCGGCGTTGTCCAGGCGGAAGCCGTAGGTGTAGGGCACGCCCTCGGCGACGAAGCTCGCCACGAATTCCGAAGGGCGGTCCGGGAATCCGAGATGCGGCGCCCGCACCGGCCCGGCGTAGGGATCCCAGCCGGTGACCGAGTGCAGCACCGCGTCGCGCATCCGCGCGAGCGCGTCGATCAGGTTGGTCTTGCCCGCCGCCGCGGCGCCGTGGATCGCGGTCACCGGCACCGCCACCGGCCCGCTCCCCTTGGTGAGCCGCAACTCCTGCTCCTCGGCCAGCGATCTGTGATTGGTCACCTGAAAACTGCGCAGCATCCCGCCATCCTGTCCTCCGGCGGCGGCCGCCGCGACAGCAGGGGCGTTGCGAGCGCCGCCACACTCGACTGCACAGATCTCAACCAGTCATAGCTATTGCGCATATAGAGAGCTCCCAGGTCTAGTCGGACTACCGCGGACCGGCTGACCTCCGCTGATCGCCCGACAAACCACCCGGAACCGGGTTAGCATGCTGGACGCTGTGGCCCGACCGGGGCCGCACCTGCGAGAAACGCTCGAAACCGATGGGTAGTGATCAGGTATGACGGTTCGTCGCCTTGTTGTCCGAAGCTCCGTCGCCGCCGCGCTCGCCCTCGGGTCGATCGCGGTCGTCGCGCCACACGCGGCCGCCGACACCTGTAGCGACGGCACCGCGCGCATCTTCTTCGCCAACGCCGAGCCCGCGTGCGTGACCGGCACGACCAGCTACAGCACCAAGACGGTAGCGAAGGTGTGCTCGATGCCGGGGGCCGATGTGGTCGCCGAGGCCACCTTCCCGAAGCTGCGCGGACAGGATGTCACCCAGCGCCTCGAGCTCTCCAACGGCACCTGCGGACGGTTCGAGATCATGACCCAGGAGAGCGCCACCGTCTCGGTCACCCGGAACTGACTCCGGCCCCGCCAGGGACCTGGTGCGCCTCGCCCAGGACGGTCGTACCGAGGTTCCCGGACGAGGCGCAGGCTAGCCGCGCGTGCCATCACCCAGCAGCAGGGCGCTGTCGCCGAATTCGTGCCAGAGGTAGCCGGTGTCCAGCGCCGCCGCGTAGGCCGCGTGCACCGTGGCTTCCCCCGCCACCGCGACCAGCAGATCCAGGTGCGAAGCCCCGGGCGCGTGCCAGCCGGTGAGCAGTCCGTCGACCACACGGGCGGGCCGGTGCGGACCGAGCACCAGCTCGGTCCAGCCGCGCATCGGCCGCACCACTCCCGCTGCGTCGCAGGCGGTTTCGAGCGCCCGGGTCACCGTGGTGCCGACCGCGATGACGCGCCCGCCCGCCGCCTTCGTCTCGTTCACCCGACGGGCGGTCGACTCCGGCACGACGAAGCGCTCCGGACTCGGCGGCTCCCCCGCCTCCGGTGACGAGACCCCGGTGTGCAGGGTGATCGGTGCGAGACCGACACAGGCCGCGATCAGGTCGAGCACCAGTCGCTCCGTGAACGGCCTTGCCGCACTTGGCATCTCCGCGCTGCCTAGAACGCGGCCGAACACCGTCTCGTAGTAGGACGACGACCATCGTTGCGGCACATACGAATAGGTGATCGGATAGCCGTAGACCGCGAGCAGCTGCCTGGGGTCGGCGGTGAGGTCGGCCACCCAGAGCCGTCGCCCGCCGGGCAGCCACGGTCCCCGCAGCGTGGCGCGCACGCCGTCCGGCAACCTGATCACCAGGCCTGACGAAAGTTCGTCCGCCGGAAAAGGTGTGCGCGCGGTGGTGCGCAGCTCGACCACCCAGCCACCGTCATCCAGCCAGGTCGCGAAGTGCACGGCCAGCGGCAGATCGCCGAGCCTGCCGTCGACCGCGGCGGCGAGGGTCGCCGAATTATTCACCACCACAAGGTCACCGGCGCGCAGCTGGCACGGCAGCTCGCGGAACCGCGCGTGCGTCAGCCCCGCACCCGCGACGAGCAGCCGGACCTCGTCCCTGGCCAGTCCGCGTGCCTCCGGCGGCGCGGCGGCGTTTCGTTCCGGCGGCAGGACGAACTGCGGCCGATCGACGAGCACGGTCATGCGCGCCGCCCCACCGCGAAATCGGCGGCGACGTATCGGCCGCTCTTCGGTTTCTCGCCCAGCAGGCGCAGCAGCGCGGGGACGACGACCTCCGGTTCGGGTCGATCGGAGATGTCGACGCCAGGAAAGGCCGCCTGATGCATCCCGGTCCGCATGTCGCCGGGATCGAAGGCGTAGACCGACAACTCCGGATGCTCGGCGCCCAGGATCGCGGTGAGCTGGTCGAGCGCCGCCTTCGACGAACCGTAGCCGCCCCATTCGGGATACGGTTCGATCGCGGCGTCCGAGCTGATATCGACCACGACGCCGTCCGCCGCCAACAGCGGCACCGCGAACTGGAGCACGGCGAGCGGCGCGATCACATTGGTCCGGTACACCAGCTCGAGTTCGGCGAGCGGATAGTCGGCGAGCCGGACCAGCGGACTCGGCCCCAGCCTGCTCGCGTTGTTCACCACCAATGCGAGTTCGCCTGCGCCTCCGATTCCTTCGGCCAGCTCCGCGCGATGGGCCGGGTCGGTCACATCGCCGGGCACCGCGACGAAGGCGGCACCGAGCTCTGTGGACACCGCGGCGAGCCGCGCGGCGTCGCGGCCCGTCCCGATCACCCGCCAACCCCCGTGTACGAGCGCGCGGGCCAGTGCCCGGCCGAATCCGGCGGACGCGCCGGTGATCAATGCCGTACGAGCCATGATGACCTCCTGGTAGTTACCTACCAACCGATCCTCATACCTGAAGGTAACTTCAGGTCAAGGGCTCGTCGCGGAACATCCGAATATCATTGTCCCGCTTACTCTTCCACGTCTCCGTCCGGCTGTGACCGCACCGCGTCCGGCCCCGATTCGAGCAGCAACCGGAACCCCGCCTCGTCGAGGATCGGCACCCCGAGTTCCTCGGCCTTGGCGGCCTTCGAACCGGGTGCGTCGCCGATCACCACGAACGCGGTCTTCTTCGACACCGAGCCCGCCGCCTTGCCGCCGCGCACCAGAATCGCCTCCTTCGCGCCGTCACGGGAGAACCCGTCCAGCGAGCCGGTGACGACGATGGACAGCCCCTCGAGCGTGCGCTCGATGGACTCGTCGCGCTCGTCGGCCATCCGCACACCCGCGGCCCGCCACTTGTCCACGATCGCGCGATGCCAGTCGACGGTGAACCACTCCGCGACCGCCGCCGCGATCGTCGGCCCGACACCGTCGGCGGCGGCCAGTTCCTCGGCCGAGGCGGCCTGGATCCGCTCTAGGCTGCCGAACTCCCGCGCCAAAACCCTTGCCGCCGTGGGGCCGACGTGCCGGATGGACAACGCGACCAGCACCCGCCACAGCGGCCTGCTCTTGGCCGCGTCCAGGTTGTCCAGCAGGCGCCGGCCATTCGCGGACAGCCCGCCGTCCTTGTTCGCGAACAGGGTGGTGCTCAGCAGCCGCGCCTCGTCGAGGTCGAACAGATCGCCCTCGTCGGCGATCACGCCCGACTTCAGCAGGTCGTTGGCCGCCTCGTACCCGAGCGACTCGATGTCGAACGCGCCGCGCCCTGCCACATGGAACACCCGTTCGCGCAGTTGCGCGGGACAGAACCGCTGGTTCGGGCAGCGGATGTCGGCGTCGCCCTCCTTCTGCGGGGCCAATTCGGTGCCGCAGGCCGGGCAGTGCGTCGGCATCACGAACGCGCGCTCCGCGCCGGTGCGCGCGTCCACCACCGGGCCGAGCACCTCGGGAATCACGTCGCCCGCCTTGCGGATGGTGACCGTGTCGCCGATCAGCACGCCCTTGCGCTCCACCTCGGCGGCGTTGTGCAGCGTGGCCATCGAGACCGTCGATCCCGCGATGGAGACCGGCTCCATCACCGCGAACGGGGTGACCCGGCCGGTGCGCCCGACGTTCACCTCGATGTTGAGCAGCTTGGTCGTCGCCTCCTCCGGCGGATACTTGTAGGCGATCGCCCAGCGGGGCGCCCGCGAGGTGGACCCGAGCCTGCGCTGCAACGCCGTCTCGTCGATCTTGATGACCTGGCCGTCGATCTCGTGCTCGATGTCGTGGCGATGCTCGCCCCAGTACGCCACGCGCTCGATCACGGCGTCGATACCCTGCACCAGCTTGGTGTGCTCGGACACCGGCAGGCCCCAGGCCGCGAGCGCCCGATACGCTTCGTGCTGGGAGGCCGGGGCATAACCCTCGATGCGGCCGAAGCCGTGGCAGATCATCCGCAGCCGCCGCCGCGCGGTGACCGCCGGGTCCTTCTGCCGCAGCGAGCCCGCCGCGGTGTTGCGCGGATTCGCGTACGGCGCTTTGCCATCCGCCACGATCGCCGCGTTGAGCGTCTCGAAATCCGCGAGCCGCATGTACGCCTCGCCGCGCACCTCGAGCAGCGCCGGGATCGGGAACTCCGCGCTCGGCGTCAACTCACCGGGGATATCGGCGATGGTGCGCGCGTTGAGCGTGACGTCCTCGCCCGTGCGACCGTCACCGCGGGTCGCGCCGCGCACCAGCCGCCCGTTCTCGTAGACCAGGTTCAGCGCGACACCGTCGATCTTCACCTCGCACAGATAGTGCGGCTCGGACCCCGCCTCGGCCTCGACCCGGCTCGCCCACGCGCGCAGCTCGTCGAAGTCGAACACGTTGTCCAGCGAGAGCATCCGCTCCAGATGGTCGACCGCGGTGAAGTCGGTCGCGAAGCCGCCGCCGACCAGCTGGGTCGGCGAGTCCGGCGTGCGCAGATCGGGGTGTTGCTCCTCCATCGCCTGCAGGCGGCGCAGCAGCGTGTCGAACTCGCCGTCGCTGATGATCGGTGCGTCGCGCACGTAGTAGCGGAACTGATGCTCGCGCACCTCGTCCGCCAATTGCTGCCACCGCACGCGTTGCTCGGCCGTCGCCGGGGCGGGCGCGCCCGCGTCGCTGTCCACCGCACTGCTCTCGCTCACCCAACGCACATTAGTCGAGGCCACCGACATCGCAGGGCGATGTTCGCGCACGTCGCGGCACCGCGGGCGGGGCTATTCCGCCGCCAACTAGAACCGGACGAACGACCGATCCGAGCGGTCGGTCCGGCCTCACCCGACGGCGAGCGACTCCGGGTCCTCCGCGTAGGCGCGGGCGACCTCGCCGGCCCGGCTCAGCGCCTGCCGCGCCCAGGTCAGCGGCGCGTTCGCCAGCCCGCACGCCGGGCTGACCAGGATCTGCTCGGCCAGGGTCGAGCGCGCGAAGCCGAGCCGATCGACCAGCCGGACACCGGGTTCGGCGAGCTCGCGCCAGGTCGGGGCGAGCGCAGGCGCTGTGGTGGGCACCAAGCCGAGTACCAGATGTTTGCCGGCGTCCAGCAGCTCGCCGACGCGGTCGAGGTCACCGGTGCCGATCGTGGCGAGATCGAATCCGATCGCGGCCGCGCCGGTCCGGCGCAGCAGGCCGAGCGCGGGCGGTGCCGCGCAGCTGTGCACCAGCACCGGCCCGGACTGCGCCGCGAGCACCGATTCCAGGACGGCGAGCGCCTCGGGTTCCGGCATGGCGCGCACGGTGTCCAGCACGCTCACACCGCGCAAGGATCCGTCGAGCACGGCGGTCAGCGACGGCTCGTCCAGTTGCAGCACGACCTGGGCGCCGAGCCGCTTGCCGAGCTCGGCGACATGGTTGCGCAGCCCCTCCGCGAGTGAGTCCGAAAGATCGCGCAGCGCACCGGAATCGGTGAGCGCCAGATGCCCGTGCGGCAGTTCCACCTGTGCGGCGAGGGTCAGCGGGCCGACGGCCTGCACCTTGATCGGGCCGCTCGATCCCGTTGTCTCCCAGACCTCTTCGAGCGCGTCGAGGTCGCTGCGGAGCAGGTCGCGGGCGCGCCGCGACAGCGCACCGGGGCGTGCGGCGAGGCGGTAGCCGCGCGGCGTGGTGTCGAACCGCATGTCGACGAGCAGTGCCGACATGCGCCCGATCGCATCGGCGCCCGCACCGCGCGCAGGCAGCTCCACCAGGTGCGGCAGCTGCGGCAACTCGCCGAGCACGGTCGCGGCGGCCTCGCGCGGATCGGTGCCGGGCCACGAGCCGACGCCGGTGGCCGTGCCGCCGTGCAGGAGGGGTCGCGCCGCTGGTTCGCCCTCGGTGGCACTGTCGCGTCCTTCGGCCATGCCGTCCTGATACACCGTTGTCCGTTTCCGTCGGTCGATCATCGGGTGGGCACACCGATCACCGAGGTGCCCCGATCATTGTGCGCGCCTTGCGCATTGCGCGAAGCGCCACGGCCCGGAGCACCGGGGCGCCCGTGCGGCGAGGTGAATCACCGTGTCGCGGTTGCGGCCTCGCTGTTCGCGGCGCTTTCCCGACCGGTCCCGGAGATGGTTCCGCTTCCGATCACCTCGTCACCCAGCTCGTCGGGGCGGTACAGCACGACCGCCTGACCGCGTGCGACGCCGGTCAACGGCTCGCGCAGGCGCACCGTGAGCCCGTCGCCGACCGCCTCGGCGATCGCGGGCGCGGTGCCGCCGTGCGCGCGCACCTGCGCGACGCACTCGATCGGCCCGGTCGGCGCGGTGCCAGAGGTCCAGATGGCCCGCTCCGCCTCGACGGTCCACACCTGGAGGTCCTCGGCCGAACCGACCCGGACGGTGCCGGAATCGGGATCGATGCCCGTCACGTAGCGGGGCTTGCCGTCGGCGGCCGGGCCGGGCAGGCCGAGCCCCTTGCGCTGACCGATCGTGAACCCGTGCACGCCTTCGTGTTCGCCGAGCACCTGACCGTCGGCGTCGACCACGGCGCCGGGCCGGATGCCGATCTTCGCGCCGAGGAAGGCGCGGGTGTCACCGGAGGGAATGAAGCAGATGTCATGACTGTCCGGCTTGTTCGCGACGGCAAGCCCGCGCTCGGCGGCCTCCTCGCGGATCCGCGGCTTCGGCGTGTCGCCCACCGGGAACATGGCGCGCGAGAGCTGCTCGGCGTTCAGCACGGCGAGCACGTAGGACTGATCCTTGTCGGCGTCGACGGCGCGGCGCAGCACCCCGTCGTCGAGGCGCGCGTAGTGACCGGTGACCACGGCGTCGAAGCCGAGCGCCACCGCGCGGTCGGCGAGGGCCGAGAACTTGATCTTCTCGTTGCAGCGCAGGCACGGGTTCGGCGTCTCGCCCGCCGCGTAGGCCGCGACGAAATCGTCGATCACGTCTTCCTTGAACCGGTCCGCGAAATCCCAGACGTAGAACGGAATCCCGAGCACGTCGGCCGCGCGGCGGGCATCGCCCGCGTCCTCCTTCGAGCAGCAGCCGCGCGAACCGGTCCGCAGCGTGCCCGGTGTCGCGGACAGTGCCAGATGCACGCCGACCACCTCGTGGCCCGCGTCGACCGCACGCGCCGCGGCCACCGCCGAATCGACACCACCGCTCATGGCGGCAAGTACCCGCATCACACACCTCCCTTCGCACCGGCCAGACCCGCGGCCCTGGCCCGCTGCACCACCTGGGGCAGCACCTCCAACAATCGGTCCACCTCGGCGCGGGTCGAGGTGTGCCCCAACGAGAATCGCAACGATCCGCGGGCTTGCCACGGTTCGACGCCCATGGCGATCAGCACGTGACTCGGCGAGGCGACACCGGCGGTGCACGCCGAGCCGGTCGAGCATTCGATCCCGGCCGCGTCGAGCAGCATCAGCAGCGAATCGCCTTCGCAGCCGGGGAAAGTGAAGTGCGCGTTGCCGGGCAGCCTGCGCGCGCCGGGCGCGCCGTTGAGCACCGCTTCCGGGTCGAGGGCGAGCACGCCGTCGATCAAGCCGTCCCGCAGTGCGGTCAACTCCGCGGTGCGCGTCGGCAATTCGCGCACGGTATGGCGCAGCGCGGTGGCCAGGCCGACCGCGGCCGCGATATCCGAAGTGCCCGAACGCAGGTCGCGCTCGTGCCCGCCGCCGTGCAGCAGCGGCACGCAGGGCACCTCCCGGCCGAGCAGCAGCACGCCGATGCCGTGCGGGCCGCCCACCTTGTGCCCGGCGAAACTCGCCGCCGACAGCTCGCTCGCGGTGAAGTCGATCGGCAGCTGCGCCGCGGCCTGCACCGCGTCGCTGTGCATCGGCACGCCGAACTCCTGTGCCACCGCGGCCAATTCGCCGATCGGCTGGATGCTGCCGACCTCGTTGTTCGCCCACATCACGGTGACGAGGGCGACGTCGTCGGGGTCGGCGGCGAGCGCGGCGCGCAGCGCGCGCGGCGAGACAACGCCCTGGGCGTCCACCGGCAGCCAGGTCACCCTGGCGCCCTCGTGCTGCTCCAGCCACTCGACCGCGTCGATCACCGCGTGATGCTCGATCGAGCTCGCGATGATCCGGGTCCGGCGCGGCTCGGCGTCGCGGCGCGCCCAGTAGATGCCCTTGATCGCAAGGTTGTCGCTCTCGGTGCCGCCGGAGGTGAAGATGACCTCCGAGGGTCGCGCGCCCAGGTCGGCGGCGATCGATTCGCGCGCCTCCTCCAGCGTGCGGCGGGCGGCACGGCCCGAGCCGTGCAACGACGACGCGTTCCCCACCAGTCCGAGCGCAGCCGTCATCGCCTCGATGGCGGCAGGCACCATCGGGGTGGTGGCCGCATGATCGAGGTAAACCGTCTGGGGCGCCGCGTTGTGCTCCGGACCCGAATAACCCGCCATCATGACCTAGAAAGCCTATCCCAGCGTTGACCTGCGTATCTGCGGGGTCTCCCCCCAGTGAGTTATGACTCACCTACCAACCAGAACCCGGCGACGGTGTCCGGCTATTCCCGGTAGGCGTGTCCGCGCACGCGGTCCGCGGCCGGGATCAGTTCCCGATCGGGTACTGGAAAACGGCGGGCACGAAAGTGGCGACCTTGCGCAGCCATTCGGGCCAGGTGGACTGGTCCAGCGCCATCGACCCCACATCGTTGAACACACAGCCCTGCGCCACCGGCACACCGTCGAAGCGGTCCTTAAGCCAGGTGAACTCCTTGGCCCAGGCGATCACCATCAGGGAGAAGTGCTCGCTGAAGTTGTCGCGCGTGTATTCGACACGGGCCTTCGGGTCCGCGCAATAGGTCCCGAAGAGATCGTTGACCGGGGCGACCGGCACGATCCAGTCGGGATTGGACTGGAACATGAACACCGGCATGTCCGGGGTCGAGTGGCCCATCCGCAGTTTGTCGAACACCGCCGCGGGGATCGGGTCGCTGAATACATCGGGGCTGTCGAACAGACCGGGCAGGTTCAAAAACGGCAGCACCGCCGCGGACCAGATGCACAGGGGCGCCTTCACGACGGCCATCGCCTTGCCGAACCCGTTGAGGTGGCGGTCGTAATACTCCGACAGTTCCGGATATTCGCGCGCGGCGGCCAGCATGCCCGACAGCAGCAGCCCGGACCCGACGTTGTTGCTGGCCAGCTTGATCATCCGGACCAGATCGGCGGGGATGCCGCCCATCACCGAGCCGACGACGTCGAGCTCCGGCGCGTAGGAGGCCTTGAGCTCGGCCGTGTGCCCGGTGGCGATGGCGCCGCCGGAGTAGCCGAGCAAGCCCACCTTGGTCGCGACACCCGCGAGCCCGAGCAACTCGAAATTCTCCGCGGCGCGGATGCTGTCCAGCGTGATCCGCGCGTTGAGCGGTCCCGCGCCGAAGGCCATGTTGCCGCCGTCGTAGTCGGGCATGTTCAACGCCCAGCCCAGCCCCACCGCGGTGATCGCGTTGATGAACTCGGCCGGAATGTTGAACGCCCCGGTGATATTCGGCGGCACCGAGGCCTGTTGCAGCACATAGGACGGCGAGCAGTATTTCGCGCTGGAGTCCGGGGCGAACTGGAAGGACAGCAGATTGCGTGGCACGCCGTTGTTGTCGCCGCGCGGCTTGACCACCGTGGTGACCGCCGCGATCGGTTCGTTCCTGGTGTTGGTGGAACGGAACGACAGCTGCCAGGCGTCGACGTTGTACGGGATCACCGAGTACAGCGAGACGTGGACCTCGCGCGCCGCGATGATCTCGCCGGGCTGCTTGGCGGCGACGAGCGCCGGGTCCGGCTCGTAGAACGCCGGATCGAATTCCGGCGGTGTCGGCGGGATGGGGAACGGCAGCACCGGCTGCACGGGGACCGGCTCGGCAGGCGCGGTCGCGGCGCTCGCCACGAGGCCGACCGCGCACAGGACCGCGAGCGGCATGAGCGACCACCGGCGCAGCGGGGACCGTGCTTCGACCACAGGCATGGCGCACTCCTCGACGAGAGATCAGGAACGGATCGGTGCTGATGCTGGAACATTCGCCGAGATTGCCGACCCGATGCCGATTCGTTCGATCACACGCCGCACGCGAGTCTCCACGAAACCAGCGGGCCCCTCAACTCGACCCCTGCGATGCGCAGCAATATACCACTACGAGTAGCTCCACATTCGCTCTGCGACTGTGTCGCACCCAGCAATTCAAAACCAAACGGTTCGTATCATCGATGGGGCGTCCATGAGGGGGTACCGGTCTCGTTCGCCGACGATGCGCAGCGACCCCGTACGCGGCCGGATGTGATGATTCGAGGTCAGCAAGTTCTCCGACTCTGCCGAAGTAGGTGATGCCGGTGCCCGATGGTGCGCACGAGCGCGCGACCGATGCGGTGCTCGATCGCCTGCACGCGCTGACCGC
Organism: Nocardia brasiliensis; assembly: GCF_011801125.1. Taxonomy (NCBI): domain Bacteria; kingdom Bacillati; phylum Actinomycetota; class Actinomycetes; order Mycobacteriales; family Nocardiaceae; genus Nocardia; species Nocardia brasiliensis. Next base: position 5,822,396 of record NZ_CP046171.1, read on the forward strand.
GGGCCTGCTCAGTGAGTTCAGTGCCGGAACCACGCCGTACGACCAGCTGTCGCCGTCGCTGATGGACGCGGATTTCCGGCCCGGCGCGGAACTGAACGTCGACCTGTTCTTCGAGTTCGCGCGCACCGGCGTCGAGCCCGCCGAGGCCGCGACCCAGCCGCTGGTGGACCGCGCGGTGGGCCTGGTCCGGCAGGGCATGGGACTGACCGAAGCGATGACCAACTATCGGCTCAGCGTGTCGTTCCTGTGGACGCAACTGACGCGGGCCTGGTGGGCCGAGCAGCAGTCGCCGCTGCCCGAGGAGCTGCCCTACCTGCTCAACGACTACCTGGGCCTGGTCACCACCCGGATCGCCGCCGCGGTGGTCGAGGACATCCGGCAACCACGCTGGGACGTCATCGAATTGCACCGCGAGATCGCCGACGCACTGCTCGACGGGCGCGATCCGGTCGAGTGGGCCACCGGCCAGGACATCACGATCGCGGCCTCGTTCCTGATCGCGGTGGTGCGCCTCGGTGACCCGAATCCCGGCTCGGTCACCCTGCTGCGCAACATCTTTCACGCTATGCCCGGCGCATTCCTGCGCCGGGACGGCGGCGGCTGGACGGCGCTGATCCCCTACGACACCGCCGCGGAGGAGGACGCCGTCGCCGCGCTGGCGGTACAGCTCACCGAGATCTCGGCCGCGACGCCCGCCGGACAGCCCCAATTGTGGATCGGTGTCGCGGCGGCGGCGACCCATGCGGCGATCCCCGCCGCCTATGCGGAGGCGCAGGCGGTGGCAGAGGTCGCGCGCGGCACGCGCTGGCCCGAACTGATCTGCCGCCGCCGGGCGATGATGTTCGAATACCTGGTCGCTACGGCGACTCCGGCCCGAACGGCCCTCGCCGGCCTGCTCGAGCCGCTCGCGGATCAGCCGGTGCTGCGCGAGACCCTCGGCCTGTTCATCGACCGGGACTTCAATCAGAACGCGGTGGCCCGCGAGATGTTCGTGCACCGCAACACGGTCACCTACCGCTTGAACCGGGTCGCCGAGTTGACCGGACTCGACCCGCAACGTCCGTCCGGCATCGCCACGCTGATGGCCGCACGCATCGCCGAGTCGCTCATCGCGCCACCGCACAGCTGACCCGGTCCGCCCAGGTCGCGTCACCGCGTTACCCGGCGACCTTGTCCGGCCTGCGGCCGCGCAGCAGCGGCAGCCGGCGGACCGGCCTGCGCACCTCGGGCGCGTCCGCGGCGACCGACGGGTCCTGGACCCTGGTCGAGCCGGCCTCGATCCACACCGTCGCGTCGAACGCGCCGTGCCGCGACAGTTCCGTGCCGCGCACCGCGGCCTCGCACCGCCGCGCCAGCTCACGCCGATCGGTGCCGGGCTGCTGCAGCGGCTCGAGCACCACCTCGGCGACCATGCCACGCGCGCGCAGCACCCGCCGCGCCGACGAGCCGAACGAGTCCTCTCCCACGAATCCCGGTACCGTGCACTGCTTTCCGTGCCGGTCCAGGTAGCGCAAGCGGACCGGCTGCACCGCGGTCGCGGTGTCGACGGCGGCCTGGAAGAGCGCGGGCCGCATGGTGCCGTAGGCGCGACCGCACCAGGTGGTGCCCTCCGGGAACACCGCGATCCGCTCGCCCGCCGCGAGCCGGGCGCCGACCTGTGCGACCACCCCGGGCAGCGCGCGCAGCTTCTCCCGCTCGATCGGAATCACCCGCATCAACGTGGCGAGTTTGCCGAGCACCGGCCAGTCGACCATGTCGGCGCGGGCGACGAACCCCAGCGGCTGCACGGCGGCCAGCGCGACGATGTCGGTCCAGCCGATATGCCCGACCACCACCATGACTCCGGCGTCATCGGCGCCATACCCGACGGGCGCGGTACTGCCCTCGTCGACAGCGCCGCGCCCGTTCTGCTCGACCCTCCGGTCGACTATTCGCAATTCCATACCGAGACAACTCAACAGCGTCCGCGCGTAACCGCGCTGCAGATTCTCCCGTTTACCTTGCGGGGTAACCAGATTCACCAGTGGGAAGCTGATCAGCAGCCCGGCCACGCCGAGCAACCTGCCCAGCGCCCTTCCGGTGCCGACCTCATCGATCGGCTCGATGCAGCCGGGTCCGCACGGACTCGACGGCATCCACGAGTGCGCCGTCGCCTTGGCGGGTGGTGCGTCGAAAACCATGTCGCTCACCGTCCTTCGTCGAAATTGGCGGCCGCGCCCTGCAACCGATCGAGGTAGCGGGTGTTGATCGTGTCCAGCCCGAGCAGCACGACGAAGTCGGCGACCGCGAAGTCCGGATCGTGTGCCGGTTCACCGCAGATCTGCGCGCCGAGCCGCAGATACCCTCGGACCAGCGGCGGCAGCTTGGGCCGGGCCGGCGGGGTGAGTTCGTCGAGGGTCTTGCCGTCCACCACGACCGGCCGGTACGGCCGCACCCGCTGCGCCGCGGCGCAGGCGTGCTTGCCGAGCAACAGGTCACGTACGCCGCGGACGTTCACCCCCGGCGGGTCGGCCGGCGTGTCCCGCATCGGCACCGAGGCGCAACCCATCACCCACTCGTACCCGGTGAGCTGGATGTAGTGCAGGATGCCCGCCCACATCAGGGTGAGCACCGACCCGTTGCGGTGCTCGGGCACCACGCAGGCCCTGCCCATCTCCACGATCCGCCTGCCGTGCGGATCCAGTTGGGACAGTTCGAATTCCGTGGCCGTGTAGTACCCGCCCGCGGCGGCGACCTTGTCCGGCGGCAGCATTCGATAGCAGCCGACGAACTCCTCGGTGCGATCGTCACGCACCAGCATGTGGTCGCAGTGGTCGTCGAACCGGTCGGCGTCCAAACCGGTGCCGTTGTCGGGGATGTCGAAGCCGGGCTCGTTCGCGAACACGTCGTACCGGAGCCGCTGCGCGGCGGTGCGATGCTCGGCGTCGGAGGACACGACCAGCGAGTACCGTGACCGTTGCGTTCCGGTGCCGGTCGAGGGCGCCGGAGCGGTCAGCACGGACGACAACGGCCCACCCGTCGCCCGGTCGACATTCCTGATCGAATCGCTGAGCGATGCTGTCATACCCGTGATGAAGCCAGCCCGACACTGCGCCGGAGCAACCTCGAAGTGTCCCCGCGATGCCGGTTCGGTGAACGCGACACCGATCACACCGGGCGTTCACCGCGCCGTCGCGTCGCGTTCGCGCCACCGCGCGGTCGATGTGGTTTCGCGGCGCCGGAGGCGTTGTCCGTGAACACGATTCGAACGGGAGCCGAACAGCACGAAGTCGCACCGCGCGAATCGCGATGCGACTTCCGATGCTGTGCCGAGGCCTATCGGCCCCGAACCGTCAAGCGGCGCTGCGTTCTTCGGCGTCGACGTGGCGTGGCGCCTTGTCCACCTCGGCGAAACCGGGACGACCGGTGCCGATGAAGGCGACCAGCCAGGAGGCGACCGCGGCGAACCGGTTGCGGAACCCGACGAGATAGAACAGGTGCACCGCCAGCCACACGAACCAGGCGAGCACGCCGCGGAAGGTGATCTTGTCGGTGAGCTTGGTGACCGCGCTGAACCGGCTGATCACCGCCATGCTGCCCTTGTCCCAGTACTTGAACGCGGTACCGGCCTGCTTCTTGCGGCGGATGATGTCGGCGGCGTGCCTGCCCTCCTGCATGGCCACCGGCGACTGTCCCGGGTAGCCGTTGAGCGAGGTCATGTCGCCGATCGCGTAGATATCGGCGTACCCGCCGACGGTGAGGTCGGGATTGATCAGCAGCCGGCCCGCGCGGTCGGTCTCCACCCCGGTGGCCTCGGCCAGGACCTTGGCGAACCCGCCTGCCTGCACACCCGCCGACCAGACGACGGTCTCGGCGGCGATGCCGTGCTCGACGCCGCTCTTGTCCTTCACGGTCACCTTGCCGTGCTCGATGTCGGTGACGAAGGTGCCGAGCAGCACCTCGACGCCCGAACGGGTCAGCGACTTCTTCGCGTATTCCGACAGCCCGCCGCCGAACGGGGGCAGCACTTCGCCCGCGCCCTCGACCAGGGTGACCGAAACCTCTTGGTGGTAATACCGCTTCGCCAGTTCCTTGAGCTGGCCCGCCACCTCGACGCCGGTCGCGCCCGCGCCGACCACCACGAAGCTGAGCAGCCTGCGCTTGGTCTCCGCGTCGGCGTTCGCCGCCTCGGCGAATACGCGCTGGATCTGCGACCGCAGCAGCTTCGCGTCGTCGATGGTCTTGAGCGAGAAGGTCTTCTCGGCGAAATCGTCACGCCCGAAATAGGACTGGCTGGCACCGGTGGCGGCGATCAGCGACCCGTAGCGGATCCGGTGCTGGGTGCCGTCGTGCTCATAGGTGACAATCGCCTTGTCCGGGTCGATGGCGACCACCTTGCCGAGGCGCACGTCAGCCTCGCGGTGGCGGCGCAGAATGCCCGCGATCGGCGGGGCGATCTCCTCCGATGCCAGCACACCGGTCGCTACCTGGTACAACAGCGGTTGGAACAGGTGCTCCGGCGTGCTGGAGATCAGCACGTAATCGATACCCGACTTGGCAAGTTGCTTGGCGGCGGACAGCCCGCCGAACCCCGACCCGACTATGACAACACCCGCGGTTTCGATTCCCGCATCCACGTACTGCATGACAGCCTCCTTCTCTCATTACCAACCGTCATCCAGAAGCGAGATATTTCAGGTGTTAGGGCGCATAATGCAGATGACTCTTATCTCGATCCGTCATTAATCGGAGGCGCTGTGGAACTTCGGCAGCTCACCTACTTCGTCGCCGTCTGCGAGGAGCTCAGCTTCAGCGGAGCGGCCGCACGGTGCTTTATCTCACAGTCCGCGATCAGCCACCAGATCTCCCGGCTCGAGCGCGACCTCGGCGTACAACTGTTCGAGCGGTCGACAAGATCAGTAGTACCCACCGACGCCACCGCACGGCTACTTCCCCTTGCGAAACAGATGCTGAGCCTGGAATCGGCGATCCGGGCGGCGGTGCGCACCGTGGGCCCGCGCATCCGGCTCGCGGCGAACATGTCCTTCGCGACCAGATCACTGTCCGCGATCGCGGGCGCGCGGGCGACACACCCGGAGGCGGAGATCGAATTCGTGATCAAACCGTTCCGTCAGCGGATCACCGCGGTCGCCGACGGCGACTGCGATCTGGCGCTCATCCGCGGCAGCGTCGATCAGCCGGGACTGGAGGTGGAGAAGCTGTGGGTGGAAGACCTGGTGATCGCGACCTCGAGCGCGCATCCGCTCGCCACCCGGGACACGGTGACGCTGTCCGACCTGAGCCGCTACCCGCTGCTGCTGCCGCCGGAACAGGAACAGGTGCTGTTGCACACCGTGATTCGGTCCGCGTTCGCCGAGCTGCCCACCGGCCCCACCTTCGGCCCGCCGATCCCGCCGGACCACACCGCAACGCTCGAATTGATCAACCGCCCCGACGCGTGGACCGTCCTCTACGCGGAGAGTTCCACCGAGGGCCTGGTCGTACTGAAGCTGGCCGAACAGAAACTGCGCATCCCCGTCTCGGCGGTGCTGCGCAGCGACGTGCGCCGCTCACCGATCCTCACCACACTGCTCGCGGGACTGCATCGCAACTGAATCCGCGCCTACCAGCGCGCCCGCCAAACTCTTGGCGGGCGCGCTCAGGGCTGACGATCGACAAAGCTCGGGTCCACACTGATTGTTCCAGTGAGCCGCCAAACACCACGTTCGAAGATCAAGTCACCTGAGACGACAATGGGCTGCTTACTCTGGTGTGCACGGATCGCCCATACGTATTCCTCACCAGTCAGTGGTACGTGAACCTTTCGTGGGCGGCCGTCCACATGGGTGGAAAGCACGATGCTTGTGGCTTCTTGGTCCTCGTCGCCTAGGTCGTCCCGATTGAGCGTGCGCACAGTACCGAGCAGTGTCATGTAGCGGGGCGGTTCCTCACGCCTGACGAGCCGTTCCCGCACCCGCGGCAAACCAGCCATTGCGTTGCGATCGACAACGATCCGCGAGGCGCTGATCTCAGGTGGCGGCATCGTTGCCGCCCAATCGAACGACAAATCAAGCGCACGTAGCGTTTCCGGCTGTGTCAACTCCAGGACCGACTCGACCAGACTGGCACTCAGCCCCAGCTGCCCAGCATTATCCAGAGCGCGCTCGTCCCAATCGAGTGCTAACTGCCGAGTCGACTGCAGACCTGTAGCCAACGTTGTCATCACCTTACGCGGAAATGGCACAGCCGGAGATCCGTCCCCGTGCGGCGTCACGACATCGCCGAGCCGAGTTACTACGGTGAATACGAAGCTGCCACGTTTTGTGTGTCCGAGGCGAATATCTTCTTCGAGGAACTCGGTGACCGTTGCCGATCTCCTACCACGGTGCGAATGGGTCGGATCATCAGCAGTCGTCGCGGCCGCCCTCAACATCGTGAACAGCGCTTCCAACGTCGTCTCTGCCTGACGAAATGGGATCGTCCCGTCGGTCATTTCTTGATCGAGTCGGACAAAGAAGAGATCGGCACGCGCCGCAACGATGCGTTCGGCCAATTGCCGGAGATCCCAGTCGTAGATCGTGGCAAGCGCCTGGAGAGTGTCACGGAAACGTACGGGAAAGTCGACGTAGTCAGTAGCCAAAGGCACCATGACCCGACCTAGAGGGCCACTCTCCCCCGGCAGACGCCAGATTTCCTTGACGTCGTCGTCGCGAGCTTCCAGCTGCCAGTCATGGCTCGCCAGATACTGTGACACGGCTGGCGGCGACAACGAAGAGGCGACCTCGGACAGAGCGTCGAGCGGGGCCTTCTTCACCACTGACCTCCTTCGCCGATTACCTGCATAATGCCCTGAAGACTGCTCACGTCAAACAAGTTGCACCTGGGCAAGCGCACCGTCTTGCTAGCCTTACCATCGTCGATCTCGCCAAGCTTCTTCGCATGTTCCCAGTACATACGGCTCGAGCTGGTCAAACCCGCTTCGGAAAGATCAAGTAGCTGGTCAGGATTCTCGGGTATGAGCAGCACTCCGAGCAGCGCAGGTGCAAATCGTTTGGGGCTCACCAGCTTGAGGAACCGATCGCGCTTCAGCGTCCACGCCAGGTGATCGGCCTCTAGTAACCGACTCTGTGTCGTGCACTTGAGCTGCATCTCGAACTCTGGGCAGTAGTACCTTGTGTACTCCGCAGACGCGACAATCGTGATGTCGACGCCGTCATAGTCTGTCTCATGGCTCTTGATCGAGCAGCCAGCTGCTGCAGCCACCATACGGACAAACGCCAGGCTGAATTGCTCCTGCCGCGCAGTCATCGGCAAGCCACCATCCAGGCTCAACGATGCAGACCGAGCTCGGAGACATTCACCGCCTTCAATCATGCCGCCCCTCCCGGTGTCCCCTTCGGACTTGCTGAGTACGTATGTTCCGCGAACTCTAGCTGCTCACGTCACCCGACTACACTGCAACGAAAGAGGTGGCCCCGACTGAACTTCAGTCGGGGCCACTGCCTTTGGTCGGCCGCGATCAGCCCTTGTGGGCCTTGACCGCCTCGGTCAGCTGCGGCGCCACGTTGAACAGGTCGCCGACGATGCCGTAGTCCGCGATCTCGAAGATCGGGGCCTCTTCGTCCTTGTTGACCGCGACGATGGTCTTCGAGGTCTGCATGCCCGCCCGGTGCTGGATGGCACCGGAGATGCCGAGCGCGATGTAGAGCTGCGGCGAGACCGTCTTACCGGTCTGACCCACCTGGAACTGGCCCGGGTAGTAGCCGGAGTCGACCGCGGCACGCGAGGCGCCGACGGCGGCGCCCAGCGAGTCGGCCAGCGCCTCGACGACCGAGAAGTTGTCGGCCGAGCCGACACCACGGCCACCGGACACGACGATGGTCGCCTCGGTGAGCTCAGGACGGTCACCGGCGACGACCGGCTCGCGCGAGGTCACCTTGGTCACGCCGTCTTCCTGCGCCGGCACGTCGACGGTGACCTTCTCACCGGCGCCGGCCTGCGCGGACGCCTCGATGGCGCCGGGACGCACCGAGATCACCGGCACGTCGCCGGTGGCCTTGGCGTCCACGGTGAACGCGCCACCGAAGATGGAGTGCACGGCGGTGCCGTCGGACTTCACGTCGATCACGTCGACGAGCAGACCGGAGCCGATGCGGGCGGCGAGGCGGCCCGACACCTCCTTGCCCTCGGCCGAGGCGGCGACGATGACCGCGGCGGGCGAGGCCTGCTCGGTCAGGCCGGCGAGCACGTCGACCTTCGGGGTGACCAGGAAGTTGTCCACATCGTCGGACTCGGCGATGTAGATCTTCTCCGCGCCGGCGGCGGCCAGCGCGTCGGCCAGCTTCTCGCCGGTGCCCGCGGTGCCGAGCACCACGGCGGCCGGGGTGCCCAGGTTGCGGGCGGCGGTCAGGAGCTCGGTGCTGACCTTCTTGATCGCACCGTCCGCGTGCTCGATGAGCACAAGTACTTCAGCCATTTGTGTTCTCTCCTAAGCAGTCTCGGACCGGCGGACTCAGATGATCTTCTGACCGACGAGGTACTGCGCGATCTTGGTACCGCCGTCGCCCTCGTCCGCGATCTTCTCGCCCGCGGTGCGCGGCGGCTTCGGGGTGGCCGCGCTGACGGCGGTGCCCGCGTTCGCCACACCGACGGTCGACGGGTCGACGCCCAGGTCGGCGAGGGTGAAGGTCTGCACTTCCTTCTTCTTCGCGGCCATGATGCCCTTGAAGGACGGGAAGCGCGGCTCGTTGATCTTCTCGGTGACGCTGACGATCGCCGGGAGGGTGGCCTCCAGCTTGAACACGCCGTCGTCGGTCTCGCGCTCGCCGGTGATCTTGTCACCGTCGACGGTGAGCTTGCGCAGGTGCGTCAGCTGCGGCAGGCCGAGGTACTCGGCGATGATGGCAGGCACGGCGCCGGCGCGACCGTCGGTCGCCTCGTTGCCCGCGATGACCAGCTCGACACCCTCGACCTGGCCGAGCGCGCTCGCCAGCACCCAGGCGGTCTGCACGGCGTCGGAGCCGTGGATCGCCGGGTCGTTGATGTGAATGGCCTTGTCGGCGCCCATGGACAGCGCCTTGCGGATGGCCTCGGTGGCGCGATCCGGACCGGCCGCCAGCACGGTGACCTCTCCGCCCTGGGCCTCCTTGATCAGCAGCGCTTCCTCGACGGCGCGCTCGTTGATCTCGTCGAGGACGGCGTCGGCGGCTTCGCGATCGAGGGTGAAGTCACCGTCGGTCAGCTTGCGCTCGGACCAAGTGTCGGGAACCTGCTTGATGAGTACGACGATGTTCGGCATCGGTCTTCGTCGACCTCCTGTTCTGGTTACACGTGTGGGTGGTCGCACGAGCGGGGAGCCGTACGTCCGTGTGAGTAGCTCGGGCGTGACATTACCCTACGCTAAGTTACCCATGGGTAACTTATCCGCTTCTCTCTCACAACGCCACCCCCAGCGTTATGGTGCGCCGGCTCGGGGAGGCGGGTGCGAGTGCCCGGCAACCAGACCTACCAGTAACGTGCGAGTGATGAGCGAGGCTGTGACCCCTGCCGCAGTGGCCGAGACTTCCGGCACGAACGACGCCGAACCGCTGCCGTTGACCGGCGAGCGAACCGTACCCGGCATCGCCGAGGAGAACTACTGGTTCCGCAGGCACGAGATCGCCTACGCCGAACTACTGCCGCGATGCGCCGGAAAAACCGTGCTGGAGGCCGGATCCGGCGAAGGCTACGGCGCCGACATGATCGCGGGCGTGGCCACCAAGGTCACCGGCGTCGACTACGACACCAGCGCGGTCGAGCACGTGCGCGCGCGCTACCCGAGGGTCGAGATGATCCAGGGCAACCTCGCGGCACTGCCGCTGCCCGACGCCTCGGTCGACGTGGTGGTGAATTTCCAAGTGATCGAACACCTCTGGGATCAAGCACAGTTCCTCCGGGAATGCCTGCGGGTGCTGCGTCCCGGCGGTGAACTGCTGATCAGCACGCCCAACCGGATCACCTTCTCCCCCGGCCGCGACACCCCGCTCAACCCGTTCCACACCCGCGAACTCAACGCCGCCGAGCTCACCGAGCTGCTCGTCGAGGCCGGATTCGAGGTCGCCGAGCTCACCGGCGTGCACCACGGCCCGAGCCTGAAAGCGTTGGACGCCAAGCACGGTGGCTCGTTCATCGATGCCCAGATCGAACGCGCGCTTGCCGGTGAACCCTGGCCCGCGGAATTGACCGCCGACGTCGCGGCCGTCACCACCGCCGACTTCGTGCTGCGGGCCGAGGACATCGATGCCAGCCTCGACCTGGTCGCCATCGCGGTGAAGCCTTGAACGGCACCGTTCCCGGCCAGTTCACCCTGGTACTGCACTCGCACCTGCCCTGGCTGGCGCACCACGGCCGCTGGCCGGTCGGCGAGGAATGGCTCTACCAATCCTGGGCCGCCTCTTACCTTCCCGTCGCCGAGGTGCTGCGAACCCTTGCCGCCGAAGGGCGTTCGCACCTGCTCAGCCTCGGCATCACGCCGGTGCTCGCCGCGCAGCTGGACGACCCGCACTGCCTGGCGGGCATGCACCACTGGCTCGGCAACTGGCAACTGCGCGCCGACGAGGCGGCGATGGCGGGCAACCACGCGCTCGGCAGGCACGAACATCGTTTGGCCACAGCGGCTCTCGCGGATTTCGAAACGCGCTGGCGGCACGGCGCCGCACCGGTCTGGCGCGAACTCATCGACGCCGACGCGATCGAACTGCTCGGCGGACCGCTGGCCCACCCGTTCCAGCCGCTGCTCGATCCCCGGCTGCGCCAATTCCAGCTCGACGAGGGCCTCGGCGACGCACGGCACCGCTGGGGCCACACTCCCACCGGCATCTGGGCGCCGGAGTGCGGCTACACCCCCGGCATGGAGCTCGGCTACGCGGCCGCCGGTGTGACCCATTTCATGGTCGACGGGCCCGCGCTGCGCGGCGACACCACCCTCGGACGGCCCGTGCGCGACTCCGACGTGGTCGCCTTCGGCCGCGATCTGCAAGTCAGCTACCGGGTCTGGTCGCCGAAGTCCGGCTATCCGGGGCAGAGCGCCTACCGTGACTTTCATCACTACGACCACGCGACCGGCCTCAAGCCCGCGCGGGTCACCGGCAAGACGGTGGCCGGTCCGGACAAGGCGCCCTACGACCCCGAGCTCGCCGCGGCGGCGGTCGGTCGCGACGTCGACGACTTCGTCCAGACGGTGCGCGAGCGACTGATCGGCGAATCCGCGCGGATCGGCAGGCCCGCGCTGGTGGTGGCCGCGTTCGACACCGAATTGTTCGGCCACTGGTGGCACGAGGGCCCGCAGTGGTTGGCCCAGGTGTTGCGGGCGCTGCCCGAGGCGGGCATCACCGTAGGCACCCTCGCCGACGCGCGCGAACGCGGATTCGTCGGTGCGCCTGTGCCGTTGGCCGATTCGTCGTGGGGATCGGGCAAGGACTGGCGGGTGTGGGCCGGAGACCAGGTGCGCGATCTGGTCGAGCTCAATGCCGACATCGTGCGGCTCGCCCTGGACACCATCGACAAGATGCGGGCCGCCGACGGCGGCCGCGGACTGCGCGATCACGTTGCCGACCAGTTGCTGCGCGAGGCGATCCTCACCGTGTCCAGCGACTGGGCCTTCATGGTCAGCAAGGACTCCGCCGCGGGCTACGCGCGCGAGCGCGCACACCAGCACGCGCACGCCGTGCGGGAGATCGCGGCTGCCGTCGGCGCGGACCAAGTCGCCAAAGCACGGCAGTTGGCGGCAGGATGGGGGGCGGCTGACGGACTGTTCCCCGGTGTGGACGCCCGGCGGCTCGCGAGCGCCGGAACCGGAACGCACGTCGCAGTGCCTGCCCAGCACGCCGCCGACGCAGGATCGGGCCCCGATGAACGGTCCACCGCAGAAGGACATGCATGAAGATTTTGATGGTGTCGTGGGAGTACCCGCCGGTCGTGGTCGGCGGGTTGGGCAGGCATGTGCACCACCTGGCTACCGAACTGGCCAAGGCGGGCCACGAGGTGGTCGTGCTCGCACGCAGGCCATCGGGCACCGACTCCTCGACCCATCCGACCCACTCCTTCATCGCCGAGGGGGTGCTGGTCGTGGCCGTCGCGGAGGATCCGCCGGTGTTCGACTTCGGCGAGGACATGCTGGCCTGGACGCTGGCGATGGGGCACGCGATGGTGCGCGCGGGCATCGCGCTCGGCAAGCCGGGCATCGGTGACGGCTGGGTGCCCGACGTGGTGCACGCGCACGACTGGCTGGTCGCCCACCCGGGTATCGCGCTGGCCGAGTACTACGACGTGCCGCTGGTCTCGACCATCCACGCCACCGAGGCGGGCAGGCACAGCGGCTGGGTCGCGGGCAAGGTGAACCGGCAGGTGCACTCGGTCGAGTGGTGGCTGGCCAACGAATCCGACGCGCTGATCACCTGCTCGGCCTCGATGCAGGACGAGGTGGAGCGGCTCTACGGGCCGGAGCGGGTGCCGATGACGGTGATCCGCAACGGAATCGACGTGGGCGCCTGGACATTTCGGCCGCGCTCGCCGCGCACCGGGCCGCCTCGGCTGCTCTACGTCGGCCGCCTCGAATACGAGAAGGGCGTGCAGGACGCGATCGCCGCGCTGCCGCGCATCCGCCGGGCCCACCCCGGCACCACGCTCACCATCGCGGGCGTCGGCACCCAGTTCGAATGGCTGCGCGAACGCGCCAGGGTGCATCGGGTGGCCCGCGCGGTCACCTTCGCCGGCCAGCTCGACCACACCGAATTACTGGGCTGGCTGCACGGCGCCGACGCCATCGTGCTGCCGAGCCGATACGAGCCCTTCGGCATCGTCGCCCTCGAAGCCGCCGCCGCGGGCACGCCGCTGATCACCTCCACCGCGGGCGGACTCGGCGAGGCCGTGATCGACGGCGTCACCGGCGCCTCGTTCGAACCCGCCGACGTCGACGGATTGGTGGAGGCGACCCGCGCCACTCTCGACGACCCGGCCGCCGCCCAGGACCGCGCCTACGCCGCCCGCGAGCGCCTCACCGCCGACTTCGCCTGGGACGTGGTGGCCGCCGAGACCGCGCAGGTCTACCACGCCGCCAAACGCCGCGTACGCAACCCACTCGGCCGCCCCACCATCATCGAGCGCCCTCTCCCGGAGCGCGACCCGAAGTAACCCGCTTGACCTGGCGCGCAACGGCTTTCGCCCGCACGCGCGCAGCCTTTCGAAGGAAGCGCGCGGCCTGCTCTCAGCGTTCCGGCCGGAAGACGAACAGTTCGCCGATGCGGGTGGCGACGACGACCTCGCCCTTGGGGCCGATCGAGGTGCCGGTGGTGCTGCCCTGGGCGCCGGGCAGCACATCGGAGTCGATGGTGGCGCCGGTCTCGGTATCGAAGGTGATCAGATTGAGGCCGTCACCGATCGCGGCGGTGGTGTAACCGGTGCCGCCCGCGGTTTGCACCGGGGTGCCGCGCAGTGCGAGATCCTTACGCTCCCAGGCGATCTGCGGTGCGTCACCGGTGTCCCGGAGGGCGAGCAGGTAGCCGTCGTCGCCCGCGGGCAGGATCAGTCCGTCCTCGGACACCGAAATGCCGCCGCGCGGAGCCCATTCCAGCTGGTGCACCCACTTGGTGCGGCCGTCGGCGGTGTCCACCGCGATCAGCCGCTTGCTGTTGTCGCCGACGTAGAGCGTCTTGCCGTCGCTGGAGAGCACCGGGCTGGTGGCGCTGCCGCCGGACAGCATCTCGGCGCTCCACTCCTGCTGAATCCTGTTGTCCGCGTAGCGCAGTGCGACCAGGGCGGCGGCGGGCTGCCCCGGCTTCCATACCGTCACGAAGAAGCGGCCGCTCGCGGCGTCGACGGCGGAGATGTTCGCGACCGGGCACTGCGGGCCGCCGGTGACGCAGTCGTCGAGCCCCTGCCCCGCGGCGGGCCTGGTCAGGTTCGGGAACTCGAGGAAGTCCGGCTCGCCGAGCAGCTGGGTGCTCGGGACGGTCCGTTCGCCGGTCTGGCGCGACAGCACGTCGACCTGGCCGGACTGCGTGACGACCAGCAGCCTTCCGTCGCCGGTGAATTGCAGCGAGACCGGGGTGCCGCCGATCGGCGTGCGCCAGCGCGGCTGCCCGAGATAGTTGTAGGAGTTCACCGCGTCGTCGTCGCCGACGTAGACGTTGGTCGTGCCGTCGACCACGCTCGGCGCCGAGATCGCGCTCGGACCGAGCTTGCCGCAGAACCGCTTGCGTCCGGTGGCCATCTGACCGGAGAAGAGCACGCAGTCGCGCGAGAGCGTGGTCAGGAAGAACTGCCCGTCGGGTCCGATGGTGACCGGCTCGGCGATCGGCCCGCCGATCGGGCGCGACCAGCTCAGCGCGATTTTCTTGGCGCCGGCGACGGGGCTGGTGCCCGCGTTGCGACCGTCGTGGAAGGCGGCGGGCCAGCCCTTGCCCGGTCCCACGGTGATGTCGTCGACATCGGTGCCACAGCCGGTCAGCGCCAGCGCGCTGAGCGCGGCAAGCGACGCGGCCAGCCGCACCCGCGACGGTCGCCACCGGGAACTGGCCAGTATGCCGCCGCTACGCACCTGCTGCACTCCTGTCGTCGTTTCCGCTCGGACGAGACTAAAGGGTGTCGACCCACACTCGGCGCAGCAACCCGGTTTCGGGTGTACGCGTGTGGATTCCGGGACGCCGCCCGCGGCGTCGGAGCCACTGTACGGGAGCCCCACCCGCGCCTCGGTCACGCGGTGCGGTTCCGGGGCAGGTGGCCTGCGGATGGACTGCGTCCGACCACGCCAACTAGGCTCTGTCTCGTCGCCGCCCCGGCGCGCGACCAGTCGTTGGACCAGGACAGGAGAGCCGTACGTGACGAGCATGTGGGGCGCGCCGTTGCGCTCGCGCTGGCGGGGATCGCGCCGCCGGGATCCGCAGCAGGCACGCTTTCTGACGGTGGCCTCGCTGCGCTGGGTGCTGGCCAACCGGGCGTACACGCCCTGGTATCTGGTGCGCTACTACCGGCTGCTCAAGTTCCGCCTGGCCAACCCGCACATCGTGCTGCGCGGCATGGTCTTCCTCGGCAAGCGGGTCGAGGTGCACGCGACCCCGGAACTCGGCCGGATGGAGATCGGCCGCTGGGTGCACATCGGCGACGGCAACGCCATCCGCTGCCACGAAGGTTCGCTGCGCATCGGCGACAAGGTGGTGTTCGGCAAGGACAACGTCGTCAACACCTACCTCGACATCGAGATCGGCGAGTCCACGCTGGTCGCGGACTGGTGCTACATCTGCGACTTCGACCACAAGATGGACGACATCACGCTCCCGATCAAGGATCAGGGCATCGTAAAGAGCCCGGTGCGCATCGGCCCCGACACCTGGATCGCCGCGAAGGTCACCGTGCTACGCGAGACCCGGGTGGGTCGCGGTTGCGTGCTCGGCGCGCACGCGGTCGTGAAGGGCGAGATCCCCGACTACAGCATCGCCGTCGGCGCGCCCGCCAAGGTCGTCAAGAACCGCAAGGCCGCGTGGGAGGCGGGTGCCGAGGAGCGCGCCAAGTACCTTGCCGCGCTGGAGGACATCGAGCGCAAGAAGAACGGCGCCACCACCACCGCGTAGCCGCCGCGCCACGGCTACTCGGTAGCGTCTGCGGTATGCAGACCTACGCCGCGCTGTTGCGGGGAATCGCGCCCAGCGGAAAGAACATGAGCAACGACAAGTTGCGCGGCGTGTTCGACGGACTCGGGTTCGACCGCGTCGCCTCGGTGCTCGCCAGCGGCAACATCGTGTTCCGCAGCGCGGACACCGAGGTCGGCGAGCTCGAGGACCGGATACAGCGGGCGCTGCATCGAGAGCTCGGCATCCCCGGCGGCACGATCATCCGCAGTCACGCCGAACTACGCGCGCTGCTCGACAGCGACCCGTTCCCCGGCCTGACCCACGGGCGCGGCACCTATCTGGTGGCAACCTTCTTCAAGGACGGGACGCAGGCATCGGGCGAACTGCCGGACCAGCCCGACCCCCTGACCCGCGTCGTCGGCTACGACAAATCCTGCCGCGCCTTCCTCGCCGTGATCGACAACAGCGAGCCGGGAAAGACCCCCGACTTCATGAGCTGGCTCGACAAGACCTACGGCAAGAACATCACCACCCGCACCTGGCTGACAGTGCAGCGCATAGTCAAGAAGATGGAAGCGTAGCGGCGCCGGGCGCGGTGGCGTTGCAGAGGAATGCTGTCGGGGTGCGGCCGATTCGGGTGATGATCAAGGTGAAGGGCTGGGCGCCTTGCGGTTTCAGGGTGCGGCGGAGTTTGTCGGGGTCGACGTCGACGCCGCGGACCATGATCTCCAAAGGGCCGCAGTCGTGCAGGCGGAGGGCGGCGCGCAGCGTCTTCTCGCGGTAGTCGAGGCGCTCGATGACGCGGAAGCCGCGGGTGCCGGGCGGGACGGTATCGCCGGTGAGGTAGGCGATGCGCGGATCCAGTTGCCAGAGACCGTGTTTCGCGGCGTAGTGGCGCACCAGGCCGGCCCGGACCACGGCGCCGTCGGGATCGACGATCCAGGCGCCGGGCGCCTGCTCGGGGATCTCGTCGGGATCGGCGTCGGTGAGGGTGAAAGATGTTCCGGCCGAGGACAGTACGGTCGCGCGCCGGCGGACCGCGGGATCGGCCACACCGCGTGACCACAGGCATGCTTCGCGGACCGCGCCGTCGAGCGAGGCGACCTCGATCTCGCCGGGCCAGTCCAGCCGGTCGAAATCCAGTCCGGGAGCACACTTCACGACCAGATCGCGGCCCGGGTAGGCGGCGAGCAGGTCGGGCAGTGGCGGTTGCAGCTTCGCCGGATCGTGCGTGCGCCTGCCATCGGCGCGCCGGGCCGGATCGGCGACCACGACGGTGCCCCTACTGACCGGCACCAATGCATCCGCCTTGGCCAGCAGCACATTTCGCGGATCGGCGAGATTGTGCGCGGCCATCGCCAGCCGCACCTCGTCGAGGTCGCTGCCGAGCACCGCGGGACATACGCGCGCCAGCTCGGCGAGTTCGGCACCGATCGAGCATGTGACGTCGTGCACGGCGCGCCCGGCCAGCCGCGCGGCCCGATGCCGGGCGACCAGCGTCGGCGTGGCCTGCTGCAGGGCGTCGTCGGTGAACAACCACTCCCCCGCGCCGGTCAGCTTGCTACCCGCCTTGCGCCGCAGCCGCACCGTCTCGACGAGCGCGGCCGACCACGTGCCGTGGTCGCGCCGCACCCGCTCCAGATCGCGCAGCAGCGAGGCCGAAGTCAGCTCGAGCCGGTCCACCTCGGCCAGTGCGGCGCTACCCGCCGCACTGCCGAGGAAGGCGACATCGGCACGACCGAAACCGTACCCCACTACTCGGTCGAGCTGTTCGCACCCGCCGCGCCGGCTTCCATCCCCCACGGCTTCACACCGGTGATCATCGCGTTGTAGAAGAACTGGCGCGGCACCACACGGCGCATCACGTTCTCGTCCAGCCAGCTCAGCCGCAGCCATGCCTTGTACATGGCCATCCGGTAGCCCATGGTGAGCTTCTCATCCGGCACGGCCGCCTCGAAGGTACGCACCGGCCAGCCCCACAGCGCCGCCGCGAACTCCTCGGTGCTCGCCTTGACCTCGACGGCGCCGGCTGAGCTCGCCATGGCCTCGAGGTCGCTGGGATCGAAGGTGTGCAGGTCGACGACCGCCTCGAGCGCCGCAGCCCGCGAGGACTCGTCGAGCTCGGTCTGCGGGCGCCGCCAGCCGGCCAGCTGCGGCAGCTTGGTGACGGTGGTGGTGGCCTTCCAGGTGATCCGGCCGAGCCAGCGCGCGTAGAAATTACCAGCGGTGGTCGGCTCGCCCGCGAACACGAAGCGCCCGCCCGGCTTGAGCACGCGCAGGCATTCCTTCAGTGCCAGTTCGACATCCGGGATGTGGTGCAGCACGGCGTGCCCGCACACGAGGTCGAAGGTGTTGTCCTCGTACGGGATGGTTTCGGCGTCGGCGACCCGGCCGTCCACGTCGAGGCCGAGGTTCTGCGCGTTACGCAGCGCGACCTTCACCATGCCCGGCGACAGGTCGGTGACGGAGCCGGTCTTCGCCACGCCGCCCTGCATCAGGTTCAGCAGGAAGAAGCCGGTACCACAGCCCAGCTCGAGGGCGCGCTCATACGGCAGCGGTGCGGGACCGACGGCCGCGTCGAACCGGCCACGGGCATATTCGATGCAACGCTCGTCGTAAGAGATCGACCACTTGTCGTCGTAGGTCTCGGCTTCCCAGTCGTGGTAGAGGACCTGGGCAAGCTTCGTATCCTTGCGCGCTGCTTCGACCTCGGCCTCGGTGGCGTGCGGGTTCGGCGCGGGGTCGTCAGGGCGTACCGTCATGGCAGCCAAGCCTACTCGAGGTCATCGAGTGATCCCGTCGTCGGCCCACCCATTAGGACACCCGCTGGACCGGCGGCCAGATAGCAACCTGTTCCTATCAGGCGATCTGCCGGAAACCGCTGCTCAGCACCCCGCGGCGGAGATCACACGGGGCACCGGCGCACGGCTCAGTGACCGACGAAAGCGGCCGATCCGGGACCGTTGGCCAGATAGGACTCGGTACCGATACGACGGTCCTCGGTCCGGAACAGATCAGACCATTCGGTCTGTGCGCGATCCAGCCCGTGCGGGCCCGCCTCGAACACCGCCTTGGCCGCGGCCAGCGCCCGTGCCGGCGCTTCGGTGAACCGCCGAGCCCACCGCAGCCCGGCGGCGTACACATCGTCGGGCGCGACCACCTCGTCGACCAGACCGAGCGACAGCGCCTCGGCGGGCTCGACGAACCGGCCGCTGTAGACGAGGTCCTTGGCCGGGCCGGGCCCGATCAGCAACGCCAGCCGCCGGATCCCGGCGAGCGGGATCAGTCCGGCCTTGATCTGCGGCAACCCGAGTTTGACGTTGTCGCCGATGATCCGCCGGTCCGCGCCGAGCGCGAGCTCGAGGCCGGCACCGAGTCCGTAGCCGCTGATCGCCGCCACCGTCGGCTGCGGCAGCCGGGCCAGACACCCGAGGTGGCCCTGGAGATCCGCGGCCAGCGCGCGCGCCTGGTCCGCGCCGAGCCCGGCCAGTTCGGCCAGATCGTCGCCCGCGCAGAACACCCGCTCGTCGCCGTAGACCAGGACCGCGGCGACCGCCGGATCGGCCGCGACCGTCTCGGCCGCTTCGGCCAGCTCCCGTGCCAGCTGCAGGTTCAGCAGGTTCAGCGGTGGGCGGTCGATCCGGAGGACGGCCACGCGGCGCGCGGCATCACCCTCGGTCAGCTCCAGGGTCACGAATTCGGCCATGGGAGCAAACGCTACCGGGTGCCCGGCCGACGCCTCACTCGCGCACGGATCCCTTGAGCTTGCTCGAATCCGGCAGATCGGCCAGGTAGCGCCCGTTGTCCGGGAACATCAATACCCGCCGCCCGTCGCGTTCGACCAGCTCCGGCATGATCGGCTCGATCCGCGCGTCGACCGCGAGGATCTCCGCGGTGGAGCCGAACGCGCTGAGCGCCTGCAACTGCGACCAGGTCGGCGGCAGCAGCACATCGGTGCCCTCGCGCCACCGGCGTAACGCCTCGGCGGCGGTACGCCAATCGACCTGCGCCGCTTCGGAAGTGGCGCCGTCGGCCAGCTGCCCCTCGGGCAGCACCGCGACGAAGAAGCGGGTGTCGTAGCGGCGCGGCTCGACCACCGGCGTGATCCAATTCGCCCACGGCCGAAGCAGATCCGCGCGCAACACCAGGTTCTCCTCGGCAAGGAACCCGGCGAAGGACAGCTCGCGGCGTTCCAGCCTGCCGCGTGCGGCGCGATACCCGGTGGTGTCGGAGACGACCGTGTCCGCGGTCGGACCGGCAAGCAGCACCCCGCACTCCTCGAAGGTCTCCCGCACCGCGGCACAGACCAGCGCCTTGGCCCGCGGCTCGGTGGTCGCGAATCGCTCGGCCCACCAGGCAGGTTCGGGTCCGGTCCAGGCGATGTCGGCGGTGCCGTCGGTGGGATCGACGCCGCCGCCGGGGAACACGGTCATCCCGGCCGCGAACGCCATCGCGCCGACCCTGCGCTGCAGGAAGATCTCCGGCCCTGCGGCACTGTCACGCACCAGCATCACCGTCGAGGCATCCTTGACCGGCGGGACCACCTGAGAGTCGGCCGCGGTATTCGTCTCACTCACCCCTGCACAGTAACCCGCGTGCGCTACGCGCTGTCACGGGTAGACCGGTCAGCGGGTGCGATGCTTGCCCGCCCGGCGGGCGCGCCGGGCGAAGTAGCGGCCGTCCACCTGATCCAGCGCGATCGACTGCCGGAAGGCATCGCTGAGATTGGCCGAGGTGAGCACGTCGGTGAGCAGACCCTGCGCGATCACCTGGCCCTCGTTGAGCAGCAGACCGTGCGTGAAGCCGGGCGGGATTTCCTCCACGTGATGGGTGACCAGCACGATGGCGGGCGCGTCCGGGTCGGCGGCCAGATCGCCGAGCCGTTCCACCAGTTCTTCGCGGCCGCCCAGGTCCAGACCCGCGGCAGGCTCGTCGAGCAGCAGCAGTTCCGGATCGGTCATCAGGGCGCGGGCGATGAGCACCCGCTTGCGCTCGCCCTCGGACAGGGTGCCGTAGGTGCGGTCGGAAAGATGTTCGGCGCCCAGGCTTTCCAGCATGTCGACGGCACGGTCGGTGTCGACGTCGTCGTAGCGTTCCCGCCACCGGCCGAGCACGGCGTAACCCGCCGACACCACCAGATCGCTGACCTTCTCGTCGCGCGGCACCCGCCCGGCGACGGCCGCCGAGGACAGGCCGATGCGCGGCCGTAGCTCGCTGATGTCGACCTTGCCGAGCACTTCACCGAGCAGATGCGCCACGCCGGAGGTGGGGTGCAGCTCGGCGGCGGCCATGCGCAGCAGCGAGGTCTTGCCCGCGCCGTTGGGGCCGAGCACGACCCAGCGTTCGTCGAGCTCGACCTGCCAGGTGACCGGGCCGACGAGCGTGTGGCCCGAACGACGAACGGTGACGTCGGTGAAATCGATGAGCAGATCCGGATCCGGTTGTGGCACGCGGTCCATCTTGGCCCACCCATGGGATCACTGGCCAATGCGGGCGGGGCCGCGTGGCGCGTGTCGCCGGGTCAGCGACGGCGACCGAGCACGAACAGACCGCGTAGCCGCTGGTCGACGTCCTGCTCGGCGGTGGGACGGGCCGCGCCCCGCTCGGGCGAGCGATGTAGCAACCGGGCCACGAGGAAGGCCAGGGGAACCGACAGCAGCACCCAGACGGCGAGAATCACCAGCA
This sequence comes from Nocardia brasiliensis, assembly GCF_011801125.1. Classification (NCBI taxonomy): domain Bacteria; kingdom Bacillati; phylum Actinomycetota; class Actinomycetes; order Mycobacteriales; family Nocardiaceae; genus Nocardia; species Nocardia brasiliensis. The sequence goes on from NZ_CP046171.1 coordinate 5,843,665, forward strand.
GCGTCGTCATAGCTGGTCCATCCCTTCGGTCGACAAAGCCGCGTTGCTTCGGGTCTGCGATCCTGCGCCCGGCATACCCGGCGAGATAGAGCACAACGTCCTCGAGTGATACCCCGATTCGCCCCGGCCGAAGCCTTTTCCCAGCGCGCCGCTGTCGCGCGCGGTCACCACTGCCGTGGGGGAACCGCTATCACTGTCATCGAGCCGGGCGCCACTTCCGTGAACCCGGCGTCACGCACGGCCACTGCCGAGCCGTGTGCGACCGCATCCGCCAACGCCTTCCATTGTCGCGCGTCGGCTTCCCGGACGGCACAACGAAATTCTCGCGCGGCCCAGCACCGCGCGGCTGCCACGGGCAACGCGCCTGCCAGCAGCATGCTGGCGTGCCCGACCTGCGCGGCGGCCTTGCCCAGCGTCATGCCGAGCGCCGAATCCACCCACAGCACCGGCAGATCCGGGTCGGCGGGACCGGGATCGTCGTGCTCGAGCTCGGTGCCGCCGATCTGCAGCCGCCTGATCCGCGGATCGACCGCGCCGACCGGGCCGGGGACGAACGCGCGGGCCTGTGCCCCGTCGACCTCGACGGTGATCCCGTCCACCTCGTTCGCGGCGAGCCACTGGGCGCCGCGGGCCCGCCTGCTCACCTTGCGGATGCGCGAACGCTTCCAGGCCAGATAGCGCTCGGCCCACTCGCCGCCGGGGCCGACCCGTTGGTCCAGGCACAGGGCCACCGAGGCGGTGGCCGCCGCGGCGAGCAGCGCGCTGCGCGGCGGCGGGTCCTGCTTGGGCAGGTGCAGCACGATCTGCATGGCCTGCACCTGGGCCGGATCGTCGGGGTCACCCGCGCCGCCGTAGCCGGTCGCGAGCTCCGCGTGCCGGACGCGGAACCCCGCCTCATCGAATTCGGCTTGCGGTACCGGACTTTCGTGTTCGTCCCGGATTCCGGCCACACATTCCGGGATGCCCGACATCACTCCACCTTGATCGTCAACGAAAACGTCTGCGCCGGTGCGATGCCCTGCTCCCACGGGCGCATGTAGTCCATCGTGAGCTGGGTGACGCCCGCGCCCGCACCGACGAAGGTCCACTCCGAGGTGCCGCCCGCACCGGGCGCCACCGGCACCGAGGGGTCCTGCTTGAACGTCGGTTCGCCTTGCGCCCGAACCACATTCGGATCCAGGCCGGAAATCTGCCAGGAGAAGCCGGTGGACGGGTTCGCGGGCAGGCTCAGCACCAGCGACTGCCCGATGGTGAGCCTGCGCTCCTGACCGTTGGCCTCCTGCGTCGCGTTCATCACCGCGTACGCGGCGCCGGAGCTCGGCGTCGCCGCGGTGGTGGGCGTCGCGTCGGACGAGTCGTCCTTGCCGCATCCGACGACGGACAGTCCGACTAACAGCACCAGCAGTGTCTTGCGCACCGAAAGCTCCGATCGCCTGATGATCATGGTCGGCGTCAGCCTACCGACGACGCCGACCGGACCGCTCCATCGACACCGCCTCTTCGGCGCTCAGCTCAACGGCACGCGACGCAGCAGGCCGTCGCGCGCGTCGGCGGCCTCCACCTCGTGCCGGGTGACGCCGAGGACGTACAGCACCGCGTCCAGGAAGGGGTGCGACAGCGCCGCGTCGGCGACCTCGCGCAGCGCGGGCTTGGCGTTGAACGCGACTCCGAGCCCCGCGGCGTTGAGCATGTCGATGTCGTTGGCGCCGTCGCCGACCGCGACGGTCTGCTCCATCGGCACCCCCGCCTCGGCGGCGAACTTGCGCAGCGCGGTCGCCTTGGCGGCCCGGTCGACGATCTCACCGACCACGCGACCGGTGAGCTTGCCCCCGACGATCTCCAGGGTGTTGGCCTGCACGAAGTCCAGTTCCAGCTCGTGCGCGAGCGGTTCGATGACCTGCCGGAACCCGCCCGACACCACGCCGCAGCGGAAGCCGAGCCTGCGCAGGGTGCGGATGGTGGTGCGGGCACCGGGAGTCAGCTCGATCCGATCGGCCACCGCGTCGATCACCGACTCGTCCAGACCGGCCAGCGTCGCGACGCGCTGACGCAGCGACTCGGCGAAATCGATCTCGCCCGCCATCGCGGATTCGGTGACCTTGCGGACCTCCTCCTCGACGCCGGCGTGCGCGGCGAGCATCTCGATCACCTCACCTTGGATCAGGGTGGAGTCGACGTCGAAGACAATGAGGCGCTTGGCCCGTCGGGCCAGCCCGGCCCGCTCCACCGCGACGTCGATCTGCTCGGCCACGGCGATCTCGGCCAGCGCGGTGCGCAGCCGCGAGTCGGTGTCCGCGCCGGTGTCGGTCGCGGTGACCAGCAGTTCCATTCCGGTGACCGGATAGTCGGCGATGCCGCGGATGGTGTCGATGTTGGCCCCGAGCGCGGCGAGCTGCCGCGACACCGAACTGAACGCGTGCGCGGTGACCGGGGCGCCGAGCACGACCACCGCGTGGGTGGACATCGGCTGGCGGCCGATCTCCGCGTCCACCTCGACATCGACGTGCATGCCGACGGTGTTCATCGCTTCTTCGAGTTCGTCCTGCAGTGACTCGGCGTCACCCGGGCAGGTGACCAGCACGCCGAGCGTCAGCCGGCCGCGGATCACCACCTGCTCGACGTCGAGCAGGTCGACGTGGTGCCGCGACATCGCGGCGAGCAGCACGGACGTCACACCGGGACGGTCCGGTCCGGTGACGGTGACGAGAACGGTGGTGTCGGTCAACTGATGTGCTCCAGGGTCGTGGTACGCCGTCGCTGTGCTTGACCTCGTTGTCACGTCGCTCCGGGCGATAGTGCCCTGCGAAGAGCGTAGGCCGCTCCCGCAGAAACGAGCGTGCACCCGCTGGTGACCAGCAGGTGCACACTCTCGTCGTCGTAATTCTCCGGCGTCTACTACTTGGTCGCGACCGCGCCCTCGTGGACGTCGTGGGCGTGCTTGCCCGAGCCCCAGCCCACGTGCGCCTCGGCCCGCATGCGCTCGACCATGTGCGGGTAGTGCAGCTCGAAGGCCGGACGCTCGGACCGGATGCGCGGCAGCTCGTAGAAGTTGTGCCGCGGCGGCGGGCAGGTGGTGGCCCATTCGAGGGAGTTGCCATAGCCCCACGGATCGTCCACGGTGACGACCTCGCCGTAACGGAAGCTCTTGAAGACGTTCCACACGAACGGGAGCATCGAGGCGCCGAGGATGAACGCGCCGATGGTGGAAATCGTGTTCAGCGTGGTGAATCCGTCGCTGGGCAGGTAGTCGGCGTAGCGACGCGGCATGCCCTCGGCGCCCAGCCAGTGCTGGACGAGGAAGGTGGTGTGGAAGCCGACGAAGGTGGTCCAGAAGTGCCACTTGCCAAGGCGCTCGTCCATCATCCGGCCGGTGATCTTCGGGAACCAGAAATAGATACCGGCGAAGGTGGCGAACACGATGGTGCCGAAGAGCACGTAGTGGAAGTGCGCGACCACGAAGTACGAGTCGGTGACGTGGAAGTCCAGCGGCGGCGAGGCCAGGATGACGCCCGAGAGACCACCGAAGAGGAAGGTCACCAGGAAGCCGATCGACCACAGCATCGGGGACTCGAAGGTCAGCTGGCCGCGCCACATGGTGCCGATCCAGTTGAAGAACTTCACACCGGTCGGGACGGCGATCAGGAAGGTCATGAACGAGAAGTACGGCAGCAGCACGGCGCCGGTGGCGTACATGTGGTGAGCCCACACCGCGATCGAGAGCGCGGCGATACCGAGCGTCGCGTAGACCAGGGTGGTGTAACCGAAGATCGGCTTGCGCGAGAAGACCGGGAAGATCTCGGACACGATGCCGAAGAACGGCAGCGCGATGATGTACACCTCGGGGTGGCCGAAGAACCAGAACAGGTGCTGGTAGAGCAGCACGCCACCGGTCGCCGGGTCGTAGATGTGGCCGCCGAGGTGGCGGTCGTAGGCCAGGCCGAACAGCGCGGCGGTCAGCAGCGGGAAGGCGAGCAGAACGAGCACGCTGGTGACGGCGATGTTCCAGGTGAAGATCGGCAGCCGGAACATGGTCATGCCGGGGGCACGCAGGCAGACGACGGTGGTCAGCATGTTGACACCACCGAGGATGGTGCCCAGACCGGAGACGGCAAGACCCAGGATCCACAGGTCGGCGCCGACGCCCGGCGAGTGCAGGATGTCGGTGAGCGGGGTGTAGGCGGTCCAGCCGAAGTCGGCGGCGCCACCCGGGGTGATGAAGCCCGCGGTCGCCATCGTGCCGCCGAACAGGTACAGCCAGTAGCTGAACGCGTTCAACCGCGGGAAGGCGACGTCAGGGGCGCCGATCTGGAGCGGCAGCACGATGTTCGCGAAGCCGAACACGATCGCGGTCGCGTAGAACAGCAGCATGATCGTGCCGTGCATGGTGAACAGCTGGTTGAACTGCTCGGGCGAGAGGAACTGCAGACCGGGGCGGGCCAGCTCGGCGCGCATCATCAGCGCCATCAGACCACCGATGAGGAAGAAGCTCATCGCGGTCACCAAGTACATGACACCGAGCACCTTGGGGTCGGTGGTGGTGACCATCTTGTAGAGAAAAGAACCCTTCGGCCCGGTCCGTGCCGGATACGGCCGAGTCGCTTCCAACTGCTGGACTGGCTGGGGCTCTACCGCAGTCACTGATCCTCCTGAAGGTGCCTTTAGGTCGCTCCGCAGGCTCCGCTGCTTGCATCCATCCCCGGGTCGGAACAGACGACAGTTCGCTTGCGCTTCTGGAATCGTAAACCGTGCTGCCGCAGCAATCCGCACGGGTCCTACTCTGTGTCGTATTTCGTTGATCGGCACAGCGGCGATCGACACGGCGCCGATCCCGTCGAACCACCACCGCATCCCACGCTACCGAGGCGTCCGCCACGCGGTGGCGGTGACCTGTCCCCCTCAGGTCCCGTGCGCGCATGTACCCTCACCCGCATGCCGCTGAGCGCCTTCGTTCGTCCCCGAAACCGCACAGCTTCTCCGGGATCCGGCACCGCCCGTGCGGCGCGGCGCCGGGTGGTCGCCGTCGCCGCGCTCGCCGCCACCGTCCTCGCGGCGGGTTGCAGTAGTAAGGGCGACGACGCGAGCTCGATCGTGCGCACCACGACCAATATCGCGGGGGCCGGCGTGGTCGGCCTGGAGCGCGACACCACGCGCGCGTGCCCGCTGCCGAGCGCACCGGACCCGGCAAGCGGCAGCACCCGCACGGTGACGCACGCCGCGGGCGTCTCGGAGGTGCCCGCCGACCCGCAGCGCATCGTCGTGCTGACCACCTCCGCACTGGACGCGACCTGCGCGGTCGGCCTGTGGGAGCGCGTGGTCGGCGCGGTGACCATCGATGGCCCGAGTCCGCAGCCCGCCTATCTCGGCACCGGCGTACTGAAGATCCCCGGCGTCGGCACGGCGGCCCAGCCGAACCCGGCCCTCATCGCCGATCTGCATCCGGATCTCATCATCGGCGATATCCCCACGGCCACAGCGAGTTTCGACGCGTTGCAGGCGATCGCACCCACCGTGCTGGTCGGCGCGAACAACAGCTGGCAGGCCGAATTCACCGCGCTCGCAGCCGGTCTGGGGCGTAGCACGGCGGCCGACGCCGCGCTGGCGGACTACCGCGGCGCCGCCACCGACACCGGTGAGATGCTCAGCTCCGGGCAGACCCAGGCCTCGGTGCTCCGCTTCACCGGCGACACCAATCAGGTGCAGGGCAGCAACAGCTTCGCGGGCCAGGTCCTCGCCGACGCCGGCGTGCAGCGCCCACAGGCCCAGCGCGGCACCACCTTCGACGTGCGGCCCGAGGAGTTCGCCGACAAGGTCGAAGGCGATCTCATCTATGTGATCCTGGCCGGTGCCGACGGAAAGAAGCACGGCGAACAGGTGATGCGCACCGATGCCTTCAAGGATCTCGGCGCCGCCACCGACAAGCGGGTCTTCGCGGTCGAGGACACCGTCTGGCACGGCAGCGGCCTCACCGCCGCGCGTGCGCTGCTCACCGATCTGAGCGGCACCCTCAACGGTTTCGTCACCGACTGACCGATACCCCGGTACCCCCTTGGGTGAAAAACACCCACCCTGGGAGGGACACCGTCCAGCGCTTGGGTCGCTGTCGAAGTTCGTCCTCGTAGCCGAGATTTAGAGGCAGGCAAGAAACCTCTGCTCACCAGACTTCGAGGACGGACACCATGAACACGCTGACCGCACCGCAGACCGACAACCTCCGCCTGCTGCCGCCGGCGCGGCCCGTCGCCGTGGTCGATCCGCAGGCGGTCGTGGCGTCCACCATCGATTGCGCGCTCACCTACGCCGAGCTGGATCGCTGGTCCAACCGCCTCGGCAGGCTGCTGCTCGGCCTCGGCGCCGGTCTCGACTCCCGCGTCGCGATCGCGATCGACGACGAGATCGAGGCGGTGGTCGCCGAGCGCGCGACCGTGAAGATCGGCGCCGTCCCGGTCCCGGCCACCGGCGACGACTCCTATGCCCTCGGCACCACGGTCGGGGTCACCACCAAGGCCCGCAGGCCCGGGCTCACCGACGCGATCGACTGGCTGGTGCTCGACGACCGCTCGACCCTGCAGCGCTACCTGGCGGGTTCCGACGCCCCGCTCACCGCCGCCGACTACCCGCTCGCGGCCTGAGCTCGACGGGCGCGTCCGACGTCGCTCGGGCGCGCCTGTCGCGTGTCCGGGTACCGCATGTCGGCAAACACCCATCGGTGTGCACCCCATCGGTTCAGAATGAACCTGTCGCGAAGCTGTGCGGCAGGTACTACCACTACCGCGGAACCCAGCGGCGGTCACAGCCGCGCAGCTGTGAGCGGTAAGAACGTAGGACTATTCATGCAACAGCCTTCCCTCGCTTCCCCCGGGACCGCCGCCGGTCTGCCCGAAGGCGCCTTCCCGCTCTCCGCGGCCCAGCGCGGCATCTGGTTCGCCCAGCACATCGCCGGCGACACTCCCATCTCGATCGCCCAGTACGTCGAGTTGCGGGGACCGATCGAACTCGACCTGCTCGCGCAGGCGGCCAGGCAGGCGGGCCGTGAGTTCGGCACCGGATACCTGCGGTTGGTCGAGGTGGACGGGCATCCGTTCCAGTTCGTCGACCCCACCCTGGACGACAACCTGATCACGCTGGACCTGCGCGCCGAGCCGGACCCGGAGGCCGCCGCGCACGCCTGGATGCGCGCGGAATACAACGCCCCGCTGGAGCTCACCCGCGATCGACTGGTCCGGGTGGTGATGCTGCGGCTCGCCGAGGACCGTTGGTTCTGGTACTCCCGCATCCACCACATCGTGCTGGACGGCATGGGCGCGTTGACCATGGTGCAGCGCACCGGGGAGTTGTACAACGCGGCCATCGCAGGCGCGCGACCGCCGCAGGCCAAGGCCGAGGATCTGCGCAAGATCGTCGAGGCCGATCTCGCCTATCGCAGCTCGGATCGGTTCGCCGCCGACCGCGAGCACTGGATGGCGCACCTGGACGGAATGGCCGACCCCGTGAGCCTGGCCGGCCGCACCGCCGAGGTCGACGCGCACCCGAGCCGGGTCGCGGGCGCCCTCCCGCCCGAGACCGCGGTGCTGCTGGAATCGGTTGCCGCGGCGGCCGATTCCGGCGTCGCGCCGACCGTGGTCGCCGCCTTCGGCGCGTACCTGGCGGCAATGACCGGCGCCGCCGAAGTGGTGCTGAGCCTGCCGGTTTCGGCCCGCACCACCGCGGTGCTGCGACGCTCCGGCGGGATGATCGCCAATGTGGTGCCGCTGCGGCTGCGGCTGGCCCCGGCCACCACGGTGGGTGCGCTGATCCGGGCCGCGCAGGGCGAGCTGACCAGCGCGCTGCGCAGACAGCGGTACCGACAGGAGGACATCTTCCGCGACCTGGGCTGGTCGATGGACGAGACCGCCTCGTTCGGCCCCTCGGTGAACCTGATGATGGTGGACACCAGGATTCAGCTCGGCACGGTGACCGGACGGTTGCACGTACTGACCTCGGGCCTGATCGATGACCTGTTCCTCAATTTCTATCCCGGCGTCGGCGGGGAAAGCACCCACATCGACTTCCAGGCCAACGCCAACCTCTACAGCGACACCGAGCTGGCGGACCAGCACGGGCGCTTCTTGCGCTTCCTGCACGAGTTCCTCAGCGCCGGAACGGATGCCGCGCTCTCGACGGTCTCGGTGGTGTCCGCGGCGGAGCGCGCCGAGCTGGCGCCTGCCACCGGCGCCGCGGGCGTCCCCGCGCGCACTCTGCCCGAGATCCTCGCCGCCGGAATGCGACTCGATCCCGACGCGGTCGCATTGCGCGCCGGGGACAGCGCACTGACCTACCGTGCGGTCGACGAGCACACGAATCGGCTCGCCCGGATTTTGATCGCCGCGGGCGCCGGGCCGGAAAGCGCGGTGGCCGTGTCGATCCCGCGCTCGGCGGAGTCGGTGCTCGCCACCATCGCGATCGCGAGGACCGGGGCGGCCTTCGTCCCGATCGACCCGACCTATCCCGCCGACCGGATCGAGCACATGATCGGCGACAGCGGGGTGGTCGCCGGGGTGACCGTCACGAGCGCGCGCGCCGCGCTGCCGGATCGGGTGCGCTGGCTGGTCCTCGACGACGCGGACACCAGCCGCATCGTGGCCGAGCAGGACCCCGGGGCCGTGACCGCCGCCGAGCGCACCGGCGCGCTGCACCTCGACCAGATCGCCTACATCATCTACACCTCGGGGTCGACCGGACTGCCCAAGGGCGTGCTTGTCTCGCATCGCGGGCTCGCCAACCTGGCAGGCGGTTCCGCCGCGGGGTTCGGTGTCACGGCCGAATCCGTGGTGGCCCACGCGGTTTCACCGAGTTTCGACATCTCGGTCGAGGAGATCCTGGTGGCGCTCGCGACAGGCGCCACCCTCGCGGTCGTACCGCCGACGGCCTACGCGGGCGAGGAACTTGCCGAGATACTGCGCGCGCATCGCGTCACGCACCTGAATGTCACACCGGCCGTGGTCGGTTCGCTGGACCCGGCGACCCTGCCCGACCTGCGCACGGTGATCGTCGGCGGCGATGCCTGTCCGCCGGAGCTGGTGGCCAAGTGGGCGGGCCGTACCCTGCTCAACGGCTACGGCCCCACCGAGACCACGGTGACCGCGACCCTGAGCGGGCCGATGGCGCCCGCCGCACCGGTCACCATCGGCGGGCCGGCGCGCGGCGTGCGCGCCGTGGTGCTCGACCCCTGGCTGCGACCGGTGCCGCCCGGCACCCTGGGCGAGCTCTATCTCGCGGGCCCCGGCCTGGCCCGCGGGTATCACCGGCGCAACGGGCTCACGGCGGGCCGGTTCATCGCCGATCCGTACGAGCCGGGTGCGCGGATGTATCGCACCGGCGACCTGGTGCGCTGGCACCGCCATGGCGACCGGCTCGAGCTGGAGTACCAGGGCCGCAGCGACTTCCAGGTCAAGGTGCGCGGCTTCCGGATCGAACTCGGCGAGATCGATGCCGCGCTGCAGCGGCTGCCCGAGATCGACTTCGCGATCACCCTCGGTGTGCAGACCGGCGCGGGCGCGACCGCCCTGGTCTCCTATGTACTGCCCGCGCCGGGGGCGCAGGTGCATCCGGAGGCGTTGAAAGCGGCGCTCGGACAAACGCTTCCGGCCTACATGGTGCCCGCCGCGGTGCTGGTGCTGGACACCGTCCCGCTCACCCCGCTCGGCAAGGTCGACCGCAAGGCCCTGCCCGCACCGGATTTCAGTGCCCGCGCCGTGGTCAGCCGGGCGCCGTCCACACCGCGCGAGGAAACGCTGGCCGCGTTGTTCGCCGAGGTACTCGGCCTCGAGCAGGTCGGGGTCGACGAGAGCTTCTTCGCGCTCGGCGGCGACAGCATCATCTCGATCCAGCTCGTGTCACGGGCGAAGGCCGCGGGCATCGGGCTCAGCGCGCGAGATGTCTTCGAGCGCAAGACCGTTGCCGCGCTGGCGGCCGTCGCCACCGAGGTGCCGACGCAGGTGGTGCACGAGCTGCCCGGCGGTGGCGTCGGCACGATCGAGGCGACCCCGATCGTGCACGCCATGCTGGCGCAGGGCGATACCTGGCCGCGCTTCGGTCAGGCGGTGCTCGTCGGCCTGCCCGCGGGCTTCACCCGGGCACAGGTCGTCACGGCGGTGCAGGCGCTGCTCGACCGGCACGATCTGCTGCGCTCCGCGCTGCGCCGGTCCGAGGACGGCTGGGCGTGGACGGTCGCCGAACCCGGCGCCGTCGACGCCGAATCGCTCGTCGAGGCGGTGCGGGCGGACGCCGACCTGGCCGCGACCACCGAGCGCGAATTGCGGCGCGCCGCGGACCTGCTCGATCCGGCGGCGGGTGTGGTGGCACGGTTCGTCCTGATCGAGGCGGACGAGCCCGTCCTCTGGCTGGTGCTGCACCATCTGGTGACCGACGGCGTCTCCTGGCGCATCCTGCTGCCCGACCTCGCGACGGCCGCCATGGGCGCCGAGCTCGCACCGGTCGGCACCTCGTTCCGGCGCTGGGCGCACGGTCAGGCCGAGCAGGCCGCGCGGCGGGTCACCGAACTGCCGCGCTGGCAGGAGATCCTGGCGACACCGGACCCGGCCATCGGCGCCGAGGCGCTGGATCCCGCCGTCGATGTCGTCGCCACCATGCGCCGGCGGCAGACCGTGCTCGCGCCGCGGCTCGCGGCCACCGTGCTCACCACCGCACCGGACCGATTCCATTGCGGCGCAGACGATGTGCTGCTTGCCGCGCTCGCGCTGGCGGTCGGCCGCTGGCGGGGCCGGTACACGGGGCTCTATACCCTCGAAGGCCACGGCCGTGCCGAGCAGATCCTGCCCGGGGCCGATATCGCGCGCACCGTCGGCTGGTTCACCAGCGTGTACCCGGTGGCCATCGATCTGACCGGGATCGACCTCGACGACGCGTTCGCCGGCGGTCCCGCCGCGGGCGCGGCCATCAAGGCGACGAAGGAGCAGCTGCGGACGGTGCCGGACAAGGGCATCGGCTTCGGCATGCTGCGCTATCTGCACGCCGAGTCCGCCGCTGCGCTCGCCGCGGCGCCGACCCCGCAGCTCAGCTTCAATTATCTGGGCCGGGCGACCACCGGAGCGGACACCGGAGCATGGCTGCCCCAGCGCTTCGAGGCCACCCAGGACGATCGCGCGCCGCTGGCCGCCGTCATCGATATCAACGCCGTGCTCACCGACTCCGGCCTCGAGGTGACCTGGGCCTACGCGTCGCGACTGCTCGCCGCCGCCGAAGTGGATCAGCTGGCCGAACTGTGGACGCAGGCGCTGCACGGGCTCGCCGCGCACGCGAGCGCCGCCGACGCGGGCGGACGCACGCCGTCCGACTTCGGTCTCGTCCCGGTCACCCAGGCCCAGATCGATACGTGGGCGGCCGACTACCGCGATCTCGTCGATGTCTGGCCGCTCTCCCCGCTGCAGTACGGACTGCTCTTCCACGCGCTCTACGACTCCGACACCGCCGACGGCTACACCGTGCAGTCGCTGCTCACCCTGGCGGGCACCGTCGACGCGGCCCGCCTGCGCGCCGCCGCACAGGCGCTGGTCACCCGGCACGAGAACCTGCGGGTCGCGTTCGTGGAAACCGACGACGGGCCGCGCCAGCTCGTGTCGGCCACGGCCGAGATCGGCTGGCACGAGGTAGATCTCACCGGTATCGCCGATCCCGAGACACGGCAGCGCGAACTCGATCGGGTGATCGCGCTGGACGCGCGCACCCGCTTCGAGCTCACTCGGCCACCGCTGATCCGCTGCACCCTGATCCGGACCGAGGCCGAGGCGTATCGGTTCGTGCTCACCAATCACCATCTGGTGCTGGACGGTTGGTCGACGCCACTGCTGGTGCGCGAGCTGCTCACGCTCTACGTCACCGCGGGCGACGCGACGGCGCTCGCGCCCGCGCACTCCTACCGTGAGTTCCTCGGCTGGTTGCGCGAACAGGACCTCGACGCCTCGCTCGCGGCGTGGCAGCAGTCGCTGGCGGGCATCGACACCCCCACCCGCGCGGTGCCCACCCTGGTCGGCATCGAGTCGACCGAGACGGGGATGGTGTCCACCGATCTGTCCGCGGACACGGTCGCCCGCGTGGAGACGACCGCGCGCGAATCCGGCGCCACCGTCAATACCGTGGTGCAGGCGAGCTGGGCCATGTTGCTGGCCATGCTCACCGGCCGCGACGATGTGGTGTTCGGCGGCACGGTGTCCGGGCGTCCGCCGGAGCTGGCCGGGGTCGAGGAGATGGTCGGCCTGTTCATCAATACGCTGCCGGTGCGGGTGCGGCTCGACCCGGCCGAGAAGGTCACCGATCTGCTCGCCCGGCTGCAAGCCGAACAGGCCCGGCTGCTCGACCATCAGCATGTCGGGCTGGCCGCCATCCACCAGGCCGTCGGCCTCGCCGAATTGTTCGACACCCTCACCGTTTTCGAGTCCTACCCGATCGACCGCGAGGCCCTCTCCCAGGCGCTCGACATCGCGGGCATGCGGGTGCTCGACGTGGCGGGCACCGATGCCACCCCGTATCCGTTGAACCTCATGGTCATTCCGCTGCGCGGCGACGACGGCCGCGACACCCTGCGAATCACGTTGAAGTTCATGGCCGATCAGCTCGATCCGGCCGCCGCCCGCCCGCTGCTCGACCGGTTCGTCCGGCTGCTCACCCAGCTCGCCGCCGAGCCGAGGGCCCTGGTCTCGCAGGTGCAGTACTGCGACGAGACCGAACGCGCGGCGCTGCTGCCGGTGCGCGGGCCCGAATCGCTGGCACTCAGCACTCTTCCGGAGATCCTCGCCGCGGGCGCGGCGATCGACCCGGACGCCATCGCGGTCAGCGCGGGCGAACTCACCATGTCCTACGGCGAACTCGACGCCTGGTCGAATCGCTTCGCGCGGCTGTTGCTCAGCCGTGGCGTCGGCCGGGAAGTGTTCGTGGTGCTGGCGCTCACTCGGTCGCTGGAATCGGTGGTCGCGGTGTGGGCACTGGCCAAATCCGGCGCGGCCTTCGCCCCGCTGGACCCCAACTACCCGGTCGAGCGGATCGAGCACATGCTCACCGATTCGAAGGCGCCCATCGGCGTCACCGTGACCGCCACCGGCGAGACGCTGCCCGGCAGCATCGACTGGCTGCTGCTCGACGACCTGAACACGATCCGCCGGGTGATGACCGTGTCCGCCGACCCGATCACCGATGCCGAGCGCGGCGGGCCGATCGACCTCGACCAGACGGCCTACCTCATCTACACCTCCGGCTCCACCGGCAAACCGAAGGCGGTGCTGCTCAGCCATCGCGGCATCGCGAATCTCGTTTCCGCCCAGCGGGAAACGCTCGCCCTCGACCCGACCGCGAGCGCACTGCAGGTGGCCTCGCCGAGCTTCGACGCCTCGGTCTTCGAACTGCTCACCGCGCACGGGGCGGGCGGCAGGCTCGTCGTCTCGCCGCACGACGTGTACGGCGGCACCGAGCTGGAACGGCTGCTGCGCACCGAACGGGTGACCCACGCGGTGATCACGCCCTCGGCGCTGGCCACCATGGAACCAGCGGGCCTTGACCACCTGCGGGTGCTCGCGGTGGCCGGTGAGGCGGCCACCCCCGAGCTCATCGAGCGCTGGGCGAGCGGGCGGCGGATGGTGAACCTGTACGGGCCGACGGAGTTCAGCATCTGGGCCACCGGACCCGCCGAACTCGTCGCGGGTGCACCGATCACCATCGGCGGCCCGATCCGCGGCGCCGCCACCATGGTGCTCGACACCTGGCTGCGCGCGGTCCCGGTCGGCGTCGCCGGCGAATTGTATTTGGCCGGACCGGCACTCGCGCGCGGCTACTTCAACCGCTTCGAGCTGACGGCCAGCCGATTCGTCGCCGACCCGTACGGCGCGCCCGGCGCCAGGATGTACCGGACCGGGGACATGGTGCGCTGGGTCAGCGGGCCGAACGGCGAGTACGAGCTGGAGTACCTGGGCCGCAGCGACTTCCAGGTCAAGATCCGCGGTCTGCGCATCGAACTCGGCGAGATCGACGCGGTGCTCGCGCGCGACGAGCAGGTCGAGTACGCGGTGACGATCGGGCGCGCCGGGCCTGCCGGCGCGACGGTGCTGGTGTCGTATGTGCTGCCCGCCGCGGGCGTGCGGCTGGACACCGAGCGGCTGCGGGCGCGGGTGGCGGGCGAGCTGCCCGGGTACATGGTGCCCGCCTACCTGGTCGTGCTCGACTCGATACCGCTCACACCGGTCGGCAAGCTGGACCGCAAAGCGCTGCCGGTGCCCGACTTCTCGGACACCAACCGTCCGTATCTGGCACCCCGCACGCCGGTGGAGCAGGCGGTGGCCGCGGTGTTCGCCGAGGTGCTCGGCAGCGAGCGGGTGGGCGTCGATCAGTCGTTCTTCGAGCTCGGCGGCAACTCGTTGAGCGCGACCAAGGTTGTCGCCCGGGTCAATTCGGCGCTCGGCTCGACCATCGCCCTGCGCGATCTCTTCGACGCACCCACCGTCGCGCAGTTGTCCGCCCGGGTCGTGCCCGCCACCGACACCGCGCGGGGCCGGTTCGCGCTCGCGCCGCGCATCCGCCCGGACCGCATCCCGCTCTCCCCCGCACAGCAGCGGATGTGGGTGCTGAACCGGCTCGATCCGGGCTCGTCGGCCTACAACATCGCCGTGGCACTGCGCCTCACCGGCACCCTCGATGTCGACGCCATGCGGCAGGCGCTGGCCGATGTGGTGCGCAGGCACGAGAGTCTGCGCACGATCTATCCGGCCGACGCGGACGGTCCGCGGCAGGTGATCATGGACGCCGACGCGGCGGCACCGGCGGTGGCCGTCGTCGACACCGAAGACGGGCGCGCCCTGCGTGATCGGATCAACGCGCTCGCGGGCACCGGGTTCGACATCAGCCGCCAACCACCGCTGCGGGTCGGATTGTTCCGCATCGCAACGGGTTCCGATGCCTCGTCCGACGGTGTGGCCGAGGCGGGCCGTCCGGTTTCCTCCGGTGCCGGAGCGGGGCTGCCCACCGTGGCACCCGGGCACGCCACCGCCCAGACGGCTACGGCCGCCCGGGATGATTCGGTGCACGTCGTCGTCCTGGTGGTGCACCACATCAGCGCGGACGGCGCGTCGATGGCACCGCTGGCCACCGATCTCGTCGCCGCCTATACCGAGCGCGCGGCGGGCGCCGACACCACGCGGGCGCCGCTGCCGGTACAGTACGCCGACTTCGCGCTGTGGCAGCGCGAGGTGCTCGGCAGCGAGTCCGACCCGGATTCGGTGGCGGCCCGCCAGATCCGCTACTGGACCGAGACCCTCGCCGACGCACCCGACGTGCTGGAGCTGCCCGCCGATCGCCCGCGCCCCGCGGTGCAGTCGATGCACAGCGCCGACGTCGAGTTCACGATCGAGGCCGAACTGCACCGGGCCCTGGTCGAATTCGCGGCCGCACACCAGGCGAGCCTGTTCATGGTCGTGCACGCGGCCCTCGCGGTGCTGCTGGCTCGGCTCGGCGGCACCGACGACGTGGTCGTCGGCACCCCCGTGGCGGGGCGCGGGGAGGCCGCGCTGGACGAGTTGGTCGGCATGTTCGTCAACACGCTCGCCCTGCGCACCACCGTCGATCCCGGTCTCGGATTCGCCGAGTTCCTCACCGCCGTGCGTGCGGCCGATCTCGACGCGTTCGCCAACGCCGACGTCTCCTTCGAACGGCTGGTGCAGGCGCTGAATCCGACCAGGTCGACGGCGCACCACCCGCTGTTCCAGGTGTCGCTGTCGTTGCAGAACTTCGTCGAGCCGATACTGGAGCTGCCGGGCCTGCGGCTCGAGGTGCAGGACTTCGACCGGCGCGCTTCGCAATTCGATCTGACCCTCGATCTGCGCGAGCGTTTCGCGGACTCCGGCCCGGCCGGCCTGTCCGGTGTGCTCACCTACGCGACGGACCTGTTCGACGCGGCGACCGCGGCCTCGTTCGCCACCCGCTGGCGCCGGGTGCTGACCGCCGTGGTGGCCAGGCCGGATGTGCGGCTTTCCGATATCGAACTGCTCGACGAGCGGGAACGCGCGCGACTGGTTCCGGTGCGCGGCTTCGACAGTGTCGGCACGACAACGCTTCCCGCCTTGCTCGCCGCCACCGTCGCGCGGCATCCGGACCGGCCCGCCGTCATCGCCGCCGGTGACACCACGACCTATCGCGAACTCGACGCCCACGCCAGCCGCCTGGCCCGGCTCCTGCTCGCGGCGGGCGCCGGGCCGGAAACCGTGGTGGCCCTCGGGCTGCCGCGCTCACCCGATCTGCTCACCGGGATGTGGGCGGCCGCGAAGATCGGCGCGGCGTTCCTGCCGGTCGACCCGAAACACCCGATCGAGCGCATCGATCACATGCTCACCGACTCCGGTGCGCGCGTAGGCCTCACGCTGCGCGCATACCGAGAGTTGTTGCCGGACAGCACCGAATGGCTGGTGCTCGACGACCTGAGCTTCGTGCAGCGGTGGTCGGCGGCGAGTGCGCGGCCGTTGCGCGAGCACGAACTGCCGCGCCCGATCCGGCTGGACAATCCCGCCTGGCTCATCTACACCTCCGGCTCGACCGGCACCCCCAAGGGCGTGTCCGTCACGCATCGCGGCGTCGCCGACTTCGTTGCGGCGCAGGGCGATCTGCTCGACCTGGACGAGGAGTCTCGGGTGCTGCATGTCGCCTCACCGAGTTTCGACGCCTCGATCCTCGAGGCGCTGATGGCGTTCGGCTGGGGTGGCGCTTCGGTCGTCTCCCCCGCCGAGGTGTTCGGCGGCGACGCGCTGGCCGAGCTGATCGACGCCGAGAAGGTCAGCCACGTGATGATCACGCCGTCCGCGCTGGCCACCCTCGATCCCGCCGAGGTGCCAGGTGTGCGGGTACTGGCGGTGGGCGGCGAGGCGGTCGGCGCCGAACTCGTCGAGCGGTGGTGCGGCCGCCGGCGCGGCCTGCGCATGGTCAACCTGTACGGTCCGACCGAGTTCACGGTGGTGGCAACGGGTTCCGCGGTGCGGGTGGGCGCGCCGGTCACCCTCGGCCCGCCCATTCGCGGCGCTGCCGCCCTGGTGCTCGACGCCGGGTTGCGGCCGGTCCCGGTCGGTGTCGCGGGCGAACTCTATCTCGCGGGGCACGCGCTGGCCCGCGGCTACCACGCCAGGCCGAGCCTGACCGCGGGCCGCTTCGTGCCGAATCCCTATGGCGCGCCG
Organism: Nocardia brasiliensis; assembly: GCF_011801125.1. NCBI lineage: Bacteria > Bacillati > Actinomycetota > Actinomycetes > Mycobacteriales > Nocardiaceae > Nocardia > Nocardia brasiliensis. Next base: position 5,860,863 of record NZ_CP046171.1, read on the forward strand.
GGCGAACGGATGTACCGCACGGGCGATCTCGTGCGGTGGACGCACGCGTCGCAGGACGGGACTCCGGTGCTGGAGTACCTCGGCCGCACCGACTTCCAGGTGAAGGTGCGCGGACAGCGGATCGAGCTCGGCGAGATCGACGCGGTGCTCGGCCGCGCCGACGGCGTCGAGTTCGCGCTGACGCTCGGCGTCGCGGGCCCCGCGGGCACGACCGCGCTCGCGGCGTATCTGGTCCGGCAGCCGGACGCCGAGCTCGATATCGCGCGGATCCGCGACTTCGCCGCCGACGCGCTGCCCGGCTACATGGTGCCCTCGGCGTTCGTCGTCCTGGACACGATCCCGCTCACCGCGGTCGGCAAGCTGGACCGAAAGGCGTTGCCCGCACCGCAGTTCAGCGCCGTGGAGACCGAATATCGGGCACCGCGCACCGCGACCGAGCACGCGCTGGCCGAGATCGTCGCCACGCTGCTCGGACGCGACCGGGTCGGCATCGACGCGTCGTTCTTCGAGCTCGGCGGCGACAGCATTCTCGCGATTCAGCTGGTGTCCCAGGCGAAGCAGCGCGGCATCGAGTGCACGCCGCTGCAGGTCTTCGAGCACCGCAGCGTCGCCGCGCTGGCGGCGGCCGTGGACGCTTCCGGCGCTGTCGCACCGCTCACGGAGCTGCCCGGCGGTGGCGTCGGTGACCTGCCGTTGCCGCCCACCGTGCGGTACCTGCTGGCACAGCGCGGCGAATTCCACCGGGCCGCGCGCATCGCGACACTCGAGCTGCCGGTCGGCATCGAGCGCGCTCAGCTGATCGCCACCCTCGCGGCGGTGATCGACCGGCACGACATGCTCCGGGCACAGCTCGCGCGCGACGGTGACGACTGGCGGTTGCGGGTACGCGCACCCGGCTCGGTCGACGTCGGCGCGCTGGTGCGCCGCGTCGAACTCGACGCCGCCGCCGACCCCGTCGAGCTGCGCGAATATGTACTGGCCGAACTGGATTCACCGCTCAACCGGCTGGACCCGGCCGACGGCGTAGTGCTGCGTTTCCTCTGGTTCGATCCGGTCGGCGCGGCGGGCAAGCGGACCAGCGCCGGTCGGCTGCTGGTGCTGGCGAGCCGGCTGCTCATCGACGAGAGTTCCTGGGACATCCTGCTGCCGGATCTACTGGCGGCGTGGGCGCAGGTGCGCGCGGGCACTACGCCGGTGCTCGCCGAGACCGGCACCTCTATGCGCCGGTGGGCGCACGCCCTGACCGACGAAGCACACAGCCCCACCCGGATTGTCGAGCTCGGCTATTGGCGGGGCGTGCTCGCGGGCACGGACCCGGTACTCGGCACGCGCGCACTGGATCCCGCCGTCGATCGGTCGCGGCGGCTGCGCACGGTGCGCTGCGAAGCATCGGAGCAGGTCACCGCGCAGGTGTGCACGGAGCTGCCGCGACTGTTCGCCGCGGACACCGAGCACATCCTGCTGACCGCGCTCACCTTGGCGCTGTCGCGTTGGCGGGCAAAGCGTTCCGGAGAAGCGGCCACCGAGGCACCGCTGCTGCGGCTGGAAAGCCCCGGCAGGCAGACCGACGCCGTGCCAGGAGCCGAGTTGTCGCGCACCATCGGCCCGTTCGCCGGACACTATCCGGTGCGAATCACGCTGGCACACGACGAGATCGACGCGGCGTTCGCGGCCGGGCCCGCGATGGGAGCGGCGATCCGCGCGGTGAAGCATCAATTGATCGCGGTGCCGGACAACGGAATCGGGTTCGGGCTGCTCCGGTACCTCAACCCGGATACCGCAGCACAGCTGCGCACCACCGCGGGCGCACCGGGACAGATCAGCTTCCGCTTCGGCGGGCACAAGTCCCCCGGCACGGTCCCCGCCGGACTCGAAGGCCTGGGCTGGACGCCGACCGACGCGTTCGGCGAGCTGCCAGCGGGCGACCTCGACCTGCCCGTGCTCTCGGTGCTCGAGGTGCACACCGCCGTGCTCGACGGCAGGCTGCGGGCGGACTTCACGTTCCCGCAGACCCTGCTGCACCGCGCCGAGATCGCCGAACTCGCGGGCGGGTGGCTCGACGCCCTCGGTGCCGCCGCCGAATTCGCGCGCACTCCGGCCGCGCGGCTCGCCGCTGCCGACGAAGCGGCGGCCGTCGCGGCCGCCCGACCCGCGCCCGAGAGCGCGCTCGGGTTGGACGTGGTGTTGCCGATCCGGACCGACGGCACCGAGCCCGCGCTGTTCTGCGTCCACCCGTCGTCCGGAATCTCCTGGAGCTACCTGGGATTCGCGCAGTCGCTGCGCCAGGGGCGGCCGATCTACGCCTTGCAGGCGCCAGATCTCAGCGGTCGGGAGCCGGCGTTGCGCTCGATCGAGGAGTTCGCCGACCGGTATGTCCGCGAGATTCGCGAGCTCCAGCCGACCGGGCCGTATCACCTGCTCGGCTGGTCGTTCGGCGGGCTGATCGCGCACGCGATCGCGGCCCGGCTGCAGGCGGACGGGCACCGCGTCGGCCTTGTCGCCCTGCTCGATTCCGATACCGCCGACGTCGACAGTGCCGACGTCGAGCAGCTCACGCCGGGCGCGTTCGTGAACAGTTTCGGCGCGATCTTCGGGATCCACGATGTGCCTGCCGAGGCCACCGCGAGCGAAGCGGCCGAACGCATCCGGGCTCGGCTCGGCGGCCACACGCTCGTCGACGCGGACATGATCGAGCGGCTGACCGCGTCCTACAACGCGGCGGCCCGCTCCCGCGCCGGGTACCAACGGCCCGTCTTCGACGGTGACCTGCTGTATTTCAGTGCGACCGTGGACAGTTCCGACATCGTCGGCCCGGACGGCTGGCGGCCGTACGCGACCGGCACGGTCGTCAATCACGACATCGAGGTCACCCACAACGAGCTGACCGCACCACACGTGCTGCCGATCATCGCGCGCGTGCTCGACGAACATCTGGAAGGACGACAATGAATTCCGAACAGGGAGTCGTGGTCGAGGGCATCGAGAAGGCGTTCGGTGCGGTGACGGCATTGCGCGGCGTCGACTTCGTCGCGGCGCCGGGCGAGATCCTCGGCATCCTCGGGCCCAACGGCGCGGGCAAGACCACCACGGTGAACATCCTGTCCACGCTCATCGCGCCGGACCGGGGCCGCGCCCTCGTCGCCGGGCACGACGTGGTCACCGACCCGGCGGCCGTGCGCCGCTCGATCATGCTGACCGGGCAGTACGCCGCGCTCGACGACATGCTCAGCGGCTACGAGAATCTCGTGATGTTCGGCAGGTTGATGGGGCTGCGCAAACGCGCCGCGCGGGCCCGCGCCGACGAACTGCTCGCCGAGTTCGATCTGGTCGGCGCGGCGGACCGACGGGTCGGCACGTATTCCGGCGGCATGCGCCGGCGCATCGATATCGCGTGCGGCCTCGTCGTGCGGCCGGACGTGGTGTTCCTCGACGAGCCGACGACCGGCCTGGATCCGCGCAGCAGGCAGGGGGTGTGGGATCTGGTGCGCAGCTTCAAGAAGGCGGGCATCACGACCCTGCTCACCACCCAATACCTCGAGGAAGCCGACGCACTGAGCGACCGGATCATCGTGATCGACCACGGCGTGGTGATCGCGCAGGGCACCGCGGACGAGCTGAAATCCCGGACCGGCGGCAGCTATTGCGAGGTGGTGCCGCTCGATCTGACCGATCTCGACCTCATCGCCGCCGCCCTCGGCCCGCTGCTACCCGCCGAGCACCGGGCCGCGCTGACCCCGGATTCGGACCGCATCACCATCCCGGCGCCCGACGGGGCGAAGACACTCGCCGAGGCGCTGCGCCGGTTGGACGGCGCCGACGTGGAACTGGTCGACATCGCGTTGCGCAGGCCCTCGCTCGACGATGTGTTCCTGCGCCTGACCGGACATCTCGCGACCACCGACGCCACTGTGGCGAAACCCGTTGCCGCGGAGGTGGTCTCATGACGACCGGGGCCTGGCTGGCCGAGGCGGGCGCGACACCGGCGCGCGCCAGGCAGTGGTGGGTGCTCACGTCGCGGTTGATCGTGCCCTCGGTCAAGACCGGCGAGGTGCTGACCTCGATCCTCGCGCCCGCGACCTTCACCGCGGGCTTCTACATTCCGCTGAAAACGGTGATGACGTTCGCGGGCACCGGATTCAGCAGCTACGCGCAGTTCATGATGCCGCTCGTCGTGCTCCAGGCCGCCGCCTTCACCGCCATCTCGGCGGCCTTCCGGGCGGCCACCGACTCCGTGGCCGGACTCAACCGGCGCTTCGGCTCGATGCCCGTCGGCAGACTGGTGCCGGTCTCGGCGCGGATGTCCGGCAACATCTTCCGGCTGGCGCTGTCGCTGTGCGCGGCCATCGTCTGCGGGCACGTCATCGGGTTCCGGTTCTATCTGGACACCGCGCACACCGTCGGGTTTCTGGCCTTGTCGATGCTCATCGGCACCGCGTTGACGCTCGGCGCGGACGTGATCGGCACGCTGTCGCGCAGTCCGGAGGCGACCACGCAGGCATTGGTGTTGCCGCCCTTGATCTTCGGCATGCTGTCGACGGGATTGGCTCCGGCACACCAGTTTCCGTCCTGGGTGCAACCGTTCGTCCGCAACCAGCCCGTCTCGCAGTTCGTCATCGGCCTGCGCGCGCTGGCCGGCGACACGCTGGGCAACGCGGGCCAGGTCAGCTGGGCGCTGCTGGGGCCGTCGCTGGCCTGGACCGCCGCGATGCTGCTGGTGTGCATACCGCTGACCATCCGGTTGAGCGCGGGGAGGGCATGATGGCGCTGCTGGCCGATCGACTCGAACACGTCCGCGACTCGGAGGTGTCCGCCGCAGCGCTGGTGCGGCACACGCTGATTCAGACTCAGCGGTTGTTGCTGCGCTGGGCGCGCAACCCGGTCACACTACTGGAGGCGCTGATCATCCCGTGCCTGTTGCTGATCATGCTGGAAACGGTGGTGGGCGGGCAGATTCGACGGTTCACCGGTGAGAGCGCGCTCTACGGTTCGGTGCCGATGGTCACCATCGCCGGTGCCGTCTCCGGGGCGGTGGCGTGCGGCGTGCTGCTCGGGCGGGAACGCGAAGCGGGTCTGCTCGCGCGCTTCTGGGTGCTGCCGGTGCACCGGGCCTCGGGACTCGCCTCCCGCATCATCGCCGAGGGCTGCCGGATCTTCGTGGGCACCATGGCCATCATCCTGGTCGGGTTCCTGCTCGGCTTCCGCTTCCATCATGGCGTGCTCGCCACCCTCGTATTCCTGCTCATCCCGGTGCTTTTCGGCCTCGCCTTCGCCACCGTGGTCACCGCGGTCGCCGTCTTCAACGCCAAGGCCGCACTGGTAGAAGGGATCACCATCCTCACCTCGCTGATGATGTTCTTCAGCACGGGCTTCGTCCCCCTCGCCGCCTACCCCACCTGGATCCAACCGGTGGTGCGCAACCAGCCGATGTCGGTCGCCGTAGACGCCATGAAAGCCCTCGCGCTCGACGGCCCCCTCGCCCGCCCCCTCACTCTCACCCTCACCTGGTCCCTCGCCACCATCCTCCTCTTCGCCATCCCCGCCACCCTCGGCTACCGCCGAGCCAGCCGCCGCTGACCCAAGCCGAGGCGGAACGAGAAACGGCGGCAGAGTGTGCTCTGCCGCCGTTCGGGTGGGGTGGGTCAGAACTCCCAGTCTTCGTCTTCGGTGTTGACGGCCTTGCCGATCACGTAGCTGGAGCCGGAGCCGGAGAAGAAGTCGTGGTTCTCGTCGGCGTTGGGGGAAAGTGCCGACAGGATGGCCGGATTCACCTCGGTTTCGTCCTTCGGGAACAGTCCCTCGTAGCCGAGGTTCATCAGCGCCTTGTTGGCGTTGTAGCGCAGGAACTTCTTGACGTCCTCGGTGAGTCCGACCTCGTCGTAGAGGTCCTGGGTGTATTCGACCTCGTTGTCGTACAGCTCGAAGAGCAGCTCGAAGGTGTAGTTCTTCAGCTCGTCGCGCTCGGCCTGGCCGACCAGCTCCAGACCCTTCTGGTACTTGTAGCCGATGTAGTAGCCGTGCACGGCCTCGTCCCGGATGATCAGCCGGATCAGGTCGGCGGTGTTGGTGAGCTTGGCCCGCGAGGACCAGTACATCGGCAGGTAGAAGCCGGAGTAGAACAGGAAGCTCTCCAGCAGGGTCGAGGCGACCTTGCGCTTGAGCGGATCGTCGCCGTTGTAGAACTCCAGCACGATCTCGGCCTTGCGCTGCAGGTTGCGGTTCTCCTCCGACCAGCGGAACGCGTCGTCGATCTCGCGGGTGGAGCACAGGGTGGAGAAGATCGAGCTGTAGCTCTTGGCGTGCACCGACTCCATGAACGCGATGTTGGTGTACACCGCCTCCTCATGCGGGGTCAGCGCGTCCGGGATCAAGCTCACCGCGCCGACGGTGCCCTGAATGGTGTCCAGCAGCGTCAGGCCGGTGAAGACCCGCATGGTCAACTGCTTCTCTTCGGTGGTCAACGTGCCCCACGAGGGGATGTCGTTGGACACCGGAACCTTCTCGGGCAGCCAGAAGTTGCCGGTCAGCCGATCCCAGACCTCGGCATCCTTCTCGTCGGGCACCCGATTCCAGTTGATGGCCGATACCCGATCGATCAGTTTCATGCTGCCTCCACACCTTTCCCGAGCCCGCGGCCGTCACGGAATTCCTCTCCCCTGGACACTACTCCTTGGGGGTGACAAGTCCGTGCAGCACAACACCTTGTGTCGCAGCGATGTGAGTCACCCGAGCCGGAACCGTCGGGAGCCACCGCGCGCGGCCCCTATTGTGCGCCACCGGCAACCGAACGACCACATCGATGCTGGCGCGCCGCACGAGATCGCCGAAAGTTTGCCACCGCACGTCGAATCCGCCGATCGCGTCGGTTTCGCCTGATCAGGGGCTACGTTGCACCGAGAGGCGGACCACGCGTTTCGGGCTTCGGCCGCGTCACCGGCCGCACCTGGGGTTACCTGGCGGACATCGCCGTTGCGACGATCAGCATTCTCGACAACTTCCTGTTCGCTCCCATCGAGCCGTTCTGGGCCCTGGTGATCATCGCGAGCGACGTCCTGGTGATCCGAGCGCTGGCCCGGCAGCTCGCCGCGCAGTGGACCCGACGTCCCGCGACCCCGGCATTCCCCCGCGAATGCCGGGGTCGCGACGTTTCGGCATGGCACGTGCGTGGCCCACAGCGGGTTTCGCGACAGGCGCAATAGCGATAGGAATGGCCGCATTGGAACGTTCCGCCTACGTACCGACTTTCGGCTGAACATTTATCCATAGACAGCGATAAACGCGGTTACCGCGCCTCGACCCCGCACAGCAAATGCTGGCAATAACCTATCCCGGGGCAGGAATCGCCATTCTGGAATGTTCCAGTTGGAACGCGATTCTTCCGTCCCGGCGGGGTCGATTCAGTTGACGCACTGAGCAATTCGGCCAAATGGCAATCCTCCTATACAGTCGCCTGGTTGGATGTGTACGGAAACCGAAACGGGATGGCGGGCCGATCGAGTTTCCGCGAGCACCAGCAATGCAACAGCACAGCCACTTGAACGGAACCTCGCACCACCGAGTTCGTCGGTACTTTTCGGCAAGGTTCCACAGTCGGCGCCCTATTCAGGTTCCAAAACGGACCCAATCCATTAGCAACCCTTCGGAGATGCTGCCCATGACGACTGGCTCGACCCTGCCCCGCCGGCTACTGGCCCGCGAGCTCCGCCGCGCACGCCTGCAGGCATGCGTGACCGCGGAGGTCGCGCGAAACGAAATCGGCGTCAGCAAACAGACCTTCTGGCGGATGGAGAACGGCATCCAGATCCGCCTGAACCCGCTGTACATCAAGCGGTTGTGCGAGATCTACGAGTTGCCGCCGAACCTGGCCAGAATGCTGCTCGGTCTGATGGAGGAGTCGCAGGCCAAGGCATGGTGGCATGCCTGCGACGACGCGCCGCCGTCCCACGCCGGACTGTTCGCCGGGCTGGAAGAGGCCGCCCATCACGCGGTTTCGTACCAGCCGAACCTGCTGCCCGGACTGGTGCAGACCGCCGAGTACCGCCGCGCGATGACCTGGATGCGGCACCCCAACTGGCCGACCGTCGACGTCGAGACCAACGTCGAGGTCATGGCGCGGCGGCAGGCGAGACTCACCGACAGCGCCGACCCGCTCGCGTTCGACGCGTTCATCGACGAGATGGCCCTGCGCCGGTTGACCGGCAGCACCAGCGTGATGGCCGACCAGCTGACCCACCTCGCCGAACTGGCCCAGCTGCCCACGGTTTCGGTGCGGGTCCTGCCCCGCTCGGCGGGCGCCTACCGGGGCCTGCAGGTCGGCGCGTTCGTGCTGCTGGAGTTTCCGCCGCATCCGACCTCGTACCTGTCCGAGCCGCCGGTCGTCTACGTGCACGGACTCACCGGCGACCTGTATCTGGAACGGCCCGAACAGATCGCCGCGTACCGGATGGTGTGCACCGACCTCAAGCGCCTTGCCATGAGCGAGACGGCCAGCCGTGCGCACATCCTCGACGTCGCCAAGGAGTTCGCCGAGTGACCCACTGACTCCCGACCCCGATTCCCGTCCTGGACAACCGATCACCAGGTAATGGTGGCGTTGGCCTCTCGACCGATGCCGCCACCATCACCTGGTGATCAGTTGACCAGGTCCGTCCGTCGCCCGCGCTCGCTAGCCTGACCGGTATGGAACTGGTTGTCCGTGCTTACGACAGTCCGGATGCGCGGAAGCTGATCGCGGAGGTCCAGCAGGAATACGTCGTGCGCTACGGCGGGCCGGACGAGAGCCCGACCGATCCGGCCCAGTTCGCGCCGCCGCTGGGCGCGTTCCTGGTCGGATACGTCGACGGCACCGCGGTGGCCTGTGCCGGCTGGCGGGCGCGCGACGGCGCGGACCCCGAATTCCGCGACGGCGACGCCGAACTCAAGCGCATGTACGTGGCACCGCAGGTGCGCGGCCGCGGGCTCGCCCGGCTGCTGCTGGCCGCGATCGAAGACAGCGCCAGGGCCGCCGGACGCAGGCGCATGGTGCTGGAAACCGGAACACGGCAACCGGAAGCCATCGCCCTCTACCACTCGGCGGGCTATCAGCCCATCCCGGCCTTCGGCCTGTACCGCGACGAGTCCGGCAGCCGCCACTACGCCCGCGACCTGGTCTGACCCTCATCATCGATCAGACGCAGCCGCCGCGCGAGGTCGGAGACGAAGACCCGTTCCGGATCGACGGCATCGCGCACCCTGCGCCACGCGTCGAGCCGGGGGTACATGGCGTGCACCACCTCCGGTGTCGCGCGCGAGTCCTTGGCGAAGTAGAGGCGACCACCCGCGTCCAGTGCGCGCCGGTCCAATTCGACACAGAGCCGGTCGAGTCCGGGCGTGAGCACGAAGTCGAGGCTGAGCATGAACCCCGGATGCGGCCAGGACAGCGGCGCCTGGCTTCCCGGCCCCATCCGCTTGAAGACGTTGAGGAACGACCGATGCCCGGAATGCGCGATCAACCGAACCGCCTCAGCGAGTTGGTCTTCGGCACCGAACGGCATCGAGAACTGGTACTGCAGGAACCCGCTGCCGCCGTAGCCGCGATTCCATTCGCCGAGCAGATCCAGGGGGTGCAGGAACTGGGTGATGTTCTGGATCAGGCCGCGGCCCCGCTTGGCGAACGTGCGGTGGGTGACCGCACCGCCGATCCGGGTGGTCAGGTTGTTCACCCTGCCCGCCGGGACGATGTCGGGCACCGTGAACAGCTGTGGCGCACGGAATCCCAGCGGATCGCGGCGCAGCTTGGCCGGTAGCTGCTCGACCGTCGCGAGGTTCCCGCGACTGAACCCGGCCCGTCCCAGCTTGGCGTCGGTGCTGATCGTGTCGGGGACCGCCACCGAGTACTCGTAGCCCTCGTCGGACCCACCGGTCAGCAGTGCCATCGTCGCGTCGAGGTCGCCGGTGCGGTCGCTGTCGACCAGGAAGTACGCGGTTTCGGTGCGCTTCATCGCGATCCGGGCCCGCACCACGATCCCGGTCAACCCCATGCCGCCGACCGTGGCCCAGAACAGTTCCGCGTCAACGCCTTCCGGCGTCAGGGTACGCACCGTGCCGTCCGCGGTCAGCAGGTCCATCGACAGCACGTGGTTGCCGAAGCTGCCCCGCGCGTGATGGTTCTTGCCGTGGATGTCGGAGGCGATCGCGCCGCCGACCGTGACCTGCCTGGTGCCGGGCAGCACCGGAACCCACAGACCGTGCGGTAGCACCGCGCGCATCAACGCGTCCAGACTCACCCCGGCGTCCACGTCGACCACGGCGTTGTCGGGATCGATGGTGTGGATGCGGTCGAACGCGGTCATGTCGACGACGAGGCCGCCGCCGTTCTGCGCCGGATCGCCGTAACTGCGGCCGAGCCCGCGCGCGATGACCCCCCGCGTGGCCCTGCCGTTCGCACACTTTCGGCCACGATGCCCAGGTCCGGTGTCGAAAGCACCTGCGCGACAGTCGGTGCGGTACGGCCCCAACCGGTCAACGAGCGCTGGGCGAGCACGGATCCCCCTCTGGTGATTTGCACTCGGCCACGGTAGCGACCGATTGCTGAGGAGAGCCTGTGAAAGCCCGTAGGGTGCTGAGATGCGGGAGATCGGGGAACGAGCGCGCCAGCTGCCCGCACCGCCTCGGGTGGTGTGGGCGTCGTTGGCCGGACCGCGGCGACCGTGGTTGCGGCTGCTCGCGGACGAGGTCGAGCCGGTCGTGCTGGCGGCCGAGGAACCGAGGTTGGTGGTGTGGTCGTCGCTGTGGCCGAGCAGGCCCGACGACCAGGTGCGTATCGAGTTGACGGCCACCACGGGCGGGGCGACGGTGCTGCGCTTCGTGCTGCGCACTCCGAGCGAGGTGCCCGACCCGAGCAAGCTCGGGCATCTGCGGCGGCGGCTGAACACCATTCTGTTCGCTGACCTGCGGTTCTCCTACGGGCAATAGACGAGCGCGCGTTGCGTGTGCGAGTATGCTGAGGTCATATATAAGTTGAAACTTATTAAGGAGAGCGCGCATGGCCCTGCTGACCGATCCCGTCACCCTCGCCGGACTCGTGACCCGCGAGATCCGCACCGGCGCGCGCGACGGCGCGCCTACCAAGATCGCCGTGGCCCGGCGCACCTACCCGACCGATCAGGCCGACCTGTGGCAGGCGCTGACCGATCCGGAACGGATCGCGCGCTGGTTTCTGCCGATCCGCGGCGAGCTGACACTCGGCGGCCACTACCAGCTGGAAGGCAACGCGGGCGGGGTGGTCGAGGCATGCGACGAGCCGAAGCGTTTCGCGGTGACCTGGGAGATGGGTCCGCAGCTGTCCTGGGTTCAGGTCGGCCTCACCGCGACACCCGAGGGCACCCAGCTCGAACTCACCCACGAGGCGCCCGTCGATCCCGGCTTCTGGGCGCAGTACGGCCCCGGCGCTGTCGGCGTCGGCTGGGATCTCGCGTTCGTCGGTCTCGGGAACTACCTGTCGAGCGGGGAACCGGTCGACCAGAACGAGGCACTCACTCTGCACACCACGCCGGAGGGCCGGGAATTCATCGGCACGACCGCGGCGGGCTGGGCCGAAGCCGCGATCGGCGACGGGGACGATCCCGACGCAGCGCGCGCGGCGGCGGCGAATACGGTGATCTTCTACACCACCACCGAGGAGAACCCCGAGTCCTGATGGACCGTTGCACCGCACGTATTTTCGAGGCCCTCGGCGACCCGATCCGCCGCTACATCCTGGAGCTGGTGGCGACCGGCGAACAACCGGCGGGCGTGATCGTCGCCGCGGTGCAGGACCATGCGCGGATCTCCCAGCCCGGGGTCTCCCAGCATCTCAAGGTGCTGCGGGACGCCGGGCTGGTGCGGGTACGCGCTGCGGGCACCCGGCGCTTCTACACGCTGGACGAGACAGGCCTGCTCGCCGCCAAGGCCTGGCTGAGCACACTCGCCGACCCACTGCACCAACTCGCGCAACCGCTGGACGCCCTCGCCACCGAGATCGCCCGCGGCAAGCGCGCCCGGCGCACCGCCCGCCCGCACGACGGCAGGGAGCTCGACGGCGGGGAACGCGACGCCCGGCACGCCTGAAACCTCAGCCGACGACGGCCAGGTACTCACCGTAGAAGAGCATCAGCCCGACCGCGGCGGCGATGCCGGCGAGCAACCAGAACCGAATGATGACAGTGGTTTCGGCCCACTTGCCCAGCTCGAAGTGATGATGGAACGGCGCCATCCGGAACAACCGATTACGCGTGGTCCGGAATACGACGATCTGCAACAGCACCGAGAGGATCTCGGCGAAGAACAGCGCGCCGACGACCGCCATCAGCAGCTCGGTGCGGGTGGTGATGGACAACCCGGCCAGCAGTCCGCCGAGTGCGAGCGACCCGGTGTCGCCCATGAAGATCTTGGCGGGGGCCGCGTTCCACCACAGGAATCCGATGCACGCGCCCGCGCCCGCCGCACAGACCACGGCCAGATCCAGCGGGTCACGCACGGTGTAGCAGCCGGCGACCGGTGTGGTCACGCACGAGTTGGTGTACTGCCAGAAGGTGATGATCACGTAGGCGCCGAGCGCGAAACTCATCGACCCGGCGGCCAGCCCGTCGAGGCCGTCGGTGATGTTCACCGCGTTCGACCAGGCCACCACCAGGAACCCGACGACGATCAGGAACCCGATCACGCCGAACGACACGGTGGTCACGTCACGGACATACGACATGTGCCTGCTGGCGGGCGTGAGTCCCATATCGCCGGGAAAACGCAGGGCGAGCACGCCGAAGATGACCGCGGCGAGCAGCTGCCCGATGTACTTGCCGGTCGCGGTCAGGCCGAGATTGCGCTGCTTGCGGATCTTGATGAAATCGTCGAGGAACCCGACGACCCCGAGCGCGGTGGCCAAGCCCAGCACCAGCAGACCGGAGACCGAGATCCCGGCTTCGTCGCGTCGGCTGCCGAGCAGATGCGCCCCGAGGTACCCGGCCCACATGCCGATCAGGATGGCGATGCCACCCATCGTCGGGGTGCCGCGCTTGGACTGGTGGCTGGCCGGACCGTCGACCCGGATCTCCTGGCCGACATTGCGTCGCGTGAAAAGCTTGATCAGCAATGGCGTCAACGTGATCGACACCACGAGCGCGATCATCGCCGAGAACAAGATCTGTCTCATTCGCCCCTCATGTTGTTGTTCGAGCGCTCCGACGTTAGCAAGCTCGCGGGGGCAGTGCGGTAACGAGCGGTTGCGGTTACGCGACGATGCCGCGGCCACTCGCCGGGTGGCCGCGGCATCGTCGCGCCGAATCACCTGTTCCAGATGGCGGCGACGAACACCTGCCCCTTCACCGGGTACCGGTACTCGTGCACGAGCCGGTAGCCCTGCGCGGCCAGTTGGGCCGCGGTGCTGTTGTAGGCCGGTACCGAAATGTCGTGGCGCGCTTGCCAAGCCCGGCCGTCGTTGCGCTCCCAGATGCCGACGAAGCGGGAGGCGCCGTTGACCTCGTAACCGCGGACCAGGGTCAGGCGGTAGCCCTGCGCCAGCAGCTTGTCGAATTCGCTCTGGTAGGTCCTGGAGTCCAGGCCGTGCCGCGCCTGCCACGCGCGACCGTCGTTGCGGACCCAGGTGCTGGCGTAGCGCGGATCGTTGCCGCCGGTGACCCGGATATCGCTGATCCGGTAGCCCTGGGCCACCAGCTTGTCGAACTCGGCCTGGTGCTGTGCACCGTTCAGGTTGTCCCGGGTGACGGTCGCGGGCAGGACGGGCGGCGCGGTGGTGTTGTCGGTGGCGAAGGTGACCGTCCAGTGGCGGCGGTCGCCCTGGTAGATCACCGCGACGCCGACCTTGTTCAGCTTGCCGTCGAGGATGATCGCCCGGTGCCCAGGCGAATTCGACCAGAACCGCATGGCGTCGGCGGGTTCGACATTCGTGCCGTAGAAGTTGATCTCGGCGATTTTGGGCGCGTCGGCCGGGACCCCGCACTGCGCGAACCGGGTCTTGATGTCGCGGCCGAGGGTGTCGACGTGATTCGCGGGCGAACTGCCGCGGCGCGCGCTGTCGTTGCTTGCCCACTCCGCGGGGCGGGCCAGCACCTCGCTGTGCGCGACCGGGACGAGCCCGGAGTCCTTGCGCAGCTTGTTGATCTGGTCGAGTACCACGCCCTCCTCGCCGCGCAGGGCGAGCGCGGCGGGTTCCACATCGCAGTTGGTGTAGGTCGTCGCGGCGGCGGTGGGCAACGCGAAAAGGCAGGCGCCCGCGGCGATCGCGAGGGTGGCGGCGGTGGATTTGACGTTCATGGTGGGCTCCGTGTGCTGGTGTCCGGGTGGTGGCACACAGGGTCGCGTCGAGCCCTAACCGGAAATCAACGAAGCACTAACGAAGCCCACCCCGCGCCGAGCGGTGCCGCGGCTCAGATGCCGAGCACCAGCTTCGCGGTGGTGAAGTAGATGACCAGGCCGGTGGCGTCCACCAGAGTGGTGACCATCGGGGCCGACACCACAGCGGGGTCGATCCGCAGCTTCTTGGCGAGCAGGGGCATGGTGCCGCCGATCGTCGCGGCCCAGCCGCAGATCAGCACCAGGGTGATGCCGACGACCACCGCGACGCGCGGACCGACGAACAGCCCGCCGATCACCAGGCCCGCCGCGGCCAGCATGGCGCCGAGCACCAGCCCGACCCGGCACTCCCGCCAGATCACCTTGAACAGATCGGAGACCCGGACCTCGCCGACGGCGAGTGCGCGCACACACGCGGTGGCGGCCTGCGCCCCGGCGTTGCCGCCCGCGCCGATCAGCAGCGGGATGAACAGCGCCAGGTGCGCGGCCTGCTGGAGGGTGCCCTCGAACATGTCGGTGACGCTGACCGTCAGGGTCGCGGCGAGCAGCAACAGCACCAGCCACATCGCGCGATACCGGGCCAGCTGGAACACGCCCGCGGCCATGTAGTGGCCGGCCCACGGCGCCGAACCCGCCTGCCGGGCCACGTCCTCGCTGTCGGCGGCCTCGATCACCTCGACGGCGTCATCGATGGTGAGTAGCCCGACGAGCCGGTCCTCGCTGTCCACGACGGGCAGGTTGAGGTCGTTGGTCTCGCGCATCAGCCGGGCCGCCTTCTCCGCGGAGTCGGTCGCGCGCGCGAAAGCCGGTTCGGTGACGACCAATTCGTCGATCATCGTCTCCGGCTTGCTGAGCACCAGCTCGCGCAGTTCGACGATGCCGGTCAGCCGCCTGCCCGCGTCGACCACGGGCAGCGTGTAGACGGTTTCGGCGTCGGTGCCCTTGGCGCGCACCATGGTGAGCGCCTCGGCGACGGTGAGGTTGCGGGGCAGCGCCACCAGCGCGGGCGTCATGTACTGCCCGGCCGACCCTTCCGGGTAGCCGAGCAGCGTGGCGGTCATCCGGCGCTCGCGCGGGCTCAGCCCGGCCAGCACCTTCTTGGCCACCTTCGCGGGCGCCTCGCGCAGCATGCGGGCGCGGTCGTCCGGGGCCATGCCCTCGACCAGGTCGCGAAAGCTCTGGTCGCGCAGGCCCTGCAGGATCTGCTGCTGGTCGACCGGCTCGAGTTCCTCGAAGACGGCCAGCGCCAGATCCTTGTCGAGCAGCCGGAACGCCATGCCCGCCTGGACTGCGTCCATGCGGGCCAGCTGATCGGCGATGACATGCGGCGGGCGCTGGTCGAGCCAGGCCAGCGCGGCGTCGACCCGATGGGTGTCGACGACGTCCTGCAGGGACTCCGACAGCGTCGGACGAACTTCGATTACGTCGGTCTGCGACATGGGGGATCCTCAGCAAATACGCGTGAGTGAACAAGAGCGGGCGCGAAGAGTCACACCGCGGGCGCCTGCCCCAACCGTCGCTGACTACTCAGAAAGGCGAAGGGGCGGCGCCGCGCGGCCTTCGACTGGGAGGTTCGCTGCGCATGGCAACCCCACCTCCTCTTCGTCGCGGCCGCAGACCGGGGCGTCTACGCCAGTCTCACCATTGATCGGACGCGAATGCATCCCTGCGAAAGGATACAGGCATCCGTCCAGATTCTTCACCATCGGAGGCCGCGGTCGCCACTCGGGCGAGCGTCGCTGTGACCGCCGTCTCCGCGTCCGGCACCCAGCGGCCGCGGCATGGGCGCCGCGGCGGCGGACCAAAGCGGGGGGCGCCACCGCAGGACTCGCGTCGTCGCGCGAATTACGCTCGCGGGCAACGGGTCACACGGGCGGGGCGGGGTCGTACTGGATCGTGTGGCGCACCTGGCGGGCGCGCTCGGAGCCGGCCAGGCGGCGCACCAGATGCAGCGCCATGTCGATACCCGCGGAGACACCCGAGGACGTGACGATGTCGCCGTCGTCGACGAAGCGCTCGTCGCCGCTGACCGTGATGGTGGGATCCAGTTCGCGCAGGTGCTCGAGCGAGGCCCAGTGCGTGGTCGCCGGGCGATCGGCCAGCAGTCCCGCGGCGGCGAGCACCAGGGCGCCGGTGCAGACGCTGGCGATCAACGGCGTGCTCGCCCGCTGCGCGCGCACCCAGCCGAGGGTGGCCTCGTCCTTCAGCATCGGCCTGGTGCCCATGCCGCCGGGAATGATCAACACGTCCCGCCGCGGTGCGGTGTCGTAGGAGTACTGCGCCTCGATCCGCATCCCCTTCGCGCACTCGACCGGACCACCGTTCTCGGCGAAGGTGAACACGGTGTATCCGTCGTCGGGGAAGTACTGCGTCCACACCGAGAGCACCTCCCAGGGACCGACCGCGTCCAGTTCTTCGACGCCGGGAAACAACAGCAGGCCGATGGCGCTCGTCATGGTTCTTGCTTAGCACAACCGCAGCACCATCGATTTGCTCCATGATTGCGAATGGAACGTCAGCGGTTCATACCGAAGGCTTGTCCTTGTTGAACTTTCCAGTCGAAATGACCGGTAAGTACCGCCGCAACGGCCTCGACCTGAGGAAATATCGCGCAACACCGGTCAACCATCCACGTTCCGGCCGTGAGTAACGGTTCACCAACACCCTCTGCGCCGCTATTTGCTATAGGTTAGCGTGGGGCATGACCAAGATACTGGCCTTCACCTCACCGGCAAAGGGACATCTGTATCCGGTCGCGCCTGTTCTGTCCGAGCTGGTTTCCCGCGGCCATGCCGTCACCGCGCTGACGCTCCCCGGCAGCGAGCGGGAGCTCGGCCCCCTCGGCCTCACGGTGCGCGAGCTGCCACCGGCCCTGGCGCCGAACACGCTCGACGACTGGGCCACCACCACCGAGATCACGACCCTGCGCGCCGCGCTGCGCGCACTCGTCGCCCGCATCCCCGACGAGATCCAGGCGCTGCGCGGCGCGATCATCGCCGAACGCCCCGATGCCCTGCTGATCGACATCACGGCACCGGGCGCACAGATCCTCGCCGCGGCCAGCGGACTGCCGTGGGCCTCGTGGGCGCCGAAACTGCTGCCGCTCCCCTCGCCCGGCACACCACCGTTCGGACCGGGGCTGCGGCCGCGGACCGACCGGCTCGGCCGGATCCGCGACAACACCATGCACTGGTTCCTGGAGCGAAGAGCCAACGAGGTGCTGCCCGAGTTCAACCACATGCGCCGGTACTACGGCCTCGAGGCCCTGGACAGCATCGTCGACTATCTGCGCGTGCCCCCGTTGACCCTCAACTTCACCGCGGCGCCGTTCGACGACGCGCACCCGGACTGGCCGGAATCGGTCGCGCGGGTCGGCCCCGGCCTGTGGGATCCGGACGCCGAGCCGCCCGCCTGGCTCGCCGCGATCGATCGGCCGCTGGCCCTGGTCACCTGCTCGACCGCATTCCACGACGACGGCAGGATCGCCCAGCTGGCCATGGACGCGCTGGCCGACAGCGGGTACTACACCGTGGTCACCTCGGGCGCCATCGACCCCGAAACCCTCACCGCCGCACCGAATGCGCGAGTCGAACGGTTCATCCCGCATCACCTGCTGCTCGACCGCGCCGCCGTGGTGGTATCGCACGGTGGCATGGGTATCGTGCAAAAGGCCTTGGCCGCTGGGGTTCCCGTGTGTGTCGTGCCGTCCGGCCGGGACCATTTCGAGGTCGCGCGCCGGGTGGTCGGCAACAACGCGGGCAGCCGCGTCGCGGCGAAACGGCTCACCGCCGCGAAACTGCGCGCCGGGATCGAGCAGGCGGTGGCGTGCCGCGCGGGCGCCGCCCACGTTGCCACCGGCTTCCGCGCGGCCACGGGCACACTGCACGCGGCCAACCTGCTCGAACATCATTTCGCGGGAGTGGAGACCGGACACCCGGCCCGCTTCGGCTCCGTGCCGGTCTACGAGGCACACCACTACCCGACCAACGAGGTCGCCCCGGAGATCGTGCCCGGCGAGCCGGACCCCGTGGTGCTTCCGCCGAAATCCGCTCCGGCGCAAGAAGAACAGCGGCGACACGAGCGTTGACGAACTCCGGCGCGGATTAGAAGCACGCGGCGCGGAAGGGTTGTCCGGCGCGCGGCGGCACGCGAGAGTGTGTGGCAGTTCGATCGAGACAGCCAGGAGGGTTCGATGGCTTCCGCCGATCAGCCGCGTTCGGGATCTCAGGCCGTCGAGCGGGCGGTCCACCTGCTGAACTGCTTCGAAGGCGACGACCCCGAGTTCTCGATCAGCGAGCTGGCGCATCTGGCCGGGGTGCCGGTCAGCACCGGGCATCGCCTCGCCCAGGCGCTGGTCCGCGGCAGGCTGCTCGAACAGGACCCCACCACCGACCGGTACCGGATCGGGCAGGGCCTGGCCACGCTGGCCCGGCCCGCGCTGAGCAGGCTCGGCATGGATTCGGCCGCACCGCACCTGTACGCGCTCGCCGCGGGCATCAAGATCACGACGAGCCTCAGCGTCGTCGCAGAACGGGAAGCGCTCACGGTGCTGCAAGCGCGCCCGCCGGTGCACTTCTGTCACCATCAGCTGCCGCCCCCGCGCCAGCCGCTGCGGTCGAGTGCCGCGGGCCGCGCGCTGCTCGCCCATCTGCCCGCCGCGCCCTATCTCGAAACAGACCTGGATCTGGTGCGGCGCAAGGGTTTCGCGCTCGAGGAGTTCAAGGGAGAGGACGATCCGATCCGCTCGGTCGCGGTGCCGGTCTTCGGTGCCGACCGCCAGGTGTGGGGCGCGCTCGGGGTGCAGGCCAGAGCGGCGCGGCTGAACGACGAACTGGTCCGCGAGATACTGCCCGCCATGCGACAGATCGCGGTACGCATCGGCGGCATCGTATCGGCGAGCCCGACCACGGAGATGTCCACGCCGTAATTGAAATCACGGCGATTTTCACAATGTGGAATGCCTGTTGTCTGCCGCCGCGTGCGCCAAGACCATGGAGAACCACGGGAGCCACATTCGGTTCACACCACCGGCACGGAAGTCTCGAAGAGTTGATACCCACCATGCTGATCCGCCGCAGGGCGATCGATTTGATGCGGGTGCCGCACGGCATCTGTCGGCGCTGATCCCCGCACATTTCTCGCCAGCTCTTTTCTCGCCAAAGGACATCCTCCATGCCCTCGTCCGCTCCCCCGCGGCGTTCCCTTCGCGTGTTCGCCACCGCTCTCGCCCTGGTCACCAGCGTTTCGGCGCTGACGGGCTGCGGCAGGTCCGAACCGGGTAGTACCGCCGACGGAAAGACCGTGCTCCGCTATCAAGGCAGCACCGGTCAGGTCTCCCCCTTCGAATTGGCCGAGGATCTCGGCTATTTCAGCAAGATCGCACTGCGCTGGGAAGGCGACACCACCAGCGGTCCGGCCAACATTCAAGCCGCGGCGACGAATCAGGTCGAATTCGGTAGCGCGTTCAACGGCGCGGTCGTGAAATTGATCGCGGGCGGTGCGAAAGTCACTTCGGTCCTGAGCTCCTACGGCTCGGACGAACAATCGTTCAACGGCTATTTCGTGCGCGACGACTCCGGCATCACCTCGGCCCGCGACCTGATCGGCAAGAAGGTCGCCGTGAACACCCTCGGCGCGCACCACGAGTTCATCACCCGGGAGTGGCTGCATCAACAGGGACTGTCGGACAAGGAGATCGAGCAGGTCGAATTGACCGTGGTGCCACCGGCCAGCACCGAGGACGCGCTGCGCAAGGGACAGACCGACGTCGGCACCCTGGGCAGCGTCTTCCGGGAGACCGCGGTCGAGCGTGGCGGCATCCACCCGCTCTACACCGACAAGGCCATCTACGGCGCGCTCAACTACGGCACCTATGTCTTTCGCGACGACTTCATCGCCAAGAACCCCGAAGCCGTCAAGGATTTCGTGCAGGGCACCGCACGGGCCACCCGCTGGCTGCAACTCACCCCGCGCGCTGAGGTGCAGGCCCGATTCACCTCGATCATCGACAAACGCGGCCGGGCCGAGAACACCGGCCTGATCAAGTACTGGCGCAGCTCCGGGCTCCCGACGCCGGGCGGGGTCATCGCCGAGCGAGAAATCCAGATCTGGATCGACTGGCTGGTCCGCAACGGCGAGTTGAAGCAGGGCCGGCTGCGGGCCGCGGATCTGTTCACCAACAAGGACAACCCGTACGCCAACGGAACATACCCGCCCGAGAGCGGCCCGACCGGCGAGGCGGTGGCCGCGAAATGACCGCCAAACTCTCGCTCACCCAGGTACGCAAGCAGTTCCCGATTCGTGGAAAGCGCGAGGCGTTCACCGCCATCGAGGATATTTCGCTCGAGCTGCACGACGGGGAGTTCCTGGTCTTGGTCGGGCCGAGCGGCTCGGGCAAGTCGACACTGCTCGATCTGCTCGGCGGGCTGACCGAGCCGACCTCCGGCGCGATCCTGCTGGACGGCCGACCGATCACCGGGCCAGGGCTCGACCGCGGCATCGTGTTCCAGCAGTACGCGCTGCTGCCGTGGCGTACCGCGCGCGGCAACATCGAATTCGGTCTGGAGGCCAAGGGTTTACGCCGCAAGGAGCGGCGTGACGTCGCCGAGCACTACTTGGATCTGGTGGGGCTCAACGGTTTCGGTGAACGTTATCCGCACGAGCTGTCCGGAGGCATGAAGCAGCGCGTCGCGATCGCGCGCAGCCTGGCCTTCGATCCGGAGGTACTGCTGATGGACGAACCGTTCGCCGCGCTCGACGCGCAGACCCGGGAATCGTTGCAGGACGAGCTGTTACGGATCTGGCGCGCCACCGGCAAGACGGTGCTGTTCATCACGCACGGCATCGACGAGGCCGTCTATCTCGGGCAGCGGGTGGCGGTGCTGACCTCGCGCCCGGGCCGGGTCAAGGCGGTGGTCGACGTGGCCATCGATCGGAGCTCCGACCACGACATCCGCTCCTCGCAGCGGTTCCGGGACTACCGCCACGAGATCTGGACCCTGTTGCAGAGCGAGGTGCGGCGCGCGGCCTCGCTGGAACGAGAGTCGTTGTCCGACAGCGCCGAAACACCCACCGAGAGGCTGACCCATGTCTAGTGCAGTGGATCTGCAGCAGCGTCCGATCCCGGTACCGGCGAGCCTGCCCGACCCGAAGACGGCCGGTCGGATCCGGGTCACGGGCGCGCAGGCCGCGCGCGGCGTCGGCCGGTTCGTCTGGCGGGCCGTCAAACCCACCGTGGTGATCGCGCTGTTCCTGCTGCTCTGGCAGTTCGCGCCGACCCTCGGCCTGGTCGACGAGGTGTTCCTGCCACCGTTCTCGGTGGTCGCGCGGGCTTTTCTGGACCTGGCGGCCAGTGGGGAGCTGTGGACCCACGTCTCGGCCAGCCTGAGCCGCTCGCTGGCAGGCTTCGCCATCGCCCTTGCGGTGGCGGTCCCGCTCGGCATCGCGATCGCCTGGTACCGGCCGGTCGCCGAGTTCCTCAATCCGGTACTGGAGCTGTTCCGCAATACCGCCGCGCTGGCGCTGCTGCCGGTGTTCATCCTGATCCTCGGCATCGGCGAGACCTCGAAGGTGGCGCTTGTGGTGTACGCGAGCGCCTTCCCGATCCTGCTGAACACCATCACCGGCGTCCGCACGGTGGACCCGCTGCTGGTCAAATCAGCGGTCTCGCTGGGGCTTTCGCCGCTGCGGCTGTTCCAGAAGGTGATCCTGCCCGCCGCCATACCGTCCATTTTCACGGGGCTGCGCATGGCCGCGGCCAGCTCGATCCTGGTCTTGCTCGCCGCCGAGATGTTCGGTGCCCGAGCCGGACTCGGCTATCTCATCACCGCGGCGCAACAGAACTTCCAGATCCCGAACATGTACGCGGGCATCATCGCCATCTCGCTGCTCGGCCTCGCCTGCAACGGCCTGCTCGTCGCCCTCGAACGCCGGTGCTCGCGCTGGCGCGCCGAGCCGAATGCCTGACCGTCCCGCACCGACCAAGGAACCCACAATGGCTGGAAAACAGTTTCACCTCAACGCCTTTCTGATGGGCGTCGGACATCACGAGGCCGCGTGGCGGCATCCGCGCACCGAGGCGCACCGGGTGCTCGACGTCCGCCATTTCCAGGAGCTCGGCCGGATCGCCGAGCGCGGCAAACTCGACTCGGTGTTCTTCGCCGACGGACTCGCGGTCGGCCCGCGGATCAAGCGCAACACCCTCGCGGTCTTCGAGCCGATCACCCTGCTGTCCGCGATCGCCGCGGCCACCACCCACGTGGGGCTGATCGCGACCGCGTCGACCACCTATCACGAGCCGTTCAACCTGGCCCGCAAGTTCGCCTCGCTCGACCACATCAGCGGTGGCCGCGCCGGGTGGAACATCGTCACCTCGGCGGGCGAGGACGAGGCGTTCAACTTCGGCTACGACGGGGTGCCCGAGCACGCGCGTCGCTATGAACGGGCGAACGAGTTCGTCGACGTGGTCAACCAGCTGTGGGACAGCTGGGCGCACGACGCGATCGTGCTCGATACCGCGGCGGGCGTGTTCGCCGACCCGGACAAGGTGCACACCATCGACTTCGCCGGACCGCGCTTCAAGGTGCGCGGCCCGCTGAACTCACCACGCACCCCGCAGGGCAGGCCGCTGCTGGTGCAGGCCGGATCCTCGGAGAGCGGAAAGGAATTCGCGGCCCGGCACGCCGAGGCGGTGTTCACCGCGCAGCGCACGCTGGCCGAGGGCCAGGCGTTCTATCGCGACCTGAAATCGCGGCTGCCGAAGTACGGCCGCGGTGCGGACGAGCTGAAAGTGCTGCCGGGACTGGTGCCGTTCATCGCCGACACCGAGGCCGAGGCGCGCGCGCTCGAGCAGGAGTTCACCGAGCTGATCTCACCGGACTACGCGCTGCGCCAGCTGTCCACGATGCTCGGTGTCGATCTCACCGCGCACGCGCTCGACGCCCCGCTGCCGCCGCTGCCCGCCGAGAGCGAAATCGAAACGCACAAGAGCCGATTCACGCTGGTCAAGGAGCTGGCGACGAACGAGAACCTGACCGTGCGCCAGCTGATCGGCAAGCTCGGCGGCGGACGCGGGCACCGCACCTTCGCGGGCACGCCCACCCAGATCGCCGACGAACTGCAGAGCTGGTTCGACAACGGCGCCGCCGACGGGTTCAACATCATGCCGCCGTATCTGCCCGGCGGGCTCACCGACTTCGTCGACCGTGTGGTGCCGATCCTGCAGGAGCGCGGCCTGTTTCGCACCGACTACACCGCGGACACACTGCGCGGACACTACGGGCTCGGGCCGGTGCCGAGCAGCCACACCGGGCCCGCTGCCGAAGCGACCGCATGACGGTCGACGTCCTGGTGCTCGGCGGCGGTCCGGCGGGTACCTGGGCCGCGTTGCAGGCGGCGGCGAGCGGCACCTCGGTCGCCTTGGCCGACAAGGGTTTCTGTGGGAGCAGCGGGGAGCGGGCGATGGCGAGCCGGGAGGCTGGGCCGCTGGGCGCCGCGTCGCGATCGGCCCCGAGCTGCCGTGCGGCACGCCGCGCGATGATTGGTTAGGTTTGAGGGCAAACATACGAAGGAGAGATCTGTGCGCTTCGGCATCTTCATCCCGCAGGGTTGGCGGCTCGACCTCGTCGGTATCGACCCAGCCGACCAGTGGCGGGTGATGCGGGATCTCGCGCGACGCGCGGACGCCGCCGAACTCTGGGAATCAGTGTGGGTCTACGACCACTTCCACACCATCCCGGTGCCCACCGAGGAGGCGACGCACGAGGCGTGGACGCTGATGTCGGCGTTCGCGGCGTCCACCTCGCGGGTGCGGCTCGGGCAGATGTGTACCGCCATGAGCTACCGCAACCCCGCGTATCTGGCGAAGGTCGCGGCGACAGTGGACCTGATCTCCGGCGGCCGCGCGGAGATGGGCATCGGCGGCGGCTGGTACGAACACGAATGGCGCGCCTACGGTTATGGTTTCCCGTCGGCCGGTGAGCGGCTCGGCAGGCTCGACGAGGGCGTGCAGATCTTCCGCCAGGCGTGGACCACGGGCAAGGCGACGCTGGACGGCAAGTACTATCAGGTCGACGGCGCGATCGTGCAACCGCTTCCGTTGCAGCGCAACGGCATCCCGCTGTGGATCGCCGGTGGCGGGGAGAAGAAGACCCTGCGGATCGCGGCGAAGTACGCCCAGTACACCAACTTCAGCGGCGCGCCGGAGGAATTCACGGCGAAGTCGGAGATCCTGCGCGCGCACTGCGCCGACGTCGGCACCGATTTCGATGCCATCGTGCGCTCCTCGAACTTCAACGCGATCATCGCGAGCACCGAAACCGAAGTCGAGGAACGTCTTTCGGCGATCCAAGCCAAGATAGCGACCGTGACCGGCGACGATCATGCCAAGAGCTTCGTGGACGGCATGTTCCGCACCTCCGCGGCCGTCGGCACCCCCGAACAGGTCGCCGAACGGCTCTCCGCCGTGCGCGAACTCGGCCTCGGCTACGCCATCCTCAACTTCCCCGAGGCCGCCTACGACACCGCGGGCATCGACCTCTTCGAACGCGAAGTGGCCCCCGCGCTCGCCTGAGCGGATCGGACCGACCGCACGCGAAAGCCCCAGCGCCGTTGGGCGGCACTGGGGCTTTCGCGTCTTTCGGGGTCTTTCGATGCGCGGTCCTACAGCATGCAGGACACGCAGCCTTCGACCTCGGTTCCCTCCAGCGCCATTTGGCGCAGGCGGATGTAGTACAGGGTCTTGATGCCCTTGCGCCAGGCGTAGATCTGGGCGCGGTTGAGATCGCGGGTGGTGACGGTGTCCTTGAAGAACAGGGTCAGCGACAGGCCCTGGTCCACGTGCTGGGTGGCCGCGGCGTAGGTGTCGATGATCTTCTCGTAGCCGATCTCGTAGGCGTCGTCGTAGTACTCGAGGTTGTCGTTGTCCAGGTAGGGCGCCGGGTAGTAGACGCGGCCGATCTTGCCTTCCTTGCGGATCTCGATCTTCGACGCCACCGGGTGGATGGAACTGGTGGAGTGGTTGATGTAGGAGATCGACCCGGTCGGCGGCACCGCCTGCAGGTTCTGGTTGTAGATGCCGTGCTCCATGACCGAGGCCTTCAGCGCCCGCCAGTCGTCCTGGGTCGGGATGTGCACGCCCGCGTCGGCGAACAGCCGCGCGACCCGTTCGGTCTTGGGCTCCCACACCTGCTCGGTGTACTTGTCGAAGTACTCACCGCTGGCGTACTTCGACTCGGGGAAGCCGCCGAAGTAGGTGCCACGCTCCCGCGCGATCAGGTTCGACGCCCGGATCGCGTGGTAGACCACGGTGTAGAAGTAGATGTTGGTGAAGTCGATGCCCTCCTCGGAGCCGTAGTGCACCCGCTCGCGAGCCAGATATCCGTGCAGGTTCATCTGGCCGAGACCGATCGCGTGGGACTCGTTGTTGCCCTGCTCGATCGAGGGCACCGAGTAGATGTGCGTCTGATCGGACACGGCGGTGAGCGCCCGGATGGCGGTCTCGATGGTCTGCGCGAAATCGGGTGAGTCCATCGTCTTCGCGATGTTCAGCGACCCGAGGTTGCACGAGATGTCCTTGCCCACCTTGGCGTAGGACAGATCGTCGTTGAACACCGACGGCGTAGAGACCTGCAGGATCTCCGAGCACAGGTTCGAGTGGGTGATCTTGCCCGCGATCGGGTTGGCCCGGTTCACCGTGTCCTCGAACATGATGTACGGGTAGCCGGATTCGAACTGCAGCTCGGCGATGGTCTGGAAGAACTCGCGCGCCTTGATCTTCGACTTGCGGATCCGCTTGTCGTCGACCATCTCGTAGTACTTCTCGGTGACGTCGATATCGGCGAACGGCTTGCCGTAGATGCGCTCCACGTCGTACGGCGAGAACAGGTACATGTCCTCGTTCTTCTTCGCCAGTTCGAAGGTGATGTCGGGGATGACCACACCCAGCGAGAGGGTTTTGATGCGGATCTTCTCGTCCGCGTTCTCCCGCTTGGTGTCGAGGAACCGGTAGATGTCGGGGTGGTGCGCGTGCAGGTACACCGCGCCCGCGCCCTGCCGCGCGCCGAGCTGGTTGGCGTAGGAGAACGAGTCCTCCAGCAGCTTCATGATCGGGATGACGCCCGAGCTCTGGTTCTCGATCTTCTTGATCGGCGCGCCGTGCTCACGAATGTTGGTGAGCAGCAGGGCGACACCGCCGCCGCGCTTGGACAGCTGCAGCGCGGAGTTGATCGAACGCCCGATGGACTCCATGTTGTCCTCGATGCGCAGCAGGAAGCACGACACCGGCTCGCCGCGCTGCTTCTTGCCCGAGTTGAGGAAGGTCGGGGTGGCCGGCTGGAAGCGACCGTCGATGATCTCGTCGACCAGCTTGCTCGCGAGCACCTCGTCGCCCGCGGCGAGGGTGAGCGCGACCATGCAGACCCGGTCCTCGAACCGCTCCAGGTAGCGCTTGCCGTCGAAGGTCTTCAGCGTGTACGAGGTGTAGTACTTGAACGCGCCGAGGAAGGTGGGAAACCGGAACTTCTTCGCGTAGGCCTGCTGGAACAGCTTCTTGATGAACCCGCGGCTGTACTGCTCGAGCACCTCGGGCTCGTAGTAGTTCTCGGCGAGCAGGTAGTCCAGCTTCTCGTCCAGGTTGTGGAAGAAGACGGTGTTCTGATTGACGTGCTGCAGGAAGTACTGGTGCGCCGCCTCCCGGTCCTTGTCGAACTGGATCTCACCGTTCGGGCCGTACAGGTTCAGCATCGCATTGAGGGCGTGGTAGTCGAGTACCTCGCCTGTCTCGGCATTGCGGACCGGCGCCTGCTCTAGGCGAGCTGCTTTTCCGGTCGGTGCTGTCGTCGTTGTTGCCAAAACAATCCCAATCCCTCTCGGACGCGCTCGACGTCCTCGGCGGTTCCCATGAGTTCGAAGCGGTACAGGTAAGGCACCCCGCACTTACGCGAGATCACCTCACCCGCATAGCAAAAGGTGTCGCCGAAGTTCGTGTTCCCCGCCGCGACCACGCCACGCAGCAGCGCGCGGTTGTGCGGATCGTTGAGGAACTTGGCGACCTGGCGCGGCACGAAATCCTTGTCGGATCGGTGGCCGCTGATGCTGTTCGGCCGTTGCGCGTCGAGCACGTGCCGACCGCCCCCGTAGGTGGGGACGATCAGCACGTAGGGCTCCTCGACGCGCAGCGAGTCGGCGGTATGCAAAGGAATGCGAGTCGCCGGGATACCCAGCTTCTCGACGAAACGATGCGTGTTCTCCGAGGCGCTGGAGAAGTAGACCAGTGCGCCGGGCTCGGTGCTCGAGCGATCGTCGTTGTCGGACACGCTCACCTCACCTCTGTCGGAGGAACGGCGGCCTCAGGCCGCGACGGTCGCGAGCGACTTGATGCGGTCGGGCCGGAAGCCGGACCAGTGATCCTCACCGGCCACCACGACCGGGGCCTGCAGGTAACCGAGCGCCATGACGTAGTCACGGGCCTCGTCGTTCTCCGAGATGTCGATGACCTCGTACTCCACCCCGGCCTTGTCGAGGGCCTTGTAGGTGGCATTGCACTGGACGCAAGCGGGCTTGGTGTACACGGTGACGGTCATTGAGGTCCCTCTCTCCTTGTGCCTGATCCACAGCCTGTGATCCGTATGCCGGCCATTTCGGCCGACCTGCAATGCACGATCCGCGTTGCTGCGCAAACTCCTGGATCTGGCCTCGAACCCCCTGCTCAGCCCCTTCGGGCCGAGGAACGCAAGGCGGGATGTCATGCCGTGTTCCAGTAACGGAGACACTACACCTAGTGGCCGACAGATTCATCCAACACGACATGTTGCGAGTCACAAGGATGAAATTCGAAGGCGGTAAGTACCTGGACACTCGATTCGCAACCCGACACGTCCGTGGCGCAGATCACAATTTCGTACCGTAGCTGATCTTCAGCAAACTCCAGGGACAAGCGAAGAGGGCCACCTCTACCGGGAGAGATGACCCTCTTCGAGACCGGACGGGAAGCTTACACGGTGGCGAGTTCACCACGGGACGCCTCCACCAACTCGTGCACCGAGGCGCCGAGCTGAGTCAGCGCTTCCGCATCCTCGCGCGGGTGTGTCGCGGCGAACCGCTCGCCGATCGTCGCGAAGCTCAGATGCGCCGCCTCCACCACCTCGGCACCGGCGACGCCGAGCGACTTGACCGCGTCGCCGTGCGCCCACTGCGCGGCGCGCGGGCTGATCGACGCGCTGATCACGGCCGTCGGCTTACCCTTGATCGCGCCGACACCGTACGGGCGCGAGGTCCAGTCGATGGCGTTCTTCAGTACACCGGGCAGCGTGCCGTTGTACTCGGGCGTGACGATCAACAGCCCGTCGGCCGCGGCGACCGCGTCGCGCAAGGCCTGCGCCCGCGCGGGCACGGCACCCTCGACATCGAGGTCCTCGTTGTAGAACGGAATATCGGCAAGACCTTCGTACAGGGTGATCTCCACACCCTCGGGAGCGGTGAGGACGGCGGTCTCCGCCAGCCGCCGATTGATCGAGGCGGCACGCAGGCTACCGACGAGAGCGAGGATGCGGGTCTGTCCCATGACAACTCCTGGTGTACTGAGTGTGGTGTCCGAACTTTCACCTGAGACTAACCGGACTATGGTCCGATTACTTCCCGCGGAGACTGCGTGAGCGCTGTGAGCTACCCCACTTCGGACCGGCCGACGCCGGGACAACGACCGCTGCTCGGCATCGGCGCTCCGCTTCCCGGCACCGCCGAGCCCACCGAGCGCGCCGACGCCGCGCGCAATCGGCAGCTGCTGCTCGACGCCGCGCAGCAGCTGGTGCGCGAGCAGGACGTCGACAGCCTCACCATGGACGCGCTGGCCAAGCGCGCGGGCGTCGGCAAGGGGACCGTCTTCCGCCGGTTCGGCAGCCGGGCCGGACTGCTGCTGGCTCTGCTCGACCATTCGGAGCGAAAGTTCCAGCACGCGTTCATGTTCGGCCCGCCCCCGCTCGGTCCCGGCGCGCCACCGGTCGAGCGGCTCGTCGCGTTCGGCCGGGCCCGGCTGCTCGACATCGAGGTGGAAGGCGAGTTGTATCGCGCGGCCGAGGTCGGCGAGGCCGGTGACCGGTTCTCCGGCGCGCCCTATGGACTGCTCAAGGCGCACGTGGCGATGCTGTTGCGGGAGGCGAACGAACCGGGCGAGATCCCGTTGCTCGCCGACAGTCTGGTCGCCGCGTTGAATTCCCCGCTGGTCATGCATCAGATGCACGTCCAGGGGTACAGCACCGAACAGCTCGGGGACAACTGGGAGACGTTGATTCGCCGCGTTGTCTCGAGCTGAACAGTCAGTAGAGTGGGCTGCCATGCGGAACCTGCGCGAACAGATCATTGCGGAATTGGGCGTCCAGCCGAGCATCGAACCGAAGACCGAGGTGCGGCGCCGGGTCGATTTCCTGAAGGATTATCTGAACGCCACTCCCGCAAAGGGTTTCGTGCTCGGTATCAGCGGCGGCCAGGACAGCACGCTGGCCGGGCGGCTGTGCCAGCTGGCTGTCGAGGAACTGCGGGCCGAGGGTGGCGACGCCACCTTCCTCGCGGTGCGGCTGCCCTACGGCGTGCAGGCCGACGAGGCCGACGCACGCACGGCACTGCGCTTCATCCAGCCGGACAAGTCCGTGTCGGTGAACGTGCGCCCGAGCGCGAACGCGGCCGCCGGTGAGGTGGCCTCCGCGCTGAAGATCGACAAGCTGCGCGACTTCGTGCGCGGCAACATCAAGGCGCGCGAGCGGATGGTGATCCAATACGCCCTCGCCGG
The DNA here is from genome assembly GCF_011801125.1 of Nocardia brasiliensis. NCBI lineage: Bacteria > Bacillati > Actinomycetota > Actinomycetes > Mycobacteriales > Nocardiaceae > Nocardia > Nocardia brasiliensis. Next base: position 5,890,969 of record NZ_CP046171.1, read on the forward strand.
GCAGGAGAATCTGCTCGTGATCGGCACCGATCACGCGGCAGAGGCGGTCACCGGCTTCTTCACCAAGTACGGCGACGGCGGCGTCGACCTGACCCCGCTCACCGGCCTCACCAAGCGCCAGGGCGCGGCGCTGCTGCAGGAGCTGGGCGCCCCGGCCAGCGTCTGGTCCAAGGTGCCGACCGCGGACCTGGAGGACGACCGCCCCGCCCTGCCCGACGAGGAGGCGCTCGGCCTCACCTACCGCGAGATCGACGACTATCTCGAAGGCAAGGACGTCACCGCCGAGGTCGCCGAGCGGATCGAATCCCTGTTCCGCAACACCCGCCACAAGCGCGCCGTCCCGGTAACCCCCCTCGACGACTGGTGGCGCGCATAGGGCCGCCGGCCACGGGATTCCGCATTGGCGGACCAGTTCGGTGCGCTCGGCGGCATCGACGCCGACCCGCCCCGACTCCCCCCATGGCGTGCTGGGCGAAAACGGTGCTCACGAGCCCGGCGAGATCGCCATCCTTCCTCGACTGGTACCCCTCTATTCAGACGACGAAGAACTCGGTCCGTTCGCTACCTTGCTCAGCCGCCTGCGAACGGTGGCAGCACATCGACTCGCGGGGTCAGGGCGGTGGCGGGGTCGCGGGTGAGCTCGTCACCGACCAGGTAGGCGCACACCGACAGCATCTTGTCCAGATCGGGCCCGTACGACGCGGACAGGGTCGAGCGCAGGTCGCCGACCGTGGCGCCGACCGGAAAGTCCAGGTGCTCGCGGTCCTTGCCGACCGCGTCCGCGATCGCGGCGAAGTAGCGGATCTCAACCACCGATGGCTCCCATCGTGCGTTCGGGCGGGACGAACCCCTCGGCGTCGATGCCGTGGCCCGCCCACTTGTTCCACATCGCACCGCGCCACAGCGTGGCAAGCTCGTGGTCGTCGGCACCCGAGCGCAGCACCCGGCGCAGATCGTATTCCTGATCGCTGAACAGGCAGGACCGCAGCATGCCGTCGGCGGTGAGCCGGGTGCGGTCGCAGGTGTCGCAGAACTTGCGGGTGACCGAGGCGATGATGCCGACGGTGGCGGGCCCACCGTTCACCAGCCAGGTCTCGGCGGGCGCGGACGGGTCCGCGCGCCCGGCGGCGGTGAGCGCGAAGCGCGTGCCGAGCACCTCGAGCAGCTCGGCGGCGGTCACCATGTTGGCGCGGGCCCACTCGTGGTCGGCGTCGAGCGGCATCTCCTCGATGAAGCGCAGCTCGCACTGTTCGTCGAGGCACCATTGCAGCAGATCAGCAGCGCCGGAGAGGGTTTCGCGCATCAGCACGGCATTGATCTTCACCGGCGCGAGCCCGGCGTCGCGCGCGGCGCGGATGCCTGCCAGTGCGGACCCGAGCCGATCACGGCGGGTCAGCGTGGCGAAACCGGCGCGGTCGACGGTGTCCAGCGAGACGTTGACGCGGTGCAGCCCGGCGGCGGCGAGCCCGCGCGCGCGGTGCTCCAGCCCGACCCCGTTGGTGGTCATCGCCAGCGGCACGTGCGGCACCTGTTCGTGACAGCCCGCGATGATCTGCTCCAGATCCCGCCGCATCAGCGGCTCACCGCCGGTGAATCGGACCTCCTGCACGCCGAGTTCGCGCACCGCCAGCCGCACCAGGCGGACGATCTCCGCGACGGTCAGCAGTTCGTCCTGCGGGATCGCGGGCAGCCCTTCCTCCGGCATGCAGTAGGTACAGCGCAGCGAACACTTCTCGGTGATGGACACACGCAGATCGCGCGCCACCCGTCCGAAACGGTCCAGCAGCACGGGCGTGTCGGGGCGTCCGTCGAGCGAGGGACGCCCGGAACGCACGGCAGGTATCCCCATCTCGACCAGAGTCACCTGTCCATTATGACCTCCTGGCATCGATGGTCAGCAGCCGAAGGTACGGAAACTCCCGCTGAGCACCGGACATTTTTCTGAGCTTCGTACAAGCGGGACGGGCGCCTGGCGCCGCGGGGCACCGATTACGCTGGCTCGCATGAATCCAAGGCCCGCCAGCGTCTCGGCCCGGCCGGTCGACGAGTACCGCGACAGCATCGAGCAGCTGTTGCGGCCGTTGGCCGCGCGGGCAGTCGAGGATCTCGCGGTGCCGCACGCGTTGGGCAGACAGCTGGCCGACGATGTCCGCGCGCCCGTCGACCTGCCGGTGTTCCGCAACTCGGCGATGGACGGCTACGCGGTGCGCGCCGAGTCGGTCGCGGTCGCGCCGGTGACGCTGCCGCTGGCCGGCGTGGTCGCCGCGGGCAACGCGGGCCGGACCCCGCTGCCGCAGGGCGCGGCGATGAAGGTGATGACCGGCGCGCCGATCCCGCCGGGGGCGGACTGCGTGGTGCCGGTCGAGGACGTGCGGGCGGGCGATGGCACGGTGACCGTCGAACGTGGCCGCGGCGCAGGCGAATTCGTCCGCGAACCGGGCACCGACGTGCGGGCCGGAGATCTGCTGGTCGGTGCGGGCACCACGCTCGCGCCGCGGCACATCGCCGCGCTCGCCGCGGTCGGGCTGCCCACCGTCTCGGTGCTGCGCCCGGTGCTCGCCGCGGTGATCACCACCGGTGACGAACTGGTCCCGGCGGGCACCGAGCTGCGGCCGGGACAGATCTACAACTCCAATGGGATCGCGCTCGCCGCCGCGCTCACCGCGAACGGCGTCACCGTCGTCTCGGTCGAGCACAGCACCGACGATCCGGCGCAGTTCCGCAAGCTGCTGGCCGTCGCGACCGGCTCGGCCGATGTCGTGTTCACCTCTGGCGGGGTGTCCAAGGGCGACTTCGAGGTGGTCAAGGACGTGCTGGCGCCGCTGGGCGGGCAGTTCGGCGCGGTGGCCGTGCAGCCAGGCGGACCGCAGGGACACACCGTGGTCGACGGGGTGCCGGTGCTCAGCTTCCCCGGCAATCCGGTCAGCACCATGGTGTCGTTCGAGGTGTTCGCCCGGCCGATCCTGCGTCGGCTCGCGGGGCTGCCCCCGGCGCAGAGCTACGAACTGCCACTGCGCAACGCGGTGGCCCGCTCACCGCAGGGCAGGCGGCAGTTCCTGCGCGGCAAGCTGATTCACCCGGAATCCGCCGATCCCGCTGCGCCGCAACAGCTTCCGGTGGCGGTGGAGGTGGTTTCCGGCCCCGGGTCGCATCTGATCGCGAGCATGGCCTGGGCCGAGGTCCTGATCGATGTCCCGGCCGAGGTCACCACGCTGCCCGAGGGCACCGTGGTACGAGTGTGGACGCTGTGATACCCGTTGTCGCACAGCAGAGTTACCCGAGGAGTGGCGATGAGTGAGTTGTCCCATGTGGACGGCGACGGCCGGGCCCGCATGGTCGATGTGAGCGCGAAGACCGACACCACCCGGGTCGCGGTCGCGGCGGGCGAGCTGCGCACCACCGCCGAGGTGATCGCGCTGGTGCGCGCCGACGACATGCCCAAGGCCGATGTGCTGTCCACCGCGCGGATCGCGGGCATCGCCGGAGCGAAGAGGACTTCGGAGCTGATCCCCCTGTGCCATCAGCTGGCGCTGTCCTCGGTCAAGGTGGAGTTCGGTTTCACCGACACCGCCATCACCATCGAGGCGACCGCGAAAACCAAGGGGCCCACCGGCGTCGAGATGGAGGCGCTCACCGCGGTGGCAGTGGCGGGGCTGACGCTGCACGACATGGTGAAGGCGGTCGATCCGGCGGCCACCTTGACCGAAGTCCGTCTGCTCACCAAAGACGGTGGCAAACGCGGACATTGGGAGCGATCGGCGGCCACTGCCGCTCCGACTCCCGCGCCCGTCGCCAACGGCATCGAGCCCGAGTCCCGCTCCGCGGTGGTCGTGGTCGCCTCCACCGGCGCGGCCGCGGGCACCAGGGTCGACACGACCGGTCCGGTGCTCACGCAATGGCTTGCCGGACTCGGCTTTTCGGTGCGCGGCCCGCTGGTCTACGCCGATGCCGAGATCGCCGTCGGCCTGGCGGACGCGCTGCGGCTACAGCCGTCGCTGGTGATCAGCACCGGCGGCACCGGCGCCTCCCCCACCGACGCGACCCCCGAGGCCACCCTCGCGCTGCTCGATCGCGAGCTGCCCGGCGTCGCGGAGGCCATCCGCCAGCGCGGCACCGCGAAGTTCCCGCTGGCGGCGCTGAGTCGCGGCGTGGCCGGGCTGTCCGGCCGATCGGTCATCGTGAACCTGCCGGGCTCCCCCGGCGGCGTCAAGGACGGCATCGCGGTGCTCGAACCGCTGCTCGATCATCTGCTCGCGCAAGTAGCCGGAGGCGGCAACCATGACGACAACTGAACCCACCGTCCGGCTCGCGCGGATCAGCGACCAGCCGCTCGACGCGGCCGAGGTCGAGGCCGCGGTGACCGGACCGCACTACGGCGCGGTCGTGGTGTTCACCGGGAAGGTGCGCGACCACGACGGCGGCCAGGCGGTCTCCGCGCTCGAATACTCGGCGCACCCGGAGGCCGAGCGCTTCCTGCGCAAGGTCTGCGCCGAACTGGCCGCGGCGTCGGACCTGCCCGTGGCCGCCGTGCATCGGGTCGGCGAGTTGGGCATCGGCGACGACGCGATCGTCGTCGCCGTCGCCGCGGCCCATCGGGCGCAGGCCTTCACCGCGTGCGCGGAACTGGTGGATCGGATCAAACACGAGGTGCCGATCTGGAAACGGCAACTGTTCGCCGACGGGTTGTCCGAATGGGTCAATGCCTGTGGGGCGTAACCAGCCCGTGACGTGAATCCTATGACGAATCAACACACCGGGGTTAGCGTTTTCGCGCGCGCGGCGCATCGGCGGCGAATTCGGCCCGCCGAGCCCGCGTAGCGCCGCCGTTCAGCACAGCACCGGGGTTGCGGGGAGCCCGGCGAGACACGGGAGGACGCGTTGAGCACCGACCAGGTTTTGCTGCACCGTTTCGTCATCTCTCAACTCAGCGCGGCCGGGCTCGATCGCGACCGGCTGATCCGCGAGACCGGCCTACCGGAATGGGCGATGGCGGGCGAGGACGTGCATCTGCCCAGTCACACCTTCTCCCGGCTCTGGGAACTCGGCGAGCACGGCCTCGGCGACCCGGATGTCGCGTTGCACGTGGCCCGGCGCTACCAACTGTCCTCGCTCGGCCTCTACGACTACCTGTTCTCCACCGCGCCGACACTCGGCGCGGGCCTGGCCACCTGTGGGCCCTACGTCACCGCGGTCACCACCAATCACCGCTTCGACCTGGTCGCGGAGAACGACGAGGAGGTCACCCTTTACCTCGACATGATCAGGGGCGAGGGCCGTGGCCGCGACCTCACCCAGCTGTGGGGCCTGACCGCGGTGCTCAGCCGGGCCCGCCGGGTGGTCCGCGGCCCCCTTGCGCCGCTGCGGGTCTCGCTGCGCCAGTCGGCGCCCGCACAGGTGCGCACGTTCGTCGAGGTGTTCGGCACGACAGCAATCGAGTTCGACGCCCCGGTGGACGCGATGGTCTTTCGCGCCTCCGACATGGACCTGCCGCTCACCACCAGCGACCCGGTGCTCGCGGAGATCCTGCGACCGCTGGCCGAGGCGCTGCCACCGCCGCCCCCGCTGGCCAGCGCCTGGCCCGAGCGCGTCGCGGCGGCGCTGGCCGACGCGCTCGAATCCGGTGACGTGTCCCTGGATCGGGTGGCGCGCAGGCTGGCCACCAGCCCACGGACCCTGCAGCGGCGCCTGATGGAGGCCGGCACGACCTGGCGGCAGGAATTGGACCGGGCGCGCACCGCCCGGCTCGAAGCCGTGACGGCGACGGGCCGGGTGAGCCGAGCGCGCCAAGCCGAACTGCTCGGCTACTCGGACGCGGGCTCGATGCGGCGCGCCGCGCGCCGGTGGTCGGTCACGACTTGAGGAAACGCGCCACGATCGCCCAGAACGTGGCGTCCTCTATCCCGCGGAAATCCCAGCTGTTGGCGACGGCATGCGACTCGGCCACAATGCCGGGCACGTCGAAGTCGTAGCGCGTGGCGGTGCCTTTGGCCTCCAGCGCTTCGATCACATAAGCGGTGGCGCTCTCCTGCGAATTCAACACGGAAAACTCCCATCGGTCGCCTAACGAAACTGCTCGATCGTCAATCGGTGCGCCGACCTCGACACGTCGCGCGGCATGCTCGCTCCCTTGCGCACGTGCCGACGCGGCGGGCACCAGGACAGTCTCGTGTCCGCCCGACGCCGCCGCCACAACCGAACGCGCCAGTTTCGGGCCGAACGCGCCAACTGTCGCCGAATCGGCACCGCGCGGCGCGCGAACCGTGCCTACTCGCGCCGTAGGGCCTGGATCAGTGCGGCGTATAGCGCCAGACGCCGAGCAACGACTGCGGATCGAGCCAGTCTTCGACGGTGTGCACGGTGTCGTCGAGCCGTTTGCGCACCAGCTCGGCATCCATGCCGGCGCCGATCAGCACCAACCGCGTCACACGCGCCTCGCCGCGCGCCCAGTTCTGCGGCTCGAACACCAGGTGCCGCCCGACCAGATGCATGACGAACTTGCGGCGCTCCTCGGCGACGGCGAACGTGGCGAAGCCCTTGGCCCGGAACAGTCCGGGCGGCGGGTCCTCCAGGAATTCGATCAACCGGCGCGGGTCCAGTTCCCGCTCGCTGGTGAACGACACGCTGACGTAGTCGTCGTGCAGGTGCCGGTGCTCGGCCCCGCCGTGCTCGTGTTCGTGTTCGTGCAGCAGCTCGTCGAAGCTCAATTGCTCGGCGACGCGCGGTGTTTCGCGCATCGGTTCGTCGAACAGCAGGCCTGCTTCCAGCCTGCCGTGCGTGGTCGCGTACACCGGGACCTGCCCGACCAGCGTCGCGATCTCCGCTCGCAGCGCGGTCAGTGCGGTCTCGGGCACCCGATCGGCCTTGTTCACGACCACCAGATCGGCCAGCCGCAGGTGCGTGGTCAGCTCAGGATGCCGCGCGCTGCTCGCCGGGAACTGCTCGGCGTCGACGACCTCGACCAGACCGCCGTAGCGGATGCGCGGATTGTCGCTGCCGACCACCATGCGGATGAGATTGCGCGGCTCGGCCAGACCGCTGGCCTCCACCACGATCACGTCGATCTTGGCGCGCGGCTGCGCCAGGCGGGTGAACATCTCGTCGAGTTCGCTGACGTCGACGGCGCAGCAGACACAGCCGTTGCCGAGCGAGACCATCGCGTCGACCTGCCCGGCGACCAGCATCGAGTCGATGTTGATCGCGCCGAAGTCGTTGACAACCACCCCGATCCGGGTGCCGCGGCTGTTGCGCAGCAGATGGTTGAGCAGCGTTGTCTTTCCGGAGCCGAGAAACCCCGCGACGATCACAACAGGTATCCGGTCAGCCACGCCGACCACCATACTGCGCGGCGCGAGCCCCGCCGAAGCGCCGAACGGCACCCTCGTCGAGGGTGCCGTTCGATCGAGTCGAGGCCGCGCTAGTTGGCCGGTGCCAGGAACTTGGCCGCGAGCGCGTAGGCCAGATTGATCAGTTCCGCGGTGACCATGTTGTTGTCCACACCGAGCGCCTTGGCCAGCGGCATCACCAGTTCGAGCACCATGTCCATGATCTCACGCACGGCCGCCATATCGCTCGGCGTGTCTGTGGACGGGCTGGTGCCCGGCAGGCTCGGGGTCTGCTGTGTCCCCGGCGACTGCTGGGTCCGTCCCGGCGGGGTGAACGGCGAGGTCTGCCCCTGCGGCGCGGACTGCGCGTTCGGGGCCGTCTGCGCGTTCGGCGCGGTCTGGGCCTGCGGGTCCGGCGCGGTCTGGGCCTGCGGCACGCTCTGCGCCTGCGGTGCGGTCTGCGCCGGAAGCGGGGTCAGCGTCTGCGGCGCCGCCTGCCCCCCGGGCGGGTCGATCGAGGCCGGACGCGGTGCCAGCGGTGCGGGCGCCGCTGGGGCGGGGGCCGGATTCGGCTGCGCGGCAGGGGTGATCGCCTCGTTCGCCACCCCGGCCGGCGCGGGCGTGCTGCCCGGCGCACCGAGCAGGTACCCGACCAACCCGGTGGTGATGGTGATGGCGTGCTTCAGCTGGCCCTGCTGGCTTTCCAGCTGGTCCGCGTCATCGACGTTGGCCCCGTTGCCCATTTCGATGAACACGGCGGGGATCCTGGTGAGCGCGGGACCGGCGATGTCCCTGCGCGTCATGAGACCGTCGGCGCTCGCGTACGGCGCGGGCACGAAGCCCGACTGGATGTACGCGTCACGCATCGCCCTGGACGCCGCGAGACCCGCGCCCGACTGGACCTGATCGATCGTCGCGTCCGGAATCGGCAGTTCGGGCACGATCAGATGGAAGCCGCGCTGCTCGGCGGGGGCGCTGTCGGCGTGGATACTGACCGCGACATCGGCACCCGAGTTGTTGGCGGCGGCGGCCCGTTCAGTGATACAGCCACCCCAGCCCTGGTCGTCCTGCCTGCTCAGCACCACCCGCGCGCCGAGACTCTCCAACGAGGTCCGCACCAGCTGCGCGACATTCCAATTGATGGTGTGCTCAGGAACGCCGTGCACCGTGGTCATGCCGGTGGTCTGGCAGTCCTTCATGCCGCCGCGACCGTCGCTGACCTGTTTGGCCACGTTCTCACTGTGTCCTGGACCCTGATGGCCCGGATCGAGGAACACCGTTTTGCCCGTGAGCTTCTTCGCCATCTCCGGAAAGGCCGGTCCGGCTGTCGCGGTGACCGGTACGAGTCCGGCCAGCGTCACCGTGACCGCGGCCGTGACGGCGGAGGCTACTCCGGCCCTGATGATGCTTGGCTGCTTCATGTTCGGTCGGCACCCTGGGACCGGGCACCTCTCCCTTCCCATTAGTAACACCAAACCCAGTGGTTCACTCTGGCAACGCAAGCCTCAGGATAGCAACACCAGTTACTGAACCGTTATCCCCGAAGAGGTGTGTTCATAGTTGGTCATCCGCCCGATAGCGGGCGGTTCAGCAACTGGTCAGCCGGGCCGATCGATCGCGTGCGTCAAGCGCTGCGGGGCAGCCCGCGCAGCGAGCGCAGGGCGTAGTGCACCCGGGTTTTCACCGTGCCGACGGGGACGCCGATATCGTCGGCCACCTCCTGGTAGCCCCGGTCGCGCAGGATCACCTCGACCACCGCTTCGCGCTGCGCGGCGGGCAACCGGGACAGCAGCTCGGCGACCAGGAGTCCGTCGACGAGGCCGTCGGAGAAATCGGGATGCGCGTAGCGGACGTCGCTGAGCTCGCCGACCTCGTCCCACCCGGTGTCGCCGGGACGCGCGGCCCGCGACCGGACCATGTCGATGACGACGTTGCGCAGGATGGTCGAGAGCCAGGTACGGACACTGCCCTTGCTCGCGTCGAAGTACGCGCACGAACGCCAGGCCCGCAGCAGCGACTCCTGCACGGCCTGTTCGGCCAGGCCGCTGTCCCCCAGGGTCCGCATCGCGCGCCACTGCAACAGCGCCCGATCATTCGCCAAGACCGCCGCGAGCCCCGCGTCGGTACACAGCCCAGCACAGTGGGCGCCACAGGGGGCCGGCCGTCGAACGATCCGGCCGGAGTCGAGCCGAGCACACGTCATATCCGGGATATCGCGGCGGCCGGGACCGATGACAACAGCGGGGGCCGATCAGTCATGCACCACGACAAGAAAAAGCGAAACGCGCCACATCCGCACCGGAGCTCTGGTAGATCTTGGCCTCGGAGACTCGCCGATCTCCCAGGTCAAACGCTGCGCGGCAGTCGGAGCACGATTCGAGGAGAACATCACCATGCGTGCAGGCACGCTACTTGTCGCGGGTGCCATGGCGTCCGCGCTCACCCTGCTCGGCGCGGCGACGGCCGCCGCGGAACCCGCGAACACCATGCCGGAGGACGGCCTCTACCTGGTGGGCGTCGACATCTTCCCCGGCTGGTGGGAGGCCCCTGGCGCGCCCGACCGCGACCATCCGTGCGATTGGCGCAGGCTGCTGAAGGTCGAGGGCGACAACACCGACATGCGCAACATCATCGGCAACGACTACACCCGCGCCGGGCGCGCGCTCGCGGAGATCAAGCCGACCGATGTCGCGTTCAAGACGAAGAACTGCGGACCGTGGCGGCTGGTCCCCGCGCCGCCGCGCTCGGGATCCTTCGGCGGCTGAGCGCCCGGCTCCCGTTATCGTCGGCCCATGACGCGGACGAAGATTCTGATCACCGGGGCCAGCGCCGGACTCGGCGCGGCGATGGCCCGTGATTTCGCGAGCAAGGGCCGCGATCTGGCGCTGTGCGCTCGCCGGCTGGACGCGCTGACCGAGTTGCGCGACGAGCTACGCTCGGCACATCCCGGCATCACCGTCGCCGTGCGCGCGCTCGACGTCGACGATCATCAGGCGGTGCCCCGCGTGTTCGGCGAGCTGCGCGACGAGCTCGGCGGCCTGGACCGGGTGATCGTGAACGCCGGCATCGGCAAGGGCGCGGTGTTCGGCACCGGCCGCGCGAACGCCAACATCGCCACGGCGACAACGAATTTCGTGAGCGCGCTGGCCCAGGCCGAGGCAGCACTGGAGATCTTTCACGCGCAGCGGGCCGGACACCTGGTGCTGGTGTCCTCGATGAGCGCGGTCCGCGGCCTGCCGGGCAAGAAGGCCGCGTACTCGGCGAGCAAGGCCGGTCTCGCCGCGCTCGGCCAGGCCCTGTCCACCGAACTGGCGAAATCGCCGATCGCCGTCACCACGCTGCTGCCCGGATTCATCGCCACCGACATGGCGGCCAAGGCCGGTGACGCGCGCCTGGTGGCGCCGCTGGCGAAGGGTGTCGCGGCCATGGTCGGCGCGATCGAGAAGGAACAGCGCCGGGCGTGCGTGCCCGCATGGCCGTGGCGGTTGATCGATCTGCTGCTGCCGCGGCTGCCCGGCGCGCTCGTCACCCGCATCAGCTGAGTCGCCGCTGAAAAAGTGCTGTGTGCCACATAAATGGACACTGAGAGTTAACTGGATGTCCGAATTAATTTTTCTTTAACACGCTTCGCCGCTATTTGACGATTCCTTTGCAGTAGTTGTTACCTTCACGTAATAAACCCAGACGAACCTTTTGCGAAGGTTCGTATCTATGAGCCGCGCCGGCTCGAGCCCCGAGGGGGCCGAAGGTGCTCCTGCTGAGGAAAGTGTTTGAGGTATATGAGGGTCAAGAAGCTCGCTGCCGCGTCCACCCTGGTCATCGCCGCCATCGGGATCACGAGCGGTACCGCGTACGCGGCGCCCGCCGCCCCGGCGCCCGCCCCGGGGACGACCGTCCAGACCGACATTCTGCCCGGCATCCACTACACCGCGAACGTGGTGGACAACTCGGTCGTGTTGAAGACCGACGCCGGTTCGTTGACCACCCAGGGCACCCAATTCCAGGTGCTGGACAATCAAGGCAACCTGGTTGCGGGGATGCCGCTGACCTATCTCAAGGACGGCATGGAATGGCCGATCGCGACCCAGATCGACGGCAACACCGCCACTTTCACGCCGAGCACTGACGCGGCGGCGGCACGCCCGGCCACCATGCTGAAGCCGGCCGAGGCCAAGGACATCGCGGGCGCCGACTTCGACAGTGCCCTGAGCACCGCCGCCACCCAGTTCGGCCTGGCGACCGCGGTCGGCACCCTGATCGGCACGATCGTCGGCGGCGTGCTCGGCTGTGTCGCGGGCGCGATCATCGGCGCACCGCTCGTGGTGCCGACGTTCTTCGCGGGCCCGATCGGCCTGTGCCTCGCGGGCGCGGGCGTCGGCATCGCCCTCGGCGCCGCCGCGGGCATGGTGCTGCTCGGCGTTCCGGTCGGCATCGCCAGCGCGATCCAGTTCTTCAGCGCCGTCTACGGATAGTCCACGCTCCAGGGACAATTCCACAGCCCTTCCGATGCCCGGTACGGGACGCTCCCCGCGTCCCCTACCGGGCATCGTCGTCTTTCCGTGTGATGTGATCGCGCGGCGCCGGGAATACCAGTGCGCCCCAGGTCGTTGGCCATAATGTGCAAACCACCCTTGCGTGGTAAAGATCGGCCGGGTACTCTCGGCCAGGTCTTCCCCTTGTGGACGTAGGTAGCTCCTCCCACAGGAATTCCGAGATCCCTTTCCGAATCCGGCATGTATCGCCGTTGCGGTATCTCGAGGAATCAGTTTCCAGCGACCCCTCTCTCGTCGTCGCTCATCCGGCGTTCGCCGCACTCACTAATCCATCACCTGAAGGAAAACCCAATGAACACCAACACTTCTGAACAACACCCCGTCGATGACAGAGCGGCGGGACCGAGCGCGGAGCGCGCGGTCACCGGCATCCTCGACATCCTGGGAAACCGTGCCACGCTCCGCGTCGAGGGATACGCACCGAGCCCGCTCGACCTCACCGTGCCGCAGCGCCTGTTGCGCGCCCACCGCCTGCGCCGCGGCGACTTCCTCACCGGCACAGCGCAATCGGTGAGTTCGAACGACAAGCCACCGCTGCTGCTCACGGTCGGTACGGTCAACGGGCAGACACCGGGCAAACTCGCCGACCGCCCCGCCTTCGCCGACCTGGTGCCCATCCACCCCAACGAGCGCCTGCGCCTGGAAACCGAGCGGCACGCCCTCACCACCCGGGTGACCGACCTGATCACGCCGATCGGCAAAGGTCAGCGCGCGCTCATCGTCGCACCGCCCAAGGCGGGCAAAACCTCTGTGCTGCAAGCGATCGCGTTTGGCATCGCGAAGAATCACCCCGAATGCGAACTCATGCTCGTGCTGGTCGGTGAGCGCCCCGAAGAGGTCACCGATCTGAGCCGGACGGTGCCCGCCGACGTCGCCTCGTCCACGTTCGACCAGCCGGCCAAGGAGCACGTCGCGGTCGCCGAGCTCGCCATCGAGCACGCCAAACGCCTGGCCGAAATGGGCCGCGACGTCGTGGTGCTGCTCGATTCGCTGACCCGGCTCGCCCGCGCCTACAACCTGGCCAGCCCGTCCTCGGGCCGCGTGCTCTCCGGCGGCGTGGAAGCCGCCGCCCTCGCCCCGCCCAAGCGCTTCCTCGGCGCCGCACGCAATTTCGAGCACGGCGGATCGCTCACCATCATCGCCACCGCCCTGGTGGAGACCGGTTCGGTCGCCGACACGGTGATCTTCGAGGAGTACAAGGGCACCGGCAACGCCGAACTGAAGCTCGATCGCGCCGCGGCGAGCCGACGCGTCTTCCCCGCCGTCGACGTCGGCCAATCCAGCACCCGGCACGACGAATTGCTGTTCACCCCCGACGAGAAGGCCGCGGTCGACACGCTGCGCCGCACGCTCAGCACGCTCGACGGGCAGCAGGCGCTCGACCTGCTGCTGGAAGGCCTGCGCAAGACCGAGACCAACGCCGAGTTCCTCGCCCCCATGCGCGCCTGAGCGGATTCTCGCCCTCGATACGCTCCCGGCCGGAACCCGCCGGACCGGCGCGCCGCCCGCTGGTGCACTGGGCGATGTGTCCACGATTTCGCCAACTCCCGCAACGACATCCGCGCCTGAGGTGCGATCCGGAAGGCTCGCCGTCAGCGCGGTGACGATCGCCATCTTCTCGTTCGTCACCACCGAGATCCTGCCGGTCGGCCTGCTCACCGCGATCGGCGCCGACTTCACCGTCTCCGACGGCAACGCCGGGCTGATGATGGCCGCGCCGGGGCTGGTCGCCGCCGTCGCCGCACCGGTAGTGACCACCGCGACCGCCCGCATCGATCGACGAATCATATTGTGCCTCTGCATGTTTCTGCTCGTCGCGGCGAACGTGTTGATGGTCGCGGCACCCGCCTACCCACTGGTACTGGTGTCCAGGGTGCTCGTCGGCATCACCATCGGCGGCTTCTGGTCCATTGCGGCCGGGCTGGCCGCGCGCCTGGTGCCCGCCGCCGCGGCGGCGCGGGCCAACGCGGTCATCTTCGCCGCGGTGCCGCTCGGCTCGGTGCTCGGCGTGCCCGCGGGCACGCTGCTCGGCGAGATCGCGGGCTGGCGTGCCACTTTCGCGACGCTCGGCGTGCTCACCGCCGTGGTGCTCGGCATGCTGGTCGCGTTCGTGCCGCCGCTGCCCGCCCACCGGGCCACCGACACCGCCGTGCTCGGCACCCTGCTGCGCGGCACCACCCTCCGATTCGCGCTGCTGACAACGGTTCTCGTCGTCTTCGCGCACTTCGGCACCTACACCTATGTGACGCCGTTCCTCGAACAGGTGACTCGGCTCGATCCCGGCCCGATCACCCTCGTCCTGCTGAGTTACGGCACCGCGGGCATTCTCGGCAACTTCCTCGGCGGCGCCGCGATCGTCCGGTATCCGCACGCCACATTCGCGGGCGCGGCGGCGGTCATCGCGCTCGCCACCCTGCTGCTGCCGATACTCGGCCATACGCTGCCGGGCGCGCTGGGGCTGCTCGTGGTCTGGGGCATCGGCTACGGCGCTGCGCCCGTGTCCGCGCAGACCTGGTTCGCCGAGGCCGCGCCCGCGGCACCGGAAGCCGCCGCGGTGCTGTTCACCGCGGCGTTCCAGGCGAGCTTCGCCCTCGGCGCCCTGACCGGCGGCGCCGTGGTCGACCGGAGCTCGCCCGGCACCGTCTTGCTGCTCGGCGGGTTGATCGCGGCCTTCGTGCTCGCCCCAGTGACCGCGCACGCCCGCCGCCGCGCCGGGGTGGCCCCGGCGCCTTTACCTCGCGGGTAATCGCCGTGCCGTCGCGGCCCTGGGATGATCATCGCCATGAGTGACGAGGTGGGTACCGCGCTGTTCCATAAGACCATGCCGTTCACCGAGCGGCTCGGCATCGAGGTGCTCGAGCACGGCCCCGCCCTGGTGCGCAGCCGCATCGCCTGGGACGAATCCCTGTGTACCCTGGGCGGTGTCGTGCACGGCGGGGTGCTGATGTCACTGGCCGACGCGACCGGCGCCGTCTGCGCCTACCTCAATCTTCCGGAGGGCAAGCAGGGCACGACCACGGTCGAATCGAAGACCAATTTCGTGCGCGCCGTGCGTTCCGGTTACGCCACCGCCACGGCGACACCACTGCACGTCGGTCGCTCGTTCATCGTCGTCGAGACCGAAATCCGGGACGACGCCGGGAAACTCGCGGCCAAGGTGACCCAAACCCAAGCGGTGCTGTAACCCACGCGGCGGTCTGCGCTGTCGACGTGGCGCGGCCGTTCCTGCGTCGCACCGTCGGAGGCCCGCGCCCCCGACCGGCCCGTGAAAACAGCGAAGGCCCGTTCGCACACCGCCTTTCGAGGTGCGAACGGGCCTTCGCCGTACTCAGCCGAAGAGCACCGCGCTCAACGCGCCGATGAAGATCACCTGAACCACCGCGCGCAGCGGCAGCGGCATGGTCTTGATTCCGTTGCCCGCCTTCGCCGCCCGGATGTTGGCCGGGAACATCAGAACCATCATCGCGATCAGCGCCGCAGCGGCCAGAGCAGCGGTCGCCGGGATGAGCAGTCCGACGGCGCCGAGCACCTCCAGCACGCCGGTCAGGGTGACCAGGGCGGGCGCACCGGGCAGCCGCGGCGGCACCATGGCGATCAGGGCCTCGCGGCGCGGGGACAGAAAGTGCGCGCTCGCGGTGAGCAGGAACATCGCCGCAAGGCCGAGCGCGGTGGCATGCGGCCACGAGTCCAGCCACTGCGGCCCGGCCAGCAGGCCGATGAGCCGAGCCACCGCGGTGACGACGACGAGAACGATCAGCGGTGCCATCAAATCTCCTACACCTCTCGCACGGGCGCAGGCCCGCACCAAATCTTGACAGTGGAAAGATTAGGTCGATCCCGCAAACTTGTCAATGACTAGATTCTCGGGCACCATCGAACCATGGCGAAAACCGGCTACCACCACGGCGATCTGCGGGCCACCATCCTGACCGCGGCCGCCGCACAGATCGCGAGCGACGGCGTCGACGCGGTATCGCTGCGCGCACTGGCCCGCCGGGCCGGGGTCTCGCACGCCGCGCCCGCGCATCACTTCGGTGACCGCGCGGGGGTGCTGACCGCGCTGGCCGTCGAGGGCTTCGAATTGCTCGCCACCGCACTGGAAGCCGCGGGTCCGGACTTTCGCGAGGTCGCCGTCGCCTACATCCGCTTCGCGCGCGAGCACCCCGGCCACTTCGACGTGATGTTCCGCCACACCCTGTTACGCGGCGACGACCCGCGCCTGGACGAGGCACGACTGCGCGCGGCCGCGGCGCTGCGGGCCGGTGGCGTGAGCATCCATCCGGGCAACGTCGACCAGCAGCAGGCGACCCAGCTCGCGGCCTGGTCCCTGGTGCACGGCTTCGCCTCGCTGTGGCGGGAAGGGGCGCTGGACAATTCGAGCCTGGCCGCCGGTGCCGACCCCGAGACGCTGGCCCGCCGGATGCTGGCCACCGTGCGCTTCGACTGACCGGCAAACATCCCGGCGCGACAGCAAATCCCGGACAACGTGAACAACCACCGCGCCCGTACGGCACAGTGGGGCACCAGGATTGCGGAAAGGAGCTGGCGCCACACCGGTGGCCGCCGTCGACACGATGGACATCCATGCTTATCCGACCGAGTGCACCACCCCGGTGACCCCCGCCGAGGCAGAGCGACTCGCCGAGCGCTACCTGGCCTTCGACGAGGACACCGGGCCCGGTATCGCCAACCGGATCACCGAGTTCGACAGCTGTTTCGTCGTCGTCGCCGTCTTCGCGCCCCCGGCGCCCACCGAATCCGACACCGCGCCGAGCCCGCTGCCCATCGGCGGCACCGTGAGCACCATCGACAAGGCGTCCGGCGCCATCACCCTCTGGCCGACCTACCCGGTCGACGTG
The DNA here is from genome assembly GCF_011801125.1 of Nocardia brasiliensis. Taxonomy (NCBI): domain Bacteria; kingdom Bacillati; phylum Actinomycetota; class Actinomycetes; order Mycobacteriales; family Nocardiaceae; genus Nocardia; species Nocardia brasiliensis. Next base: position 5,907,703 of record NZ_CP046171.1, read on the forward strand.
GTCGCCGGGCACCACGCCACCGCGGTCCACAACGGCACGCTCATCATCGAGGACACCTGGCCGAGCTGATCGGCGCGATGCCCCGAGCCGGGCGCTGTCGCGGCGCGGGAGTGCCGCGGCCTCATCCGTAAGGGTGAGGCGCGGATCAATCCGGAGGGTGAGGCGGCGCGGTCCGGTGCCGGGTGACACTGACCGCTGTGCACAGCAACGCGAGGGCCGCTGTCGTGCGGACGACGCGGCGGATGGTCGGGCGGATCGATCGGTTGCCGCCCGGCGTGGCCGATTTCGTCCTGACCGCAGTGGTCACCGGGGCGAGTGTCGGACCGGCCGTGCTGGCGGGCCTGCCCTGGTGGATCGTCGCGCTCGCGGCCGTGGCCTCCGTTCCGGTGTGGTGGCGCCGCCGCGCGCCCGTCACGACCTTTCTCGTCGTCGGCCCGGCGATCACGCTGCTCGCCTGCGCGCACGCGATGCCCGCGCTGCCCTACGGCACCATCGTCTGCGCCTACACGATCGCCGCCTACAGTCCGCCGCGCCGAAGGCACGCCGCCCTCGTGGCCGGCGCGGCAGGCATCCTCCTGTCGCTGATCATCCCCAACGAGAGCCCGGACTCCTACGCCTACGCGGCCATGTCCTTCCTCACCGCGTGGACGCTCGGCACCGGGGTGCGGGCGCGCCGGGACCGAATCGAGATGCTCGAGGAGCGCGCACGCAGGCTGGCGGAGGAACGCGGCGCGGCGTTGGATCGGGAACGCCTGCGCATCGCGCGGGACCTGCACGACATCATCACCCACTCGGTGGGCGCGATGATCGTGCAGGCCGAGACCGGTCCCCTGTTCACCGGCGCCGACCCGGCGCGCGCGGACGCGGTCTTCGCCGAGATCGCCGAAACCGGTCGCGGTGCGGTACAACAGCTTCGGCGCTCGCTCGGCACGCTGCGCGGCGAATCCGCCGACCCACCCCATCAACCCGGCATCGAGGCGATCGCCGACCTGGTCGCCCGGTCCGAGCGCACCGGGCTCAGCACCGAGTGGGAAGAACAAGGCCCGCGCAGGCCGGTGTCCGAGGAGATCGGGGTCACCGCGTACCGGGTGGTGCAGGAGGCGCTGACCAACGCGGCCAAGCACGCGCGCGCCTGCCAGGTCCGGGTGCTGCTGCGCTGGTCGGATCACGCACTCACCGTGCGGGTTTCGGACAACGGCACCGGTCCCGCCGCGCCGACGCGAGCCGGTTACGGACTACTCGGCATGCGCGAGCGGGTCACCGGCTCCGGCGGTACGTTGCGGCACGGCCGCGACCGGGACGGCTTCACCGTCGCCGCCGAACTTCCCCTAGGACAACGGAGTTGAGCGTGCGCGTACTGGTGGTCGACGACCAGGACCTGTTCCGCGCGGCGTTCGGCCTGATCCTCGCCGCGGCCCCGGACATCACCGTCGTCGGCGAGGCGGCCGACGGACTGGAGGCGGTCGACAAGGCGCGCACGCTCGCCCCCGACGTGGTCGTCATGGACGTGCGCATGCCGCGACTCGACGGCGTCACCGCCACCAGGCGCATCCGTACCGAAACCACAGCGAAAGTGTTGGTGCTCACCATGTTCGATCTCGACGAGTTTGTCTACGACGCCCTCCAGGCAGGCGCAGGTGGATTCCTGCTGAAGGACCTGCGCCGCGAGGAACTGGTCGACGCGGTCCGGGTCGTGCACGCCGGCGAGGCGCTGCTCGCACCCAGCGTGACCCGCCGCCTGATCGCCGAGTTGAGCCGGCGTGGCAGTCCGCGTCCCGAGCTGGCGCGCCGTCTCGACGAGTTGACCGAGCGCGAACGGGACACGTTGCGCGAGCTCGCGCGTGGTCTGTCGAACGCGGAATTGGCCGCGACACTGACCGTCAGCGAGCACACGGTGAAGACACACATCAGTTCGGTGCTGTCGAAGCTCGGCCTGCGCGATCGCGCGCAGGCGGTGGTGTTCGCCTACGAGGCCGGACTGGTGGTGCCGGGCGCTCGCCACTGCACGCCTCAGCCGTAGGAGCGAGTCGAGGACCGCTCCTATCGGCGATGTGCCCGCCCCCCTGGAGCTCGAATATCGAAGGGGTGAAACGCTTTTTCCTCGCCGCCGCGGCGCTCTCGACCTCGGCGCTGCTGTGGCATCTCGGCACCGGCCTGCGGCCGGCGCCGGTCCTGGCGATCCTCGCGCCGCTGCCGGTCCTGCTGCTCGTGCCTCGGGTTTCGGCCGCGACCGCATTTGTCGCCGGAGCACTGTCCTGGCTCGGCGTGGTGGCCCAGCTGTGGCCGTACTTCACCGCGACGCTGGAACAGCCGGTATCCGCGACGGTGCTGCTGCTCGGCGGGACCACCGTGCTGTTCGGCGGCGCCGTCCTGCTGACCCGCGCACTGCTGCGCCGCGCCCGCCCCGGCTTCGCGGTGCTTGCCCTGCCCGCGGTGTGGGTCAGCGTGGAATTCCTGCTGGCGGTGGCGGGTCCGTTCGGCGCCTGGTGGAGCATCGCCTATAGCCAGGCCGCCCTGCTGCCATTGATCCAGACCGCCTCGCTCACCGGCGTATGGGGCATCACGTTCCTGATGCTGCTGATGCCATCCGCGGTCGCGGTCCTCTTCGCACCGGAACTCACTCGGGCGCAACGTCTTCGCCCGACCGCGGCGGCCGCGGCCGGGGTGGTGGTGCTGCTCGCGTTCGGCTGCTGGCGACTGGCCGCCCCGGCCGAAAAGGGCACGGTCACCGTCGGATTGGTCGCGGTGGCACAGCCACCGGAGTATGTGCCGGTGGACTCCGCCGCAGGCCGCGATATGGTCACTCGCGTCGTCCACGAGATCGAGCGGCTCGCCGATCGCGGCGCCGATGTCGTCGTGCTCCCCGAAAAGTCTTGGCGTGCCGAGGAAACCACGGTGGCGCTGCTCGCCGAGCCACTGACCGATGTGGCGCGGCGGCGCGGGATCCACGTGGTCGCCGGCCTGATCCTGCGCACCGGCGCCGCCAGCTACAACGCCGCTATCGAATTCCCGTCCGGCGTGCGGTATGCCAAACACTTCCTGATCCCCGGTCTGGAGGACGAACACGTGCCGGGCACGCAGTGGCGACAGGTGCCCGGCCTGCCGTGGGCCTTGGCGATCTGTTACGACCTCGATCATCCCGACCTGGTCCGCGAGAACCAACGCCAGGGGGCACGGTTACTGCTGGTGCCCGCGCTCGACTTCACCGACGACTACTGGCTGCACAGCCGGATGGCCGTGCTGCGCGGCGTCGAGTCCGGACTCGGCGTCGCTCGCGCGCCGCAGCTCGGCGAGTTGGTCGCCAGCGACAGTCGCGGCCGGGTGCACGCCGCGGCGCGCACCGGCCTCGACCACACCGGGACCGCTCTCGCCCGGATACCGCTGACCGAGGACGCCACCGCCTACGCCCGGTTCGGCAACTGGTTCGGCTGGGTCTGTGTCGCCGCGGGTGCGGCCGTGCTCGTGGCGGCGATCCGACCTCGTCGGACGGGTCCGACGAGGGTCGCCCGGGAAACTGGCACGCGCCGCGAGACGGCAGTAGCCGTCGAACATAAACCCAACAATCAGAGACCGTTATAACTCTGTGACCATCTGCACAATTTCCCTCTTCGTCGCAGGTCACACCCCTCACAGCGCGAATTCGCGCGCGGCACTGCCTGTTTGCGCTGATTGAAACCTGGGTATCGGTCTAATTCGTGCCCAGTCTCTGGTGTCAGGACCCGGAGGTTGGAAGCGAGGTCAACGTCCGCGCGCGGACCGGAGAGGATATGCAGTGACTGATCAAAAACCGGAGAGTTTTCCGTTACGGCGATCGGTCGCCGCGTCCGCGATGGGCAACGCCACCGAATGGTTCGACTACGGCGTCTACGCGGCCACCGCCACCTACCTCACCGACGCGTTCTTCCCCGGCGAACTCGGCACCCTCGGCACCATGCTCGGCTTCGCGGTCTCGTTCGTGCTGCGCCCGCTCGGCGGCATGGTGTGGGGTCCGCTCGGCGACCGGATCGGCCGCAAGGCCGTACTGGCCACGACGATCCTGCTGATGGCCGCGGCCACCGGCGCCATCGGCCTGCTGCCCACGCACAGCAGCATCGGCGTGTTCGCCCCGATCCTGCTCATCAGCCTGCGGGTGGTGCAAGGCTTCTCGACCGGCGGCGAATACGGCGGCGCCGCGACCTATCTGGCCGAATGCGCCTCCGACAAGCGGCGCGGTTTCCTCGGCAGCTTCCTCGAATTCGGCACCCTGGCCGGCTTCGTCGGCGGCTCGGCGACCGTGCTCGCCTGCCAGCTCGCCATCGGTTCCGACGCGATGCACGACTGGGGCTGGCGCATTCCGTTCCTGCTGGCCGTCCCGCTCGGGCTGGTCGGCTGGTATCTGCGCTCGCGCCTGGACGAGAGCCCGGTGTTCACCGAGGTCGCCGAGCACAACGATGCCGAGCATCGGCCCGGCGGCCTGCACGGCCTGCGCGAACTGGTCACCACCTACCGGCGCGAACTGCTCACGCTGGGCGGGCTGGTCGTCGCACTCAACGTCGTCAACTACACGCTGCTCACCTACCAGCCGACCTACCTGCAGAAGACCATCGGCATCAGCGAATCCGGCACGACCGCGATGATGCTGATCGGACAGACGGTCATGATGGTGACGCTGCCGTTCTTCGGCCGCCTGTCCGACCGCGTCGGCCGCCGCCCGATGTGGCTGTTCTCGCTGGTCGGCCTCGCGGTGCTGGCGCTGCCCATGTATTGGCTGATGGGCCAGGGCACCGCATGGGCGATCATCGGCTTCATCGTACTCGGCCTGCTGTACGTCCCACAGCTGTCGACGATCAGCTCGACCTTCCCCGCCATCTTCCCGACCCAGGTCCGTTACGCCGGTTTCGCGCTGGCCTACAACGTTTCCACCGCGGCCTTCGGCGGTACCGCACCGCTGGTCAACGAGGCCGCCATCGAGTCGACCGGTTGGTCGCTGTTCCCGGCCGCCTACATGATCGGGGCCAGCCTGATCGGCCTGGTCGCCTGGTGCTACCTGCGCGAAACCGCGGGCACCTCGCTGCGCGGTACCGAGGTGCCCGACGCGGGCGAGGACGACCCGACCGTGCTGCCCGCCGGACCCACCGGCCCAGCGGGAGCCGCCCTGGCGCCCTAGCGCATCCGGCGAACGGCGCCCGGCCTAGGCGATTCCCGAATATCGCCTAGGTCATGCGTCGTTTCTCATGCTATTTCCGCAAAGGCGATTCCCCGTCGGCGGCGAATATTTGTTCGAATTCACCCGTCGCCGAAAAGCCGGTATTTCAGCGAATTTCGAGAAAATCGGACTTGCCAGCGTCACCGGCGGTGACGACATATTGCGAGCGACCCGCACTAGCGTGAGGCGAGTTGGATATCGACACAGATGTACCACTTCATCAGAGAAGGGGCTACACATGATCTACAAGCTAGGAACCGCGGTCGCCGCCGGAATGACCGCGGCATTGCTGTGCGCGGGCGGCGCCGGTGCGTACACGTTCGCACCCGACAACCCGTCCACGAACCCGCAGTGCGAGAAGAGCACCCCGTCGCAGGACCAGAACGGGCACGCTCAGCCCGGCACCCAGCAGAACGGTACTTCCGGTCCCCTCGACGGCATGCTCGACTCAGGCAGCTCGGGAGGCCCGGTCGCCGCGCCCGGCGGGACCAGCCCGAAGACGCAAGAGTGCGAGGACCAACAGAGCAACCAGGGCGACCTCGGCAACGGCAACGGCAACGGCAACGGCAACGGCAAACAGTCGACCCCCGAGGGCAACGGCAGCACACCGCAAGACCCCGGCACCGGCAACGGCACCTCCCAGGGCGCCGGCAACGGCGACACACGGACGAACCCTGGCGCCTCCAACGGCGCCCAGACCGACTCTGACCGCTCGGGTGTGCCCGACAGGGACGGCGACAACTAGGCCCACGAGCAAGTAGGCCCACGACCGGACCGCGGTGTCGCCGAGCTCAGCTCGGCGACACCGCCTTTTTGCACCGATTCGGCGACTTTTCCGCGTTTCATACCGACCAGTTTTGCCCAGAGTGATCTGAGCCACTATCGTGTTGAACGTTTGATCAGCAGTACGCATGTACCACTTCGCTACGAGAAGGGGCTTTACATGAAACGCATGATCGGATCGGCGGCCGCCGCTGGTGTAGCCGTATCACTCCTCTTCACCGGCGTCGCCGCAGCCGACACACCCCCAACCGGAGGCACGCCCAACGGCGGCGGCACCCAAGCGCCCAGCCTGGGCATGCAGGGCGGCGCCCAGGCCGGACCCGGCGGCGCGGGCGCAGGCGGTGGCCTGCAGGGACCCGGCGGCGCAGGCGCACAAGGCAACACTCAAGTCGGACCCGGCGGCGCGGGCGCAGGCGGTGACGTACAGGTGCCCGGCGGCGCAGGCGCACAAGGCAACACCCAGGTCGGGCCCGGCGGCGCGGGCGCAGGCGGCGGCCTACAGGGACCCGGCGGCGCAGGCGCACAAGGCAACACTCAAGTCGGACCCGGCGGCGCAGGCGCAGGCGGCGGCGTACAGGTGCCCGGCGGCGCAGGCGCACAAGGCAACACCCAGGTCGGACCCGGCGGCGCAGGCGCAGGCGGCGGCGTGCAGACTCCGGGCGGCAACTTCGGCGGCGACGGTCAGATCGGCCCGGACGGCCCGAAGGCAGAATTGGAGACTCCTTTCGGCAACTTCGCCGCGCCCGATATTCCAGGACTATCGGGCCCCGGCGACCTGCCGATACCCGGCGTCAGCGGCGGGGCTGCGCTGCCGAGCATGCCGGACCTGGGCCTGAAGCTGCCGTTCTGACTTCGGCAGCCAGGTGTCCCATCTGGGCGGTGCGGACCGCCCGACGGTTCCGCTGACGGTCGCCATGCGGCTCGCCCGGTAGCCGCGCCCTTGTCGGCGATCAGGGGCACGGATCGATAGCGGACCGGAGTCGTTCGGCGTCGTCGCCGGGCTCATCGCTCGGTGACGACGCCGTACGACGCACGTTCGGCAATGGCGCGAGAATGCCGACGGCCGCGCTTGTCACACACCGCGAAGGTGCAGCAAGACAGGTCTTTTTGCGCAATGTGCCGACCCGGTGGCGAGTTGAGCGTTTGATGTTCGAGTACGCATGTACCACTTCGAGGCGAGACATCGAGACGAGAAGGGGCTACACATGAAGCGCACGATCGGGATCGCGGCCGCCACCGGGCTGGCCGCGACACTCTTGACCGCGGGTATCGCCGCAGGCGCGCCCGACTCGGCCGCACCGGCCGCCCCCGCGCAGGCCGCACCCGCACAGACGGCACCGGCACCCGGCGCGACGCAAGCCGCACCAGGCGCGGCGACTCCGGCCGCACCGGGCGGCACGACACCCGCCGCCCCGGGCGGAACGGACACCCCCGGTGCGGCAACGCCGGGTGGCGACTCGAGCACCCTGGCATCCCCCAGCGGCACGGGGACGCAGAGCGACCAGAGCGCCAAACGCGACGCCATCCCGCAGGACAAGGGCCTGACCGGCAACCTGCGGGACTTCACCGACGCCATGTCCCAGCTGAACGAGTTGCTGAGGCCGCCCCAGCCGGCAGCACCCCCGGCGGAAGCCCCCGCGGCACCACAGCCCGACACCACCGCCCCCTGACCGCACGGGCACTGAATGCCGAACTCCCGCACCCACTTCGGCGAAAGGGCGCGGGAGTTCGGCGTCACCGGTCTACAGCGGCGTCACATAGGCACCGGAGATCCCGCCGTCCACCAGGAACTGCGACGCGGTGATGAACGAGGCGTCGTCGCTGGCCAAGAACGCTACGGCGGCGGCGATTTCCTCGGGTTCGGCGAAGCGCCCGGCCGGGATGTGCACCAGGCGCCGGGCCGCGCGCTCGGGGTCCTTGGCGAACAGCTCCTGCAGCAGCGGGGTGTTCACCGGCCCCGGGCACAGTGCGTTGACCCGAATCCCGTTGCGGGCAAATTGGACTCCGAGCTCACGGCTCATCGAGAGCACGCCGCCCTTGGACGCGGTGTAGGAGATCTGCGAGGTGGCCGCGCCCATCACCGCGACGAACGAGGCGGTGTTGATGATCGATCCCTTGCCGCGTTCCAGCATGTGCTCGATGGCGTACTTGCTGCACAGGTAGACCGAGGTCAGGTTCACCTCCTGGACGCGCTTCCAGGCGTCGAGGCCGGTGGTGCGGATCGAATCGTCCTCCGGCGGTGAGATTCCCGCGTTGTTGAACGCGATGTCGAGCCCGCCATAGGTGTCGACCGCGGTCTGGAACAGCGCCTCGACCTGGGCCTCGTCGGTCACATCGACCTTGACGTACAAGCCGCCGACCTCGGCGGCGGCCGCCTCGCCGCTGGTCGCGTCGATATCGGCGACGACCACCTTCGCCCCCTCGGCGGCGAAGCGACGGACCGTGGCGAGGCCGATGCCGCTCCCGCCGCCGGTGACGACGGCGACTCGATCCTGTAAGCGCTGCAAGGTATCTCCAATCAGGTATTGACGGTCGCTACTGGGTGGCGAGGAAGACGTTCTTGGTCTCGGTGAACGCGAGCGCGGCGTCGGGCCCGAGTTCCCGGCCGAGACCGGACTGCTTGAATCCGCCGAACGGCGTCCAATACCGCACCGAGGAATGCGAATTCACCGAGAGGTTGCCCGCCTCGACACCGCGGGACACGCGCAGCGCCCGGCCGACGTCGTTGGTCCAGATGGAGCCGGACAACCCGTACTCGGTGTCGTTGGCGATCCGGATCGCGTCGGCCTCGTCCTCGAACGGCACCACCGCGACCACCGGGCCGAACACCTCCTCGGTGAGCACCCGGTCGGTGGGCGAGTCCGGCAGCACCACCGTCGGCGGATACCAGAATCCGGGTCCGTCGGGGTGGGTACCGGTGAACGCCACCTTGGTCGACGGCTCTACGAACCCGGCCACCCGCTCGCGATGCGCGGCCGAGATCAGCGGGCCCATCTCGGTGGCCGCCGCGGTCGGATCACCGACCACCACCCCGCGCACGGCGGGCTCGAGCAGCTCGAGGAAGCGGTCGAACACTGTGCGCTGCACCAGAATCCGGGATCGCGCACAGCAGTCCTGGCCCGCGTTGTCGAAGACGCCGTAGGGCGCGGTGGCGGCCGCGCGGTCCAGATCCGCGTCGGCGAACACGATATTGGCGCTCTTGCCGCCCAATTCGAGCGTCACCCGCTTCACCTGCGCGGCACAGCCCGCCATGATCCGGGTGCCGACCTCGGTCGAACCGGTGAACACCACCTTGCGCACCGCGGGATGGGTGACGAAGCGCTGCCCGACGATCGCACCCTTGCCCGGCAGCACCTGGAAGACGTCCGCGGGCAGCCCGGCTTCGACGGCCAACTCCCCCAGGCGAATCGCGGTCAACGGCGTGAGCTCGGCGGGCTTGAGCACCACCGTATTGCCCGCCGCGAGCGCGGGGGCGAAGCCCCAGGCCGCGATCGGCATCGGGAAGTTCCACGGCACGATCACACCGACCACGCCGAGCGGTTCATGGAAGGTGATGTCGACCCCGCCCGCGACCGGAATCTGCTGGCCGAGCAGCCGTTCCGGGATACCGGCCGCGTAGTGCAGCACGTCGCGGACATTGCCCGCCTCCCACCGCGCGTTGCCGATGGTGTGCCCGGAGTTGGCGACCTCGAGTTGGGCGAGCTGCTCCAGATTCGCGTCGACGGCCTCGGCGAAGCGGCGCAGCAGCCGGGCGCGATCCCCCGGCGCCATCGCACGCCAGGCCACCGCGGCGCGCTGAGCCCGCTCGATCGCGGCGTCGGTCTCGGCGGCGCCTGCCAGCTCGACCGTCGCCACCACCTGCTCGGTGGCCGGGTTGAGCACCTGGGCTGTCGTCACGAATTCCGCTCCCTTCGATAGTCTTCGGCCGCGGCGACGAGTGCCCCGATCAGCCTGCGGTCCACCGCATCCACCTCCGGATGCCATTGCACGCCGACCAGGAACGGGCCGTCGGTCGTCTCGACCGCCTCGATCGTCCCGTCCGCGGCGTGCGCGCTGACCACCAGCCCCGGCGCCAGTCGGTCGATCGCCTGATGATGGTGGCAGTTGGCCTTCACGTGCGCGCCGGCGATCGCGGCGACCCGGCTGCCCGCCACCGGCACCACATCAGTGACGGTGAACCCGCCGGTCGTGCCCGAATGCTCGGCGTGCCCGAGCACCTCGGGCAGGTGCTGGACCAGCGTGCCGCCCAACGCGACGTTGACCACCTGCATGCCCCGGCACACCGCGAGCACCGGCAGTTCGGCCGCGCGGGCCAGCGCGAACAGCCCGAACTCCGACTCGTCGCGATCGGGCCTGGTATAGGTGTCCGGATGCGGCAGCGCGCCGTAGCGCTGCGGGGTGACGTCGGCGCCGCCGGTGAGCACCAACCCGTCTAGGCGGGACACCAGTTCCGCGCGGGCCACGCCGCCGGGCGGCAGCAGGACCGGGATGCCGCCCGCGGCCACCACCATTTGCACGTAGCTGTACTGCAATACGGCGCTGTCGACGTCCCATGAGCCGAACCGCGCGCGCTCGACATAGGTCGGCAGCCCGATCACCGGACGCAGCCGCGGTACGGCCGCGGCGGGCCCGGCGTCAGAGTCGTTCGAAGCCACGAATTCGCTCCCAGTCGGTGACGGCAGCGTCGAAGGCGTCCAGTTCCACCTGCGCCGCGTTGCGGTAGTGCTCCACTACATCATCACCGAACGCGGCCCGCGCCACCTTGCTGTCCCCGAACAGGCCCGCCGCCTCACGCAGCGTGCGCGGCACCCGCGGCCGCTCCGAGCGGTAGGCGTTGCCGTGGAACTCCGGCTCCAGCGGCAGCCGCTGCTCGATGCCGTGCAGCCCGGCCGCGATGGCTGCGGCCACGGCGAGGTACGGGTTCACGTCGCCACCTGGCACCCGGTTCTCCAGCCGCAGCGACGGCCCGTGCCCGACCACGCGCAGGGCGCAGGTCCGGTTGTCGCGGCCCCAGGCGACCGCGGTCGGCGCGAAGCTGCCCGAGACGAATCGCTTGTAGGAGTTGATGTTCGGCGCAAGCAGGTAGGTGAACTCGCGCAGGCAGTCCAGCTGTCCCGCGACGAAATGCCGCATCAACGGCGACCAGCCGCCCGGCTCGTTGCCCGCCAGCACCGGCTCGTCCGACTCACCGCGCAGGCTGATATGAATATGGCACGAGTTCCCCTCGCGCTCATTGTATTTCGCCATGAAGGTGAGGCTGCGCCCCTCCTGCGCGGCGATCTCCTTCGCGCCGGTCTTGTAGATGCTGTGGTTGTCACAGGTGGTCAGCGCGTCGTCGTAGCGGAAGGTGATCTCGTGCTGCCCGGGGTTGCACTCCCCCTTCGCCGACTCGCAATACATGCCCGCGCCGTCCATTTCGGTGCGGATGCGGCGCAGCAGCGGCTCGAGCCGGGCGGTGCCGAGCATCGAATAGTCGACGTTGTACTGGTTGGCCGGGCGCAACTCCCGATAGCCCGCCGACCACGCGGCCTCGTAACTGTCGTCGAACACCAGGAATTCGAGCTCGGTGCCGACGAACGCGCGCAGTCCGTGCTCGGCCAGCCGGGCGAGCTGCGCGCGCAACACCTGACGCGGCGAGACGGTGACCGGTTTGCCCGCAGGCTCCACCTGCTCGACATCGCACAGCACCAGCGCGGTTCCCGGCCACCACGGCACCAGCCGCAGCGTGTGCAGATCCGGCCGCAGCACGAAGTCCCCGTATCCGGTGTCCCAGGACGACATCCGGTATCCGTCCACCGTCGTCATGTCCACGTCGACGGCGAGCAGGTAGTTGCACGCCTCGGTCGCGTGCTCCACCACCTCATCCAGGAAATACCTTGCCGCACACCGCTTTCCCTGTAACCGACCTTGCATGTCGGTCATCGCGACCAGCACCGTATCGATGCGACCGGCCTCGACCTGCTCCCGCAACTGCGTCAGACTCAACATCCCGCTACGCATCAACAGCCCCTCTCGGCACCAACCGTGCTCACGCTAGAGCAAACTCGGCGGTTTTGTGATCGGACACACAAACCTGCTGGGTGCCGACCGGCCTCAGCGCGCACAGGACGGGATCGAGCCGCCGGGCAGAACCTCGACGGTAGGGACGAATCGTGGCCGATCCACCGACGGCGGCGCCGGGCACAGCCGCACGACGCGTGGCCCGGGTCCGGTGCGATTGCCGCTGTTGTCGAAGATGATCGGCCCACCGGCACCGGGCACCGCGATATCCGGCGCGGAGAACCCGCTGATGGTCGCGTTCACCTGGCTGCGCTGCACGGGCATGGTCGCGGGCAGGGCGCGCAGCGCGGTATCGATGGTGGTCACCGCGTCATAGGCGTTGACCGCCCAGCCGTCGCCGATATGCTCGAGCTCGAAACCCGCGGCACGGAAATGCTCTTCGAACACGGCCCAGTTGGGATTGCCCTGCTGCGGCCCGTCCGCGCCTGCCACCAGCGTGAAGAGCAGGCGCACCCGGCCGTCGGTGAAGCTTGGCGAGGACACGGCCTTGGTCCGCAGGTCTTCCAGCGACCGATCCGCCTCCCCGGTGCGCAGTCTGTTGCCGTCCGAGGTGCTCAGCACCGTGACCGAGTGCGCGGCGCACTGGCCGTTGACGTACGCCTCGTCGAGGCTGTACAGCAGCCTGCCCAGGTCGCGACCGCGCGCGATATAGGCGATCGTCACGTCCTTCGGCGTCGAGCACACCCGCCGCGCGGTCTGCGGCACGGTACTCGGTTCGCTGGTGTCGAACTTGACCTCCAGCACGTTGCCGCCGTATTCGCGCTGCAGGAACGGCAGGGTGGTGCAGGTGTAGGGGTCCGAGCCGCCGATCGGCACCATGATGAAGTCGGGGCGGGCCGGTGACACCGCACCGAGCGCGCGCACCTGCACCGCGACGCGGAAGGCGACGCGATAGAAGTAGTCCCGCGCGATCCCGCGCGGATAGGTGATGTTCTGGTCGCAGCCGTCGAACTCGGGCTCGTCGGCGCGCGAACCGTGCTGGTCGAACCCCTCGGCGGTCACCACGTCGGACACCATCGGGATCTTCGCCGCGGCAAGCACTTCCGCGACCTCGGCGGTGGTCTGATCGCTGAGGCCGATGCCCGCCACCGCGACCACGTCGGCGCGGTCCGCCATCGCGCGCGCCACGCCGAGCGGGTCACCGTCGCCTGCGTAGTCGCCGAGCTGGCCGACGACCAGCCGCATAGGGTGCAGGCAACCGGTCGCGTTGGCCCGGTGCTGGCCGGTCGCCATACCCTCCAGCTCGTGCACCGCCCGACTTCCCGCCAGCTCGTCGGTCATGGTGAGCAGCACCCCGACGGTCGCGGGCGTGCCGGGACACTGCTCGCCCGCCGCGCGGTTCTGCCGATCGATCTGGGCCAGCACCGGCGCGAACTCGTCGAGCCCGAAAGCGTAAGGGCCCTCGGACAATCCGACGCAATGCGCACCCACCTGCCAGGCGGCGCGGTCCGGCGTCCAGCCCGCGTTGCAGGTGAACCCGCGCCGCAGGTCCTCGCGCAGCACCAACCCGGCCCCGCCGCACACCAGCAGCGCGACGACGAGTCCCAGCCGCACCCAGTCGGTCCACGGGCGCGGGAACGACCGGTCCGGTTTGGGATAGAGGCCTAGCCGATATCGCGATGCCACTGGGGTCTCCTTCTGCCGCGCAGGTCACTCGAATTGGTCCGCGAGTCTGCGATAGCGGTTGGCGCGCAACAGGAACGGGCCGTCCGCCGTGACGTGCTCGGCCAATTGCTCGTAGCTGTGCGCGATGCGGCGGCACAGCTCGGCCTTCAGCTCCACCGGGGTGGCGATGTCGGACTCGAACGCGGGCACCAGCGCGACCAATGCCCCGATGTGCGCGCTCGGCGTGCGGGCGCGCGCCGAGCTGTCGACCAGCGCCCCGTCCCGTCGTGCCGGATCCGGTAGTTCGACCACGGCGTCGAACAACGTCAGCCACCGCGCGGACAGCTCCGGCAACAGCGCGGTGAGCTCGTCCACCACCGCCGCCGGGCCGTTGAGCAGGCGGACGTGCGCCAGCCTGCCCGCCCGGTCGTCGGCGGCGACCTGCGCGAGCAGCTCGCCGAGGACGCGCTGGAGGCCCGGCCCCTGATCGGAGCGGGTCCTGGCGGCCAGCGCGCGCAGCCCGAGCAGGCGCAGCAGCGCGGGCAGCCGTAGCTCACCCCCCGGTGTGTCCGCCGTCCACAGCGAGCGCGATTTGAACAGGACCGAATCGTGTTCGACGCCGGGCGGCAGCAAACCGACGAGGCCGAGCGCCTCGCTCTTGTGCCGCGCGGCCGACACCGTGACCAGCGCGGTCGCCAGCTCACGGCGGACCAGTTTGCGCGCACTCAAACCACGGCCGAAGATCCGCAGCAGGTGCTGCTCGACCGAAACGCCGGGCTCCGGGCCCGGACCGCGCAACAGCGCGTCGAGGTTCCCCAGCTGACCGGGCTCCTCCTTGATCAGCCGCAGCACCAGGTCGGTGGCCGCCGGGTGCCCTCGGGTGAGCCGATACACGATGTGCCCGATGTGCTCGGACTGGTACAGGTCGACATCCTTGGCCATCAGCCGGACATCGCTCTCGCTCAACTCGGGCAGCCGCACCCGCAGCCAGCGCGGTCCGACGAGTGACCGCGCCGCCGCATCGAACGGCGCCGACCACACCGCGGGGACGGGCACCAGCCCGGCCAGTTCGTCGACGAGCGCGCCGGAACTGGCGGCCACGATCGTCAACGGATCGGGCAGCTCCGCGCCGGTGGCCGCGATCGAACGCCGCACGCGCAGCACGGAACTCAGAAACGGCGTGGCGGCAAGTGCGTCGGCGTCGTCGATCAGCACGACGACGTTCGAGGTCCGCCGCTTGACCTTGGCGACGCTGTGTCGCAGGTCGGCAAGCAGCGCGCCGACCAGCACGTCGTCCACGTCCCGGCGCACCCGCGGGTCCACGCTTCGCGCGTTGTTGCTGAGCCCGATCAGCGCGCGCTCGGCGTCGAGGCGCAGGCCGAGATCCTGATGACCGAACCACGCGGCCTTCGGGCCCCACGTGACGCGGCCGAGCAGCCGGCCGCTCTGCAAACGGCCGACCACCGCGTCGGAAACCGTGTCGGCCACCGCCGGCGCGATGACGTCGACGCCGGGCACCTTGATATTGGCGGCCAGCGAACCAGCCAGCCTGATCATGTTCCGGACGAAGCCGATCAGCGCGGCGCGGCGTTGATATTTGTTGAGCAGCAACCGAAGCCGGGTCAATTGCTCGTCCGGGGGCAGGCCGTCGAAGTTCTCCGCGATGACGATCTGCGCGATCACCAGCCGGGGAAACGCGACCGCATAGCCGGGAATGTCGACACTGAGCCCGAGCATGACGGCGGCCAGCACAGTCCGCACCGGATTGTTCAGATCGAACGGCTGCTCCAGTGGCCGGACCAGCACCGAAGGGGTGTGCCCCTGCCATTTCGCCAGCGTCCTGCCCAGCACGGCACTGCGGCCGGATCCACCACAGCCTTCCAGCACCAGAACAGGTTTCGGCGGCGCCGTCGCTTCCGCGGCGCTTACTTCTACCAATCGGTCGATGAGCTCGAGTAGATCGGTGCGCCCCACGAACACCAAATATCGCCTCCCACGGCTGAATTGCCACCATAACAATCGTCCCAGGCGACAACCACCGTATTCAGCTCTTGGACAACGCAATTAGGGGACAAGTACAAACCGGCGGCAGGTATCGAAGCCGGAAGTGCCGACCGGTCGCTATCTTCGGACCGCCGCGATCGGGCGCGCGAAGAGCATACGGCCGAGCAGGCGGGCGAAACCGAGGTGCCCGGCCAGTGCTCGGCGCGAGAGCACCAGCGACCAGGTGGTTTCGGTACTCGCCGCGGGCAATTCGCGCCGCGCGAGCCGGTCGCCGAGCCAGTCGAGCATCACCGGCATGGCCGAGAACTGCAGCAGAAGATGGGTGCTCAGCCGGTCGCGCAGGTATCGGACGTGCGTGCCCGCCGCAGCGTAGCGGGTGACGAGCGCGTCGACGTCGGCGACGGCGATGACCTCGTCGTAGACGCCCTGCACCACCAGCAGCGGCATGGCGGGCGCGTGCGCGCCCGGTTCGATGTCGGCGAGCACCGCGCGCAGCGCGGGCGCGGCCAGCAGCGCCGCGAGCCCGCCGCGGCAATGCTCGTCGATATCGCGGCGGGCGAAGCGGTACAGCAGCGGGAAGGTCGCGGTGGTCTCGGTCGCCGCGAGCCATGCCAGGTACCGCGCGTCCAGGTGGGCGCGCAGCAGGCGGTCGAGGTCGGGGTAGGCACGGCGCAGTCCCGCGGTGAAAACCGCGGCGAAGCCGGCGAACCACCCGCCGTTGAGCCGGACGAACGCGGCCGCCGGATCGCCGACCGGCGAGGCGGCGACCGCACCGACCAGTGCCAACTCCGGCGCGTAGGCGGCGGCCAGCTCGGCGGCCCACGCCGTGGCCAGTCCGCCGCCCGAGTATCCCCACAGCGCGACCGGCGTAGCCGCCGAGAGGCCGAGCGGCCCGAACGCCAGCGCGGCCCGAATCCCGTCGAGCGCACGGTAACCAGGCTCGCGAGCCACCCCGAAGCGTCCGGCGGTACCGCCGTGATCGGGCACCGAGACCGCCCAGCCCCTGGTCAGCGCGGCGGCGATGAGCGGTAGTTCCAGTTGCGGAATCGAACCGGCGGCTCGGGCGCCATGGCGTAACGCGTAGGAGGGCAGGCACTTCGAGGCGACGGCGTCGATGGCGCACTGGAACGAGACCAGCGGCCGCGCCCCGTCCGGGGTGGCGTCCCACGGCAACAGCACCGTGGTGACCGCGACCTCGGGCACGCCGTGCAGATCACCGGTCCGGTAGAGCAGCTGCCAGGCCGAAATGCGCTGCCGGACAAGGCCGAACAGCCCGAGCTCCACCGTCCTGGCGCGCACCACCGCACCGAGCGGCAGCTCGTCCAGCCCCGGAGGCGGTGCGTAGAACGGATCCACCTCGGGCAGTAGCGGAGAACCGTCGCGCGGCGCGACGACCGGATCGGTCGCGCCGTGCACGGGATCGGCACTCATGGGCCTGTGTTCCTTTCGATCGCTCGTCGCGCCGCCGGCGCCGCGCCACGTCTGCGGCCACCATAACTACGGTGCGATTCGGAAAAGAATTGGTGCGGAGAACAATTCACCCGCCCACACTTTCTCCGCCGCGGATAGTGACAGCACGGCCAGAAGCTGCCACCGCCGCCGATCAGCCAGGGGTTGAACGTGCAATCCAACCTCGGCGCGGCGACCGGGTCGAGGGCGTGAGGTAGGCGAAGCTGTCGTAGGCATCGAGCCAGGTGCCGTGCGAAAGCACCACCGACTGTGCATGCGCGGCGCTCGAATCCAGGGTCGGCGCCGCGGCGGTGTCACTGCACGCCGGCGAGAACAATCGCACGGTGAAGTTGTCGCGCGCACCAAAGTTCGCGCCGATGTGCCGGTTACCTTGCCGCGCAACCTGTCGTTGGAAACAATCGGCACATGTCCGCCGCGCCTTCACCGACCGACCGCGCTCCACTGGTCACCCGGTTGCTCACCCACTGGCCGCAGATCTCCGAACGCATGCTGGCCGCCGGACTCGGCAGCACCGCGCCCACCGCGGATCTGCCGGAGGGCCACTTCACCGCCGAGGTGCTGCCCGCGATCTACGCGTGCGGCCGGGCGGTCCTGCAGGCCATCGGCGAACAGCGCGCGTTCACCAGAGCCGAGGTGGCGGGGTTCGTCGCGCCGGTCGCGCAGCGGCACGCGGAGGACCGTATTCCGTTGCCGCTGTTGATCGAAGCCATGCACGGCTCCGCGCAGTCGGTGCTCCAGGAGGCGGCGGCCATGGCGGGCCACACCGAGATGGACGAGTTGGTCGTCGTCGGCGGCAGGCTGCTCGAGCTGCTGATGCATATCGACATCACGGTGGTCGAGACCTACGCCGAGGTCGAGCAGTCCATCTACAACACCGAACGGGAGGCACGACGCGCACTGTGCGCGGCACTGCTCGGCGGGCTACCGGCCGAGGAACTCGCCGCGCGCGCCGATACCGCGCTGGCGGAGCGCTATACGGTGCTGGCGATCCACATCCGCCATGAGGACCGCCCAGGCACCGTCGCCGCCCTCATCAGCAGGCGGCGGATCAGAATCCTGCAGCGCACCCTGGACGCGCTGGCGGGCACGACGGCGCTGGCCACCTTCGACGGCTCGACCGGAATCGCCTTGTTGCCCACCGGCACCGAGCCCGACCCCACCGATCGACCGCACGAGCAGCTCGCGGCAGAGCTCGCCGCGCAGTTCGGGGTAGCCGTGTTCGTCACCGAATATCTCGGTGTCGCCAGGGAATCGGTGCCGCAGACCGCCCGCGACGCCACCGAACTCGCCGAATTGGCGCGCCTGCTCGGCAAACCCGCCGGCTGCTACCGCCTGGACGATTTGTTACTCGAATACCAGCTCACCCGGCCCGGACCGGCGCGGGATCGCCTCGCCGAACGGATCACGCCGATCCTGGACAGTCCCCACCTGATCGAAGCCCTCGACGCGCACCTGCGCCACGGCGCCGACCGCAAGACCGCGGCCGCGGGCATCCACATCCACCCCAATACCTTCAGTTACCGTCTGCGCCGCGTCGCCGAACTCACCGGCATCGATCCCGCAGAACCGAACGGATCCCGGCTGCTCGCCGCAGCGATGCTGATCCATCGGCTGTACCCGGCGGCCGCCGCGAACGCCGCGACGCCGCCGGGACAGCAGCTCACCTAGATCACGTGCCAGGCCTGCAGCAGGTAGGTGATGTTGGCGGCAATGGACGTGACAACGTTCGCCAGATTCAGCACGGACGAACCCAGATCGATAAGCGGCACCGAAATTCCTCCATCAGATGGGACTGCGAAATCCTCTTCAATGTAGTGATCGCCAGTGGCATCCGCGCTGCTCGAGCGGCCTGAGCCGGTCGGCGTTACCCGCGGTCCTCCCATGAAAAGTCGTGCCCGGACGACGGTTTCGGCGCCGGTGGCGCGAATCCGCCACCCACCCGCTGTGAGGGAGTTCACCGCGCCGCCGCCACAGCAACCCCAGCAGACCCATTCCGAAGCTGTCGGTCGCGGCCAGATTCCGGGCAATTGACCCTTGATTTCCGCAGATGCGGCAATAGACTGCGATTCATGTCGGATTTGCGGATCAGCGAGGTGGCGGTGCTGGCCGGTGTCAGCGACGACACCGTGCGCCGGTGGATCGATCAGGGCAAGCTGACCGCGATTCAGCTCGGCAACGGCCGCAAGGGGGTACGCGGCCGCGAACTCGCCGAATTCCTGCAGGCCACCGCCGAGACACCGGAAACCGGGGCCACGGTGGCGGCCTCGGCGCGCAACCGCATGCGCGGCATCGTGACGCGGGTACTCAAGGACACCGTGATGGCGCAGGTCGAGCTGCAGGCCGGGCCATTCCGGCTGGTCTCGCTGCTGAGCCGGGAATCGGTCGACGAACTCGGGCTCGAGGTCGGCAGCGTGGCGGTGGCCTCGGTCAAATCCACCCACGTCGTCGTCGAGATCCCGGAAAGCTGATGAGGTCGAACATGATTCGTTCGTTGCGTAGTGCCGCCATCGTCGGCGTCACCACGGTGGGTCTGGTCGGCTGCGGGCCGGGCGAGCAGAGCGCGCCCACACAGCCGGGCACGATCGGCGGCACCGTCACGGTGTTCGCCGCGGCCTCGCTGACCGAGACCTTCACCGAACTGGGCAAGCAGTTCGAGGCCGCGCACCCCGGCGTCAAGGTGGTCTACAGCTTCGGCGGAAGTTCGGCGCTGGCCGAGCAGATCAACCAGGGCGCCCCTGCCGACGTCTTCGCCTCGGCCGCGCCGAAGAACATGCGGCAGGTCCAGGACAAGGGCGAGGTGACCGTCGCGCCGATCACGTTCGTGCGCAACCGGCTCGAGATCGCGGTGCCCAAGGGGAATCCAGGCCACATCACCGGCCTGGCCGACTTCGGCAAGACCGAACCGAAGCTCGCGCTGTGCGCCGAGCAGGTGCCGTGCGGCGCGGCCGCGAAGACCGTGTTCGAGGCCGCGGGGGTCACGCCACGGCCCGACACCCGCGAAGCCGATGTGAAAGCCGTGCTGACCAAGGTCAAGCTCGGCGAGGTGGACGCGGCGCTGGTCTATCGCACCGATGTGCGGGCCGCGGGCGACCAGGTGGAGGGTATCGATTTCGCGGAATCGGGCAAGGCGATCAACGACTATCCGGTCGCCCCGCTCGCCCACGCCCCGAACGCGGCCGCCGCGGCGGCGTTCGTCGAGTTCGTACGCTCGTCGCAGGCCCGAGCGGTGTTCACCGCGGCGGGATTCGACAACCCGTGACCCGGACGGCACGGCGGTCGGCGACCGGGCGGCGACCGCTCGTGCTGCTGCTGCCCGCGCTGTGCGCGCTCGCCTTCCTGCTGGTTCCGCTGCTCGGGCTGCTGTGGCGCACACCGTGGCGCGGCCTGCCCGAGCGCCTGTTCAATGCCGAAGTCGGTCAGGCGCTTCAGCTTTCGCTGGTGTGCGCGAGTCTGGCGACGCTGCTGTGCCTGCTGTTCGGCGTGCCGCTGGCGTGGCTGCTCGCCCGTGGTGACCTGCCGGGACGCGGGGTGCTGCGCGCGCTGGTCACCGTGCCGCTGGTGCTGCCGCCCGTGGTCGGCGGTGTCGCGCTGCTGCTCGTGCTGGGCAGGCGCGGGTTGATCGGGCGGTATCTGTACGAATGGTTCGGCATCGCACTGCCTTTCACGACCGCCGGGGTGGTGCTCGCGGAGGCGTTCGTCGCCATGCCGTTTCTGGTGATCTCGGTGGAAGGCGCACTGCGGGCGGCGGATCCGCGCTTCGAGGAGGCGGCGGCGACGCTGGGCGCCTCGCGCTGGCTGACCTTCCGGCGCGTCACGCTGCCCGCGGTGCTGCCCGGCGTGGTCGCGGGCGGGGTGCTGTGCTGGGCGCGGGCCCTCGGCGAGTTCGGGGCCACGATCACGTTCGCGGGCAACTTCCCCGGCAAGACGACCACCATGCCGCTCGCGGTCTACCTGGCCCTGGAATCCGACCCCGAGGACGCGATCGTGCTCAGCCTGGTGCTGCTGACCGTGTCGGTGACGGTGCTGGTCGCCTTGCGCGAGCGGTGGATGCGCGGTGCGGTATGAGCCTGCACGCCGAATTGCGGGTCACCCGAGGACAATTCGAACTCGACCTGCCGTTGTCCGTGGCGCCGGGCACGGTCGTCGCCCTGCTCGGACCCAACGGCGCGGGGAAGACCACCGCCCTGCGGGCGCTCGCCGGGCTCACCCCGCTGACCAGCGGCGAGCTGCGGATCGGGGAGCACGTCTGGGACGCGCCACCGAAGGTGTTCGTGCCCGCGCAACGTCGCGAGGTCGGCGTGGTGTTCCAGGACTATCTGCTGTTCGGTCACCTCAGCGCGGTGGACAACGTCGCGTTCGGGCTGCGGGCGCGCGGGGTGGGCCGGGCCGCTGCCCGGGAGCGGGCCGCGCGGTGGCTGGACCGGGTCGGGCTCGCCGAGCAGGCCCAGGCCAAACCGCGCGCCCTCTCCGGCGGGCAGGCACAGCGCGTCGCGCTGGCACGGGCACTGGCCACCGAGCCCGCCCTGCTACTCCTGGACGAGCCGCTGGCCGCGCTCGACGCGAGCACCCGGCTGCGGGTGCGCGCCGACCTCGCCGGGCACCTCGCCGACTACCCCGGCCACACCGTGCTCGTCACACACGACCCGCTCGACGCCATGGTGCTCGCCGACCGGCTGGTCATCCTGGAGCACGGCCGGGTCGTGCAGGAGGGCGCGCCGAGCGAGGTCGCCCGGCGGCCGCGCTCGGACTATGTGGCAAACCTGGTCGGCCTCAACCTGTATCGCGGCCGGGCGCACGGCACCACCGTCGAGTTGGACGCGGGCGGCACCCTCACCGTCGCCGAGCCCGGCGCCGGCGCGGTGCATGTGGCGTTCTCACCGACCGCCGTCAGCCTGCATCCCGAACAACCCACCGGCAGCCAGCGCAACACCTGGCCGGTCACCATCGCGGGCCTGGAACAGCACGCCCACACCACCCGCGTCCGGCTCGACGGCGCACCGCCGGTCCTCGCCGACGTCACCCCCGCCACCGTCGCCGACCTGCGGCTGCATCCCGGCACCCAGCTCTGGGCGGCCGTGAAAGCCACCGAAACCCACACCTACCCGGCCTGATCGGTTACCCCACCCGGCCACACCCGGTCGGCCAGTTCCGGATCAAGGGCGGCACCGATGCGAATCCGTGTTAACTTAGACGAGAATCGCAGGTAACTTAAGCTGATCGGAGAGGGCTATGGGGTCCGCCGTAATCGTTGATGTGGTGCGCACACCGTCCGGGAAGGGCAAGGCCGGGGGCGGACTTTCCGAAGTACATCCGGCGACGCTGCTGGCCGGGGTGCTGCGCGAGCTGGTGGCGCGCAACGACCTCGATCCGGCGCTGAT
The DNA here is from genome assembly GCF_011801125.1 of Nocardia brasiliensis. Classification (NCBI taxonomy): domain Bacteria; kingdom Bacillati; phylum Actinomycetota; class Actinomycetes; order Mycobacteriales; family Nocardiaceae; genus Nocardia; species Nocardia brasiliensis. The sequence continues at coordinate 5,930,188 of NZ_CP046171.1, forward strand.
CGACGACGTGATCGGCGGCTGCGTGACGCAGAGCGGCGAGCAGGCGTTCAACATCAGCAGGACGGCCGCGCTGGCCGCGGGTCTGCCGGAGTCGGTCCCCGCCACGACGGTGGACCGGCAGTGCGGGTCGAGCCAGCAGGCGGCGCATTTCGCGGCGCAAGGGGTGATCTCGGGGGCCTATGACATCGCGATCGCCTGCGGCGTGGAGTCGATGAGCCGTGCCCCGATGTTCTCCAACGCCCAGGGCAAGGATCCGAATCAGGGCCCGCTGGCCCATCGGTACCCGGAAGGCCTTGTGCAGCAAGGAATCGCGGCGGAGGTGATCAGCGCGCGCTGGAAGTTCGACCGCGCCGCGCTCGACGAGTTCTCCGCGCGCTCGCACCGGCTGGCCGCCGCCACGGCCGCGGCGGGCGGGTTCGACAACGAGCTGGTCGCGGCGGGCACGCTGAGCGCGGACGAGACGATCCGCCCCAGCACCACCGCCGCGGGGCTGGCCGGGCTGCGCCCCGCGTTCGCCGATGACCGGTTCACCCAGCGCTTTCCGGAGATCGAGTGGTCGATCACGCCGGGCAACTCCTCGCCGCTGACCGACGGCGCCTCGGCCGCGTTGATCATGAGCGAGGAGACCGCGAGCAAGCTGGGCCTGCGCCCGCGCGCCCGGTTCCACTCCTTCGCCGTGGTCGGCGACGATCCGCTGCTGATGCTGACCGCGGTCATCCCCGCCACCCGCAAGGCACTCGCGCGTGCCGCGCTGACCATCGACGATATCGACGCCTACGAGGTGAACGAGGCGTTCGCCCCCGTGCCGCTGGTGTGGCAGCACGAGCTCGGCGCCGACCTCGCCAAGCTGAACCCGCGCGGCGGCGCGATCGCCCTCGGGCACCCGCTCGGCGCCTCGGGCACCCGCATCCTGGCCACCCTGGTGAACCATCTGGAACAGACCGGGGGCCGCTTCGGCCTGCAGACCATGTGTGAGGCGGGCGGACTGGCCAACGCCACCATCATCGAGCGCCTCGGATGACGCCCGCCGGCCTCGATCTCCCTGCGCTGCAACGCTATTTCGACAAGCACGTGCCCGCCACCGCGGGCCCGCTGACCGCGACGCTGCTCAAAGGCGGCAAGTCGAATCTCACCTACCGGCTGAGCGACGGTACGCACGACTGGGTGCTGCGCCGACCGCCGCTCGGGCCGCTGACGCCGACCGCGCACGACATGGCCCGCGAATACCGGATCGTCGCGGCGCTGCACGCGACAGAGGTCCCGGTCGCGCAGGCCATCGCGCTGTGCGAGGACACCGAGGTGATCGGGGTGCCGTTCGCGGTGGTCTCGTTCGTGGACGGGCTCGTGCTGCAGGACGGCGACCAGACGGCCACACTCACCGCCGAGCAGGCCAGGGCGACCGGCAACGCCCTCGTCGACACCCTCGCCGCCTTGCACGCGGTCGACTACCCGGCCGTCGGCCTCGCCGAATTCGGCCGTCCCGCAGGCTATCTGGGTCGTCAGGTGAAACGCTGGCGGGGCCAGTGGGACCGCGTCGCCACCCGGGAGCTCGACGCGCTCGACCGGCTCACCGAGGCGCTGCGCCGCGCGCTGCCCGAGCAGGCGGCCGAAACCATCGTGCACGGCGATTATCGCCTGGACAATACGATCGTGGATCGCACCGACCCGGGCCGCATCGCCGCGGTCGTCGACTGGGAGATGGCCACCCTCGGCGACCCGCTCGCCGATCTGGGCCTGCTGCAGGTCTATTGGGACAACCGCTGCGAGCCGGTGCTCGGCGTCCGGCACGCCCCGAGCGCGAATCCTGGCTTCCCGAGCAGCGACGAGGTCGCCGAACGCTACGCGGCCGCAACCGGTTTCGCGCTCGACCAGCTCCCGTTCTATCGGGCGCTCGGCTACTTCAAGCTGGCCGTGATCGCCGAGGGCATCCATCAGCGTTTCCTGGCGGGCAAGACCGTCGGCGACGGCTTCGCCACGATCGGCGCGGCCGTTCCGCTGCTGCTCGACATCGGTCTGGCGACCCTCGGATGACCGAGCAGACAATCGTGCGCAGCGCGCTGGTCACCGGCGGTTCGCGTGGGATCGGCGCCGAGGTGGCCCGCCGCTTGGCCGCCGAGGGCTACCGGTTGACCATCGCGGCGCGGAACCGGGACGTGCTAGAGGAGACGGCGCGACGCTTGCGGGCGGAAACGGGCACCGAGGTGAATCCCGTTGTCGCCCAGATGAACGACCCTGAACAGGTGCGGGACCTGGTGCAAGCGCACGCGCGGCGCTTCGACGGCCTGCACGCGCTGGTGCTCAGCGCGGGCACCGGCACCGCGGGCACGGTCGCCGACATGCCGGTGAAGACCTATGAGCGGATGCTGGACGTGAATTTCCGCGCGCCCATCACGCTAATCCAGGCCGCGCTCCCCTTGCTCCGCAAGAGCGCGGCCGACGAGCCGCGGCGTGGCGCGAAGATCATCGCACTCGCCTCGATCACCGGCGTCGCAGGCGAGGCGGGCCTGGCCGCGTACGGCGCGACCAAGGCCGCCTTGATCTCGCTCTGCGAGACCGTCTCGCTCGAGGAGTCCACCCATGGCGTCAGCGCGACCGCGATCTCACCGGGCTACGTCGACACCGAGATGACCGCGTGGAAACACGATGTGCTCGCGCCGTCGGCGATGCTGAGCACCGCCGACATCGCCGAACTGGTGCTGGCCGTCACGCGACTTTCACGTAATGCCGTGGTGCCCAACATCGTCGTCGCCCGCGCGGGCGCGCAGCTCTGGCGGGCGTAGCGGCGGCGTGATCTGGGCCTCAGCGGTCCGAGCGGGCGCTGTCGCGGCGTTACGCTCAGCGGGAGTTCGGTCGTGGGACGACCAGGAAGGAGCCGATGATGGCGAAGGTCTTCTCGCATCTGGACGACGCGCTGCGCAAGTTCATCGACGAGCAGTCGATGTTCTTCGTGGCGACCGCACCGTCGGAGGGCGGCCGGGTCAACCTCTCCCCCAAGGGGTATCGCGACACCTTCGCGGTGCTCGACGACCACACCTTCGCCTACCTCGATCTCTACGGCAGCGGTGCGGAGACCATCGCGCATCTGCGCGACAACGGCCGGATCACCATCATGTTCTGCTCGTTCGCCCGCACCTCGAAGATCCTGCGGCTCTTCGGCACCGGTCGCCTCGTGCGGCCGGACTCCGCCGAATTCGACACGCTGCGACCGCATTTCGGGCTCCAGCATCCTGGGCTGCGCGGGGTCATCGTGGTCAGCATCGACCGGATCGCCGACTCGTGCGGCTATTCGGTCCCCTATCTGGAACTCGTCGACGAACGCCCGGTGCTCGACGCCCTGCACGACCGCCGCGGTGACGACGAGTTCGCCCAACGCATCGTCGGCGACAACGCGACCAGCATCGACGGACTACCGGCCCTGGAACCGGACCACCCGCTGCCGTCCGCGATTCCGCGCTAGCGCGGTACGGACCGACCGACCGGCGCCGCCGCACCTGCTCGGCGGATTCGATGCCGGTCGATGACGGGTGTCACGACCGGCAGCGATTCGCGGTACGAGACCCGAACATGGCCCGGCTCGGCCGGTGCAACGAGATATCGGAATGCCCGCTACGCACACCCTGATTCGATATCGGGTAATGCGGCGACGCCGCGCTGATATCTCCGAAAGGGGCGGAACTTTCACCGCGCATCGCGGTCGCCCCGAAATAGCCCGGCGCCTACCGCGTTTCGCGGCAGGCGCCGGATCGACCTCAGAGGTGCGCGCCGCAGACCGGCCACGCGCCGGGGCCCTGGGTGGCGAGCACGTTCTCGGCCACCCGGATCTGCTCGGCCCGGCTCGCGTTGCTCGGCCGACCGGTACCGCCGTTGGCCTCCCAGGTGCTCTGGGTGAACTGCAGGCCGCCGGAGTACCCGTTGCCGGTCTCGATCGACCAGTTGCCGCCGCTCTCGCACTGTGCGACGGCGTCCCAGTTGTGCGCGGACGCGGTGGCGGTGGACAGGCCGAACGGGACGACGACCAGTGCGCCGAGCGCGGCGGTGAAGCCGAGGGCACGTGCGCGGAACTTGTGGTTGAACGACATAGGGAGTTTTCCTGCCCGCGCCCACCGGCACGACACGGATGTCGCGTCCCTGTCCCCAGGTCAGGTCGGGGATCCTCGGACCGCGGGACAGGGTTTCCGGCGTTCAACGATCCGAGTTCGAGCCCGTCTTCGATCGGGCTTCGGCGACGGTAGCGAAGAATTCGCTGCAAATCACGCGGCGATCACAGGGGAATTGCCGAGACGCATTGAGAGTGCCTTGCTATTTGCCGTTCCGAGCAGCTGGAAAGGTTCATACGGTCGTTCAGTTATCGTTACGTGATGTGCCTGAGATCACAGCGAAATTGTGTTTCGGCTCGCATCGACTCGCGGCGCGTCCCGGCGCGCGGGATGCCGCCGGGCCGACCGGAGTCGGTGCGGCGGGAAACGCGGGTGGCGCCGTCGCTGCCCTCGGCCCGCGCGCAGGCCCGCAGCGGGCCCGTCAGCGGCCCGGAATCGCCTTACTTGCCGTGGGCACGCAACTGGTAGAGACCCTCGGTCTCCGCGACGACCACCCCGGCCGCGTCGGTGACCACGGCCCGCAGCGTGAAGTCGGACTTCCCGTTCGCCGCGGCCTCGGCCTCGATCCGGGTGATCTCGGCCTCGGACAGGCTCGCCTCGGCACGGACGTCGGTCTTGGCCGGCTTGCGGAAGTACACGTGCAGGTCTTTCACCAGCGGGTAGTAGGCGGAGTTGTCGAAGGTGGCGATCGCGATCGCGCCGCCGAGGATCTCCGCGACGGTGAACAGGACCCCGGCGTACATCGCCCCGAAGTGGTTGCCGTTGCCCTCGACCGGCACCGTCGTCGCCGCGAAACCGCGGCGCACCTCGGTCGCCGTGACGCCCATCCGGTGCGCGACCGGAATGCTGAACTCCAGCGCTCCGTTGATGATCTCGGTGAACGGCGGGGTCGTCACGTCGTCGCTCATATCGCACCAGTCCCTTCACACGCCGGGCGCGACGCGCCCGGTCGCCGCTATCCGGCCTCAGAAAAGGGTAAACCGGACCTGGCGCGCCACCACCACCGACATTGCCCCCGCGCCCCGCGTGCCAGGCGCATACTGCGCAAGGTGTGGCCGACGGAGGACCGCACCGACGCACCCGTTGCGAGAGGGAGACCATGAGCGATCCGCGCAAGGCGGCGATGGCGTTGGCGGCGATGGCGTTCGCCGCGGCGTCCGCGGTGGCCGCGCCCGCGGCCGCTGCCGCACCGGTGTGCCAGGGCGCCGGCCAGCCGACCATTCCCGCCGCCACAGTGCCCGGCGCGCTCGAGGGACTGACCGTCGACCAGCGCGGCCGGGCCTACACCACCGACCTGGTCAGCGGCCGGGTCTACCGGATCGAGGCACCCGGCGCGGCGCCGGTGCCGATCGCCACCGTGCCGAGCGGCGGCGCGGGCGCGCTCGCCTGGACCCCGGAAGGCAAGCTGCTCGTCGGCTACGGCGCGGATGCCCGGGTGCTCGCCGGTGACGCGCTGCGGCACGCGGGCATCGTCGAACTCGATCCGGACACCGGCGCGCTCACCCCGTTCGCCGCCGGGCTCAGCGCGGCCAACGGCATGGACGTCGCGCGGGACGGCACGGTCTACGCCACCAACGATTTCGGCGCGCTGATCGGGCGGGTGGATCCGAACCGCTTCGTGCGGCCCGACTGGGCGTCGTTCCCGAGCGCGAACGGCGCGGTCCTCGGCACCGACGACGAATACCTGTATGTCAGCAGGACATTCGCCAACCCAGGGGTGAGCCGGATGCCGACCGCGAATCCGGGAGCCCCGCAGTCACTGCTCGACCTGGGCGGTGCCGACGCGCTCGCCGCACCGGACGGGCTGACGCTGGATTCGCTGGACCGGCCGGTGGTTCCGCTCAATACCGCGGGCCAGGTGATCCGCATCGACGCGCCGAATCAGTACTGCGTGCTCGGCGGTGGCAACCCGCTGACGAGCGTGCTCACCTATGGCCGTGGCACGACGGGCTTCTCGGCGGGCCGGTTGTTCGGCGCCACGTTCACCGGCGTGATCTACGAGATCCCCGGCGGTTTCGACCCGGACGCCACCACCGCGACCCCCTGACCCCGTTCGTCCGGACCGCCGCGGACGGACCCGCTCCTTGGCGCGACACTACGATGGGCCCCGTATCGCCGAGCACCACACGATCGTCCATGCGGCACATGGAGGTACGGGTTTTGGCTGCGCGCACCAGGTTCCTGATCGTCACCGCGTTCCTCGCCGCGGTACTCCTCGTGGTCTGCGGTGTGCGTTACGCCGTGCGGCACGGCGGCGACGCCGCGACCGCGCACGTGTGTCCCGGTGACGCGGCCGCCGCCGACCCCGGTTGGATGTCCGCGCATACCGAGGTGGACGCCGCGTTCGACATGCACCCGTTCGTCGGCAACGGCTATCTCGGGCTGCGCGTCCCGCCCCGAGGCGCGGGCTACGCGCTGACCGGCGAGCCGTCCGGTTGGCCGCTGTACACCCCGCGCTACGACGGCGCGTTCGTGGCCGGGCTCTACGGGCACACGCCCGGCCTGGCCGACGACAGAGAAGTCGCGGCGGCGATCCCGAACTGGTCTGCGCTGACCGTCGGGGTGGGCGCGGAGACGTTCTCCGCCGCGACGCCAGCCGCGCGGATCACCGCGTTCGCCCAGACCCGCTACCTGCGCTGTGGGCTGGTGCGCACCACGCTCACCTGGACCACCCGCGACGGCAAGGCCACCGATCTGGTGTACGACGTGCTCACCGACCGCGTCGACCAGCACGTCGGCGCGGTCCGGCTCACCCTGGTACCGCGCTGGTCCGGCGAGCTCACGGTGACCGACCTGCTCGACGGCGCGGGCGCGCGCAGGCTGACCCCCGTCGACAGCGGCGCGCGCGGTGCGGGCATCGGCGTCGGCTTCCGTACCGAGGGCACCGGGGTGACCGGCGAGGTCGCCTCCGTGCTGCGCACCGGGCACCCGACGCAACCGGGACCGGCCGACGCACTCACCGCACAACAGCAGAGCAGGTTCCCGGTCGAATCCGGGAAGTCTTACGAGATAACCAAATTCGTCGGCGTCGACACCCAGCTCAGCTCGCCCGACCCCGCCGCGGCGGCGCGCGACGCGGCCGCACGGGCCGCGGCCAAGGGCTGGGCGGACCTGCTCGCGGGCACGGCCGCGGCCTGGCGCGAACTGTGGCGCGGAGACATCGAGACGCCAGGGGCGCCCGAGGTGCAGAACTGGGTGCGCGGCGCGCTCTATTCGCTGTACGCGAGCACGAATCCCGCACAGGACAACAGCATTTCGCCGGTCGGGTTGAGCAGCGACGGCTACGCGGGCGCGGTGTTCTGGGACGCCGATATCTGGATGTTCCCCGCCCTGCTGCACTTCGCGCCGCAACTGGCGAAATCCGTGGTCGACTACCGCTACAAGACATTGCCCGCCGCGCGGGCCAACGCCGCGCAGCTCGGCTTGCGCGGCGCCTTCTATCCCTGGACCAGCGCGAGCCGGGGCGCACTCGCCGAATGCCACAGCTGGGATCCGCCGCACTGCCTGACCCAGATCCATCTGCAGGGCGATATCTCGCTCGCGGCGTGGCAGTACTATCTGGCCACCGCCGACACCGGCTACCTGCGCGAGCGCGGCTGGCCGATCATGCGAGATCTCGCCGAGTTCTGGGCATCCCGGGTGACACCGAACGACGACGGCAGCTATTCCATCGACAATGTCGCGGGCCCCGACGAATACAGCAACGGCGTGCGCGACGGTGCGTACACCAACGCGGTGGCCGCCTCCGCGTTACGCAATGCCACCCGCGCCGCCGAGCTCCTCGGCGCGCCCGCACCGCCCGAGTGGGTCGCCATCGCCGATCATCTGCGCATACCGTTCGACGCCGAACGGCAGATCTTCGCCCAGTACGACGGCTATCGCGGCACACCGATCAAGCAGGCGGACACCGTACTGCTCATCTATCCCCTCGAATGGCCGATGTCGCAGAAGGTTTCGGCCAAGACGCTGGAGTACTACGCCGAGCACACCGATCCGGACGGTCCGGCGATGACCGATTCGGTGCACGCCATCGACGCCGCGACCATCGGCGTTCCCGGCTGCACCACCAATACCTATCTCGAACGCGCCGTCCGGCCGTTCGTGCGGGCGCCGTTCGGGCAGTTCGCCGAGGCCCGCGGCACCAAGGCCGGCGTCGAGGACGCACTGGCGGGCGCGCCCGCGTTCACCTTCGTCACGGCCGCGGGCGGATTCCTGCAGACCTTCACCAGCGGGCTGCTCGGCCTGCGCCAGCGCGCCGAGGAGCTACGCGTCGACCCGATGCTGCCGCCGGAGCTGAGCACCGGGGTGCGGCTGCGCGGAATGAACTGGCAGGGAAGGACTTTCGACGCCGAACTGGGGCCGGAGCAGACCAGGATCGTGCTGCGGGACGGTGCGGCAATGCGTGTGCGGACCCCGACCGGCGTCGTGACGGTCGGCCGCGACGAGCCGCTGACCCTGCCGACCCGCCGCCCGGATCGCGCACCCACCGACAATCTCGCCCGCTGCACATCCGTCACGGCCAGCGCCGAGGAACCCGGCCGCTACGCCGACGCCGCGGTCGACGGCAGCGTCGGCACCGGCTGGTCGCCCGGTGCCGGACCCGCCGACCTCACCGTCGATCTCGGCGCCGAAACATCGATCGGCCGGGTGCTGCCGCGCTGGTCCGGCCCGGTGCCGACGAGCACCGTCGCGGCATCGCCGGACAATCACACGTGGACCACGGTGCCGCTCGATCCGGCCACCGGGGCGCCGACCCGCCCGGTCACCACCCGCTATCTGCGATTGACGTTGGCCCCCGCCGACCCGGCGGCCCGAGCGGATCTGCGCGAGCTCGAGATCTATGCCGCACCACGGTGAGCGGCGGCGCGTCCATTCGGTCGTTCGGCGGAAACCGACCATAGTGGAGGGCGATGGCTAACGATACAAAGAAGACATCGACCACGCCGGATCTGCGACTCATCGGCATCGGCGTCACCACGGTGGTGGCGGGCGTCGGATGGGCGGCCCTGGGCAAGGACAGTTTCGGCACCGCCTCCAAGACCGCACTGGACTGGGTGCTCGGCAACTTCGACTGGCTGTTCGTGGTGTCCGCCGACATTTTCCTGGTGCTCTGCGTGGTGATCGCGGTCAGCCGGTTCGGCCGGATCCGGCTCGGCAGCGACGACGCCGAACCGGAATTCAGCAACCTCGCCTGGATCGCGATGATGTTCAGCGCGGGCATGGGCATCGGCCTGATGTTCTACGGGGTCGGGGAACCGCTGCAGCATTTCGTCGCGCCGCCGCCGTCGACCGGCATCGCGCCGCAGAGCACCGCGGCCGCGGGCACCGCACTGCAATATTCGCTGTTCCACTGGACGCTCACGCCGTGGGCGATCTACGGCATCGTCGGGCTGGCCCTGGCCTACGCGGGTTTCCGGAAGGGGCGCGGCAATCGGCTCTCCGCCGCCTTCGTTCCCCTGCTCGGCGCCCGCAGGGCCGCGGGGTGGCAGGGGCAGGCGATCGATCTGCTCGCGGTGTTCGCCACCGTGTTCGGCACCGCGACCAGCCTCGGGCTGGGCGCGCTCCAAGTGGCCAAGGGCCTGCAGCTCACCGCTAACGCGCCGGACACGGTGACCGTGCAACTGATCATCATCGGCGCGCTGAGCGCCGCGTTCGTCCTGTCCGCCTTCTCCGGCCTGCACAAGGGCGTCAAATGGTTGTCCACGGTGAACATCGCGCTGGCCGCGCTGCTGATGGTGTTCGTCTTCGTGCTCGGCCCGACCGTCTATGTGCTGGACAGCATTCCGTCGAGCATCGGCAACTACCTGACCAACCTGCTGCCGATGGCCACCAGGACCGGCGCGTACGCCGACTCCGCCTGGCTCGGCAAGTGGACGATCTTCTATTGGGCCTGGTGGTTGTCCTGGGCACCGTTCGTCGGCACCTTCATCGCGCGGATCTCGCGCGGGCGCACCATCCGTGAGTTCCTGATCGGCGTGCTGCTGGTACCCAGCGGCGTCACCATCGTGTGGTTCTGCATCATGGGCGGCAGCGCCATTCGCCTGAGCAGCACCGGCATCGCCGACCTGGCCGCGAACGCCGCCGACGCGGAGGCGTCGTTGTTCGACATGCTGGACGCGCTGCCGCTGGGCACCGTCACCTCCTGGCTGTCGATGATCCTGGTGATGACCTACTTCGTCACCAGCGCCGATTCGGCCTCCCTGGTGATGGGCTCGCTGACCAGCCGCGGCGCGCTCAATCCGCCGTCCTGGCTGGTCGTCACCTGGGGCATCCTGATGGGTGCGGTCGCCGCCGTGCTGCTGGTCGAGGGCGGGCTCGGCTCCCTGCAAACCGCGACGATCCTCGTCGCGCTCCCCTTCGTCCTGGTGATGCTCGCCCTCTGCTGGGCCCTGCTGAAGGAACTACGCGAGGACCCCGGCGCCGGCCCCGCCGCCCACCACCCCCTCTACGGCCTCCGCGACGCGGTACGCGCCATGGTCGGCGAGGCGATCGACGACCACGACCGCAAACCCCGCCGCCGCACCCCACCCCCGTAGCCGGGCCGGGTATCCCGGGCGGGCGTTCAGTCGCGGAGGGCTTGTTCGCGCAGGGTGCTGAGGGTTTTGGCGAGGATGCGGGAGACCTGCATCTGAGAGACGCCCAGGTGGGCGGCGATCTGGTCCTGGGTTTTGGACTCGAAGAAGCGCATCACCAGCACCTGGCGTTCCCGCTCGGGCAGGGCCGCGATGAGCGGCCGCACCGCGAGGTAGTCCTCGACCGTGCGGTACCGCGGCTCCTCGGCGCCCAGGCTGTCCAGCGGTGAACGCGGCGCGTTCTCGTCGTCGCTGTCGGAGCCGGCATCGATCGAGGAGGTCTGGTAGGCGTTGCGCGCGATCAGCGCCTGGGTCACCTCGACGAGGTCGACGCCGAGTTCCTCGGCGATCTCGCGCGCCTTGGGCATCCGGCCGAGCCGCTGCGCGAGCGTTTCGATCGCGGGCGCGATGGTCTGCTGAATCTCCTTGAGCCGCCGGGGAACCCGGACCGACCAGGTGTAATCCCGGAAGTGCCTGCGCACCTCGCCCATGATGGTCGGCACCGCGAACGCCAGGAACGGCGAACCCTGGGTGGGATCGAACCGGTCCACCGCGGCGACCATGCCGACCCGCGCGATCTGCAGCAGATCATCGAAGTTCTCACCGCGCCCGGTGAACTTGCGGGCGATGTGCTCGGCCAGCGGCAGGCAGCGCTCGATCAGTTCCTCGCGCAGTGCCGCGCGCGCTGGATCGTCGGCGTCGAGCGCGGCCAGCTCCAGGAACTGCGGCTCGATATTGTCGTAGCTGTCGCCACCGCGTCGCCGCGGCTGCTGGCCCACACCGGACCGGGGCGCTTCATTGCTCATCGAGTGCGCCCCGGGCCCAGACGAATTCGACGACGGTCGGGTAGCCCGCCACCGCGGCATCGAACGGCGCCCTGGTCGCGGTGACCGAGTCGGTCAGTGTCTGCACGATGTGCCAGCCGAAACTGCCTGTGCCGACCTCGGTTTCGGAGCTGCCCACCGCGCGGATAGCGGCGTTGAGCACGCCATCGCGATAGGTGAAGGCGCAGGAGATGGTCGAGCCGGGCACCGCGTCCTGCAGCAGCACGGTCGCGATCTCGTCGAGCGCGAGCCGGATGTCGGTCACCTCGTCCAACCCGAAGTCCGCGATCAGCAGCACGGTTTCGGCGAGCGCGCGCAGCATGGTCAGCTGCTCCGGTGTCGCGGGAACGGTCACGGCGACCGTCGTCGTCTCCGTCACGGATTCCGATACCCGTTCACTCATTCCGCCACCACCCTCGTGCGCTACGTGCTCGACCGACGCGTCAGCCTACCCGGGGCGGGGTGGCCACCGCAGAGCCGCGCCGACATTATCCGACGGCGCGGCTCGCACGGGGGTTACTTCTCGATGTTCTCGAAGTCGAATTGGCCGTTCCAGGTGAGTTCGGCCTTCTTCACCTTCTCTCCGAGACCTGCGGTGGCGATGAAGTCGAGCACCGGGATGTCGGCCATGTCGCGCAACAGCAGGGTCTGCGCCTGCGCGACGAACTTGTAGGACTCCTCGAGCGACGGCGCGGCGAGCGCGGCATCGATGAGACGGTCGAATTCGGGGTTGCTGTAGTCGATGTTGTTGGTGCCCGCACCGGTGTAGTACTGCGCCGTCAGGAATTGCAGCATGGTCGGGTAGTCACCCTGCCAGCCGTAACGGAACGCCTTGCCGATGGTCCGCGCGGTGATCGCGCTGCGGATGTCCTTGAATGTCGGGTAGGGCGCGCCGATCGCCTCGATGCCGAGGGTGTTCTTGATGCTGTTGGCGACCGCCTCGATCCAGGCCTGGTGCCCGCCGTCGGAGTTGTAGGCGATCTCGTAGCGACCCGACCACGGGGACATGGCATCGGCCTGGGCCCACAGCTTCTTGGCCTCTTCCGGGTTGTACTTCAGGAACTCCGAGCCGGGCAGGTTCCCGTCGAAGCCGGGCAGCGTGATCGCGGTGAAGTCGCGTGAGGGCACCCTGGTGCCGTGGAAGATGTTCTCGCAGATCTGTTCCCGGTTGATCGCCATGGACAGCGCCTTGCGGCGCAGCACGCCCTCCGCACCGGACAGATGCGGGATATTGGACTGGCTGCTCACATGCTGGTTCTGCGCGGTCGGCTTGGTGATCGCCCGGTCGCCGAGGTCCTGTTTGTAGGAGGCCAGCGCGCTGTCCGGGATGGTGTCGAGCGCGTCGAGGTTGCCCGCGATCAGGTCCGCGTACGCGGTGTCGAAGGACTGGTACATGACGAACCGGATGCCTTTGTTCTTGGCCGGGCGCGCGCCCTTGTAGTCCGGATTCGCGACCAGATCGACCTTGACGTTGTGCTCCCAGGCGCCAGTGCGCGCGAACTTGTAGGGCCCGTTGCCGATCGGGTTCTCGCCGAAGGCCTTCATGTCCTTGAACGCGGCCTCGGGCAGCGGATAGAACGGGGTGAACGCGAGCGCCAGCTCGAAGTCGATGGACGGCCGGGACAACTCCACCGTGAAGGTGTGCTCGTCGACCACCTTCAGGCCCGACATCGTCTGCGCGGTGGGCTTTTCCGCGGCCACGGCGTCGTACCCGACGATCGGCGCGAAGACATAGCCCTGCAATTGCGCGTTGGTGCTGAGCGCGCCGTAGTTCCAGGCGTCGACGAAGGACTTCGCGGTCACCGGTGTGCCGTCGGTGAACTTCCAGTCCGGCTTGATGGTGATCCGGTAGTTCTTCCGGTCGGTGGTCTCGATGGACTGCGCCATGTCGTTGTGCGCTTCACCGTCGGCGTCGTAATACTTCAGACCCGCGAATATCCGGTCGGCGATCCGGCTGCCGTTGTTGTCGTTCGTGCTGGCCGGCTGGATCGGGTTCTGTGGCTCGGTGATATTGGTCGTCACGATGCCAGCGTCGGTGCTGTCCTCGGACGAGCACGCGGACAGCCCGAGGCTCGCCGCCAACAACAACGCCGCCGTCAACGCACCAGCTCTTGTGAATCTCACTGCGTTTCTCCCCATGTCGAGAAATGGAGGGAACCCGTGACACGCGTGAGGTCACCAGCGCGTGCCGACACGATCCGCCTTGAATGTCCTCGGACAGTAGCGATTCCGGCAAGCGCTGTCATCAGATCCACAACTTGCGGCCCACGGCGTGTTTTACAGCCAGTCCTTCTTGCGGAACAGCACCTGCAGGAATACCGCGAGCACGGCCATCGCGGCGAGCGCGACCGGATACCCGTACACCCAGGTCAGTTCGGGCATCGTCGCGAAGTTCATCCCGTAGATCCCGGCGATCAGCGCGGGCCCCGCGGCGGTGGCGACCCAGGCCGCGATCCTGCGGATGTCCTGCGCCTGCCGCAGCCCGACCTGGGTCAGATTGACGTCGAGCACGCCGTCGAGCAGGGCGCGGCGGCCGCGGACCCGGCTGTCGAGGTAGCGCACCTGCCGATCGATCTCGTGCAGCGCCTGCTCACCGACACTCGCGGCGCACGGGTCCATGCCGACCCAGCGCGGCAGGCGGCGGCGGATGAGCCGTTCCAGCGGTTCGTCGACCAACCGGCCGGTGGTCTGCTCCACCTCGAGCAGCAGCCTGCGCAGCCGATAGATCTCGGCGACCAGGTTGGTGCCGCGGCCCGCGAAGACCTCGCGTTCGAGCAGCCTGATCTCGCGATCGATGTCCTCGATCAAGGTCGCGAAGCTGTCGATCACCAGCTCGAGCATCCCGTGCAAGAGCGCGAGCGGACCGCCGCGCAACTCGGTCCTGCCGTCTTCCACTTCCGCACGCAGCGCGGCGAATCCGGGCAGGTCCGCGTCGCTGAGGGTGACCACGTAGTCGGGTCCGACCACCAGCACCAGGTCGGTGAGGTCGACCGTCATGCTCTCGGGACGGTAGTGGCCGGTGGTCAGGGCGAGCAGCACCGTGTCCCCGACCACCTGCATGCCGGGTCGTTGCAGATCGTCGTGTGCGGCCGAGATGGCCTGCGGGGCAACGCCCACCGTTTCGTGCAGGCGCGCGAGGTCGCCGTCGTCGGGCTCGCGCACGCTGACCCATGCGAAGGCGCCCGGTTGGCGCCAGTTCGGACCGTAGCCCGTCATCCCCACCTGGGTCACGCCGTCGAGATACACAGCAGCTTCGGTGATCATTGCGGCATCATGCGCAGGACAACCAACCGGTCCGGATGTTGCCGGCGTCGGGACAGCGACCACTGGGCGAACAGCGCGGCAACGGAGTTCAGTTTTCCCATTGTTTTCGCGGGGTCGCGCTAATCACCGGGCCCCGAAACCGAATCCCGCGCCGGCTGCGGCCGCGGCCGCGCTCGGTAACCTGCCCAAACGAGCTGTGCACCCGGCCGAATATCGAGTTTCCAGCGATATCAGGGCAACTCGGGAAATGGCGGCAGGAACCCCTGCGCTGCTGGCCATTTCGCGGTGTGACGCATCGGATTTCGTTGCGCGGAATTCGCGGAATCGATCACTCGGTTCCGGCCACCGCGCGAGAATGAAGACGGCCTGATCCGCTTTCACGCCGAACTACCGACCGTCGTGGCCGAGCAGAACATGTGGGGAAACACGATGAAAATCAAGGGATTTGCCACCGCGGTTCTCGCGGTAGGAGCTACCGGAATCACCGCGGGAACCGTCGCCGCCGAACCGCTGGCGACACCATCGGCCGAGGTCAGCGCGTACGGCGTCGATCATGGCATCGGCTTCACCACGACCACCGACGGGCGCGCGGTGCGCACCACAGTCGACGCGGGTGCGTTCACGCTGACCCGCGACGGCGCGGCGGTCACGCTGACCGACGACGCGGGCACCGTGATCGCCACGCTGCCCAGCTCGTTCGCGGCCAACGGCGCGCCGGTCGCGCTGCGGCCACAGCTGAGCGACGCGGGCCGCACCGTGACGCTGACTCCGATCAGCGCGCCCGAAACCAGCGCGCACCTGGCCCAACTCGTCGATCAGGCAGACGACACCATCGCGCGCAAGCAGTACAACGCGGGCATCGGCGCCCTGATCGGCGCGGGCATCGGCGCGGTGATCGGGTTCTTCCTCGGCGGCGTCGGCGCCCTGGTCACCATTCCGATCGGCGCGGGCATCGGCGCCCTGATCGGTTACTCCACACCGTAATTCGCGCACGGCGCGGCCGACGCGGCAGACCCCGCGTCGGCGCGCCGTTGCCGCACGCGCGGGTATCGCCCCGCCACCGCTGGGCATGATGGTCGCCATGACCGACCATGTGCTAGCGCTCGATCTCGGTAAGACCGGCTGCCGCGCCTCGCTGCGGCGCGACGGCCGCGAGATCGACTCCGCCACCGGTACCGGCGCGCCCGGCCTGGCCAATGCGGGCGGCGTCGAGGCGGCGCAACGAACGATCCGCGCCGTTGTCGCGCGCCTCACCCCGCCCGCCACCGGATTCGCGCTGCTGGTCGGGGCGGCGGGCGCGGTCGCCGCCCCGCAGGCCGCCGCGCTGCTGGCCCGCGCGCTGGTCGAGCTGCCCGGCGCGCGATCGGTCGCGGTCACCTCCGACGCGGTCACCGCGCACGCCGGCGCGCTCGGCGGCGGGCCGGGTGTCGTGCTCGCGGCGGGCACCGGCGCGGTGGCCACCGCGGTCGACCACGCGGGCCGCTTCACCAGGACCGACGGCTGGGGCCCGCTGCTCGGCGACGAAGGCAGCGGCGCTTGGATCGGCACCGAGGGATTGCGTGCGGCCCTGCGCGCGCACGATGGCCGCGCCGTGTGCACGGCGCTCGCCGCCGCGGCCGTCGAGACCTACGGGGTCCCGCTCGACGAACTGCCCAGGCACCTCGGCGAGCACGAGAACCCCGCGCTCCTCGCCGCACGCTTCGCCCCGGTCGTCGCGGCGGCGGCCGCCACCGACGACACCGCCGCGGCCGTCATGACCGCGGCGGGCCGGGCGCTGGGCCGCACCGTGCGCGCGGCCGTCGCGCGCTCGGGTCTGCGGCCGCCGGTCCCCTATGCGATCACCGGCGGACTGGTCAATCTCGGTGCGGCCCTGCTCGATCCGCTCGATCACGAGATCGCGCAGCTCATCGAGCGGCGGACCGCGCTGGGCGGCCCGATCGACGGCGCCGCCCTCCTGGCCGCCGACCCGGCTACGGTGTTGGAGAAATTGGTGGTACGAATCAGCTGACAATCATTGACAGAGACGATGTGACGGCTGACACTAAGTTGCAATCAGCACGCCGCGTCACCTAGGAGCTGCGATGAACGCACTCAACGTCGCCGTCATCGTCGTCTATCTGATCACCGTGGCGTGGATCGGCCTACGGCTGTCCGGCAAACAGAAGTCCAGCAGCGATTACTTCGTCGGCGAGGGCCGGATGCCCTGGTGGACGGTGTGCTTCTCGGTGGTGGCCACCGAGACCAGCGTGCTCACGGTCATCTCGGTGCCCGGTGGCGCGTACACCGACCAGGCCTTCGGCAACGTCGAGCTGGCACTCGGGTACATCATCGGCCGCACGATCGTGGCGACCGCCCTGATCCCGCTGTACAAGCGCGGCGGATTCGTCAGCGCCTATCAATACCTGGAGCTGCGATTCGGCCGCTATCTGCAGGGCGTGGCCTCGGTGACGTTCGTGTTCACCCGGTTGCTCGCCGAGGGCGTGCGGCTGTTCGCCTCCGCCATTCCGATCAAGCTGCTGCTCAGCGAGTTCGGTATCGACCTCGGTTACGACGTGATCATCATCGCGCTGACCCTGCTGACGGTCGTCTACACCTACCTCGGCGGCATCAAGGCCGTCATTTGGACCGACGCGCTACAGATGGGCCTGTATCTGTCCGGCGCGCTCATCGCCATCGGCGTGCTCACCGGTCACGTCGGCGCATCGGGGTGGGCCGATGCCCTGCACGCGGGCAAGTTCACCGTCTTCGACACCGATTTCGGCCTGGCGCACATCCTGACCAGCCCCTTCGCCATGCCGACCGCGATCGTCGGCGGCGCCATCTTCGCCATGGCCTCGCACGGTTCCGACCAGCTGATCGTGCAACGCATCCTGGCCACCCGCTCGCTGCGCGACAGCCAGAAGGCGATGATCGGCTCCGGCGTCTTCGTCGCCATCCAGTTCGCCGCCTTCTCCCTGGTCGGCGCGCTGCTGTGGTCCTACAACGACGGCAAGACACCCAAAGAACTCGGCCTCGCCACCACCGACAACATCTACCCGCATTTCATCCTGCACGGCCTGCCGGTGGTGATCTCCGGGCTGCTCGTCGCCGGAATCCTCGGCGCCGCAATGGGTTCGCTGTCCTCGGCGCTGAACTCGATGGCGAACTCGACGGTCGCCGACATCATCCGCAGCTTCGCCAAGCGCGAGATCTCCGACCAGGCCATGCTGAAGCTGGCCCGCTACATGACCCTCGCCTGGGCGGTGCTGATGGCGGTGTTCGCGATGGGCTTCAGCGCGACCACCGGCAACGTCTACCTGACCGCGCTCACCATCGCCGGATACACCTACGGCGCGCTGCTCGGCGCGTTCCTGCTGGGCCGGCTGGTCAAGCGGGCCAACCAGTTCGACGCCATCGTCGCCTTCGTGGTCACGGTGATCGTGATGACCTTCGTGGTGCGGGTGGTCAAGATCGACGTCATGGTGGCGGGCGTGGCCACCCCGAAGGGCATCGCCGCGCAGTGGCTGGTACCGATCGGCGTGCTCGTCACGCTGGTGGTCGGCGGCGTGAGCAGCCTGTCCCATCCCGCGCCTGAGCCGAAACCCGAGCCGGTCGAGGCGGTGGTCTAGTGCGCGTCGTCGGGTTGATGTCGGGCACCTCGCACGACGCCATCGACGCGGTCGCCGCGGCGATATCCCTGCGGGACAATACGATCGAGGTCCAACTCGCCGGCCTGCTGAGCCGCCCCTACCCCGCCGAGCTGCGGGCCGAACTCATCGCCGCGCTGCCGCCCGGCTCGATCGACCTGGCGACGGTGTGCAGGCTCGATACCGCGATCGGCCAGGAGTTCGCCGCGGCGGCCGACGCCGCGGTGCACGAATTCTTCGGTGGCGCCGCCGATCTCATCGTTTCGCACGGTCAGACGATGTACCACTGGGTGACCGATGGCCGCGCGCACGGCACCCTGCAGCTCGGCCAACCGGCCTGGATCGCCGAACACACCGGGCTGCCGGTGGTCAGCGACCTGCGCCCGCGCGATATCGCCGCGGGCGGGCAGGGCGCTCCGCTGGTCGCCCTGTTCGATCTGCTGTGGCTGGCCGGACGCGCAGGTCGGGCGGCCGCGCTGAACATCGGCGGTATCGCCAACGCGACCGTGACGGGCACGCCCGCGGTGGCCTTCGACACCGGACCGGGCAACGCGCTCATCGACGCCGCCGTCGCCGCGGCGACCGACGGCGCGGAACTGTTCGATCGCGACGGACGCCGCGCCGCGCGCGGCACGGTGGACGAGGCGCTGCTGAAAGCCCTTCTCGCCGAACCCTACTACCGGGCGGCCGCGCCGAAGACGACGGGCAAAGAGCTGTTCAACAGCGCCTACCTCGCACGCGTGTTGCGGGACCACCCGTTGTCCGGTGACGATATCGTCGCCACCGTGACCGCCCTGACCGCGCGCACCATCGCCGACGCGCTGGCCCCGTTCGCGCCGGACGAGGTGATCGTCTCCGGCGGCGGCACGCTGAACCCGACGCTGCTGGCGATGCTGCGCGCCCAACTGGGCTCGACTACGCTGCGCACCTCCGACGAACTCGGATTGCCTTCGGCCGCCAAGGAAGCCGCGGCCTTCGCCGTCCTCGGCTTCCTGACCGTGCACGGGCTCGCCGGCACCGATCCCGCGACCACCGGCGCGCGCCACGCGCGGGTGCTCGGCTCGATCACGCCCGGCGCGCGGCCGCTCGTACTTCCCGCCGCACCGGGTACCCCACCCCGGCGGCTGACGGTGGTGCCGCGATGACCGAAGCAACACAGCGCGTTTCGACGAAGGGTGGTGTCCGGGTGCCGGGTGGTCCGGAAGGTGACGACGTACGCACGCGATTACTGGGGGCGCTGCCCAGCCTCACCCCTGCCGGACTGCGGCTGGCCAGGGTGATCCGCGACGATCCCGCCGGGGTCGCGCACCTGACCGTGAGCGAGCTGGCCGCACGCGCCGAGACCAGCACCTCCGCGGTCGTCCGGCTGGCAAAAGCGCTCGGCTACGAGGGTTATCCACAGCTGCGTCTGGCCCTGGCGGCCACCGCCAAGGACGACGGGCAACCCGTGTTCGCCACCGACATCGATGCCGAGGACCCGCTGTCGAAGGTGTTGCAGAAGCTCACCGCCTTCGAAACCGAGGGCATGCTGGCCACCGCCGAGCTCGCCGATCCGGCGACGATGCTCGCGGTGGTCGAAGCCCTGGTGCACGCGCGCCGGGTGGAACTCATCGGCATCGGCGCGTCCGGACTGGTCGCGACGGACATGGCACAGAAGCTCGCCCGGATCGGAATGTGGTGCGACGCCTGCACCTCCGAGGACGAGGCGCTGGTGCTTGGCAGCCTGCTCGGGGCGGGCGATGTGCTCATCGCCTTCTCACATTCCGGGGAGACCGCCGCGATCGTCGATGCCCTCGAGCACGCCCGCGGCAGGCAGGCCACGACCGTGGCCGTCACGGCGGGCCCGCAGTCCAAGCTCGCCAGGGCCGCCGCGCACACGGTGCTGGTGGCCGGGCGCGAGGACGGCTTCCGCTCCGCCGCGATGGCGAGCCGGATGAGTCAGCTGCTCGTCGTCGACGCGCTCTACGTCGGTGTGCTGCAACGCACTCCGACGGCCGCGGCGGCGTTGCGGCGCACCTACGACGCGGTCGCCGACCGCAGGATCCCACGCGCACTCCGGAAATCTCCGTGAGCTCGGCTTTCGCTCGACCCCCGGAGTTGGCGGACCAGCAGGACAGAGGAGGCGAAGTGAACGAGATCAGCGCACTGACCACCGAGGAGGCCAATCCGCATACCGCCGCACTCGACGCCATGTCGGTCGAGGACATGCTGGGCATCATGAACGCCGAGGACGCGGGCGTGGCCACCGCGGTGGCACAGGCGCTGCCGCAGATCGCGCAGGCCGTGCACCGGATCGTCGCGGCCCGCGCGCAGGGCGGCCGTTTGGTCTACATCGGGGCGGGCACCAGCGGCAGGCTCGGCGTGCTCGACGCGGTGGAATGCCCGCCGACCTTCGGCACCGACCCCGGTGAGGTGCTCGGCCTGATGGCCGGTGGCACCCAGGCGTTCACCCGGGCGATCGAAGGCGCCGAGGACGATCCGGAACGCGGCAGGCAGGATCTGTCGGCCATCGCGCTCACCGCGCGCGATGTCGTCGTCGCGCTCGCCGCCAGCGGCCGCACGCCGTACGCGATCGGCGCGCTGCGCTACGGCAGGCAGCTCGGTGCGACGACCGTCGCGGTCTCCTGCAACCGCGGCGCCGAACTCAGCGCGCACGCCGACATCGGCATCGAAATCGACACGGGCCCCGAGGTTTTGACCGGATCGACGCGGCTGAAGGCGGGCACCGCGCAGAAGATGGTCTGCAACATGCTCTCGACCGCGACCATGGTCAAGTCCGGCAAGGTCTACGGCAACCTCATGGTGGACGTGCGGCCGACCAACGCCAAGCTGGTCGACCGGGCCTGCCGGATCGTCGCCGACGCCACCGGCGCCGACCTCGCCACCGCCGCCGCGCTGCTCGACGACGCGGGCGGACACCCGAAGACCGCGATCGTCATGCGGCTGGCCGGTGTCGACGCGGACGCGGCCCGCGCCCTGCTCGCCGGTGCGGGCGGATTCGTCCGGGCCGCGGTCGGCGACAACGGCTAAGAATTACGTAGGTGCCGCGCCGGAATTCCGGCGCGGCGCCCTTCGTTTACGAGCCGGTCGAACCCAGGGCAACCTTTTTCATCGTGAATGTGCCCAGATCGGTGTGTCGTTTGTCGGTGCCCGTACTGGTCACCGCGGCCACGAAACTACTCGGCTTGCCACCGTCACAGATCAGCCCGGAAATGGTGGCGTGCACCGTGCTGCCGTCGCCGATCAACTGCGTGCCGCTCCACCCGGTGAGCACATTCTTCGCGTCGACCACGAATTGTCCTAGATAGACCACGGGTTCCGCGCCCGCCCTGGTGTATTTCGTTTCCACGAAGTTGATCAGCCCACCGAATCCGCCGACCAGGGTATCGTCCTCACCGCCCTTCCACGCGCCGTCGTACGCGCTGCGGTCCGCCACCGAAGCACAGGTCGCGGCGTGTGCGACGGGCGCGACACCGGTCAAGACCCCGGCACCGAGCAGCCCCGCGCACAGCAGCACGACACCGTCAACCACCCACCTGGACATCCCCCTGGCAATACCTGGTCGCACAGTTTCGCATCCCTTCGATTTCGGTAGCCGACACCATCGACCAGCCAGTATCGCAAGGGAAATACGATTACTTCGCGCGGGCACGCGGAGGAAATTCCGGTATTGCCGTGCCGCGTCAGGAATCCGGGGTGGAATTCGTCCGGCGGGCGCGGGCGCGGCGTTTACCCTCGTGCATTGCCTGGACCCGGGCGATCGGGATGGTGTGGCCCTCGACGATGAGATCGGCGGGCAGGGATTGGGGCGCGGGCATTTCTTCGGCCCATGGGTCGCGGTCGCCGAGTTGCGCGACGGCATTGCGCACGGTGAAATCCTGCGGGGTGATCTGCTCGAGGTCCGACCAGGCGAGCGGGAAGGACACCGTAGTTCCCGGCCGGATGCGCGGGCTGTAGGCGGCGACGACGGTCGCGCCGCCGGCCCGGGTGGAGTCGAGGAATACCCGCCCGCCCCGGTCCTCCCGGATGAACGCGGTGGTCGCCAACGCCGGATCGATCCGCTCGGCGCGGGCGGCGATGGCCCGGGTCGCCGCCGCGACGTCGTCGATGGCAAGCCCCGGCGCCAGCGGCACGAAGACGTGCACCCCTTTGGCGCCACTGGTTTTCACCGCACCGGCGAGCCCGTCGTTGCCGAGGGCTTCGCGGATCAGCTGTGCGGCGCGCACCGCCTGCCCGAACGGCTGCTCCGGCGCGGGATCGATGTCGAGCACCAGGTGGGTCGGCCCCCTGTCGTGCTCGGCGGGCAGCAATGTCGTGTGGTACTCGATGGCGCGCTGGTTGCCGAACCACACCAGCGTGCGGACGTCATCGGCCAGCGCGTAGGTGACCTCGCGCCGCGAGCTCTCGGCCCACATCGTCACCCGGTGCATCCACCCCGGGGTGTACTTGGGCAGATTCTTTTGCATGAACGGGTCCTGCCCCGGCCGCACCCGAAGCACCGACAGCGGCCGGTCCCGCAGCTGGCGCACCATCCGTTCACCGACCGCCGCCAGGTAGTCGATCAGATCGCGCTTGGTCGCCTCGGCGCCGTCGAAGAGCGGTTTGTCGAGGTTGGTCAGCGTAATCCCCGCACGGACCTCCGCACTGCCCATCGGCCAACCATGCCCGTCGCACGCACCGGGGTCAACCCGGATGCTTCCCGGTCTGTACCGCAGCGAACGCGTCCGCCACGGTGCGGGCCTGCTGCCGTTCCCGCCCGCTCAGCGCAGGGTGACCGAGGTGGGCAAGGACGCGAAGCCGCGGTTGTTCGACGCGTGGATGCGGCGCACGCCGGCCGGGTCGATCTCGTACTCGGCGACCTTGCCCGCGATCTCGGTCAGCGCGACGCGCAGCTCCAGCTGGCCGAGGTTGGCGCCGAGGCAGTGGTGCCTGCCGCTGCCGAAGACCAGGGCGTCGCTGGTGTCGCGGTCCAGATCGAACGTGTCCGGCGCGGGGAAAACGTCCGGGTCACGGTTGGCCGAGCCGAGCAGCAGCAGCATCCGCGCGCCCGCGGGCACCTTGGTGTCGTGCAGGTCGAATTCCTCGGTGGCGGTGCGCAACACGGTCTGGGTGGCCGGGTCATAGCGCATCCCCTCGGCGATCCAGTCGTCGATGCGCCCGTCGAAGGCCTTGCGCCGCTGGTCCGGATGCCGCCACGCGGCGTGCCAGAGGTTGCCGAGGGTGAGCATGGTGGTCTCGATGCCCGCACCGATGAGCAGGATGAGCACACCGACGATCTCCTCCGGGGTGAGCCGGTCGGTGCCGTCGGCCGCGTCGAGCAGGCCGGAGAGCAGATCGTCGCGCCGGTCCTTGCTGCGTTCGATGGTCAGTTCGGTGTAGTAGCCGATGAGGGTGCCGATCGCCTGGATCGCCTCGGGCCGCAGGTCGGTGGACTGCTCGTCGGAATACATGATCTCCATGCCGAGCTTGCGCAGCATCTCGCGGTCGCGCTCGGGCACGCCGACCAGCTCGGCGACCACCTCCGTCGGGTACGGGCCGGCGAACTCGGCGATCAGATCGAATTCACCGCGCTCGAGCAGCGGCGCCAGCAGCCCGCGAGCGATCTCGCGCAGCCGCGGTTCCAGCGCCTGTACCCGGTGCTGGGTGAACGCCCGGACCACCAGCCCGCGCATGCGGGTGTGCCGGGGCGGGTCCATCGCGACGAAGGAGAACATCTGCTCGGCCTGCGGCCCCCAGAACGCGGGCTCCATCCGGATGGCACCGTTGGCGCTCGAGAATCGATCCGAATCCCGCAGCGCGGCAAGAATATCCGCGTGCCGGGAGAGCGCCCAGAAGTCGTCGGTCTCGTTCCGGTAGACCGGCGCCTCGGCGCGCAGCCTGGCGTAGGCCGGATACGGGTCCTCGTGGACGGCGAAGTCGTACGGGCTGTAGTGCAGTGGCATGATGGAGCCTCCCGGGGCGGCACGATGTCACCCTCGCTACTGGTTCGCAACTCGAGCTGACATGATGACCATAGTCGAGATGAATTGAGGGCGTTGTGGACTCGGAATCGACGGCGGCGAGAATCGATATCTCGAAGCCGCATCCGGCGCGTCGGTACGACTACTGGCTCGGCGGCAAGGACAACTTCCCGGCCGACCGCGAGTCCGCCGACATGGTCGCGCAGGCCTTTCCTACCATCCGGCTGGCCGCGCTGGAGAACCGCAATTTCCTGCGTCGCGCGGTCGGCTACCTGGCCGATGCCGGCGTCCGGCAGTTCCTCGACATCGGCGCGGGCCTGCCCACCGCGGGCAACGTGCACGAGATCGCGCAGGGCATCGCCCCCGAGTCCCGCATCGTCTACGTGGACAACGACCCGATCGTGCTCGTGCACGCCCGTGCGCTGCTGAACAGCTCTCCCGAGGGCGCGACCGCCTACCTCGACGCCGACATCCGCGACCCCGACCGCATCCTGACCCACCCCGACCTGCGACGGGTGCTCGACATGGACCAGCCGGTCGCCCTGATGCTGGTGGCCATCATGCACTTCATGACCGACGACGACGGCCCCTACGAGCTGGTCGGCAAGCTGTGTTCGGCGCTGCCCTCCGGCAGCTACCTGGTGATGACGCACGCGACCAGCGACCATCTCTCCCCCGACGAGCTCGCCGAGACCAACGCGGCCAACAAGCGCAGCGGCGTCCCGTTCCGCCTGCGCACCAGCGAGGAGTTCGCCCGCTTCTTCACCGACCTCGAGCTCGTCGCGCCCGGTATCGCGTCGGTGACCGCGTGGCGGCCAGAGGAGTACCGGCCGCACCCGAGGGCCGAGGCGGTCTCCATGCTCAGCGCGGTCGCCCGCATCCCCTGACCCGCGCGCCGGGGCCCGAAACCCTTGTGCGCTCGGCATTCCCGCTCCTGATCGACCGACCGGACGCGGGCGGCGACCGGCGCACGCGGTACCGTCCTCGCCATGACGCCACCACCGTCCGGACAGCAGTTCTCCATCGGCCACGGCGAGCAGCGGGCGGTGATCGTCGAGGTCGGCGGGGGCATTCGGCAGTTCCGGGTGGGCGATCGTGACGTGCTCGAGCCCTACCACGTCGCGGCGATGCCGGACGGCGGCCGCGGCGCGGCGCTGATCCCGTGGCCGAACCGGCTGGCCGACGGCAAGTACCGCTTCGACGGCGTCGACCACCAACTCGCGCTGTCCGAACCGGCCAAGCAGAACGCGATCCACGGGTTGCTGCGCTGGCGGCCCTGGTGCGCGACCGAGCACAAGCAGGACGAGGTCACCATGCGGACCACGCTGCATCCGCGCAAGGGCTATCCGTTCCACCTCGACGTCGCGATCCGCTACGCGCTCTCCGACGCGGGCCTGACGGTGACCACCACGGCGACCAATCTCGGCGACACTGCGGCGCCGTACGGCTGCGGCCACCACCCGTACCTTTCGCCGGGTACCGGACCGATCGATGCGGCCGTGCTGCGCTTCGACGCCGCGACCCGGATCATCGGCGACCCCGACCGGCAGTTGCCGATCGGCACCGAATCGGTCCGCGGCACCCCGTTCGACTTCGCCGCGGCGAAACCGCTCGGCACGGTCTCGATCGATCACCCGTTCACCGATCTGGCGCGCGCGGACGACGGGCGGGCCTGGGTCCGGCTGACCGGCGCCGACGCGGCGGTCGCCGAATTGTGGGTCGACGACTCCTATCCGGTGATCCAGCTGTTCACCGGGGACACGCTGGCGCCGGCACGGCGCAGGACGGGGCTGGCCGTGGAGCCGATGACGTGCCCGCCCAACGCTTTTCAGAGCGGCGACCGGCTCATCCGGCTGGCCCCCGGCGCTACCGTCGCGACCCGATGGGGCGCACGACTGACCCGGGCCTGACCGCGGCCCGCGTGGGCACCGCGCGTTCAGCTCTCGACGAACGCGGCGAGACCGCGCGGTCGGCAACGGGTAGCCTCGACGGGGCCCGCGCCGGGCGGAGGCACCGTGCGCACCGCGCCCACGAGGATGGTCTCTGTGAAGTACGTGCCCCGCGTTGCCCTGTTCCTGGCGATCCCCGCCGTGCTGTTCCTGCTGCCGTGGTGGACGCTGGTCGCCGCGCCGACCACCGGCGCCGGGCCGCTGTTCTGGCTCGGCACCGCGGTGTTCGGGCTCGGCTTCGCCGTCCTGCCCGCGTCGATGCTTCTCGGTCACGGCCCCGCGCAATCGGATGCCGCCTCGATCGTGGGCGACACCCTGCTCGGCGTGATGTGGGTGGTGTTCAGTTGGTCGGTGCTCGGCAATGTCGCGGGCCTGGCGCTGGCCGCGGGCGGGGTGCAGGATCCGGCGCGCTCGCGCGGGGTCGCGCTCGGCGTGTTCGTGATCGCGGCGGCGCTGGTCGCGTGGGGTGTGTACGAGGCGCGCCGGGTACCGCGGGTGCGCACGGTCGAGGTGCCGATCCGCGGCCTCGGGCCGGGGCTCGACGGGTTGCGCCTGGTGGTCGTCACCGACACGCACTTCGCCGCGCTCGATCGGCTGCGCTGGTCGGAGCGGGTGGTCGAGGTCGTCAACGCGCAGCGCCCCGATATCGCCTGCCACGCCGGCGATCTCGCGGACGGTTCGGTCGCGAAGCGGCACCCGCAGGTCGATCCGCTCGGCAAGGTGGACGCGCCGCTCGGCCGGTTCTACATCACCGGCAACCACGAATACTTCGGCGACGCGCAGGGCTGGATCGAGCACATGACCTCGATCGGCTGGCAGCCCCTGCACAACCAGCACGAGACGGTGACCCGCGGCGGCGACCGGCTGGTGATCGCGGGCATCGACGACCCGACCGGTGTCGGCCTGCCCGGGCACGGCCCGGATCTGGCCACCGCGCTGGCCGGCGCGGATCGCGAGCTGCCGGTGGTGCTGCTCGCCCATCAGCCCAAGCAGATCACCGACACCGCGGCGGCGGGCATCGATCTGCAGATCTCCGGCCACACCCACGGCGGCCAGATCTGGCCGTTCCACTACCTGGTCCGGTTGGATCAGCCGGTGGTCGCGGGTCTGACCAGGCATGGCGAGAAGACCCAGCTCTACACCAGTCGCGGCACCGGATTCTGGGGTCCGCAGCTGCGCGTGTTCGCCCCAAGCGAGATCACCGTGCTGGTGCTGCGCGCCGCCGCGACCGCCGGATAGCCGCGGCCGCCGCCCCCGCCGCGAAGATCCGCGATACCGCGCCAAGATCGGTTTCGCGGCCTAAACTCCTCCCACCACCGCAGTCCTCGGCAGGTTCGGTGAGTTGGGTTGCGGGGTATCGCGTTTCAGGAGGCAAGAATGGGCAGGTCGCTACGCACCCTCACCGCCGCCGGTGTGCTCGTGCTGACTGTCGGTGCGTGCGGTAGTCCGCCCGCCGAACAGGACAGCGCCGGTGCTCCCGGTGCCAAGGACTTCAAGGCGTGCATGGTCTCGGACTCCGGCAAATTCGACGACAAGTCGTTCAACCAGACCTCCTTCAAAGGCGTCTCCGACGCGGTCGCCGAACTCGGCATCTCGAAGGCGCAGCTGGAATCCAAATCCGACAACGACTACCCGACCAACATCAACACGATGGTCCGGCAGAAGTGCGACATCATCGTCACGATCGGGTTCAAGCAGGGCGATGCGACCTACGCCGCCGCGAAGGCCAATCCGGACATCGATTTCGCGATCGTGGACTACGCCTACACCGATACGCAGAAGAACCCGCCGCTGCCCAACCTGCAGGGCCTGACCTTCAACGCGGCCCAACCGGCGTTCCTGGCGGGCTATCTGGCCGCGGCGCAGACCAAGACCGGCAAGGTCGGCACCTTCGGCGGCATCAACATCCCCACCGTGGCGATCTTCATGGACGGCTTCGCCGAGGGCGTCGCGCACTACAACAAGGTGAAGAACAAGCAGGTGCAATTGCTCGGCTGGGACGAGGCGACCCAGCAGGGCGTGATCACCAACGACTTCCAGGACAAGAACATCGGCAAGACCAAGGCCAACGATCTGATCAGCCAGGGCGCCGACATCGTGCTGCCGGTGGCCGGTCCGGCCGGTCTCGGCGCGCTCGAGGCGGCGCATTCCTCGGGCGGCAAGGTACTGGCGATCTGGGTCGACACCGATGGGTGCGTCAGCGCCGCCGAGTACTGTTCCTCGCTGCTCACCAGCGTCGAGAAGGCGATGGACGTCGCGGTGCAGAAGGCGATCACCGACGCGTTCCACCAGCGGTTCACCAACCAGGCCTACGTCGGCACGCTGGCCAACAAGGGCGTCGGCCTCGCCCCGTACCACGAGTTCGACGCCACCATTCCCGCCGAACTCAAGAGCGAGATCACCGCGCTGTCCGAGGACATCGCGAGCGGAAAGATCACGCTGGCATCGAAGGCACAGCCCGCAGCCAAGTGAGCCGCGGCCGTCACAACGGGGAGCGATATGCGGCTCGAATTACGCGGTCTCACCAAAAGATTCGGTTCACCCTTACCCACCCCGCCGACTGCGTCGGCTGCCGTCCCCCTGGTGGCCAACGACCACATCGACCTCGTGGTCGAGCCCGGTGAGATCCACTGCCTGCTCGGGGAGAACGGCGCGGGCAAGAGCACGCTGATGAACATGCTCTACGGCCTGCTGCAGCCGGACGAGGGCGAGATCCTGCTGGACGGCGAGGCCGTGGTCTTCTCGTCCCCCAGCGACGCGATCGACGCCGGGATCGGCATGGTGCATCAGCACTTCATGCTCGTTCCGGTGTTCACCGTCGCGGAGAACATCATCCTCGGCCGGGAGCCGACCAAGGGCCCCGCGGTGCTCGACCGCGCGGCCGCCCGGCGGCAGGTGCGCGAACTGTCCGAGCGCTACGGGTTTCCGGTGCGACCGGACGCGCTGGTCGCCGATCTCTCGGTCGGCGAGCAGCAGCGGGTGGAGATCCTGAAGGCGCTGGCCAACAACGTCGAGGTCTTGATTCTCGACGAGCCGACCGCGGTGCTCACCCCGCAGGAGATCGACGAGCTGATCGAGGTGCTGCGCGCCATCGCGGCCGAGGGCACCTCGATCATCTTCATCACGCACAAGCTGAAAGAGGTCACCAGGATCGCCGACCGGATCACCGTCATCCGGCGCGGCAAGGTGGTCGGCACGGTCGAACCCGGCACTGCCGAAACCGATCTCGCGGAACTGATGGTCGGCCGATCGGTGGAGTTGGTGGTCGCCAAGTCACCCGCCGCGCCGACCGGGCCCACCCTGGTCGTCGACGGGCTGTCCGTGCTCGACGCGGCGGGCTCTGTCGTGGTCGACGACGTGTCGTTCCAGGCGGACGGGGGCGAGATCGTCGGCATCGCCGGCGTGGTCGGCAACGGTCAGTCCGAATTGGTCAGCGCGCTGCTCGGGCTGCGCACCCCGGCGGCGGGCACCGTGACCGTCGGCGGCTGGCAGGTGACCGGGCGCTCCCCGCGCAGGCACCTGGCGGCCGGGATCGGCTATGTCCCCGAGGATCGTTCGCACGACGGGGTCATCGGCACGTTCAGTGTCGCCGAGAACCTGGTGCTCGATCTGATCGACCGCCCGGAGTTCTCCCGGCACGGCGTGCTCTCCATCGCCGCGGTGAAACGCAACGCAGCCAAGCGGATCGAGGAGTTCGACATCCGCACCGCAACCATCGCCGATCCGGTGCGCACGCTCTCTGGCGGCAACCAGCAGAAGGTAGTACTGGCCAGGGAGTTGTCCCGGCCGCTCGAGGTGCTGATCGCCGGTCAGCCGACCCGCGGCCTCGACGTCGGGTCGATCGAGTTCGTGCACAAACGCATTGTCCGCGAACGGGATCAGGGCACCGCGGTGCTGATCGTCTCGACCGAGCTGGACGAGATCTACGCGCTCTCCGACCGCATCATCGTCATGTATCGGGGCCGCATCGTCGGCATCGTCGGCCCCGACACCCCGCGCGATCGACTCGGCCTGATGATGACGGGCGCCGCACCGGAGGTCGACGCATGAAGGCGGCGCCCACCGGCCGGACGGCGAGCCGCGCCTGGGTCCGCGAGGTGATCGTCAGCGCGCTGGCGCTGGTGCTCGCGCTGGCCGTCGGCGCGGTGCTGATCATCGTCAGCGATCCGAACGTGACCGCCGCACTGGGCTATTTCTTCGCGCGACCGATGGATACGGTGTCGGCGTCGGGCACCGCGGTCGGCGAGGCGTACCGGGCGCTGTTCCTCGGGGCGTTCGGCGGCACCCATCAGATCGCCGAAACCCTCGTCGCCGCAACGCCGTTGATCTGCACCGGGCTCGCGGTCACGCTGGCGTTCCGTACCGGCCTGTTCAACATCGGGGCGCAGGGGCAGCTCATCGCCGGGGCGTTGTTCGCCGGCTGGGTCGGCTTCGCGCTGCATCTGCCGCCGGTGCTGCACGTGGTGGTCGCACTGCTCGCGGGGGTCGCGGGCGGCGCGCTGTGGGGCGGTCTGGCCGGGCTGCTGAAGGCGCGCACCGGCGCGCACGAGGTGATCACCACGATCATGGGCAACTACGTCGCGCTCTACGCGCTCACCTGGTTGCTCACCACATCGACGTTGCAGCGCCCCGGGCGCAACGAGCCGATCAGCCCGGTGGTCGACGAGACCGCGCAGTTGCCCCGCTTCGGCGACACCAGACTGCATCTCGGCCTGCTCGTCGCGCTCGGCGCGGCCGCGCTGGTGTGGTGGCTGCTGTCGCGATCGACGCTCGGCTTCCGCCTGCGGGCCGTCGGCGCCAATCACGACGCCGCACGCACCGCGGGGATGAGCGTCGGCAAGGCCTATACCCTCGCGATGCTCATCGCGGGCGGCCTGGCCGGGCTCGCCGGAGCGCAACAGGTGCTCGGCACCGCGCTGCCGCTGACCAACGGCATCGCCGGATCGTTCGGCTTCGACGGCATCACCGTCGCGCTGCTCGGGCGCGGCAGTCCGATCGGGACTGTCTACGCCGCACTGCTGTTCGGCGCGCTGAACGCGGGCGGCAACGAGATGCAGGCCGCGACCGGTACCCCGCTCACCCTGGTCACCGTGCTGCAGGCGGTGATCGTCGTGCTGGTGGCGGCGCCCGCGGTGGTGCGCAGCGTGTTCCGGATCAAGGCCGAGCGCGCGGACGCCGTCCTCGCGAAAGGGTGGAACTGATGGTGACAACCGCGTCCGAGACCACCGCGACCGCGCTGGAATCACCGGAGAAACGCAATCGCCGACTGCGCCTCGGCATACTGCTGCTGGTGCTCGCGCTCACCGCGGTGGCACTGGCGCTGTACACGCGCTCGGGCATCGTCGACTTTCGTTTGGCCGCACCGGAGGCCGCGGGGCCTTCGGATATCGAGGTGCCCGCCAAACCGACGGCCCTGGTGCTGTCGGTGCTCGCGCTCGCCATCGCGGTCGCGCAGCTGTGGCGCGGTTTGTCCGGGCGCTGGGCGGCCCTGGCGTTCACCGTGTTCGGCTTCGCGTTCGTGGTGACGTTCGTCTGCTGGGCGGCCTCGGGCAAGATCTTTCCGCTCACCAATCAGATCCAGGGCACGCTGGCGCTGTCCACCCCGCTGATCCTCGGCGCGCTGGCCGGCGTGCTGTGTGAGCGCGCGGGCGTCATCAATATCGCCATCGAGGGTCAGCTGCTTGCGGGCGCGTTCGCCGCCGCGACCATCGCCACGGTCAGCGGCAGCTTCGTCGTCGGCGCGGTGGCCGCCGTGCTGGCCGGGGTGTTCGTCGCCTGGCTGCTCGCGGTGTTCTCGATCCGCTACCTGGTCAATCAGATCGTGCTCGGCGTGGTGCTGGTGGTGTTCGCCACTGGCATCACCGGCTTCCTGTTCGATCAGCTCGGCGATCTGTCGAACGGACCGGCGCGGTTCAACAACCCGGGTACCTTGCAGCCCATCGCGATTCCGGTGCTGTCCGCCATTCCGATCATCGGTCCGACCGTGTTCGACCAGACCGCGCTGGTGTACGCGATGGTCGTCGCGGTCGTGCTGATCGGCTACGTGCTGTACCGGACGCGCTGGGGGCTGCGGGTCCGGGCGGTCGGCGAGCACCCGCGCGCCGCCGCCACCGTGGGGATCAAGGTGCTGCGCGTCCGGTATCAGGCCGTGCTGCTCGCGGGCGCGGTGGCCGGCCTCGGCGGCGCCTACTTCACCATCGGCTCGACCGGCGGTTTCACCAAAGAGATGACCGCGGGCAACGGCTTCATCGCGCTCGCCGCGGTGATCATGGGCCGCTGGCATCCGATCGGCGCGACCTGCGCCGCACTGTTTTTCGGCTTCACCAAGGCGTTGCAGGGACAGCTGCAGGTGCTCGCGACGCCCATCCCGACCGAGGTGCTGCAGATGACGCCGTATCTGCTCACGGTGATCGCCGTGGCGGGTGCGGTCGGGCAGGTGCGGCCGCCGAAGGCCGACGGCGAGCCCTACATTCCGGGCTGATCAGCGGCCGAACAGCACCGACGGCACCGCGACGGCGGCAGCCGGCTTCGGCATGCGCCCGCTACCTCAGTTCCCGGTCAAGGCAGGGAGATCCCTGCATTACCGCCCTGTTTGAATCCGAGTTCTTCCTACAGGTAGTCTCCGGCAGCAAGTTTTCAGCAGCCGTAAATTCGGACAAAACGGACTTAAAAACTAAAAAGGACAAATGGCAACGGGCGGTGACACGTCACCGTTCAGTAAGCGAACACGAACTGTCGTGTTGCCATCGATTTACCCTTTGATGGCGTACTCTTGGCCAGCCGGTGACCGCCCGCCCGATCGCGCAGGACCCGGCTCCACGATCTCCGGAAAACGCGCAGTTCAACACGTTTCACGAAAGAAGAAGAGGCCCCGCCGGAATGGCGTCGGGTCCTTCTTCTGTGCACTTGCATTACAACGCGTTTGGTAACCAGAGGATATCTAGAACGCTTTTCAAGATCACCGGAATGCAAGATCAAAAACCTTGGTACGCAAGCAGGTTGAGATGTGTATGCTGTGGATCAATCACGACCCCCACTACAAGGTGGGCCGATGGACGAAGGCGGTGTCTGTGTGGACGTGAATAGGCTCCAGATACGGCGTTCGGCCATTGTCGCGATCGCTCTGGGTGTGCTGGCATTGGCCATAACCGGGATGATCGATCGACTACTGCTCGGCACATTCATCTGCGCCGGATTGTTCGTCGGTTGGCTGAACGCGCAGCTCACTCTCTGGGCCATCACCCGAATAGCCAACTCGACCGCACCGAGTAAGCAGCGCCTGGTAGGTTCTTCCGCCGTGCGACTGCTCGGCATCACGGCCGTAGCGATCCTGGTGGCTTTCCTCGCGCGCCCCAATGGCGTCGGGATCTTCTTCGGCCTGGCCCTCTTTCAAGTCGCCCTGGTCTTCAATACCGTTGTGCCTGAATTGAAAGGGCTCCGCCAAACGCCATGACGATCTCAGCCATTTCGTTTACCCAGATGGCCTCGAGCGTCACCTTGCTCGCCGAAGAGGCTCCCGCCGGTGAAGAACCGAAGATCAAGGTCGGCCACCACGCCGTGGCCCATGTCTTCGGCATGGACTTCAACGTCGACACCATCGTGTCCACGTCGGTCGCGGCGATCATCGTGCTCGTGCTCGCGTTCCTCCTGCGCCTGAAGCTGACCTCCGGCGTGCCGAACGGCGTGCAACTGTTCTTCGAGGCCGTCACGATCCAGATGCGCGGCCAGGTGGAAAGCGCCATCGGCATGAAGGTGGCGCCGTTCGCGCTGCCGCTGGCCGTGACCCTGTTCGTCTTCATCTTGTTGTCGAACTGGTTGTCCGTACTGCCGGTCCAGGTCGGCGACGGCGAATTGATCGCGCCACCCGCCTCCGACGTCAACTTCGTCTACGCGCTCGCGCTGTTCGTCTTCGTCGCCTATCAGTCGGCGGGTATCGCGCGCCGCGGTCCGTTCGGTCACGCCAAGCAGTTGTTGAAGGGCCATACCGGCTGGGGACCGATGGTGTTCATCAACATCATCGAGGAAGTGGCCAAGCCGCTCTCGCTCTCGTTGCGACTGTTCGGAAACATGTTCGCCGGCGGCGTCATGCTCTCGGTGATCACGCTGTTCCCCTTCTGGATCAGCTGGGGCCCCAACGCCGTCTGGAAGCTGTTCGATTTGTTCGTCGGCGCCATTCAAGCGTTTATCTTCTCGCTGCTGACCGTGCTGTATTTCAGTCAGTCGATGTCCCTCGAGCACGAAAATCACTGATCGGCAAGCGCCGAATCATACGCACACATCCGAGAATAGGAAGCAGAACATGGCAGACCCAACCACCGCGTCCATCGTCCAGGGCGCGCTCATCGGCGGCGGCATCATCATGGCGGGCGGCGCCATCGGTGCGGGTATCGGTGACGGCCTCGCCGGTGCCGCGCTGATCAATGGCGTCACGCGTCAGCCCGAGGCCGAAGGCCGGTTGCGCGGTATCTTCTTCCTGACCGTCGGTCTGGTCGAGGCGGCGTACTTCATCAATCTAGCCTTCATGGCTCTCTTCGTATTCGCGACTCCCGGCAAGTAACCGGGCATGTCTCCGAGAACAGATGTGGTGGCCGAGGGGAACTTCCTCATCCCCAATGGCACCTTCTTCGTCGAGCTGCTGATCTTTCTGATCGTGCTCGGAGTCATCTGGTTCTTCGTCGTTCCGCCGATCCGCAAGGTATTGGCGGAACGCGAAGAGCGCGTTGCCGAGACCTTGACGAGGACCAAGGAGGCTCGGCAGCTGTTCGCCGAGGCCGAGGCCAAACATCAGGCGGCGCTGGAAAAGGCGCGGACCGAGGCGGCCGCGATCCGGAATCAGGCGCGCGCCGAGGGCCGCGCCATTCTCGAACAGATGCGCGGCGAGGCGCAGCAGGAGGCCAACGCGATCGTCGCGGAGGCCGAGGCGCAACTGCGGGCACAGGCCGATCAGGTCGCCGCGGACTTGCGTGAGGCTGTCGAGCCGCTGGCCCAATCACTGGCCACCCGCATGGTCGGCGTCAACGATCGGCGCGCCGGCACCGGCCACGGCCATCAGACAGGACGGGCGTCGTCATGACCTACCGCAGCACCGACATCCTCGCCGAGGGCATCTATCAGATCAAGTTCGAATGGCCGGTCTTCGTCAGCCAGCTGTTCGGCTTCGTGGTTATCGTCTGGGTCATCGTCAAATACGTTGTGCCGCCGGTCAAACGGATGATGGCCAAGTCACAGGACACGATCCGCAAGCAGCTGGAGGAGAACCAGGAGGCCGCGGATCGGCTGACCAAGGCCAAAGAGGTCTACGACAACGGCATGGCCGACGCGCGCGCCGAACTCGCCCAGCTGGTCGAGGACGCGCACGCCGACGCCGAGGCCATCGTCGTGCAGATGCGCGAGGCCGCGGCCGCCGAGGTCGAGCGGGTGCGCAAGCAGGGACGCGACCAGATCGAGCTGGCCCGTAGGCAACTGATCCGCGACCTGAAAGACGACTTCACCGAACTGGTGCTGGTCCGCACGACCGAAGACGTCCGCGAACAGGTCCGCTCGCCCGAGATCAAGGCGGATGCGGTCGAGAAGTTCCTGGACGAGCTCGAAACCATGGCGAACGCGGGCGCCGAACTCCGGGCCCGCAGCCAATCACAGTGGAACTGATTGCTTTTCAGGTGAACTGAGCCCTGCCCCACAGGCAGGGCCCTCACTGTTTCTCCGATGTCGCTGTCCCCCGCGGGATTTCGCCCACGGCGAAGTGCGCACGGGCCGGTATACCCGATAGTCTGACGCTGTTCGAATCACAGCTTGTCGGATCGGAGTCGGCACAATGACGGAGGCAACTGGGGCGGCGGAGCAGACCGCCGATGCGGTGCCCACCCTGTACGAATGGGCCGGGGGCACTGCGGCTTTCGAGTCGCTGACCGAGGTCTTCTATCGACAGGTGCTGCAGGACGACCTGATCGGGCCGCTGTTTCGCGGCATGGATCCAGGGCATCCGAAGTACGTCGCGATGTGGCTCGCCGAGGTATTCGGCGGCCCGGAAACCTACAGCACCGAGCGCGGCGGCTACGCGCACATGGTCCGCCAGCATCTGGGCAGGGCGATCACCGAACCGCAGCGGCGGCGCTGGGTGAATCTGCTGATGGACGCCGCCGACGAGGTCGGGCTGCCCGACGACCCGGAGTTCCGCGCCGCCTTCGCCTCCTACATCGAATGGGGCACCCGGCTGGCCCACGCCAACTCGCAGCCGGACGCCACCCCGCCGCTGGAAGCGCCTATGCCGCACTGGGGTTGGGGCGTCGCGCCGCCCTATCGCCCGTAGGCATCGGCCGGTCCCGCCGCCGCGGGTGGCGGCGGGAAGTAGTCCTTGAACAGGATCTCGCCCACCTTGGTCACGGTCTTGCGGCCGACCTGGTAGCCGTTCTCGATCACCCGGGTGTTGTTCATGATCGCGACGGTGAACTGCTCCCGGGGACCGACGAAGCCCACCGAGTTCATCAGCCAGGAGCCGTCGTCGTTGTCGTCGGCCCAGCCGTTCTTGTTGCCGGGCAACGCGTCCGCACCCGCACCCCACACGCCCCACTGCTGGTTGGTGTCCTCGGAATCGCTGCCGTCGACCGAGCGCATCTCGCGCACGAGGTAGGCCCGATCGCGGGCGGGCAGATTCTCCAGCGCGTAATTCATCAGGCGTTCGAGGTCGTTCGCGGTGACCATCATCCATCCCCACGAGTCGGGGTGGCCCGGGGAGAAGCTGAACTCCGTCATGCCGAAGGAACGGAACCGTGGCGCGAACACCCGCTCACCGCCGTATCGCTCCCACAGCGTGGTGGCGGCGTCGTTGTCGCTGCTGTGCAGCATGCGGTGCATCAGCTCGCGATCGTCGGCACTCAGCGTCACGGTGCCCGCGTCGGCGCGCAGCAGCAGATCGACCACCATCGCCAGCTTCGGCGTCGAACACGCCGAAATCGGCGTCGCCGCATCGGCATTGCGCCACACCGCGCCGGTGCGCCGATCCCGGACGACGATCGCGGTGAAGCCGGGCCGCTGCGCGACGTAGGCCTCGGCCTGCGCGATCCGCGCGGTGAAGGCCGGATCGAAGCCGAGCGGGGCGCCGATGTCCGGCGGCGACGGCGGGGCAGGCCGCTCGGGTTGCGGCGGATCGTAGAGCAGGGCCGCGGCGAACACCGACGCGACGATCAGCACGCCGGACGTCACTATGGGAAACCGTCTCCTGACCAACCGCACGCGTTCATCCCTCGCTTCATATCGCAAAGGTCCTGCTCGGCGCTCTGCATCTTGCCCAGCCCGCGCCACGCGGGCAACCCGACACCCGGCACCGGCGCCGATTGATTGCCTGGCCCACCCGCGCGCCGCCCCGAGACCTGGGGGCACTATTTTTGAGGTGGACGAACATGTGTGAAACTTTGTAACAGCATTCGGGCGGCCGCCGATCTCCAGATGTCTCCCGAGCGCGCGGGAGTGGAGGCTTGCGCGCACTGACCCGGAACCGGGGCAGCGGAAGCACGCCATGATCCACCAACCGATTTCGGGGGTTTCGAATGAACGTCAAATCGTGGGGTTTCGCCGCACTGGCCGCGAGCGTGGTGCTCGGCGCGACCGGCTGTACCGACTCGAGCCCGGCGCCCCAGGCCACCAGAACGCCGATCCCGTCGCAAGCACCGTCGGCACCGGGCGGGACCACGCAGGCCTCCGCCGACCACAAGCCGCCCGCCGAACCGGCCGCGCCACAGCCGAGTCCGCCGCCTGCACCGGCACCGGCGCCGGCGCCGAACGATGCACCGCCCGCGGCCGATCCGCCCGCCTCGGATCAGGGGCCCAACGGCAGCGGGAACGGCCTGTGCTTCGACTCCGGTTCCGATCTCGCCCGCTCCGCGGTCGCCGGGCTGGCGCCCAACAAAGAGGGCTACCCGTGGGTGATCCGGGAGGCGAGCAGCGATCCGATCGCCGCGGGCTGCGCCGGCGTGCTGTCCTGGATGCTGGTGGACTGGAACGGCAGCCACCCCGGCTACCACGTCCTGTTCTTCACCAACGGCGCCTACCTCGGCACCGCGACCTCGAAGTACTACGGCTACACCACGGTGCTCGGCAAGACCAGGAACACGGTGTCGGTGCAGTACCGCTGGGTGAAACCACAGGACGCGCTGTGCTGCCCCTCCGGCGGCCCGAACGTGGTGACCTACACGCTGACCGACAACACGGTCCGGGCCAAGGGCGAATTCCCGCCGGATCCGGACAAATAGACCGAGCCACGAGTCCGGCCGACTGCCCCCGACCGGACTCCACCGGGCGTCGGTGCCCGCGCGGCCCGCTGAGCACGCCGCGCACCGACCCACCCGCGAAGCCCCTGTGCCTCCCCCTGCTCCGAAGCACGGGGGCTTCGTCTTGTCGCTGCCTTACGACTCAGCGGGCCAGGGCCGCAACCGCTTTCGGCGCTGCCAGCCATTCGCGAAGGTTGTTGCGCACCTTCGTGCGGCGGCGGCAGACGCAGCCCGCGGTGACGCCGTCGGCATCGATCCCCGCCGCGCGGCACAGGGCGACGGCCCGCGGCACGTGCCGGTACTGGGTGACCACGAGCGCCCGGTCTATGCCGAACAACCGCCTGGCCCGCTCCCCCGTCGCCCTGGTCGACAACCCGGCGCCGTCGGTGCGCACGACCGCGGGATCGACCCCGTGGTCCACTAGATACCTTGTCATCGAGGCGATTTCGTCACCAGACGTGCCCGACGCGTCGCCGGAGACCAGGATCTCGCGCACCGTGCCCGCGCGCAGCAGTTCGATCGCGACGTCCAGCCGCCCGCGTAGATACGGCATGGGCGTGCCGTCCGGGGCGACCTTCGCGCCCGGCACGATCACCACGGGCGCGCCGGGTGCCGTCGCCGCGTCGAACCGATGCCCGGCCGAGAGCCGCCACAGCCGGAGGTTCGCACCGGCCACCACGACCATCAGACCCGTCGCGGTCGCGGCCAGCAGACCGGATGCCCGCCATGACTGCACGCCGACCGCCCGCTTCGCATCACCCGGCACCGTCATCTCTTTCCGTCGACCTCCGCGCGCCCCGCATCCACACGGCGACCATCGTAGTGTCGTGCCCGCCGCACCGAGCCCGCGCTACCGTGCCGCCGGTTGCCCGCGAGCCACCTCGGCACACCGGTGGGAACCCACAGGTGCCGCGCTGCGCCGCTAGGCGATCCGCGCGTTGCTGCCCAGATCGCCCTCGAGCAGGGCAACGCCGAGGGTGGTGAGTTCGTGGCGCATGGCATTGCGGTGCCGCCAGCTCTCGATCAGCCCGGCCTCGCGCAGGATCGACGCGTGCTCGCTCGCCGTGGCGGGCGAAACCCCCAGGCTGCGTGCGAGTTCGGTGGTACTGCACCCTTCGGCGATGACCTGCAGCGCGGCCGCCCTGGTGCGGCCGAGCAACGCGGTGAGCGCTTCGTTAGTGCCGCGCGGTCCCCATGCGGCGGCGAAGTCGCCGATATTCCGCAATACCGGAACGACCAGCATCATCGGCGCCGCCTCGTCGACAGTGGAGTGCAGGGTGATCGGCTCGGGCCAGGCGAACAGCGACGGCACGATGAGCAGCCCGCGTCCGCCGAGATGCTCGTCGTGGCAATGCTTCGCGCGCAGCACCTCGAGCACCGGCGCACGCCAGCGCGCGTGCGGCATGAGCCCGGACAGCAGTCGTTCCACGCCCTCGGCCGCCATCGTGCGGGCCATCCGCTCGGCGGCGACCTCCAGGTAGGTCTGGATGTGCGTCCAGCGACCGGCGAAGGCCACCGAGTGGAACGCCTCGACGGCGCTCGCGACGCTCTGCCTGGTGCCGCTGTCGCGTTCGAAGAGTTCGGCGGTCCAGGCGGGCAGCGGGGACTCGCCGCCGATCGCACGGCGACGCACCACGGTCTCCACCTCGTTGCGCAACTCCACGCGGGAGGCCAGATGCAGCGCCTCGACGCCGCCGGACATCGTGCGCGCGCCGCGGGTCGGCGTGATCAGATCGAGGAAGTTCTCGTCGGCGGGGAAGATCTCGGCGATCCTGCCGAAATCGGCCGGGATCGCGGCGCTGACCTGCTGCCGCCAGCCGGCGTAGACGGCGACGTTCGAGCGTTGCAAGGCCCGAGTGGCAAGCATCGTCTCGCCGAGGGCGCCGAGCGGGGCCCCGATCCTGATCCGGATGAGATCCTCGGGCGTGAAGATGATCCGCTTCATGGGCGACTACCTCGTTTCGCTCGATCCGCCGCGGGACTCATCGAACCCCTTGCCACCGCACGGCCATGAAGGGATCGACTCCCTCCCACAGTTCCTCGCTGGTGGCCGGACGAGGCACGTCCCGGCGCGCCGGCTCGCCCCTGCGCGACCACATGATCTGCCACCGCCGCCTGCCCCGATTCCACTCCGTCGCCACCCCGTCCGCGCACCGCGCCACCACCAGCGCGACCTCGCCACCGCCGGGCGCCGCTACATCCTTCATCATCGCTGCACTCCTCATAGTTACTGCTCGGCAGCCTATGAAGCAGAGGGGAGGCGCCGCATCATGTTTCGGCCCAGGCCGAAACACCCCACGAATTCGGGGCTCAGGGCGCAGACGCGGCGATCAGCGCTTGTGCGCGATGTCGTACCACTGGTGCGGCACCGACCAATCCCACTCGTCGGTACCGAATTCGACCGGCTCCCCGGCGCGGGCCGCCTCGATCCGCT
The DNA here is from genome assembly GCF_011801125.1 of Nocardia brasiliensis. Lineage (NCBI taxonomy): Bacteria > Bacillati > Actinomycetota > Actinomycetes > Mycobacteriales > Nocardiaceae > Nocardia > Nocardia brasiliensis. Next base: position 5,971,180 of record NZ_CP046171.1, read on the forward strand.
CGGCTTCGATGAAGCAGCGCACCGACCCGCCGACGCAGGCGCCGTACAAGAGCAAACCCCGGACGATATGCCGCCGGAACACCTGCCACGAGATGCGCCTGTGCATCGGTACCTCCTCGCCGAAGGTGCTTGCGGTACTACGGATTCCGAGCCTGAACCACCGCGCTGAGCAGGCTGGATCCAGTCACGATACCTCCGAGGTCGGCGATTTCGGACCGAAATCGGAACCGAATCCGGACGAACCGCAACGGTGGACCCGCAGCCCCGATGTCTCGGAAAAGATGCGGGCCCGGCGTCTTCCGACACCGGGCCCGCGTCCAGGCTCACGCGTGGGTGCGCACCGGTTCGCCGCGATAGCGCGACCGCGGACCATCGATCCGCAGTGCCCGCCAAGCCAGCTTGGCCACCGGATTCATCAGCCCGATCTCCTCGGCCAGCATCCTGGCCTCACCGAAGAAGTCACGCCGCCGGGCCCTGGCCTCGGCACTGCGCCAGAACAGTTCGCGCCGAATGCCCTTCGGGATGTCGAACTCGCGGAACAGCGAGCGCGGCGGTTTCACGATCAGGTCGCAGGCGATGAACATGATGACCGGGTAGGCCAGCGAGAGGGTCGCCCGCTGCACCGGATGCTGCCGCGGCACCCGGTGGCGCAGGTATTCGTGCGCGAAGGCGATGTGGCGGGCCTCCTCGGCGATGTGGATCCGCATCACGTCGCGCAAGATCGGATGCACGTCCTCGCCCGCGCGCAGCACCTGCTTCTGCACGTGGTCGATCGGTTCCTCACCGGCGAGCACCGCGACGAAGAAGGTGGTCGGGAAGAAGCGGCCGAGCAGCGGCACCAGCGGGCCGAGCACCCGCATGATCGAGCCCATGCCCGGCACGTCCGCGCCGATCCGGTTGACCATCTCCTGGAACATCTGTGTGTGGTTGACCTCCTCGGCGACCTCGTGATTGAGGTAGCGGAACTCGGCCGAACCGTTGGGCACCTTGGCGAACAGATAGTTCATCACGCCGCCGATCAGCAGCTGCTCGAACTGCAAGCCGACCTTCGCGACATTGGCCTGCCGCCACATGCCGATCTCGATCTTGCGGCTTTCCGGCAGGGCGAGATACCAGGGATGCGCACCGAGCGGATCGGTGGCGGGCGGGAGGATCCAGCGCGGGTCGTTCGAGATCACCGCCCATTCGGCGGACTCCCAGTCGATCTCGGTATACGGATCGAAGTGGCGATTGACCGAGCCTTCGGACAGCGTGGTCAGGATCGCGGTGTACTCGCCCTTTGCCGCGGTGCGAGACGGCGCCGTTGCCGACTGTGTTGCCATGACGTCTACCTCATATCGGGTCGAGGTTAATGTGACACATGTTTACAGTAACATCCCGTCTCACTCATTTCTAGATTGATCCGACCGCCGAGCAAACCGCTCGGCCGCGCTGCGCCCCCTGAACAAGGCCGCACACGCGAATCGCCCCCGAGCGGTAGCGCACTACCGCTCGGGGGCGATTCGGGAGCTGCGAGTCAGGCGCAGTTGCTCGGCGCCGGCTTGCCCGCGAAGCGGCCGTCGAGCCAGTTCATCATCGAGGGCAGCCCGAGTTCGGCGGCCGTCAGATGATCGGGCGTGGGGTACAGCTCCGCCTGCACCTTGACACCCGCGCGGCAGTATCGGTGCACTGTGTTGGTGATCGCGTCCAGCGGGATCAGCCCGTCCTGCGGCGAGTGCCATTCGAAGATCGGCGCGTCCGGCACACCGTCGTAGAGCTCGACGCTGTTCTCGTCCGCCACCGCCCAGGCCTTCGGATCATGGGCGAGCACAATGTCTTTCGCGTAGTCGTCGAAGCTGTGCCCGACCCCGCGCGCAATGAGATCGTTGGTGCAGCTGTTCGCCATACCCCTGGCCGCGGCGAGACCGCGGTCGTTCAGCGCGCTGGTGATCGGCAGCCGGTCCGGGTACTCCCGCTCCAGGCCGAGCACGGCGGCGAAGCCGAGCCCGAAGGCCGGATGCTGGTTGTGCCCGATCGCCCAGCCCATGGTGGTCAGGTTCATCGGCACCCCACCCTCGGCGGCGCCGACGAGATTCAGTTCCGGCGCGTACTTCGGGGCCAGCGCGGCGGCCCAGGCGGTCGCCATGCCGCCGCCGGAGTAACCGGCCACCGCGGCCGGGCTCTTGCCGAGGCCGAGCTGCGGCAGCCGCTGCGCGGCGCGGATCCCGTCGAGGGTGATCCGGCCGCCCAACTTCGCCGCGCCGTAGGCACTGGTCGGACCGAGGTGGTCGGGCAGCGCGACGCTCCAGCCGCGAGCCAGCGCGACGTTGAGCACCGGCGCGAACGGCACGATGAAGTTGGTGTCGTTGGCGTAGAGCCCGTGCGAGATCGCGCACTGGGTGCCGAGCCCGTTGATGATGTGCTGGAACGACAGCAGCGGGGCGTCCGGGCGGTGACCCAGCGGCGTGAGCACCGTCGTGGTCGCCGCGATCGGCTCGCCCTGCGAGTTGGTGGAACGGAACTTGATCAGCGTGACCGCGGCGCCGGGGAAGTAGAACAGCGGCGGCATCGGCCTGCTGTCGAGCACGTCACCGGGGGCCTTGCTCGCGATATCGGCGGGCGCGGCATAGAACGGATCCGGGTCCGCGACCGGCCAGATCGGCTCGGCGCTCGCGGTCGTCGTCCCGGTCGAGCCCATGGCCACGCTGATCGCCAGCGCACCGAGGATCGCGCGGATCGGTCTGATTTTCCGGCCACCGTCCGACCGGAAGAAACGTCTGCCCACTGGTGCTTTACCTCCACTGCTTCACAAGAATTGTCGGGCGATCGGCATTCAGCTGCTTCTACCGTAGTATTTCAGCTGCGCTTCACTCTTTTAAGTAATGCCTTGCAAATTGTGCACACTGCCGATCACCGGCCGATAGTAGCGCGATTCCGGTGAATTATCGCCGCGTACCGAACCGACGTTCCCGATCCGACAACGACCCGGCGGAGCATCGCCGTACCAGCACTGAACATGTTGCTATACAACGGTGTTCGAGCACGTCAAGGACGCGGCACACCACTGTCGGTTGGCCGGATCACCGAAGCGGATGCCCGATCATCAACCGGGCCGACCGCACTCGGCGAGTCTATCTCTTCGTTTCCTTCGCCCGGACAGCGTAATAGCGGCAACCATATCGGTCCATTCATAGGTCCGGCGTCACAGAGAATTCACACCAGCCTAACGAGGTACACCGAAGGAATTCATCGGGCGGGCGGCGCAGGCCGGCGCGGGAATAATGTACGGCCCGCGCGCGATGGACCCGGCATGACCAGTGCTGAGTTGTTGATCGATGCCTTCGGCCGCGTCCAGGAGAACGTGCACGGCGCCGTCGCCGACCTCACCCCCGACGAGCTGGGTGTGCGCCTGGATCCCGGCGCCAACTCCATCGCCTGGCTGCTGTGGCACCTGACCCGGGTCCAGGACGATCACATCGCCGATGTCGCGCAGCGGGACCAGGTGTGGACGACCGCGGGCTGGGCCGATCGGTTCGGTCTGCCCTTCGCCGACGCGGCGACCGGCTACGGGCACAGCTCGGCCGATATCGAGCAGCTCGGGCGGGTATCCGTCGAGCTGCTGCTCGGGTACTACGACGCGGTGCACGCGCAGACGATCGACTACCTGCGCGACCTCACCGACGCCGATCTTCCCCGCATCGTCGACACCCGCTGGGATCCGCCGGTCACCCTCGGCGTCCGGCTGGTCAGCGTCGTCGACGACGACATCCAACACGCCGGACAGGCGGCGTTCATCCGCGGAATTCTGTTGCGCCGCCGATGATCAGGCTCTACACACAGTGCTGAGCAACGTGTGGGTGGCTGTCGTAGCAGAGCGCGGATAACCGGGTACGCAACGCGGTGGGAGACCCGTGAGCGGTTCGATGCCGCGTCGGCCGAACTCGCCGCGCTGTTCCCGGAAACCGCGCGTCGCACCCGCGCCGGACCGCCCGAGCGCGCCTCGACCGCAGTAAGGACCAGCAATGCCCGACTGGATCACGACCCCGATCGAACCACTGATACACGGCGCGCTCGACGTCGAGCACACGGCCAACGGCCTGGTCCCGCACCGGCTTCCAGCCCGGGCCCGCAAGCAGTTCCCCGACGACTATCTCGCCTCGGTCGAGGCACAGCCCGCAGGCGTGCGGTTGCTGTTGCGCACCGAAGCGACCGACATCGCGCTGGACGTGCTCTCGACCCGGGCGTGCTATCCCGGTGTCCCGGCACCGTGCGCCGGAATCTACGAGTTGCTCATCGACGGCCGCCCGGCCGGCCAGGCGAGCGCGCCGGGCACCGGCCGCCTCGTCGACATGACGACCCAGGCGACCGTCACCGAGAGCCTCGCCCCCGACACTGTCCGGTTCACCGGCTTGCCCACCGGTGTCAAAGACGTCGAGATCTGGTTGCCGCACACCGAGATCACCGAGTTGGTGGCGCTGCGTACCAACGCTCCCGTCCGGCCGACACCGCAGCGCGACCGGAAAGTCTGGTTGCACCACGGCAGTTCGATCAGTCACGGCTCGAACGCCGACCGCCCGAGGGCGAGCTGGCCCGCGGTGGCGGCCGAGCACGGTGACGTCGCACTGCTCAACCTGAGCCTGCGCGGCAACTGCCTGCTCGATCCCTTTGTCGCCCGAACCATCCGGGACACACCGGCGGATCTGATCAGCCTCGAGCTCGGCATCAACCTGGTCAGCGGCGACGTGCTGCGCCTGCGCGCGTTCCTCCCGGCGGTGCACGGATTCCTCGACACTATCCGCGACGGCCACCCCGGCACGCCGCTGCTGGTGGTCTCGTCCATCCTGTGCCCCATCCACGAGGACACCCCCGGTCCCGGCGCGCTCGAATTCGACGGTGCGCAGGTGCGTTTCCGCGCGCTCGGGGATCCGGCGGATCGGGCGAACGGCCGACTGACCCTCAACGTCGTGCGCGACGAGCTCGTCGGCATCGTCAAACAGCGCGCGGCCGACGACCCGAACCTGCACTACCTCGACGGTCGATGCCTTTACGGCGAACAGGATTTCGCCGAGCTGCCGCTGCCGGATCGACTGCACCCGGACACCGCGACGCACCATCGCATCGGCACCCGCTTCGCCGAGTTCGCCTTCGGCGCGGCCGGGCCACTGGCCACAGCGGGCCGAACGCACCCGTGAATGGCGGATGCCGCCGGACACGTCATCGGTCCGGCGGCACCCTCGCGTGCTGATGCGAAGCCCCCGCGGGGTGCGGCCCTACCCGCGAAGACCCGGTAAACCGCCAAGCGAGTTTGGTGGCTTACCTAACGAATCAGCGAAGACTTGTCCGAGCAGCCAACTGCTCGAAGACATTTCGCACCGGAGCGTCGAACCCATCGCGCCACGGATCCCACGACGACGGCACACTGTCGCCCGAATCCCAAGGATCCCAAGACGATTCACCCCACGGATCCCAGGAGTCACCGGTGTCCTCGGCACCGTCGCCCCACGGATCCCACGAATCGCCGCCACCATCGGAGCCGTCACCCCACGGATCCCACGAATCGCCGATGCCATTGAACCAATCGCGCCACGAATCCCAGGGCGAGCCACCACCGGGCGTACTCCCACAGTCACCGTCGGACGGATCCCCGCCACCGGGTTGACCGGGCCGGCCGGGCTCGGGGCGGCCGGGCTGCTCGGGTTCACCCGGCTGCCCGGGTTGACCCGGCTGCCCGGGTTGACCTGGTTGATCGGGTTTTCCGGGCTGGTCGGGCTTGCCTGGCTGGTCGGGCTTGCCGTAATCCGGCGTGCTCGAGGTGCCGAAATTCTGCGTCCAGTAGGGAGTTCCGTTGCGCGCCTTCGCATACCCGACACCGATGTCACGCAGGCCGCAGTTCAGGATGTTGGCGCGGTGGCCGGGGCTGTTCATCCAGCCGTCGACCACCTCCGACGCGCTGCGATACCCGGCGGCGATATTCTCCGCCCAGGTCTGCGGCTTGTAGCCCGCCGCGCGAATCCGCGCGCCCGGATCACCCTTGGACGAGTTGTGGTCCATGAATCCGCCGGCGGCCATGTCCTCCGAATGCCCCTGAGCGGCTCGGGTGAGATGGGTTTCCGCCTTCAGGGCGGGGCAACCTGCCTTGGCCCGTTCATTGTTGGTGAGGGTGATCACCGAATCGGCGGGGGATTCGGCCGATGGCGCGGCGTGCGCCGCGGGGGCTCCGGCAAGGGCGGCCACGGCGATCGCCGAGGCGCCGACAGCGGTGGACAGAGACAGCATGGTCGCTGGCGAGAAACGCACAATTTCCTTCGTTAAGTTGTTGATTACCTTGCTATTCGGTTGTCAGCCGACGCTCGGCCCGAGGGCGAGCGGAAGCCACTCGGCATCGTCGTCGGTCACGTAGGCCGAATCGTCGGCCGCATAGGCCGAGTCCTCGGTCCGCGCTGCCGAGTCGTCCTCGGCGTCGGGCGAGTCCTCGGTCTCGTACGCCGAGTCCTCGGTCTCGTCGGCCGAATCGTCGGCCTCGTATGCCGATTCCTCGACGTCGTCGACCGATTCTTCGGTCTCATACGCCCACTCCTCGGTGTCGTCGGCAGCTTCCCCCGGGTCGGCCTCGTCGTCCGGCACGACGGCCGCGTGCCTAGGCGCCGGAGTGGGCGCGGCCGGTCGCGGTACGGCACGCGCGAGCAGCTGATCGATCCCCTTGGCCACCTCCGGACCGATCGTGGCGCCACTGGCGTTCAGCGCCGTCCGCAGTGCCTCGAGCACCACGCGCATCGGCTCCTGCAAAGCCGTGCCACCCAGGTCGAGCAACTGCTGAGCACTCTCGATCAGCGCCGTGGTGCCGCCGGCCACCGGCGCGTCCGGCTCGGCGCGCCGCGACCCGGGACGGTGCGGCTGCCGAGCGGGCGCACCGATCTCCGGCTGCTGCGTCCGCGAGTGTCGAGCGGCCACCGGAGTCGCCGAATGAGGCAGGGCCGCTAGCGGTTTCGGCGCGGTAGCGGCGCCATCGCCCACCGTTCCCCCTTGGTGCGGCACCGGCGCACCGGCACCCGCGTTGGCCGAGACCGCCATGCCGATCAGCGTCACCGTGGACAGCATCGCCATCCGGGCGGGGACATAGGTATTTCTCGGTGCGCTGTGCTTACCCAAGACGTGTTCCTTCGAAAAATCGCCGATCGTCCGTCGGAGCGGCCGAGTCGAATTGATCGCCGACACCGACCGGCCGCGACGCTGCGACCGGCCGGACCGGCTAGCCGCGACTCTGCGGTCTAGTACACGGTTCCAGTGTGCTGGCTTCCGATTCGAAGCCTACGAGCGCCACGGACCCGCAACAAGGCCGCTCGAGCATTCTTACAGCGAATCAAGATCCCAATTAACAGGGACTGGATCGGCGATCACAGACAGATCACGCCCGACGTGAAAACGGACATTTCCCCGATCACGACCGGATCACGCCGGACCGGCCGATTCATAGCCGTTCCGCTATATCACGAGAGTTGTCGAAAAGAACAAGCTCGATTGTCATCCGGCACAAGCTGTACATCGGTTGTTAGCGGGTCTAACATTGCGTTAAGTTTCGATTGAATAAGCACCCCACAACCCATACTTCGAGACCGACGCGGTTACGATCCAGTATCCGATGAGCACGGCGCAGGGGCGCGCTCGACGGACCCAGAAGGCGGTTCAGCAGCCATCACTCCAGGTAGCGAGAGCAAGCGAGTCAGTGTGCGAAGTGGCAAGGTGATCCAGATAACAGAACGATAAATACTTCCACGTTGACGTATCCTGCACCCGCGTAGATACTGACTCCGCGCAAGTCGGCACGATCTCCGAGTTAGTTCTTTCCCGGCCATCGCCGAACCATTCGAGAAATGAACGTACGGTAAACGGAAAGAGCTCGAAGTCGCCGCCGATCGACGCTGATCGGCAACTGCCACGACTCGGCGACGGATGCTCACTTAATTTTCAGTGATGGACCGCAAGTGCGGTAGATGAGCCGAAGGCTCGATATGAAGGTTGCCGATGTCTGATTATCCCTTGCTCACTTCCAACACGATCACGTTGCGGCAGTTCGATTACTTTGTGAACACGGTGCAACTGGGTTCGCTGTCCGCGGCGGCACGAAGGTTCGGAATAACGCCGTCCGCGATGTCGCAGCAGATCGACTCGCTGGAGAGTTCGCTCGGCCGGAAACTGTTCGACCCGCGATCTCGAAGATCCAGGCTCACCAAGTTCGGCCGCGAGTTCTTCACCCAGGCCTCCGATGTCGTCGACTCGGTCCGGCAGGCGATGGCCATGGGCCAGACGTTCGGCGACGGCGTCATGACCGTCGGCACGACGCCGACGATCGCCCAGAAACTGTTGCCGCCGCTGATCTATCGAATGCGCCTGGAACGCAATATCGACAATATCGAGGTCCGCTCGTTCACCGATATCCGCGAACTGCACTCCACGCTCGACGAGGGCGCGCTCGATCTCGCCGTCGGTCCGCTGGAGCGCTCGACCGCGAAGGTCTTCCACTGCTTCGGCGAGGAAGAGCTCGTCGTCGTGTGCCACCACAGCCACCGCAACAGCTTCGACGGTTCCTGGAAACAGCTGATCGAGGCGCCCTGGATTCGCTGCGGCGCGAATTCCGATCTCACCGATATCCTTTCGCGCGAGGCGGGCCGGGCCGGTGTGCATATCCGCTTCGCGGTGCGCGCCCCCGACGTGTCCACCGCGTTGAGCCTGGTGGAGCACGGTGTCGGCGTGGCGCTGGTGCCGCGCATGGCCCTGCACGGTTCCTCGCGCCTGGTGTCCATCGTCCGGCTGCCCCGCCCGATCCGGCGTGAGCTGACGGTGCATGCCAGGGACAAGTCTCCGTATGTGGAGAAGTTCCTGGACGCGATCACCGACACCGAGCTCGTCCGAAAGTTCGGGGCCGCAGGGTTGTTCGATATCCGGCGGCCGAAATTGGAATCGGCGTCGCGACCGCAGGTGCCTGCCCAGATCGGCGCCCGGGACGCGACGTTCATCCCGGAGGCCAAGGCGCAGTGAGGCGTTACGGCCGCACCATCGAGTTCGCCCAATCGATGACGGCCGCTTGGTAGTCGCGAGCGTTGCGCGCCAGATTGACCGAGTGCCCGCTACCGGGCAGTACGAAGGCGCGCAACTTCGCGGCCGGGCCGAAGTACGGGGACTCCGCGGCCAGCAGGGTGGCCGAGTCCGCGCAGATCGAATAGCCGGTGCCGCAGGACAACCGATCCTTGCCGCCGTTGACGAGCAGCACCGGTGCGGTGATGAGGCTGGACATGCCCGGCAGCGTGGAGGTCAGGCCGTCGGGGTACTCGGTGAGCGAGAAGACCTCCTTGTTCTGCTCATCGATGGCGAGGACCTGCGGGTCGACATTGTCCGGGTCGAAGAAGTCGTGCAGGCGGGTACCCGGTCGCGACACCAGGTACCCGGAGTCGAGGCCGCGCCCGGCGAACTTGGGGTCGTTGACCGCCGGGTAGTAGGTGGAGATCACGCCGAGGGTCTCCGGGATGTTCAGCGAGTGGGAATATCCGGTGAGCACAACGCCGTCCACGTCGTGGTGCGCGGTCGCCTCGATCACCGCGGTGCCCGAGGTCAGCGAGTGTCCGACGCTGATCACCTTCGCGAACGGCTGCGCGCCGGCGAGTCCGGCGCGCAGCGCCTGGACGATCTCGTGCAGCGCGTCCGCGGTGGCCGTCGCGGTGAGCGACAGACTCGGCGGATGCGTGCTGGCGCCGTTGCCGAGCCGATCGACCACCAGGGTCGCGAAGCCCGCCGCGTTCATCGCCCGCCGGAAGTTGTAGGTCTGTGGTTCGTACTGGAAATCCCAATAGGTGCCGTTGTAATTGGAGCCCGACATGAGCACCATGACCGTGTCGGCCGCGCCACCCGCGGGCATGCACAGGGTCGAGGCCAGCTGACCCCGGGCTACGTCGAAGGGAAACGATCGGCAATTGTCCGAGGCGGGCGCGGGATCAGCCTGCGCCGCCGCCGGAACAACGCTGAGCAATGCCGCTGCCGCCAACGCGGCCAATGTTCGAACCGAGATCCGCACGCGCCGAGCTCCTCGAAGTGAGATGCGAAGAACGCCCAACCGGCGTCCCTGTCCAGCCACTAGTCAGGCAGGCTATCGCCAGCGGCGAGCAGACCGCAAGACTTACCGCGGATTCGTGCGCCTCGACCGGGCAATTCGGCAGCCACCACCGTAATGCGCTCTCCGCCAAGCTGATCACGGCCGGCCACGGCGCGTCCCGATCCGGCACCGACCAGTTTGGAACGCGCATGTTTCGAGCCATGTTGCGGCGCAGATCCATCACGACGCACGGCACGGAAACCCTTGCGGGACAAGCTTCCCCGCACACCGGTCGCGAAAACGAACGAACCGCCCCCGAGCGACGGGGACGGTTCGTGTTCGACCTGGACCGAGTACTACTTGGCCGGGTTGAACGGCTGGTTGATCGTGGTGAAGTACTGGATCACCGCACCGATCGTCACCGGCGCGGTGATGAAGATCTGGCCGGCGACGGTGCCGAGCGCGCCCATGGCGGCCGCGCCACCGAGGCAACCCGCGGCGATGCCGCCGAGGAACGGACCGAACAGGCCGACGATGGTGCCACCGACCACGGCGCCACCGACGATGCCGCCGAGGACACAGCCGACGGCCGCGCCGCCGAGCCCGCCGACCAGGGTCGCGATGCTGGCGCCGAGGCTGATCGTGCCCGTCATGCGCGCCCAGGCGGCCTGCTCACGGTCGTATTCGCTCTTCCACGGGGCCTTGTCCTCGAACGGCAGCGCGACCGGCTTGTAGACGGCCTTGCTCATGTCCAGCTGCGGGGTCAGGGTCGCGGTGCGGCCCGCGATGTCGGCCGCGATGGGGAACTCGAAATCGTCGAGCCGGAACTTCAGCGGGGTGCCCGCCACGACATTTCCGTTGGCGGCCTTGATCTTCAGCGCGTCGTCCTCGACGACGATCGAGCCGGCGTCCAGGGAGACGATGGCCTGGGTGTCGGTGCTCTCGGCGGTGAAATTGATCGGCGCGTCGGCAGCGACCGGGTCGGCGGCCGCGGTGCCCGCGGCGACACCGAGTGCGGCGATCAGCATGGTGGCTGTCGCGGCGAGGTTCCTCATCAGCATTCTTCGAAGTCCTTCGTAGGGTGTGGTCGGGATGCCGAGAGCTTAGGATAGCCACACCTTATTTTGTCAACATGTTCGTTGTCACTGTTCAGTTTTGCTTAACTGCGCGCGAGCAGCCCGAATGCCAAGTCCGACATCGGGTTTCGTCTACGCCGCCAGACGGCACCGAGAACGCCGCGACTACCTCCCCGCGCGGTCGGCCGTGCGATCGGTCCGCGCACCAGTCCTCGCTCGAGCGACCGAGCGCACGATCTCGCCGGTGCGCACCGCGATATTGGACAGCAGCGACGAGGAGAGGCCGTGCGTGTGCTCGGTACCGCCCTGCAGATAGATGTCGCCGGGCAGCGGCGCGGTCGGCACCAGCTGATAGTCCCTGGTCACCTGCACCTGCCCGGCCTCGAACGCGACCGATTCGGCCAGTTCGCCGAGCACGGCGCGAACGTCGCCGGGCCGGAAGCCGGTGGCGCACACCACCGCATCGCACAGCAGGGTCTCGGTGAGGCCGGTCGGCCCGTGCGTCACGTCGACCCGCACCCCACTGCCGGAATCCTCGATGCCCGCGACCGTCGAGGCCCCGTGCATGAACAACCGCCGATCACCGGCGACCCGCTCGGCATACTCCTGCGCGTAGAGTCGCTCGATCAGCGAGGGCTCCACCGCGGAATAGTTGGTGCCGCGATGGTAGGTCAGCAACTGCTGCCGCAACTGCGGTGAGGCCGCGTAGAAGTCGTCCACGGCGGCCGGGTCGAAGATCCGGTTGGCGTACGGGCTGTCGTCGGCCGGGCTGAGCCCGTACTTGCCGAACACCGCGTGCACCCGCGCGTCCGGGTAGCTCTGATGCAGATGCCCGACCACCTCGGCCGCGCTCTGCCCCGCGCCGAGCACCACGAACCGGTGGTGGCGCGACCGCGGCAGCGCTTGCAGGCTCGGCAGCAGGCGATGACTGTGGAACACCCGCGTACTGGCCGTCACCCCCTCCGGCAATCGTGCCGAAAGGCCAACGGCCACCACGATGTTGCGGGCGCGCAGCACGCCGGGCGCGGCTCCGTCGAGCTGGATCTCGAAACAATCGCCCGCGGCCGCCACCGACACCGCGGTGGTACCGAAGGACACCTCGGCCGCCACCGTGCGCGCCGCCCACCGCAGATAGTCCTGGAACTCGAGCCGGGTGGGCCGGAAGGTGGACAGGTTGATGAAGTCGGTCAGCCGGTCGTGCTCTTTGAGATAGTTCAGAAAGCTGTACCTGCTGCGCACATTGCGCTGCGTGACAAGGTCTTTCAGGAACGAGATCTGCATCGTTGCGCCGGGCAGCAGCATGCCGGGATGCCACTCGAAGCGCGGTTTGGTCTCGACGAACCGGGCGCTCAGCCGCCCGTGCTCGCGGCCCTGGTTGTGCTCCTCCAGGGCGATCGCCAACGCGAGATTCGAAGGCCCGAAACCGATCCCGGCGATATCGACGATCTCGTCACCGGCGCCGCCCGTCATGCCCGATCCGCGTGACCGGGCACCAGGACATCGAGCCAGGCATCGAGCACCGGCTCGGCGGCCAGGGTGGCGAAGTCCGCCTCCGTCGCGCCGTTGGCCCGCCACTTCTCCACCAGCGACATCAACCGCACCGAATCCAGGCCCGCGTCGGTGAGATCGCCGTCCGCCGGCACCTCGTGCGGTGCGACACCCAGCGCCGCCGCGATATCGGCGATCACATCCTGACGGCCGATGGTAACCGGCTCGGTCATAACAACTCCTCCAACTTGTCCAGAGCCCGGGTCAGGCCGCATTCGATTGCCGCAGCGCGTAATCGAGCGCTTCGGTGGTGGTCACCGCGCCACAGCGGCGGGCGACGTAGTCCATGGCCATCACATGCTCGTCACGGCCGAAGTCGGCGGTCGCGTCCAGCACCAGGAACGGCTGGATGTCGTTCATGAACGCCTCGGCGGCGCTGAGCATGCAGCCCATGTGCGCGTAGACGCCGGTGATGATCAGCTGGTCGCGGTTGTAGTGGTTCAGCAACTCGCGCAGATCGGTGCGCTGGAACGCGGAGTAGCGCCACTTGGTGACCTGGATATCGGAGGGGCCGGGCGCCAGTTCGGCGACGACGTCGGCCTCGGGGCCCTCGCGCAGGCCGCTGCCCCAGAAATCGGCGAGAATGCCGCGCCGCGAAGGGTGCTGGTCACCGGGCTGCATGGTGAACACGACCGGAACACCGGCCGCGGCGCACTGCCCGCGCAGGCGTTTGATGTTCGCGACGGCGGTCGAGATCGGCTCCTGGTCGAGCTGGTAGGCGTCGATGAAGTACCGCTGCATGTCGTGGATCAGCAGCGCGGCGCGCGAGGGATCCAGCGACCATGGCACTCGATTGCTGGCGACGTCTTCGCGCGCCGGAATCGAATACGGTGCGATCGGCGGGATGGCCAACAGTTATCTCCTTTTGGGTCAGAACAACAGCTGTCATGCGTCGAACGTCGCGCCGCCATCCACCCGCAGATCGTGCATGGTGATATGCCGGGCGCGCGGTGAGGTCAGGAAGTAGATGCCCTCGGCGACATCCTCGGGCTGGGCGACGCGGCGCAGCGGGATGCCGAGCCGGAACCGCTCCGGGTCGCCGGCGAGCACCTGATCGCGTGCGGCGGCGGGCAATTCGGTCGCGGCGTGGTCCCACATGCCGCGCAGCATGGCGGTGTCGGTGGAACCGGGCGACACCATGTTCACCCGCACGCCCGCGGCGGCCACCTCGAGTCCGAGCGCCATCGCGAACGCGGCCGCAGCGGCCTTGGACGCGCTGTAGGCGGCCATGCCGACCCTAGGGGTGTTGGCGGCGTTGGAGGTGACGACGACGATCGAGCCGCCGCCACGCTCGGCGAGCAGCGCGGCGGCCCGGCGGGTGACGTTCATCGTGCCGGTGGCGTTCACGGCAAGGCACCGATCCCATTGGTCCCCGGTCAATTCCGCGATCGCGCCGGTCTCGAGCACGCCCGCGGCGTGCACCACCGACTCGAGCGGGCCGATCCGCGCGACGGCGGCGAAGGCGCGGTCGACGGACGCGGCATCGGTCACGTCGACCTGCTCGGCGTGCGCGTCGACCCCGTTCCGGCAGGCCCGGATCTCGTCCGCCGTGCGGTGCACCGCGGGATCGTGGTCCCATAGCACCACGGGCGCCGCGGACCTGGCCGCGAAAATCTGCGCCGCGGCCCGCCCGATGCCACCAGCAGCACCGGTGATGATCACACCGCCACCACTTTTACCATCTCGAGACATATGCTTAGCCTAACCTTAATTCTTGATGAAAGTAAACCAGGTGTGATCAGCACGTAAGGAGCTCGTCTTGTCCACGCAATCCGACCTAACCCCTTGGCCGGCAAACGAAGTCGAAACCTATCGGGCCCTGGGCTACTGGTCCGGAGAAACCTTCGGTGACATGCTCACCAGCCGCGCGGCCGCCACCCCGCAGGCCATCGCGGTGCTCGATGACCACAACCGCTGGACCTACGCCGAGCTCGAACACCGGGCCAGGTCGCTGGCCTCGGGTTTTCTCGATCTCGGTATCCAGCGCGGCGATCGGGTGCTCGTGCAGCTGCCCAATATCGCCGAGTTCGTCGAAGTGATCTTCGGCCTGTTCTACGCGGGCGCGCTGCCGGTCTTCTGCCTGCCCGCGCACCGGCAGGCCGAGCTGCTCCCGATCGCGCAGGCGAGCGGAGCGATCGCGATGATCACCTGCCATCACCACCAGGGCTTCAATCACGCCACGCTCGGCGCGGTGCTGCGCGACAGCGCACCCGAGCTGCGGCATCTGATCCTGGTGCCGGAACACCGCAAGCCCGCCGTGCCGCCGGGCGGCACCCACGGGCTCGACGACCTGCGCGCCACGCCGCGGCAGCTGCCCGAGGTCGACCCGTCCGGCGTCGCGTTCCTGCAGCTGTCCGGCGGCAGCACCGGCACGCCGAAGCTCATCCCGCGCACCCACGACGACTACCTGTACAGCGTGCGGCGCAGCGTCGAGATCTGCGGACTCGACGAGACCAGCGTCTACCTGGCGGTGCTGCCGGTCGCGCACAACTTCCCGATGAGCTCGCCCGGCATCCTCGGCGTGCTGTACGCGGGCGGCACCGTGGCGATGGCCATCGAGCCCTCCCCCACCACCGCGTTCGGCGCGATCCAGCGTTTCGGCGTGACCATCACCGGCCTGGTGCCGCCGCTGGCCCGGCTGTGGGTCGAACGCGCGGAAGCCGGGACCGACTACGACATTTCGAGCCTGCGGGTGCTGCTGGTCGGCGGCGCTCGCTGCCCCGACGAGTTGGCGCGGCGGATCGGACCCGCGCTCGGGGTCACCCTGCAGCAGGTGTTCGGCATGGCCGAGGGACTGGTCTGCTACACCCGTCTCGACGATCCCGAGGACGTGGTCCTGGCCACCCAGGGCCGCCCGATGTCGGACCACGACCGGATCGCCGTGGTCGACGAGCAGGGTGAGCCGGTGCCGCCCGGCACCGACGGCCTGCTGATCACCAAGGGCCCGTACACGATTCGCGGGTACTACCGCAATCCCGAGGCCAACGCGTCGTCGTTCACCGAGGACGGCTGGTACCGCACCGGTGACGTGGTCAACCTGCGCCCGGACGGCAACCTGGTGGTGAAGGGCAGGCTGGGCGATCGGGTCAACCGCGGCGGCGAGAAGATCTCGGCCGAGGAGATCGAGGCACATCTGCTGGACCATCCGTTGATTCGGGACGCGATCGTCGTTTCGGTGCCGGACGAGCGGCTCGGCGAACGCAGTTGCGTGTTCGTGCTGGCGACCGATCCGGCGACCCCGCCCGCGCTCGGCCAGATTCGTCAGTTCGTGCGCGAGCGCGGCGTGGCGACCTGGAAGATCCCGGACCTGCTCGAGGTGGTCGAGAGCTTCCCGGAGACCGGGGTCGGCAAGATCAGTCGCCGGTCCCTGCGTGCCGCGCTCACCGCGCAGGCGGCGCGGTCCGCCTGAGTCCTGGCCCGTCGGGGCGAGCTCGCCTGCTCGCCCCGACGGGCCCGCGGCGCTAACGGGATTCGGCGGCCTGTTGCTCGGCCGCCGAGGTGGCCAGCCACACCGGACGCGAGAGCGCGCACAGCAGCAGTCCGAAAACCGCCGCACCGCAGCCATAGACGAGCAGGGCGGTGTCGGGCGCGAAGTACTGCCCGAGCACGCCCGCGACCAGCGAACCGACGGCGGTGCCGGAAACCGCCTGCACCAGCCACAGACTCGATACCCGGCCGCGCAGCTCGTCAGGTGTGTGCTGCTGGAGCACCGCGAAGCGGAAGGTGTCGTTCACCGCGCGCCCCAGGCCGAAGCCGGCCAGGCCGAGCACCGCGAAAACGACTGTGCCGCCGAGCCCGACGACGATCAACGCGACCGGCAGCACCACCACCGAGGCGAGCAACGCCCGTCCGTTGCGGTGTACCCGCCCGGTCCAGCCGCTGGTGAACAGCCCGACGAGCGCGCCAGCCGCCGGCGCGCCGTACAGCCAGCCGAGCACGGCCGGGCCCGCACCGAGCACCGTGTCCGCGTACGCGGGCAACAGCACCAGCGGACCACTGACCAGCATCACGGCCAGCCCGACGAGCAGTGTGCCGCGCACGATCTGATGGCCGAGCGCGAAGCGCAGGCCGGTGCGCAGCGCCCGCAGCGGTGGCTCGTGTACCGAACCGCTCGGCGGGTGCGCGCCCACCTCTTGGAACAGCGTCACGGTGAGCGCCGTGGCGGCAGCGGCGACGAAATAGGTCACCGAAACCCCACTGGCGGCGATGATCACGCCCGCAATACCGGGCGTGACCACGGTGCCCAGCTCCGTGGTGAGCGTCATCAGCGCGCCCGCCGCGGCCAGCCGCTGCCTGCCGACCAGCGCCGGGGTCAGCGCCATCAGCGCCGAACTGCTCACCCCGCCCGCCACCCCGTCCAGCGCCGCGGCGCCGTAGATGACCCACAGCAGCGGATGATCCAGCAGCGAGTTCGCGCCGAGCACGAGGAAGCCGAGCCCGGCCAGCGACCGCGCCAGCTGGATGGTGCGCCTGCGATCGTGCCGGTCGGCCAGCACTCCGCCGGACAGGCTGCCCACGAACATCGCGACCGCGGTGACCACCGAGACGCCCGCGACGTGCAGGCTCGACCCGGTGAGCTGATAGACCTGCACCGGCAGGGCCACCATCAGCAACCCGATGCCGAGCAGCGAGATCAGCCGGGCCGCGAAGACATAGCGAAACGCCCGGCTGTCCCGCAACGGCGAGACATCGATGACGAGGCGACGCAGCACGCTCATCCGAACGCTTTCGCGATGCTGTCGAGCGTGGTCAACGCGCCGTGGTAGTCCGGGCGGTAGCTGGTCGCGGGCAGCTCGTAGACCTTGCCGTCACGGAACGCGGGCAGCCGCGCGTACAGCGGGTTCTGACCGAGTTCGGCCGCGCTCGGCCCGCCGACCGGGATGACCACGGCCACCGGCGCGTCGGCGACCTTGTCCAGCAGCTCGAGGCTGACCTGGAAGGAGTCACCCGAGCCGTACAGCGCCGGGTTGCCCGCCTTGGTCAGCACATCGTCGGCGACGAAACCCAATTCGCCCAGCTGGCTGGGCAGTGCCGCGGTCTGCGGCACCACGAACGGCTCCTTGTTCGCGACCGAGAGCAGGTAGACCACCTTGCCGGTCGGCACCTTGCTCGACGCCTTCACCCGGGCGGCCTTGTCCTGGTAGGCGCTCAGCAGCGCGGGCACCCGGTCGGCGCGGCCGGACGCGTCCGCGACCATCCGCAGCTGCTCCTGCCAGTCGGTCACCTTCGTCGGGACCAGCACGGTCGGGGCGATCGCGGTGAGCTTGTCGAACAGCTCCCCCGCCTGCACCGCGGTGATGCCCTGCCCGCCGCCGATGATCAGGTCCGGGTTCGCCTCGGCGACGGCCTCGATGTTCAGCTCCGCACCGGCCGGTAATTGCTTGGTGCCCTGGGCTTTCGCCTTGTCCGCCCAGTGCGGTGGGAAGCCGCCGTCGAGGTTGGTGATGCCGATGACCCTGGTGTCGGTGGCCACCACCGGCGCGTCCAGCGCGTAGAGGTAGTCGGCCAGGCTGCCGCTGAGCACCACGATGCGCTTCGCCTCGTGCGGCACGGCGACCGCGCCGCGGTCGGTGGTGATCGTCCTGGTCTGCTCGCTGTCCGCGACGGTGTCCGCCGTGGACGAGCAGCCGACCACGAGGCCGAGCGCCATGGTCAGTCCGGCGAGCAGGGCCCCTGCCCGCCGCATGCGGCCGGTGCGGCCGGACGTTCGGGTCGACATCATCGGTCTCCTTGTGTTGAACGGACTTTCTTCCCCAACTCCTGCTCGAGCAGCGGGGTGAGCTGTGCCCAGCCCGCCGTGGTGACGAGCCCGGCATGGTCGAAGGGCAGATGGTGCACCACCGGATCGAGCCCGAGCCCGCGCCAGCCCTCTGCCAGCGCCCGGCCGGGCGCCGCGCAGGCACCGCTCGGTCGATCGGCGGTGAACAGGGTCAGCGGGCCGGAGTAGTCCGGAACCGTGGACGCCGCGAGCAATCGCACGCACTCGGCGAATCCGGCACGCAACGCGGCCCGCAGTTCTGGGTCCGCGGCGCCGAGCCGCGGTGCGAGCACGGCCAGTAGTTCGTCGGCCTCCGCGTCGGCCTCGGGCGCGCCACCGGCCCGACGGCCGAGCGGCGCGCTATCGATCAACCCCGCGAAGGCGATCTCCTCGCCTGCCGCGCTGAGCTGAGCGGCCATGGCGTGCACGACATTTCCGCCGAACGAGTAGCCGAGCAGGTGATACGGCCCGCTCGGCTGGTGCGCGCGCACGGTCTCGACGTATTGCGCGGCGAGCTCATCGATCGTCGAGGCGGTCGACGGCGCTCCGCTCAGCGTGGGCAACTGCAAGCCGAGCACCGCGCGCCCCGCGGACAGCCGCGTCGCCAACGGCAGGAACTGCCAAGCGAATCCGCCTGCCGGATGCACGCAGAACAGCGGAGCCTCGGCACCGCCTTCGCGCAGCGCGAGCACGTGCTCGCGGCCGAACACCGGTGCTTGCGGCTCAGGCGCGACGCCCGACGTCTCGTCCAGATAGGCGGCCAGCTCGGCCACGGTCGGCCGCGCGGTCAGCGCGGCGAGCGAAATGGTCACGCCGAGTGCGCTGTCCAGCGCGCCGAGCAGGCGCATCGCGCGCAGCGAGTCGCCGCCCAGGTCGAAGAAGCTGTCCTCGATGTCCACCTCGGCGAGCTCGAGCACCTGCTCGAACACCGCGCACACCGCGCGCTCGCGCGCCGTGCGCGGCGCCCGCCGCACTGTGCGGTGAGCCGGTTGCGGCAGTGCCGCCCGGTCCAGCTTTCCGTTCGGAGTCAACGGGATCGCGTCGATCACCACGATCTGCGCGGGCACCAGCGCCGCAGGCACCTTCGCCCGCACCTCGGGACGCAGGTCCCGCGGCGGGCAGTCCGGGTCTAGAACCACGTAGCCGAACAGCCGTGCGGTGCCCGCGGCGTCGGCGCGCACCGTCGCGGCGGCGCGGCGGACACCGGGCAGCGCGGCCAGGGCGGTCTCCACCTCGGCCAGCTCGATGCGCACGCCGCGGATCTTGACCTGGTGATCGACCCGGCCGAGGTATTCCAGTTCACCATCGGCCCTGCGGCGCACCAGATCTCCGGTCCGGTACATCCGGCCGCCATCGGGCGCGAACGGATCCGCGACGAACGTGCCCGCGGTCAGACCCGACCGATCTCGATAGCCGATCGCGATGCCGTCGCCGGACAGGTAGAGCTCGCCCTGCGCGCCGACCGGCACCTCGGCCAGACCCGAATCGAGCACCCGTACTTTCGCATTGCGCACCGGCCGCCCCAAACAGGGTGTGGCGCTGCCGGATACCGGGGAGCCGAGCGCGTTGATGGTGAATTCGGTCGGCCCGTAGAGGTCGTAACCGGTGGCGACGGGATGCTCACGCAGCAGAGTCCACAGATCCGGCGGCACCGCCTCGCCGCCGAGCAGCACGAGGGCGGGCACGTGCGCCCCGGTGAGCAGGCCCGCCGCGAGCAATTCCCTTGCGTAGGAGGGAGTCACGTTGACCGCGTCGATGCCGACGTCCTGATAGTGCGCGACCAGCGCGGTGGGCTCCAGCCGAGCCTGTTCGTCGATGACGTGCACCTCGTGCCCGGCCAGCAGCCAGAACAGCTCCTCCCACGACATGTCGAACGAGAACGAGACGGTGTGCGCCACACGCAGCCTGCCCCGGTTCGCCCTGCGGTCGGTCGGACCGAAGATCTCGTCGAGGTGGTTGTGGTACATCGTGGTCAGGCCGCGATGCCCGATCATCACGCCCTTCGGGCGGCCGGTCGAACCCGAGGTGTAGATGACGTAGGCGGGTTGATCGGCATGACTCGGGCCGGCCACCGCGGGCGCGGCCACCACGGGCGGCGCCACCGCGCCGTCGAGCACGCTCGCCACCTCGGGCCGATCGATCAGCAGTTGCACCCGCGGCCCGCCGTCGCCCACGATCACGCTTTCCCGATGGACACCGGTGCTGATCAAACCAGACGCGGCGCTGTCGGCGAGCAGCTCACGCAACCGCGCCGGTGGATGCGTCAGATCCAGTGGCAGATAGGCCGCCCCGGTCCGCATGACCGCGAAGATCGCCACCACGTGATCGGCGATGCGCGGCAGCGCGAGGGCGACCACGTCCGAGACCCCGATACCCTCGCTCGCGAGCAACCGCGCCATCCGGTCGACCCGATCGTCGAGTTCCCGCACGGTCAGTGCGACCGGCCCGCATACCAGCGCACAGGCGTCCGGGGTCGCCGCCGCACGTTCGCGCAGCAGCGCGTCGACGCTGCCGCCGGGCTCGCCGGGCAGCGGCACGTGCACCCGCTCCGGGGTGAACTCCGGCGAAGCGGCAACCGGCACAGCGGTATCCGCGACGACGCCGCGCCCCGCCGCGGTCTCCGGCGCGGCGAGCTGTTCGAGGATCGCGACCAATCGCGCGAGCATGTCCTCGGCCAGTCCGTCCGGGATCAGATCCGTCCGGTGCTCGAGCGTGATCCGCAGCGGATCGGCCCCGACGCCGGGATCGACATCCAGCGTCAACGCGTAGTGCGTGCCGTCGACCGCTTCCCGGCCCACCACGCCGGTGCGGGCAAAGACATCCGCGGCGCCGCTCTCGTCGCGCGGCAGGTTGCGGAAGACGTAGAGCGTGTCGAACAGCGTCGGATACCCGGCCGCCCGCTGGATGCGGCCGAGGCCGAGCTGCTGATGGGCGAGCAGCCCGCCCTGCTCCCGCAGCATCCGGCGCAGCAGTTCCAGCAGCGACTCCCCCGGGCGCACCCGCACGCGCACCGGAATCGTGTTGAGCACCAGGCCGATCATCCGTTCCGCGCCGGGCACCTCGGGCGAGCGCGCGGACACGGTCGAGCCGAACACCACGTCGTCGAGCCCGGTGCTCGCGCGCAACGTCAAGCCCCACGCGGTGGACACCACCGTCGACAAGGTCACTTGGCCGTGAACGGCCAGCGCACGCAGCGCGGCGGAGGTCCGCGCGTCGAGTTCGATCCGGGTCCGGCCGGGCAGCGGGGACCGGTCCGTCGCGCCGGTACCGATCAGGGTCGGCTGACGCAGCTCGGACAGGTATGTCCGCCAAGCTTTTTCGGCGGCGCCGTGGTCCAAGCCGGCCAACCAGCGCAGTTGGTCGCGGAAGTCCGCGGCGGGCTCGAGCGTCGCGTCGAGTTCGGCGGCGACGCCTGCTTCGGCCCGCTCGTAAAGGGTGAACAGTTCGGTGAACAGCAGGGCCAGCGACCAGCCATCGATCAGCAGGTGATGCAGCGTGAAGACGGCGCGGCTGGTGCCGTCCGGCAACCGCACCAGCACCACCCGGATCAGCGGAGGCGCGCCGAAATCGAACGGCGTGCGGTACTCCTCGTCCGCCAGCGCCGCCACCGCGGCCGCGGCGTCCTCGGCCGCGCTCAGATCCACTTCCCGGCAAGGGGTTTCCCAGGTGCCCGGAATGAACTGCACGGGTGCGGCGAAGCCCGCGTTGGTGAATCCCGCGCGCAGATTGGCGTGCCTGCGCAGCACCGTGTCCAGCGCTACCCGCAGCAGGTCGGCGCGCGCCGGCCGGGCGGCCTCGAACACGAAGCTCACCTGCATGTGATACGCGTCGGAGCCGGCGGCGCGGTCGACCACGGACTGGAAGTACATGCCCTCCTGCAGCGGACCGAGCGGCAGCACCTCCTGCCACGCCGGGCACAGCGCGTCCAGTCGGGAGCGCTGTTCGGCGTCCACGGTGACGAGGTCAGCGGTGGCGGCCAACGGTGCTGTGGTGTCCTGGCGTGTCGCGGCAGCGGCCAGCTCGCCGAGGGTCGCGTGTTCGAAGACGTCCGCGACGGTGAGCACCAGGCCGTGCCGCCGGGCCCCGGTGACCAGCCGCACCGAGGAGATGCTGTCGCCGCCGAGCGCGAAGAAGGCGTCGTCCGGGCCCGGCATCGCGATGCCCAGCACCTCGGCGGCCAACCCGCACAGCGTTTGTTCGGCGGCCGTGCGCGGCGCGCGGCGCGCGGTGTCGGCGCGTGTCGGTTCGGGCAGCGCGGCCCGATCCACCTTGCCGTTGAGGGTCAGCGGCAATGCGTCGAGCACCGCGATCGCCTGCGGCACCATGTATTCGGGCAGCAGCGCCGCGACCGCGGCACGCACCGCGGCCGGGTCGAGCGTCCCGCCCGGCGCGGCGACGACGTAACCGAACAGCCTGCCGGTGCCCGCGCTGTCCGCACGAACGGTGGCCGCAGCTCTGGCGACCCCCGGCACCGCGCGCAACGCGGTCTCGACATCGCCGAGCTCGATCCGGAAACCGCGCACCTTCACCTGATCGTCGCCGCGACGCAGGTACTCCAGCCGTCCGGCCCGCTGCCGGACCACGTCTCCGGTGCGGTACAGCCGCAGGCCCGGTCGCTGCGGATCCGGCACGAAGCGCGCGGCGGTCAGTCCGGGCTTGCCGAGATAGCCGCGAACTACCTGGGCCCCACCGAGATACAGCTCGCCCGCGACACCAGGTGGCACCGGGCGCAGGTGCTCGTCCAGCACCCGGGTGTGCACATCGGTCCACGGCGCGCCGATGGTGACCTGATCACCGGGCCGCAAATCGCTTGCCGTCGCCCACACGGTGGCCTCGGTGGGCCCGTACACGTTGCGCACCGATCGGCAACTGGCGACCAGCGCCACCGCGAGGTCCGCGGGCAGCGCTTCACCGCCGACCAGCGCGCGCACGGCGGCGAGCCGTGCGGCGTCCTCGTGTTCGACCAGCACCCGCCACAGCGAGGGCGTCGCCTGCACGACGGTCGCGCCGCTGTCGGCGATCAAGGCGTGCAACGCGTCCGGATCACGCACGGTGGCCCGGTCGGCCAGCACCACGGTCGCACCGACGGTCAACGGCAGCAGCAATTCCAGAACGGCGATGTCGAACGAGACCGTCGTCACGGCGACGATCCGGTCGCCACGACCGAGCCAGCCCTCGCCGCCAACGGTTTCGGCGAACGCGGCGAGATTGGCCGCGCTGACCATGACGCCTTTGGGTTTACCGGTCGAGCCGGAGGTGTGGATGACGTAGGCCAGGCGCTGATCGGCCGGGCGCGGCTGCGGCAGGGCCGGTGGGTTCGGTTGCGCCGCGGCATCGGTCAGCACCGCGGGCGGACCGCCCGCGGGCAGCCGATCGGCGAGCTCGGAGCTGGTCAGCACGCACACCGGTGCGGCGTCGGCGAGCATGTACGCCAGCCGATCCGCCGGGTAGTCCACATCGAGCGGCAGGTAGGCGGCGCCGAGGCGCAGCACGGCGAGCAGACCGGCGACCAGATCCGTCGAGCGGGCCAGCGCGACACCGACCACCTGCTCCGGCCCCGCACCGGCCGCCAGCAGCCGGGTGGCGAGATCGTCTGCCCGGCTGGCGAGTTCGGCATAGGTGACCGTCTCCGCGCCACAGCGCAGGGCGATCGCGTCGGGGGCATGGCGCACCTGCTCGGCGAAGCGCACCGCGACACCGGGCGGCGTGGTCGCGCGACGCGCCGGATCACGCGCCGGATCCGGTGCGGCGAGGGCGGTTTCGAAGATACCCGCCGCAGGCTCGCGCACGACGCGGTCGAGCACGGCGATCAGTCCGTCGACGAGCGCGGCCGCGGTGGCCGGATCGAAGAGGTCGGCGTCGACCACCAGGCGCAGGTTCGCCGTGTCCGGCGTCGCGGCATCGGCCAGCCACACCGCCGCGTCGAAGCGCGCGGCGGTGGTGACCGGCGGCACCGGCTCGCCCGCGAGCCCACCGAGGGTCGGTGCGGCCGTGGCCGGTTCGTAGGCGACCATGGTCTGGAAGAGCGGGTGCCTGGCCAGCGAACGAGGCGGGGCGACGGCGTCGACGACCCGCTCGAACGGCACGTCCTGGTGTGCCAGTGCGGCCAGCGCGGCGGCCCGCACCCGCCCGAGCAGCTCCACGAAGCTCGGACGTCCGGTCAGATCGCAACGGATGACCAGCGTGTTGACGAAATACCCTACGGTGTCGCCATATTCGCCCGCGTCGTCGTCCAGCGCGCTGTCGCGATGGGACACGGTGCTGCCGAGCGGGATGTCGCGACCGGCGCCGAAGGCCGACCAGGTGGTGGCCACCGCCGCCTGCACCACCATCAACGGGCTGACGCCGTAGGCGGTGCACAGCTCGGTGATCGCCGCGCGCAGCCCGGCGGGCAGTGCCCTGAGCACCGTGTGGCCGCGGTAGGCGGCCCGCGCCGGGCGCGGCCGATCGAACGGCAGCTCCAGCTCGGCGGGCAGACCCGCGAGCGTTTCGCGCCAGTACGTCAATTGCTCGGCGTAGGCATCCTCCTGCTGCCTGCGGCGTTCGCGCGCCGCGTACTCGCGGTAGTCGGCGCGCACCGGACCCCGTTGCGGTGCTTCACCTTTCACCCGCGCTTGGTACGCGATGTCCAGATCGTCGAACAGCGGACGCAGCGAGGTGGCGTCGAAGGCGATGTGGTGCACCACGATGACCAGGACGTGGTCCGCCGGGGCGACCTCGAGCAGCGTGGCCCGCGCCGGCGCGGCGGCGGTGATGTCCACCGGCCGCGCGAGGCAGGACGCGATGGCCGCGTCGAGGCCCGCCGCACCGACCGCGTGCCGATCCAGCCCTGCCGCCGCATCGGCCGAAAGCAGCCGCAGCGTGGCCGATCCGGCCGCGTCCTGCGGATAGGTGGTGCGCAGCACCGGATGTCGATCCAGCACGTCGCGCCAGGCGGCGGCGAGGGCGGCGTAGTCGAGCGCACCGCGCAGCCGCACGACCACGGGCACGTCATAGGTGGTGGACGGGCCCTCCAGCCGGTGCAGGAACCACAGGCGCTCCTGGGCGGGTGACAACGGCGCCGCGGTACCCGCGCGGTCGAGCACGGCGGGGATGAACTCCGCTGGGGCCGTTGCCACTTCGCCGGTCTCGGCTGATCCTTCGACGCGCTCGGCTACCTCGCGCCCGAAACGCCGGGGATCGATCTGTGCTCGCGTGGCGAGAGTACGCGCCGTCGGCGCGTCGAACACGTCGGTGATCGCGACCCGCACACCGAGCCTGCGCAGCCTGCCCACCAGCCGCATGGCCGTCAGCGAATGCCCGCCCAGCGCGAAGAAGTCGTCGTCGGGGCCGATCGAATCGAGCTCCAGCACACCGGCCGCGCCCGCGCGAATCGCCGCGAGCACCGCCGCGTCGGCGGTGTCGGGAGCGGCGAGCGCCCGCGGCCGCTCCGGCGTGCGAGCCCGCGGCGCAGGCGCGACCCAGCCGGACATGTCGAGCAGCGCGCCGGCGCGGACGTCCTCGTCCTCGACCACCGCGCGCAGCACCCGCGTGATCCGATCGATGATCCGGCAGACCGTCGCGTCCGGGACAGCGGCCCGGTTGTGGTAGACCACCAGCTCCAACCGGTCGCCGGGCGGCGCGAGCAGCGTGACCGGGTAGTGCGTGAGCCCGTGGTTGTGGAAGCCCGCGACCCGCAGCTCGTGCGATTCGGGCTGGTGCGCACCGGAATTCGGGAAGTTCTCGAAAACGACCAGGGTGTTGAACAGCTGGCCGAGCCCGGCGGCGCGCTCGATCTCGGCCAGGCTCGCCTGCTCGAACTCCTGCATGGCGAACTGCGTTTCCTGCAGCGCGGCGAACAGGTCGAGCAGCGCGCGCTCGGGCGTGATCGCGCACCGCACCGGGATGGTGTTGGTGAACAGCCCGACCATCGTCTCGACGCCGGGCAACTGGGCGGGCCGCCCGGACACGGTCGCGCCGAAGACCACATCGGCCTGCTCGGTGAGTTCGGCGAGCACGATCGCCCATGCGCCCTGCACCAGGGTGTTCGGCGTCAGCCCGCGACGGCGGCCGAGCGCGACGAGGTCGGCGGACTGCGCCGCCGACAGCGGCACCGGCACCTGCCGGAACTCCGGCGTGCCGGTCGATGTCGTGGGGATCAGGCTGGGCGCGGCCAGCCCGGCCAGCCGGTCGGCCCACGCGGCGCGCACCGCGTCCCGGTCCTGCTGGGCGATCCACGCCAGGTAGTCGCGGTACGCGGCGGGCGTGGGCAGTTCGGCGCCGTGATAGAGCGCGAGCAGCTCGCGCAGCACGATCGGCGTCGACCAGCCGTCGGTGAGCAGGTGGTGCGCGTTGAGCACCAGCCGGTGTCGCGCGTCCGGCAGATGAATCAGCAAGGCGCGCAACAGCGGTGACCGGTCGACCACGAAATGATGTGCGGCGGCCTCGGTTTCGAGCCGGTCGGCCGCGGCAACCGCGGCGCGCACGGGCAGCGCCGACAGGTCGGCGTAGCGCCACGGCAGCCGCGGCGTCCGGGGAATGGCCTGCACCGGCCGGTCCAGCGCGGTGTAGTGGAACGCGGCGCCCAGGTTGGGATGCCGGGCGAGCACGGCGTCGAAGGCGCTCGCCAGCCGGGTTTCGTCGAGCGGGCCGGTGAGGTCGATCCGCGCGGTCAAGGTGTACACGTCGGCGGCGCCGTCGCGAATCGCGTGGAACAGCAGGCCCTCTTGCAGCGGCGAGAGCGGCAGCAGCGCGGCCAGCGGACCGTGCACGGCCTCCAGCTCGTCGATCCCGTCCTGCGTGGCCGAGACCTCGGGACAGTCCGATGGCGTCAGCCCGCCCTCGAACAGCACCGCGTGCGCGGCGAACGCCTCCAGGGCGAGTTCCCAATGGTGCTGCAGCGCGGTCACGGTGGCGGCGTCGAGCACCTCGCCCGCCGCCGTCCATTCCACGGCGAGCCGGGGCGCGCCCTGCTCGTGCACGAAGGCGTTGAGCGCGAGCACCTCCGAAAGGGCTTTACTCGCGGGCTCGCACACCGCGAACGGATCCTCGTGCGGCAGTTGCCAATCGCCGCCCGCCGACGCGGCGAACCGGCCGAGATAGTTGAGCAGCAGCTCCGGAGCGGGCCGGGCCGCGAGATCGGGTGCGGACGTCGGATCCAGGTGCCGCAGCACGCCGTAGCCGACACCGCCGTCGGGAACAGCGCGCTTGGCCTCCTTCACCGCACGCAGCAACCGGCCCGCCGCGGCGCCACCGGCGAGCGCCTCGGTTAGCCCGGCCGCGGTGTCGATGCCCTCGGCCGGAGCCCAGACCGGGTATTCGCTGGTGAACCAGCCCACGGTGCCCGCGAAGTCGGTATCCGCCGCCAGCGCGTCCCGCCCGTGTCCCTCGACCGTGATCGGCCTGCCCGCCTCCAACGCCTCGCCGCGGCTGTACCGCCACGAGTTCACCGCGAGGAGCAGGGCGGCGAGCAGCACGTCGTCGGCGCCGGCCCGATACGCCGCGGGCAGGGTGGTGAGCACTGCCTCGGTGAGCGTCGCGGACGCGAATGTCCTGGTGCGCACCGCGCTTCGCGCGTGATCGCGGGCCGGGTCGAGTGCCCGAGCACCCAGCGGCTCGGTCGCCTGGCCGAGCGCCGAGCGCCAGTGTTCGGCCTGCGCCGCGTAGCTGCCTTCGGCACCGGCTGCGGCGAGCATCGTGGCATGACGGCGCCACGAGCTGCCCTTCGACACCAGGTGAGCAGGCTGACCGTCGCGCGCCGCCCGGCATGCCGCATGGAGTTCGGGTAGCAGCACGCGCCAGGAAACCCCGTCGACCACAAGGTGATTGGCCACCACGAGCAGTCGATCCGGTGCGCCCGCCGGGGTCCTGGCCAGGGCGAGGGCCAAGCACCGGCCCGCACGCGGGCTCAGCCGATCCGCGAGATCCTGTGCCAGGGCGGGGATCCGGGCGGCGTCCTCGACGACCAGCTCGGTCAGCAGGTCCGCGGCCCGGACCGATCCGGGGACGCCGATGGTGAGCGTCGGCGGGGTCGCCCGCTGGTCGAGCACCGCGCGCAGCGCGTCGTGCCGATCGAGTATTACCTGTAGTCCGGTGCGCAGGTGCTCGAGTTCCACGTTCTCGTGCAGCCCGAGCACGGTCCACTGGGCGTACCCGGCGATCGCCGCCTCGTCCTGGTTCGCGGCGAGTAGCGCGCGCACGATCGGCGGCAGCGGGACGACGCCGACGGGCTCGTCCTCGGCCACCGTGTGCTCGGTGTCGACGAGACGGTCGGCGGTCGCGGCGATGGTGCCCAGATCGCCCTGGGCCAGTATCGCTTTCGGCTGGACGAGCAGGCCGTGCGCGCGCAGCCTGCTGCTGACACTGATCGCGGTGATGCTGTCGCCGCCGAGCCCGAAGAATTCGTCGTCGATACTCACCGCGGGCCTGCCGAGCACCTCGGCGACCACGGCGCACACTGCCCGCTCCCGGTCGGTGCGCGGGGTACGCCCACTCGAAACCAGTTGCGGCGCGGGCAGGGCCGCGCGATCCAGCTTGCCGTTCACCGTGGTCGGCAGGGCCTCGAGCACCACGAGCACGGCGGGAACCAGATGGTCGGGAACGGTTTTCGCGAGCCGATGGCGGATCTCGTCGACGCCGTCGAGCCGCTGCCCGGACGCGGGCACCAGATAGCCGATCAGCTGTGCCGAACCCGCGGTGCTGCGGATCACCGCCGCCGCGGCGGCCACACCGGGCACCGTGGCGAGAATCGCCTCGACCTCGCCCAGCTCGACCCGGTGACCGCGGATCTTCACCTGATTGTCGCCTCGGCCCAGGAATTCGTAGCCGTGGCCGGCCCGCCACCTGGCGCGGTCGCCGCTGCGATACATCCGCTCGCCGGGCGCGCCGAACGGATCGGCGACGAACCGCTCCGCCGTCACCAACTGACGGCCGAGGTAGCCACGCGCCAATTGCGGTCCGGCAAGGTACAACTCGCCGATCTCGCCGTCAGGGACCGGCTGGAGGGCGCTGTCGAGCAGGTAGGCGCGTGTGCCGGCCAGCGGGCCGCCCAGGTGCGGGATCGACCCGGTCACCGGCGTGCTCAGCGCGTCGACGGTGGCCTCGGTGGGGCCGTACATGTTTCGCGCGAACACCCCGGAGGCGACGATGGTCTCCCAGAGCGCGGGCGAGGCCGCCTCGCCGCCGAAGAGCAACAGCTGCGGGCGATGTCGCACACCGAGCATGCCGTTGTCGATCAGCGCCGCGGCCATCGACGGCGTGGTGTCGACCACGTCGATCCGGTCGGCGGCGAACGCGGCCACCTGTGCCGCGGCGTCGCGCTGCACCTCGGTGTCGTAGAGGTGTACGCGATGCCCGCACAGCAGCCACAGCAGCTGATCGAGCGCGGCGTCGAAGGCGAAGGAGGCGGTGTGGGCGGTGTGTAATTGCCTGCCGCCCACCTGATCCGCCGCCTCGGCGTAGATGGTCGAGCGGTGGTGGTGCAGCAGATGCGCCGCGCCGCCGGAGCGGACCAGGACGCCCTTGGGCCGCCCGGTGGAGCCGGAGGTGTAGACCACATAGGCCAGATGCTCGGGATCGCGCGGCGCCGCCAGTTCCGCCGCGGCAAGCGGTCCGTCCGCTTCGCTCTCGATCAGATCTCGAATGGCGCGGTCCGACAACCGGATCGGGGTCGGGCGGCCGTCGCCTGCGAGCACCTCGGCCAGGGCGTCGGCCGCGAGTACCTGCGCCGGGCGGGCGTCGTCGACGATATCGCGCAGCCGTTCGATCGGATGCTCGGGATCAAGCACCAGGTGTGCTGCGCCCGCCTGCTGCACGGCGAGCATCGCCACCACGATCTCGGTGGTTCGCGGCAGCGCGAGACCGACGATGTCGTCCGGACCGACGCCCCTGCCCCGCAGGTAGCGAGCCAGCCGATGTACCTGTCTACCGAGTTCCGCCGCGCTGAGCCGGGTTTCGCCGCCGACCAGGACGGTGCGCTCCGGGTGCGCCGCGAGCATGCGATCGAATGCCGTGGACAGGTCTTCCGGTGTACCGGGCAGCGCCGCGCCCGCCCGCTCGGCGAGTATCCGCGCCGCGGCCGGGTAGGGCGTGACGCGCCCGACCGCGCGATCTTGCCCGTCGGTGAGCCCGTCGATCATCCGGACCAGCCCGGCCATCCGCCGCCGCACCGTGTCCGCGTCGAGCGAGCGCGCGTCGACCTCGAAGCCGAGCTGGATCCGCCCGCCCGACAGCGGCGTCACGGTGAGCCCCAGGTCCTCGGGCGGGCCACCGGCCACATTCCGCAAAGTGCCGACGGCACCGGCGAAGTCGAGGGCGACGTCGAACGCCTTGAGGTTGATGCCGATGCCGTGCAGCAGCGCGCCGGTCTGCGCGGCGCCGAACTCGCGCGCCAGGTTCTCGCCGCGGTAGCGCTGATGGGCGCGCAGCCCGCGCAGGGCCTCGGCGACCCGCCTGCTCAACGCGCCGATGCGGTCGTGGCCGGACACGGCCAGCCGCAGCGGCAGCACGTTGACCGCCATGGACGGGGTGGTCAGGGCGGTGCGCCCGACCCGGGCCATCACCGGAAGCGCGATCACCACGTCGGTCTCGCCGAGCAGCCGGTGCACGAATCCCGCGTAGCAGCCGACCAATACGTCCGCCCAGGTGGTGCCGGTCGCCTCGGCCACCGCACCGATCGCGGCCATGGCATCGGCGTCCAGCACGGCGCGCGCCTGATGCGTCAGCTCCGCGGGACCGTCCGGCCGGCCGCCCCGCCCGTCCAGCGACGGCAGCGGGGTGAGCAGATCGCGCCAGTACGCGCGGTCCTTTTCGAACTCGGGGCCCGCCAGATACGCGGCGTCCTCGGCGACCAGCGTCGCCATCGCGCCCCAGCGCACCGGCGCGACGGTGGTACCGCGCACCAGCGCGGTGTAGTGCGCGGCGACCCGGCGCGACACCAGCGCCGCACTGTAGCCGTCGATGATCAGGTGGTGGTACAGCTGGATACACCACACCTCGGTGTCCGACAGGCGCAACAGGGTGTAGTTGAACAGTTGCCGGTCGACCATCCCCCGGCACGCCCGCGCGGCCCGCACCCGCTCCGCCTCGACCGCCAGATGCGCGGCGGCCGTCGGGTCCGCCTCCCCGCGCAGGTCGACGACAGGGCGCAGCTGCGCGGGGGCATTGGTGATCCGTTGCCGCGGCCCGTCCGGTCCCTCGCTGAAACGCAAACGCATGGTGTCGGATTCGGCGACGGTGCGGCGGATCGCGGTGTCAAGCAGATCGAGATCGATGGGCTCCGGTCCGGCGATCTCGAGCACCTCGCCGACCAGATAGCCGAGCGTGTCGGGATCGAGGCGTTGGGCGTTCCAGATCCCGAGTTGCGCTCCGGTCAAAGCAAGTTCAGCGTGCCCGTCCACCGCCGGGAGATCCGTCACAACCCATCCTCAATCTCTAGCCACACACGTTCAACGCCTGCCGCATACGAGACTCGGCGGCAGGCGGGTAAAGCCGAAACCGACGACCGCCGTTATCCGGCGTCGGCCTCGTGGTCCTCGTCGAAGTCCGCGTGCCCGCGCTTCCAGTAGGCCGTGACATCGGAATCACCGGGCTTGGCGCGCAACACTTCTCGTACCCAGCGACGCAGCGGGCGCACCACGCCCGCCTCGGCGGCGATCCAGGCGTAGATCCGTTCGCCCTCGGGCAGGGCCACCGCGCGGACCGCGCGCTCGAGCAGGTCCGAACACCCCGGCGCGACATCGCCCCGGTACAACCAGTGCACCTCGACACCGGCGGGCGCGCTCAGCTCGATCTGCTCCGACTCGTCGGTCACCTCGATGAAGGCCCAGCCCGCCGCGTCGGCGGGCAGCGCCTCCAGCCAGCGGGCGATCGCGGGCAGCGCGGTGATGTCCCCCGCCATCAGGTACCGGTCGTAGGTGAACGGCACCACCAGTCCGCCGGGCGGACCCGCGATGTACACCCGCGTCCCCGGCGTCGCCGCCGCGGCCCACTCGGCCGCGTGACCACCGGGATGCAGCGCGAAGTCGATATCGAGCTCACCGGCCGTCGCGTCGTAGCGCCGCACCGTGTACTCGCGTGAAATCGGCAGCGGGCGCGGCCATTTCAGGGCCAGATCGACCTGCTCGGGCAGGCGCAGCGTGCCGTCGGGATCGGGGTAGATCAGCCGGACGTGTTCGGTCGGGGCATGACTTTCGAAACCGGCCAGCTCGGGGCCGCCGAAGGTCAATCGCCGCAGCCCGGACCCGACCATCCTGGCGTCGAGCACGGCCACTTCGCGCAGTCCGATCGGGTACGGCACCTTGGCGCCGCCCGCCTCGCCGTCGAGCACCTCGGCGATCCGTTCGAGATGAGCCGCCCGGTTCATGCGAGCGCGCCGATATTCGTCATTGTTGCGACATCCCTTGCGTTCCATGGAGATCCATCGGCCGATCGGGCCGACGTGCACCACCTCCGGCGCAAAGTCTGAGGTTAGCCTAACTTAATATTCGGAGCAACACCAGCGTTTCAGATCGGCCGTAGCGGGCGCTAGCGGGCGTCCTGCAACAGGTGGTCGACCACAAGACGGCCGAGCGTGTAGCCGTTGTCCAGCGCCAGCCGGAACCCGGCGGACTGCTGCTCGATGTGGTCGAGGACGCTCTGCCCCGGATAGGGCTGATCGAAGTTGCTGACGGTGCGCAACGACAGATACCGATCCAGCTTGCCGTGCCGCCGCAGCACCGCGGCGGTGGCGTTGTCCTCCATCTGCGTCGTGCAGTAGACGCCGCGGCCCTCGGTGCGCACGCCCATGATGTGGCGCGCGGTGTCGGAGAGCTGTTTGCCGGAGTACCAGTCGTCACCGGTCATGGTGTCGCACATGGCGACCGCGGGCGTACGCCCTTCCTGCCCCGGGAATTGCGCGCGCTCGGCGGCGGCCTCGGGGCTGTCGGCGAGCGCGGCGTGTTCGGTCAACCGGAACGCGGTCTCCACCAGCGACTCGTTCAAGTGGTAGGCGGCGGTGTCGTAGTTCTCGACGGGCCGGTAGCCGTACGGCAGATCCGGCGCCTCCGCGGGCACGAGGTGGTTACCGAGATCGAAGTCCACCACCCAGCGTGCCCAGGCGGCGCCGCCGAGCGTGCCCTGGTCCGGCGGCGCGCCCGCGGTGCCGACGGTGAGGAAGTAGGCATCGCGGAAATCGAGCTTCGGGCTGTCCAGCAGCGCCATCATGGTCGATGCGGCATTGGTCTTGCCCTGCCCGGTCTGCGCGACGCAGAGGCCGGTGTCGTTGCAGCGCACCGGCTTGTACGCGGTGGGCAGGTCCACGGTGACCGGCAACGTTTCGCGTTGCAACCACGGCTCGGTCTCCGGGTCGAACATGGTGATCACCAGCACCCCGACCTTGACCGGCTTCGCCTCGTCCGAGCCCGCGCATCCGGCGAGCGACGCGGCGAGGGCGAACACGATGCAGGCGACGACCCAGCGACGGAGCGGCATCGGATGATCCTATGTTATTCCGGCACCGCATCGGGGCCGCCCGCCGCGCAGCACACCGATGAACCGGCCCGAGCACCGATGCGATCCAGGCCGAGCGCCGTGCCGCTCACCCCGCCCATGTAGGTTGGTCGGCAGGTTTCTCTTGTGGCACATGCGGCACCACCGGGCCCACCGACCTGCGGTTACGGTGCGCCCACCGCATCGAGCGAACTAGGCGCGCAGGTGCCGACAGTCGGTTGAGCGCGGCCGGGTCCGCGCCGAGTGAAAGGCCAAGCAGCATGACGTCATCGGCGGGATCGAACGCACGCGCCCACATCGGGGTCACCGGCCTCGCGGTGATGGGAAGCAATATCGCGCGCAACTTCGCCCGTCACGGACACACCGTGGCACTGCACAACCGCAGCATCGCCAAGACCGACGCGTTGCTCGCGGCGCACGGTGCCGAGGGCGATTTCGTGCGCACCGAGACGATCGAGGAGTTCGTCGGCGCGCTGCAGCGGCCGCGCCGCGTGCTGATCATGGTCAAGGCAGGCGCACCCACCGACGCGGTGATCGAGGAGCTCGCCGCCGCGATGGACGAGGGCGACATCATCATCGACGGCGGCAACGCGCTGTTCACCGACACCATCCGCCGGGAGAAGGCGCTGCGTGAGCGCGGCCTGCACTTCGTCGGCGCCGGCATCTCCGGCGGCGAAGAGGGCGCGCTGAACGGCCCCGCCATCATGCCGGGCGGGCCGAAGGAGTCCTACGAAACGCTCGGTCCGCTGCTGGAGTCGATCGCCGCCCAGGTGGACGGGACGCCCTGCTGCACCCACATCGGGCCGGACGGCTCTGGTCACTTCGTGAAGATGGTGCACAACGGCATCGAGTACGCCGACATGCAGCTCATCGGCGAGGCCTACCACCTGCTGCGCGACGCGCTCGGCTTGGGCGCCGAGCAGATCGCCGACGTCTTCACCGGCTGGAACCAGGGCGAGCTGGAAAGCTACCTGGTCGAGATCACCGCCGAGGTGCTGAACCAGACCGACGCCAAGACCGGCACCCCGCTCGTCGACGTCATCCTCGACGCCGCCGAGCAGAAGGGCACCGGCCGCTGGACCGTCAAGGCGGCGCTGGATCTCGGGGTGCCGGTGACCGGCATCGCCGAGGCGGTCTTCGCGCGCGCCCTCTCCGGCGCCGCCGCACAGCGCGCGGCCGCGGGTGGTCTCGCCGCCGGGCAGCTGGCCGCCAAGCCCACCGACGTCGAGCAGTTCACCGCCGACATCGAAAGCGCGCTCTACGCCTCCAAAGTGGTGGCCTACGCCCAGGGCTTCGACCAGATCGCCGCCGCCAGTGTCGAATACGACTGGAACCTGAAGCCGGGCGATCTCGCGACCATCTGGCGCGGCGGCTGCATCATCCGCGCCCGCTTCCTCAACCGCATCAAGGACGCCTACGACACCAACCCCCAGCTGCCCAGCCTGATCCTCGATCCGTTCTTCCAGTCGGCCATCGAGAACGCCATCGACAGCTGGCGGCGGGTGGTGGCCACCGCGGTGCGGCTCGGCATCCCCGTGCCCGCCTTCGCCTCCTCGCTCGCCTACTACGACGGCCTGCGCGCCAAGCGTCTGCCCGCCGCGCTCACCCAGGCACAGCGGGACTACTTCGGCGCGCACACCTACGAGCGCATCGACATGCCGGGCAAGTTCCACACCCTGTGGAGCGGCGACCGCAGCGAGGTCGCGGCCGACTGATCCCGCATCCGCACCCCGGCCACGCGGCCGGGGTGCGTTGGCGATGGAAACGAATCTCAAAGGATTTGAACGGCAGGTTCCACATCACGGTGTCCTTGCCGGCGCGGATGCGGTCCTCGCGGCGGGCGCGGCGGCGGTGGCGCAGTTCCGATCCGGGGGTTGGCCGCGGCGGGTATTGGTGACGAAGGCGGTCAACCGCAGCCCGTCGACGTCGGTGAATCGCAGCTGCGCGCCGGGGTGTGGGCGTTCCTTGCGCACGATAGTCGCATCTCGGCGGGCCAGCCGAAAAGATCGACCAGACCGGTGATCTCGGCGAACCAGGCGTCCTCGTGCACGTGCCCGTCGGCGTCGTAGGCCGGGGTCCGCACCTTCTTCGGTACCTTGTCGACTGCTTCGACGAGGGTGTCGGTGAGGGCGAACCCGTGTGAGTACTGCACCGCCCTTTGTGGCAGTAGTCCACGAATTCGTGGCTGCCGCCACCGGGGTCGGTGCGCACCAGCACTTGACGGCCAACGCGCCACGATGGCTGCCACGGCAGCTGGGTGAGTGCTTGGGCGAGAACGGTTTTGTGGTCGGCGGCGGTGTTGGAGCCGGAATGCCGGGGCGCAGCAGGATCGCGGCGGGCTCACCGGTGCCATCGGGTCCGTGGTCGATGAACGCGCACAACGGATGGAACCAAGTCCTTTTTCCAGGTCGGGTGGCGTTCTCCTTCTCGGAATGGGCGTCGAGCAGGGTGGCGTCCAGATCGATGATCAACGGATTCTCGGCGTCGATCCCGTGATCGGGGGTCGTGGGCTCCGGCGGGTTTCCATACCGCAGCCCGCGCCTGGCCGCGAGCTTTGGCTATGGCGGACAACGCTTTCGGCGCATCGGCGGCCCGCGTCGTGATCAGTCGTGACACGGTTGGATCGGAGGCGACCTGACCGAACATCACCGAACATCCCCAGCTGAGTACGCAACAGCGACACATCCGCCGCGCAGTCGGCTCCGGCCGCGACCGCGATCGCCAAATCCAGCACGATCTTGCCCGGATTATGCGACGCCATGGGCTTGCGCCACGGCGCCAACGCTTCCGACAAGCCTTGACCAGGCCGATCTTCTCCGCGGTCCGCACCAACAGCAGCGTCCCGGCCTGCGCCACCAACCCCGACCCCGCTCACGCTGTGATGCCCATCGCCGCCAGCGCGGCCGCGGGTTCCGGCATCGAGACAGTGACCATTCGACCGCTGGTCAAGGTCAAACGCAACGCAGGGCCCCAAGTCGGGGTCAGGAACCAACCGCGTTTACGCGTCCAGTACACACCCAAGCGACTCCAAAACGTGACCGGCACATCGATGATCTCGGCGCGGGCGATGCTCGCTCGGGCAACGGAAACGCGAGGAAAGCCAAAGGCACTTAAAATCACCGTCAGGCCACCGGGCCCCACGCTGACACGCTGGCTGGTCCCGATTATCACCCTCACTAACACGATGATCCAGAGCGCGGTGAAAAGAACCCTCAGTACCGCAGAATGTAACACCGAACTGACGAAGATCGCGGAAACGAAACCTATGACATAGATCCACAACATCGGCCAATTGGTGACGCGGCAGGTGTAGACCATCGCAGCGGGCATCACATCAACTCCTCGATCAAGCCGAGCACCTCGGCCTTGCTGTAACCATTCACGCGCGCGGACTCGATCAACTGGTGAACGGCCTGCTCCACCGGCGCCGAGGTGGGGGCAGTCGCGGTGACCCGAACGCCACGCCCACGTCGGAAATCCACGACCCCCTCCTCCCGCAGCCGCCGATACGCCGCCAGTACCGTATTACGATCGACAGCCAACGCGTGCGCCAATTCCGTTGCGGGCGGGAGCTGTTCGTTGACCACCAACTCCCCGGCGGTGACCGCACGCCGGACGCAAGCCGCGATCTGGTCTTGCAGCGACACCCTGGAAGACTGATCAATACGCCACAACATGGTGCCAATAAGACTAGCACTACTTCCGGAATCTGGCGACGCCAACGGCACGGTGCGAGCACCCCTGATGACGCCGTTATCAAAGACCCTCACACCCAATTCGCGTAGTGCCGTGGGGGTCATGAGCGGGCACTGCCGGTGGCCTATGACGCTCGGCGTCCAGTGATCCTTCGAGTGCCCGCACGCACCGATGCGGAATGAACGGGTCGCGGCATGCGGGCGCACTGCTTGGGGGACGACCTCTTCACCGGACGCCCTAGCACTCTCACTGCAGCTTCAACGCTGGGGCCCTGGAGTCCACAGAGGCCAACCGGGGGGTCTATATATATCCGAGGAACCGTCCTTGTTTTTGCCCAGTACAATCGCGCCAACCTGAATCCCGACTAGTGCAGCGGCTATCCCCGTCGGTATCGCCGCCGCCGGATTGACCGCAGCCAAAAGGCCAAGTACTGACATACTTAACAGCCCCCCGCCCTCCAGTTTGCTAACAATCCCGGACTCCAGGTGCAGATGTTCGAAGATCAAAACTCTCTCATAGTAGCTGCCGTCGCCGAATTCCCACCGTGACGAACCGATCTCGTCACCTCGCTCGCTGCCAGATGGTTGAGTACCGAATATTTCGCCGATCATCGCTCCGATTTCAGCGACCGCGGACACCACATCCTGTATGGCACGCTCGATATCTTGTTGGGCCGTCGTGCCCGTGAGGTCGAAGGTGTTGATGGGGTCGGCGTTGACGTAGTCATAGCTGTTCGCGGATCCTCCAAGGACTGGGTCTACCTGAAGGAATCGACCAAGGATGGGCAAGTAGGTGCGTGCGCCCATTTCCAGTGCTTGCTGGCTGGCGACGTGCTCGACCGGGACTGTGTTTTGGCCGAGCCACCCGAAGTCCATGCCGCCCTCGGCAGTGGCTGGTTCCGGGATGTCGCCGAAGGCGCCGGTGGCCGGGTCGATGTTTCGACCGTATGGGTCATATAAGCGGATGGCGCCGGTACGGACGGCGGCTCCATCTGTGGTGAACAGGATGTCGCCGTGGATGTTGGGATAGGACCAGTTGGTTGCCTTGTCCTGGCTGTAGTTCTTGGTAAATACCGCCCCACCAGGCAGTTTCAGTACTCGTTGGCGAAGGTTGCTTGAGCTGTCGAGAATGAGATCGGGGCCACCTTCGTCGGAAGTGAAACCGTAACGGGTGACTTGTGCGGGGTTGCTACCGTCTTTGACCGTCCGCGCCACGATGCGGTCGTCGACCCCGCGCGTGTAGGTGACCTTGCGGCCAGCGGCTGTACTGGTGGATACGTGCCGAAGAGTGGA
Organism: Nocardia brasiliensis; assembly: GCF_011801125.1. Taxonomy (NCBI): domain Bacteria; kingdom Bacillati; phylum Actinomycetota; class Actinomycetes; order Mycobacteriales; family Nocardiaceae; genus Nocardia; species Nocardia brasiliensis. The sequence goes on from NZ_CP046171.1 coordinate 6,010,078, forward strand.
ATCGTAACCAAGGGTGTCAGTGCCGACCATGGTTGCGTTGCCATAGCTGTCGTAGGTGAACGACAGGTCAGTGGCGCCTGTGGTGGACAGGAGGCGGTCGGCGTCGTCGTAGCAGTAGTTGGTGGTGACTGCGGGGGCGCCGTTGAAGCTGTCGGTGAAGGAGGTGCGGTTGGTGTTCAATCCCGCCTTCTTGTTCGGCCCACAGCCGTTATCGCCATCGAAACGGAAGGTCAACTGATGGAACGGCACGTTGGCCGCGACCAGGCGTCCCACACCGTCGTAGGTGTAGCTGTAGTCGTACGGTTTGCCGGGATTGGCTGTGTCAGTGACCTTTTCGTCGATGATGCGTTGGTCACGCAATCGGGTGACCGTGCTGGCGAGGGTGGAGCCCGATACCTTCCATGACAGGCCTGTCGTTGAGCCGGCGTCGTTGTGGGTGATCGCGAGGTTGGATCGGTTGCCGTAGACGACCCTGTCCAGGATTCCCGCGTTGTAGCCCGGGGTTGCGACCCGGGCCCCGTCGAGGTCTAGGCCGGTCAGCCGCGACGCGTCGTCCCAGTGGTAGTTCAGGGTGGAGGTAGCCGTCTTGACTGCGGTGGTTTCACTGATCTTGCGACCTGCACCGTCGTAGGTGGTGGTGGTGACCCCGCTTGCGTCGGTGTAGGCCACGGTCTGGCCGAGTAGGTCGATCATGGTGGTGGTCGATCCGCTGTTGTCGCTGACCTTCAGCTTGAGCGGGTTGCCGCCGACAGCATGGTCATATGTGACGGTCCGTGCCGGTTGGTCCCCCATCGCCGGGAACGACTTCTTGACAATGCGTCCGCGGGCGTCATAACTGACGCACGACCAGGGCTCGTTGTTGGTACGAGTGGCAACCATCAAGCCACGAGCGTCGTAGACCGTCTCGATGACATTCGCCGCTCCATCTGAGTTTTTGGCTCCAGTGGCTGTTTTCAGCTGGCCGCCCTGATAGACGGCTGCGGATTTGGCGTCACACGGATTAGCGCGGGATTCGTTGTCGCCGTAGTAGACCGAAGTGCCACGCTTGTCGGGGTTGGCGAGGTCGCCAGCCGGCAGGTTAGCGGCGAGTTCCCGCAGGAACCCCTGACCGGGCTTCTCGAACAACTTGCGGCCCGTCAGGTTGACTCCGCCCGGGTCGCCGGTGGTGGAAACGGCCAGACCGAACACCGGGTCGATCCCGTTTTTCGGGTCTGAAAAGTCGGTCGATATCTTCTTCGAGGGTGCGCGTTCTGAACCGTTATGGCTGATGTTGCTTGTCTCCAACCCGTAACGGGGCTGGAGGTTCTGGCCCGGCACGGTCACTGCGCTACCGGAACCTGGTGGTGTCCAGGTGAAGTCGAGTGCTCCGGTTTTGCCGCCGCGGTTGTAATAGTCGACGCGGATCCGATGCCAGCTGTCGGCGGTCTTGTTCGTGTAGGTGCGCGCGACTGCGGTGCTGCGTTTGTCGGTCCAGCTGTCCACGATCAGCACGTCGTCGATCCACAATCGGGCTCCGTCGACGACGGTGAATCCGAGCTTGTACTCACCGGTCGCGGGGAATTTGACCTCGCCCATGAATCGGCCCGACCAGCCGTCCTTGTTCGCGATCGGCGGGGCCGATCCCCAGTTGCGTTTCAGGGTGCCGTCAGGGCTGCCGACACCGGTGCCCCACTCCTTCGGGACACCCGCGGTGAACGGGTTGTCGTAGAACGCGGACTCCAACCCGACCAGATTCTCGTCATAGCTCTTGCTGACGTGCGGCATGGTTCGAGCGCACTCTGGTTTGGGCAATTGCCCGTTGAAGCAATGCTCGGGGGCCGGACCGTACTCGCTAGACGGGCGATCGGCATGATCGTAGATCACCGTCGAACGCCGACCGGTCGTATCGACCGAGGCTGTCTGCTTGTCTTTGGCGTTCCATTCGGCGCGGACGGTGTCCCCGACGGCGTCGGTCGAGGCGAGCAAGCGTCCGGCATCGTCCCAGGTGACGGTGCGGTCCGGTGGCGAGTTGAGTCCGCCGGTCCCGTCGATGTTGACGATCGATTTCCGGTTGCGTAGGTCGTAGCCGTAGTAGTGGGTGGGCCGCTTTCCCAGGTTGCCGCCATCGGGGGACGGTCCGGTGACAGCGACGGCGCGCAGGCGCTCGGGCACCCCGGGTTCTTCGACGAACTTTTTGTACTGGATTGCCGTGTGTACGAGCGCCTGGGAGGGGAACTGTTGGATCGAAGCCCAGTCGTGGCCCAGGTTGCCGCGGACAAAGCTCAATGGCCCGATACTGGCGAGCAGTTCCTGGCGTTTGATTTCGCTGCTGGTCTCGCGATATTCCTGCTGAACGTCGGCCAGGTTGAGGTAGCTGAAGTCCTGGATGGCCGCGCCCGGGTTCTCGATCCGAGCCAGCACGTTCAGCAGATACCACAACCGTGTTTCGGTGCCATCCCAATAGGTGATGCGGCACAACTGCTGTAAGGGAGCGGAATTGGCGCCCGGCGGTAGCGACGCCCCGCCGTAGCAGGCGTTACTGCCGTCCGTGTTGTAGTACAGCTTGTGCGAGCGGCCCGATACCGGATCGACGATCTCGGTCAGCCGTGACGGGGACCCGTTGTAGCGGTACTGCAACGACGCGGGTCTCTTGCTGTCGAGCACGGTCGAGACTTCGGCGAGGGTGCCGTCGGCATGAAACAGCGACACCACACCGTTCTCCGAAACCGACAGTCGGCCCTTGGTATCGAAGGCCACCACACCATCGCGGCCCGGCGGTGCGCGATAACCACCGGCAGTCTTGGCCCAGCTGTGTTTGCCGCCCGCACCGTCGGTGAGCACCACCGCACCATCGAGCATCGCGGCGTGGCTGTAGGCACTGGCCGGCATCGCCAACGTCCAGCCCGCAGGCAACGGCGCCGGATCAGCGGGATACAGCCACTGTGACGGCACGATCCGCGGCACCAGATTATGTATGCGCAGACTCGGCGCGCCCTGAGTGCTCTTGACCCACAACACCATCGCCGGTGGGTCAGCGGAATGGTGATACAGCTCGACCTTGATCGGCACCCGCTGACCAGCGGCCAACGTCACCTCGTCGTCACGTTTCGGACCAGCCTCGGTAAATTTGTCATGGAAGATGCCCCCGGCCTCAGGGTTGTTGTAGACCAGTCGATCGCCGACCCAGATCTTCGCTCCAGGGGTGTGCGCTCCGGCGAAGCGATAGTCGCCGGCGACCGGGGCCTGGAAGTAGCCCTCCCACCGGATCACGTACCAGTCATCGACCAGCCCGGGCGGCAGCGGGTCCCGGTTGGTCTCGTCATTCCACTTGTTGCCCCAATGCAGATCCACCTGAGATTCGGTGCGCACCAGCACCGGAACGTCACCGGGGACCCCGTTGTGGGCGGGATCGTTGAAATAGGACGCCCGCACACCCCCGGGCGCACTTTGGCGGGAGTTGTAGGCGAACGTCACCCCCGCGTGCCCACCCAACGCCGAGAAAATCGGTCCCGGGGCATCGAAACGGACATTGCCGTTGAACAGGTTCACCGTCACCGGCCCCAGCGAATCGGTCGGGGTCGGACCCGGATCACCCGTGCGCTGATCGATGGTGAAATGACCGACCCAATCCGCCGGTGTCGGTATCTGCGCATCCTTGGCTACGGTCTCGACGGTCCAGGTGTACCGGCCGCCGTTCGCCACCACATTTCGAGGCACCGTCCACTGCGGATCCGGCAGACACCCCGACTGCGCCACACTGCCCGTACGGCCGTCGAAACCGGTCGAGACCTTGAAGCAATACTTCGTGCCCTCCGCAGCACCGGTCACGGCGACCTTCAACATGGGTGTCTCGGAAGCCAGAATGGCGTCATCGGCGGGAGCGACCAGCACCGTCTTCGGGCCCTCCTGTGCCCGCTGCCTCGGACCCACACCAGGACTGTCGACCGTCCCAGCGCGCGCCAACGGCACGAAATCGGCATCGAGCAGAGGGGTATCCGGCTCGAGCTCGAGCTTCGAGGACGGGCTGTCCCCCGAGGCCAACAACGGCACAGCCCGCGGCGTCAACGGAGCCGCCGTACCCGGCGGCGACACCATTATCTGCGCCAACGTCGCGACCAGCAGAACTGACAGCGCCACCGCGCTCGAGCGATACCAATTAGCAGGGAACCAACGCACCGAGGCGTTGCCCTGACGGCGAAGATTCATCACACTCCACAATCCCCGAGCCCATAGACGGGCAGCGTAAATCCGACAGAACAGCAGCAACAGGATCAATCCATTCCAGACGGCATTCGTGATGCCAGAGCTACACGTGCCGCGACTCGCGGCACAGTCGCGGAATTCAGTGCCTTACTTCAAGCTCCCGTTCAGAACTGATTCTCCAATTCACTACCGGGCCAGCATGTTGGAATCGACGTACCGATCAGTCTGCGGCGCACTCGAAATAAACATGCAGTCCATGCCGATTCGACACACCGGGCAGCCACCGACGCAGCAAACAGAAGAGACCGGACGTCAAATAGCCTGATCAGCAGGACATCCCACAGACTCGGCCGTCGTGCCGATCAAGCACGCTCGAAGTGCAGGCGTACAACGTTGCTGCGCAACTGTTTGAAGACCTTTAAGGCGCTATTCATCTATGCACGCTCCCCCGACACGGGATTGACTGATACCGAACGACATTAGGACGAATACCCCGCCCTCCGAATAACGGTACAGTTAGATCAAATGGGGAACCAGCGTCCATGCCGACTGGGGAGCCGGACACAGCAGCCGCGGCGACGTCCGGCGCCCTGGCGCACAGCCACCTACCGTCGGATGCCAAGATAGAACGAACCAGTGTCTCGTGGTTCTGTTTATCTTACAGGGTGATTGGGTGTGGTGTTTACTGTCGGAGTGGAGTTGGCGACGGATCAAGTGGCGGAGTTACGCGGGCTGGTGAAAAACCCGGATATACCTGCGTCGGTGGGTACTCGGGCACGGATCGTGTTGTGACGCGGAGAGAATCGGACGAAGACCGAGATCGCGGCGCTGGCCGGGGTGTCGCGGCCGACGGTCGATGCATGGCTGGCCCGCTACGAAGCGGACAGGATCGCCGGGCTGCTTGACCGCAAGCGCGGGGCTGGGCGTGAGCAGGTGCCCGCCCGGATCCGGGCTCGGATTCTGGCGGCGACGCGGACCAGCCCGCCGGCCGGTTGTCGCAGTGGTCGAGCCGGGAGATGGTGAAGTTCATCGCCCGCACCGAGGGCGTGACGGTGTCGCGGCATTACGTGGCCAAACTCTGGGGCGAGACCGGGCTGAAACCGCATCGCCAGGGCACGTTCAAACTCTGTCGCGACCCGGCCTTCGCCGACAAGGCCGCCGACGCCGTCGAGTTCTACCTGGACCCGCCCGGCGGGGCAGTGGTACTCACTGCATGGACGAGAACCCCAGGTCCAGGCCCTCGACAGGACCCAGCCGGGTGCTGCCGATCTGCTTCGAGATGACCGAGAAACGCACCCACGACAACATGACACTAGGCGGCAAGTCAATGGTCCTGCTGTGATCCCGGACACGCTCCGGCCGGCGAAATTGCCCAGAGCTTGCGCTTTGCCTGCGGGGTCGATCGCCAGCGCATAGCGACAGCGGCCGTCTGGCGTGCCCGACGCGAACTTCCCGGCCGCGACCGGCAGTATGTCGGCCATGCGCGTACTCATCCAGCTTCGCCCATCCGTCGATGTGATTACCGCAGTGGCCGATCGCGCCGTTCCGGTCGCCACGGCCGATGTCGCCGGACACCTGTCCGGCATCACGCTCGACCAGTCCTACGCCCCGGTCGCGGTGCCGAAGCCGGTGCCCGCCGCGGCCGCCATCGAGCGACTTAGCTACTCACTGGACCCGGTGGACGCCACGGTGGTGGTGCGCGGCGAGATCGCCGACGACGACCTCGTCCGGGGCCTTACCGCGTTGACCGAAACCCGCGGCGTCACCGGGGTTTTCGCGGATCCGGTGATCGAAACCAATCTCACCTGCGGCGACACGCCCGCGGTCGGGAACTGGCACGACGTCGAAACCCTGGTGCGCCGTGCCGATTTGGCCGCCGCCGGGTTGGACGGCACGAACGTGGCGCTGGCCATCGTCGACACCGGAATCAACGCCGCCCACGTGCAGCAGGCGCGCGGCGCGGCCGTGCGCATCGACCCGGCGCGCAGCTGGAATCCCGCCGGGGTCAACGGAACCGCGGGCGAGTTCCCGGTGGCGCACGGCAGCATGTGCGCCTTCGACGCACTCATCGCCGCGCCGCAGGCCACCCTGCTCGACCTCCCGGTGCTGCAGAGCACCCGGCAGGGCGGCAGCACAATGGACGGGCTGCTCTCGGACGCACTGGCCGGCTACGCGCACCTGCGCACCGTGCTCACCGATCAGCCCGCGGCCACGCGCGCACTGGTGATCAGCAACAGCTGGGGCTCGTTCGCCCCGAACTGGGACTTCCCGGTCGGGCGGCCGGGCAACTACTCCGACAATCCGTCCCATCCATTCAACGTGATCGTCGGGTCGCTGGAGGCCGCGGGCGCCGATATCGTTTTCGCCGCGGGCAATTGCGGTCGCGACTGCCCCGACGGCCGCTGCGCCTACCGGGAACGCCCGATCGGTGGCGCCAACTCCCATCCCGCGGTGCTGTCCATCGCGGGGGTCGACACCAAGAACCAGCGGGTCGGCTATTCCTCGCAGGGGCCGGGCCGATTGACCGAACGCAAGCCCGACATCTGCTCCTACACCCACTTTCTCGGCTCGAAGGCCTTCGGCGCGACCGAGCCCGACACCGGCACCTCCGCCGCCTGCCCGGTGGCTGCCGGGCTGGTCGCCGCGGTGCGGACCCAGTGGTCGGCGACCGCACTGCCACCGGCTCAACTGCGAACGTTGTTGCAGCGCACCGCGACCGCGCAAGCAGGCGGCTACAACTACGACTACGGTTACGGCATCACCGACACGGCCGCACTGCTCGCGGAACTGAACAAATCGGCCTCCCGCGCGTAACGTGGGGGCATGCCGTTGCTCACGATTCGGCTTCCCGCGAACGCGACCCTGGCGGTGGCGCTGCGCGAGCTGAAGCTCACGGTCGACGACGTCGATACCGCGTACGGCCTCATTCCCGTCGACCCCGCCCAGGGCCTCTACGCCCTGCGGGTGACCGACTCGGCGGCCGCGCGGCTGGACCCCGATCGGGTCCAGATCTTCGCGGATTCCCGGATCGAGGCGATCGACGAGCCGAAACCACCCGTCTGAGAAGCCGATTCGACCGCGCCCCGCTCGGCGGTGCGCGGCTCGAATCGGCCCCGGCCGACCGTCCGATCGATTGATTGCCCAGTGCTTGCTCTCAGATGGCCAGGTGGCCGCTGCCGGTCTGCCCACGTGGCGCCGAACCGCCTATCGGCCAATTCTGTGATCCACCACAATGATTCAGTCCCCCGTCTGGTACGGCGTCCGACAGACCGAACGCGGGTTGTCTCGAAAACACAACATTCCGTGTGGGAACCCGACATCCGTACACACGGGAACCGCCCGGTCTAAGATCCGCCCCATGGGTACGCGAGCGGTGCACTTCGTTGGAAGTTTTCCGGCCGAGAGCACCGATACCGCGATGCGCGCCATGCTCGACACGTCCTGGCCGCTGCTACGCACGCTGCCCACCGGCGAGACCCGACGCTATGAGTTCTACATCAAACCGATAATCGAGGATCTGGTCGCCCAGGGCGTCTTGGCATCGAAGAGGGCGGGTGAGTGGGATACCAGTCGGCAGCGCACCATTTACCGCCCCGCACGCGGCAAACGACTCACCGCCGACCTGATGGATCTGGGCTATCTGCACGAGACCGCGGAGGCACTTCCGGTCTTCCGGGCGTTGTGCGAGCAGCGCGGACTCTCCGGCCTCACCCTGCAGATGGGCATGCCCACCGACTTCACCCTCGCGTTCATCGCGATGGGCGGCACCGGCGTGCTGCGGCATCGGCGGGCGTTCAGCGCGGCCGCGGTGCGCGAGATCGCCGCGATCCAGGAGCTCACCGACGGCGAGGTAGTCATCCAGTTGGAAGCCACCGCGGAACTGGTGCTGATGGCCAAGACCCAGCCGCTGCACCGGGTGGTGAACAGGGCGCTCGGCCTGAGCAAGGGCATCGCCGCGCTGGCCGCGAGCGCGCCCGCGGGTACCCGATTCGGTGTGCACCTGTGCCTCGGCAGCATGAACAACAAGGCAAGGGCCACCCTGCGCGACACTCGACCGCTCGTCTATTTCGCCAATTCCCTTGCCCGGCAGTGGCCTTCGGATCGCCCCCTGGAGTTCATCCACGCGCCGTTCGCGGCTGGGGACACCCCGCCTGCCACCGAACCCGGGTTCTACCGGGCGTTGGCGGGTCTGCGGCTGCACGAGGACACCAATTTCTACGCCGGCCTGGTGCACGACATCCCCACCGAGGCAGCGCAATCGCAGACGTTGCGACAGATCGAGCAGGCGCTGGGCAGGCCGGTCGACGGGGTCGCCACCGCGTGCGGCCTCGGCCGCCGACCACGTTCGTTCGCCGATGAACTGATGGCACGGGCCAGGCGGCTGGCCGAGCGGGACTGACCGTGGTCGGCCGCCCGATTCCGGTGGCCGCATCGAGAATTTCAACGCGATGTCGCGCACAATGACTCCCGGCAGCGCACAGGCAACGGTGCTCGATCGCTACGCTGGTGATCGAGCAGAGACAAGCCACGTCGGGAGGAACCCTTGTCGGGGATGGACCGAGAGCCTGGACTCAACCCCAAAGTGCCGAGTTCCGCGCGCATCTATGACTACATGCTCGGCGGTAAGGACAACTACGAGGTCGACCGCGAGGTCGCCCGCCGCATGCTCGCGATCGCCCCGGACACCAAGGCCCTTGCCTGGTTCATCCGCCAATTCCTGGTCCAGGCAGTCGGATCGGCCGCCAAGGCGGGGGTCAAGCAGTTCATCGACCTCGGCGCCGGCATCCCCACTTCCCCCAACGTGCACGAGGTCGCACGCAAAATCGAGCCGTCGGCCCGAGTCGTCTATATCGATAACGACCCCGTGGTCCGCGCGCACTGCGACGCGTTGCTGGCCAACTCCCCCGGCCTCGCGGTCGTGCAGGCCGACATCCGAAGCCCGCACGAGATCATCGACCGGCTCAAAACCGACTCGCTCATCGACTTCAGCGAACCGGTCGCCGTGCTCATCATCGGCGTGCTGCACTACGTGATGGACGAGGAGAACCCGGGCGGGATCCTCGCCGCGTTCCGCGACGCCATGGCGCCGGGCAGCTACCTGGCCCTCACCCACGGATCCAACGAGACCAACCCGGACTTCATCAGCCAATCCCAGTCCGACACCGACAACACCCCCTCCCAGGTGCGCTACCGCTCGGCCGCGGAGGTCGAGGAACTCATGGCGGGCTTCGAACTGCTCGGGCCCGGCGTCGCACCCGCGCAAGAGTTCCTCGATGCCGAACTGCCCGCGACCCGGCTGGTGATCTACGGCGGCCTCGGCCGCAAGTCAGCCGACTAGCCGCTTACGCCGGGGCGAATCGGATGTCGCCGCAGGCGGCAGTCGAAAACCGACGCGGGCACCCGGGCCCGGCTCGGCGAACACCGTGCCGTGGTGCGCGGTGACGATGTTGTCGACAATCGCCAGACCCAGACCGGACCCCGGGATACCCTGCGTATTCGCGGCACGGTAGAAGCGACCGAAGACCGCGGTGGTGTCGGCGGCCGCAATTCCGGGACCATGGTCACGCACCGCCAGTTCCGTGCCGTCGACGTGCACCTCGATCGGCGTATCCGCCGGGCTGAATTTGATCGCGTTACCGAGCAGATTGTCGATACACCGCTCGAGCGCGCGCAACCGGCCGCGCACCGGCAGTGGCTGCCGCACGGTGATCGTGATGGTGCGCCCGCTACGGTGCCGGAAACGCTGTGCACAGTCCTCGGCCAGGGTCGCCAGATCCAGTGCCGTGACGTCCTCGTCCGTGCGCTGGTCGGTAGCCAGCTCGACCAGTTCGGCGACGAGCCCGTCCAGCGCGACCGATTCCTGCACCAGGGTGTGCAGCACCTTGGCCTCGTCCTCGGGCGCCAGCCTGCCCTTGGCACGGTGCAGGAGCTCGGCGCTGCCACGAATGGAGGTCAGCGGAGTCCGCAGCTCGTGACTGGCGTCCTGGACGAGCCGGTGCTGCTGCGCGCGGGAGCGGCGCAGCGCGACCAGCATGGTCGCGAAACTGCCGGTGAGCCTGCCGATTTCGTCACGGCCGGTGGGCGGAAGTGGCACCGAGAGATCCTGGGTGGAGCTGATGTGCTCGGTCGCGGCGAGCAACCGCCGCACCGGTCGCAGGATACGCCCGATCGCCAGCCAGCTGAGCAGCGCCGACACCGCCACCGCGAGCGCGGTGATACCGCCGGTGCGCCAGAGGAACTCCTTGTCGACCTGATCGGGCTTCTCATACCGCTGGGCCACCATCACCGCGCCGCCGCCCGGCCGGGGCTTGGTCAGGATGCCGTACGGCTTGCCGTTCAGGTCGATGTTGTATTCGGCTGTGCCGCTGCCGGTTCGGGCGACCACACGGTCGGCCTCGGCGACCGGCAGCACCATCCGGCCCGCCGCGATCGGTTCGGCGGTGCCGTCGGCGCGCACGAGTTGTTCGGTGGTGTCGGGCCGTTGCGGCAACACCGCGGGCAGCACCGCGATGACCGCGTCGGCCCGATCGTTGAGGCTGTGGTCGAACTGCGTGCTGATCAGGCTCACCACCCCGCGATAGGACAGCGTGAGCGTGACGAGGATGGCGGCTACCACCGCGACCACGACGACCAGGGTGAGCCGCGCCCGCAACATCACGCGGGCCGCACGGAGTAGCCGACATTGCGGACCGTGTGGATCAGCCGGGGTTCGCCCGCCTCCTCGGTCTTACGCCGCAGATACCCGATGTAGACATCGAGCGAGCGGGAGTCGGTGTCGAAGTCGAAACCCCAGATGTGCTCGTAGATCCGGCTGCGGCTCAACACGATTCGCGCGTTGCGCAGCAGCAGTTCCAGCACGTCGAACTCGGTCTTGGTGAGCTCGATCGCCCGCGCGCCGCGGTGCACCTGCCTGGTCGCGGTGTCGAGCGTCAGGTCATCGACCGTGAGCACGGTGCCGTCGTCCTCGCCGAAGGTGCTGCGGCGCAGCAGGGCACGTAACCGGGCGAGCAGTTCGTCGGTGGCGAACGGTTTGGGCAGGTAGTCGTCGGCGCCCGCGTCGAGCCCGGCCACCCGGTCGCCGATCTGGTGTCGGGCGGTGAGCACCAGTATCGGCAGCCGGTCGCCCTGCCTGCGCAGCAACCGGCACAGCGACAGTCCGTCCAGGCGCGGCATCACGACGTCGACCACGGCCAGGTCCGGCCGCTGTCGCGCCAGCAGGTCGAGGGCCTCCTGCCCGTCGGCGGCCAGCAGCACCTGATAGCCCTCGAAGCGCAGCAGTTGGTCCAGCGTGCTGCGCACATGCGGATCGTCCTCGACGACGAGGACCGACGCGGCGGGCACAGACGAGCTCGTGGAGTTCACCCGGTCATTGTTGCTGGTGAGTAGCGATGCCGCCGGGGTCAGGCCGCCCATTTCGTGACTACGGTCACCCCATAGCGACCCGGGCTCGCGATTCTTACCTGTTTCTTTCGCGGCCCTCGCAATCCACTGACATCGGCCGCACAGGATCTTCCCCATACCGCAGCCGAATGCGGGAAGTGTTTTCGACAAAGGGGTTTCGACGATGCGCAAGAGTATGCGGGTAGTCGCGGGTGCGCTGGCGGCGCTCGCCGCGGCGACCATGATCACGGCGTGCGCCGACGGCGCGACGCCGCCGGGACCGGACTGGTGCCCGAGCGTGCCGGGCCATCGGGTCGAGTGCGGGGTGCAGTCCCGGCCGCTGATCGCCGATCAGCCCGAATCAGGCACCGTCGCAGTGAGTTACGCGCTCATTCGGCGCAGCAAGCTGGACGCGCCCGCGCTGGGCACCATCGCCCCGAATCCCGGTGGGCCCGGCGTGCCGCTGATCGCCCACGCCGAGCAGGCGGTCCAGCTGTCCGCGCGCATGCTGGAGGACCACGACCTGCTGCTGGTCGATCCACGCGGCACCGGGCTGTCCAGCCCGTTGGACTGCGGCGCGGACGAGATCGACTACCAACTCGGCACCCGCGACCAGCAGCAGCGCATGGTGGCCCGCTGTGCCGAGCAGCTGGGCCCGCGCGCCGCGGGCTATACCTCGGCGGCCACCGCGGACGACTTCGACGCGGTGCGTGCCCGGCTCGGCATCCCGAAGCTGGTGCTCTACGGCATCTCCTACGGCACCTATCTGATGCCCATCTATGCCGAACGCCACCCCGACACCGTGCAGTCCATGGTGTTGACCGGCGCGTATCCGCCCGACTCCGACCCGCTGTCGCGCCCCAACGCCGAGGCCTTGTCGCTTGCCCTGCAACGGATCTGCGAACGTAGCCGGGCCTGTGACGGCGCGACCGCGGTCGCCGATCTCGCCGCGGTGTCCCAGCGCCTCGCCGTCGCCCCCGTGGCGATGAACGGCCCACGGCCATGGCAGCTCGACGAGAACAAGCTGGCCACACTGGCTTTCGAGACGGCGACCAGCAATGTCGGGGCGAATCCCGCCGAGCTGACCGCGCTCGGCATGCTGCCCGCCGCCCTGCACGCGGCCGTGCGAGGTGACGATATGCCGTTGCGGGACTTCGCCGCTCGCGCCGGCGGTGAACCGGCCACGGAGAAGATCGACCTCTATCTCACCGTCGCCTGCAACGACTACCCCACGCTCTGGTCGCGCCAGGCGCCGGTGCCCGAGCGGGCACAGCAGTACCGGCAGGTCGTCGAAACAGCGGGCGATACCGGCGCATTCAGCGCGGCAGGCTTCAACGGGGGCATCCGCGACGGCGGCGACGCCTGCCTGCGCTGGCCAGCGTTCACCGAGGCACACGCCGCGCCCGCCCGCGGCGCGCTCCCCGATGTGCCGGTGCTGGTGCTCTCCGGTGATCTCGACGCCATCACCCCGGACGCGAATGGACAGCGGGTGGCCGCCATGTTCCCGCGCGCCACGTTCCTATCCGTCCCCAACACCGGCCACATCCCCGACCTGGAGCCCAGCGGCTGTGTCGTCGGCATCGTCGACCATTTCGTCCGCACCGGCACGCCCGGCTCCACCGACTGCGTGGCCGCCGTGCCGCCGATCCAGGTCACCCCGGTACCGCGCTGAGCCAGCCGGTCACCCGCGCGGTGGGCGAGGTGTGCGCCTCGCCCACCGCGCGGCACTGTCTCGTGAGTCCACCCGGATGCACCGAATGGGCGCTATGGGACAGGGCTTAGTCCGGCAGCGTGCCGAGCAGCTGCTCGAAGGTGTCCGAGGCGAGTAACGACAGGCTGGTCTCGGTACGCCGGGTAGTGATCGCGAGCGACAGATGCCCCTCGTACCAGCGATAGATCGAGGGGCTGACCGGCCAGGGTTGCTCCGCGTAGCCGTTGACGGCGAGCTGGGCCAGAACCGCACCGGCCCGCAGCACCTCGCGATCGTTGATCGGGTAGGCGTACATGTGTTGTCTGGCGGGCAGGATCACCAGCGCGCCCGCCGCTCCGGTCACCGGGTAGTCGCCCAGCCAGCGGACGTGCGCGGTGGCGTACTCGGAGCCCGACAGCAGCGACAGCGGCAGCCCCTCGGCCAGCGGGTCGTCGAATTCGTGCACCGTGTGCTCGAGCGGACCGTCGGCGCGGACGTTGGCTTCGGCGAGCGCGAACAGGTCGTACTCGCCGATCTGCCATTCTCGGCGCATCTCGTGGGTGACCTGGGTGACGGTGTGCGCGCGGTCGAGGACGACCCGTTGCACCAGACCGGGCGCGACCATGCGGCGCACCGCGTCCTCGGCGCGCATGGCGCTGGGGTACAACCTGGTTCGGATCGAGTGGCGCACCGCGGCGAAGCTGTCGACGCCGTCCTGCGCGTCCAGTCCCAGGGTGGCGATGCCGGTGGCGAGATGGTCGGCGGCCAGCGCGAACCAGTTCGCTTGCGGCGCACCGGCGGCCACGCGACGCAGGTTGGCAAGCGAGGTCTCGAACCGTCCGCGCCCGCCGTGCAACACGATGTGATCGGCGGACACGATCTGGCAGGAAAACCCGTGCCGCCGCGCCGCTTCGACGAAAGCCTCCGACAGGAGATCGCGTTCCGACATGAACAGCCCCCTCCTCCAGCACAATCCGCGCGCCGCAACGAACCGCTCACGCGACGCCTTTCGATTCTCGCAGCTTTCGCCGCGAGAGGCGCGCTCATGCCGCCGGGCCGGATTCGCCGAAACAGCGACACTGCGACGGCCTGCGGCACACAGTTGATCACGAGCACGTCATGTGCGGGTCATCAAGTCCTGGTCCGATCACATCGTCGTATCCGACTCCGAGACGAGGTAGCGCCTTGCCGTTGACCAAGCCCACCCGGCTGAGCATCATCGCCGCACTCGCCACCACCTGTATGGCGATCCCCTTCCCGGCCGCGGCACAGCCCGCGGCCACCCCGCCGCTGCGGGTGCTGACCTACAACGCCTTCCTGTTCAGCAAGACCCTCTATCCCAACTGGGGCCAGGACCATCGCGCGGCCGAGATCCCGAAAGGCGGCTTCTTCCAGGGCAACGACGTCGTCGTGCTGCAGGAGGCGTTCGACAACGGCGCGTCCGACGCGCTGAAATCCGCTGCGGCGGGCGCGTATCCGCACCAGACGCCGGTGGTCGGCCGGTCGCGGGATGGCTGGGACGCCACGAGCGGTCAGTATTCGGCCACGACGCCGGAGGACGGCGGCGTCACCATCCTGAGCAAGTGGCCGATCCTGCGCAAGGAGCAGTTCGTCTTCGCCGACGCCTGCGGGGCCGACTGGTGGTCCAACAAGGGATTCGCCTACGTGGTGCTGTCGGTGAACGGCAGCAAGGTGCACGTGGTCGGCACCCACACGCAGTCGACCGACCCCGGCTGCGGGGCAGGGGAAGCCGCCCGCGATCGTTCTTTACAGTTCAAGGCGATCGACGCGTTTCTCGACGGCAAGAACATTCCCGCGACCGAGCAGGTGCTGGTCGCCGGCGATATGAATGTCGACTCCCGCTCCGCCGAGTACGGCTCGATGCTCGCCGACGCCGGATTGGTGGCCGCCGACTCGCGCACCGGACACCAGTACTCCTTCGACACCCAGGTCAACTCGATCGCGCACGACCGCTACCCGAACGACCCGCGCGAGGACCTCGACTACGTCCTGCATCGCGCGGGCCACGCCAAACCGTCCACCTGGCAGAATCACGTCGTCGTCGAGTCGTGTCCGCCCTGGACGGTGACCAGTCAGGGGCGGGACTACACCTACACCAATCTGTCGGATCACTACCCGGTGACCGGTAGCGCCTGAGCCGGCCCGCTCGTGCCCGCGCACCTGCGGGCACGGGCGGATTGCCGCTTTGGCGAACGATTTTCGGCTCGATCCGCTAGTTTGCTTGCTATGCGGTCACGTTGGGGTGCTCTACTAGCCATTGCCGTCTTGTCGTCGATCGGCCCGGTCGTCGGCGCCACCACGGCCACGGCGGGCCCGCCCGTGGTGACGTGCGCGTTCACGCCGACCGCACCGGACAACCCGGCCGCCCGCCCGGTGGCGCCGCCGCTGCCGGTCGCCCTCGGCATCGGCACCGTCGACGTCACGTTCCACTTCAACTACGGCCCGGTCACCATCCGGCTCGACCGGGCAGGCGCCGCACCGTGCGCGGTGCAGAACATGACAAGCCTGGTGGCGCAACGCTTCTACGATCAGAGCCAGTGCTGGCGGCTGACCGACAGCGCCCGCCTCGGCGTGCTGCAATGCGGCGATATCTTCGAAGTCGAGAAGGGCGGACCCGGCTACCAGTTCCCGGACGAGGTGGACGGTACCGAAACCTATCCGCGCGGGACCGTGGCAATGGGCAACCAGGGCCCAGGCACCAATGGCAGTGAATTCTTCATCGTCCATTCGTTCGCCAATATTCCCGCGAACTACTCGGTACTCGGCCAGGTCGTGCGGGGCATGGACGTCCTCGACCGTATGGTCGCGGCGGGAATCACGCCGACCGAACGCGGACCACGCGACGGAGTTCCGGCCGAGCCGGTCGTGATCACCAGCGCCGCGCTTTCCTGAACCGAAGAGCCGCCCCACTTTCGACGCCGAGCGGCCGACCGGTCCCCGGGCTAGACGCCGGCCGCCACCTTCTTACTCGACTTCTTCGCGGTCTTCTTGGCGGGTTCGACGAACGTGGGCACGGCGGGCTTCTTCGCACTCGCGGGCGCCTGCTCCGCGACGACCTCCGCGACGGCCGGGGCCTGCGGCGCTTCGTGCGCGGCCCGGTAGGCGGCGGTGACCTCGGCCGAGATCCGGCCGCGTGTCGAGACCCGGTGTCCATTCTCGGCCGCCCAGGTGCGGATGGCGGCGAGCTGACCGTCACCGGAGGCGGTCCTGGTGCGCGGGGCGGCGCCCGCACGCGCTCCGGCACGACCGGTCTTGCGCGCCTTTTCCGCCCACGGATCGATGAGGGCGCGCAGCTTGGCCGCGTTCGCATAGGAGAGGTCGATTTCGTACATGCGGCCATCGAAACCGAACGAGACCGTTTCATCAGCCGTCGAGCCGTCAAGGTCGTCGATCAACGCCTCGATGATTTGCCTTGCCATTCTTGATTCCCTTCGAGGAAATACGGAGCGGGTCAGCGGCGACGTTAGCACGGCGGATACCGGCGCAGGCAGTTGCATACGCCACCGGACACCG
The DNA here is from genome assembly GCF_011801125.1 of Nocardia brasiliensis. Lineage (NCBI taxonomy): Bacteria > Bacillati > Actinomycetota > Actinomycetes > Mycobacteriales > Nocardiaceae > Nocardia > Nocardia brasiliensis. The sequence goes on from NZ_CP046171.1 coordinate 6,026,864, forward strand.
GACTCCCGATCCGGCACAATCGGTTTGGGCGCGATCGAAATGTTCGACTTTGAAAATCCGGCGGTACAGATAGCCGACCCGTATCACCGATCCACGCAATTCGTACGCATTCCCGGCACCGCGCGGCGCCGAATCCGGGTCGCGCCCTACCGGAACGGCGGCTCGTTGAACGTGCGCAGCTTGCGTGAATGCAGCCGGTCACCCTCGGCGCGCAGGAATTCCACCGCGCGGATGCCGATTTGGAGATGCTCGGAGATGGCGCCCTCGTAGAAGCGATTGGCCTGCCCCGGCAGCTTGATCTCGCCGTGCAGCGGCTTGTCCGAGACGCACAGCAGGGTGCCGTAGGGCACGCGGAACCGATAACCCTGGGCCGCGATGGTGGCGCTTTCCATGTCGACGGCAACCGCGCGGCTGAGGTTGAACCGCAGGGCGGACGCGGAATAGCGCAGCTCCCAGTTCCGGTCGTCGGTGGTGACCACGGTGCCGGTGCGCAACCGCTGCTTCACCGCTTCGCCGGGCATGCCGCTGACCGTCTTGGTCGCGTCGTAGAGCGCCCGCTGCACCTCGGCGATGCTCGGAATCGGAATATCCGGCGGCAGTACGGAATCCAGCACATGGTCGTCGCGCAGGTAGGCGTGCGCGAGCACGTAGTCGCCGATCGCCTGGCTTTCCCGCAGCCCGCCGCAGTGCCCGATCATCAGCCAGGCGTGCGGACGCAGCACCGCGAGGTGGTCGCAGATGGTCTTCGCGTTCGACGGACCGACGCCGATGTTCACCAGGGTGATGCCGCGCCGTCCCGGCGCGGTGAGATGCCAGGCGGGCATCTGATGTTTCTTCCATGCGAGATCGGAGATCAGCCCGACGCCCGCGGTCTCGGCGCTGAGCACGGTGCCGCCCGCACAGGAGAGCCGATCGTAGGGGCCGTCCGGGTCGGCGATCTGCTCGGTGGCCCAGCGCACGAACTCGTCTACGTAGCGCGAGTAATTGGTGAACAGCACGAACGACTGGAAGTGCTCGGCGGGTGTCCCCGTGTAGTGCTCCAACCGCGCCAGCGAGAAGTCGGTACGCAGCGCGTCGAAATGGCTGAGCGGGAAGGTCTCGGCGGGGTCGAGGATGCCGTCCGCGGTTTCATCACCGATCGTGGCCAGGTCGGTGGTGGGGAAATGCTTCGCCAGCGCCGCGGCCATCGACCGATCGAGCGCGAGGTCGGCGCGATCGATCACGTACGGAAACGGGATCTCCTGCCGCGACGGCGTCACCTCGATACGCACGTCGTAGTCGTGCTCGATCATGGCCAGCTGCTCGGACAGATAGTGCCGCAGCAGTTCGGGCCGGGTGACGGTGGTGGCGTAGCTGCCGGGCCTGGTGAACCGCCCCCACGCCCGGGAGCGGTTCTTCGGCGGCGCGTCACCGTTCCAGCTGATCCGCAGTTCCGGGTAGGCGAAGGCGCCTGCCGCCCTGGCGGCCTCGTCGGGCAGCGCGCCGTCCTCGACGAAGGCACGCAACGCGGTGCGCAGCGCGCTGACCGACTGCTGGTAGCGACTTTCCAGGCGGTCCAGCGCCTCGGCTCCGGTCAACCCGGCGCCTTCCTGCCTGCCTGGCATGTGTCCTCCCTGCTCACGTTCGCGAAGCCGTCGTGAGGACACCGTATTTCACGCCCGCGAAGCCTTCAAAGCGCGCTGGTGACGGCCGCCTCCCGGCAGCGCGCCGCCATCCGCTTCGCCAGCAGCAGCACCGCCTGCTCGCGCAGCAGTCCGATCCGGCCCGCACAGTTGTCGGCCAAGGCCAGCGCCATGCCGTCGTGCACGCTTTCGGGGTCACTGAGCAGCTCGTCCAGCTCCATGCCCGCCCTGGCCTGCTCGAAGGTGAGCAGGCGCTGCGGCAGCCAGCTGAGGCACCAGGCCTTGTCGCCGTGGTCGGCGGTGCGCGAGGCGTATTCCGGGGTGGTGTCGCTGGTCATCGACCACGCGGTGATGTAGAGGGCCATGTCGAAACTCCTTCTGCGCCCGATCCCGCGGGCTACCAGCCCCCGCCAGGACCACCGGCGGCCGCGAAGCCACCGAGCGCGTCACCGACCCCGCCGAGTCCGCCGAGCGCGTCGCCGAGCCCGCCGAATTCCGCACCGAAGTCACCGAAATCGCCGAAGACGTCGCCGAGCCCGCCGAACGCGTCACCGAGCCCGCCGTAGGCGTCCCCGCCGCCGGTCAGGTCGCCGAGTCCGTCATCGAAGCCGTTGCTCCATGGATCGAACGCGTCACCGCTGTCCTGCGTCGCACTGTCGTCGGCGAAGTCGTCGAAGCCGTTGCTCCATGGATCGAACGCATCGCCGCTGTCTGCTGTCGTGCTGTCTTCTGTCGCGTCGGCATCCTCGCTCCATGGATCACCGAACGTGTCGCCGTCGTCGGAACTTTCGTCCCACGGGTCCGCCGCGGTATCGGATTCGCCCTCGGCCGCATCGTCGTCGCCGAACCAATCATCGTCCTCGTCCGCGGAATCCGAGCCCTCGTCGGTGGTGTCGCCGAAGCCGTCTTCGCCGTCCTCCCACCAGCCGTCCTCGCCGCTCGCCGATTCGTCGTCGCCGCTGCCGGACTCGTCCTGATCGCCGCCGGACGGCTTGTCCTGATCACCGCCGCCGGGTTTTTCGTCACCGCCGCCGGGCTTTTCGTCACCACCTCCCGGCTTCTTCTTGTCACCTCCGCCGGGCTTGTCCTTGTCGCCGCCCGATGGCTTGTCCTTATCACCGCCCGATGGCTTGTCTTTGTCACCACCTGAGGGCTTCCCCTTGTCCTTCTCCTTGTCCTTGCCCTTACCCTTGTCGTCCTTGTCCTTATCCTTGTCGTCTTCCTTGCCGGAGCCGTTCGAGGTGCCGAAATCCTGTGTCCAGTACGGCGTTCCGTTGCTGCTCTTGGCGTAGCCCACCCCGATGTCCTGTAGTCCGCAATCGAGGATGTTCGCCCGGTGCCCCTCGCTGTTCATCCACGCGTCGACGACCTCGGAGGCACTCGTCTGCCCCTCGGCGATGTTCTCGGCCCAGCCCTTGGCCTCGTACCCCGCCGCGCTGATCCGCTCGCCGGGATCACCCTTGGACGAGTTGTGGTCCAGGAAACCGTTGTCCGCCATGTCTTTCGTGTGCGCCTGCGCGGCGTCGGTGAGCTTCTCGTCCGACTTCAGGTCCGCACAGCCTGCCTCGGCCCGTGCGGCGTTGGCCAGGCTGATCACCTGGTCGGCAGGCGACCCCGAATCGGGACTCGCTGCGGCCCTCGCAGTTCCGGCGAGGGTGACGGCGAACGCCGACACCCCGAAAGCGGTGGACAATGTGAGCATGGTCGCGGGCGAAAAGCGGTTCTTCCGCGGTGCGCTGTGCTTCCCCATCGAATGCCTTCTCGTCGCTCGTTGGCCGTGACCTCGCTACACCGGGCCTAGGCGCTGCCGGAGAGCAGGCCGAGCAGCGGGGCGAGCCCGCCGAGGCCGGCGCTGCCACTGCTCGCGCTGCCCGAGACCGCCGAGCTGCCGGTGCTGAGCGCCTTGCCCAGTGGCGCGATCGCCGAGCTACCGGTGTTCAGGCTCTTCGCCAGTCCACTCAGCGCGGCACTGCCGGAGTTCAACAGCTCCAACGGATCCGGCGCCGCCTTCGGCTTGTCCGCGGCGGGCTTCGGCTTGCCTGCGGAGGGCTTCGGCTTGCGCTTCTTCGGCGGTACCGCGTTACGGCTCACCTGACCGGTGTGGTGGCTGACCGTCTGCGCCGCCGCGCCACCGATCCGCTTCGTCGGCGCGGGCGCCGCGTTGTCGACCCGGTGCGTCGCGGTGATCGACGCGTCCGCCGACGCCTGACCCGCACCGCTGTGCGCCGAGACCCCGAGGCCGATCAGCGTGGCCGTCGACAGAATTGCCAATTGCGCCGGAACGTGGTTTTTACGAGGTGCGCTGTGCTTGCCCATGAAATTCTTTCCTTAGGAATGGTCGGTGACACACCGAATCGCCTGTCCGCCAAGGGTTCAGGCTGGTCGCCGCCGAGGTGGATCCGCATGTCGGAACCCGCCGATCGCCATTGGTCGGTGGCCTCGTTCCCGGTTGCACCGGATTGTCGAGCACTGCACCGACAGTAGAACGCCACCCACCCAGCGACGAGATCTACGCCGAATTCTAAAAGCGAGTTGAGGCGCGATTAAAAGGCAATCGGATCAATCACGACACAATCACGGCCGGATCACACCGGATCACGACGCAGGTCGTGGCGGCGGCCCGGCGCACCCAACCACCTTGGGCGACAGCGGCTCTCGCCGGTGCGCCGCGAGACCACCGCGACCGCGCACCGCGGCGACAGCGGCGCTCACACCGAGATCGCGGCGAGGTCGATGCCGCGCAGTGGTGCCGCGGCGACCCCGTGCACCCGCGGTGCCCACACCGCGTGGCCGTGGCCGGACCACAGCGGAGCCAGCGGAAGATCGCGGAGCAGTTGGTTTTCGGCGAGCCGATACAGTTGGGCGCCCTCGTCCGTGGCAGCCGCGGCGTCGGCGGCCGCGAGCAGTTCGGTGAAACCGCCGTCGGTGTATCCGGCCGCACCGGCCAGCGCGGCCAGCACCTCGTGCGGACTGAACGTGTACCACGTGCGCGACACCACGAACGGTCCGTCGACGGGCGCGCGCACCGCATCGTCGCGTTGCCGCGCGGTGGCCTCGACCGCGAGCGCGCCCTGCCATTGCTCGGCCAGCATGCGAACCCAACCCTGCTGCCCGGCAGCGGCATACAGCGTGACCGGCCCGGTGAACGAAACCTGTCCGAGCATCGCCTTCGCCGCGGCCCCGTCGTGGTGACACGGACGGCAGGTGGCCGACCGATCGCCCGGCGCGATGCCGGGCGGCAGCATGGCGTTCGCGGGATCGACCTGGCGCGCCAGCGGGCCCGCGGCCAACGCCGGGCGGTCCACCGCCATGGCGAACGCGAAGCGCGCTGCCGCGTCCTCGAACCGCTTGTCCGGCACCGGGAACGCCAGATAGTCGGCCTCGGGTAGCGGCCACATCACGTGCCGGTCGGCGAAATCGCGGTGCATCGCGTCGTGCCGCGCACCGGGGACCTCCGCGACCAGATCGAGCGTGCCCGCCTGCACTTGGTCGTACTGTGCCGCGGGCGTACCGACCCGCACCTCGATCGCCTCGACCTTGCCCGCGGCCTCGTCGACCCGCACGAGTCGGCCGCCCGACCCCGGCCGCCACGGCGCGGCCAGCCGGAACGGCCCGTTGCCGATCGGCTGCGCGGTGAAACCGGCCCAGTCCCGGGAGGCCAGGACCGAGGCGGGCAACGGGACCAGCGCCTGCGCCGCGAGCACGGCAGGCACCTGGCCGAATGGCCGGTCGAGCACGATACGCACGGTGTAGTCGCTCGGTGCGCTGATCTCCTTCGCGCGCAGCACCTCGGTGAGCGCGGTAGCGCCCGCCCACCGCTCCTCGACCACGGTGCGCCAGGTGTCCACATAGGTTTTCGCGGTCACGGGCGTCCCGTCGTGGAAGCGCCCGTCGGTGCGCAGGGTGATTTCCCAGGTGATCCGGTCCGCGGTGGTGATCGCCGCGGCGGCCCGAGGGGTAGTGCGCCCGGTGGCCGCGTCGTAGTCCACCAGCGGTGTCCACAGCGCGCCGACCAGCAGGCGGCCTGCCTGGTCCCGCACGTCGCCGGGGAGCAGGTTCGCCGGTTCGGTGATGCCGACGGTCAGGACACCGGGCCGCGCCGCTTCGCGCGTTTCGGCGCAGCCGGTACCGCAGACCAGCAGCGCGGTGCACAGGACTGCGAGCGGACCGCACCAGCCCTGCCGCTTCGACACCCGAGCGGCCAGTGCCCTTCGCATCTGTATGGCGAGAAGTACCAGCATCATTCACCCTCCGCCGCGCGAATCACACACCTGCACCAGGCATCATGTGTCGCGCCGCGCGGAAGTTGCTCCCCAGTTGGGCCGTGACGATGTGGGTATCGCGAATTCGTCACGGCGGCACTTACAGTGAGGCTTCCCCGTGGCCGAGCATCCCCGGCCACGGGGGTGATCATTGGCCCGCTGGGAGGTAGTCGTGCGCCGCTGGTTGCTCCGGTCGTCTCTGCTGTTGGTCACCCTCACCGCGACGCTCGCCGCGACCACGGTGCCCGCGATGGCCTGCGGTGCGGAGGAGACGCACGGCAGGCTTGCCGCGCCGACGGGCACGCCCGGCGCGCAGAAGAACGTCAAGGCGGTCGGCAATGTCCCCGACGCACAGGGCGCGATCGCGTTGCAGTTCCTCCAGTACGGCACCCGGGACGTCATGGTCGTCTCGGGCGAGTTCGGGTTGAAAACCTATGACCTGACCGCGAATCCGGCGGCGCCGAAGCTCATCGGCAAGCTGGACCTGCCCGGCATGTGGGAGACCGAGGACACCGAGGTCGACCCGGTGCGCAAGCGCGTCTTCCTCTCCCGCGATCCCCGTGCCTTCGGCGGCAATGTGCGCACGGGTGAGTCCGGCGTCTACATCGTGGATCTGGCGAACCCGGAGAAGCCGGCCGTGCTGAGCTACGTCAAGGTGCCGGCGGGTCACACCACCAGTTGCGTCAACGACTGCCAGTATCTATGGACCGGCGGGCCCGCCAAGGCCGACAGCCAGCCCGCCGAGTGGGGCGGTCGCCCGATCTGGGTCACCGACATCCGAGATCCGCGGCGGCCGAAGGTCTTTCCGCAACCGATCGAGCTGGCGCGCAACGACGGCAAGACCGACTATGTGCACGACGTGCAGATCGATGCGGCCGGCGTCGCCTGGGCCTCTGGCCGCGGCGGCGTGCGCGGCTACTGGACCGAAGGCATGCACAAGGACCCGGTGACCGGCAAGCTCCGCACGGCATCGGCGACCGACCCGGTCCCCTACGCAGGCGGCGGGATCAACGAGACGGCCGCGCCGTCGAGGTTCATGCACAACAGCTTTCGACCGGTCGGCGGCCGGGCGCAGGACGGTGGCGGTGCCGGGCGCTGGGGCGACGGGAACCTGATCTTCGCCACCGAGGAGAGCTTCCTCGACGGCTGTGCCGGTGACGGCGTGCTGGTGATCGCGTCGCTGAAGGGGTCCTACGGCGGCGAGGGCTGGCGGTCCACCCCGCAGAAACCCTATCGACTCGAGACCGTCGGCACCTGGGGCGTCGCGGGCCAGGAGGGCAGCGACCCGGCCTCGGGCGACTGCTCGGCGCACTACTTCGACGTCCGCGGCACGGTGCTGGTGCAGTCGTTCTACGCCCAGGGCACGCGGTTCCTCGATATCAGCGACCCGACCAACCCGAAGCAGATCGCCTACTACCGTCCCGCCGACGCCGCCGCCTGGGCGCCCTACTGGCACCGCGGTTTCGCCTACGTGGCCGACAACAACCGCGGCATCGACATCCTCCAGCTCACCGTCTGAGCGCACCGGCGCACAACGCACAAAAGCCGCCCCGCACACGAAAACGTATGCGGGGCGGCGTAAGTGGGCTCAGCGGTCGATGACCTGGTCGAGCAGGGTCGGCGCGATACCGAGATAGTTCCGCGGCCGTAGCAGCTCGCGGATCTGCTCGGCGTCCAGATGCGCGCTGACCGTCGGCGAGGCGGACAGTACCTCGGCCAGCGACGCGCCGGACTCCTCGGCCTCGAAGGCGGCGGCCTGCAACACCTTCTTCGCCTGCACGCGACCGAGCAGCGGCGTCAGGCGGATGGACAGTCGCTCCGAGACCAGCTGGCCGTGGCTCATGGCGAGGATCTCGCTCATCCGCGCGGTGTCGGCACGCAAACCGTCGGCCAGTTCGGCGGCGGTGTGCGCGCTGCCGCCGACCAGCAGCAGGCATTCCCGCAGCGGCTGCCACTCGGCGTGCCAGGCGCCGGGCGAGCGTTCGTCCTCGGCGAGCATCGCGGTGAACAGCGTGGACGCCAGCGCGGGCACCTGGAGCGAGGCGGACCGGATCATGGTGGCGAGCACGGGATTACGCTTCTGCGGCATCGCCGAGGACTCGCCGCGCCCGGCCGCGGCCGGCTCGTACACCTCCATGACCTCGGTCCTGGCCTGCGAGAGCACGTCGACCGCGAACTTGCCGAGCGCGCCCGAGGTGGTGGCCAGCGCCGCGGCGAGATCGGCGAGCGGGGTCCGGACGCTGTGCCATGGCGCCGCGCTGGCAGTGAGCGAGAGTTCCGCGGCGAACTCCTCGGTCAGCCTGGCATAGATCTGTCCGGGGCTCGCGTCCGCGAGCGGGCCGCCGCTGCGCCGGGCGCACTCCACGTAGGACGCGAAAGTCCCCGCCGCACCGCCCAGTTGAACGGGCAAGCCCTGCGCCCGCAGCTGCCGCAGCCGCGCGGCAGCGGCGAGCAACCCCTGGATCCAGGTGGTGACCCTGGCGCCGAAGGTCGTCGGAACCGCGTGCATGCCAAGGGTTCTCGCGGCGATGACGGTATCGCGATGCTGATCGGCCAGCCGGGACAGCGAGTCGATGCTCGCCTCCACATCCGCGCTGATCACCGTCAGCGCCCGCGCCGCGACCAGCATCGACGCGGTGTCGAAGATGTCCTGACTGGTCGAGCCCCAGTGCACGTGGTCGGCTGCGGCCGGGTCGATTTCGCCGACCACGCGCTGCAACTGCTGCACGAACGACACCACCGGGTTCGCGGCGCCGCGCGCGGCCGTGGCGATCGCGCGGGCATCGAAGCGATGGGCGCCGACCGCCGCGGTGATCTGTCCTACGGCGTCGACCGGAATCAGGCCGAGCCGTGCCTGCGCGCGGGCCAGCGCCAGCTCGACCTCGAGCATCGCCTCGAGCCAGGCATCGTCGGACACCACCGACTCCACCGGCACGCCCGCCCGCACCGGAGCGAGCAGTCCCCTATCGATGACCATCGGCGTAATCCTTTCGCGGCAGCGGGCCTGCCGCTGTCCGATATGCGTCGAGAATGGTGCGCGCGACGCTGTCGCTGTCGGACAGCGTCACCGAGTTCACTCCGGGCCGCGGTCCGGCCGCGGTGACCCAGTGCACGGCCTCGGTGGGCACACCGACGGCGAAGCGGCGCGGATGCGGGCGACCGGTGGCATCGAGCACCGCGTGCGAGTCACGGGCCACCTCTAGCCCCCCGGTGCGGTAGTGACTGCCGTCGGGGTTCGTCAGCGTGAAGCCGCGAATATCCTTCGACCGCAGCAGGTTACGCAGCAGCACGTCGCCGGTGGCCCGCAGGTCCGGCTCGGGCAGTCTGGCGTCGATGAGCACGCTTCCGGTGACCGTCGAGCCCGCCACCATGGGCGAACTCGCGACGAAGCACCCCGCCTCGGCGTCGAGCCGGACCCGCATGCCGGGACCGACGATCCGCACGACGCCCGCTCTGATCAGCGCCGCGAGTTCGGCGATCCGCGCGGTGGGCGGGCCGATCGAGAGGAAGGCGTTCAACGGCGTGTACCAGCCGTCGAGGTCGTCGCGGTAGGACTCGCCGGTGATGCCGCCGTGGTCGACGATCAGCCGGACCTCGTTGCGCAGGTCGCGCAGCACGTCCAGGGTCGCCTTGACCGGGCCGCGCACATTGCCGAGCCGGGCATTGCGCACGTCGGCGTCGAGGTAGTCGACCAGCCAGCGGTGGAATTCGGCGACGTCGCCGAACCGGCGGCCCGCGGTCGGATCACCGAGCAGCTCCCAATCCCAGCGCTGCTGCGGCGTGATCCCGTATTCGTCGAGGATCGACGCGGCCGCCCGCTCGGTCGGCGCCGCGAGATAGCGCGCGCGGAAACCACGCAGTTCGCGCGGGCTGATTCGGTCGTCGATCACCAGCGAGTAGTAGACCGTCTCCACCTCGCGCGCGACCAGCGGCCATACGTCGCGGCGAAACGAGATATCGCCGAAACGATCGGCCCTGCTGCGCAATTCGGCGATCCGCACCGGGTCGAGCAGGGTGGGAATGTGGCGCTCGTCGATGCCCTTCTGGTTCTCCCCGCGCGCGTGGTGCGGCACGCCGCGACGGCAGCCGGCCACGATCAACGGCTCGCGCCCGGACGGAATGTACTCCAGCACCCCGTCCACGTCGGACTGCTTGAAGCGGCCGTCGCGGCCGACCGTCAGCAGGGCCATGTAGTCGAAGAAGGTGAGGCCGAGCCCGCGGATGATGGTGGTCGCGCGCTCCGGGACCTGATCGATGTCGACATCGGCGGCGTTGACCGGGGCGATGTGCAGCAGTCCCAGCTGTCGCACCTGTTCGGCGGGCCAGCCGGGATCGACCGGCTGGCGCGGCGACACGTGGCCCTGCGCGAGCACGACGGCGTCCAGCGACTCGATGCGCTCGCCCGTATTCAGCGTGAGCTCTTGGCGACCCGTCGGGTCGTCACGCAGATCGGTCGCGGTGGCGGTGAGTTCGTGGGTGCGCACCCAGCCCGCGTACCGGTCGCGGATGTGCTCGTAGGCCCAGCGCAGGTAGTAGCCGTAGATGGCGCGGGTGGGATAGGTGTTGGGCGCGGTGCGGCAGGCCTCGGCGTAGAACTCGTCGGGCAGGTCGGCGAAATTGCCGACCTTCGCCAGGAAGCTCGTCCATTCGTAGAGGCTCGGCCCCGGCACCACGGGACCTTCCATCGCGACGCTGTCGTCGGTGAAGATCGTCACCTGGGAGGCGACCGTATTCATCAGCAGATGCCGGGATTGGTCGGTGCGCCAGACCGATCCGGTGCCGACCTTGGTCGAATCGATGAGAAAGATCTCGGTGGCGAAGCGCTCGCCGTTGCGCACGATATTGGCGCAGATCCGCTCGTAGCAGCTCAGCCCGCGCGGGCCGACCCCGACCACCGCGATGCGCAGTGCCTCCGGTGCGCCGGAGCGCTCGGGACGCGGGTATCTTCGCAGCGTCTCGGGAAAGAGCACCACGGCCGAGTGCGCACCGTCGTCGAGATCTTCGCCGCCGGTGGCAGTTGTCAGTTCACGGGTTCCTAGCTGGTGGCTGGACACGGTGTCACCTTCATCAGTTCGCCCTTGGCGATGCGGGTTACAGACACGGACCTGGCCATGTCCTGATACAGCTGTGCGCACAGCGCTAGATGGTCACCTTTTCGGGGCGCGATTCCACTACGGCGTCCGCCTCTTCGCCGCGGGTGTTGACCGTGCGCAGTGCGGTCAGCGCGCCGACCACCGCGAAGATCGCGGCGACCAGCAGCGCGCGCCGGAATCCGGCGGTCGTCGCGTCCAGCGGCAGCGCACCGTGCCCGAGTTCGGTGTTGGTGTGCGAGATGGAGATCGCGGTGAGCACGGCGACACCGATGGCGACACCGAGTTGCTGTGCGGTGCTGAGCAATGCGGCCGCCAGACCCGCCTTGTCCGCGGGCACGCCCGCGTTGGCCGCGGTGGTGTTGGCGACGAACACCGCGGCCGAGCCGGCGGCCGTGATCATCAGGCCGGGCAGCAGATCCGACAGATAAGCTCCGTCGGTCGGGATCTGCGCCAGCAGGAAGATGCCGATGCCGGTGACGATCGAGCCGACGATGATCACCGGGCGGGTTCCGGTGCGCGGCACGATCTTCGTCGTCACACCCGAGACCACCACGATGGTCGCGCTGAACGGCAGGTAGGCCAGGCCGGCCTTGATCTCGCCCCAGCCGAGCACTTCCTGGGTGTAGAGGGTGATGAAGAAGAACAGCGACATCATGCCCGCGGCGACCAGCATCTGCGTGACATCGGCGGCGCCGAGACCACGGATGCGGAAGATCGTCAGCGGCACCAGCGGATTCGAGATCTTGTGCTCGTTGACCACGAACCCGACCAGCAGCGCGGCCGCCGCCGCCAGCACGAGCACCGTGCGGGCACTGCCCCAGCCGTGCTCCGGTGCCTCGACCAGGCCGTAGACCAGGGTCATCAGACCACCGGTGCCGAGCGCGGTGCCCAGGATGTCGAAGCTGCCGCGGATGTCGTTGCGCCGGTCGCTGGGCACCAGCAGCGGCAGCACGATCAGGATCAGGACGCAGACCGGAACGTTGACGTAGAACACCCAGCGCCAGCCGGGCCCCTGGGTGATCAGACCACCGAGCAGCAGCCCGGATGCCGCGCCGAGACCGGCGATGCCTGCCCACACACCGAGCGCGGTACTGCGATCGGTGCCGCTGCGGAAGCTGGTGGTCAGGATCGACAGCGCGGCGGGCAGCATGAGCGCGGCGCCGATGCCCTGGGTGAACCGGGCGCCGATCAGCAGTTCGCTGTTCTGCGCCACACCCGCGGCGGCCGAGGAGATCCCGATGATGGCGGTGCCCGCGATCAGGATGCGACGCCGCCCGAGCAGGTCGGCCAGGCGCCCGCCGAGCAGCATGAGCCCGCCGTAGGTCAGCAGGTAACCGGTGGTGATCCATTGCAGTGTCGACACCGACAGACCCATCTCGCCCTGGATGGCAGGGAGCGCGAGATTGACGATCGAACTGTCGACGAAGTCGAGAAACGCGGCCGTGCACAGCAGCACCAGCGTGAGCTTGCCGCGGCGGGTCGCGAGAAATGACGGTGACTCGGTAGGTGCACTCACTACGCTGTCTCTCTTTCCGGGATGAATGAAGTCGTAATTCGGATATGCGGCCGGGTCACCACTCGACGAGGGTGAGTCCCACCGCCATTCCGCCCCCGAAACCGACGAGCAGAACCTTGTCGCCGGAGCGAATTCCACCCGTGCGTACCGCATTGTCGAGGGTTATCGGTATCGACGCGGCTCCGGTGTTCCCGTAATAGCGAACCGTCGTGTGCATAGTGGCGTTGACCAGGCCGAGTTCCTCCGCGAGTTCAGCCAGCATGACGCCGTTGGCCTGGTGCGGGATCAGGTGCGTGATGTCGTCCGGATTCACCCCGGCGTCGTGCAGGAATTGCTTGACCAGCACCGGCAGCGAGCCGTTGACGAACGCCCGGACACCGCGGCCGTCCATGGTGAAGTACTGCGCGCCGAGTTCGTGCGCGGCCGGGTCGTACGGCCTGCGGCTACCGCCGGCAGGCACCTGGATCAGCGAGGTCATCTCGCCGAAGGTGTGCAGGCCGAACCGGCGCAGCCCGCCGGACTCGGACGGCCCGAGCACCACCGCGCCCGCACCGTCACCGAACAGGACCACCGTGCGGCGGTCGGCCGGGTTGAGGATCCTGGAGTAGACGTCGGCGCCCACGACCAGCCCGTATCCCCCGCCGGCGCGGGCGAGGGCGGCCTCGACGGTGGACAGCGCGAAGACGAAGCCGGAGCACACCGCGTTCACGTCGAACGCCGATGCGCCGCGGGCGCCCAGGCTGTGCTGGACGAACGCGGCGGTGGGTGGTTGCGGATGATCCGGCGTCGAGGTCGCGACCACGATCGCGCTCACCTCGTCCGCGCCGATCCCCGCGGCCGCCAGCGCCGCCGCGGCCGCCCGTGTCGCCAGGTCGGAGCTCGCCTGGTCCGGCAGCGCCCAGCGCCGCTCGCGGATAGCGGTCTTGCGGATGATCCAGGCGCTGTCGACGCCGGCGCCGGACCCGACCTCGTCGTTCGACACGATGCGCTGCGGCAGATAGGACCCGGTGCCGAGCACGGCGATGTTGTTCACGTGCGGTTCCTCCTGGCATGAATGGCGTCGACGGCGGCCGAATATTCGGCCGCGGCGCATCCGCAATAGCACGGCGTGCGCTGGTCCGCGCAGCTGGAATTCGCTGCCGGATATGCTGGTTTCCGCGGCCGTTCCGCGAGATCTTGGCGCATGATGATCCACCGTTGTTTCTGCTCGAATAAAACAGGCACCGGCCGCCGGAGGTGCTATTTCCGGACGGCCGGTGCATCAGGGGTGGCAGGTCAACGAACGGGGGAATTCACTGTCTGCGATTCACTCGGACTCGCCACCACGGGCTTCGGTTCGCTCGACACCACCAGGGTTTTCGATTTCTCCTCCGCTGACGGCGCGGCGCGGCGACGACCGGAGAACCGGGTCATCAAGGGGAGATCGATCCAGTGGTACATGGCCGCACCCGCCACGGTCGAGACGACCATGGACAGCAGCGCCCAGCCCAGCCAGCCCGCCCAGCCGAACTGGTGTCCGCCGATGAACAGCCTGGTGATCAACACCATCACCGGGAACTGGATCAGGTAGAAGGCGAACGAGACGTTGCCGAGCCACACCATCGGCTTGGACGAATTCAATCCGGGAATGCCTTGCAGATCCCGGGCGGCGAGCGTGGCGACCACCGCGGTCATCGGCGCCAGCAGCAGCGCCGACATCTTGTAGTTCACCGGCAGCACCCAGGTGGCCGCGTACGCGAGCACGAGCAGCGCCAGCGGCGGACCCATCTTGACATTGCGCCACCGGCCCTCGAGCACCATCCGGGCCGCGAGCACGCCGAGGAAGAACTCGGGCAGCCGCGACAGGGGGAAGTTGTAACTCAGCCAGTACGACAGCGCGACCGGAATGTCGTCGCGAGCGAACCACGCTGGTGAGGCGTGCAATTCGTACATCGGCGATGCGTCACCGGGCACCAGTCGCGGGGCGAAGGCGTTCTCGATGCCCTTCGGTCCGTCGACGAACAGGAAGTACGCGGTGTGCAACGCGAGGATGAACAGGAACAGCACCACCATCGCCCGCACCAGATGTTCGGTGCGGATCCGCCGGACCAGCGGCAGCACCAGCGGGAAGCTCAGGTAGAACAGCATCTCCGAGGCCAGCGACCAGGACGGCACATTGAGCCCACCGACGGTGGTGGACTTCGGAATCCAGGTGTGCACCAGCAGCAGGTTCGGCACCCAGACCACCAGCCGGTGCAGCGGCACGCTGGCGACCACGATGAAGGCCAGCGCCGCGAACAGATGCGACGGATAGATCTTCAGTACGCGGCGCCAATAGAACCGCAGCACCGAGGCGCCTGGCTTGAACGACCAGTAGATGATGAATCCGGAGAGCACGAAGAAGAACGTGACGCCGGCCGCCCCGAGCTGCATGGGCACGAAGAAGTGGATCTTGCGGAACAGTTCCGATTTCTGGAACGGATAGACCGGAAGAAACACCAGGGCATGAAGGACAAAGACGGCGAATGCCGCCCACCACCTGGCCCCCGTCAGCGACGGCAGGGCCGGGCGGCTTTGCGCGATCTCGGACGACACCGCGGGGTTCGCCCGCGGTGTCGATCGGGTGTCGGTCACGGCGACCTCGTTCTATCGTGTGCTCAGTAGCCGGCCTTGGGATCGAAGCCGGGGTCCGGCAGTTCCGGCGCCGGCTTGGGCGCGGGCTTCGGCGCGGGGGCGGGCGCGGGAGCCGGCTTGGGCGCGGGTGCGGGGGCCGGCTTCGGAGCGGGTGCGGGGGCAGGCGCCGGTTCCGGTGCGGGCGCGGGTGCCGGGGCAGGCGCGGGTTCGGGCGCGGGAGCCGGGGCCGGGGCGGGTTCCGGAGCAGGCGCGGGCGCCTGCGACGAGCTGGCGACCGGCGCAGGCGCCACGGCCGAGGTGCTCGGCGTCGTGGTCGACGAATCGGAGTCGCTGCCGCAGGCCGCGGTCGCGGTCACGATGGCCGCACTACCGAGAACCGCCAGAGCAACACGAATTGGCAGCAGGGTTTTCATCACGTCAACACCTCAATCGGATACATTCGGCGATCAGATACATAGACGGGATCGGTTGCCGGGTAAGGCCTTCCGACCCCGGTTCGACTACTTGCGGGCGGCGGCGGGCTTGGCCGCGCCCGCGGACGCACCACCGGCGGCGGGCTTGGCCCCGCCCTTCGCCGCGGCGGTCTCCTTCGCCTTCCAGGCGGCGGCCTTCGCCTTACCCGCGGCGAACGCCTTGTCCGCCTCGGAGCCCACGTTCTCGCGCGGGACACACACGACGACCGGAATGTCACGGTCGGTGCGGGTCTGGTACACCGCGAAACCGTGGTACGCCTTGACGATTCGCGGCCACAGCTCGGCCTTCTCCTCGGCATCGGCGGTGTGCGCCAGCCACGGCGTGGTGACGCCGTCGATGGTGAGCTCCACCTCGGGCGTGGCGACCAGGTTCTTGTACCACTCGGGATCGCGGTCGTCGCCCTCCTTGGAGGCCACCAGCACTACCCGGCCGGGCTCCATGACCGGCACCCACAGCACGGCGGTGCGCCGCGCCTTCGACTTACGGCCGAGGACATGCAATTCGATGGCGGCCATGCCGAACTGCTTGTTGCCCCACTTGCCGCCGCTGACCTTCAGCATCAGGTGATGAATGTTGCGGATCAGCTTGAGCACCTGGTCGAAGACATAGTTGCGCGGCTTGGCGAGCCAGCCCTGGCGGGTGATCTGCTGCGCCTTGCGCGGCGAGGTGATCGCGACCTCGGCGGTCTTCAGCACGCTGCGGTAGCCGGCCGCCAGCACCGGGAATCCGAAAGTGCGCGTGGCGAAGTCGGCGCCGAACGGAATCGCGGCCTCGGCGGTGGTGGTCAGCACCACCCGGGTACCGCCCGCCACCTCGCTGAAGTTCAGCTCGGCGCCCTGGTGCCGGATGGCAGGGAAGCCGCTCTCGATCACCCAGCCGATTTTGTGCGGGGCGTCGTAGGCGGTGATCCGCTCGGTGTAGCGGCCGAAGAACCAGGTGACCTTGCGGACCGCCCCGACACCGTAGGGCACGTCGGCGGCGGGCTGAATCAGCTTGTTCTGCAACACAGCCTGGGAAGCCGAGTAGTTCTCGGTATCGGCGAACCAGTTGAAGACCTTGTCGATCGGAGCCGCGATGACGCGCTCCACCGTGAGTTTCTGCATTGTCAATCCTGTCGGGTCTTGGTGATCGAACTAGCCGAGCTTGCGCAGCCGGGGCGCGAGATCCCTGGCGAACAGCTCGAGGAAGCGGGACTGGTCGTGTCCGGGTGCGTGGAAGACCAAGTGCCGCATACCGGCATCGATGTAGGGCTCGATACGCGAGACCACTTCGTCGGGGTCGGTGCCGACGATCCAGCGCTTGGCGATCTGCTCGATCGGCAGCGCGTCGGCGGCGGCCTCCATCTCGATCGGATCGGAGATGCTGTGCTTCTGCTCCGGTGTCAGCGACAGCGGCGCCCAGAACCGCGTGTTCTGCAGGGCCAGGTCGTAATCCGTCTCGTAGGAGAGTTTGATTTCGATCATGGTGTCGACGTCGGCGACGGTGCGGCCCGCCTTCTCGGCACCCTCGGCGACCGCGGGCATCAGCTTCTCGGTGTAGAGCTCCATGCCCTTGCCCGAGGTGCAGATGAAGCCGTCGCCGACGCGGCCCGCGTACCGCGCGACCAGCGGCCCGCCCGCGGCGATATACACCGGAACACCTTCGGCCGGAACGTCGTAGATGGACGCGCCGACAGTCTTGTAGTACTCGCCGTCGAAGTCGACCCGGTCGCCGGTCCACAGCGCCCGCATCAGCTCGACCGATTCCCGCAGCCGCGCGTAGCGCTCCTTGAACTCCGGCCATTCGCCGATGAAGCCGGTGGCGATCTCGTTGAGCGCCTCACCGGACCCGACGCCGAGCATCACGCGTCCCGGGTACAGGCAGGCCATCGTCGCGAACGCCTGCGCGATCACGGCCGGGTTGTAGCGGAAGGTCGGCGTCAGCACCGAGGTGCCGATCTGAATTCGGTTGGTGCGCTCACCGACCGCGGCCAGCCACGCCAACGAGAATGGCGCGTGCCCGCCGTTGAAGCGCCACGGCTGAAAGTGATCGCTGATCATTGCGCTGTCGAAACCGTTTTCCTCGGCCGACACCGTGAGCTCGACAAGTTCACGCGGAGCGAATTGTTCCGCCGATGCCTTGTATCCGAGTCGAAGTTCCGTCACGATTAATCCCTCGATTGCGTTTTTGCGGATTCACCAGAGCCTATCGCCGACTCCGGACTGGAAAAATAACAAGCCCCTGTCAGGAATGACCTGCCATGGCGTGGGGATCTTGTTCGCCTTTCACCACCAAGGCGACGTGCAGCCTGGATGGGCACTCCAGCTTGGACATCACCAGCCGGAGATGATTGATCACCGTCCATTCGGCGATGCCGAGCTCGCTGGCGATCATGCGATTCGTCATGCCGTTGGCGACCAGTAATGCGATTTCCCGCTGCCTTTTCGTCAAGCTGGCCAGCGGTGAGCCGGAGCCGACCGGAATCGCCGGACCGGACAGCGCCCGGTCGACGATATCTCGCAGATTTCCGGCCGTTTCCGGTCGAAGGAGATGCGCCGCCCTCGCATTTTCGCCGCCGATATCCTCCGGCAGCGGAATCGCATAGGCGTTGCGCAATTGATGCACCGCGCCGAACAGGGTTGCCGCGGCCTCGCCGAATTCGGCGTCGGCCATGCGGTAGGCGCTCGCGCAGCCCTCCACCGCGTCGAGTGTCTCGAGCAGGTGCCGCCCGCTCTGCGGAATCCGCAGGGCGGACCGGAACAGCTCGAGCGCCCGGTGCGCGGTCTCGGCGCTGAGCTGGGTGTGCGCCAGCACGTTGAGCACGCGCATTCGATCCACCTCACCGAGCCGCTGGACGCGGTGCCGGATCGAGGCCCAGTCCTCGTCCCGTTGGCTCAGCGGGTCGGGCAGCGCGAGCACCTCCAGGTAGATCTCGGCCAGGTGGCGCCATGATTCGCCGCCCGTGCCCGCCTTGCGCAGTGCCCGCATCAGCTGCTCCCTGGCTCGCACCGGTTGACCGGTCGCGAGCTGAGCGGCGCTGAGCCGCACCGTGGCCCGGCCGACACCGGCGGTGTCACCGATCCGGTGATAGGTCGCCGCGGCACGGGCGAACAGGTCCACCGCACGGGCGCTGCGACCCGACCGCAGTGCCAAGTCACCGAGCAGCTCCATCGCCGAAGGCATTGCCGGATCGACGGTTTCGAGCCGGTCCGCCGGGTCGTCGAGGAAGCGCAGCAGCGTCCGTTCCAGCTCGGGCAGGCAGCCGAACTGCACCCAGACGTCCTCGAGCAGCGCGGCGAGCTCGACGGCGCGTTCGGCCCTACCGAGCTCGATCAGGCGGGCGACGGTGGCCAGGAAATCGGGCACCCGCTGCTCGGCGATCTTCAGCGCCGCCGCCCGCCGCTGCGGCCTGCCCAGCTCGTCGGCGATCCGAACGGCCAACTCGCACAGTCGATCAGCGTGGTTGCGCCGAATCCGCTCGCCGCGCGCGGCGTCGGTCCGCAGCAGCCGATGGCAGTAGGCACGCACCGTGGCGATCAGCTCGTAGCTGGGATGGCCTGCGTCGGTGACCGTGCGCTGCAACAGGCTGTGCCCGATCAGCGTGCTCAGGGTGCCGCCGACGAACGTCTCCTCCAGATCGACCATCAGCGAGACGGTGTCGGGGTCCACCGCCGATTCGCACAGCGAAAGATGCAGCAGGACATCGACGGTGCTCTCGTCGAGCCGATCGATGCCCCACGCGACCGCGTCGTGCAGCGAACGATGCCGCAGCGGGATGTCCACGAACGGCAGCGGAGTGAGCCCCTCGCCGGATCGGATCAGCTGCAATGTCTGCGCGGACCCGATCCGGTTGATCGTGATCGCGGCCAGCTCCAGCGCCAGCGGCACCCCGTCCACCTCGTGCGCGATCTCGTCGAGGACCAGCCGATTCGCCGCCGAGCTCCGATAGCGGCTGTCGATGCCGGCCAGCAGCAGTTGCGCGGCGGCCGAGGACGCGGGCCGGTTGGGCCCGGAATCGGATCGGGTGCGCAGCGGGCGCACCGAGACGACGTACTCCCGGTGCAGGTTCAGCACCACCCGACTGGTCGCCACGACAGACAGGTTCGAGCAGCGCTGCAGCAGTCGGGAGACGTCGCGGGCGATGACGCCCGAGACCAGGTCGCAGTTGTCCAGCAGCAGGATGGTCCGGTCGGGACCGATCTCGGCTTCGAGCGACGCCAATATCGTTTCGGCGTCGACCTTTTCGTGCTCGTCGGTGCACGGCCCGACTGCGGCACGGATCGCCCGCCAGGCCTCGCGACGGTTGCGCATCTCCGCGAGATCCACGGTGGTGGTCGTCGCGGAGCGGAACTCATTGAACGCCAATGCTTCCTGCGCCACCCGGCTCTTGCCCACGCCGGCCGGTCCGGTCAGCGTGAGCAGATGAACCCTGGGATCATCGATCAGGCAACGGATTTCGTTGACTTCCTTGTCGCGTCCGACGAGACCGGGCAGCCGGAAGCTGTCGATGTCCGCGTCGTCGTCGGTGATCAGGCCCAACCCCGCGGTCGGCCACTGCAGATTGGTACTACTCGGCACGTTGTCCTCCTCACTGGTGGCCAACCATGGCCCATGGCGCCGTGCGACCCGTGCTGCGTGACGGCAGCGCCATGGGCCCAAAGCTGTTGATCTAGCGCGATATCGGCTACGCCGGGAGCCTGGTGCCGATCGAGCGCGCGTGCCTGCGGCGGGTGGCGACCGCGGCGGCGAGCCGATCGAGCTGCGCGGCGGTGGCGTACCAGCCCAGGCAGGCGTCGGTGATGGACTGCCCGTAGGCGAGCGTGCCCGCCGCGCCGAGGGTGAGATCCTGGCGACCGCCGACCAGGAAGCTCTCCAGCATCACCCCGACCACACCGCGCTCGCCCGCGGCCAACCGGGCCGCGATATCGGTCACCACGTCGACCTGCTTGTTGTGGTCCTTGTCGCTGTTTCCGTGGCTGGCGTCGACCACCAACCGCGGCGGCAGCCCCGCCCGCTCCAACCGCAGGCAGGCCTCGGCCACCGAGGCGGCGTCGTAGTTCGGGCCGCTGCTGCCGCCGCGCAGAATCACGTGGCAGTCGGTGTTCCCTGTGGTCTGGATCAGCGCGCAGTGGCCGTCCAGGTCGATACCGGGAAAGACGTGCCCGGCCGCCGCGGCGCGCACGCCGTCGACCGCCACCTGCACGTCACCGTCGGTGCCGTTCTTGATGCCGACCGGCATGGACAGCGAGCTGGCGAGCTGGCGGTGCACCTGACTCGCGGCCGTGCGCGCGCCGATGGCGCCGTAGGACACCAGATCCGCGATGTACTGCGGGGTGATCGGATCGAGGAACTCACACGCCACCGGCAGCCCGAGCGCGGTGATCTCCACCAGCAGTTGCCTGCCGAGCCGCAGCCCGGTGTCGATGTCGAAGGAGCCGTCCAGGTGCGGATCGTTGATCAGGCCCTTCCAGCCGAGCGTGGTGCGCGGCTTCTCGAAGTACACCCGCATCACCACGTGCAGCCGATCGTCGAGTTCGGCGGCCTTGACCGCCAGCCTGCGCGCGTAGTCCAGCGCGGCCTCCGGGTCGTGCACCGAGCACGGCCCGACGATCACCATCAGCCGATCGTCGGCCCCGGAGAGCACGTCCACGGTGGCCCAGCGGCCCGCGTGCACCATCGCGGCGAGCGTCTCGTCGATCGGGTGCGCGTGGCGCACCTCGGCGGGCGAGCGCAGCGGGCTGACACTCAGCGTGCGCCGATCCTCCAGGTCGGCCCGCGGGGTGGCGATCGCGATATCAGTATTCATTCCAGTAACCTTTCGGCCTGCAGGTGAAAAGTCAGGCCCCGGTCATGGAACAGCTGCCGCCGCCGGGTGCCCGTGAGGTGCATTTCTCGGCGGCGTCGAACTCGCTGAACAACCGCACCACATCGTCGTTGAGGCCTGAGTCGATCCGGGCCCGCGATCAATGTGCTGCGCATGTTTTCTCCTTCGCGAAGGGTGGAAATCCTCGGGTCGGACCCGCGTTTCGCCGCAGCGGTGGAGATCGACCCTGGTCCCCGGCCGACATGCGACGACGGCGGCCATAATTCCTATGACCACCGGATAACCTGAATTCTCGGTGTAGAGAATGCGCACCGAACGCGCGAACAACAGCGGGAGTAAATCACGCGCGACATTCCGCGCGAGATGTGCTGAATTCGGATACGGACACAACTGTGCCGCCCCAATAGCGTGACACCCCGAAAACGGACGGTCAAGTGTGACGCCCGTCACGTCGATTTACGAATTATCCGAACACTTTCTTTTCACTATTGCCGGTCGATAGGCCGGAAATTACGGACGCGATATCGCGGGGTCGTGCGCCGCAACGCACGCCGACCGCAGCGTGCGGACAGGCACGCTGCGGTCGGGTACGACTGGAGAACTCGATATCGGTCGGCGGGCACAGCTGTGCCGCCCAGAAAGCGTGACACGGCGCGCCATCGGCGCACGATCGCGCGGCTGTCGTTTCGCTATCGTCAGCGATCCCGCCGGGCGTAGCCGCCCGGATCGATACCGCGCAGCCGGCAGAACTCGGCGAGGTTGCCGCTCAGCAGCACGTCCGTGCGCGCCAGGTCAGGCACCGTCTGCGCGCCGAGCACCACCATCAGCTGCCGGATCTGGGTGAGCCAGTCGACGATGGTCGAGACCAGCGCGTCGACACCGGCGCTC
Source organism: Nocardia brasiliensis (assembly GCF_011801125.1). Taxonomy (NCBI): domain Bacteria; kingdom Bacillati; phylum Actinomycetota; class Actinomycetes; order Mycobacteriales; family Nocardiaceae; genus Nocardia; species Nocardia brasiliensis. Next base: position 6,049,135 of record NZ_CP046171.1, read on the forward strand.
TGCAGCACGGACAGGAAGTAGCCCGACACCCCGACCGCACGCGCGCCGAGCGCGAGCGCCCGCACCACGTCGAGCGGATGGCGCACGCCACCGGAGGCGAGCAGGCTCAGATCGCGCTGCTGGGCGACGCCGGCGGCATCGATCAGGCAGGCGGGCGCGGACTGCCCCCAGTCCCGCATGTAGGCGAAGTCCTCGTGCGGGCGGCGGGCGTTCTCGATGGTGGCGAAATTAGTGCCACCACGGCCGGATACGTCGACGATCGAGACCCCGAGCTCGGCCGCGCGCCGCACTGCGGCCGCGCTCATCCCGAACCCGACCTCCTTGACGATCACCGGCACGTCCAACGCCGCCACGATCCTGGCGATATGGCGCGGCCAGGCGGAGAAGTCCCGATCACCCTCGGGCATCACGATCTCCTGGATCGTGTTGATGTGGATCTGCAGCGCGTCGGCCGCGATCAGATCGACTGCGCGCTGGGCCATTTCGGGCGTCGCGTTGGCGTTGACGTTGGCGATGACGAACCCGTCCGGATTCTCCTCGCGCAGCACCCGATAGGTCGGCGCGACCGCGGGCTCGGCGAGATAGGCGCTCATCGAGCCGGAGGCGATCGGCACCCCGGTCTGCCTGGCCGCGATGGCGAGGCCACGGTTGATCTCCCCCGTGCCCGCGCTGCCCCCGGTCATCGCGTTGATGTACAACGGTACGTCCCAAGCGATTCCGGCGACCTGGGTGCCGAGCGACACCGCCGACTCGGCGCTGCCCGCCAGCGCGTGGTGCACGAAACGCACCTCGTCGAACTGGTTCGGCTCCAGGCCCGCGCTGCGCAGGTGATGCTGCTCCACCGCGAGACGGACATGGTCGTCTTTACGGCTGCCGTAGATCTCCGACACTGATGTCACTGGACTTGCCTTTCGCTGAAAACGGTTGATGCACACGCAGTTCGAGCGGCGTGATGCCGACCGCTCGCCACTGCGCGCGCAAGTTCGGGACGCCAGAGGGGGCGAGCAGCGCGATGCCGCAGTCGCCGCCGCCCGCGCCGGAGCTCTTCGCGACCGCGCCGAGCGCCTCGGCGGTGGTGCGCAGCGCGGCCAGCTCCGCGGTCTCGATCGCCACGCCCGCCAGCGCGCTCACCGCGCGCAGCAGCGCGCCCGCGCTGGCCACGGCCGTGCCGACGGACGCGTCGTCGCCGGCCTCCAGTGCCGCGACAAGGGCCGCGACACAGGCATTGCTGGCGACGACGAACCGGCTGTAGGCCGCCGAATCGCCCGCGATGCCGTTGCGCAGCAGCTCGACCAGCCCACTGGAGACCGCGGGCCGCCCCGACCAGCCCACCTCGAGACTCATCGTCCGTGGTGCGGGCACGCGCCGGGCGGACAGCTCCGGCCACGGCTGCCAGAGCAGATCGGTGATCTTGGTGTCGGGCGCGGCGAACTGCGCGGCCACCTGTGTCCGATCCGGCGCGCGGTAGGCGACCCAGCCGCCGAGCAGCGACGCCGCGACGTCGCCGCCCGAACACCGCGGATCCACCGCGAAGGCGGTCAGCAGGGCCAGCCGCAACAGTGCGTCCTCGTCCAGGTCGAACCGGTAGGCCCGCACCAGCGCGCGCACCACGCCGACGGTCACCGCGCCCGAGGAGCCGAGCCCGAACTTGCGCCCGGTCGCCGCGTCGTCCAGCGCCGAACTGATGTCGAGGTGAAAGCCGACCCACTGCTCACCGCGTTCCACGGCGAGCCGCTCGACCAGATCGACCGCGGTGAGCACGTGCCGCAGGGCAGCGGCGTCGGCCGGATCCGCCACCGCCGCACCGGTTGTCGCACCGCGGCGGAGCAGCTCGACCGGATGGGCCCCGGTGTGTGCGGTGGTGACGGTCCGGCGCGACGGCGCGTCGGCGGGCGCCGGGCCGACCGCGACGGTCAGGTAGCGATCCACCGCGATGAGCACCGCCGCGCCGCCCGGCTCCAGCACCGCGTATTCACCGGCGATGTACAGCTTGCCCGGAACGTCAACGGTGTACATGGGCACTCGATTCGGCCGAGCCGCCGAGCGCCGCGCCGGGGCCTGGTGTGGCCACGATGACCCGCATCGCCGGGTCGGTCTCAGCCAGTGCCGCGGCAACCACGGCGCTGTCGCGCTGATCGCAGAGCACCTTGACGTTGGGGCCCGCGTCCATCGTCGCGTACGCCGCGACGCCATCGGCGCGCAGCGCGACCACCCGGTCGAGCACCCGCATCGACCCCGGCGCGAAGTAACGCACGGCCGGGCGGGCGCCCAGCATCGTGGCGTGCATGCCGAGCGCGTTGCGTTCGGCGATCTCACCCACCGCCGCCAGATCGCCTGCCGCGATGGCGGTGTGCATATCGCGCAGATCCTGTTCGCTGGAGCGCACCCACGGCTGATAGAACGGCGAGGTGTCGACGGTGCGCCGCATCGCCGCCCGGCTCGTGATGGACTTCTCGCCGGCATCGACCAGCGCGACGACCAACGCGGGGTCGAGCAGCGGCGCCTCGATCGGTTCGGCGTAGCTGCTGAGATCGCCTGCGGCGCCGACGCCTTCGCCGCGATGCCACTGGGCGAAGCCGCCGAAGATCGAGCGCGAGGCACTGCCGGAGCCGCGCCGGGCCAGCCGCGACAGCGCGCGCTCGTCCAGGTCGAGACCATAGGCGGCGGCCGCCGCCACCGCGAGCGCGGCGAACCCCGAGGCCGAGGAGGCAAGGCCGGCCCCGGTCGGCCCGGTATTGACGGTGTGCACCCGGGCGCGACGCCGATCGCCCGCCAAATCCCTTACCAGGTCCAGGAATCCGACGACCTTGGCGGCGAAGGCCTGCGCCGCGGGACCGTCGGCCACGGTGACACTGTCGGCCGGGAGGTCCTCCGCGATCGTCACGGTGGTGACGGTCGCGAAGACGCCGAGGGTCAACGACAGGCTGCTGGTGACCGGAAGATGAAGTGCCTCATCACGTTTGCCCCAGTATTTGATCAGGGCGATGTTCGGGTACGCGGTCGCGGTGACGCCCTCGGCGCCGACGCGCGCCGCCGCCTCCGGTGTACTCACGAGCGCGCTCCGTCCGCGCGCAACGCGACGGTGTGGCAGCGGTCCGCGCCCGCGGCCAGCAGCACACCGTGCAGGTGCGCGGCGGCGGCCTCGTCCTCGGCGAGGGCGATGACACAGCCGCCAAGACCGCCGCCGGACAGCTTGGCGCCCAAGGCGCCCGCCTCCAGCGCGGCACCGACCAGCGTCTCGATCTCGGGGCAGCTCACGCCGAGCCGGTCGAGGATGAAATGGGTCGCGGTCATCTTCGCGCCCACCTCGGCGAAGCGGCCCTCGGCCAGGTCGGCCGCGGCGGCGCTGGTCATCGCCCCCGCCCGCGCCAGCAGGTCGGTGCCCGCCGCGCCGAGGGTGACGAGATTGCGGTGCACGGTCGAAACCGCCTGCCTGGTACTGCCGTTCACCCCGGTATCGGCCACCACCAGCACCGGCCGCGCCGCGCCCTCGGCCACCGGGAGCGCCGCGACCGCGCCGTCCTGGAACCACATCGGGCCGCCCCTGCTGATCACCGTGCGCGCGTCCACGCCGCTGGCCTTGCCGTGCGCGAATGATTCGGACTGCTGGATCAGGGCGAACATGGTGTCGCCGTCCAGTTCTCGGCCCCACAGCGCGGCCACCGCCTCGATGATGGCGGCCGAACTCGCGGCGCTGGAGCCGAAGCCACGTCCCGCCGGGATACCGCTGTCGACCGTGACGAACAGCCCGTCGTCCGGGCGGTCGAGGTACTCGCAGACCGCGGAGACGGCCAGCCGGGGCACCGCGGAGGCGTCGAGATGGGAGGCCGCCGAGAGTTCCCGTCGGCCGGAGTCGAGGGTCGACGATTCGATCGCGACCGGGCCGGGCCTGCGGCGGGCACGCGCGGTCACCGGCAGCGACGGCACCGGCAGCGAGATCGCGGGCTTGCCGTACAGCACGACGTGCTCACCGAACAAGATCAGCTTGGCGCTCGCGCGCCCGGTGCCGACCTCGCCGTCGGCGCGCTCGGGCGCCGCGTGCCCGCGTGCCGCCAGCACACTGCGTTGGGGCCACATTCCGTTCTCCATCAGCGCATTTCACTCTCGGTGTGGATCGGTCCGCACCCGCATCACTGCGCGCGGGCCGCCCCGTAGATTCTCGAATGTCCCGCGATCGCCGTCAGCCGGAACGGACTGCCGCTCGTCTCGTCGAGCACCAGCTCCGTGCCGTCCTCGGGCAGCGCGACATTGCGCAGGGCACGATATTTTTCGTACGAGATGGGCTCACGACGTGCGATCGCCGCCCGGTTCTCCGCGGTCCGCAGGTGTTCGCGGTACCCAGGAACCATTGTGACCGAAAACAACTCGGCGACACAGCCCGACCCGTAACTGAACAGCGCCACCGACTTGCCGTCGAGATCCTCGCAGTGGTCGAGCAGCGAGATCAGCCCGACGAACAGCGAGGCGGTGTAGCTGTTGCCGATCGCCCGGTTGTAGATCGTGGTCGGCGCCAGATCCGCGTACAGGCGGGCCGTGCTCGCCTCGATGCCCTTGAGCTCGAGCAGCCGGGTGTGCGCCTTGTAGGCCATCTTGGTGAACGGCTGGTGGTAGCAGAAGCCGGCGAACTCGGTGACGCCGCGCCCGCCCCTGGCCTCGTAGTCCTTCCATGCCTGCTCGACGGCCTCGAGGTAGGCCCCGACCGAGAGCTTGCCGTCCACCAGCGGGGTGGAGCGGTAGTTGGGGCGCCAGAAGTCCTGGACGTTCGCGGTGTAGAGCCCGACCGTCTCGTCGACGACCGCGAGATCCGGGTTCGCCGAGATCAGCATCGCGACCGCCGCGGCGCCCTGGGTGCCCTCGCCGCCGGAGTCGACGTCGTATTTGGCGATGTCGCTGGCGATCACGAGCACGCGCTGCGCGGGATCGCGGGCGACGATGCCCACCGCGAGCTGCAGCGCGGAGGTGCCGCCGTAGCAGGCCTGCTTCAACTCGACGGCGCGGGTCGCCGCGGGCAGCCCGATCAGATCCTGCACGTAGACCGCGGCGGCCTTCGACTGGTCGATCCCGGTCTCGGTGGCGAACAGGATCGTCCTGATGCCATCGACACCGTGTTTGGCGACAATCTGTTTGGCCGCGGCCGCCGCCATGGTGACGATGTCCTCGTCGGTGGCGGGCACGGTCTGCGAGGTCTGCCCCAGGCCGATGTAGTACTTGTTGACGTCCACGCCGTTGTGCCTGGCCAGTTCGGCGAGATCCATCGCGTAGTGGCCGGTGGCCATGGCGATGTCGTGGATTCCGATAGCCACTGTCATTGGCCCGTTCCTTCTCCTGATGCCGAGCGCTCGAAGCGGATGTGCGTCCGCATCAATTCGCCCGGGTTTGTCTGCGCCGCAAGCAGAGACAGTTCTCCGCAGAGCACGGCGGCGGCGGTGAGCACGGCGAGCCGCCGTGCGTTACCGCCGACTTCCCTGCTCTCGCGGCACCCCATCCGGGCCAGGTTCGCCTCGACGAAGTCCAGCCCCTTGCCGTTGCCGACGGTGCCGACGATGAGATTCGGTAGCGCGCAGGAGAAATAGAGGTCCCCGTCGCGATCCTCGACATGGGTGATCCCCTGCGAGCCCTCCACGATGTTCGCCGCGTCCTGCCCGGTCGCCAGGTAGACCCCGAGCAGCATGTTCGCGTAATGCGCGTTCGCCGTGCGGATTCCGCCCGCGATCGTGGTGCCGATCAGGTTCTTGCGCACGTTCAGATCGGCCACCTGCGCGGCGGTGGTGTGCAGCCGCTTGGTCACGATCTCGCGCGGGATCAGTATCTCGGCGACGACGTTCTTGCCCCGGCCGAGGATCCCGTTGACCGCGGAGGCCTTCTTGTCGGTGCAGAAGTTCCCCGACACCGACCCGTAGCGGACACCGGGCACGGTGTTCACGATGTGACCGAGCAGGGTGTCGGCCGCCAGGGTCACCATGTTGTGCCCCGAGGCGTCGCCGGTGGTGAACTCGAAGCGCAGGAACAGCAGGTTGCCGACGATCTGGTGGTGCAGGTCGATCAGGTCGGCGAAGCGGCTGCACTCGCTGACGATCCGGCGCAGCTGCGGCAGTTCGGCGGCGAGCTGGCGGGCCGCTGCGAGCGCGGTTCCCGCGTCGTCGGCCTCCAGCAGCACCGACCTGGTCATCCGCTCGTCCACCAGCGTGGCAACGATGCCGCGTTCGCACAGGGTGGAGATCTTGGCACCGCGCCCCACCGAAGGCCACAGGGGCGATTCGTAGGTGGCCAGCGGGACCTCGACCAGGCCCTCGGCGACGTTGCCGGAGATCTTGAGCGGTCCGACCCAGCGCATCGGCACCGTAGCTGCCGCGAAAGTATCCTCAGTCATCACAATCCGAACTGTTCCTTGATGCCGGTGGCCGTGACCGTGTCACCGTGCTGGGTCGGGTGGAACGGGATGCCCAGGAACTCACCGGTGGGGTTGAAGTACCCGTTGATCCACGAATCCGCGGCGCAGCTGCCGTGGCCCGCGGTGGCCGCCCTGGTGTCGTAGAAGCCGACGTTCAGTGCCGCGGCGGCGCCGCGCTGCGCGTCGTCGACCTTGTCCAGGAACTCGGTCATCGCGCCGGCACGCGGTTGCGACATCCGGCCCACCGGGGTCTCCCAGCACCACTGCGGGTTACCGCGCTCGCCGATCGTCGGGTAGCCGACGAAGACGATCTGCGCGTTCGGCGCGTAGTAGCGCACGTAGTCCACGACCGGCTTGATCCAGGCCACGTACTGCTCGGCGTTCACCCCGCGCGCGTCGGGCGCCCGGCCGTCCAGCCCGGCGTCGGGACCGCAGCCCTGGATGAAGTTCGGCAGGCAGGTGACCTCGGCGTCGAGCGCGCGCTGACGGTTGGCGCTGTTCCAGATGTCGTTCTGGCCCAACTGGATCGTGACCAGTCGGGTCTTCGAACCGAACGCGCCGGCCGAGGCGGCCAGCTTGGCCATGTGGGTCGCGGTGTAGTGCGGCGGGGTGGCCAGGGACGCGCCGAGGCAGGAGACGTCCTCCAGATCGTCCGCGGCCAGGTTCATCTGCGCGGCCAGCTGCTTGGGCCACGAGGTGTCCGAACGCTGGCAGGACTTGTCGCCGCCGTAGCCGAAGCCGAGCGAGTAGATGATGTTGCCGTTGGTGGTGTAGGAATCGCCGATCGCCACGAAGGATTTTCCGTCGGCGCTCTCGTCGGCGGCGGCCGGCGCGGCGGTGCCGAGCAGGGCGGACGCGGCGCACAGCGAGGCGGCGGCGAGGAGTCGGATGGAGGTGGAAGTCTTCACGATTCGAATCTCTCTTCGGGGATGTTCAGTCCGTTTCGGAGTCGGCGGCCCCGAACCTTGTCGGGGCCGCCGCTGGCAGACAGCGGGGCGCTCGCGCCCAGCGAGTGCTAGAGCCCGTTCACCTTCGTGAGCGTGGCGAGCACACCGTCGATGGCTCCCCACGTGGCGTTGATCGCGGTGGTGGTGATGCCGCGGGTCGCCGGGTTGGCCAGGCCGACGCCGTTGGCCAGGTTGGTGGCGTTCACGCTGGCGAGCGCGCTGCGCAGCAGCATGGTCGAGCCGACGCCCTCGCCGGTGATCCGATCGAGGCCCTCACCGAAGAAATAGAACCGCCACAGCGGACCGACATCGGCGTTGTAGGTCTGCTTGGTGCGGCTGACCAACGTCGGATTGTTGACGGCGATGGCGTCCATCAACTTGAAGTAATCGGCCGAGTTGTCCGGGCCGATGCCGGTCGAGGCGAGCGCCTGCGGGATATCAACGCTCATATGCGCGTTGTAGCCGACCATGGCCACATATGCGCCGGACTCCGCGCAATTACCGGCCAGCCCGAAATAGGGCGCCCACTGCCAGGCGATCGGCACGCCGGTGAATTCGGCGTGCACGGCGCGCAACCACGCTTCGTAACCCTCGAAGAAGAATTGCGCGTCGCGCTGCGGGTCGGTGAGCCCGGCGCCGGAACGAATCATCGGCAGCACCGTCGCGCGGTCCGCGGTATCGTTCATCAACGCGAAGAGGCCGCGTCGATCACCGTGTGCGACAAGGATTTCCATGATCTGGGCGTTGCGCTCGCCGACCTCGACGAGGCGCTGCACACCGTCGGCGCCAGCGATGGTGTCCATGTCGGAGAGCTCGGTGATCGTGGCGATTTCGGCGGCATCGAGCGGCGTGCCGCAGGCCGTGGCGGAGACCGGGGATTCCGCGGCGGCGGGGCCGGCGAATCCGGGCCAGAGCGCTGCCGCGCAAGCCATTGTTGCGACCATGAGTCGCCCATTGCGTAGCATCACGATGATGCCCTTTCTGAATAATCCACGGGATTTACCGGTAGATATTTGCCGGTGTATACACAAAGACTAATCGGATTGTCGGTCGCCATTCCATGGCAGCTCCTTGTCACCGGCACGCCGACCTGGGGATTCGCCGCTCACCCGAACCGCAGCAGCAACCTGCCCACCGCGCGCGGACCCGACAGCCGCAATGCCCACAGCACCGGCACATACCGCGGAATCACCTGTACCGGCCGGTGCCGAATCGCGGTCAAAATCCACGCCGCGGCCTGCTCGGGGGTCAGGCCGGGCAGCTTGCGATACTCCGGGGTCGGCGCGCTCATCGCGGTGTGCACCAGCGGGTAGTGGACCGAGGTCACCGCGACCCCGCGACCGGACAGCTCGGCGTCCACGCAGCGACCGAACGCGGTCAGCGCCGTCTTGGAGCTCTGGTATGCCGCGAAACGGGGCGAGGTGCCGGTGGGCACGGTCCAGGTGCCGACATTGACGATGTGGCCGCGGCCGGACTCCAGCATGCCGGGCAGCAGACCGAGGCTGAGCCGGACCGGGCCGAAGTAGTTGATGCCCATGGTGCGCCGGAAGTCGTGCATGCGGTCGAACGACTCCGTGATCGGGCGGCGGATGGACCGGCCCGCGTTGTTGACCAGGACGTCCACCCGGCCGACCGAGGTACGCACCCAGTCGAGCAGCGCGTCGACCTCACCGTCATCGGTGAGGTCGCAGGCCCGGTACACGGCCTTCCCGCCCGCGGCCCGGATCTGCTCGGACAGCGCAAGGAGTTCGGGCTCCCGCCGCGCCACCAGCACGACCTCGGCCCCGGCCGCGGCGGCTGCCACCGCCGCGGCCCGGCCGATGCCGGCGGACGCGCCGGTGATCAGGATCCGTTTGCCGCCGATCGGCTCGGGGTCCTTGGCCCGCCGCACCGGAACGGGCTGGTTCACCGCATCCGCGATGCGGCCGAGCACGCGGCGCACCAGCCGCCTAGCCACGGACGCTCACCCGGTCCCCGGCCAGCACCGCGGGCGGGGCGATCAGCCTGCTCGCGATGGCCGCGAGCACGGCCGGACCGTCCTGGGACAGCACCGATTCCGCGTGGAACTGCACCGAGGCGAACCGCTCGCCCTGCAGCGCGTACACCTCCCCGGTCGCCGGATCGCGACTGACCTCGACCCGGCCGAGCACGGAGTCGAAGGCGTCGACCGCGCTGCGGGCCACGAAGGTGTTGTAGAACCCGGCACGCACCGGGGTGCCGTACAGCGAGATCACGCGGCTCACACCCTGATTCGGCTTGTCCAGCCTAGTGATCTCCAAACCCAGTGCCGAGCACAGGATCTGGTGGCTCAGGCAGACCGCCGCGAACGGCTGATCAGCCGCCGTGAGCTGCTTGATCCGCCGCCGCATCGCCAGCACCCGCGGATCGTGCAGCGCGCCGGGATCACCGGGGCCGGGGCCGAGCACGACCAGGTCGTAGTCGGCGAGTTCCACCTCGGCGTCCCAGCTCACGATCGTCAGGTCGAAGCCGAGCGAGCGCAGCATGCTGGCCAGCATCGTGGTGAAGTTGTCGGCCGCGTCGATCAGCAACACCGAACCGCCGACCAGCGATGCCGTGCCGATCTGCCGGTTGTCGGCCTCGGCGAACCAGAACTGTGAGGCGATCGAGTTGCGGCTCTGCAGCGCGGCAGTGACCGCGGGCAGCGCGGCCAGCCGCGGCCACCGCGCGGTGACCGAGCCGTTGATCAAAGCCGCTGCCTTGGCATAGGTTTCGTGCATCTCGCCGACCGGATCCGAGTCCCGGACCAGCGTCGAGCCCACCGTGATCCTGGCCCGGCCGACGGCGTCGACGACGGCGGTACGGATCAGGATGGCCGAGTCGAGCCGGACCGCTCCGCCCGCCCCGCGATCGATGTAGGCGATGGCGCCGCTGTAGTAGCCGCGCCCGACCGACTCGTAGCGGGCGATGACGTGGGTGGCGCTCTCCAGCGGCGAGCCGACCACGGTCGGTGCGAACATCGTCTCGCGCAGCACCTCGGCGACGCCGAGCTCGGTGCGGCCGCGCAGCAGGTACTCGGTATGGGCCAGGTGCGCCATCTCCTTGAGAAACGGTCCGGTCACCGTCCCGCCCGCCGGGCAGAGCGCCGACATCATCTTGAGCTCCTCGTCGACGACCATGAACAGTTCGTCGTTCTCTTTCTGATCGGCGAGGAAATGCAGCAGGCCCGACTCGGTCGGCCCCTCCGGCGGGTACCGGTAGGTACCGCTGATCGGGTTCATCGACACTGTGCGGTTGTCGAAGTGCGCGTGCGCCTCCGGGCTGGCGCCGACGAAGGTCTGCGTGCCGGTGTGCACCAGATAGGTCCAGTACGCACCGCGTTCGCCGCTGAGCAGCCTGCGGAACAGCCCGAGCGAGACGTCGAGATGATCCGGCCCGAACGACCCGATCAGTGAGCGGCTGATCACGAAGTTGGAGCCCTCGCCGGTGCCGATCTCGTCGGTGATGACCGACTGCACGATGCGGCGGTACTCCTCGTCGGAGACGTCGAAGCGGAAGCCCGCGGCATCGATCGAGTCCGGGCCGAGCCGGTCCGGGCCGATCGCCGCGAGCACCGTCTCCCGCTCGGTGCGCTCGTGCTCGCGCACCGCCATCGCGAGCAGGGGCGTGCCGTCGTCGTTGCACGGGAAGCCGCGCTCGGCGATCTGCCGATACGGCACCAGCACGAGCAGCCCCGAATCCTGTTCGGCCAACCGCACCTCGTCCAGGCCTGCCAATTCGGCGAACTCGCCGACCATGATGTCCACCGTGCCCGGCGCCTCGGCACCCGAGCGCTGCACCATCGCGAAGGGCTGACGCGGCTCGGCGAGCAGCCGATCCAGCAGCGCCCGGCCGTACTCGGCCGATCCGCCGGCCATCACACACCCACCCTGGAGCCGACGTCCGTGCCGGACTGCACGGCCGCCACCAGATCCGCGGTGGTCCGCACCATCGCGCAGCGTGCCGCCGCGTAGTCCAGCGTCATCCGATGGTCCTCGCGGGTGAAGTCGGCGATGGCATCGGCGGCGAGGAAGGTCTCGATGTCGTTGGAGTAGGACTCACACGCCGTCACCAGCACCCCGACGTGCGCGTACACCCCGCTGATGATCAGCTGGTCACGACCCATCGCCCGGAACCGGTCGAGCAGACCGGAGCCGTGGAACGCACTGTAGCGCCACTTCGTGGACACCAGATCGGCTGGGCCCGGGGTCAATTCGGACACCACCGCGCGATCGGTCTCGTCCGTGGTCATGCCGGGGCCCCAGACATCGCGCAGCAACCCGCGCTCGGCCGGGGTCATCCCGCCGGGTTGGGCGGTGTAGACGACGGCCACCCCGGCCCGCACGCAGGTCTCGCGCAGCAGCGCGAGGTTGGCGACCAGCTCGGTGTAGGGCGAGCCGCCGGCGCGCAGCGGACGCAGAAAATAATTCTGCATATCGTGGATCAACAGCACCGACCGACGGGGTTCGATTTTCCAGTCGACAATATTCTCCGGCAACTCGTCCGGTACCGGCATTTCATACGAAATGACGTCGGGTATTCCACCGAACATCATGACTCCTCTGATCGATCGAAGTTCTGCGCACTCAGCTGCCGAGTGTCGCGCCACCGTCCACGGTGAGTTCCTGCATCGTGATGTGCCGGGCTCGGTCGGACAGCAAGAATTCCACGGCGTCGACAATGTCGTCGGGATCGGCTATGCGGCCGAGCGGGATGCCGAGCCGGAATTTCTCCGGCACGCCCGCGATGGTGGCCTCGGTACGGTCCTCGTCCTCCCAGGTCGCTTTCAGCATTTCAGTCCTGGTGGAGCCGGGCGAGACGACGTTGCACCGAATTCCGTATTTCGCTACCTCCAGCGCGGCGCATTTGGCGAGCATCGTCGCCGCCGCTTTGGAAGCCGAATACGCGGACATGGAAGCGCGCGGTGTACGCGCGGCATTGGAGGAGACCGTGACCACCGCGCCGCGGCGTCGGGAGATCATGCGGGTCAGCACCGCCTTGGTCACCCGGAAGACACCGGTCGTATTGACCGAGAAGGTCTCGGCCCAGTCGTCCTCGGAGAGTTCGACGATCTCGCCGAAGCGCATGATGCCCGCCGCGTTCACCAGGTAGTCGAGCGGGCCGATATCGCGCTCGACATCGCCGACGATGCGTTCGACGTCCACCGGGTCGGTCACGTCACCCTGCACGATCGTCACCTGCCCCGGCATGGCACGCAGCTCTTTCGACGCGTCCGCCGCCCGGTCGACCGCGACGACCACCATGCCCTGAGCGGCGAGCCGGTACACGATGCGATGACCGATGCCACCCGCGGCGCCGGTCACCAGCGCGATCCGCTGTGCCCCGGAATCCGAGGCCTGCTGCGGTCCGATCATTATGTTCACCACACTTACGTCATGAATCCTGAACAAAGACCTTGCGGACTCGCCGCATATCTTCGAAGGCCAATTGAAGTCTGCTGCGCGTGACTGCGGGCAGGCCTATCCATAAACCCGGCGCACAGCCGAGTCGGTGGTAAATTTATCCCGCGTCGCCACGACCCCGGTATAGCAGGGAGTTGCCAACAGGCCGGACTGGCAGGGTGTTGTCAATATTCGCCCGGAACTTGTCAGCGCCGGATCGTTGCCGGTGCCGGAAATCGAACCATATACTCTCACCTGTAGTGCAGTCGGGAGTACTCAGCGCAGCGTATCGCCCCCACTGACTCATGCGATGAAAACCCTCTGGAAACAAACGGGCACACGGTTTCACGCCGTCCCGATCCTGTCCGGGTGCAAACCTCAGCCCCGCTCGATCCGGAGCTACCGGTTTATTCCGGGAACGCCGGCCGACACGAAACATTGAGTGACGCTATGACTCGAAATCACAATCTCATCTACGATCAGTTGATCGAGATCGCGCCGGATGCCCGGCCCTGGATCAGCGACCATTCCTCGGTCGCGGTGCCGGTGGTCGACAACCAGGTGGCACTGACCGATGTCGCCGACGCGGCCAGCCGCGCCGCGACGCTGTTCGAGAGCACCGGCATCAAGCCCGGCGACTACTGCGCGGTATGGCTGGACGCACCGCTGGACATCATGGTCGTCATCGCGGCGCTCACAGCGGTCGGCGGCGTGCCGGTGCTGCTCAGCCCGGCGCTCGACGTCGAGACCCTCGGCCGCATGCTGGCGCCGGTGACGATCGAACGCATCGTCACCACCGCCGATCGCCGCGCCAAGGTCGAACAGCTCGAGGCGCTGCGGCAGGTCGACGACTGGGCCGAGCTCGCCGCGCGATTGCCCGATACCGCCCCGCGCCGCACCACCGCCGTGTCGATGCCGGGTACCGCGCCCTACATCGTCACGCACACCTCGGGCACGACCGGCGTGCCGAAGCTGGTGCAGTACACCCGCCGCGGCACCGACCACCAAGGCTACGCCCAGGAGGTGCCCGCGATCCTCGGCCGGCTGCGCGGTTACGCGGCCGTTGCGGTCTCCCCCGTGCACTACCGCACCGTGACCGGTCTGCTCTGCGCGCTGCGCCGCAACGTGCCGCTGGTCATCCTGTCCGATCACGCGGGCGAGGCGGTGGCGCCGTTCATCAAGCGCTATCAGCCGATCTATCTCGAGGCGCACCCGAACACCCTCATGCAGTGGGAGTACCTAGCTGACAACGGAACCCTGGCCTCGGTGCGGCACTACGTGAGCACCTTCGACGTGATCCACCCCGGCACCGTGCGGCGGCTGCTGGCAGGCTCGAAGTACCGGATCGCGACCTTCTTCGAGGCCTACGGCCAATCCGAGCTCGGCGGCATCGCGGCCAAGGTGCACTTCAAGGGCTTCACCGGGCGCAAGCACCGCAACAAGGTGAACCGCCTGCCGGAAGGACATTCCGCGGGCTGGACCGCGCCCGGCTACTCGCGCGCCCGGATCGTCGGCCCCGACGGCAAGCGGGTACCCAACGGCACCGCGGGCCGGATCCAGGTCACCTCCGCTGGCCAGTTCCAGACCTACATCAACCGGCGGGAGGCGGCCGAGGCCAACACCAGCGCCGACGGCTGGTGGGACACCGGCGATTACGGCAAGCGGACCCGCTTCGGCAAGCTGATCCTGATCGATCGGCAGGTCGAACGGATGAAGCGGCTGCCGAGCGCCATCGCGATGGAGGACGTGCTGCTCGCCCGCATGCCGTGGCTACTGGAAGCCATTGTGCTGGAACAGGATCACGGCGTCGTGCCGGTAATCGCCCTGCGCGACCGCCCGTTCGACGAGGCCGCGTGGCGCGCGGCGGTGGCGGACCTGCCGCTGATGGCCGACCCGGTCGTCGTCGACTTCCACGACTTCCCGCGCACCGCCACCGGCAAGATCCAGCGCCCCGCCCTGTCGCAGCTGATCACGCAGCAGAGCTGACCATCAGCCCCTCACTCCACAGGACTCGACATGACCACTGAGACTATTCAGTCCACCGGAATCTCCTTCGGCGAGAAGGCCGGTGCCTATTTCCGCCTGGGGAAGCTCCGGGTGTACCACCACTTCTACGCCTGGCTGCTCGCGGTGTTGCTGCTCGCGCACGAGTCGATCAGCAAGCCGGGCATGGCCGTCGCGCTCGGCCTGATCCTGGTCGGCATGATCGCGATGAAGGTCGCCACCTGTGCCGCCGACGACGTCGTCGGCTACCGCGACGGCAGCGACGCCAAGAACTACGCCACCGGCGGGCATCTGCCCAAGTCCAACAAGCCGCTGCTGTCGGGCATGCTGTCCGAGCGCGAGGCCATCACCTTCGGCATCATCACCGGGCTGATCGCGTTCGGGACCGGTCTCGCCCTACTCATCCCGCTCGACGGTGATGTGCCGCTCCCGTTCCTGATCGGGTACTTCGTGGTGATCGCCGTCGCCGTGCAGTACTCGTGGCTGTTCAAGTTCAGCTACCGCCCCACCGGCCTGGAGTTCGTGATCTTCCTGGTCAACACCGCCGAGGTGCTCGGCCCGTACTGGATCATCGCCCGGCACTGGTCCACCGACGCCGTGCTGATCGGCCTGCTGATCGGCGTGTGCATGCTGCTGGTGGTCTCGTACGCGAATTTCGGTGACCGCGAAGGGGATGCGGCCTCCGGCCGGCGCACGCTCGCCGCCGTCATCTCCCCCACCATCTACCGCGGCCTGATCGCCGCGCTGTCCGCGCTCAGCCTCGCGCTGCTGGTGGCGCCGTTCGTCATCGGCTCGCTGAACCCGTGGCTGGTGGTGTGCGTGGTACCCGCGATCGTGTTGCGCGCCATGCAGATCCGCGCCGGGCTGTTCCAGGATCAGGTGCAGCGCGCCGTCATCCTCGGGTTCCGCAGCACCGACGCCGTCGGTCTCGGCCTGGCCGCGGCCCTGGTGCTGTCATGATGCTGCAGCGCACCGCGCAGGTGCTCCGATCGCTGGCCGTGCTCGGCAAGCGTGGTTTCATCCATCCCCGCCATCTGTCCGCTGACGTGCGTTCGGCGAAGATCGCCGCGCACTGCGGCCCGTTCCCCGCCATGATCAGCTACATGGCGCGCTACGAGCCCGACCGCGCCGCCGTCGTCGACGCCCGCGGCAGTGTCAGCTTCGGTGAGCTGGAACGACAGTCGAACGCGCTGGCCCGTGGCCTGGCCGCGGCCGGGATCGGCCCCGGCGACGTCGCGGGCGTGCTGGCCCGCGACCATCGCGGCATGGTCGCGACCATGATCGCGACCGGCAAGCTCGGCGTCCGGCTGGTCATCATGAACACCGGTTTCGCGGGACCGCAACTGCGCGACGTCGCCGAGCGCGAGGGCGTCACCGTGCTGTTCCACGATGCCGAGTTCAGCGGCCCGACCACCGCGCTGCCCGACTCGGTGCGGCTGTTCGAGACCTGGCACGACGGGCCGCGCGCCGCGGACGCGCCCGCGCTGATCGATGACCTGATCGCCGCCAACTCCACCACCCCGCCCCCGCTGCCCGCCGAACCCGGTGGCCTGGTGCTGCTCACCAGCGGCACCACGGGCACACCGAAAGGCGCGGTCCGCAAACGCATTTCGCCGCTGCAATCGGCGCAGCTGCTCGACCGGGTGCCGCTCAGCCGGGGCGGGGTCATGGTGATCGCCGCGCCGCTGTTCCACGCCACCGGCCTTGGGCAGTTCACCCTCGCCATGGCGCTGGGCAAGACCGTGGTGTTCGGCAAGGGCAAGTTCGACGCCGAGGCCACCCTCGCGAGCGTCGCGAAGCACCGGGCCGACACCCTCATCGTGGTGCCGACCATGCTTGGCCGCATCCTCGATCTCGGCCCGGAAGTGCTTGCCCGGTACGACGTTTCCGCGCTGCGCATCATCGCCAGCGGCGGTTCCGCCATCTCGCCCGGGCTCAGCGCACGCACCGCCGCCGCGTTCGGCGACGTGCTCTACAACAACTACGGCGCCACCGAGGTCGCCGCCGTGTCGGTGGCGACGCCGGCCGAGCTGCGGCAGGCGCCGGGCACCGTGGGCAGGCCGCCGGTCGGCGTGCGGGTCGCGCTGTTCGACCGCGACGACCGGGAGATCACCGAACCCGACACCCCCGGCATCATCTTCGTCGCCAACGGCCTGAGCTTCGGCGGCTACACCGACGGCCGGGACAAGGACCGCAACGGCGGGATGATCTCGACCGGCGACATCGGTCACTTCGATCGTTCCGGTCTGCTGTTCCTCGACGGCCGCAGCGACGACATGATCGTCTCCGGCGGCGAGAACGTCTACCCCGGCGAGGTGGAGAACCTGCTCGCCGACCGGGCCGACATCGCCGACGCCGCCGCCATCGGCGTGGACGACCCGGACTTCGGCCAGCGGCTGCGGGCCTTCGTCGTGCCGCAGGCGGGCGCCGAACTCGATCCGGAGGAAATTCGCGGCTACGTCAAATCCCAGCTGGCTCGGTACAAAGTCCCGCGCGATGTCGTCATCGTCGCCGAGATTCCGCGCAACGGCTCCGGAAAGATCGTGCGCGCTCAATTGGCCGGAATTCCGTAGCCACCTCGGGCTATGTCATTCCTCTATCTCCGAAGGGTGGTACTGCGACCATGTGCGCGGCAACCGGAATCTACTCCGTACAAGACACCAGAAACGACATGATGAAGCGTGCCGAACAACTGGCACTCGAGTTCCTGGAAAAAGAGCACAAGCGCTGGTTCGCATTGGACAGCGAGGCGGGTGCGACGATCGAGTCGATTGCCGAACTGATGCGGGCGGGCGGTAAACGGATCAGGCCCGAGTTCTGCATCAGTGGATATCTCGCGGCAGGCGGTGATCCGGACGGTAGTTCGATCGTCTCCGCGGCGGTAGCCACGGAGTTCCTGCACGCGAGCGCGCTCATCCACGACGACGTGTTCGACGAGTCGGCGATGCGCCGCGGCGCCCCTTCGGTGCACGAGAAGTACGCGGCCCGGCATCGGGCGCACGGCTGGCAGGGCGGGTCGAGCCGGTTCGGCGAGAGCGTCGCGATCCTGGCCGGCGACCTGGCCCTGGTCTACGCCGACATCTTCATGGCCGAGGCGATGCCCGCGGTCACGGCGGCCTGGGGTGAGCTGCGGGCCGAGCTGATGATCGGTCAGCACCTGGATGTGGTCGCGGCGGCTCGGTTCGCGGGCAACCCGCAGCTCTCGCGCACCATCGCGCAGCTGAAGTCGGGCAACTACACGATCCACCGGCCGCTGTTGGTCGGGGCGATCCTGGCCGGGCGGCCCGACCTGGCGCAGCCGTTCGAAGCCTACGGTCTCGCGGTCGGCGAGGCCTTCCAGCTGCGCGACGATCTGCTCGACATGTTCGGTGACACCGACACCCTCGGCAAGCCCGCCCAGCTGGATCTCGAACGACACAAGATGACCCTGCTGCTCTCGCTCGCGATCGAGCGGGACGAGCAGGTCAGGGCGTTGATCGAGGCGCCGGGCACGACCTCGGCGCAGCTGCGCGAGCGGCTGCTCGAATCCGGGATAGCTGCCGCGGTCGAGCAGCACATCGGCGAGCTGGTCGAGCGGGGCAGCGCCGCCCTCGCCGACGTCGGTCTGGAACCGGGCTGGCGGGACGAGCTGATCGCCATGGCCCACGGTGTCGCCTATCGGAACAAGTGAGCCGGTGCCGAGGCACTGTCGTCGCGGTCGGCAAGGATGCGACCGCACGGCAGTGCCTCAGCGCACGCCGGCGAGCAGCAGGGTGGCCAGCACCGCGATGTGCACGGCGTACTGGGTGACCATGAAGGCGCGGTACGGCAGGCGGCGTTCGGTGCGGGAGGCGGCGCCGCGGGTCGTCGCGGCCAGCACACCGACGGCCCCCGCGCCGACGACCAGTGCGCAGGCTGATGGCACCAGCATCGGCGCGAAAAGCACGGCGCTCGCGCCGTAGCCGGCGGCGATGAGCACGGCGTTCACCGTCACCAGCAGCCGGACCCGGCCGTCACCCCACTTGATGACCGGCGTCTGACGCCCGCCCGCCGCGTCGCCCTCGGCGTCGGACAGGTCCTTGACCAGTGCGCCGACACCGGCCATCCACAGCGACATCGCGGTACCGAGCACCAGCACCGGCAGCCCGCCCTGCTGACCGGCCGCCTGCCAGCCCGCGGCGTAGGTCAGCACGCCCATGCCGAGCACGAGCAGCGCGGCCGTGCTGCCGCGGCGCTTACCGTAGAACGGCGCGCCGGAATAGGCGTAACCGCAGGCCAGATGGGCCAGGATGAACAGCGGCAGCCATCCGCCCGCGTCGACGACGCCACCGATGGCCAGCGCCAGCGCGCCCGCCGCGATCACCCCGCCCGCGGCCACCGACACCGGCAGCGATCCCCGGCTGATCGGCCGGGTCGAGCCGTTCGCCCGGTCCTCGGTGACGTCCATGACGCCGTTGAACACGTAGGCCGCCAGCGTCGCGAGCACCCAGGCCACCGCGGCCAGCAGTACCTGGCCGCCCAGCGCCGCGGTGCCGAGCACCGCCGCGGTGCCGAAACGCATCAGGAAGATGATCTGGACCGAAATCCGAGATTCCTGTAGGAATTCTTTCGAAAGCCGTACCAATACTGCGCCCGCCGTAGTATCGGCCGGGAATTGAATTGACGCCGCACCCATATTCATGTCGCATTACGCTATGCCGGTGCCGACATATCGGATATTCCCCGAATGCGGTACTCCTCTCGATGCTAAAAGGTGAACCTCAGTGTATTGAAAGGAGCAATCCGGCGTCTCCGGAATACTACTTTCGCAGCATCCGGGCCATGGCGGACTCACCCGCTGCCTACGATCGCGTAGGGTGGGCGCTCACGTGGGGACAGTCGGGCGCTTCGAACCAGCCCGACACGGTGCGAAATCCTGAAAGGAGCGTTGCCATGGTGGATAGCCGGCACCGCGTGGCCATCGTGACCGGGGCGGGTAGCGGCCTCGGCGCGGCAGTCGTGCGAAAGCTGGCGGCCCGAAAGTTCGCCATAGCCCTGGTGGACCTGCGGGCATCGTGGTGCGACACCTCCCTGGACTCGATCGGCCCCGACCGGGCCGGGCTGTGGGCGTTCGGCGCTGACCTGCGCTATCTGCACGAGGCGGAGGCAACGGTGCTACGGGTCGCCGAGACATTGGGGCCACCCACGGTGGTCGTTAACGCGCCGTTCCCCGGCCGCGCGGACAGCGCGCCGGAGCTACCGGACTGGGAGTCGGTGGTGCACGCTCGGCTGCGGGCGCCGCTGCTGGTCAGTCGCGCGGCCGAGCGCTACCTCGCCGAGTCGGGCGCAGGCCGGATCGTGAACGTGGCCCAGGTCGACTCCTCGGCGCCCAAGCGCCCGGACGATCTGGTGATCCGGGAAACCGTGCACGCGTTGACCGAAACGCTCTCGCGCGAACTCAGTCCGCGCGGCGTACGGGTGAATACCGTTGTCGCCGATATAGGTTGCGCGACAAGGCCGGCCGAGACCGCAGCGCGGTCCAGGCCGGAATGCTGCCGCGCCGCAGAAGAGGACACCGCGGCGCTGGTGGACTATCTGGTCTGCGACGCGGCCGGAAATGTTTCCGGGCGCATGATCGAGTCCCGCCACCCGGTCACCGGGTCACCGCCAGCCGCGGGCACCCTGCGCTGACTCGGTGTGCTGGGGCGAGATCAGCGCGCGCTCGACCGCCCGGTTGACCGCGTCGATCCGGGACACGGCCTCCAGCTTGGTGAAGATGTTGCGCAGGTGCCGCTTCACCGTGGCCTCGGCGACGCCGAGGCGGGTGGCGATCTGGCGATTGCTGAGCGCCTCGGACACCAGCACGAGCACCTCGCGCTCGCGGGTCGACAGCGTGCTCGGATCCTCGGGCTCCTCGGCGCGGGCGCGCAGGCTCTCCGGCGACACCGAAAGGGTCACCGTCTGCGGGCCTTCGCCGACGGACTGCTGAATCGCCGAGACCAGGGTGTGGCGGCGGGCGCCCTTGTGCAGATATCCGCGGACGCCGAGGGAGAGCAGCTGCTGCACGAGTTGCTGCGCGTCGTGCATGCTCAGCACGATGATCCGCAGCGTGGGGTCCTGCTCGAGCAGCCTGCGTACCGTGTCCGGCGGATTGCTCTCCGGCATCTCGAGATCCAGCAGCAGCACATCGGGGCGGTGCTCGGCGGCGAGTTGAATCGCCGCGGTCCCGGTGCCCGCCTGCGCCACGATCTCGAAATCTGGTTCGGCCCGGAGCAGATCGCACAGTGCCTCTCGCAACAGGGTGTGGTCGTCTGCCACGAGGATGCGGATCTGATTCTGGCTCATAGGTTCTGGTGCTCCTGGGCGATCGGGATCCATAGGGTTACCCGGGTGCCGCGACCCGGGGACGAGTCGATGTGCACCGTGCCGCCGACCAGGTCGGAACGCTCCTGCAGGATCAGCAGACCGTTGCCACGGCCGCTGGCACGCAGCGCCTGGACATCGAAACCCTTGCCGTTGTCGATGATCTCGGCATGGACCTCGTGCGGCGCGATATCGATGTGCACGACGACATTGGCCGCACCCGCGTGCGTGTACGCGTTGCGCAGACACTCACGGACCATGATGAACAGCTCCTCGGTGACCGCACCGGGTATCCACCGGTCGCTGCCGCGCACCCACATCTGCAGCGGCGCCCCCGACTGCCCCAGCGAGCCCGCGAAGCCGCGCAGCGCGGTTTCCAGCGACCCGTTCACCCCGGGCTGGCGCAGTTCGCTGACCAGCTCGCGGCTGCGGGTAATCGTCTCCAGGATGGCATCTTTGGCCAACTGCACGTGGCGAGATCCCGAATCATCGCCCGCGCGTTCGCATTCCAGCTCATAGAGCTCGATCTGACGCAGCGCCAGGCTGACCGAGTTGCCGATGTGGTCGTGGATCTCCCTGGCCAGCCTGCGCTGCCCCTGCTCGTGCGCCTCACGCACGCGCTGCAGCAAAAACGCGTCGTAGCCGATGGAACCGGACTCCAGCCGCAATCCGATCCCCTGCTGCAGCGCCCGTACGGCGGCGACCAGGTCGGTCTGCGGTGCGCCGAGTTGGGCCGCGCATTCGGCGAGCACGGTCATGGCCAGGTCGGCGATGATGCCGCCCGCACGCACCGAGTGGGTGATGTGGGCGCCCTGACGCACGCGCTCGGTGCCGAGGTCGAAGACGTCGGTCACGTGACTGACCATCGGGCTGCCCGCCGCGAGGCTGCTGGCACAGTCCTCGAAAATCCGGGTGGCTTGCACTGCGCACTGCTCCCAGGCCTCGTCGCTGGAAACGAGTGGGCTGCCGACCTCTTCGAGGCGAGCACGATATTGCGCGAGCAGCGCGGGAATTCGGGCCGCGAAGAGTTCCGCGAAATCAGCTGACAAAGTGTCTGACGGATCGGCCTCGATGCTTGGATTTGGCACTGATCTTCCTGTAGTATCTCTGCCGATCACATCCACCCGCCCTTCTCGCACTGCCCCGCCGCGCAGCCCGGCCGGCAGCCGGGCTCAGCGTAGAACTAGATCGAATCCTACCCCGGCGTCGAGGGGCCTTCCAGCGTAATACATTGAAACGGCGTGCCGTTCAATGCGTTCGACCTGCGGAAGGGTTCCACGTCGGGGTCATTCCCTCCAGCAGCGTAGACCACCGGCTCCGATCTCGGATCAAACTTACCGGTCTGATTATCCCTTCGGCGCAGTCGGTATCTCTTAGGGCGCAGCTCCATTGCCCGGGCCGAGACACCGTGTTGCTATCGAGACAGCGGCATTCGAACGCCGTGACTCGCGCACATTCGAAGGTTGTTCAGCTGATGGAAGTATCGAGACCACGCCCGCGGAACATGTTGCGGTTCACCGTACTCGGCCCGCTACAGGTGAACACCGCCGAGCGCGCCTACGCGGTACCGGGCGCGAAGGTCAAGACCATCCTGGCCGCCCTGCTGGCCAGGGCCGATCATCCGGTCAGCGTGGCCGCCCTCGGCACCGAGCTCTGGGGCGGACGACCGCCGGGACATCCGGAAACCACTGTCCGCGTGCACATCTACCATCTCCGCCGCGCGCTCGGCCGCCGCCTCGGCGTGCCCGGCGAGCAGGTCGTGCGGACCGAGCCGAGCGGCTATCGGCTAGTGGCCCGTCCCGATCAGATCGACGCAGGACAGTTCGACGAGTGGGGCGAGCGCAGCGTGCGGCTGCTGCGTCGCGGCCTGCCCGAGGCCGCCGCGGCGCTGGCACAGGACGCGCTGCGGCTCTGGCAGGGCGGCGGCGCGCTGCCCCACGTAACGCCGGGGCCGATCATCAGCGGCTACGTCGACTACCTCGACGAACGACGGTCGCGGGTACTGGGCTGCCACGCGGACGCGCTGATGACGCTGGGGCGATACGCGGATCTCGTTCCGACACTGCGCAATCTGGTCGCCGACCGTCCGCTCGACGAGTCCTTCCACGTGCGTCTGATCACGGCACTGCACCGATCCGGCCGGCGGGCCGACGCGCTGCGCGCCTGTCACCAACTGCGCCGCGTTCTCGATCGCGAGCTCGGCCTCGGCCCCTCGGCCCAGGTGCTCGAATTGGAGCGGGAGATTCTGCGGGCACCCGAGACGGCGAGCGTGTAACACGTCCACGCCCGGTCATCGCGTCCTATTTGTCCGGATACCCGAACATTATCGCCGCCCACGCCCGGGAAGCACAGCGAGTCGCGACAGCTACGCCAATTCACGCCTTTTATCCACGCACTCGAACATCGCTAATATCGGAAGACAACGGAAGGGGGAAGCCATGCGATCCGTGACACCAACGGAAACCACTGCACCGCAAGACTATTCGACGAAGGAGCCGACATGATCTGCGCTGCGGGACCATTCGACAAGGGAACCGACATGACGTCGAACGACGCCCGGGCCGACGACGCCCCGGACGAAGATGACCGCACCGTCCTGGTCGAGGAAGACGGCGTGACCTGCTGGATGGAGCGGATACCACCGGACCGGTGCGGCACCCTGCACCACGACCCGCTCTCCTCGATCACCGTGGTGCTCTCCGGCGGCCAGGTCGAGGTGATCGATGAGCATGATCATGTGCGCAGCCGGACCACGCTGACCACCGGTCAGATCATCCGCGGCGGCGGCCTGCCCGCGCCGTATCGGCTCTACAATCTCGCCGACCAAGCTCTGGTCCTGGTGGTCATCGAACTACCCGACCCGCCCACGTCGCCCTGACGATTCCCCTTATAGCACAAAGAGTTTCGAACGGCCCGCGGTCATCGGAGGCATTCGCCCCGGACCGCGGGCCGTTCCACGTACCGCGATGCCACGATGCGACAGGCCGCTGAACCGATGGCTGATAAACAACGCCGAAAACGGGGTCACGCCCCGATTATCGAGGGCACGAATACGACGTTTGTGTGACCCCGCTACTCCTTTCGACGCAGTGCGCTCCCACAGGACGGATTGGCGGGCCGGTTGCCGTCGGTTTTGATATTGGAAGTAGGGATGCAACAACGGATTCGCGCGACGAGTCCGGTTGAGATGGATGGACACAGAATGGTTGAGATCAGAATTCTCGGTCCGCTGGAGATCGAAGGTGATACGGGAATGCCTCGGCTCGACTCGTACCGGCAGCGAGCCGTCCTCGGCCTGCTCGCGCTGGAGGCAAACCGCGTCACCTCGATCGAAAGCCTGACCGATGCGGTGTGGGACGGTGCGCCCCCGGCGACGGCGCGATCGCAGATCCAGATCTGCATCTCGGTGCTGCGCCGGGTGCTCGCCGACAGCGGTTGCCCGGCCGCGATCGAGACTCGCGCGCCCGGGTATCGGCTGGTCTTCGACAGATCCAACCTGGACAGCGCGCAATTCGACGACCTGCTCGCCCAGGCCAGGGCCGAGGAGCACGACGGAAACCTCACGGGCGCGCTGGTCGCGCTGCGGATGGCGCTGCGGCTGTGGCGCGGGCCGGTGCTCGCGGACGTGCCGAGCAGCCGGATCCAACGCATCGCCTACCCACTCACCGAACGGCGGGTGGCCGCCGAACTGTCCCGGTTCCGGATCGAGCTCGCGCTCGGCCGGGCCTGGGAGATCGTGCCCGACCTGCAGGCACACGTCGACGCACATCCGCTGTGGGAGGAAACCTACGGCTATCTGATGCTCGCGCTGTACCGCTGCGGCCGCACGGCCGAAGCACTCGAGGTCTATCAGCGCGCGCGTGCCACGCTGATCCAGCAGGTCGGCCTGGAACCCTCCGACGAGCTGCGCAAGCTGGAGCGCGACATCCTGGCCGGCGGGGACAACCTGGCGCGACCCGCGCTGTTCGAACCGGAGCGGCGCGCCGGGTGAGCGGGATCGCCGCGGGCACAGCGACAGCCTGAGCAAAGCTGTTGCCGTGCCCGCGTTCTCGCTATCGGACCGGTTCCGGGCCGAGTAGCACCAGGATCTCGGACAGGTCGTATTCGGCGCGACCTGGCCTGCCGTACCTGGTCAGCTTGCCGCGACTGGCCCACTTGCGGATCGTCTCCTGTTTGACGCCCGCGGCGAGCGCGGCGAGTTCGGTCGGCACCAGCCGTCGGCTGGACATCTGCATGGTCACGCCACCGCCTCCCCACGCCGCACGGCATGGCGCTGCGGGCGGCCGACCCGCTGCCGCAACGCCAGCCACTGATGCGGCTGCCAGCTGTGCCCCGCCGGGCAGCTCACCAGACTGTCGCCGGGACCGGCCGCGGCCAACTGGGCATACACCTTCTGATCGCATCCCGGTCGATCGCATCGGCCGACCTCGATCTGGTTCGGCACCGGATCTATCACCTGCTTGGCCATGGCGTGCACCTCGGCGAACTCGTCCATCGCGTCGATGATCGCCGGATGCGCGGCCAGCCAATCCCCGTACTGCAGCAGGAAATCCACGAGCGTGGTGATGTCTCGGCGCGGTCGCCGCGGCGGCCTCGCCTCGTCCACCACCATGGCCGCCCACGAGGCCGCCAGCGTCAGCATCTCGGTGCGGGCCTCGACCAACTGGTCCTTCAACACGATGCCCTGACGCAGCCCGCCCCGGGCCGGGGGCATCCTGCGGTTGCGCTCGCCCTGCAGTAACTCGCCGCACCGCGCGTACAGCACCGGCAATTGCCGCAATGTCTCGAAAAAGCGAGTCAGGCAATCGGGGCACACGCGCACATCGTCGGCCGGTGGCGTGGATCGCAATGTTTCGATCGCCACGGCGCTGCGGCAGGTCGGATTTTCGCATAATGCCTCGGACATCTGTCTGCTCCTTCGGGCGCTGTCGTCTTGGCACTGCCCACGGTCGCAGAGGCGCGTATTCCCGCGATATCTCCCGCCTGTTGCGCGGCGATAGCGGAGCGCGGTGACCGAATGGTGGCACCGCACTACTCCGTTCGGATAATTTCCGCCGGCATTCGGCACCGATAGGCTGGCGGTGTGGCTCGCGGCTGGACGATTACGAAAAGAGAGCCTGTGACCCGCTCTGACCAGCAGCACAGTGAATTCGAGAAAGCGAAAGGAGCATCGTCATGAAGGCCATCATCGTGTGCACCTCCGTGTCGCATGGCAATACGAAGAGGATCGCCGATGTCATCGGCCAGGTCCTGGAGGCTCGGGTGGTCGCGCCCGGCGAGGTCGACGCCGCCGAGCTCGCCACCTACGACCTGGTGGGTTTCGGCTCGGGCATCTTCAACATGGCCTTCCATCCGGAGCTGCGTGACTTCGTCAAGTCACTCCCGGAAGGGCAGCGCGGCAAGGCCTTCGTGTTCGCCAGCAGCGGCTTCCCCGAGCCGAAGTTCCGGCAGTACACCCGCACGCTGTCGAAGTCGATCGAGCAGAAGGGGTTCTCGGTCGTCGACGTGTTCACCTGCCGCGGCTTCGACACCTGGCTGCCGCTCAAGATCGTCGGCGGTATCCGCAAGGGCCACCCCGACGCCAACGATCTCGACGCCGCGCGCACCTTCGCCGTCGGCCTGCGATCCCGGATCGGCGCCCCGTCCTGACGGTTCGCCCGCACCGACACGAAACCCCCGGAACCCCGGGGGTTTTTCGTGTTCCGGCACCGGTGCGCTGAGCACCGCCGACGCACACAACCTTCGCAACTTCGCTGATCCGCTTCCGCAAAAATAGGCATTTGCGAGGCGGTTCGGCGCCGGTCGGTGCTCGGTAGCGTGCGAAATATGAAGAATCATCTCGTCCGCACCCACCGCTCCGCCGAGCAGTTCCCGCGCACAGAGCATCTCGCCTGGCGCATCGCCGAGGTCGCCGCCGACCCGGTCGAGGTGGCGCCGCAGACCGCGGAGATGATCGTCAACCGGATCATCGACAACGCCGCGGTCGCGGCCGCGTCGCTCACCCGGCGACCGGTCGCCAACGCGCGCGCCCAGGCACTGGCCCATCCCTATCGGCCCGGCGCCGCCGTGTTCGGCGTCGGCGGCGCCTACTCCCCCGAGTGGGCGGCCTGGGCCAACGGCGTCGCCGTGCGCGAGCTCGACTTCCACGACACCTTTCTCGCCGCGGAGTACTCCCACCCCGGTGACAACATCGCGCCGATCCTGGCGGTGGCGCAGCACGCCGGGCGGAGCGGGGCGGAGCTGATCCGCGGCCTGGCAACGGGTTACGAGATCCAGATCGACCTGGTGCGGGCCATCTGCCTGCACCAGCACAAGATCGACCACGTCGCCCATCTCGGACCGTCGGCCGCGGCGGGCATCGGCACGTTGCTCGGGCTCGACCCCGAGACCATCTACCAGGCGGTCGGGCAGGCACTGCACACCACCACCGCGACGCGGCAATCCCGCAAGGGCGAGATCTCCAGCTGGAAGGCCTACGCGCCGGCCTTCGCGGGCAAGATGGCGGTCGAGGCCGTCGATCGCGCGCTGCGCGGCGAGGGCGCGCCGTCGCCGATCTGGGAGGGCGAGGACGGTGTGATCGCCTGGCTGCTCGGCGGCCCCGAGACCGAATACTCGGTGCCGCTGCCCGGCCCCGGTGAGCCGAAGCGGGCGATCCTGGACTCCTACACCAAGGAACATTCCGCGGAGTATCAGAGTCAGGCGCCGATCGACCTGGCCTGCCGCCTGCGCGAGCGGATCGGCGACCTGACCCAGATCGCCTCGATCGTGCTGCACACCAGCCACCACACGCACTACGTGATCGGCACCGGATCCAACGATCCGCAGAAGTTCGACCCCGGCGCCTCGCGGGAAACCCTCGACCACTCGATCATGTACATCTTCGCGGTCGCCCTGCAGGACGGTACCTGGCATCAC
Organism: Nocardia brasiliensis; assembly: GCF_011801125.1. NCBI lineage: Bacteria > Bacillati > Actinomycetota > Actinomycetes > Mycobacteriales > Nocardiaceae > Nocardia > Nocardia brasiliensis. The sequence continues at coordinate 6,077,112 of NZ_CP046171.1, forward strand.
GAGCGTTCCTACGCGCCAGAACGCGCCGCGCGCCCCGACACCGTCGAGCTGTGGCGCAAGATCTCCACCGCCGAGGATCCGGAGTGGACGCGCCGCTACCACAGCACCGACCCGAATGAGAAGGCGTTCGGTGCCCGCGCCGAAATCACCTTGAAGAGCGGCGAAATCATCACCGACGAGCTCGCCGTCGCCGACGCGCACCCGCTCGGCGCCCGCCCGTTCGCGCGCGCGCAGTACATCGCGAAGTTCCGCACCCTCGCCGAGGGCGTGATCGATCCCGCCGAGCAGGACCGGTTCCTCGAGGTCGCGCAGCGCACCGCCGAGCTGTCCCCCGCCGAGCTCGGCGGACTCACCTTCACCGTCTCCGACGACGTGCTCGCGCGTTCGCCGCGCTCGCCCCGAGGGCTGTTCTGATGACGGGCCTGCTCGCGGCGGCGACGTCGGCCGCGGACAAGCGCGCGGCCCTGCGTGCGGGCTTGGCCTCCGGACGGATCCAGCGCCTGCCAGGTGCCTTCAATCCGTTGGTGGCCAAGCTGATCCAGGAAATCGGCTTCGAAGGCGTCTATGTCTCCGGCGCGGTGGTCTCCGCCGAACTCGCACTGCCCGATATCGGACTCACCACGCTCAGCGAGGTGTCCGAGCGCGGGCGGCAGATCGCGCGGGTCACCGATCTGCCCGTGCTCATCGACGCCGACACCGGCTTCGGCGAACCGATGAACGCCGCACGCACCGTGACGCTGCTCGAGGACGCCGGAATCGCGGGCTGCCACCTCGAAGACCAGGTGAATCCGAAACGTTGCGGGCACCTCGACGGTAAGGCCGTGGTGCCGACACAGGAGATGGTGCGCCGCCTCCGCGCGGCCGTATCGGCAAGGCGTGACCCGAATTTCGTGATCTGCGCGCGCACCGACGCGGCCGGGATCGAAGGCATCGACGCCGCCGTCGAACGGGCGAAGGCCTACGCCGACGCCGGTGCCGACCTGATCTTCACCGAGGCGCTGCGCGACGCGGCCGAGTTCGCGAAGTTCCGTGCCGCGGTCTCGATCCCGTTGCTGGCCAACATGACCGAGTTCGGCAAGTCCGAACTGCTCACCGCCGAGACGCTGGAATCGCTCGGCTACAACGCGGTGATCTACCCGGTATCCACACTGCGCCTTGCCATGTGGGCCGCCGAGGCAGGCCTGCGCGAGATCTTCGCCGCGGGCACCCAGGCCGGGCTGCTCGACCGGATGCAGCACCGCGGCAGGCTCTACGAACTGCTCGAGTACGAGCGCTACAACGACTTCGATGCCGACATCTTCACTTTCCGGCTGGGGAAGGACCAGTAATGCCCGAGATCGCCATACCCACGATCTACAAGGGTCTCGCCGGCGTCGTCGTGGACACCACCGCGGTGTCCAAGGTGGTGCCGGAAACCAATTCGCTCACCTATCGCGGCTACGCCGTGCAGGATCTGGCGGGGCACTGCGGCTTCGAGCAGGTCGCCTACCTGCTGTGGCACGGTGAGCTGCCCAATGACGCTCAGCTGGAACGGTTCTGCCAGCAGGAGCGGGCCGCTCGCCGGGCCGACCGCTCGCTGCTGTCGCTGGTGGCCAAGATGCCCGACAACTGCCACCCGATGGACGTGGTGCGCACCGCGATCAGCTACCTCGGCGCCGAGGACCCCGCCGAGGACGACAACAGCCCGGCGGCCAACCGCGCCAAGGCATTACGGATGATGGCGGTGCTGCCGACCATCGTCGCCGCCGATCACCGCCGCAGGCACGGCCAGGATCCGATCGCGCCGCATTCGCACCTGGGCTTCGCCGAGAACTTCCTGCACATGTGCTTCGGCAACATCCCGTCCCGGGAACTGGTGCACGCGTTCGAGGTGTCGTTGATCCTCTACGCCGAGCACAGCTTCAACGCCTCGACCTTCGCCGCACGGGTGGTCACCTCGACGCTGTCCGACATCTACAGCGCGGTGACCGCGGCCATCGGCGCGCTCAAAGGACCGTTGCACGGCGGCGCCAACGAGGCCGTCATGCACGACATGCTGGCGATCGGCGATCCCGACCTGGCCGAGCAGTGGCTGCGCGCCAAGCTCGCGAACAAGGAAAAGGTGATGGGCTTCGGCCACCGTGTCTACAAGAACGGTGATTCCCGGGTGCCGACGATGAAGCAGGCCTTCCTCGACATCGCCGCCGCGACCGACGGGCAGCGGTGGGTGCGCATGTACGAGATCCTCGAGCGCACCATGGCCGAGACCACCGGCATCAAACCCAACCTCGATTTCCCGACCGGGCCCGCGTACTACCTGCTCGGCTTCGACATCGAGGTGTTCACGCCGATCTTCGTGCTGAGCCGGATCACCGGCTGGACGGCGCACATCATCGAGCAGGGCGCGTCCAACGCGCTGATCCGCCCGCTGAGCGAATACGTCGGCGTGCCACAGCGTTCGGTCGTCGCCTGAGCCCGCTCGCACGAAACCGCCAGGTCCTGCCCTGCGGCGGGAACCCATCGTGGAAGATGGATGGATGCCCCCAGCAGCACGTCGTGCCAAGAGCGCGGGGCGCCCGCCACGGTTGTCCCTGGAGGCGGTCGTCGCCGCGGCCACCCGGATCCTGGAGTCCGAAGGGTCGGAGAAGCTGTCCATGCGCCGCCTGGCGAACGAGCTCGGCAGCGCGCCCATGGCGCCGTACTACTACGTGCGGGACAAGGACGAGCTGCTCCTGCTCGTCCTGGAGACCCACGCGAAAAGCCTGCCGCGCCCGCCGCTTCCGGCCGACCCACGGGAGCGGCTCATCGCCACGGCGACGCTGCTGTACGAATTGCTCGCCGAGCGGTCCTGGATCGTCGAGGTATTGACCGGCGACGACCTGGTGGCCGACTCGGCGCTGTGGTTCGTCGAGATGATGCTGGGGGCGGCGGTCGACTACGGGTGCACGCCGGAAGAAGCCGTGACCGTGTACCGCACGATCTGGTTCTACATCGTCGGCAACCTGACCGTGCGCGTGCACCGGGAACGGCGCCGCGCCAGGGGTACCGAGGTCTACGAGGAGCACGCCATCGGCGCCGTCCCCGCAAGCACCCACCCGCACCTCGCGACGGTCGCACAGCGCTGGGCCGAACTCACCGCGCGCGATTCGCACCGCGAGGGCTTGACCGCGATCGTCGACGGCATGCTCACCGCCCGCCGCGCCGCACCGGGCGACGCGGCGGCGGACTAGGCACCGGCCTTACGCACCCCCGGCCGGAGTAAGCGCGAGGTTCCAGAACTCGGCGTAGCGGCCACCACGGCGCAGCAGTTCGTCGTGCGTGCCCCGCTCCACGATCCGGCCGCCGTCGACGAAGACGATCTGGTCGGCCCGGCGCACGGTGCGCAGCCGATGGGCCACCAGCACCACGGTCCGTCCCGTCAGCAGGCGCTCGATGCCCTCGTGCACGGCCGCCTCGTTCATCGGGTCCAACGCCGAACTGACCTCGTCCAGCAGCACGATGGGGGCGTCCTTCAGCAGCGCGCGGGCGATCGAAACCCGTTGGCGCTCACCACCGGAGAGCAACGCACCGCCCTCGCCCACCGGTGTCGTCCAGCCCTCGGGCAGGCGCTCGACCACCTCGTCCAAGCGTGCCGCGCGCGCTGCCGCCCGCACGTCGGCGGGGTCGGCGTCGGGGCGGCCCAGCCGGACGTTGTCCTCGATGGTGCCGTCGAACAGGTAGACGTCCTGGAAGACGACGGCGATCTGATCCATGAGCACCTCGCTGCGCATCGAGCGCACGTCGACGCCGCCGACGCGCACGACCCCGGCGTCCACGTCGTAGCACCGGGCGAGCAGTTGCAGCAGCGTGCTCTTGCCCGCGCCGGAGGGGCCGACCACCGCGAGCCGCTGCCCGGTCGGCACCGACAGCGACAGCTCGTCGATCAGGGTGCGGCCCTGCTGACGGAACGTCACCGTGTCGAACTCCAGATCATGGTTGCGCGGCGGAACGGGAGTCGCCGGTTCCGGGAGCGGCGCGGTACGCAACACGGCGTCGAGCCGGGCCAGCTCGGCCTTGGCCGCGCGCATCTTGCCGCCGATCTCGGCCAGCGCGAGCAGCGGGTCGGCACAGCGCGCGGCCAGCACCAGAATCACCAGAACCTCGGCCGCACCGACCTTTCCATGCAGCGCGAGATAGGCGCCCAACGCCAGCAGCGCGGTGAAGAAGGCCTGCACCGTGAGCGTCAGACCGAGAATGCCGGGCAACGCCGACAGGGTCGCGCGGCGCGCCGCGCGCCGCACGCCGGACAGCGCCGCGTCGAGCGAGCGGAAGCGTTCGCCGGTCCGCCCGCCCGCCCGCAATACCGGCTGCGCCTGCAGGTATTCGACGACCCGCGCGGTCGACTCGGCGCCGCGCTCGGCGCGCTCGGCGTCCGTCGCGGCCATGGCGCGTCCGGTCCACACCTGTACCGCCACCACGACCGGCGCGGCGAGCAGCGCGGCAATGCCGAGTTGCCAGTTGAACGCGAACATCACGACCACGATCGTCAGCGGCGTCACCAGCGCGGAGATGAAGGGCGACAACATATGTGCCGCCACGCTCATCGCCTGCAGTACCCCCTCTCCGGCCAGCGTCGACACCTCGCCGACGCGGCGCGCGGTGAACCAGCCGAGCGGCAGCCGGGCCAGATGATCACCGAAGCGGTGGTACACACCGCTCAGCATCGCCGTCGCGACCCGGAATCCGGAGAGGTCACTGCGATAGCGCAGCAGCGCGTAGACCGCGACCGCGGCGGCGAACGCGATCAGCCACGGCCAGGCCTGGGCGGGGTCGCTGCCGAACAAGGCCCGCAGCACCGGAACCAGCAGTGCGTAGGACAGCCCCTCGACCACCGCGGTCAAGGTCATCAGCGCGATGGTGCGCCGCATCGGCGCGGCGTACTCGTTGCCGAGCAGGTGTAACAGCATGCGGATCATCGCGGTTCTTCTCCTTGCAGTACGCCACCGAAGGTGTCGATCTCGTCGGCGAGCGCGGCTCGGTGGGATCGCCAGAACTCGGCGAATCTGCCGTTCTGGTCCAGTAATTCGGCCGGACGGCCGCGCTCGACGATCGCGCCGTCGTCGAGTACCACGACGGTGTCGGCGTCGGCGACGGTCTCCAGCCGGTGCGCGATGACCAGGATCGTCCGGTCACCACCCAGCGCCGCCAGCGCACCGCGCACCGCCTGTTCGGTCTGCGGGTCGGCGAAGGCCGTCGCCTCGTCCAGCACCAGCACCGGCGCGGCGGACAGCAGCGCGCGTGCGATCGAGATCCGTTGCGCCTCACCGCCGGACAGCTTGACGTCCACGCCGACCACCGAGTCGTAGCCGCGCGGCAGCTCGAGAATCCGGTCGTGGATGTTCGCCAGCCGCGCGACGCGAACCACCTCCGCGTGGTCGGCGTGCGGCACGGCCAGCGCGATGTTGTCCGCGATCGAGGCCCGCAGCATCCGGACGTCCTGGAAGACGAAGGCGACCTTGCCGTACAGCTCCGCGCTGCTCAGCTCGCGCAGGTCGACACCGCCCAGCATGACCGAACCGTGCGTCGGATCGAAGAACCGCGGCAGCAGCTGCACCAGCGTGGACTTGCCGCTGCCCGAGGGGCCGACGAGCGCGGTGACCGTCCCCGGTTCGAGCACCAGGTCGATGCCGCGCAGCACCTCGCGGTCGGCGTCGTAGCCGAACCGCACGTTCCGCAGTTCCACCCGGTGCCCTTGCGGCACAATCGGATTCACCGGCTCGGGCAGCGGGCGCACCGCGAGCACGTCCTTGATCCGGCCGACCGCCCGCCCGGCGGCCCGCAGGTCGTCGAAGCCGTGCCCCAGCGCCGCCACCGGCGCGGTCAGGCCGAGTCCGAGCAGCAGGAACGGGAGCAGGTCCGCCGGAACCAATGAGCCGTTCGTGATCAACACGGCGCCGCCGAACAACAGCACCAGCAATACGAACGGTGGCGAGAGCACCAGTTGCATGCTCGCCGCGATGCCGGAGAGGCCGAACACCCACCGCCGGAACGTCTCGGTGAAATCGGCCGTCGCGGCGCGGAACGCGCGGTGCGCACGCGCACCGCCGCCGAACGCCTTGACCACCGCGATGCCCTGCACGAATTCGACGGCGGCACTGGCGATCCGACCCATCGCCGCGTCCACCTCGGCCTGTTCGCGCTCGCGTGCGGCGGTCATGAACAGCGGCACGTGCGCCACCGCGAGCAGCACCGGGATCATCGCGATCAGCGTGAGCCGCCAGTCGATGGTGAACAGATAGACCAGCGACACCAGCGGCACCACGAACGCGGCGACCAGCTCGCCAGGGGCATGGGCGATGAGCGGGTGCACCGCGCTCACGTCCGGCCCCACCACCTTTGCCAGCTCACCTGTGCGCCTGCGGGCGAACCATCCGATCGGCACCCGGCCCAGCCGCGCGGCCAGCAGACGCCGCAACGACAGCTGCACCCGCGCGTCCAGCAGATGCCCGACACCCGAGGACGCCCCGGTGAACAGCAGCCGGGTCAGCAGGCCACCGGCGCCGACGAGCACCACCGCCCACACGTGCCCCGTGTCGACCAGCCCGGGCGACAACAGCGTTCGCCCCAGCTCCACCACCGCGAGCAACGGCGCGAGCCCCGCCACCGCCCCGACGATCTGCAAGACCACGACCACCGCGAAGGTAGGCACGTAGGGCCGCAACAGCTCGGCCACGCTCACTTCCGGTTCGTCGCCGTCCGCCACCGTCGTAGGTCGCTCTTTCGCCGCAGCGAGGTCGATGGCGTCCATCCCGCCTCCTCCATTTTCGTACGCGTACGAACAAGGGTACATCGCGTCCCCGTGCACAGCGACACCGATTTCCGCGCGCCCCGGTCCTGAATCGGCGGCAGCGGCGCTGGAGGTCAGGTCATCAAGCCGCTCTGGTAGGCGAGCACGACGGCCTGGGTGCGGTCGCGGGAGCCGGTCTTGGCGATCACGTGGGCGACGTGGGTGCGGGTGGTCGCCGGGCTGATGAACAGCTCGGCGCTGATCTCGGCGTTGGAACGACCAGAAGCCATGAGCACGAGCACTTCTCGCTCTCGGGCGGTCAACGCGGCGAGCGCGGCCGGAGCGGTGACCGCGCGCGGGCCCGCGCGGCGGAGCGCGCCGAGAACGCTCCCGACGATGGCGGGGTCGAGCCAGCCGTCGCCCGCCGCGCAGCGGCGCACGGCCTGCGCCAGGTCGGCCGGCGCGGCGTGTTTGAGCAGGAACCCACTCGCGCCCGCGGCGAGCGCCTCCTGCACGGCGGTGTCCTCGTGAAAGGTGGTGAGCACCAGCACGGCCGGGGCGTCGGGCGTGCCGGTGATCGCCCTGGTGGCCTCGATGCCGTTCAGGACCGGCATCCGCAGGTCCATCAGAACCACCTGTGGCGCCAGCGTTTTCACCGCCTCGACGGCGGCGGCCCCGTCGGCCGCCTCGCCGACCACCTCGATATCCGGGACGGTGCTCAAGAGCATGACGCAGCCCGCCCGCACGAGCGCCTCGTCCTCGGCAACGACCACGGTGATCGTCATGGCACCTCGCTCGGCGCGGGCACGGTGGCATGCACGCACCAGCCGTCCGCCGCCGGCCCCGAGGTCAGCTCGCCACCCAGCGCGCCGAGCCGCTCCCCCAGGCCGCGCAGCCCGGCACCGGTGGACAGGGCCGCGGTGGCGGGCGGTGCGGTGCCGCCGTGGCTGCGCACGGTGAGATCAAGCGCCTGCTCGGTCCAGACGACACCGAGCGTGACGGTCGCGCCGCGGCCCGCGTGTTTGGTGACGTTGGTCAGCGATTCCTGCACGATCCGATAGGCCGCGAGGTCGGCCTCGGGCGCCAGCGGCCGCGCGGTGCCGGTGACGTCGAGACGAACGTCCAGGTCGGCGCGCCGGGCGGCGTCGAGCAACCGCTCGACATCGGCGAACCGGACCCGCGCCGCGCCGTCGGGTTCGGTCGAGCGCAAGAGCCCGAGCATGGAGTGCAGTTCGGTCATCGCCTGGGTACCGGCCTGTTCGATCACCTCCAGCGCCTGCCGCACCCGCCGGTCGGCATCGGCGGCGAAGACCCGCGCCGCCCCCGCGTGCAGGATAATTCCGGCCACGGCGCCGGTGACACTGTCGTGCAATTCGTGCGCGAGCCGCAAACGCTGTGCGGCGAGCTCCTTTTCGGCCGCAGCGGCAAGCCGCTCGCGCTCGGCGCGCGCATGCTCCTCTCGGGTGTGCGCGAATCTGCCCAGGCCCCAGGCGATCCCGAGGAAGACAAGCCACGCCAGCAACGCCGCGAGGAAGCCGCGCAGCTGGGACTGCGCCGGCTCGGCCTGCGCGAAACGATAGCTGAACAGTGCGAACGGCACGGCGGTGGCGACGAGCACCAGCCGAGCCGTGCGGCCGGGCGCGCCGCTGGCCACCGCATAGCTCGCGACCAACAGGAAGGCGAACGGATAGTACGCTGGGACAACGAGATTGACGCCGGTGTAGAGCCATGCCGCCAGCCACACCCGCAGTGGAAACCGGCGGCGAAACAGCAGCGCCGAACACAGTCCGGCCACGGCGAGCGGTATCACCCACGGCGGCAGCGTCGCACCACCGACGAGATCCCGATCCCCCTGCCAGAACGCCAGATCCACCGCACCGGTGACCGCGACCAGCACCAGGTCGACGGCGCGGGCCCGCCGCGACGCGCTCCCGGATTGCTGCGACTCGGTCACGACCGCGCGACCTCCCCGGCCCCGGGTGCGCCGGGCGCGACCGCTCGATACCGGTCGCCGCACACCGCTCGGCTCGCCGCTGTTCGCCGCGTCATGAGCAGCAGTTTCCCACGAATCAGGTCGGCAGGTCTGCTGTTCTACCGGCTCTCACCAGCCGAGATGCCGTTCGGGACGGGCGAATTCGTAGGATCAGCCGCCGAATAGCCGGAAGATGAACCGCAGCGGGTCCTCCACCGGGATCTCGGGCGGTCGCGGCGGCGGCGCCTCGGCGAGCACCACGCGCACGGCCGCGATGATCTCCGCGGTGCTCGGCTGCACGAACGGCGGGAAGCCGAACCGATCCTCCCGCAACGTGATCGGCACGCCACGCACCGGCGCGGTGGAGAACGCGGTGAGCTCGAGCAGCACCAGCTCGGGGGCGTCGGGCACCACCCGCACCCGCGCGACATCGATGACCTCGGCGACGCCGTCCTCGGCCGCGAACACACCGACCCGCAGTGCCCGTGACTGATTCGCGAGCGCCTCGTTCAGCGGCGGATCGACCAGCACGAACTCCGGCTCGACCAGGGTGCCCGCGCCGAGGGCCTCCCCCGTGGCGCCTGCCGCATCGACCGCGTAGACCACGACCAAGGTCCGCCTCGTCATGGGCAGCAGTGTCGCACGAATCAGGCCGCTACGGCGGCGCGATGACGTTTCTCATCGCCCTGTCGTAGGCGCGGAACACCGCGTGGAGCCGATTCGCCGCCGGGGGTCGCCGAGCCATTCTCTAGTCATTCGATTTCCCCGCCGACCAGGCCGAATCCGAGAGGACGTGACTCCAATGGCACAGGACGCGGCGTTCACGTTCGCCCACCCCGACTATTACGAGCCCTTCGAGCGCACCGACCCGGGCAGGCGCTACAACCCCACCCGGCCGCCGCGGGGCTGGACCCGCGGCGAGTCGGAGGTGTGGACGTATTGGACGCCACCGGCGGCCGAACTGCCCGCGCAGGGCTGGAAGGTGCACGTCTCGGCGGCACTCGGCACGGCCGACCAGGTACTCGACGTGGTGAGCACGGTCTGCGCCGATCTCGGCGTCGCCTTCAAGCATCTCACCGGCAAGCAGTACTTCCTGTGGCTGCACGGCAAGCACGGCAGCCGGGTGCAGAGCGGCAAGTTCTGCGCGCTCTACCCGCCGACACCACAGCTGGCCTACGCCCTGCTCGAACGGCTGGAACGCGAATTGTCCGGTGTCGCTGGACCGTACGTGCTCACCGACCGGCGCTTCGGCTCCTCCCGGTGCGTGTCCTACCGCTACGGGGCGTTCCGCCCGCGGCATCGGCTGCGCGCCGACGGCACCAGGGAACCGACCATGCTCGCCCTCGACGGCACCGAGGTGCCCGACGAACGCCGCCCCGGCTTTCTGCTGCCCGCGGGCATCGACGATCCGTTCGGGACCGTGGCCGACGCCGAGGGCGAGCAGGACGTCACCTTTCACGGCTACACCTTCGAAACCGTCCTGCAGCCCAGCAACGCAGGCGGCGCCTATCGCGCCCGGCGCGCGGACGGCACACCGGTCTTCGTGAAAGAGGCGCGCGCCCATAACGGTTACGCGGGCCACGAGGACGCCAAGACCCGGCTCGAGCGCGAGTATCTGACGCTGCGCGCCCTGCACGCCGCCGCACCGGGGCTGGCGCCCGCGCCGGTCGAGCTCTTCACCGAATGGGAACACACCTATCTCGTCACCGAATTCGTGCCGGGTCGCACGCTCAGCAAGTGGATGGTCGCGACGAACCCGCTGATCCACGCCGGGGCCGAGCCCGCCGCCTGCGCCGCCTACTACCGGCGCTGCACCCACCTGCTCACCCAGCTCGCGGCGCAGTTGGCCGCGCTGCACGAGCTCGGCTACGCCTTCGTCGACGTCTCGCCGGGCAATGTCCTGGTCGATGCCGACGACACGGTGCGGCTCATCGACTTCGAGGCCACCCAGCCGGTGGATCATCCGCTCGGCCTCTTGGGCACGCCCGGGTACGAGCCGCCGGAATCGCGGGCGCCCGGTGCCCGCGCCACGATCGATCCCCTGCACGTCGACGCCTACGGGCTGCACGCCATCGCGCAGCTGCTGGTGTTCCCGATGCACGAGGCCGCGCGCCGCAGCCCCGAGACACTGGAGCACCTGTACGCCGAGCTCGCCGAATCATGCCCGCCCCCGGCGGATCTGTGGGCGGCGGTGCGCAACGGCAGGACGCCGCCACCGATGCGGCGCCTGCCCGCGCCCGAGGAGGTCCGCGACACACCGGCGGAAGCGGTGCGCTGGTTGCGCGATCGCACGGCCGACGCGCTCGAGCGCATGGCCGAGCCCGCGAATCCACGCTGGGTGTATCCCACTGCGCCGGAGGGACATCGCACCAACACCAGCTGCGTGGCCTACGGCACCGCAGGCGTGCTGCACGCCTTGCGCGCCGCCGGGCGGGAGATCGATCCGGCGATCGTCGAACGGCTGCGCACCACGGCACTGCGCGATCGGCACCGGGTCGGGCCCGGCCTGCTGTACGGCAATGCCGGAATCGCCTGGGTGCTGGACGATCTCGGCGAACGCGACGCGGCGCTGACCCTGCTGGCCACGGCGAGCGGGCACCGCCTGAGCACCGAAGCACCCGGCTGGGGCGGCGGCGCGGCGGGCATCGCGATGACCCACCTGTCGTTCTTCCACCGCACCGGCGACCCCGACCATCTCGACCAGGCGCAACGACTGCTCGACGCGATACCCGACGGCGCGCTGCTGCGCCCCGCGCTCGGCCCGGACCACCCGTCCGGTCTCGCGCACGGCAGGCCAGGCATCGCCCTCGCGCTCTATTACCTGTCGAAGTACACCGGCTCGGCCGAACCGTTCGACCGCGGACTGCGGCTGCTGCGCGCCGAACTCGGGCACACCGAGCCGATCCCGGTCGGCGCCTTGGGTTTCCGGGTGTCGGACACCGATCGGCGCAACATGCCGTATCTGGCATGCGGCAGCGCGGGCTACGCCCACGTCCTGGCCCGGTATCTGCGCCACCGGCCCGACCACGAACTCGGTGCGGTGCTGCGCGGTTGTGTTCGGGCCGTAGGCATTCGGTTCACGGCGGCACCCGGGTTGTTCCAGGGCCAGGCCGGCCTGGTGCTCACGCACGCCGACCTCGCGGCCCGCTTCCCGACCGAGCACTCCCTGTTCGACCCGTCCCGCAGGGCGAGCGCGCTGTTCAAATACGCGATCGCGGACAAGACCGGTGTCCGCTGGCTCGGCGGCCCGGGACAGCGTCTCAGCGCCGATCTGGCCTCGGGCGCCGCGGGCATCCTGCTGGCCCTCCAGCACGCCACCGCGGGCGTCGCGGATCCGCTCTTCACCCTCGACCGCTGCCCCGCCGAGCACCTCGCCCGGCCCCAGACCACCGGTACACGAAGCGATTTCGAGAGGAGGTGACCCCCATGACCAAGGTACTCAAGCTCCAGCTGCAGTCCGACCCCGAACTCGGCGACGACGCCCCGCTCAGCTCCTACAGCGAACACCACTGCAACCAGGAAGCCGAGGTCATCTGAGCCTCGCTCGACGCACCCGACGAAAGACAGAGGAGGTGAACATCATGACCAAGGTACTGAAGCTCCAGCTGCAGTCCGACCCCGAACTCGGCGACGACGCCCCGCTCAGCTCCTACAGCGAACACCACTGCGGCGGCCAGGGCGGCGGCTCGGAAGAGGTGCTGTAGTCCGATCGATCGCCGGGCGCGGGTGCTACCCGCGCCCGGCGAAATCTCTTGTATCCCAAAGGAAGAATCATGGAAGACCAGAACATGGTCGCGCTGGCGACCATGCACGCCCACGACGATCTGATCGACGACGCGCCGATCAGCGTGTTCTCCGTCGTCTACTGCGACGACGCGTATTTCGGGTGAAACGATGAGTACCTCGGCTACCGTGGTCTCGCCCGAGGCCGATCTGCGCCGGTACCGGGTCGCCCAGGCGGCCTCGACGTTCGGCAGCACCCTCACCGGCACCGCGGCCTCCGTGGTCGCGGTCCTCGGATTGGGTGCGGGGCCACAGGCGGTTTCGCTCATCGTGACCAGCGCGATGATCCCGCCGCTGGTGCTCGGCCCGGCGGCAGGGGTGCTCCTCGACCGGGTGCGCCGACCACGCCGCCTGCTCATCGCGGCCGACCTGGTCGCCGCCGCGGCGGTGCTGTGCTGCGCCGCCACGATGGGCGCGGGTGTGCTGACCGTGGCCGGGCTCGCCGCGCTGTCTTTTATGCTCGGTCTGTCCAGGGTGGTGCTCGAAGGCCTGTACTTCGTCCATCTGGGCACGCTCGGTGTCACCGATCTGGGCCGGGCACGCGCCGGATTGCAGTCCACCACGATGCTCAGCCGCTCGGTCGGCGCTTCGGTCGCCGGGCCGCTGGTCGCGACGGTCGGTGCGGCGACGATGTTCGCCTGCGACGCGATCACCTATCTGTTCAGCGCCTACTGCCTGACCAGACTCGGCGCACCGGATCGGCGCCGGACCGCGCCGCGGCGGGGCTTCGGCCGCGAATTCCTCGACGGCGTAAGGGCTTTGCGCGGCCACTCCCTGCTGGCAGCATTGGCGATGTACCTGCTTGTGGGTGGGGCCGCCTCGGGTGGCACGACGGCACTGCGGGCGGTGTTCCTGCTCGACGAGGTCGCGCTACCCGTTGCGGTGTACGGCATTCCGGCCGTGGTGGCGACGCTGTTCGCCGCGGCGGGCGCGCTGCTGGCCCCGCGACTGCACGCCGCGGCCGTGCCCGCTCGGCGCGTGCTCGCGGTCACCGTGCTCGGTGGCGCGCTCGGCACAACCGTGCTGCCGCTGGCCACCGGGCCGACGGCGGTGCTGCTGCTCGCCGCCTGCCTCGGTGCGGCGGTGCCGATGTTCTTCGGCGCGATACTCAACATCGCGCTGGTGACGGTGCTGGGCGAGGGCGTCGGCGACGGGTACTTCGCCCGCATCGGCGCGCTGCTTGCCACCGGAACCACGGCGGCGAATCTGCTCGGCGCGCTGCTGGGCGGCGCGCTCGGCGAGCGGTTCGGCGCCCGCGGCGGGATCTGGGCGTTCGTCGCCGCCGATCTCGTGGCGTCCCTGGTGTTCCTGCTGTGCGTCGGCCGCGCGCCCGCCGGCCGCGACAGCGGTGTCGATTCGATGGCGAGCGTGGCGTGATGACAACCGAATACCCCTACATCGGCCCGTCCGATACGTGGGACATACTGCACGGCAACCGGATTCCCGATCCGTTCCGCCGGCTGGAGGACCCCGCCGACCCAGACAATCGCGCCTGGGTGCGCTCTCAGCGCCAATTGGCCGAGAGCTATCTCGACGCGCTGCCCGGCCAGGACCGATTGCGGGAAGTGTTGCGCGGCATCATCGTCGCGGGCCCGACCGCGTCGCCGGTGAAATCCGGTGGCTCGCGCCGCTTCCGGGTGGGCCGCGAGCACGCCGCGGGACCGTGGCGGCTGGAGGTCGCCGACGGCCCTCGGGCCCAATGGCGGACGCTGCTCGACGCGGCGACGCTCGGGGACGGGGCGATCCTGCGGCGCTGGACGCCCGCGCCCGACGGTCGATTCGTCGCCGTGCAGGCCAGCGTCGGCGGTTGCGAGGACAGCACGCCGCTGGTGCTGCTCGACGCCGCCACCGGCACGGTGCTGCACACCTGCGGGCTGACCCGGTACGCACCGGTGGAGTGGCTGGCCGACGGTAGCGCCTACTTCTACGTCCGCCGCCACGAGAACGGTTGCGGCAGTGGGGTGTACCGGCATCGGGTCGGCACCGAGATCGCCGACGACGAGCTCCTCGTCGGCGACGACAATCCCGTCGGCCGCTATCACCTAGCCTTCTGGCACGACCGCTGGCTCATCGTCACCGGGCGCGCAGGCACCAGCCGCAGCACCCGTGTCTCGATCGCCGATCTGCGCGAAGGCACCGCGTTGCGCCCGCTCGAACTCGGCGGGCTCTCCTCGGCCGGGGTCGTGCTCGACCGCGCAGGCCGCATCCTGGCGATCTCCACCGCCACCAGCGAATTCGGCCAGTTGCTGGTCGCCGAACCGCTGCCGTCGGGCGGCTGGGGGCCGTGGCGGGTACTGGTCAGCGCCGAGGCGCCCGCGGTGCTCGCCGCGTTCGCGCTGGCCCCGGCCGACGGCACGGACCGGCTCCTGGTCCTGCGCACCAGAGACGGCTACGCCGAACTGTCGGTGCACGACGCGGTGCACGGTGACTGGCTGCTCGATGCCGAATTGCCCGGTGCCGGAACGGTGGCCGGCATCAGATCCACCGACGAACCCGGCGTCCTGGTCTTGAGCTATACCGACTGGATCCGTCCGCTCGGCGCCTGGCGGCTCGACCTGCGGACCGGTCGGGTGCACCCGACCGAGTCCGCGGCCCGCGAGCTGCCCGGCATCACCGTCACCCGCACGACCTACCGCTCCGCCGACGACACCGAGGTGCCCGTGACCGTGCTCGCCCCGAGCGGGCCGCCGATGCCGCGACCCACGATCCTCAGTTGCTACGGCGGCTTCGGCATCACCTTCCGGCCCGGCTATCAACCGGACGGACTGACCTGGGTGCTGGCCGGTGGCGTGATGGCCATCGCCGGGGTGCGCGGCGGCGGCGAGCGCGGGCGACGCTGGCACCGCGACGGTGCGGGCGCGCGCAAGCTCAACGCGTTCGCCGACCTGCACGCGGCGGGCGACTGGCTGGTCGAGACCGGCTGGACCCGGCGGGGTTCGCTCGCCCTGCTCGGCGGCAGCAACGGCGGGCTGATGGCGGTCGGCGCCATGGTGCAGCGGCCCGCGGACTACGCCGCGGTCGTCAGCGCTGGCGCGCCACTGGACATGGTGCGCTACGAACGCTGGGGACTCGGCCCCGCGTGGCGCGAGGAGTATGGCTCGGCCGCGGACCCGGCAGCGCTTCCGGTGCTGCTGCGCTACTCCCCGTATTACAACGTCACCGCGCACCGCGACGAGGCACCGCGCCGCTGGCCGCCCGCCCTGTTCACCACCGGTGACAGTGACACCCGCGTGCCGCCGGTGCACTCGTGCAAGATGGTCGCCGCGCTACAGCGCGACACCGGTGGGCCGGTCCTGCTCGACGTGATCGTCGGCAAGGGCCATGCGGGCGGCGGACCGTCGTCCGACCGCGCCCTCATCTGCCTGCTCGCCTTCCTCGCCCGGCACACCGGATTGCCGCTCGAGGCATGAACGGCACGGCGGCCGTCGTCACGATCCCGACGACGGCCGCCCCGGCGCGGGGTCGAGCAGGATGGCGCAGGCGCGGGCCAACACCTCGTCCCGGGTGCGGCCGTTGTGGTCGGCGGCGAGGAACTGGTTGCCGATGGCCGCGCAGAAGGCGAGCAGACTGCGCGCCTCGATCTCGTCCGGGTCGGTGCAGAACAGCCCGATCGTGCTGCGCAACAACTCCATTCGCCGGTTGTCCACCCGCCGCAGGCGCTCGGCCACCGCGTCGTCGCGGCGCGCCCAGGCACGGATCGCCAGGTCGATGGCCAGCAGCCGTTCCCTGGAGAGGGTCAACTGCCCGGCCAGCACGATCCGCACGCGCGGGTCGTCCTCGCTCTCGACCCGGTCGAGCACGTCATCGATGCTTTCCCGCTCCCAGGTGTCGAGCATCTCCGTCAGCAGCGCGTCGCGGTCGGCGAAGTAGCCGTAGAAGCCGCCCTTGGTCACACCGAGCGCCTTGGCGAGCGCCTCGATGCGCACCGCGTCCACGCCGCTCGCGCCGAGCGTGCGCAACCCTTGCTCGATCCACGCCTGACGCGGCGTGCGGGCCAGCGCCACTTCGCATCTCCTCACTCCGCCCTCAGCTGTATACGTGACCGTATATCAACGCCGGACTGTGGCAGGGTTGGCGGCATGACGAATCGCTGGGTCGGTGTGACCATCGATTGCCTCGACGTGGAGAAGGTGGCGGAGTTCTGGAGCGCGCTGCTCGATCGCCCGCGCGGGCCCTCGCGTCCGGGGTGGGTGTATCTCGGCGAGCGCGACGACGCACTGCCCCGCCTCGTCTTCCAACCGGTACGCGCGCCGAAGCGGGAGAAGGTGCGGCTGCACCTCGACATCGCGGTCGAGGAGATCGAGCAGGGCATCGCCCAGGTCGTCGCGCTCGGCGGCCGCGCGACCGGGGAACGACACGAGTACGACCAGGGCGTGGTCGTCGTGCTCGCCGATCCGGAGGACCACGAATTCTGTCTGGTCCAGTACTACTGAAACGCCGGTCGGTCACCGGTCATCCACCGATCACCGCAGGTTCAGCAGGTGGCCGGAACCCGCTGTTACCGTCGGACATGACCTCCGAAGTGATCGCCAAGGCGAATTACCCCGGCGGAGCCGCGGTGGCCCGGCGCTCGATCGCGGACCGCGTGCGCGGTGGGACCGAACTGCTGCTGGCCGCGATGCCGTCCGCCGCGGTGTTGACCGTCTTGCTCTACGGCCTCGGACGGGCCGCCGGGGTCGGCGTGCCCGGCGCGCTCGCCGCCGCATGGTTCATGGTGTGCGCCGCGTGCGCCGCGGCGCGGTTGCTGATCCCCGACCAGCGCTGGCTGCTGCGGATTTTCGGGCTGCGGCCGCCCACCGACGAGGAGCGAGTCCGGCTGGCCCCGGCTTGGGAGCACGCCGCGCACAAGGTCGGCGTGCCCGCGGCCGACTACACGGTGTGGGTCCAGGAGGTGGACCGGCAGTTCGTGGTGTCCGACCGGATGATCACCGTGGCGCCCGAAGCACTGGAGCGGTTGCGCCGCGCGGAACTCGAGGCGGTGCTCATCCATCAGCTCGCGCAGCGCGTGCAGGGACGAATGACCTTCTGGCAGCTGATCTTGCGGCACTACAATCTGCCCATCGTCTGGATCGAACGGGCGCTGACCTCCGGCGTCGGGTTGCGCACCCTCGGCGAGGCGATCACCGAGGCACTGCCCGCGCGCGGGGCCCGCGTCTTCTCGATCGGCTGGACGGTGTTCAGCAGGACGCTCGTCGCCTGCCCCGCCGTCGCGGCGGCCACGGTGATCATCGGTCTGGCACCGGCGCTGCTGCTGCGACTGCTGCCCGAGGTCGCGGTGTTCGCGCTGCGGCCGATCGCCGACCGCGTCGAATATCGCACCGACCAGATCACCGTGGATCTGGGCTACGGTCCAGAGCTCGGCGGCATCCTGCAGTACCGGCACGTGCCCGAACCCGCCCACACGCTGCCCGATCTGCTGTCGGTTTCCCAGTTCTCCGTGCGCACGCCGCCCGGCAAACGAATCGGGCGCATCCGCGACCGCCTCGATGAACTGGCCAGGCGCTGGCATCCCGGCAGCACGAGCCACCCACCGGCGTGAGCCGGGCGTAACCGTTGCGCGCCAGGCGGTTACGGAACCAGCAGATACCACTCGACGAACGTGCCCTGGATCGGCCAGGAGGCCGCCATCACCTTGGCAGGCCCCATCCCGACCCACAGGTCGGCAGTGACCGTGTCACCCGGCTCCGCGTCGCTGCCGACATACACGTCCTGGGTCCGCGCACCCGCCGAACCCACCCAGCCCAGCTTCACCCGGTTACCGCAGGGACCGAGTAGATAGCCGCGCGGCGTCACGTGCGCCAGCACATGTCCGGGCCTGCGCGGTGCCGCCTCGAGCGCGATATCGATCGCCCCCGCACAGAAATTCGCGTCACCGAACGTGTACAGCGTGGTGCCGATCGTCGTCACCTGCGGCAACGGATCCGCCTGCGCGGGCGCGGCCACCCCGATCCCCAACCCGGCCACCGCCGCCAGCAAACCCATCAGCATCCGCCACACCCGCATCCTTCGACTTCCCTTTCACACACGAAACTTCTACGGCCACACCAGACCCCGGCAACCCCCACGACGACGCGTCATCGCGCTGCTCCCCCGTCCGGAGTCAGCGTAGCCACCCGGCTCCCGCCACGCCGCCTGCTTAAGCCGCACCTAATCGCCGTGAAGCTTTCTTGCCCAAGGCAATTCGCGCATAGAGCAGCGGAACGACGCCGGGCGGCTACCGCTGCTCCGGTGCGACGCCACCCGGGCCGATCGCCGCGGTCAGCGCGTCGTCCACCCAGCCGAGTGCGCGGCCGACGGTGATCCTCGCGCCGAGCAACTGCGCGGTCAGCGCCCAGTAGTGGCGAATCCGACGATCACTGTCGGTCGCGCCGGCCAGCAGCCGCGTACGGAAGTCCCACGAGTCGCGCCGGCCGCGCGCACCGGCGTGGGCGGCGACGAACCGATCGAGTTCGCTGCCGCCGCGCGGTCGCGCCCCCTCCGCGACCCTGGCCACGACATCCACCATCACGTCCTCGACCGCGGCATACAACCCACGATGGTCCCGAATCAGATCCGCCTGCCCACGCCAGAGATGCTGTCGCACAACACTCTTCATTTCCGGATCGGCGGTCAGCGCGGCGAGCCCCGCATAGGCGACCACCTCGTCAGCCGACGGGACCACCGACGGCTCCGGAATGTTCCACCCGACGTAGATGTCGAAATCGGCACCGGAGATCGGGGCGAGCACACGCCGCCAGAACCGCACGAGATGCTCGTGCGCCGCACCGCCGTCCGCCGCGGCGGCCAGCAGCGCGAGCCGCTGCCCGCGCCGCGCGGGACCTGCCGTCTCGACCGCCCGCAACGCCGCCCGCCGCCACGCCAGCGACCGGAACTCGCGATCCAGGCGCGCGCCTTCGGTGGCGACGACCTCCGCGATCGACCGCTGCTCCCGCAACACCTCGACGATCGAACCGAGTCCGAGGCCGAGCGCACGCAAGCGCCGGATCAGCAGCAGTCGTTCGATCGCGCTGTCGGCCTCGAACATTCGATGCCCGCCCGCGCTGCGCCGCGATTCCAGGATGCCCTCGTCGCAGTAGAACCGGATGGTCCGCACGGCGAGACCGGTGCTGCGCGCCAACTCGCCGATGCTCACCAGCGCTGTCGCGCGTATGTCGTCCGTCACAAGGTCTTGAACCTCCACCCCGGTGGAGCTTTTAGCGTACTGGCACTGCTGCTCGACCATCCACGCCCGACCGGCGCGGGCGAGCAGCGCGGATCATATCGAGGAGAGGACATTTGGTGGCGACCACACAAGCCGAAATCGTCGCGGGCATCGCGGAGATCATCGAAGAGGTGACCGGTATCGACGCCGCGGAGGTGACGATCGAGAAGTCCTTCGTCGAGGATCTGGAGATCGACTCGCTGTCCCTGGTGGAGATCGCCGTGCAGCTCGAGGACCGCTACGAGGTGAAGGTGCCCGACGAAGACCTGGCGAGCCTGCGATCGGTCGGCGACGCGGTAGCGTATGTGCGGAGGATGGCACAGGCCGAACCAGGGTTGGCCGCCGAGATGGCGGCGAAACACGCTGCCGCCGAGCAGGACTGATACCGGCTGGCCGCGCAGCGTCACCCGGGCGAGACCACCGGCCTCAAGGCTTGTCGTCCTGGTCGATCCTGCGCGGTTTGGCCACCCGCCGGATACCACCGGCCGGCGCATCGGCGGCCCGCTTGCGGCGCAGGGCGGCGAGATCGACAACGCTCGCGTCCTGAACTCCATCACCCGAACCGTCCGCGTCGTGCCGCACCGGATGGGCGTCGATGGGCCATTCGCCGGTCTCGCGCTGCAATTCCGAGCGCATCACCGGCCTGGTCGGCGCCGGGTCGAAGGCCGAGCCCTCCGTTTGCCACGGTTTGCGGGAAGGTCCCCCCGCACCCTTTTTCATGCGTCGCGGGCGGTGCGGTAGCCGGATGAGCTTCGGGTCACCGTCGCCCGGATCAGGCCGATCCGGCTCGGCCGCCCGCAGATCTTCCAACTTCTTGCGTACCCGTTCCACCGCATCGAACCTGTTTTCGCCGGGTTCCGGCGGGGATCCCCGGTCCGGCACGTCCCGGTCCGACATCGTCCTAGCAGCCCAAGGCCGCGGCGGCACCCGTCGACACCACTGCTCGAGCTCTGAAATTATCGCTGATCACGTCACTCACGCTCACATTCTCTCTCAGGACGGCCGGGCGTGTCGCTCACCCTCGCGTTCAGGGTTGGCCGGGCCGGCGCCGGCCGAAGCACACTCCCCGCCGCACATCGCGGCGCAGCTCCCGTATGACCGAGACCGCGGCGATGGTTGCGCCGCATTTGCTAACGCCGGGCCCCAACCGCCGCGAACGCCTCGCCCGGCATCGGTACCGGCCGAGCCCGCCCGAGCCCCGCCTGCTCGGCAACCCGAGCCGCGCCAGGCCCGCCCTCTCGAGCAGGTCAGGCGGCGGGGAGGGTATCCAGTTCGTCCAGGAAGCGGTTGGTGCCTGTGGATTTGGCTTCGGGGGTGGCCAGGTGGATGCGGACGTGGTGTTCGGTGCGGTCGAGGACCGCGGCGTGCAGGGTGGTGCGGAGTTCGCGGGCGAGGTCGGTGCGGAGGCGGGCCAGACGTTCGCGGCCTTGGTGGTGTTGCCGCGCCGCCTCCGCCTCGGCGGCCGCTCGCGCCTGCTCGAGGATGTGTTCGGCGTCGGCATCGGCGTCTTGGGCGAGATACCGTGCGGCGGTGGCTATTTGCGCCACCGCCGCCTCTTCCGCCTCGGCCGCCGCGACGAGCCGGTTCGCCGCCCGCTCGCTGTTCAACAGTTGCACTCGAACGGTGTCGCGCGCCTTCGCCATCGCCGTGGACAACGGCGGCACAACCCATTTGACGAGCACCGACACGATAACGCCGAAGCCGAACAGCTGACTCAGGAAAACCGGCCAGTCCCAGACGATCTCATGCAATTGCGCTACCCCTCCCGACCTGAGCAGGGTCCGCGATCACGCGATCGGCGAGCGTTCGGGCGAGCGGTTCGACGCCCTCACGCAGGCGTGCGCCGACCCGGTCCGCCTCGACACGCAGCTCGACGGCCGCCGCCGCCACCAGCGCATCGGCCGCCTCTCGCGCTTCGTCCCTGCGCTGCTTGATGAGCGAATAGCCTTGCGCCCGAGCCTGTTTCCGGATCTCGGCGGCCGCGACGCGCGCCTCGGCCAGCCCCGCCTGGTAGCGCAGTTCGACCTCGGCGCGCAACGCCGCGGCCGCCCGTTCGTCCGCTTCGGTCTTGGCCACCCGCGCTTCGCGCTCCTCCAGCGCGCGATTGATCGGCGGTACCACGAAGCGCCAGATGACGCCGAGCACGGTCACGAAGATGAGCAACTCGGCGAAGAAGGTGCCGTTGGGAAGCAGAAAGTTCTCTCCGGCAGTATTTTTCGTCGACATGGCGCCTACTTGCCCGGTGTCGCGAAGACGAGCAGTGCCATGAAGGTGAGATTGATGAAGTACACGGCGTCGGTCAGGCTGACCGCCATGAGGTAGTTGCCGCGCAACCGCCCTTCGGCCTCCGGCTGCCGGGCGACGCCGCCGATCAGCGATGACCCCAGCATGCCATTGCCGACTCCGGCGCCGACGGCACCGCCGAGCAGGATCAGACCGCCGCCGATGAGCGCCGCGGACTGGATGATCGCCGCGTTGGTGATGTCTGCCATTTTCTTGTTCCCTTCTTCGTTGTCAGTGGTTTTCGTGCTCGCGCGACATCGACTCCGCGAAGTAGAGGACGGTCAGCAGCGAGAAGATGAAGGCTTGGATGAGCCCGACGAACAGGTCGAACAGTTTCCAGGCCGCGTTCGGGGCCCAGCTGATCCAGGCGGGCAGCAGGGTGATGACCGAGAGCATCACGCCGCCGGCGAAGATGTTGCCGAACAGTCGCAGCGACAGCGACAGCGGTTTGGCGACCTCCTCGATGATGTTGATGAGGGCCATGCCCCAGCCCACGTGCCCTTTGAGCGTTTGCTTCAGGTGCCCGAGCGGGCCGCGCCGCGCGATGCCCGCGGCGTGATAACCGAAGACTACGAAGATCGCCAGCGCGTAGACGAAGTTGACATCCGCCGCGGGTGGACGGATCAGCTCCCCGGACCCGTACCGCACCGGCAGCACCGCCAGCCAGTTCGATAGCAGGATGAAGACGAACAGGGTCACGGTGAGCGGCAGCACGAACGGCGCGACCCGCATCCCGATCGTGCTCTCCACTTGATTGCGCAGTTGGACGGTCACGGTTTCGAAGAACAGCTGCACCCCGTTGGGCACGCCGGAGGTCACCGTGGCGCGCAAGTAGAACGCGAGCCCAAGCACCACGGCGGCGGCGACGCCGGTCGACAAAATGGTGTCGACGTTGAACTCCAGCCCGAGCAACCGCACCGTCTGGTGCTCGCCGACCTCGATCGTCGTCATGTCTGCCCCTGCGGCACCGGTCGCGCGACCCGGAACAATCGCGCGGCGTGGAATACCGCGAGCCCGAAGCAGACGCCGACACCGGGAGCTCCGGCCAGGAAGACGAACGCGATCGAAACCACGGTCAGCACAAGCAATCTCGTCATCGACAGCAAGACCAGGCGGCCGCGGCTCAGGTCGTCGTCCACGATGCGGGTGATCGCCCGCCTGGTCCACAGGGCATTTCCCCAACCGAGCGCGAGTCCCGCGCAGAAGTACATCGCCATTGGCAGCATCACCGGCGCCTCCCCTTCGAGGTCGTTCTACTACGTAGCATAGTTGCTACATTTCGTCATGACAACGCTATTGACACGGGGTAGCGCGCCGCGATGAGATAGAGGGATGCGCACTCTGTAGCCCGCGTCATGCGGCCGGAGGCTGTCGCGACTACCGCATCTGCAGTACGGTCTCACCGACGAACCGGTCACCAGGCGGTTGCGGTCAGTGATGCACTAGATACGGTGATGTCCGATCAGTATTCGCGCGATGAGGGAAGATCACATGGTGTCGGTGGATCCCAATGCGGCTGTTCCCGTTCACGTTCCAGAACCTGGCTGGAAGGTGTTGTGGAAGACGCTGTTCGGGATGGTCTTGACGTTCGCGTTCGCGCTACCTGTGTTGATGGTGGCGGTGCGGTTGATCGACGGCGGTGGCCCGTGGTGGCTGACCGGCCATCACCTCGACACGGCGCAGTGGTACGAGGCGATCCGCGACACCGTCGCGATCGTGGCGCTCACCGCGGCGGGCGGTGCCGCGTATCTGACCTATCGCAGGCAGCGCACCGCGGACCTGACGCAGTACACCGCGGCCCAAGCCGTGGCGCTCACCGCGGAAGCGAACAAACTCGCCGCCACCGCGCACGAGATCGCGGCGCAGGCGCAGCACACCTCGGCCGAGGCGCTGGTCGTCAGCAACAAGCAATACGAGTTGGCGGCCGCGCAGCACGACGCGGCGGCCATCCGCGACCTGCGGGCCAGGTTCACCACCACCTCGGGCCAGCTCGCCCACGCCTCGCCCGCCGTACGGATGGCCGGCGTGTACGCGATGGCCGCGCTCGCCGACGACTGGCACGCCCGCGGCAACCATGCCGAAGTGCAGGTCTGCGTCGACGTGCTCTGCGGTTACCTGCGCCTGCCCTACAAGCCCGACCCCGACTGCGAACGCAGCCAGAACGGGCTGGAGGTGCGCAAGACGATCGTCCGGGTGATCGCCGCGCACCTGGTACCCGCCGCCGAGCACTCGTGGTCGGATCGCGACTTCGATCTGACCGGCGCGTACCTGGCCGACGCCGACTTCAGTTCGTCGCAGTTCCGCGGCCGAAACACCTTCAACGACATGGTGTTCGCCGGCAAGTACGCCTCGTTCAACGGCGCCCGGTTCTACGACAAGACCTGGTTCGAAGGGGTGACCTTCGGCGCGCCCGCCGACTTCGGCGGCGCCCGATTCGACGAAGAGGTCTCCTATCGCAACGCCACCTTCGCCGGGCTGACCCGCTTCTCCGAAACCGAGTTCGCCGGCTCGAACACCTGGTTCGACGGCGCGACCCTGGATGGCGCGACGAGTTTCGCCGACGCGACCTTCGGCGGTGAGGGAGTCTCGTTCCACAAGACCAAATTCCTGAAGCACACCTCGTTCATCGGCGCCGCGTTCACCGGCTGGCACACCAGCTTCGACGCCGCCGTCTTCACCGGTCCCACCATCTCGTTCGAGCGCCCCACCGCATGGCGCATGCTCACCTTCGACTGGGACCACACGCCTGCCGCCCAGCCCCCCAACGTGCTCCCGAGCAAGTGGCCCCCGGTCGTGCAACCGACCGCGTAACGAACGAGCCGAGTGCCCGTGGATGGTGGCGAGGCCGCACCACCGAGGGTGGCGAACGTCCACACCTGCGGGGCAATCGATCACTCCTGGGGTGCATGGCCCGGGGTCTGTCCGGTGCGTTGAATTGCGCCAAGAGGCAAACCCCCAGCCACCGTAGGAGCACCGTTGTCCGCATTCACCGTCAAGAAGTCCGTCGCGACAGTCCTGCTCGCGACCGGATGCACAGCGGCGTTCGCCATCACCACACCCGCCGCGCACGCGTCCAACGGGGTCGAGGGCAGCATCAGCAGTCCTGCCCCGGGCACGGTGACGCTCGGCTGGCGGGTCTACCTCCCCGCGGGCAGCACGGCCGCCTGCGACATGGTCGTCGAGAACAGCGTGAATACCACCGGGACCTACCGAGAATTCGACTACACCGCCATCGGCGGCTCGGCCAATCACCAGGGACGCTGGGTCAGTGGCTCGTTGCAGGCCGCGGCACCCCCTGGCAGCACCGCCTACGGCGACGTCTACTGCACGATCCTGAATTCCAGCGGTCAGGCAGGCACCGGCGGCTGGCAGGGCAGCACCGCGGTCAAGATCCTGACCCGAGGTGACACGCCGACCATCCCGCCCGTCGGCGGTGTGGGCTGACCGATAGAAGGCGTTGAAATCAGCCGAATTTCCGGTCCAGGGGACGGATTTCGAGGACAGCAACGCACGACATGGCTACTCTCCGAAGAAATTACGAGGGCCAGGGGTGACCCGGCCGCTCGAGGTCGGAGGGCATTGTGAAATCCAGCAGATGGGCAGCGTTGTTGGTGGCGGCCGTTGTGGCGATGGGCCTGACGGCCTGTACGTCCGACGGTGGCGATGCGGCGGAGGGCGTGGTCACCGCGAACGGCGGTGAGCCGCAACATCCGCTCGTACCGACGAACACCAACGAGAACCAGGGCGGGCGCGTGGTCGACCGCTTGTTCGCCGGACTGAAGTACTACGACGCCGACGGCAAAGCTCACAATGAGGTCGCCGAGACGATCGAGTCGACCGACCGGCAGCACTATCGGATCACCCTCGAACCGGACTGGAAGTTCACCGACGGCACCCCGGTAACGGCGAAGTCGTTCGTCGACGCGTGGAACTACGGCGCGCTGAGCAGCAACGCGCAACTGCAGAGCTGGATCTTCGCCGCCATCGTCGGCTACGACGAAGTCTCGGTGGATCCGCCCAAGGCACAGACAATGTCGGGGCTGAAGGTGGTCGACGATCGCACGTTCACCGTCGATCTCACTCGCCCGTCGATCGATTTCGAACTCTCCCTGGGCTTTACGCCGTTCTTCCCGCTGCCCGAGGCGGCCTACCGGGACATGAAGGCGTTCGGCGAGAACCCGATCGGCAACGGCCCGTACAAGTTCGCGCACGACAACGCCTGGCAGCACAACGTACAGATCGATCTCGTGCCCAACCCTGACTATCGCGGCAACCGCCCGGCCAAGAACAAGGGGCTGCGGTTCGTGATGTACGCGACCTATGAGACCGCCTACGCGGACCTGCTGGCAGGCAACCTCGACCTGCTCGACACCATCCCGGACAACGCGCTGACCAGCTTCGCCGCCGATCTCGGCGACCGCGCCATCAAGAAGGCGACCGCGCGCTACGAGCACATCGGATTCCAGCCCACCGTGCCGCATTTCGGCGGTGAGGAGGGCGTGCTGCGGCGCAAGGCGATCTCGCTTGCCATCAACCGCAAGCAGATCGCCGAGACCATCTGGCACGGAACCAAGGTTCCGGCAAGGGATTTCACCTCCGCCAGCCTGCCCGGCTATAAGGCCGATCTGCCCGGGGTCGACCTGCTGGCCTACAACCCGGACGAGGCAAAGCGGCTGTGGGAGCAGGCCAATGCCATCACGCCGTGGACCGGCCGCTTCGAGATCGCCTACAACGCCGACGGTGGCCATCAGGCCTGGATCGAGGCCGTGGCGAACAGCGTCAAGAACACCCTCGGCATCGATGCCCTCGGCGCGCCCTACCCCACCTTCAAGCCGCTGCGCGACGCGATCACCGGCAAATCCATCCGCACCGCCTTCCGCAACGCCTGGCAGGGCGACTACCCGACGATGCTGAACTTCCTTATGCCGCAGTATCTCTCCGATTCGGCGAGCAATGACATCGGCTACGTCAATCCGGAGTTCGACAAGATCATCGCGACCGCGTTGGCCGCACCGACCCCGGAGGAGTCCTACGCGCACATCGCGCGGGCTCAAGCGATCCTGTTCCAGGACATGCCCGATATCCCGGTGTTCGACGACAACAACAACGCGGGCCATTCGGACCGGGTGCGCCAGGCGAAGCTGACCTGGAACGGTCTGTTCGCCTACGAGGGCGTCGAGAAGTAGCAGGCGACGGCCGGTCGGTGCCATCGACACCGACCGGCCTGATCCGACTCGATATCAGAAAGTGCAGTCCGTGGCGCGACCCGCCCAGCCGCCCTTCAGGAATCGGATCACGGCGCAGAAGATGTCCGCCGACGAGGAACCCTGCACGTCCGTCGCGGTCGCGGCGGTAGCGGTAGGCGCGGCAACCGGTTCCGCGGCGGCCAGGCCGGCCGGCGCGAGCAGACCCGCCGTCAGCGCGGCGACAACGATGAGCTTCTTCACAAGCATGTCCTCTTCTTCAAGTGACTGAACGTGTTCCATCATCGCGAGTGCCCGCGCAATGGTCTTCATCCGGGGCATCCGAACGTTCCTCGCGACTCGGGAGTTCGGGAAGGTAGCGCTCGTCGGCGCTGCGCGCGTACGCCCCTGGTGTGGTGCCCAGAATGCGCTTGAAATGGCGGATCAGGTGCGGCTGATCGTGAAACCCGGTGGTGGCCGCCACGTCTCGGGCGGGCATGCCGCCGAGCAGCAGTGGACGGGCCAGGTCGACCCGGCGCGAGATCAGATACTGGTGTGGCGGCATCCCGAACTCGCGACTGAACGCGCGAATGAGATGGGTGGCGTCGGCATGCAACACCGCGGCCGCCTCGGTGAGCGAAACCCCCTCGGTGGTACGGGAATCGAGCAGCTCGCGCAGCCGGTGCGCCAGCCCGGGGTCGGCGCGGCGCGGCGGCGGGTCGGTGCCACGCAGCAGGTCACGCAAACGGTCGTGGATGAGCGCGAGGCGACTTGCCGCCTCGAATTCCGCGTCGACATGCGTGAGGGCGGTGTGCAATTGGTGAATGCGGCGATGCAGTAGCGGGTCGGCGAAGGTGGGAGTATCGACGGCCCGACCGATCATCGCCTCGGTCAGATGCTCGTCGTCGAGGTAAAGCACCCGCTTGCGGAACCCCCGGGCGGTCGCCGCCTGACCGTTGTGCGGAACATGCGGCGGCAAAAGCGAAACCACCGAACCCAGGGCACCGTGCTCGTGCCGGTCCAGGTCGTAGCGCACCGCCCCGTAGTCGACGATCAACAGCGTCCAGGAATCGTGAGCGTGCATCGGGTAGACGTGCTCGACGAACCGCGCATGAAAGACCTCGACGATCCCCGGTACCCGCGGCTGCCAGGCGCTGACCCGCTCCACCACACCACCGGCAACCATGCCAGGATCGTACAAGCCTTTCCCGGCAGGTCAGCGGGAGAGTGAACGCCATGGAGAACGTACGTTTCGATACCAAGATCGCGGTACTGCTGCGGGAAGACCTGCAGACTTGGCAACGGCTGAACGTGACAGCCTTTCTGGTGAGCGGTCTCGGCACGGCAGAATCCGAGGTGATCGGCGAGCCCTACGAAGACGCGGACGCGACCGTCTACCTGCCGATGTTCCGGCAGCCGGTGCTCGTCTTCGAAGGCAGTAAAGAGGTGCTGCGCACCGCGCACGGCAAGGCGCTGGCGCGGGAATTGCACACGTCGATATTCACTTCCGACCTGTTCACCACCGGGAACGACCGGGACAACCGGGCGGCCGTGCGCACGGTCAGCACCGCGAACCTCGACCTCGTCGGCATCGCCGTCTACGGACCGCGCAATGTGGTGGACAAGGTGCTCAAGGGTGCTCGGATGCATCCATGAGCCAGAATGGCTGCGCCGCTGGCGGTTTCAATTCCGCAGCATCCGGTTCAGCCAGCCGGTCAGGTAATCGAGCACGGCCGGGTCGATAGTTGTCGCTATTCTCGCGTATTCGTCCGGCATGCCGGTCTCCGCGGCTTGCATGAGGTGGTTGGCGCCCTCGAAGGTATGCACCGTCGACTTCGGATCGGCCGCCAGGAATTCGCGCATCAGCGGTTCGTTGATCGCGGCCTCGACCTGCACGTCCTTGGTGCCGAAGAGCGCCAGCACCGGGATGCGGAGTGCCCGCAACGCAGGTTCCGGGTCGTGCGTCGCTTGGGCCGCGTACTCCCGGTTGATCGCCCGGTCGATGTCCTCATCAGAAGCCTGCTCGGCTTCCGGCAGCCGCTGGTTCGCCGCGCGCGCATTCTTGCGTGCTTGGTCGAAATTGCCGACCCGGAGCAGATCGCACTCGGTTTGCACGGCAGCGTCGCTGGCGGCCAACCGATCGGCCGCGCTCGTTCCGGTCGCCTGGAGTTGCACCCGCATCTGATGCTTCAGCACCTCGCATCCCGTCTGCGCCGGCCCCGCCATGAGCACGGCGAATGCCACCTTGTCGGGCGCTTTCTCGGCTACCAGCGGCGCCAAGGATCCACCCTGACTGTGTCCGAGAACGCCGATGCGCGCGCGGTCGATATCAGCCCGGTCGCCCAGGTAGGAGATCTGCGCGAGAACATCCGACACCAAGTCCGCATAGGAGGCCTCACTCTTGTCCCCGGTCGTCGCGCCGACCCCTCGATCATCGGCGCGCAGGACCGCATATCCCGCCTTGGTCAAAGCGTCGGCGAGCACCAGGAACGGCTTGTGCTCGGCAAAAGACTCGTCCCGATTCTGTTTTCCTCCGCCGGGCACCAAAACCACCGCGGGGAAAGGGCCATCCCGGTTCGGGGTGGTCAGCGTGCCGCCGATGGTGATATCACCATTGCTTATGCGCACTTCCGTCGACCGATAAGGCTCGTCGGAGCCGTTCCGCGTCGGCCCACATCCCGCCACCACGACCGACAACAGCAATACCGCGAGGGCGAACCCACCACGCTCAGCGATGAAACCCACGTCTACCTGCCGTCCATTCTCGTTGGGAGACAGCCCTTGCCAGGGACTGTATGCGTGAGAATGCGACCGCACATCGGGGAACACCCGGAGATTTCCCCGGGACACCGGGGCATCAACGCACTTGGCGCGATCAACCCAAATCCGAACCGCCCCAAGGGATCACGCCTGCGCCGCCCCACTGCAGGCGTTCAAAACCCCCGAGGCTTCACCGCGGATAGGCGCCGATCAGGCGATGGTGACAGGGACGGGGTCGCCGTCGATCCTCTCGTCGGGCGGGATCGGCCGCACGCCGTAGTCCTTGCCCGTCCGATGCGCCTCGCATGGTCAACACCAGTACCGCGCCGTCACTCGAGGGAATCGACATGTTGGCGCTGGTGTGGCCCGTGGTGGGCATTTCGACCGATCGCCACATCCCTTACCGGCGTGCACTATTCGGACGACCCCGCGATGAGTTCGGCAAGCACCGCCGCTTCGCTGATGTCGGCATTCTTGGTGCCGGTGAGCAGCGTCAGATCGTTCCGTTCAGCCAGTTCTCGTAGATGAGCGAGTGCTTCGGCACGTTCGGGCTCGGTCAGTTCGGCGTGGTAGCGGCGGGTGAATTCGTCGAAGAGTTCCGGGTCGTGGTGGTACCACTGGCGGAGCTCGGTCGATGGGGCGATGTGTTTGCACCACTCGTCGAGGTGGGCGCGGGCCTTGCTGACCCCACGGGGCCAGAGCCGGTCCACCAGGACACGGGTGCCATCGCGCGGAGTCGGGTCGTCGTAGATCCTGCGAACCCGCACAGTGTGCCGTGCCATCTGGACCTCCCTGTTCGCTCCTCCTCGACGCTAACCCGCTCGGTCAGGATTTGACGCCGGCGAGCGCGAAGAATTCTTGACAAGAACGCGGACCCTGGCGCAGGGCGCCCAGCAACGCGGAGGTGACCGTGGCCGATTCGGTCGATCGCACGCCCCGCAGGGTCATGCATCTGTGTTCGGCCTCGATGACCACGCCGACACCACCCGGCCGCAGATGTTCGGCGAGCCAGTCCGCGATCTGCTTGGTAAGCCGTTCTTGCGGCTGTGGCCGGTCGGCGAATGCTCGGCCACCCAGGCAGTTTGGCCAGCCCGATGATGCGTTCACCGGGCAGATAGCCGATGTGCGCGGTACCGACGAACGGCAGCAGGTGATGCTCGCACCCCGAGCGCAGCGGCACAATTGCGCACCAGGATCAATTCGTCGTCGATCCCCAGAGCCTCGAGAAACGCGGCCGCCGCACTTTCGGCGGCCGTCATATCCCGGCCCGACGCTTGCGACAGAACCCGCAACGAACCCATGTGATGTTCTTCCGGAGAACAGTGCCGCACTCCACCCGGCGAAGCCAGGGCCTGGCCGGGTGGAGTGAACGAACTCGCGCGACTCGCTAAGCGGCGCTGAGGTTGCGAGCGGCGACGGTGTGGCGATGCCACGCCGGGTCATAGGCGAGGGCCAACCGCCCCAAGGTGAGCGCGGCGAGCATGAGCCCGAAGTCACGCAGCGCCACATCGTAGAAGCCCGGGTAGCTCAGCAAATTGATCACGATTCCGGCCAACCACGCGGCGACCACGAAGGCCGCGTAGCGCGGCTTGACCGCGACGGCCAGGCCCGCGACGATCTCGATCACCCCGACCACCCACATCGTCTGATGCGCACTGAAGGGCGACAGGTCCGCGATCCACGGCGCCAGATAGTTCTCCCAGGTCGTGAGCACATTGGTGAACTTGTCGAGACCGAAGGCGATCGGCAGCACGGTAAAACCGATGCGCAACAGCAGAAATGCCCCGTATCCGGGGTCGCTGCGCGCGCGTTGCACAGCCTCGCCGAAGGTGCGAGGAGCAGGAGCCAGGGGGTGCGAGGTCGAAGCGTTCATCTGGAAACCCTTCTGTAAGACTAATGAATTCTATTTTTAGAATCCCCTCCGGCTACCTATTTGTCAATACCGTTTGGTGTTAGAGTCGGGGACATGCCCACTCCCCGTTCCACCACCCCGGCGGTACTGGCAGCGCTGAGCAACCTGGACGACCCGTTGCGGCGCAAGCTCTACGAGTACGTGACCGAGAGCGACACCCCGGTCTCGCGGGAGCAGGGCGCGGCCGCCGCCGGCATCAGCCGCACCCTCGCCGCCTACCACCTCGACAAACTGGCCGAAGCCGACCTGGTGACCGTCAGCTACCAACGCCCACCCGGCCGCGGCGGCCCCGGCGCCGGCCGCCCGGCGAAGTTCTACGCCCGCGCCACCAAGGAAATGGCGGTCAGCGTCCCGCCGCGCGACTACGAACTCCTCGCCCGCCTGCTCGTCTCCTCGGTCGAACGCGACGACAGCGGAACGGTCCAAGCCGCAGTACACGAAGCCGCCCGCGAAGCCGGAAAACACGCGGCCACCAACGCAAATGGCGACCTACTCACAGCACTGCGCAGCTGCGGCTACCTCCCCCATGTAGCGGACGGCTGTATCCGCCTCCGCAACTGCCCTTTTCACCTAGTCGCCCAAAACCACCGCGACCTGGTCTGCGGCCTCAACCTACGACTCGTCGAAGGCGCGATCACCGCAAGCACCCACCCCGAAGCACGAGCCGAACTATCCCCACAACCAGACCAATGCTGTGTTGTGGTGCACCACAGTGAGTTTGCGCCGCGGGCGCAGGAGTAGCCGCTGAACCCGTAGCGCGGGGCTTCCATTCGCCGAACGCTCGACGTCCAGTAAATACTCAGTCGGTGAGATCCCGATTATGGTGACGGGCCGGATGGTTCGCCTCGCCAGGTGATTCCACGCGGATCGAGGACAACGAGTCCAGGTAGGACCCCAACGCGGGTTGACGATAAAGAAGATCAACACCATGAACGGCAGGGCGAGCCTGGTCAAGCTCAGCCATCCCGACCAAGCGATGAATCCGGCGTAAAGATAGATCGGGACACCGGCAGCGAATGCCGCGCTCCAAAACGCCCGCGGCCGTGTGTACCGGAATGACGTCACACCCCACCAGGCGTACGCGAACACCAGCGCGAAAACCGCATAGTTGCCGATGACCGGCAATAATCCCGCCGATCGCAGGTTCTCGGAGAGCCAAGCGACGGGCGGCGCCAGCGACAGCACGATCCACACGACAAGAAAGCCCAGGTTGAACGCCTTTTCTTTACGATTGAGCATTGCAACAGCACCCCACGATGTCGTGTTCCCGGTCAGCGCGATCACCTATAACCAGCCGAACACTACCCGTGTGCCGAGCGGCCGCCGCACCGACAACCATGCGGCAGTCGGAATACAGCGAAAGACATTGCAACTACGCATGTTCGGGCAGTAGCGTCCCTGCCGACAACGGCGACTGCGCCGAACACGGCCGACGGACGGGGGACGCACTGATGACCAACACACCGGACAACAACTTTATCGAGGGCTTGACCTGGGACCGGCAGGCAAACGCCGCCTATCTCACCATCCGGTCCGACTGAGGTTCCCCCGCTAATCCGGAGAGCGGATTATCTGATTCCGGCCGGAACCTGTTGATGGTAACTGGATTCGAACTCATCCGGTGATCGCCAACCCAGCTTCTTCTGGATCCGCTGGGAGTTGTACCAACCATCGATGTAGGCGAACAACGCGTTCTCGGCCTCGTCACGGGTCCGCCAAGACCTCCGGTAAACCAACTCGGTCTTCAGGGTGGAGAAGAAGTTCTCCATCAACGCGTTGTCGTAGGAATCGCCAACCGACCCCATCGACTGCGCAATCCCGTTGTCGGCCAACCGATTCACGAACCGGATAGCCGTGTAGGTCGAGCCTCTGCCGGAATGGTGAATCAGCTCACCATCGCGAACATCGCGGGACCAGACGCCGTATTCCAGAGCGCCGAGGACGAGGTCGGTGTCGCAGCGGTCAGAGGTCTTCCAGCCCACGATCCGGTTGGAGAAGGCATCGCGGACCGCGGCCAGCCAGAACACACCTTCCCCGACCGGGATTCGGGTCGCGTCGGCGACCCACAGCTTGTTCGGGGCGTCGGCGGTGAAGTTCCGCTCGACCAGATCCGGTGCCGGTCTGGCCCGCGGATCTTGTCTGGTGGAACCGATCCGCCACTTGCGGCGCAGGTACGCACCCTGCAATCCCGCCTGACCCATCAGCCGCTCCACCCGTTTGAGGCCGACCCCGATCCCTCTCCGCTCCAGCATCGCGTGCACACGCGCAGAGCCGTAGGTGCCGCCGGAACTGGCATGGATATCGACGATCTCGGCCAGCAACCGCCCCTCGGCGAGATGGCGTGCCGAGGGTTCGACCGCCCGTTTCTTCCACTCGTAGAACGTCGATGACGCGATCTCGAGCACCCGTAATACGAGCTCGACCGGGTACTGCGGATGGTCTTTGACGAACCGCACGATCACCTCCGGGTCTGGTCGGGCTCCGAGGCGAAATACGCACTCGCAGAGCGCAACACCGCATTCACTCGCTCCAGTTCGGCGACCTTCTTCTTCAACGCCCGGTTCTCCGCGGCCACGTCGGTGGTCGGTCAGTCAGCCCGTTCGCCGGCATCGGCCTCGGCTTGACGGATCCAGTTCCGCAACGCTTCGTGATGCACGCGCAGTTGCGCGGCGAGCTTGCGGACCGTCGGCTTGGGATCGGACTCGCGATACAGCCGGACCGCTCGCGCCTTCAACTCGTCGGGGTACTTCGTCGGTGCTGCCACAAGGGACTCCTTCCAGGCCCTATCGGACCATGCTCAGAGCCCTCCGAGAAAGCAGGGGAACCTCAACCCGAACCGCGGCCCCGATTCTGTTCGTTGCCGCCATGGTATGCACCGGCTTCAAGCTCCTGCGCGTGGTTGTGCCATGGGTTTCGATCGATATCCAGGTCGAAAAGTGGTTCCGGCTCGGCATCGGTGCACCGCACCTGCCAGCCCCCGAGGCCGATGAACAACGGCGAGAGGGTGATGACGATGGTGGCGACCGGCCGCCGCGTGATCGGCAGATCCGGGGTGTGTAGACGCAGTGCGGATCCGAATGGCTCGGGACACCGACTGCACCCGTTGGCCGACCCGTCGGCGGTCAGGGTTCGAGCACTGCCCGCGTACCGTTGCTCCAGCTCTGGGATGTGTTTGTGGAGCGTCGAGCGCGAGACGCCGAGCAAGGGGTTGAGGAGCATCCGGGAGGAAAGTCACGCTAAGCCGACAAGGTGAATCCTGGTGTTGTGCTGGTGATTTCATGTCGGCGTGACTGATGAGGGCGTGCCCCCGAGCCTTTTCGACTCCGGTGTAGGGAACAACCAGGAGAAAGTCTCTGTAGCGAGATGCGACCCATATCGGTTCCTACGGACGGCGGGCGCAGACCCGCACCGGGTATCTTCCGTCGCTGTCCGAGCGGAGTCCCCTGGCGCGCCTTTTGGAGCCAGGTTTATGGCTTCTGCGAAAGGTTGATGCCATTCCAGCCGTTGTGGCACTCGCTGCTGTCATATCTTCCGTCGCGCATCCGGGGCAGCTCGCTGTCGTGGAACTGCTCCGGCGCCTTGGCTGTGATCCGCACCTTGTAATCGGGGGTAAAGCAGGCTCCTACGATCCGCCAGCTCTCGGTGCTGGCAGTGTCAGGAGCAGGCTGACCGGGGCTGGTGCTGACATATGTGCCTTCCAGGATCTCCGGCTTCCACGACCCTGACGACAGCAACTCGCGGGCACCGGCAACGGTGTTCCCGATCAGCTGGTCGCGGGTGACGACGACATCGCCCGGACTCGACGGTGTGTTGCGATAGACCGGTGGTGACCAGGCCACTGTGGTTTGCACTGTCGGCGTGGTCGGTGCCGCGCTGGCTGGCGAGGGCTGCTCTGTCGAACTGCACGCGGCAACAATCAGCACAGTCGTCGCCCCAGCGACACCGGCGACCATTCGCGTGGCGTTCACGCTGAATGCCTTCGTGCACAAGCGATTGCGGTGTCCGATCATCGACATTCCGTTCACCTACCTGGAGGAGTGCAGTTAGCGGGGGCTTCGAACGCACCATAGCTGTCGGGTTCGGCGATATAGGTGTGCCCGTCTGTCACCTTCTGATGGGAGTACTTGCGGACGATCTCCCACGAAACATCGGTGTACTGGGTGTATACGGTCAGCTCTTTACCCGGGGCGGTGGTGAACTCCTTGGAGCTCGAGTCGGTCAGGGTCTGCTGCTGGGTGTTCGTGTCGATCCAGGTGGTGTCGGTCTTCTGCTGGTTTTGGTAGTTCCCCTCGACTGTCGCCTTGATAGTGCCGACGAGTGGCACACCGCCTTCACCTTCGACCTTCACACTGCCGCCGACTGTGTTCTGGGTAGATTCCATCTGGCTGTTGGTATTGGTGATCGTCGTGGAACTGGTCCATGTTTCGTTCTTGGTCCACTTCGCCGGGCTCGAGGTGCAGTTCTTCTGCCGAGTCTTGGGCTGTGAGCCTTCGGGCACCACGCCGGGTGTGATGCTGCGGACCCCGAAGCAGAGGTTTCCCTGGATGCTGTATCCAGGTGGGCATTCCTGAATGTTCGCACACGGTGGCCCATTCCAGCCGTTGCCGCACGATCCCTCATCCGACACATCGTCAGCCTGTTTGCGCACCGGTTGAGTGGTCACCGGCGGTGAGGGACGCGCTGCGGGCTGCGTTAGAGGCGGTGGCGTAGGCCCGGGAACGATGTCGGTGCCGTTGCCTTCGGGTAGTCGTCCGGGGGCGTTGCCAGCTCGGCCTTGGACGCCCGCGCCGGGTGTTTGAGTCGGCGCCAGCCCGGGTGCGGGCGGTGGTGGCGGTGCCGTGGTAGTGGCCGGCGGGGTGCCGGGGTCGACGCACACGTAAGGCACTGGCGGTGGTGGCGGTGGGCCGGGGTTGCCGGGATTGGCTGTCCGCCAAGAGGATTCCCACGCACTGTTGTAGGCGGCGGTCTCGCGGGCGCAGCGTTGCTCGGGGGTTTCCTGCCCGGCCGCGGTACCGGCGTTCATCGCGATGAACGTCGCTGTCGCGGCCAGCAGCATGGCGACCGCGGCGAACGATGTCCTGCCGCGCTTTCGTGGCCTCGGTCGAAGTTCTGGACGCACGTCGTTGTTCCCCCGCATCAGATGGTGGTCGGGTCGGAGTAGACGGTCACCGTGGTGTCGGAGACGTGGCTCGATATCGAGAGCTGGGTGTAGACGCGCACCGAGACCGGACCCAGGCAGTTGTCGACGTGGACCTGGATACCGGTCAGATCCGAGGCCCCGAGCGCGCCTTCCAGGATCCGTTCACCGAGCGGGATCACCGTGATCGCACCGGGTTTGATGGTGGTCTGAATCTGGGGCGACACCGTCGCACTCCCACCGAGACTGGCCGAGGGCAATTGCGAGATCGACACCGACGCGTTCGGCCCGACACTTGCCGAGGACCCGGCCTGCAAACCCGAGGACACATCGGTGTTGCACCCCAACTGCAACCCCGAACGCAACACACCGGACTTGATCCCGGTGGAACCTTGACCGGTGACCTGTCCGAGCGCGGTGGCATCGATGAACGCTTCCCGCGACCAGGGAGACTGGGCCAGGTTCGGCACCGTGTTCACCACGACGTTGACCAGCGAGGCCTGAGCGACCCATCCGTCGACCGTGGGCTTGGTAACCACGTGATCAGGACTTCGCACCAACTCCGCCGAAGCACCCCCCGCGCCAGCGCAGGCAATAGTCAGCAAACCGCTGCAGATAGCAAGAAATCTCAACTTCAACGTGAACCCACCCCAATGAACAGCGATCGAATCGACCTTCCGACCCCCTCACCACAACAAAACCTTCGCGTAATCGCAATCTTTCAGCTACCTATGTGGCGAGGGTCACTGCTCGGGTGGTGGAGGTTCTGTACCTCGGGCCTGGAACTGTCTACCCCCGGGTGCCTCGGGCTGCGGTCGAGGCACGCAATTCGATCCGCCCGGGCTGGTGGTGCCGCCGGGATCGGCCTCCAGGCGCTCGGGAAGTAGCGCGGCAGGTCGACCAGGCGAATCGGGGTCGAAGTGAACATTCGCGCGGGAGCCGGAGCTAACGAGTTATCGCGCATAGCCGCGCACTATGCAGTCGAGACTCGGGACCCTCGGTGGAAGCAAGTCTGTTTGGCGACGGACTCCACCACAGACCGAGGGCCTCAGAGCGCCGAACGAACACATCATTCTCGATGGCGCTCTGAGGCCCTCAACCAAAACCTTGTGTACGGCGGCGGCCGCCGCGGTGGGGCTTGTGCTGGCCGTGGTCGCAGGGTGCACGACGCAATCGCCGGCAGCCCAGGCCGACCGGGAACGCAAGGCCGCGGGTGTGGTCCTGTTCAAGCTCCACATGAACAGCGACCTGTGGAGCCGGACCAATCAGGAAAAAGCCATGTTCCACACGCTGAAGATCGAGAAACCGAAGAACATCGCGGCACCCGAGATCACCATTCACGCCGGACCGGCGTCCACGCCGACACCTTCGGGGCCCGCTACGTCGACTCCGCCTCGTCGGGTTGATGCTGTTCTACAGCGAATACCTCGCCGCAGCCGGATGATCCGACCCGTACCGAAGAGCTACGGATCTTGGTTGCGATTGCATGTGAATGCCCCTCGTCACCCCCGCCACCTGGCAGCAGGAAACCATCGCCATATTCCGCTGCGAGTCACAGCACGCCGGGGGCGGTGTACGCGCATCCGTAGCCTGGACGGGGTCGAACCAGCCATGCGATTGAGGGGGACGTGTTGAACGACTACGGCAGCTTTGCGACACAGCCGTTGCCGATCCAACGACTACCGCGCGCCGTCGCCGAGCCGGTCAAGTTGAAAGGCGTTGGCGGCGAAGGGCGTACGGATGCCGCGGGCCTCGCCCGTGCGGGCGGGCATGTGGCTCTGGCCGGCGTGGTCAGCAGGGTTTCAGGATTCGCTCGAACGATCGTGGTGGCTGCGGTGCTCGGGACCGCAGCGGTCGGCGACGCCTACAACGGCGCGAGCAATCTGCCGAACATGCTCTACGAACTGCTTCTCGGGGGCGTCCTGGCCAGCGCTGTCGTGCCCATATTGACCAGGGCTCGACGCCAAGGCCGCAAGCGGTCCCGCGAGTTCACCCAGCGGATGATGGTCGCGGCAGTGCTGGCTTTGGCAGTGGTCACCGTGCTCACGGTGGCGTGCGCTCCGCTGATCGTCCGAGTGTTCGTGGCCGACCCCGAACAACGGCATCTCGCTACCTGGTTGGCATACCTGCTGCTGCCGCAGATCTTCTTCTACGGGGTATCGGTCGTCGTGGGCGCAGTGCTCAATGTCCGCGACAGCTTCACCACCGCGGCATGG
The DNA here is from genome assembly GCF_011801125.1 of Nocardia brasiliensis. Taxonomy (NCBI): domain Bacteria; kingdom Bacillati; phylum Actinomycetota; class Actinomycetes; order Mycobacteriales; family Nocardiaceae; genus Nocardia; species Nocardia brasiliensis. The sequence goes on from NZ_CP046171.1 coordinate 6,116,304, forward strand.
GCACCGGTGATCAACAACGTGATCGTGCTGGCTACGTGCGGGGTGTTCGTTCTGCTTCCGGGGGCGGTCACCCTGACGCCTGCCTCGATGACCGCCGCTCAGGTGCTGACCATAGGGGTCGGTACGACCGCGGGGATCGCGGGGCAAGCCGCCTGGATTGTTGCGGCGTTGCGGCGCAACGGTTTCGCGTGGAGCTGGCGAGTACGGCCACTGCCCTACACGTGGCGTCCGGTCTGCTCAGGACTGCCGATCCTGGGGTGGCTGCTGGTGTATGCCGCGATCAGCCAGATCGGCGTCGCGATCACCATGCGGGTCGCCTTCGACCACGGCGGTGTATCCATCTACACCTACGCCGAATTGTTGTTCCAGGTTCCCTACGGCATTCTTGCTGCCTCTGTACTGACGGTGCTGATGCCACGCATCTCCCGCGCCGCTGCGATGGGCGATCACGCCGCGGTGATTGCCGATCTCTCCCGCGGTGCCCGCTACCTGTCTGTGGCGCTGATCCCGGTCACCATGGCAATGAGCCTGCTGGGCCCCGGATTCGCCGCGTTGGTTTTCACCGGTCGAGTTGATGCCGACGCCGCCCGGCTGATCGGCACGGCAGTGGCATGCTCGGCGTTCGGGCTAGCGCCGTTCGCGCTGGTCATGCTGCAAATGCGAGTGTTCTACGCCTACAACGACACTCGAACTCCCACCGTGATCAACATAGTCATGGTGGTGACCAAGGTAGCCGTCCTGGTGCTGACGGCGACTGTCCTGACCAGCCACGTCGTGATCGTGATGCTCAGCGTCGCGAGTTCGCTTGCCTATGTCGCCGGTGCGGTGACCGGGCACATCTTGTTGCGTCGCCGGTACGGGTTGCTCGGCTTCTCCGCCGTCGCTGCTGCCGTCGGCCGCGTCATGTGGGCGACCGTGCTCGCCGGCGCCGCTGGACTGGCCGCGATCGCACTCACCCACCGGACAATCGGGACGCCGACCATCGAACAGCTCATCACCCTCGCCGCAGGAGCTACGGTCGGTACAGCGGTGTTCCTGCTCGCTGCACGAGTGATCGGAATTCCTGAAATCCGCACAGCGCGAACCATGCTGATTCGTTCGTGACGCCCCGGAGGTAGGCCGTGCCGAACACCCTCTAGAACAGAGTGTCGCGGACTCGTAGTGGCCGGTACCCGGTCGGCCCGAGCTGAGCCAACTCAGCGTCGATATCGACCTCGATCGCGCCGAAGAAATTGATGTTCTCCGAGTGCCCGGGCGAGATATGGGCCAGCACATCAGCGTCTATGCGGCGACCCTGCCGACGCATCTGGTCCACCGCGAGCCCGTAATACTCTGTGGTCCAGGCGATTACCGCGTTCGTTGCCAGGGTCAGGCACCAGGCTTGTTCGGTCTGGGCTTCCAGGTGCCGGGCGCGGAAGGTGAGGTTGCCCCGGATTCCCGGACGGATTGATCTCCCCCCGGTTTTCCGGAATCAGCGGTGAGGCGATGCGGGCTGGAGGGTGAACGTTTTCTCGAAGTCTAGGGGTGAGTGCCAACCCAGGGCAGAGTGACGTCGGCGGCGGTTATGGAAGCCCTCGATGTACTCGAAGATGGCGTTCGCCAACTCGACTTGAGTGTTCCATCGCTGTCGGTTGAGCAGCTCGACTTGCATTCTGGCCCAGAATGACTCGACAACAGCATTGTCATAGGCATCGCCGATCGTGCCGAGTGAGGGCAGCAGCCCGGCGCTCCGAGCGCGTTGGGTGAAGGTCGGGGAGGTGAACTGAGCGCCGTGATCGCCGTGGATGATCGCCCCCGCGACGTTCCCTCGGGAGTCGATCGCCATTCCCAGCGCGTTGGTCGCTAGGTCGGCCGTTGCCGCGAGTCGATGGCCCAGTCGACGACGCGGCGGGAGAACACGTCCAGGACCACACAGCAGTAGAGCTTGCCTTCCCGTGCCAGGTCGGTCACGGTGACCCCTGCGGGCACTTTTTCGCCTTGCGCCGCAGCGGAAGTCCGGACAGTCCGGCCCGGCTCATCAACAACTGGACAGTATTGCGACCCACCGTGATTCCATGGGCGTGCACCAGCTCGGCGTGAACGCGCGGACCGCCATAGGTTTGGCGGGAGGCCAGATGGATCTGCCCGATGAGGTCGGTCAGCCAGGCATGCCGAACCGCTCGCCTGGACGGCGCCCGGTCGCGCCACTCATAGTAGCCAGATGCGGACACACCCAGGTCGTGGCAGGCTCGTCGGACTCGGACGCCGTCATCGTGGAGTTCGGCCACGAGACGGTACCGGTCTTTTGGGGGCACCACCTGCTCGACGGCCGCGGCGGCCTTACCCAGGATCTCGACCTCTTCCTCGAGATCGAGGATACGACGTTTGGCAGCGGCCAACTCCTCCGATTCGGGCCGGCTGACACCGTCCTTCAGTCCCTGGTCGATGAAATCCTGCTTTTCCAGTTGTACAGGCACGACTCGGCGATCCCCAGCGACGCGGCGACGTCTACAACCGTACGCCCAGACGTGACCAACGCCAGCGCTTGGCGGCGGAACTCCGCCGGATACGGCTCCGGCACAGATGACTCCTTCAGATACCAAGGCAGCCAGCATCTCTCAACAAACCGTTCCGGAAAACCGGGGGAAGATCACGGTGTCCGAAAGACCGAGGCAACCTCAATTCGCGACCAACGTGTGCCGAGATTCGCGATCAGAACCAGCGATCGATCCCAACGTCTCGACAGCCGCGTCCGCTGCTACATCGACGTTGCAGTGCATCAGAACTGTGACCGGGTGTGTTCACAGGCTGCGGCGATCAAATAACACAGCCAAAACGGGGGGTAAACGGGGGCCCGACACAAAAACAGGTCAGGCCCGGTCTTAGACCGGGCCTGACCTGCTAATTTTGTGGGCCCGACGTGTCAGCATACGAACCGAACCGTGCTGGTAGACGGCCCCGAAATCGCAGTTCGCCCCGTCGACACTCAACGCGCACAGAACAGTGACCGGCACACGAACGTCCGGTCCCTCGGCCACTCGCCCCAACCGCACGCCCTACGACGGCGGCTCACAGCCACCGACAGAACCCGGATTATCGCGGCGTACGAAGCCGGCTCATCCACAAACAAGCTTGCCAACGAATGGCAACTCGCCAAAGGCAGCATCCTCACCATCCTGCGTGACAGCGGCACAACTATCCGCCAGCAGCGACGCCTAACCCCCGACGAGATCGACCATGCCATCACCAGCTACCACAACGGCGAGTCACTCGAACGAATCGGCAAACGCCTCGGCGTCGCACACACCACCATCCGCACCACACTCCAACGCCGCGGAATCCCCCGCCGCAACTAACGCCCGGACCGAGCCGTGACACTGCGTGTGTCGGTTCGAGCCCCAGCACGGCTCGTACAGGATCTACACCGCATTCTCGCCCCCTCGAGCTGCTCATATCCGCTGACGCCGAGCTGGTAGTCCGACGACACCGTCATCGTGGCTGACGACGGTCAGTTATGAACCGCGCTGGCGGCGCGAAGCGCCGCGCCCGCAGATCATCCCAGCGTCCGGCGGGGGATTGGCTGCCGTGCCCGCACCACGGTGGTGAGGCGAATCATCCCCGCGTACGCGGGGAGCACGCGACATTCTGTCCTTGCATGTTCTGCTCATGAGGATCATCCCCGCGTGCGCGGGGAGCACAGACCAGCTGTTCAAATGGGCTGGGGCACAAACGGATCATCCCCGCGTGCGCGGGGAGCACGACCCGGATCCAGCCTGCCCGGCTTGGCCGCCGGGATCATCCCCGCGTGCGCGGGGAGCACCGCGTGGCGCGTGCTGGCCGATCGTTCCGTATCGGATCATCCCCGCGTGCGCGGGGAGCACTCCACCCGAGGCGATCGTTCGCCATCCTGGCGGCGGATCATCCCCGCGTGCGCGGGGAGCACGGCCCGCGCCCGGCTGGCCCGATCGCCCGCGGCGGATCATCCCCGCGTGCGCGGGGAGCACGCTACCGGCACGTCGACGTCGACGATCACGAACGGATCATCCCCGCGTGCGCGGGGAGCACCCCGATGCGGCCGCGCTGGTGGCCGAGCTGGCCGGATCATCCCCGCGTGCGCGGGGAGCACGCGCCTCCCCCTCCCCCCTTGAGATTCAACTAGTACTTAAAGGATCATCCCCGCGTGCGCGGGGAGCACGCCGTCACGGCCCAGATGGAAGGGCTCAACACCGGATCATCCCCGCGTGCGCGGGGAGCACGAAGGGTTTTCACTCGATCTTTATCCACAGGGTGGATCATCCCCGCGTGCGCGGGGAGCACGTCGCAGGAGTGGGCGAACATGGCGTCCAAGACGGATCATCCCCGCGTGCGCGGGGAGCACCGCGCCTTGATCCGCGCCAGCGGCTCGCCCTGCGGATCATCCCCGCGTGCGCGGGGAGCACGGGTTCAGCTCCTCCTGCACGTCCAGGATGGTCGGATCATCCCCGCGTGCGCGGGGAGCACTCGCTGAGCCGGGGGGGAGGCGGCGTAATGGATCGGGATCATCCCCGCGTGCGCGGGGAGCACTGAACTCTGGGGTGGTGTCGTCCACGATGTCACGGATCATCCCCGCGTGCGCGGGGAGCACGATTCAGGACCATCGAGCTCACCTCCTCACAAAGGATCATCCCCGCGTGCGCGGGGAGCACGTCAACCGCGGGTCCAGGCGCCCGGCCGGGTCGGGATCATCCCCGCGTGCGCGGGGAGCACGACAAGCGGTACCGGCCCCCGGTCTAAGACATCGGATCATCCCCGCGTGCGCGGGGAGCACATGATGCTCGGGCACAGGTGGGTGACCATCGCCGGATCATCCCCGCGTGCGCGGGGAGCACACTTGTTGACCTGGCGGTTCACAACCGCCGGGCCCATTTTTGATTCGGTTTGTATTTGGTCTGTGCTGGGTGCGGGGGCATCCCCGGAACCGCTATTTGGGTTTGAACTTGCGTCGGGCTGTGCGGCGGCGCCAAACAGTCTCGGATTGGTGTTCGGCTTGGTTGGATGTGCCGCGGGTTTTGGCGGAGGAAGGTGCTTGGGCGGCAGGGATGTAGTCCGGGACTGTCATGCGACGCATCAATGTCAGGCCGTCGTAATCCACCGGTGTCCAGTCGTGGCCGTGGACCTTGAATGCGAGGCGTTGTTCGTTGCGGGCGGTGTACACCATGATCGCTCGTCCTTCGGCAACGAATTCGATGATGCGCTGCCACATGAGTTCCCGGACACGCGGGGAGATGTTCCCGACGAACACGCCGGGACTGATTTCGAGGAGCCATCGGGTGAGGTGTCCGCGCAGTCCCGGGGGGACGGCAGTGAGAACGACGGTGGTCAAAAGTCGTCTCCGTATCCGACTCCGCCAGCCACCGAGGCGTCTCGGTCGTCCCATAGCGAGATTACGTCGAAGTCGAGTTCTTCGAAATCTGTTGTTTCGAGGCTGCTTTCATCACGGAGCAGCTTTTGTATGTCTCGTGCGCATCGTTCCAGGAGCTTGCCGTTGTAGATCGCGTCGCGTACTCGCCGGCGAGTCGCCGCGCTGAGTTCTTCGGGCTCTTCGGCAGCGATATCGAATGCGATGGGGATGGTCAGTTCGGCTTTGTAGAGGTCTGCGATGTCGTAGACGAAGGAGCGGTGGTGGCCGGTGTGGACGAACCCGAGGGCGGGTGAGCATCCGAGGGCGACGATGACCGAGTGCACGAGCCCGTAGAGGGCGGAGTTCGCTGCGGAGAGCGCTTGGTTGATGGGCTCACCCGCGTCCCAGTCGTCTTTGTCGTAGTTTCGCCGATTCCATTCGACGCCGGTGCGTTCGGCGTGCTGGCGATAGACCGTTCGTACCCGGGCGCCTTCGCGTCCACGTAGCTGTTGCATCAGCAGCCCTGACACGTCTTCGTTGGGGAAGCGCATGGCATACATCGCTCGGGCGACCTGCAAGCGTGCCCGGGTGTTGGTCACCGCCCGAGCTTGCGCTTCGAGTAACCGTGATGAGCGTGCGAGCGAGACGCCGTGCGCGTAGTAGCGCACGCCGCGCTCACCGACCCACACCACGGCCGATCCGTTGTCGGACATCAACAGTGTTGTACGGCGGGGCATCATGCAAGACAGCCTGTTTCGGGGGAACGTCAGGCGACGCGGTGTCACGGTTGACGTACCGGTGCCAATGTAATCAGCCCGCAGCCGTAGCCTTTCGCTCTCCCGATACCGCTGATCAATGTGTGACGAAGCCTTTCTGCGTCCGAAATGACCAGCACGCCTTGAAATGTAGCGATTGATAGTGAGACTTTGGCCCGGTCGCGTTTGAATTGCAGACCTTGCCGACCCTGTATCGTGACATCCTCGATGCCGTGGGGTTCAGATTTGGCCAGTTCGAAGCCAAGTCCTTCGGCGCGGTTTCGGAGCCAGTCGAGCTGTTCGGGTTCTTTGAGTCCGCGGGGCTTGGTATCTTTGTCGGGTGCGGTTCGAACGTTGCGGACGGGGTTTGCGGTGAGACGGAAGTGCCAGACTTGCCCGTTGGCTAGGCGGTCAAGCAGCGGCGTGTAGCACCGTGTGACCCAGGTGTCGGTCGTGGGCCAGCCTGCTTGTTCGACGATGTGGGTGAAGTCCGGCTGCGCCGGGCTGACTACATACAATTCGGCCTTGTGCTCGCGTATATCGGTGCGCCACAGCACTCTTCCGCCCGTTGGTGTGGTCAGCGGCGCGGTCGGCGGGAACGACGACATTACCGCGGCGTGCATGACTTGCGGAGATGATAAGAGTTTCGAGGTACCGCGGCGGGCTTGGTTAAGCGCAATTCTGGACAGGTACATCATTCGCCTTCCAGTACAGCGAACGGATCGTGCAGATAGCTTTCGTTACCGTCCGGGTTACGAACTGTTGCTGTGTCGTGGATTATGTTGCGCCACTCGTACTTACGCTGTTCTGGGTCGAAACTGATCGGCAGATCGCGGATCCGTTCGCCGAGCGATTCGGGGTGTTCTCCGTCGATCGTGTCTCGAAAGATCTCGAGGTGCAGCGTTTTGGGTTGGCGGCGGCGGTACCAGGACGCGGCCAGCCACGACGTCGTGCGCAATGTGTCGACAAGCGTGGCCTCTTGGATCTGGTCCAGTACGAGCGGGCCGGCGACTGGGCAAGATCGCCTGCCCAGATAGAGCGGAAACGCGGGTCGCAGAAGAGCTTGGCGCAGCCCATCGAGGACATCTCGAGGCCCTTCGAGCACGGCGAGGAACGCTGCGTCGGCGAGGTAATACCGTTGCGAGAGCGGGTATTGAACTGTTTCATCCAAGCTGACGGCGGTTTGGAAGTCCCTGAGCATGGTGCCGCGTTGGTCCACCCGGACACCGAATCGCAATGCAGCCAAGTCTTCGAGCGGCTCGGTGCGCCGTCGGCCAAGAGCTGCCGCGATCAGCCCCAATACGCCGCTCTTTGTAGGGAATTGGAGCGTCTCGCGACGCGCGAATCGGCTCCGATGACCCCATGCTTGTAGAGGTGCGGCCAGACGCAGTTGCAGAACGCTCATTTCATCGCGCCGAGATAGTCCTCGACCTTCGCGGCTACGGCGTCCACTGCGCTGCACAGGGACTGCGGTTCGCTCAGCTCTGACAGACTGGTGCTGGTCGAGTTCGAGACGACCACGTAGTTGGTGGCGGAACCATCGCCGTAGGAGTTCTCGATCGAGGTAAAGGTATCCACCAGTCTCCGGGTTGCTGCGGTCGAGCGTGCTGTGCCTGGTTGGTCTACGGGGTCTTCGAAGGCGTTCACCAGATTGATTGGCTGGTCTGTGCGCAAACTGATGAGGACGGCGTCAGGCAGTGTCCGGTTGGCGAAGGTGTTCTGTTTGCCGGTGGGCATGCTCTTGACGAAGGCATCGAGAAATGTTGCCACCGAGTGCTTTGTGACGACGTCGTCGCCGATGTTCTCCCGCAGTAGGGCAACGTTTACGGTGGCATACCGGTACAGGGTAGATGAGTTGAACTCGACTACTCCGATCATGCCTGCTCCGGCGTTGTCCGCGGGGGCCATGTCGTCGACAGCGGTGAAGTAGTCGAACTCGTTGTCCACGGCGTGGACGCTGATCGCATGCGCGACCTGCGCGGCGGCGTCGATATTGAGATCGGAAGCGTCTGCGACCATACGCCCGAACAGCGCGACGTCGATGCTGTTGGCGCCGGTCGCGGCCTTCTTGGCGGCCGCCTTGGGGATTGGGGATCCTGTGGTCGCGGATTCGGCTGCCAGCGCCGCGAGTCGGTCGATCTGCGAGGAGCTGAGAAACAGGAGGTATTTCGACTGTTCGACGTCTTCCGGTGCGCCCTTGGCCCGCTTTTCGACGGTGATTCCTGCTGCCGACAATGCCTGTGCGGCAAGCTTTTCCGGTTCGGGAAGGGCGTCATCGAGTTTGGCGATGCGGTCGGCGACCAGCTCGACTATCCGTTTGGTTCGAACCCCCAGGGTCGCGGGATCGAGCAATCGGCGGAACTCTTGGCGGGTGGCCCGCTTCCACGCTTGGCTGGACACTCGCGCTCGACGGACACCTCCGTAGGTCGCGGTCTTGGGGCTACCGGTGTCGTCGCGGTTGATGTTGCTCGGGGGAACTGTCTGCAGAATATGTACGTCGACGAACAATCTATTCACTGCTGGCTCCTGTCGAGTCGGTCAGGTCGGACGCTGAGAGCGGTTCGGGCTTGCGCCGCTGATGGTGGTATCCCCGTCCCCATTCGAGGCGGACTTGGTCGGCTTGTTTGTGGTCTTGTAGGCGGCGGAGATCGCGAGCCAGGCGTCCGTAGTCGAGTGGTATTGCGGCGGATCGGAATTGCCTGATCAGCCCTCGTAGGTGGATCAGGCCGCTGGACAGGCTGGATGCCGCGATCAGGGCGTGGAACCGGGCCTGCACGGCGGCGTCGTTGGCGGTGGTGAGGCCGAGGCGGTAGACCGCGTGTCCGATATTGTTGCCCTCGCGATGTGTTCTGATCCGACTCGATTGCTGATGTAGCGCGTGCAGAGTGATCGCATAGTGGGCTGCGCATTCCCATTGCGTCGGGTCGGCATCCAGCGGTGCGATCAGGGTCTGAGGGAGATCTTTGAGCGTGTACTCCCAGACCTCCTGGCGGCTACCCGGCGCCGCGGTGACAGCGCGACGTAGTTTCGCAAGTGCTGCGGCTGCTCGGGTATCGTCATTCAAGTGTCTCGACTGCATCATCGAGACCGTTCGCCGAACAAATGCCGCCAAATCGTCGTCCAGTTCCACCATGGTGGGTCTGGTCATTGCTTCTCCTCTTTGCCGAGCACTGGTCGATGAAATGCCGCCGGAAGCGCGGACCGAAGCAGATAGAAGAACCGCCCTTCCGCACGGGCCGCATCCATGTAGCGATCCCCGATTCGCCGCCCGACCCGTGCTGGCGTTCCGGCGGTATCGATGAGTTCTCTAGCGATTCGCACAACTTCCCGCCGCACGGCCTCCTGCCAGTTCCGGTCATAGAGTTCGACATCTGCAGCCGAGGCAAGCCCGGCAAGCCATCTCCGGTAGGAAGATTCGAGGATGAAATAGCCGCGCTCGCGTGCATGGCTGCGCGCGAGGGTCGGCTCTCCGCCCGCCGCGAGCGCTAGATCCCCGGCCAGCGAGGCGAGGATACCGACGGAGTTCTCCGCTGTCTTGATCGCGTCGAGCGCGCACATCCGTAGATGCGGGTCGCTCGACAACAACGCGACGCGGAATGTCAGCGAGTCGTCGACAACCTCACCGACTACGGCCTGGTTGTTCACGTACTCCATCCCGGTCGCGTGCAACCGAATTAACTGGGTCACATCGAGTTTGCCGTCCTCGACCAGTCTCGACGCCCACTGCACGAGGCCTGGCTGCACCGGAGCTCCGCGGTCATTCTTTGATTGCCCCTGGGACAGTAGGGACGCGAGGCTGCGCCACAGCCCTCTCTCCACGTGGTGAGTCAAGGGGTAGTGGCGATCCCTACCGGACTTCTTGGTCTGCACCTGGCTGAACCGCCAGGCTGTCATAGGCTCGAATCGCTGTTTATTGAACGGTTCCAGCGGATCACCGTTGCACAAGACAACGCCGGTGACTGCCTTCTCCTCGGCGACGAGACGGATCCGTCTGCTCTGCCAGGTGAACAGATCCGCAGGGCCTGATGGCTCGGGGTCAAGCCGGACCGTCGGCCCTGCAGGTGGACGTTCCCACGCTGGTTTGTCTTCTTTCGGGTATGGGTTGTCATCGAGACCGGCGAGTGCGGTATTGAGAATGAGAGTCTCGGCGAGATTCGCGCCCTCCCAATAGATCCCGCCGAGTTGGCCGGTCCACGCGACCCCGATCGGATATCCTCGTCCGCCTTTCGCTCTCGGGTCGCCATCAGCGCCCGATTTGATCCCGGATGGATCAAATGCTTGGGCGTGCACGAGCCATCTCGCTGCCTCGGCAAAGGTGATGGCCTCCATGTGTCGGCCGCCACGTGAGGTGAAGTACTTGTGCCCGTTGGGGACATCGGCGATCAGGACATCAAGTGTGCTGGCGCCCTTGTTGATACGGAGGTCAGCTACCTGGAAGAACGGCGCGACGGGATCGAACAGGTTGAATCGAGTCTTGTGATCGTCGAGGTATTGGTCGATCTCGGCCAAGGGCAGGGCATCATCGGTCCACAAGGACTTCCACACATCGGTCGGCCGTCCCGATCTGTCCCTGATGCTTCGACGCAGGATGGCCAGCAGCAACCGCAGGATCGCGAATGTCTGTGTTGGGATCTCGCCGCTGAGCGTCAAAACTTGAGGGGCGTCGCGGAATACGGCACGAAGCGATAATTCGCGGGCCCTCGGCTCCAATTGACTACCGGAGCTGGCAGTGCTGCCAGTGTCGTGGTAGATCACTGGAATCCAAGGGTCATTGAGCAGGTCGAAGCGAGGAGGATTTGATTCCGGTGCCGACTCGACAGTCACTCGGGCCCACTCTCTGAAGTTACCGTCAGCCCCAGCAGCGGATCGTAGTGCAACCGACGTCCGGCAACCTTTGCTTGAAACTGCTCATCGAGCACGAGTGCCAGCTCGTTCCGCAGCCACGGCGAGTAGCGCCAACCGCGAGGACGGTTCTGTTCCAGCTCTGTTTCCACCCTGCTGATTCGCCCGTAGTTGGTCAATGAGTTCGGAAGCCGGATCGTGCATCCCGCCAAGGCTTTTGCCATCGCCGCAGATGGAGCACGATCTGTAGGAATCGGATCTGCGCCAAAATCTGCAATGTTGGGAAGCATCCGGATCCTGCTTCCGGCTCGCTGCACAACGATCGCCTCGACGCTCTCGTCGGTGTCGCGGACCTGAGCCTGACCACCAGCGCCATCCGCGTCCCTCGCCGGCGCATCCAATATTCCCGACAGGGACACCCGGTCGACCACCGAGGGCAGCAAGTAGTCGCGAGCACGGGCGACCTGATCCTGGATATATGCCGCCCACCGCTCATCAGCTTGGGCGATGGCTTCTTCCCACGATTCAGGAGCCGCCAACTTCTGTGCATAAGCGTCAGCAACGAGCGTGGGGACATCTCCTGGCAGCGTCACCAACTTTCCAGCGAAATGCTCGTCAAGAACGGCTGCAGCTCGCAGAAGACGCGACGCGCCGTACACCGCGACCGATCCCTGAACCAGCGGCGGCAGATTCGCCCCTCCGACAACCCCCCGAATCAGGCAGATCGGTGCCGCGACTCGGGCAGGCCGCCGAGGTCGATCGTGGCGATGCAAACGACCCATACGCTGCAGTATCAGGTCTACCGGCGCCAAGTCGGTGATCAGGAGGTCGAAGTCGATGTCGAGAGATTGCTCGACCACCTGGGTAGCGACCACGATCAGTCGCGTCGGCCGTTTCCCCTTTCCTGGCGGGCCCAACAGCTTGCGCAGTCTCGCCTCGAGCCGGGTGCGATCAGCAGCAATGAATCTCGAGTGCAGCAACATCAGCTGGGAATCAGCAAAGACACGCTTCCCGAACTGCTTGGCGCGCAGCGCAGTAAACATTGCTTGGGCCCGGGCAACTGTGTTGCAGACAATTCCTACGCAACCGCCCTCGGTGAGGAGGTCCCGCAGCTTTTCCACGACAACGTCCGGGTCGTCCTCGAGTCGGTCGAGCGAAACCCTTAGCGAACGATCTGAGGGCTCGACAGCGACCGTGCGGACGTCGACAGCTGAGCAGACAGTCAGGCACGGGTAGGACGAGTCGATTTCCACCGGCTGCGCAGAACCCTTTGACGCACCCCGTCGATACGCGTCGATCAACGTATTCCTCTGCGCTGGTGGCAATGTCGCCGACAGCAGCAATACGGGCACCTGATAGGCGCCGAGCCATTCCAGGCATCGCGCGAGGTAGGTAGACATGTAGCTGTCGGCCGCATGTACCTCGTCGATGACAACGACCTTGTTCGCCAATGCCAGGTGACGCAGCATCACGTGCCGCACCTTTAGTGCCGCGGTGAGGACTTGATCGATCGTGCCGACAACGAAGTTCGACAGCGGCCCCTTCTTTCTGCCGGCCAGCCACTCATGCACGACCACCGCGTCCTCAGCGCAATCAATACCGATCGCATCCAGATGCCCTTGCCCGAGCCGGACGAACGCGTCGTTCAGTGCAGCCTTTCCGTGCGCAAGGAAGACACTTCCCGCAGGATCCGGAAGCCGACCGGCCCACTCCAGCACGCGACCGAACATCGCATCCGAGGTCGCCATCGTCGGCAGCGCCACGAAGACACCTCCGAATCCGAATCTGCGCGCCAAGATCTCGGCCGCCAACAACGCCGCCTCGGTCTTGCCCTCCCCCATCGGCGCCTCAATGATCATCAACCCAGGCTCGGACACCCGCGCGGCCAGTCGAACAACCTCGAGCTGTAACGGGTGCGCCGTGGCACCTGGCGGCAACTTGAACCGCTTGGAGAGTAGGTCCGCTTCGCCTACATCGCAGTGTGGCTGCCACGGCGCCGGAAGCCCCAGGTCCTTCCAGACTCGATCCGCCGTCAAAGGATCGCGCCCCTCCACCAACGGAAACAGACTGTCATTGCTGGCCAGCCAATCCGCGACGATCACCGCGGCCGTCAACAACATCTGCACACCAACCGGCAGCGGCGTTCCTCTCCAATCAGGGAAACGCTCAGCGGCCCCAACTGCGCAGGCCATGTACCAGAGCAACTCCGAACGACTCGTCACCCAGGCACCAGAACCCAGCTTTGATGTCGCATACCGAGCCATTACGGCCTCCGAGCCCGGCGGAACACCGTGATGGCTGCCTGCAACAGTGGCAAACGTTGCAGCGACTTCCACCGCCCACCCACACTCATCAACCAGAAACTGCTCCAGCACAACCTGACTGGCCAAGTTGTGCGGCAGATCCCGGCGATTGGCCACCGGATACTTCAATGGCAGCCCGCTGCGATCCATCCGCTCGGCCAACGGCCACACCTGACAAGCAAACGCGGGCGTCAACTTCCCGACGTCATGCACACCAGCCAGCCAACTCAACAAGATCCGTCCGTCCACCTCACCACCCGGCAAAGCCTCCGCAAGCACCCGTCGTGTCGCCGTCGGCAACCACCGATCCCACACCAAAGCGCCCACCGCTGCCGCATCCAGCGAATGCTGAACCAACGACAGACTGCTCCCCTGCCGCTCCTCACTCTTGGCCCACGCCGACCGCGTGGCCGCGCTCAACCCCAAACCGACACCCCCTCTTCGATGTTCGCGGAACCCAAGGACAGCTCAACCACCTTCGCATCCCCCACTGACACGTTCTGCGCGCGAACCGGCAGCAAGAATATGTGACACAGATCGAGATCGACTACATATTCACGACTTTCGGATGTAGATCAACAATTGACAGCGGCAGATGGGCTGACCAATCACCAGACACCCCCGGCCAGGAACTCGAATCTGTTGCCTAGGTGCGCTTTCGAGCAAAGAGGAACCCGTAAGGTCGGTTTCTTGCTTCTAGTACGGAGGGTCCGTAGCGTACGCGGCGCTCAGGAAGCGATGAATGTCTAAGGATTTGAAGTCGTAGGGAAGCGGGGGACGGTGAGGCCCAACATGTACGTGGACGAGACAAAGAACGGCGCGTTCAGATTGGCCGCTCTGGTCACTGCACCGGACCGCCACGACTTTCTATGCAAGATGCTGCGGCCGCAGTCGTCCCGCAGCCCCAGCACAGTTCATTTCTTCCGCATGGAACCCAAGGCTCGACGGGCGTTCGTCACACTCATCGTGTCGCTGAGGCTGGACTGCCGCGTCTATGAGTGCTGGCAAGGATCAGACGTCCAGGCCCGCTCAGACTGCCTCAGCGCGCTGGCAGCCGACGCAGTCGATCTCAACGCCCGTGAGATCGTCCTCGAACGTGACGATTCGAATGTCAAGCGAGACCAGAGAGTACTTCGGACTACGCTCAGAGACTCCGACATCTTCTTCCGCCACGCTCGCGCCCGCGAGGAACGCCTTCTCTGGGTTCCCGACGCAGTGGCGTGGTGCTGGCAGAAGGGAGGGGAATGGAGAACACGGGTGGAACCGATTGTTTCCGACGTCCGCCAAGTTGAGTAATGGATCGCACCAGATCTAGATTGGGGTCTCCCCGATCACACGGGGATGATCCGGTCTACGGAATCGAAGTGGTTGATTCCCCGCGTATGCGGGGTTGCAAGTCGACCTGCCATGGAGGGCAGGTCGGATACGTCGTCTTTTCACAGCGCGACGACGCAGAGTCCGCGCAGAACGCTCCGCCTGCTGGGTCACACCGGTGCTCGACTCCAATGTCGAGCACCGGTCACACATTTGGCGTGCCGGTGCCTTCGTACTGAACCGGCCGGGGGTGGCTTGGCCTCCAAGATCATGCCCCGCTAGGAATCGCACGGCGCACCGAGCCGCGTCTGGCGCACACACCGCGCTACTCCACCAACAGCTCGACAACACTCGGCGCAAGCCACCGATCGAACAGATGACCGGCAACATCAGCGGAGTCGTCCATGTGCTGCCACAGCGGCAACCACTCACCAACAGCGTTCGGCGACTTCGCCCACACCGATCGAGCAGCCTCGCTCAACACCAAGACCGACTCCCTTACGAAAGAATCCGCCCCGAATCCCGGGAACGCACAACACTGTCGCATCTCCCACTGATAAGTTTGCTGCGCCTCCGGAATAGCGAGAAGCTCAACAACTTCCAGCAAACGCTACTCGCGAAACCACCTACATGAGCGCACTTCCAGCAATGCACAACAGAAACATCGAAATGACCAACTGACCGGTTCTCCAACCTCGGCAACCGACGTCTACCAAGCACAGCACGCGCTACACCCAACACGGCGAGCACAAATTCGCAAACTCGCCCCCATCAGCCAGGTATGGATTGCCCGCGTGCGCAGGCAGCACGCACGCGACATCTCGGCGACCGACCATCTCTTGATCGGATCATCCCCGCGTGCGCGGGGAGCACGCTCACGGTCGCGATCCGGTGATCCGTTTCCCCGGATCATCCCCGCGTGCGCGGGGAGCACACTTGTTGACTGGGAGTTCTCTTCGAGTCGGCCGACTTTTCGATCGGTTTCTCCCGGCGACCAGAGTCCACAGACTTGGTCACGTCTCGCCTTCTTCTCCGCTAGCTCATCGGGCTTGGGCCCATTCTCGTTCGAACTCGTCTTGTGGTATTTCGACGGCGTCGAATTCGGGCTGGCTTGCGATCTCTTCGACTGGGGCGATGGGTATCCCGGCTAGGTCATGTCTCCCAATAGTTTGAGCCATTCAACTACAAGGGCGATGACGATCCCGGCGCGGTAGGTCAAGGCGAGTTTGTCGTAGCGGGTGGCGACTGCGCGCCAGTGTTTGGCCTTGTTGAAGGCGCGTTCGACGACATTGCGGCCCTTGTAGGCAGTCGAGTTGAACGCTGGTGGTCGCCCACCGGCACGACCGCGGCGTTTCCGGTGGGCGACCTGATCGCTTCGTTCGGGAATAACGCAACAGATACCTTTGCCACGCAACAGAGTTCGGTTGCTTGCTGAGGAATATGCCTTGTCCGCGAGCACCTGGTCTGGATTGCGGCGCGGTGGGCCGCCACCCAGCCGCGGCACGGCGATCGCCTCGGGCACCGCTGGCATCATCGGTGAATCACCTGCCTGGCCCGCACTGAGCAACACCGCCAGACCTCGGCCGTTGCCGTCACTAGCCAGATGAGCCTTCGTCGTCAGCCCGCCCCTGGACCGGCCGACCGCGTGATCAGCCGGCTCATAACTCACCATCCGGGCTGGGGCTCGTGTCCTTGCCACGAGAGGAATTGGCTCCGTGCTGATGCACCCGCATGATCGAAGAGTCCACCGACACAACCCAATCCAGATTCCCGGTCGCGTCCGCGAGCGCGGTCAACGCAACCAGCACCCGATCCCCAGGTTCCGTCACCGGCATACCGGCGATGCCGCTTCCACACCGTCTGCCAGGGCCCGAATACCTCGGGCAGATCCCGCCACGGCACCCCGGTCCGCAACCGGAACAACATTCCTTCCACCACCAGGCGATTGTTGGTGAAGTTGCGGCCCACCCGGCCATCGGATGTCGGCAGTAACAACTCGAGCAGCTCCCACTGCTTGTCCGTCAGAATCCGATATCGGTCACCAACCGCTGTCACCACGGCGAACATGATGCCCGACCCGACGACCTACCGGGACTCGATCCGCGAAACCCGATTGGGAGACATGACCTAGTCCCGCGGTAGCTGTTTCGTGGTTGTCGTCTGCCCATTCTCGGTGCCCGTCGCGGTAGAGCTGGACTCGGCGGTCTCGTAGTTGTCGTCGCCGACTTCGTGGAAGTAGGTGATGGGTTCTTCGTCGAAGTCGTGGTGCCAGTTGACTTTTACGTACCTCATGGTCAGTTCCTTCCCGATCGAACGATTCGTCCTGAGAGGTCGAGGGGCTCGGTGTTGGGGACGACGAAGACGCCAGGGCGTCCCTGGACGACGGTGAGTCCTGTGACGTCGATTTCCAGGAAGTGCGAGAACTGTTGCGCGACGCGATCACCGGCAAGACCATCCGCACCGCGTTCCGCAACGCCTGGCAGGACGACTACCCCGCCATGCTGAATTTCCTGATGCCGCAATATCTTTCCGATTCGGGAAGCAACGACATCGGCTACGTCAACACCGAATTCGACAAGGTGATCGCCACCGCGCTGGCCGCGCAGACTCCCGAGGAGTCCTACGCACTCATCGGCCAGGCGCAAGCCTTCCTGTACCAGGACATGCCCGACGTCCCGGTGTTCAACGACAACAACAACGCCGGACATTCGGACACGGTGCGCCAGGTGAAACTGACCTGGAACGGCCTCTTCGCCTACGAGGGCGTCGAAAAGTAGTCGCCGATGAGGCGGGTAAGGTCGCAGACGCGACCTTACCTGCTCTTCCGGGGCGGGCGGACCACCGTGCGCGTCCTCGCGTCCGGGATCTCATCGGCGAACCACCCGAAGCCGACCGAGCCAGGTCGGGAGCACGGTGCCGATTCGGCGGGCACGCGGGGCGGTGGCACCGACCACGGCGTGCGGGTTCGCCGCAACCCGCCGCAGTAAGGCAGTGAGTTCGGCCAGCACTTCAGTGACGGCGGAGTCGTCGTACTGAGTGGAATTCGCATCGATACGGATGCCGACCCGGCGGTCGCCCGGCAACTCGTACACCGAAACCAAAAGGTCGTCCACCGCCCCGTAAGACAAGGGCTCCATCGCACTCGTCGCATCGCCGAAGCGCGGCGACTCCAGGAAAGGCACCAGATTTATCGCCGGACCCAGTGGATTACGCACGTGACCGGACAGCCCCACGTCGGCAATGACATCGGACAAGGGGTAGCGCGAGTGCGTCATACATTTCGATACCTCGTCCAGGAACGCGGCGACGAAGCTGGAGAACCGGCGATCAGCCATGGTTGCCACTTTTACCGGGACCATGTTGGCCAGCATCCCCACTTCAGATCTCGCGAGCCCCGATCTGTTCGCCGCGACGTATCGCAGGACGAATTCGGAGCTGCGCGCACAGGTCGAGAAGTACGCCGCGACTGCGGCGGAAACGAATTGCAGGACCCACACTCCCAGCTGATCCGCAGCCAGTCGCACCGATTCCCCCGCCGCGTCGGACAGCACCAGCTCTTTGGTCTTCAGGCCGTCTTCGGTACCGTCACGCGCGGACGGGAGCGCGGGCGGCTCAGGAACAACGTCGAGATAGTCCGACCAGAATTGGCGATCCGCAATCCGCTCGGCGGAATCGAGATACTCCTCTTCTTCGCGCACGATCCTTTCCGGTCCGGCGAACGGGGTATCACCAACCGGGTCGCCTGCCAGCAAGGCAGCGTAGATCTGCGCCACCCGGCGGATGAAGATCATCGACCCGTAGCCGTCGATCACCAGGTGGTGCGCGGCCAGAAAGAGCAGGTGCCGGTCATCCGCGATCTTGATCAGGCCGACGCGGTGCAGCTGGTCCGCCGCCAGGTCCACCGGGGCGGCGAGGATGCCGCTGACCAGGTCACGCCCGCTGCGCTCCGGATCCTCCGATCCGCTCAGGTCGTAGTGCGCGGGACAGCAGACCACGTCGGTACGCCTGCGCTGCACGACTCGCCAATCCGCGACCTCGAAATTCACATGGAGAGCGCCCGCTTCAGTTTCGGTTGCCGCTAGCGCTGCAGACATCAGATCGGAATCAATGGGCCCCGTCACCCCCCAGACCACGGAAATCACGTTCTGTAACCGCGGTGCCAGGGACTGGGCGAGCCATAATCCTTCCTGCGGGCGCGTGATCGGAAGCTCGCCCGCAACGGGCCTTCCCACACCGACTTCCATCTCGTCCTCTTACTGTGTCGTCAGAGCTCGGTCATGACGAAATCTTCCTTTGCCGCGCCGCAGTCCGGGCACCGCCATTCGTCCGGAATATCTTCCCAGCGCGTTCCCGGCGCGATCCCTTCCGAGGGAACACCCAGGGTTTCGTAATATACCCAGCCGCACACTAAGCACATCCATGCTTTCGTAGCGGTCTGCTCGGACCGACCCATCGCGATCACTCCTCGATACGATGCGAATACGTGGTTGCCTGCGTTACCGGCGGCGCCGACGCCGCAGCACCGACGTGGCATAGAGTCCGGACACCGGATCGTAAAATCGGCATCTTTTCAATATCCGCCATAACGCCGATACCGTGGCCGGTTGTTCTCGGACCATGCCGGGATAGGCCTCTTTCAACGCCGCCTGCGCCTTGAGCAGGTTATGGGACGGAATTACCGGTGCCACATGGTGCGCGGTGTGGATAGAGATGTAGTGCGTCAGCAGCAGCAACCATCGCGAGTAGACGTAATCGGTGGTCACGAGTAGGCGGCTCGCGTTCCTGGTCCAATACTGGGCCGGTAGGAACGGAATATCCTCGGCGCTGTGATGCATCAGCGTCGTGATGCTGAACCACACATGCGTCAGGAACCACGGCGCGACGAAAAACAGCACCAAGCCGAGCCAGCCGCCTAAATATCCGACGACCCCGAGATAGAGCGATCCGCCGAGCAGGACGAAGACGATGGAACGCCGGACGTCGCGTCGCATCTCCGCCTTGGGAAAGTAGGACGGACGGAACGCCGAGGTAGACCAGTAGTTGATACTGCCCGCCCAGACCGCCCACGTCCGGACACTGAGGTAGCCGAGCCTGCGCCACCACGGCAACCGCCGATACACTGCCTCGGAAATCGGACACCAGTCTCGATCCTCCGTCAGACTGTTGGTGTGGGAATGATGCATATTGTGTGCGTGCCGCCACGAGTGAAACGGGTACAGCAGCGGTATGGAAACGATATGGCCCACCACGAAATTGAGCTTTCGGTTCCGGGAGAACGAGCCGTGTCCGCATTCGTGCGCGACCAGATGCAACCCCCACCCGCCGAGTCCGGACAGGATGATGAGGACAGGGGTCACATACCAATTCATGAGTACCGCGGCCAGTACCAGCGGTCCGAAATATAAGCCCGCGCTCATCACCAGACTCGCGATGCTTCGCGGCAACGAGGGCTCGAAATACGCTCGGGGAATCGCTGCCGCCAGCCGCTCGCCCTTGAGTTCCTCACTTTTCGCGACGAACTCGAGAAAGCGCGGGTCCGGCGCGGACGGTGTCACCTGGCTCATGACGGTCTGCCCTCCGCTCCGGTCATCGCGCCGACAGCTGCAGCCGGTCGGCGAGGTGGACGGTCAGATCATCGATGGTCTGGTACTCGAACAGGATCGCCGGGGACAGCCGCTGCTCGACGAGCTTTTCGAGCTTGCCCGACAACTGCACCGCCGCACGGGAATCCAGCCCATAGTTCTCGAACGGCTGCGCACTGTCGATGTCGGCGGGCGAACAATTCACCCGCTCGGCTATCTGCTCCACCAACCAGCCGTGCAACACGGCCGCGGTGAGCGGCGGCCTGCCCCCTTCGGCGCGGCGGCGTTTGAACATCATCCACGTCCCTTCTTCGGTAACCGCGCGCGGTTCAGGCAGGCGCGTTCCGTCGTAGCTTGGATCCGACGGCGGACGCGCTCGGCGCCTTGAGATCCCAGACAATTCGCAGCTTCGCCAACAGCGCCAAGATCAACCCGCTGAGATCGGGCTCCCACCACCGCATGGCGTGGCGGTAGGCGCCGGAAAAGGCGTGGTGGTTGTTCTGCAGTCCTTCACCGAAGGTGAAGATCGCGACCAGCCAATTGTTGGCGCTGTCGTCCTCGGTGGCGAACGGCCGGGTGCCGATCATGTGACTGATCGAGCCGACACACCAGGCCGCCTGATTCGCCACGAAGACTCGCGCCAGACCGCCGAAAATGAAGCCCGACCACGCGGACCCGGCACTGCCACCGACCAGATATCCGATGAGTGCGGGCAGCGCCAGGCTGGACATGGCCCACAGTGGATAGGTCCGGCTGTAGTTGAACAGCACGCGATCTCGGAGGATGTCCGGCGCGAAGACCTCGACCCGTGATTCCTTGTCACTGAACATCCACGGGATATGCGCGTACCAGAGGCCACGCAATTTTCCGCGCAGACCGGGCCCACTCATGTTCGGGGAGTGCGGATCGCCCAGCTCGTCCGCGAAACGATGGTGTCGGCGATGAGTGATGACCCAGAAGAGCAGCGGTCCCTCGAGCGCCATCGAGCCGGCTATCATCATGACGCCTTCGAACACTCGCGACGTCTTGAACGACTTGTGCGCGGCGTAACGGTGGAATCCTATTGTGATGCCGA
The DNA here is from genome assembly GCF_011801125.1 of Nocardia brasiliensis. Taxonomy (NCBI): domain Bacteria; kingdom Bacillati; phylum Actinomycetota; class Actinomycetes; order Mycobacteriales; family Nocardiaceae; genus Nocardia; species Nocardia brasiliensis. The sequence goes on from NZ_CP046171.1 coordinate 6,137,534, forward strand.
GCATCTGCACCGCGTACAGCACGGCGAAAAGAATCCAATCGAGGGCGGAGGCGCTGCCGGTCACCACCAGGTAGACGGCGATCAGAAACCCGATTCCCGGAATCCCGATCGTGACAAGGGCGACGATCCGTTTTGCCCGTGCGCTCTTCGGATTGAGCTGCACGATCGCTCGAGCCACTGATTCCCGGTGCTCGGCCGTCGGGCCGGCGCCTCGGTTCGCGGAAGAATTCACTTTCCCAACTCTCCTTTCGTCTCGGCGCGCACCCTGCTGACCAAGCCGAGGATGTTCAGAAGTCGAATGAAGTCGCCGGCCAGGTCCAACTGCCACCAATGGCGCCTGGTGCGCGCGAGACTCGGCCGCGCATGGTGGTTGTTGTGCCACGAGCCGCCGACCGAAGGGGGTGCGAGCAATGCGATATTCGTGCTGCCGTCCCGCGTCGGATATGGCCTGCTACCGATGGTGTGGCCCAGGGAGTTGACCATCCAGGTGACATGGTCGAGCACGAAGATGCGCGCGAATCCGCCCCACAGGATGCCACCGATCAGACCGCGCACACTCTGCGTCGCCGCGGCGGCAACCAGTCCGGGCAATACGATTCCGGCGAGCGCGATATGAAAGTAGTAGGCGTTCATCTTCATCACGCCGCGGTCCTGCAGCAGGTCTTTGCAGTGCCTGCTCCAGTCCATTCTTTCCACTCTGAACAACCAGCCGACGTGCCCGTGCCAGAGCCCTCGCCACCGCTTGGCCGGGCCGGAACCCCGTGGTCGCGGCGAATGCGGATCTCGTTCGGTGTCGGCGTAGGCGTGATGCACCCGGTGCGTGGCTACCCAGAAGATGATCGGACCCTGGAGCGCCATCGACCCCGAGATACCGAGAAAGACTTTGACCGGATTCACCGCCTCGAACGATCTGTGCGCGAAGTACCGATGGAAGCCCGCTTCGATGCCGAGGGCGGTCACTGCATACATGAGCACGAAGGCGACGACATCCGATGCGAACAGTCCGCTGGTCGACGCGTGGACTACGGCCGCAACGGCGCCGACCGTCGGCAGGCCCACCGTGAGATAAGCGAGCCGCGACGCCGTGCGGTCGCGCTTCGCTGTGTGCCTGCTCGAATCGGTCGTCACGGGAGGCTTCGGAGATACGTCCGTCATAGGCGTACTTCTCTCTGGCGGATCGGCTGGAGTTTCGGAGCGAGGAGATCGGTGTTCGAGAGCAGCCGCCTTACTTCGTACCTACGCACCTTGCCGCTGGTCGTTGTCGGTATCGCTCCTTTGGCGACGATCGCGAAGTGCGCGAGACGCAGCCCGAACGCTGTCGCAATATTCGCCCGAACTTCAGTAGTCAGTCGTTTGTGTGATCGCTCGTCCAGACCTGCGCCATCGAATTCGACCAGCACCCCGAGCTCCTCACCGCGAGCACCTTCGAGTGACACGGCCGCCGCGCGCCTGAAATTCTGGTCGAGCCCAGTGACGAGCAATTCGATATCGCTCGGAAATATATTGCGCGCATTGATGACGATCACGTCCTTGATGCGGCCTCTGACGTACAACTCTCCCTGTTCGATGAACCCGAGATCGCCTGTGCGCAAGTAATTTTCGTCGCCGCCATGCAGGGAAGCAGCGAATGCGACTGCCGTCGACGCGGCGTCGCCATGGTAGCCCGCGGCCACGTTGCGGCCGGAGACCCATATTTCGCCCACGTCTCCTTGGGGCTGTTCGCGAAGCGATGTCGGATCGACGATCCGGACTCGATGCTCCTGATCTACCACGCCGCAGCTGACGACCGCGTCATGGCCAGCCCCGCTCAACCGCAACGGCTGCCCCTTCCGTCGTCCGGAGATGAACAGCGTCGCCTCGGCCAAGCCGTAACACGGAATGATCGCATCGGGATCGAGGCCGCAATCGCCGAAGCGTTTCACGAAACGGGTGAGAGTGCCCGACCGGACCGGTTCGGCACCGCAATACAGGTGGCGCACGCGCGACAGATCCAGCTCGTCCAGTTCCGCGTCGCGCACGGATTCGGCGCACAGATCGAGGGCGAAGTTCGGTCCTACTGTCGTCGTGGCACCGTAGTGCGTGAGCGCCGTGAGCCACCGCAGCGGGCGTTGGACGAAATGCAGCGGTGACATCGTGACCAAGGGCCAGCCGTAGAACATCGACAGGATGATCGTGCCGATCAGGCCCATGTCGTGATATGGGGGCAGCCAGGAGACACCGACGCGCTCGGGATCGTCGCCCATATTGCGTCCGAGTACCCGGCAATTGCTGACCAGATTTGCGTGGGTGATCGCGACGCCCTTCGGCGAACCGGTCGATCCCGAGGTGTACTGGATCAACGCGAGACTGTCCGGTCGCGCGTGCACACGAGGGACGGACGCGCCCTGCTCCAACTGCCTGCCGGTGACGATCGACGGCGCAGGCCGGTCACAGTCCAGGGCGGCCAGCTCTCGAACGCGGTGCTCGAAGATCTCGTCGATGATCACCGCGACCGGAGCCGCGGCCAGCAACGCGCGGAACCTTTCGACATCCTTACCGCGCAGCGGCGGATAACAGGGAACGACGACCGCGCCGATGCTCAGCACACCGTAGAGGGCGGCGATGTAATGCAACCCCGGACTGGACGCCAGGACTACACGGTCACCGGCCCGGACGCCGCCGGCGTACAGTGCGGCCGCATACTCATCGGCGCGCTTGCCACATTCACGAAATGATATTCGTTGCTCCGACTCCACCGTGCCATCGGAGAGAAAAAGGTACCCGGGGTCGTCCGATTCCGAACGCTCGATCAAGATATCGACAATACTGTTTGGCGTGGACATGGTGCAGCCTGTTCCATGCTGATACAAATGTCGGCTCAACCCGAGCAGAGTCGCCCGGAAGCCAACGACGCTGTATTCTTTCGAAGAGTTTACGGCGAGACGGTTGAATGCAGAAGTGGACAACATCCGAGCCTGAGCATTGCGCACATCGATCGCGCGCTCGGCTACCGAGATTTGCCGCACACCGCCCTTCGCGAGCTCACTTCACCGCGTGTCGCACGATGCACGACGCAGAAACGACAGCACCGCGCGTCGGCTCCGCTCGACCCGAAGCAGATCGGCGCTGCCACAAGCGACCTCGAGGTGCGCATCGATTTCGGCTCGAACCGGCTGTGTGCCAACATGATCCGAGGACGAGACATAGAGTGTGCGCCAGGGTGCCTGGTCCGGCGCATCGTCGCCGTAGGCCACCAGCAGAAAGGTGAGCCAGTCGACATACATGCGCGCAGAGGCCTCTGCCGAGACGGAAACGAAATCCTCGGGGATACCGCGGTCCCGCAGCGTGGTCGCCGCGAGCCCGCGCAATTCTTGCTCGAATACTGCGCGCGCCTGCGCCGGATGCCGCAGCGAAAGCGCGATCATCGACGGCTCGATGCTGGTACCACCGAGCATATTCCTCGCGGAGTTGTACGCGTCCGCGATGTCGTCCGCTGTGGCGGCGATCGGATTGAACGCAATCAGGGCTGCATGCGGATGTCCGGCGGCGACCAATTGCCGAATGCACTCTTTCGCCAACGCGAAACTCGAGCAATACGAGATTATTCCGGAAACCGGAATTCCCGTCCCGGCTCGGCCGAGCAGCTCGGACGCGTACTCGTGCCGGTCTGTCACGGCAGGTAACGGTTCGGAGAGCGGGTCCACCAGAACACACCCCGCCGCATCCAGACCCAAGTCCTGAACTCGGGCCTCCGGTCGCTTACCTGGGTAGTCGAGGACGAGTACCCTTTCCACGCCTCACCGCCCGCCGGTAGCAGCGGTGGTCGCGCCCCGTATTTCGGCCGCGATCTCCGCGCGATCGATCTTGCCGCTCGGCGTCCGCGGCAATTCGCCGAGCACGACCAGAAGCTTCGGCACGGCAACGTCCGGAAGTACCTCTTGCAAACGTGCCAGGATCGCCGTCGGGTCAGGACGGTCTGCCGCGGCGTCGGCGGTTACCGCCGCGGCTAGCGTGCGCCGACCCGGCCCGTTGTCCTCGACCACGCAGGCGGCCTCGAGCACACCGGGTTGCTCCAGCAACCAAGCTTCGGTTTCCAACGGATTCACTCGAACTCCGCGAATCTTCACCTCGTCTTCCAGGCGGGTGATGAAGTGCACCACCTCCCCGTCGTACCGCACCAGATCGCCGGTCCGGAATGCACGATCGTGGCCGTGTGCCGTTGGCGCGAGTGGTATGTACTTCGCCCGATTGAGTTCATCGCGACCCAGGTAGCCCAGCGATAACGGCGCGCCCGCCACCAATAGCTCGCCGGTATAGGGATCGGCGGCGTCCGCGGCATCGATCAGGAGTTCACAACCTGGCAGCGGCCGTCCGATCGGTGCCAACGAGGGCCAGGCGGGCACCGGTTCGGACAGGATATGCGCCGACACCATGGCCGATTCACTCTGGCCGTAATGATTCGACAGCCGGCAAGCAGGCAGACGCTCGAACAGCGCTTTGATCGCCGGTGTGCACACCATTTGCTCACCGGCAGTGTTCACCTCCACGAGCGCCGAACGGCCGACATCGAAACCTGCCGAGGCGACGGCCAGCATATGGAGGGCCACATAAGGCAGAAAGAGGCGCTCGATGTGATTCTCGGCCAGCCATTCCCACAGCGCGAAGGGATCCCGTCGGATGTCCTCCGGAACGATGACCAATGATCCGCCGCCACACAGCGTGCCCAGGAGTTCTTGGAAGAAGACATCGAAGTTCAGTGGCGCGAATTGCGCGGTCCGCACGTCGGGGCGGACCGAATGAGCCATCTGCCAGTTCGCCATGTTGTCGACGCAGCGATGTGGCAACGCTACCCCCTTCGGCCAGCCGGTCGATCCGGACGTGTAGATGACGTAAACCGGTCGGTCCGGCGCACAGTGCGGTCTCGTCGACAGCAGCTCGGTCGGTTCGTCAGTATCGGTGGAGCCAATCTCTTCGATGTGGATCCGCGGTACATCCGTCGCCACCCGCGGCGCCGCCGCCGTCTGCAACAGCACCACCGCTCCGCTGTCCGAAACCATGTACGCCAAACGTTTGGCCGGGTAGGCCGGATCCAGCGGAAGATATGTCGCGCCGATCAATGTGACCGCCAGAAACGAGGCCACCGCCGCGCCGCTGCGCGGTACCGCGACCCCGACGATATCGCCGGGCCCGACCGCGTTCCGTCGCAACGCGGCGGCGATACCCCAGACCCAATTCGCGAGTTCACCGTAGGTCAGGCTGGAGTCCGCATCGTCGACAGCGCACGCGTGCGGAGATGTCCGCGCCCGCTCCAGGATCTGGTCCACGAAGCACGCGTACTCCGCGGGCCCGCCCCAGGCAATGGATTCAATATGTCCGCTCACCGACGCCTCCATCATCGTTCACCACGGCTTCCCCGACTTCCCGGTCCGTTGAGCCGAGGCCGTATTGCCGCATGAATTCCCCCAGGTCACGAGCGCTACCGGAGTCGGCAACGCATAACTCGGCAATAATTCGGTCCTGCATATCCGCAGGCTTTTCCTGACTGAGTTTGAACATGCTGTGTACCGAGGTGCTGACGAAGCGGAACGCCCCGACGCCGTGCACGATGCGATCGAAGTAGTCGAGCGAATCCGTTGTGTCCCAGTTCGCCCCGAACAGGTTCTCGAATGCCGCCACGGTCCGGGTCACGACGTCGAGCGTCGGCTCGCCGCTCTCCATCGGGTAGAGCATGCCCGATACGTGTACCGAGATGAAATCCCAGGTGGGCGCGGCCACGGGCACGTTGTACATGGCCGGCGTGATGTAGCTGTTCGGCCCAGAAAATATCAACTTGGCGCCGACTCCGGCGGACAGCGACTGCCAGTGCGGATTCGCTCTGTTCATATGGCCGAGGAACCAGTACTCGGCAGCGTCACCATTCGGATGCGCAGACCTCTCCACAATCAACGGACAATGCGTCGCGAACGGATATGCCGGACCATTCGTCAGCAAAACGGCCAGCGGGTACCGGCGAATCACGTAGTCCGTCCACTCGGCCTTCGCCGGATGATATATCGGTGGTACATACATGCGCTTCTTCAGCCCTCCCGGCCTCCGGCTCAATGGAGATGAATGGAACGGACGATTTCTCCCGCCCGAGCGGCAACATTGGACAACAATCCGGCGGACAACCCATGCGAGTGCTCGGCATATGATCCGTGCACGTAGATACCGCAGCGCATCGATGCGGACATGACCACTCGGTAGTCGCGATCGAGAACGAGCCGCCCCTCTGCGTCCCGCTTGCATTCCTCGGCCAACGTCATGAGGAGTGTGCCGGGGTCGCTGGGAACGTAGCCTGTGGCATAGAGAACGACGTCCGCATCGAGTTCCCGCACCGCACCGGTGGAGAGATCCTCGATCTCCAGTCGGACACTGTCGTTCAACTCTTCGACGCGCAGCACCTTCGAAACGTTCAGCACATACAGCCGTTGCCTGCCGACTACGGATTCTTCGTAGATCTTCTGATATATGGCCCGGCTCAGCTCCAGGTCCACCACGGAATAGTTGGTGTTCCGATGGTAGTGCTGCAACATCTCCTTCACATCGGCGGGTGCCGAATAGAATCGACCGACGCTGTCCGGATCGAAAATACTGTTCACGAACGGGCTGTCGTCCGCCACCGAATATCCGAATCGCGAATGCACGGTCCATATCTCGGCTTCGGAAAATCTGCGATAGAGAAAGTCGACCGATTCCGCCGCGCTCTGGCCCGAGCCGACGACCACGATACGGCGCGGGGGCGCCTGGTCCAGGCCGGCCGCGCTGTGCAGCAGCTGAGACGTATGCCAGACCCGGTCGGAGACCGCTACTCCGCTCGGCAGGCGCGGCTCCTGCCCCGCGCCGATCACCACGTTACGCGTGCGATATACCGTCGTAGCGTGGTTCGCGCGGACGCCAACCTCGATCGACTCCACGCTGCCGTCGACGACAACGGGCCGAAGCGAAATCACCTCCGCACCGTATTGCACTTGCCCCTCGAAATGCCGTGCCGCCCATTCGAGATATTCGTGGAAATCGACCCGCAGCGGATACAAGGTGTTGCTGTTGATGAACGAAGACAACCTGTCTTTCGCGTGCAGATATGAAACGAATGTGAAATCGCTCTGCGGATTCCGCAGTGTCGCGAGGTCTTTCAAGAAGGCGATTTGCATCGTCGCACCGTCGACCAACATGCCGCGATGCCAGCCGAAGGAGGGCTGGCGCTCGAAGAACAGCATGTCGGCGTGACCGTTGCCTGCGGTGGCCCGTTCTTCCCGCAACGCGATTGCCACCGCAAGGTTCGCCGGGCCGAAACCTACTCCGAGCACGTCATAGATTGGCGTCGCTTGCATGGTCAATGCCTTCTCGTCCTACTAGGTTGCCGTTGATATTTCCGACGTTTCCAGAGTTTGACAGCGCTATCCGCTTTTGCTGTAGTGGCTACGGGTTCCGATTGCGTCAGGAGGACATCGTGGGCGAACTACCGCGCACCTCGCGAGAACGACAGTTGGCAACAATTTGGGAAGAAGTGCTGTCGGTGACGGTCTCGGATCGTGAACAGGATTTCTTCGAGATCGGCGGCGACTCGCTGCTCGCCACAATCGTCTCGGTGACCGCACGTCAACGGATCGGCATCGAATTGACGCCAACGATGATGTTTGCGAATCCCGTGCTCGCCGACCTCTGCCGGGAATTGGACCGGCAGCAACCCGACACGACCCCGATCATGCAGAAATCTCCTCGGCGTACTTCCTGACCTTGGCAAATGCCATGGCCAGGCCGTCGATGCCGTCCGTATCGGTGAGCAGCATCGAATGCGGCAGCGTGATCACCTCCTGGTGCGCCCGTTCCGCTTCGGGCAACTCGTACCGGCCGGGATCGATCCTGCGACGGTGTTCGGGGCTGATTCCGTACCGAGTCTTGGTATGCGGCCGGTACAGCGGTGAGCAGTTCAACGGCGCGTAGCAGGTCGTTATCGATCCACCGCTTACTTCGGCATCCAGTGCCCGCGAAATCGCCGCCGTGGTCCGGCCGGCGAACTCCTCACGGTTGATTCGCACGGCGTACTGATAGTAGGTCGGCGTGGTCACTTCGGTAGGGGTGGCGACGGGATGTACACCGGGCACATCGACCAACCGATCGGTCAGCCGTCGAGCATTGGTCGCGCGTAGCTCGTTCTCCTGATCCAGCGTTTCCAGCTGCGAGATGAGGATGGCCGCGCTGAACTCCGACATACAATAGTTGTTTCCCATGAGTTCTGATCTATCCACCAGCTCCATTTCCCCGGGCGTGAGTTCCCCTGCGGCACGCCGTCGGCCGTCGGCCCGCAACTGATACAGACGCTCGGCCAGGGCGTCATCCGACGTGATGACCGCCCCGCCCTCGCCGGCCGTCAGCAACTTGGTCTGTTGCATACTGAAAGTGCCGACGGATCCCAGCGTTCCGGCCCGCCTGCCGCGCCACCGCGCACCGTGCGCTTGGGCGCAATCCTCGATCACCGCGAGTTCGTGGCGCTCCGCGATATCCATGATCCGGTCCATCTGTGCCATCGCACAATAGAGGTGGACCACGGATATCGCGCGGGTTCGGGCGGTGATCGCCGCCTCCACCGCCGCGGGGTCCAGGCAGAGAGTTTCCGGATCGATATCGACCAGCACCGGAACAGCGTTCACGGCGAGCACCGTGGAGGCCGACGCCACCCAGGTCAGCCCCGGGACGATGACCTCGTCCCCCGCACCGATGCCGAGACTTTCCAATCCGATGATCAAAGCGCTGGTTCCGCTGGCGGTAGGGATACAGTGCGGAGTTCCGTTGTACGCGGCAAATAGCTCGGCGAAGCGCTGTTCCATCGCCGGGCGGCCCATCCACGGTCCGGACAGTGCCCACCGACCCGAATGCACTGTCTCGCTGAGCAGTTCCTCGGTCCGAGCCGCAGGACGTGGCCATGCGGGCCATCGGCTCGTCCGGATCGGACTTCCGCCGTTCACCGCCAGCATATTCGACATTGTTCAACCTCTGTTCTCCATCGAACCGTGCGGCTCGATCGTCGAATCGACCGTGGACTACGCCACGTGAAAGAAGGACCTGATGTTTCCCGAGCCGCGACTCAAAGCCAGCTGGAGCGCCGTTTCGTAATCGGCGAGACCGAATTCGTGGGTGAGCAACGGTTCGATGTTCACGTCGCCTCGGCCGAGTACGGAGATCGCATCCGCGAAACGCCCACCCGGCCCGAGCACACCACGAAGTGTGAGTGCTTTCACCGTGATCATATGGGGCTCGGACATGCCGGCCTCATCGGTCCGATACCCCACAAGACAGACCCGGCCGCCCGGCCGGACGATTTCGATGGCCTCCTGCACCGCCGACGGATAACCCGACGCTTCGAATACCACGTCGGGGCGTAGATCTTCCTGACCCTCGATCAGCCGTGCCAACTCGCCCACACCTGCTGCGGCGACCACGCGTGCTCCGCACCCGGCCGCGACGGCGCGGCGTTCCGGGATCGGATCCGAGACGACGGTGACGTCCGCCCCGCGCGACAGCGCCGCCGTCATCAGCAGCAGACCGATACCACCGGCACCGAGCACGGCGACCCGTTCACCGGCCGCCAAGGCGATCGCTTCCATCGCATGTAGCGCGACCGCCATGGGCTCGACCTGGCACGCGGTGCGCAGATCGAGGTCCGCGGGCAGTACATGGAGGTTCGCCGCGGGAATTGTCATGTATTCGGCACATGCCCCGTCTCTGGAAAACCCGAGTTCCTGCAGATTTTGGCACAGCACGTCTTCTCCCCGGCCGCACGCGGCACATTGCCCGCACGCGCAAGTGAGGTCACCGACGACTTTGCGTCCGATGAGATCGGCCGCGACCCCGGCCGCCGTCGCGACAACTTCCCCGCTCCACTCGTGCCCCGGGACGATCGGATACTTGAATCCATGCCACACGCCTTTGAACAGTGATAGGTCACTGCCGCAGATCGAGTTGTATGCGATCTTGACCAGGGCTTCGCCGGCAGCCGGTTCGGGCACGTCCAGTCGGCGTAGGACCGGTTTCATCGGAGATTCGAACACCAATGCTTGCATAGCGTTTCTCCCTGCACAACGACAATCGGACACTTACTCGACTGCGTTTATCGAAGCAATTAGCACGATCCGGCGTCAAGGTCGTAACTTCTATTTCTCGTCCACTTGGCATCGGCGGACTCGTTTCATGCACGGATGCGCCGGTGTATTGTCGACAGTGGCTGAAGTCGGTGCGCTACTACGCGAGTACGCTGCCCGCGTCGTTGTGCAGCGCTCCATTCGAGGTCAACACCGGTGTTCCCGCGTTGGGCGCGCCTCCCGAAAAAGAAGTCATCCGGCCGCCCGCCTCGGTCACGATATGTACGAGCGGCAGCAGGTCCCAGATCGCATTGCCGGGCGCGGATGCGGCGATATCATAGGTACCCTCGGCAACCAACATATGCGGCAGGAAATTGCCATACCCGCGACTGCGCCGACACCTGCGGGCCAGGCGGACCAAGCGGTGTGCCGCCTCTTCGTCATAGTCGCGTAAACCGCCGTAACACAGCTGCGCGGCGCCCATGTCGGCCACCGTCGATACCTGTATCCGCCGATCGCCGCGAAACGCGCCCGCACCGCCCAGAGCCCACCATCGCGCATTCAGGCCGGGCGCGCTGACAATCGAAAAAGCAACCTTTCTATTGCTGGTATAGCTGATCATGTGGGCATAGATCGGAACGCCCTCCAGGTAGTTGCCTGTGCCATCGATGGGATCGATGATCCACAGGTCAGCGCCCTTCCGGTGTACGCCCGATTCCTCGCCCAGGACGGAATCGCTCGGGAACGCCGCGTCGATCCGCGAGACCAGCAGACGTTCCACCTCCAGCTCCAGCCCCGTCACCGGTGTACCGTCGGGTTTCGTGGTCACGTCGTGCCGACCGCGCTTCATGGCATCCAGGGACATCGCGTCTATCACGTCCAATGCTTGCCAGGCCAGCAAAAGCCGGGCATTGTCCTGGACCAATCGGGCTATCAAATCTCTATCTCCGTGAAGCATCGAATCAAGTTCTCCCACATTGCCGCGTCCTCCTCGTTCCCCTCGTGTTCGCCGAAAAAGCGGACCGCGTACTCGGTGAACTCGTTGAAGAACCACCTGATTTCATAGAACCGCATCAGCGCCGCATCCGCTTCTGGCGCCGCGCCGAATGACCTCCGTAAATGGAACCAATCCCGCTCGGGCGGCCCCCACATCAATTCGCCCCAGTCCCCCAGCATGAGGCCGCCGGGTCGCCGCAGGATATTCCCGGTGCCGGGCTCGCCATGGGTCAGCACGAACCGCGGCTTATCGACACGCCACGTTTCGGCGAGTCGGGAGAGTTCCGCCCGCAAGGCACGCAATTGCGTTCGGTGCGACCGGATGAGTTCGGTGAGTGGCGCGCTGAACGGCCCCGAATGCGGCGGGGTGCTGTCCGCGCGACGCATTGCCCAGATGATGTCATCCGCGAACGACAGTTCGAAATCCTCCGACAACAGTTCGACAGCGGGCGTCGACCGGTGCACCTGGTTCAACATCTCGATCACCGCGCCGATCTCGGTGGCCGACAGCGAAAGCGCTTCACGGACCGGCTCGTATTTCGACACAAGCAAAGGACGGTCGCCGAGCATCCGGGATACTCGACCGTCGACGCCCCGCAGCGGCGCGAGCACGAATGCGAGACCGGATTCCTCGAGTAGCCGGGCTCCCTCGTACGCCTCGACGATGTGGCCGCGCAGATCTCGCCGGACACTCACCCAGAGGTCGCCGCTTCGATATTGCCAACTGTCGCCGCCATAGGGCACGAAATCGAGGGTAACGTCCGCCGCACCGTATTGACATCGCAGTAGCGCATCGAGCCGAGAATGATCCAGGTCTTCGAGTGGTGACATCATTTGCGTTCCTCGGTCCGTGTACCGAATCATTGGCCCAGGCGGACGACAAAGCCGATGCACACATCTTTCGCCGGTACGGCCGTTCTGGAAAGGATGTTCACGCCACATGATCACGTTTTCTTCGTTTTCCGCGAAAGACCACGCCGCAGCGGATGAATACGCGGTGGTGATCGTCGGAGGCGGGCTCGCCGGTCTCGAACTCGCCAAGGAGCTCGAATTACGTGGGGTGCCCGGGGTACTCGTCGTCGAGGCCGGGCCTGCGACCGAGCTGGAGCACGCCAACTGGGCGTATCCCGCCGATACCGCACTGCGGAAGTGGCTGCTTCCGGAAACCGACACCTACTTTCGCAGGCCGTGGTCGTCTGCCACCCCGCCGAGCTACACCGGCAGCTCCGGTATCCGGCAGCGCCTGGGCGGTCGGTCACTCTACTGGTACGGCGTGGCACTTCCGATCGAACCGGAGACGCTCGATTCGTCCGCATGGCCCGCCGTGATCGTCGACGATCTGCGGCACTCCGGGCGCGACGGCGCCGGGCTGTATCGGCGGATCGAGCGTCGATTGGCGGCCTGGCGTGGTTTCGACAGCCCGGGTCCGGCGTCGGATGAGGAAACTCCGATGCTCGGACCATACCGACTGCGGCACACCCCCAAGGCAATTCGGTACGCCGCGGACGGGTCCGGCCGATGGCGGGCCTACTCGCCGCTCGAGCATTGGCTCGGGCCGGAGCAGACACCACAGGCGAGGCCGAGAGTCGAGATTCGAACGCATGCCGAGGTACACCGCATCCTCATCGAAGGGGGGCGTGCCCGCGGCGTGGTGGTGCGCGACCGGCTGACCGGCGCTCAGACGAATATCGTTGCCGCACATGTTGTTCTCGCCGCGGGCACCATCCCGAGCACAGCGCTGGCGATTCGCGCGCTCCATGAGAACGGCGCGTTGTCCCGACCGCGCTCGAGCGGGTTGTCGGACCACATGGTCCAGGGTGTCTTTGTCCGGATACGTTCCCGGCACGCCGAGCGTCTGCTGCACCACATTCCGCCCGGCTCCTATTACTCGCCATGTGTCACCGAGGCCCGATCGAATCTCTTTCTCGACCTCACCCGCGAATCCGACGGCTCGGTCTTCGTCGACCTGCAGATGACGGGCGAACAGCTACCTTCCACCGACAACTATGTCGAATTGACCCTGCCCCTCGGGAATCCGTCGATCAGGATCCACGCGGTGCCCACTCGGGCGGATGAAGCCGTTCTCCTCGCGCAACGCCGCATTCTGCAGGACGCGTGGACCGAGCTCGCCGCACTCGCCGCCTGCCGGGCCGGCCTGCTCGAGTTCGGCGATTTCCGCTCGCCCTCCCGGACGAACGAGTTCGTGCTCCCCGAAACCATGCGCACTTCCAAGTGGGGCGAGCCCGCCACATGGTCGGGTTTTCTCGGCACCGAAGATCACGAGGGCTGTACCCTGCCGCTCGGCACGGTGCTCGACGACAATCACGAGTTCCCGCAAATCACCGGGCTGTATGCGGCCGGGCCGGTGGCCTTTCCGCGGCTGGGTGCGGCGAACCCGTCGCTCACCACACTCGCCCTCACCCATCGCCTGGCCGCGATATTGACGGACCGTCTCGGGGCGACACCGGCGGCGCACCAGCACCACGGTTGAGGTGGAACCAGGTCAAGCCGCGGCGAATGTATGGAAAGCACTCCGCAGCGCGCGAACCGGATCACCCTTCGGAATGAACTCGTGCGCAATATAGCCGCTATAACCTCGTTCCTGCAAGAAATTCGCGATCGACACCCAATTCAATTCTTGCCGGTCATCGAGATCATGACGGCCGGGCACACCGGCGGTGTGCAGGTGCAGAATTCGATCCAGGTGCGCGTCCATGGTCCGCAACACGTCACCCTCCATCACCTGCATGTGATAGATGTCGTACAGCAACCCGAGTCCCGCCGATCCGACCAGGTCGACGACGCCCGCGGCCCAGGCGGTGCTGTCGCATTGATTGCCGATGTGGTCGATCTTGCTGTTCAACGGCTCGAGCAACATGGTCACACCGCGGGACAATGCTTCCTCGGCAAGGGGGGCAAGGCCTTCCGCGCAGATGCGGGCCGCGTCCTCGTCCGATGCGGCACCCCGATTTCCCGCGTTGACCGCGATGAACGGGCACCCGGTGCCGGCTGCCAACTCGATGTTGACCCGCACCTCGTCGGTCAGGGCGGCATGGTTGGCGGCGTCGTTGAAACCGACCTCCAGCGACACGTGTCCGTCGATTATGGCGATGTCCAGCCCGAGGTCCAGCGCTTTGCCCCAGTACTCGGCAGGCAGGAAATCGACTCCCGCGTACCCGATTTCCGCGGCATACGTCAGCAGATCTTGATCCGGTGCACACTTTTCGGTGAACGACCACCAGGCAAAACTTTGCCGATAAGGCACACTCATACCCGCTCCCGCGTCAGAAGATTCGACCCGTGCATTCTAACGTTATTCTTTACCAGCGATATACCGCTGACCGATGATGAACCGATGTCGTACATCGCAATTACCGGCGCGAGCGCCGGCATCGGAGCTGCGGCCGCCATCGAATTAGCCGGCCAGGGCCATATCGTCTTGATCGTCGGACGGGACGCGGCAAAGCTCGAGCACGTCCACGCGAAGATGACCGCGGTGGCGCCTGCCGCACCGCCGTCCCCGATCTCCTGCGATCTGGCCGACCTCCGGCAGGTGCGCGCCCTGGCCGCCGAAATACTGGCTCGATACCCGCTACTCGACGTGTTGGTGAACAACGCCGGCGTGCAACCGGTCGTGCGGCAGGAGTCCAGCGACGGTTACGAACTCGCGTTCGCCGTGAACCACCTGGCCCCTTTTCTGCTCACCAATCTGCTCACCGAGCGGCTCGTGCAGTCCAATGGGCGGGTCGTCACGACATCGTCGTCCAACCACGCCGACGGGCAGATCGATTTCTCGGACCTGGCGATGCAGGACTCCTTCAGCAGCGCCGCCGCATACGATCGTTCGAAACTGGCCAATGTGCTGTTCACGAGGGAGTTCCGCAAGCGCACCGGCGTCCCGGCGACTTCTTTTCACCCCGGGACCATTTCGACCGACCTGAACAGAGACGTCCGTTATGTGCGCTGGATAAAACCGGTCGAGCGATTGGTGATGGGCAGCCCGCGCAAGGGCGCCGACACTTTGACCTGGCTCGCGACGAGCCCGGAGGGCGGCGCCCCGACCGCCGACTACTACTGCAAACGCCGACCGGCCCCGGTTTCCCGAACCGCGCAGGACCGCGAACTCGCCGAACAGCTCTGGGAGGTGAGCGAACGCATGGTCGGGCTGTCCCGACGCTGACCCATGCCCACCGGGGCTACTGCGGTGCGTTCGTCCGACCGAGTAATTGCCCGATGCGAGCCGCGAGCTGGTCGATTGTCGAACTCTCCCACGCGGACAACTCACTGAGGTCCACCCCGAGCCGACTCTCCAGCTCGCCGACCACACTGGCCGCGTAGACCGAATCCAGACCGTAATCGGTCAGATCTGCGGCGGGATCGACCGATTCCGCCGGTTGGTCGAGGTAGTACGCGATCCGTGCGCGCAACCATTCCCTGAGGTCGGCGGGGTCACTTCCGTTGTCGATCATCGTTCCTCTTTCTCCACCCGCGGCTCAGGTGCCATCGCCTGATAGATCGGATTCAGTTCGGACTCGAGAAACAATTGCTTCATCAAGGAACGGCGCACCTTTCCGCTCGTCGTGAGTCGCACGGTCCGCGGCGGCACGAACAGGACGCTCGATCGACCGACCCCGAAGTCCTGGATCAAGGCCCGCCTGATCCGCGCGGCCGCCGCCGCGAGCACCCCCTCTTCCGGATCGTCGTCGGACAGTTCCTGGATGACGATCACCCCCGGCTCGTCGTCCATCCCCAATACGACCGAACGGCCGAGGGACAGGCCGCCTGCCGCGCCGCGCACCGTGTCCTCCAGGTCGTGCGGATAGAGGTTGCGCCCCCGCACCACGATCACATCCTTGATGCGTCCCGTCACGTAGAGCGTTCCACTCGAGACAAACCCCAGATCGCCCGTCCGGAGATATCCGCCTCGGCCGTCTGCCGTCATCGCGTCGAAGGATTCGGCGCTCTGGCTCGATTGCTTCCAATACCCTTGCGCGACACACGGTCCGGACACCCATATCTCACCGATTCGCGCCGCGTCCCGTGCCACCCGGGTATTCGGATCCACGATCGCCACGGTGCCGGGCTCGTACTCCCCGCAGCTGACGATTCGTCTCGCACGCTCCCCCGGCGCCACGGGCTCGACCGCGCCACGGGCGAGTGCGTCGTGATCGACGGTCAGCACCGTCGGCATCGTGCCGGATGGCTTCGCCGACACCATCAATGTGGCCTCGGCGAGCCCATAGGTGGGCGTCAGTGCCTCCGCCGCGAAGCCCGCTTTGCCGAATTCCGCCGCGAAGGCGGTCAAGGTATCGGCGCGCACCGGCTCCGCGCCATTCAACGCCTGCCGCCAGGAACTCAAGTCCAATGTCGATACGACGGGATTGTCCCGGCCCGCCCGAGTGCACAGGGCATAGGCGAAATCCGGAGCGGTGGCCAGATCCGCGCGATACCTGCTCATCAGCGACAGCCAACCCAGAGGCCGTCGGACGAACTCCGACGGCGAAGTCAAACATACCCAGCCCCCGGTGAAAAGAGGGAACAGCAACTGCCCGAGCAAGCCCATGTCATGGGTGAGCGGTAGCCAGCCGCACGCGCCGCGGCCGAGACCGCCGCCGAGGCGGGTCCGAATGACGTTCAGGTTGGCGACGACGTTGGCATTCGTGACGACCACGCCTTTCGGCTCACGTGTCGAACCCGACGTGTACTGCAGCAGCAGCACGTCGTCGGCTCGCGCGAAGGGTGTCACCCGGTCGAACTCGACGGGAGTTTGCAGTGACCGCACATCACACACCGGGAGCGACCCGCTACCGGTGCGCAGCGCCCAATCCTGGAACCCGGACGCGCCTCGACCATCACACAGCACGACGCTCGGTTCGGCGTCCGCCACGATTCCGGTGAGTCGTTCCCGCCCGGTGCGCGAAGGGCCGGGAACCGGCGCGGGCACCGCGATGACACCGGCCCAGGCGCAGGCGAAGAAGGCCTCGGCAAATGCCACCGGCCGATCGAATACCAGTAGCGCCCGATCACCGGGCCGGAAACCGTTCCGCACCAGCCATATTCCGATGGTCAACGCGCGTTCGCACAATTTCCGATAGGTCAGCTCTTCGGAAACAGAAAGTGCGGCGAGATCTGGCACATATCGGATCGCAACCTTTTCCGGCATATCTTCGGACCGATATCGCACTATATCCGCAACAACCCGAATAGCAGAACTATCCATCGTTCGACCATCCCCCTCCATCAGCGCGAGCACCTTTTCGGGATCGCATTACGCGCTCTACAGTACCTGCGGAGCCCGGTCCGCAGAACCTTCAGGAGTACCACGATGTATCGTTCGAAGCTCTCGGCCGCTCATCTGCTCGCCGCGGAACTGGACACCGTCCTCGGTGATCCCGAGGTGCCGGGAAGCCCTTTCTCCTTTCGGGATACCGTCCTCGCCGACAATCGGCTGGAGCTTCCGCCGGGCGCGCGCCAACTGCTCGTGGAATGGGGATTCCATCATCTGCTGGTGCCGCAACGCATAGGCGGCAGACTGCGTGATTTCGATGAACTCTTCTTGGCCTCCCGCACCGTAGCGCAGCGCAACATGGCCGCGGCGGTGATGTTCGGGTCCAGCTTCCTCGCCGCGCTGCCGATCTGGCTCTGGGGAACCACGGCCCAGCAGCAACGTCTGGCCGACGGTCTGCTCGACGGAGCGTCGGCCTGCTTCGCGCTGTCCGAAGAGGAGCATGGCAGCGACCTGCGCGCGACCGAAACTACGCTCACCTCTTTCGATTCCGGGTGGTCCGTCACCGGGCGGAAGTGGCCGGTGGGTAACGCCGGGCGAGCGCGGTTCTGCACCGCGTTCGCCAGATCGGGAAAGGCCGAATTCTCTCTCGTCCTCATAGATCTGGCGGGCTTGGCCGCGCGCGCTGTCGAAGTGGATGCGCCAATCCGACATCGACGACGGAAACAAACCGGGGACCACGCGCAGCGAGTCTGCCGAGTTGCGTGATGCCCGTCGCCGGATCCGGTTGTTGGAGCAGGAGAACGAGGTCCTGCGCCGCGCCGCGGCGTATCTGTCGCAGGCGCAGATCCCGGGAAAAGGCTCTACCCGCTCGTGAAAGAGCTTGCCGCCGAAGGGATTCCTGTGGCGGTGACGTGCCGGGTGCTGCAGCTCGCCCGCCAGCCCTACTATCGGTGGCTGGCCGAACCGGTGACCGCCGGCGAACTCGCCGAGGCGTATCGGGCCGACGCCTTGTTCGATGCCCACCGCGACGACCCTGAATTCGGCTACCGGTTTCTGGCCGATGAGGCCCGCGAGGCCGGTGAATCGATGGCCGATCGGACCGCGTGGCGGATCTGCTCGACCAACCGGTGGTGGAGCGCCTTCGGCAAACGGCGGCGCGGTAAGAACGGCAGACCCGGTCCGCCCGTCCACGACGATCTGGTGCAGCGAAACTTCGTTGCCGATGCTCCGAATCGTTTGTGGCTCAGCGACATTACCGAACATTGCACCACTGAAGGCAAGCTGTATTTGTGTGCGGTCAAGGACGTGTTCTCCAACCGGATCATCGGTTACTCGATCGATTCGCGGATGAAGTCACGGCTGGCGGTGACCGCGGTGAACAACGCTGTCGCCCGGCGCGGCGATGTGGCCGGTTGCATCCTGCACAGCGACCGCGGAAGTCAGTTTCGCTCGAGGAGATTCGTCCACGCACTCAACCGTCACCGCATGGTCGGATCCATGGGCAGAGTCGGCGCGGCCGGTGACAACGCCGCCATGGAAAGCTTCTTCAGCCTGCTGCAACGCAACGTCCTGGACCGTCAGCGCTGGGAAACTCGCGAACAATTACGGATTGCGATCGTCACCTGGATCGAGCGCACCTACCACCGTCGGCGCCGACAGGCCCGGCTCGGCCGGTTGACCCCGATCGAATTCGAAACCATCATGTCCCCAGCAGCCCGACAGGCTGCCTAACCACTGTCACCCAATCCTGCAGCAGCCCCCAGTGCCGTCAGTTCGAATGCGCTTGTAGCCCGCGTCGCTGCCACGCGCGGCAAATCACCCAGGCTGGCCCTCGATGCGATGGCTCAGAACGTGAAAGGGCCGCTGAATTCGGGTGCCACGTGGGGGTCCGCGATTAACGTCTGCGACCGTCAGACCAATGAACTGCACTGTGCCACAACGTCGTTGCGCAGCAGTATCCCGATGATCACGGACATTAGTGACCACGGCAAGAGAGCCTGATTGAAGCGGTTTAGGTGACATGGCGGTCCTCGTGGCAATCGGTTCCGATCACGCGACACGAGACAACATGCTCGTGCGGGATCTGTGGAATTAGCGACGCCACTGGGGAAAACCGCCCAGCGCACGACCAGTTAACCATGTTCGACTTGTAACGTCAATCACATATAGCAGTAAGCTCTTGATCATGAAGGGTAGGCCGAGGGTGGGATCTTTACTCCGAAAGTGAGAGCTTGGAAGCATGACCAACAGCAGTGCTGTGCCTGCGGACCGGCTGCCCCATCCCCGTGGACGGTTGCCGATCCTCGGGGATGTGGCCAGTGTGGACCGGCGTCGTACCACCCAAAACGAGCTCCTGCTCGCCCAGCGCGGACTTGGGCCGATCTTCGAACGCAAGGTCCTGCGCAGCCGGGTGATCATCGTCTCCGGCGCACGGCTCGCGACGGAGTGCTGTGATGAAACATCTTGGGCCCGTTGCCTTGCCGGTCCCGTCAAAATGCTGCGCGATGTGGTGCCTGAGGGCTTGTTCACCGCCCGGACATCGAACCCGCTGTGGGGGCAGGCTCGTCGAATTCTCACTCCTGGTTTCAGTCAGGCCGCCATGCGCGTCTACCACGACGCCATGACCAGCGTCGCCGACGATCTGATCGCGGCCTGGTCCGCCGCACCAGGTGGCAAAGTCGACGTACACGAGGCGATGACGGCGGCAACCTTGGAGGTGATCGGCCGGGCCGGGTTCTCCCGCCGGCTGGGGTTGCTCGGGCCTGGCGATGTCGACGGCACAGACTCCCGACAGTTCGCCGAGGCGTTCGCGGAGATTTTGAGCTGGTTCAGCGGGCAGGCCAACGACCTACCGGTAGTGGGCACCGTTCGAACGCTCGCACGCGCTCGCCGTATCCGGGCTCAGATCGCAGCCATTCGAAGCTATGTCGACTCCATGGTCGCCGAGCGCACGACACACAACCGCGGCGAGGCGCATGACCTACTCGGTTTGATGCTGACTACCGCCGACCCTGAGACCGGGGAACTCCTGCCCGCATCCAATGTGAGCGAGCAGGTCCTCACCTTCCTGGTGGCCGGTCATGAAACGACGGCAGCTCTGCTGGAAACCGCGATGCACTATCTCGCGGCAGCCCCCGGGCTACAAGAGGACTTGCGGGCTGAGATCGCAACGCACGGAGGCGAGTTCGGATATGAGGCGATCATCAGGATGCGGCAGATTCGTGCAGTATTGAATGAGGTGCTGCGCTTGTGGCCGCCGGTATCGGGGTTCTTCCGCGTCGCCCGTTCCGACCAAGTTCTCGGCGGCTACAAGATCCCCGCCGGACGGTCTGTGTTCGTGCTCGCACTGGCCGCGCAACGCGACCCTGCGGTGTGGGGACCGCAGGCAGAGGAGTTCGATCCCGGGCGATTCGACCCCGAACGGTCACGTGAGTTCCCAGACCGGTTTTTCCATCCGTTCGGCTCAGGCCCAAGGTCATGCATCGGCCGTGCCTTCGCTTTACATGAAGCAACACTGCTGCTGGCCCGGATACTCGACGCCTACGACCTGAGCGGTGTATCGCCACTTCGTATGTACGAGCGAGGCACCCTGCGACCCGAGCCCTACGCCCTTACAGCTCGATCCCTCCATCAACCCTGAAATCGAAACGACCAGAAGCGGAGAGAATTCGCGGTGAGTTGGTTTGTGGTGGAATGCCTTGCGTCCCTACCGGAACCGATGACCATCGTGTGCAAGGATGGGGACGCACGCGCCTGGACGTCGTTACGGACGCTGCATCGTCACGAATTCGTCGACATCGAGGACTTACTGGACTCCGTGCGGCGCAACGGAACACCAATACAACGAGTCATTCGCGCCGGAGATGGGAGCATGCGCCTGATCGACATCAGGCCGGTGATAGGACCTGCTGGCGACGCCCACGGCATGCATCTATGGATCGGCCCCGACACCGAAGACCCGCCCCCACATTGCCCCGCCTCTGGCATGTCGTGGAACCTCGACGACCTTCAGGTCCGGGTGACCGAACAATGGTGGCGCAACTGGCGCGGACCAGACAGCGTGGACACGAAGCCCTCGCTTACCCTCTCACCACCCGAATTCTTCCGGAACGTGGTCAGATTCGACCGCATCGAGGAACTCCTGGTCCAAGCCTCCGATCCGGACGCCACGACAGCACACCGCTCCTCTACCGTAGTGCTTCACGACCTGGGCTACCTGATGACCTGGTACAACGTCGCACGCGGCCGAAAAGACGAGCAGCACAACGGAATGCGCGGACTCGCCATCGACGTGACGGACACCAACCCGCCAGTGATCAGCCCCGTCGAAGTACGCGACCTCAGCGCAGGCGCCGGATCGTTCAGCGCACGAAAAGAAGGCTGGTGGACAGAGCCACCTCCCGACGACGAAACCACCGCCGCGGCCCTACTCGCCTACTCTCCGCGTCTCCGAATGCCGGTCATCGCCGAATGGATCAGCCGCGTACCAAGCTGGATCGACTGGGAACGCGAAGGCGATCCCGTCACCTTCCACCCCGACGACCACAACGCACTCCAACGCACCTTCGAAACCCTCGCCGGCAACAGCGAGACAACCACTCCCGCACGGATACGAGCCTTCACCGAAACGGGGTGGCAATCAGTCATGGTCACCTCGCGCCGCTACCCCGGCGACGTCGGCAACCATCTTCACATCGTCCGCATCGTGAAAACAGCAAATAATTGACTAGCTGCTGAACCTCGCCCGGCAAGACCAGCGTGTGCCAGGCGGAAGCGTCCTTAGGAACCCGTGGCCGCCGGATCATCCCCGCGTGCGCGGGGAGCACGACCCGGACGGCCGGGTGGAGGGCCTGTGTTCCGGATCATCCCCGCGTGCGCGGGGAGCACTTCCTCGGCGCGGCGACCCTCGCCCACATGGCCGGATCATCCCCGCGTGCGCGGGGAGCACCGTCCCAGTGCCGGGATCCCTCTTCACCCCCGCGGATCATCCCCGTGTGCGCGGGGAGCGCGGGTCGCGCTCCAAATCGAGCCGCGACAGGCCGGGATCATCCCCGCGTGCGCGGGGAGCACAAGTCGCCGGTGCCGCTCGCGCGGGTGGAGTTCGGATCATCCCCGCGTGCGCGGGGAGCACTCGGTGTAACCCGCTACGCTGAAGGCGTTCTGGGATCATCCCCGCGTGCGCGGGGAGCACACTCTCATTCATATGTAACGCTCAGTTCTAACCGGGATCATCCCCGCGTGCGCGGGGAGCACGCCGTCACGGCCCAGATGGAGGGTCTCAACGCGGGATCATCCCCGCGTGCGCGGGGAGCACACTTGTTGATCTGCATGTTCTCTACCCAAACTGCGACTTTCCGATCGGTTTGTTTCGACGATCCGACCCTACCGTCGACAGGACAGACAAGAACTCCCCTCACCTTGAAGGTCTGCCGAGTGCGCGGTGGCTTAGCCCGACATCGCATGCACCAGGACGGAATTGTGAAACTGGGTCAGAGAGTGCCACGCAGGTGGCAGCAGGTTTCGGAAAGGGGCGGGTTCGTCGGTGGGTGCGGTAATGATTCGCGTATGGAGCCACGCGCCTACACCTCAGGCGGGCCGCTGATCCCGCACCGCACCGATCACGATGACGACCGTGACCCCGTCTGCGGGCATCGGCTCATAGACCACTGCAATGGCTGTTCGAGTTGTACGCACTGCGATATCTGCTGGTGCGCAGCAGCGGAAGACGAGTACCTCGATCCGACCAGCTGAGCTCATACGTGTGGTGGAGGCTCGCCGCCGTCGAGCACGAGCCGGTGCCCGAGTGCCCCGCAGCACAGATGCAAGCGATCCAACAGCACGAGATCAGCTTCGGCAAACCAAGAGGCTGCTTGCGAACCTACCGGTCGTCGCGGATCCATCCGTCTAGGTCTCCGGCGAGGGATGCCACAGACGGACCAGGCATTCAGCTCAGCCTCGGCCAGTGCGCTTCTTGGCCGAACCCTTCCCACGCTTCTTGCCGGGCTCGATAAACGCCGGGACATCGGGCTTACTTCTCGTCGGTGAGGGCACCGCTGATGAAGCCTGGGCTGCTCGATACGCGGCGACTACCTCCGCAGAAATTCGCCCGCGCCCCGACACGCTATAACCGTTGTCCGCCGCCCAAGAGCGAATCGCTGCTACCTGACCATTGGCCGATGCGCGCCGTGTGCTGTCGCGATGAGCACTGGTACGCCCCAGCTTCCGAGCCGAATCCGCCCACATCCCAACAGCTTCTCGCAGCCTGGCAGCGTTTGCATACGACAGATCAATCTCATACATTCGGCCGTCGAAGCCGAACGCTACCGTTTCATCGGCCTCCGACCCATCGATATCGTCAACGAGCGCCTCAACAATTCGCCTGGCCATTCTGATCCCTTTCCAAGAATACGGACCGCATATCGCGACATTAGCACGACACAGGAGCATAAACGGCCATCACTCACAGAGATATGGCGCGTCCCGCGTGGATCCACTTGCAGTTCAACCGTTGTACCGGCAATCAACCTCACCGGCCGATTTCCCGGCTCAGGGGGACAGCTTCCAACCGCCCGCTGCACCATGCTCAGCTGAATCTATCCACCTCTCAGCGACTGCTCCGCAAGCTCGCACGGTCCTAGTGTCGAAAACCAAGCCGAAATCCGGAGTGAACAGACGTAGCACCCGCTACGCGCGCACCTCTACTCCGGAAGGCCCTCCATGACACGCCCTCATCACCGACCCCAGACGGCCGCAGAAGGCCGGTCCAGCAGCACACCCTCGAGCGACGCTCGCCGGCGGCACTGGCACGTTCAGCGGATCGAAACCACTCAGATGACAGCACAGCAGTACGACCAGGCAGTCACGGCGCTATCTGCACTATTCAGCGAATGGACGCTAAATCAGCAAACCTCGACACCTGCCGATCTATTAACAATGGATGCCATTCCCCTCCATGCCGAGAACGAGGGATCGTAACCACACAGTGCGTTATTGATAACTCACCCATCGGCCAGAAGAGGGGTTAGATGACACCGCCCGCACTCAAACGCCGGAACACACGATCGTCGTTTACGACGCTTGGCGACGACGTCCGGGTTGGAATTTACGTGCGCCGCTCGACCGATGACGAACATCAACCGTATTCCATCGAGGCCCAGGACACTCGGCTCGATGCCTACATCGACTCCCAACCAGGGTGGCGACGCGTCGCCCGCTTTCATGACGATGCCTCCGGAGCGAGCACCAACCGACCAGGCCTGGAGAAGGCGATAGCCGCCGCCCACGCTGGTCTGATCGATGTCCTTCTCGTCTACCGCGTCGACCGGTTCTCTCGCAACCTGCGCGACATGGTGGTGCTGCTCGACGAACTCGACGGCGCCGGGGTCGTATTCCGCTCGGCCACCGAGCCTTTCGATACCGCCACCCCGATGGGCCGGATGCTCGTTCAGATGCTCGGCATGTTTGCCCAGTTCGAACGCGACACCATCATCGACCGTGTCATCGCAGGCATGGAACGCAAAGCAGCCAAAGGCAAATGGAAAGGAGGCAAACGCCCCTTCGGCTA
This sequence comes from Nocardia brasiliensis, assembly GCF_011801125.1. Taxonomy (NCBI): domain Bacteria; kingdom Bacillati; phylum Actinomycetota; class Actinomycetes; order Mycobacteriales; family Nocardiaceae; genus Nocardia; species Nocardia brasiliensis. Next base: position 6,162,423 of record NZ_CP046171.1, read on the forward strand.
CCTCGTGGACCCCACCACTCATGTCCTGACGATCAACCCGACCGAAGCCGCTGTCGTCCGAACCATCTTCGCCATCTACACCCGCGACCGCGATGGCGCACGCACGATCGCCACCATCCTCAACGACCGCGGCCACCGCACCACCACCGGCGGGCTTTGGTCCACCCAACAAGTACTGCGAGTATTGACCAACCGAACCTACCTGGGCGAGATCAACTTCCGCGGAAACACGACCACCGACAGCCACGAACCAATCATCACTACTTCGACATGGCAACAGGCACAACACATCCTCGAAGCTCGCGCCGAAAGCCCCGCCCACCGCGCGGCCTCAGGATCGGACTACATGCTCACCGGCCGACTGCACTGTCCCCACTGCAATCGAGCCATGGTCGGCACCCGCGCCACCGGACGAAGCCGCTCCTACCGTTACTACACCTGCGGCAACGTCTCCCGTTTCAACGCAGCAAAATGCGACTTTCCGCGCCTGGACGCCGACGCCGTCGACGCAGCCATCCTCGACGCCCTAGCCACCTTCTACCGCACACAACACACCATCATCGACGCCGCCATCGACAACGCCCGCCGCAACCACCGCACAGCACACGCCGACCGCCGAGCCGAACTGACAACCATCAATACGGAACTCACAAAAACCAATCACGCCATCGAGCGCTACCTCACCGCGTTCGAACGCGGAACCCTCGCCGACGAACTCCTCGCCGAGCGCCTCACCAGCCTCCACACCAAGACCAACCAGCTCCAGAATCGCCGCGACGAGCTGACCTACGAGATGGAAGAAGAACCCCGATCACCCGAACCCGCCACACTCAACGACATCGCACACCACATCGCCGAGGTCATCCGCGACGGCAACAACAACCAAACCAAAGCACTCATCGAAGCGCTCATCGCCAAAGTCACCATCACCGCACCGGATCGACTGATCCCGATCTTCCGGATTCCCCAACCCACCTCACAGGACCCAACCCCTGCAGGAAACACGAAAACCGCCCCCGAAGGGACGGTTCGTATACCGACTACATCGGTGGAGCTAAGGGGACTCGAACCCCTGACCCCCACACTGCCAGTGTGGTGCGCTACCAGCTGCGCCATAGCCCCGAGTGGGTTGCTTTCAGGTTTCCCTGACTGCCTGAACGAAGTTACACCACGGGTGTGGTGGCGGCCAAATCGCCTTGAATTGGGGGTGGCGGAGGGGAGTTTGGAGTCGTAGTATCGAACGCATGTTCGAAGGCAGTGGTTCCTCGGAGCTGGGCTTTCAGGCCATGAGCGAACGAAGAGAGCGAATCATGACGCAGCGCACATCGCGCATGAGCGATGAGGGGTTGATCGAGGCCCTTCGGACGGCGCATGGGGCTGCCGCGGCGGCGCAGGCGGCGGAGGTGTTCGCGGTTCGCGAGTTGTATCGGCGGCACCGGGCGTCGAGTGCGCAGCCGGGGCCCGGTGGGGTGCGGGCTGGTGAGTTCGCGGCGACCGAAGCGGCGATGGCAATACAGGTCGACGAGGGGTCGGTCGCGGCGATGATCGATGTGGGGTTGGCGTTGGAGGGTTGGTTGCCGCGCACGCGGGCGGAGTTCGCGGCGGGGCGGATCGATCTGGCCAAGGTGCGGGTGATCATCGACAACACGCGTGCGGTGGCCGGGGAGGTGCTCGCGGAGTTGGAGCCGCGGTTGCTGGAGACGGCGCGGCGGACGACGCCGGTGCGGCTGCGGCAGACGGCGCGGCGGTGGGTGGCGCGGTTGGATCCAGGTGGGGCGCAACGGCGGCGAGAACAGCGGCAGGACGATCGGGACGTCCGGATTCGGGCCATGCAGGACGGCATGGCGGTGTTCGACGGGGTGTTGCCCGCGCCGGACGCGCAGACGGTGGCGATGCGGCTGCGAGAGATGAGTCTGCAGGTGTGCTCGTCGGATCCGCGGACGATGCCGCAGCGGCGGGCGGACGCGCTGGTGGCGTTGGCGGACGGCTCGGGGCGGTTGCGGTGCGCGTGCGGTCGCGGCGCGCGATGCCCGAAGCGGGAGATTACACAGCCGCCGCGGCGGCCGCTGATCCAGATCGGTATTCCGGCGGACACGCTGCTCGGCATGACGGAGGCGCCGGCGTTCCTGGCCGGGTACGGGCCGATCGATGCGGCGTTGGCGCGCATGATCGCCGAACATGCGCGGTTTCAAGTGATTCCGGAACAGTCCGGCGCCGAGGAACCGGTCGCAGCCGAACAGGTCGCGCACACACCACGATTGGCGCGCGAGGTGCGCGCGCTGGACGGCATGTGCCGGTTCCCGAACTGCGTCATGCCTGCGGCGGAATCCGAACTGGCACACCATCGCTCGACTGCCACCAGGGCCGACCTGACGGCACTCTGCACGCGACATCACCGCTTGAAAGTGTTGGTGGACAAGCGGAAAGTGCCATGGGAGACCTGGCTGACCGAGGCCGACCGACTGCAATGGACCACACCCACCGGCGAGAAGCAGACGACCGCGCGCGAAGGTGCGCGATACCTGTTCCCGCACAACGACTCCGACGCACCAGCCGAGACCGTGCCGGTAACGGAGACGACCACGCGCGCACTGCCCGACGACCTCGCCTATCCCCTGCGCGGCCACGTCCTGGTCCATCGGCAACTGTGCCGGATCGCACCGGAAGACGAAATCCCCGATGACGCAGCGCCTCCCGCGGTCGACACCGCGTACTGAACCACGAGTTCGGCCGGTGCGGTCGAACAGCCGGGCCGGGGCGTCGGCAACCGGAGTCGACGCCCCGCCCACCGACCACCCGAAATATCGACGCGCAGCAGTCCCGGGCTACTGGGGAAGCCGGGATGGCGCCGTCGAGCAGGCCGGGCCGGCGACTGGTGGAGTCGCCGGCCCGGCCATGCAACCGAACCTGCGGCCGCCCCACCATATCTGGCGCGTCGAAAACAACTCCCGCACAACCGAACCGGCTCGACACCTGCCGCGAACGCCGGAGCAAATGATGTGCCCGGCCACGGCACCGGCGGCGTGGGCAGATCGAGCTCACCACCCTCAGCCGGGGGCGCCCAGCAAGCGTGCGACGACTCAGACCTCAAACCACCCGAATGCTCGGCGCCGCGGTCCCGGGGGACTCCAGGAGTCGGATCGCGCGCCGGGCGGGGCCGGGCCGTGGCGGGTGGTGCGTCCGGCTCGGCCCCCCGGTCTCAGGACTTGACCGCGATCCCGCCGACGATGATCTGCTCGACCAGGGTGAGGTTGTCGCGCACGATGGTGTCCGGCCGCCAGTAGCTCAGCGGCACCAGGCCGGGCTCGACCAGCTCGTAACCGCGGAACAACCGCTTGATCTCCGCCTCGGTCCGGAAACGTCCGGTGCCGAGGAATTCGAGGAACGACTTCTCCAAGGCCTGCGATTCTGGACCGTTGTTCAAGAAGTGCGTGATGAACAGATGACTGCCGACCGGCACCGCGTCCATGTACCCGTCGACGACACCTTCCGGGTCCTCGTCATCGTGCAGGTGATGCAGCATGCCGACGAGCATCACGGCCACCGGTTCGGAAAAATCGATCATCTTCTGCACGTCGGGATGGGCGAGCACGGCCGCCGGATCCCGCAAATCGGCGGTGATGACTCGGGTTTGGCCGCTGTCGCCGAGCAAAGCCCGGCCATGCGCCAAGACAATCGGATCCTTGTCGACATAGACGACCCGGGCCTCGGGCTGAAACGCCTGCGCCACCTGATGGGTGTTCTCCATGGTGGGCAGACCGGCGCCGAGATCGAGATACTGCTTCAGGCTCGCCTTGCCCGCGAGGTATTTGACGCCGCGACCGAGCACGGCGCGATTCAGTTTCGCCAGCTCGTCCACTTCGGGCATGGTTTCCTGGAGATGCTTGATGACATGCTCGTCGGACGGGTAATAGTCCTTACCACCGAGTAGCGCGTCATAGACTCTCGAGATGCTCGGCTTGCTCACGTCGAAATCAACAGGCGCCGACTCGGAACTCGTCATCGTTCATCCTTCGGGCGAATACTCGGACAATTGACCGTATTCGAAAAGCCTAGCTACCCAACCGGCTGCCGTGCGGGCCAATGCCACAATCCGGTAGGCGATCGCTACCGGGTCAGCGCATCGACCCAATCCTCTTTGCTGACATCGATCTTCGTCTTGCCGTCGAACACGGCGGGTGTGGCCGCTGTGCCGTCGAGCGCCTCGCCGAGCGCCGCGGTGGCGGCGGTAGCCGTGACCTTGGCCTCGTCGACCCGGGCACCGGTGGCGATGCACTGCAACTGCGCCTCGGGCGCGCCCGCGACCCGGGCGAGCGCGGCGAGCTCGTCGTTGCTCAGATCCGCACCACCCTCGCTCGGTCGCTTGGTGGTGAACAGTTCCATGTGGAACTTAGAGTACACCGGGCCCGAACCACCCTCAGCGACACACTGATTCGCCGCAACCGCCCGGCTGGAATAGTCCTTGCTCTTTGAACGGGCGTCCAGAAAGTTCACCAACCGGTAGCGCACGGCCAGCTTGCCCTCGTCGACCCGCTGCGCGATCTCCTGACCGTAGATGCGTTCCAGGTTGCCGCAGCCGGGGCAGAGCGGGTCCTCGAAGATATCGATCGTCTTCTTCGCGTCCTGACGTCCGAGCAGAATCGAACCGTCCGGTTCCAACTGCGCCCGGACGGAGGCCTCGCGCACCGTCCCATATCCCTCGTTGCGCACGCTCACCTCGTCGTGTCCCCAGTTGATCGCCGCGACGACGATCACGGCGATCAAGGCGAGGGCCACGGCGCCCAGCGCGTACGTGGTCTTACTGGACATGGGTCGTGGGGTGTAGTTCGAACGCGATTCGCTCACCCCCACACTCTGCCGCAACGCGCGCGGCACCCGCGCGCCAGCCCCCGCACGCTGCGACGATCCCCACAGGCCGGTCACCGGGCCGTGGTGGCGTCCTCGGAGCGATCCGTGCCGGGACGCACCGCGCGGTCCCGTTCGGCGACAGCGGATTCGACATCGGCGACCGGCGGCACCGCACTGTCGGCGACGGGCGCGCCCGCCACCTCGCTCACCGCCTGATCGACCTTCTCCTCCTCGGACAACAGTTGATGGTCCGCACCGTCCGCGCCACAGAGATGGTCACATCCGACGGTCTGCTCGGCGGTCCGCCTACGCAGCGGCTCCGGCACGATCGCCCAGCCCACCGCGGCGATGGCGAGCAGCGCGCCGGTGACCGTGAGCGCGAGCCCGTAGGAGCTCTGTTGCGCCAGCGCGCCCACCGCGACGGGACCGAGCACGGTACCGAGGTCGGCGGCCATCTGGAATCCGGCGAGCACCGGTCCGCCGCGCGCGTTCGGCCCGATCACGTCGGCGACGGCGGCCTGCTGGGTCGGGGTGAACAGGCCCGCGCCGAGACCGGCCACGAACGAGGTGACGAGCAGCAACGGCAGGGTGTCGGCGACACCGAGTCCGGCGGTGCCGACCGCGCACACCAGCGACCCGGCGATCAGGAAAGGCTTGCGCCCCCATCGATCCGAGTACCGGCCTGCCAGGAACAGCACCGCGACGTTGCCCGCGGCGAACACGGTCAACGCCACCCCGGCCATGCCTGGGGTCTGGTGCAGCACCTCGACGACGAGCAACGGCACCAACGCCATCCGCACGCCGAAGATGGCCGCGCCGTTGGCGAAGTTGGACCACAGCACCGCGCGATACTCCGATCGCGCCCAGGCCTCGCGGAACGACATCATCCGCACGCCGCCAACGGGTTCCGGCGCGGCCAGCTGCGAATCACGCAGGGCCAGATACACCGCGACGGTCACCGCGAGCAGCGCCACCGCGTAGATCACGAACGGCATCCGCAGCCCGAGCCCCGACAGCGCACCACCGACCAGCGGCCCGCTGACCGACCCGATCAGAAAGCTGGTGGACCACAGGCCGGACACCCGGCCGCGCGCGGCGGGCGGGGACATCCGGATCACCAGCGCCAGCGAGGACACCGTGAACATGGTCGACCCGATGCCGCCGAGCGACCGCAAAACCATCAGCTGCCAATAACTTTGGGCCAGCGCGCTGGCGCCGGTGGAGACCGCGACGATCAGCAGGCCGCCCAGATACACCGACCGCTCGCCCAGGCGCTGCACCAGCCGCCCGCTCAGCGGCGCGAACAGCAGCCGCATCAGGGCGAAGGCGCTGACGATCGCCGAGGCCGCCGCGACGCCGACGCCGAAGCTGCGCGCGAACTGCGGCAGCACCGGAGCGACCAACCCGAATCCGATCGCGATGACGAACGCACCACCGACGAGCACCCAGATCTCGATGGGAAGAGCGTCGGCGCGGGGGTTCGATCTACCGCTCACCGATCCGTCACTCACCGGATAGCGCCTGTCCCACCACTTCTTCCGCGGCCGCCTGCACCTGGGTCAGATGCTCGGGGCCGTGGAACGACTCCGCGTAGATCTTGTATTTGTCCTCGGTGCCCGACGGGCGGGCGGCGAACCAGGCGTTCTCGGTGGTCACCTTGAGCCCGCCCAGCGGCGCGCCGTTTCCTTTCGCCCTGGTGAGCACGGACGTGATGGGCTCACCGGCGATCTCCTTGGTGGTGATCATGTCCGGAGTCAACTTCGCAAGCAGTGCTTTCTGTTCCGACGTCGCCGCCGCGTCGATCCGGGCGTAGGCCGGGGTGCCGTAGCGCCGTTCGAGTTCGACGTAGCGCGCGGACGGACTCTGGCCGGTGACCGCGGCGATCTCGGCGGCCAGCAGCGCGAGCAGGATGCCGTCCTTGTCGGTGGTCCACACGGTGCCGTCCATCCGCAGGAATGAGGCGCCCGCGCTCTCCTCCCCGCCGAAAGCGAGACTGCCGCTGAACAATCCGGGCACGAAGAACTTGAACCCGACGGGCACCTCGTGCACGTCACGGCCGAGCACGCCGACTACCCGGTCGATCATCGACGAGGTGACCACGGTCTTGCCGATCTTGGTCAGCGCGTCCCAGCCCATCCGGTTCGCCACCAGGTATTCGATGGCGACCGCGAGGAAGTGATTCGGGTTCATCAGCCCGCCGTCCGGGGTGACGATGCCGTGCCGGTCGGCGTCGGCGTCGTTGCCGGTGGACAGGTCGTAGTCGTCCTTGATCGCGATGAGCGAGGCCATCGCGTACCGCGAGGACGGGTCCATCCGGATCTTGCCGTCGCTGTCGAGCGTCATGAAACGCCACGTGGGATCGACGAACGGGTTGACGACCTCCAGCTCGAGATCGTAACGCTGGCCGATCTCCTCCCAGTAGTCCACGCTCGCCCCGCCCATCGGGTCGGCACCGAGGCGGATGCCCGCGCCGCGAATCGCGTCCAGGTTCAACACGTTCGGCAGATCGGCGATGTAGTGGTCGAGGTAGTCATAGCGCTGGACGTTGGTCTCCAGCGCATGCTGCAGCGTGGTCCGCTTGATCCCGGCCAGGCCGCTGTGCAGCAGCTCGTTGGCCCTGGCGGCGATCGCGTCGGTGGCGGTGTTGTCGGCAGGACCGCCGTGCGGCGGGTTGTATTTGAAGCCGCCGTCGCGCGGCGGATTGTGCGACGGGGTGATCACGATACCGTCGGCCTGATGCTTGGTGCCGCCCCGATTGTGGCGCAGCACAGCGTGACTCAGCGCGGGCGTCGGGGTGTAGCGGTCCCTCGCGTCGATCATCGCGACGACGTCGTTGGCGGCGAGCACCTCGAGCGCGGTGACCATGGCGGGCTCGGACAGCGCGTGGGTGTCCCTGGCCAGATACACCGGGCCGGTAATCCCGCGCGTGGCACGGTATTCCACGATCGACTGGGTGATCGCCAGGATGTGCGCCTCGTTGAAGGCGGTATCGAGGCTCGAGCCGCGATGCCCCGAGGTGCCGAACACCACCCGCTGCGCCGGATCGGACGGATCCGGGATGCGGCTGTAATAGGCCGTGACCAGGTGGGCGATGTCCTCCAGGTCGGTGGGACGCGCGAGTCGCCCTGCTCGATCATGGGCCATGCTCGGGTCTCCCTTCCGTATCGGCTGCGCCCTGCTCGTCATCAGGATCATGTCCACAACCACTGTCTCGTCGACGCCACGGCGAATACCGCGACGAGGCTTGTGCTGAACGTGATCAGCGCGCCGCGAACGTCTGCGGCGGCCGGCAGCCAGTCGCCGGCACCCGCGCCGACCAGCCCACCGAGCAGCGCCGAACCGACAATGTTAACGGTCGGTGCCCCAAGTGGCAGCAGAGACTCGAAACGTGCTGCTACCGCACGGTCCATGGGGTGCTGCGGCACTGTCATCGGGCGGCTCCCTGCCACAGCTCCAGTGGCGAGAGCGCGACGTTGATGGTGGTGAACAGTTCCGCGTTCTGCTCGACGAACGCGCGCAACCGCTCCGGTTCGTCGACCAGCATCAGCACCAGCGGCAGGTGATCGGCCATGTCCAGGATGCGGGTGCTGTGGATGCGTGAGGACGCGCCGTAGCCTTCGATGCCGCGCCAGACACTGGCCCCGGCGAGGCCGGTGTCCCTGGCTCTGCTGACTATCTCGGCATACAGGGGCAGATGTCGCCACTTGTCGTCTTCGTCCAGCAACACGGTCAACCGTGCCGCCGGCTGCCAGCGTCCCGCTTCCATCATGCCCAGGCCCCCTTTCGTCGCACCGTCGACCGCCGAGTCGTTCCAGTTGTCCCTCGGCGACGCCACTACCGATCCCCCCGAGCCGCTCGGGCACCCGACCCGAGCAGTCTACGAACCGCGAGGCAGTAGGTGAAGTGGTGAAGCCGCCGAGCACTCCGATCCGGAGAACGGGACGCAGCAGTCTGTGGGCTACCCATCCCTCGGGCTGCGGAACCATCAGGATCCCGATGGCAGTGCATCCCATGACATTTACCGTATCCAGGCAATGTTATCGGTTGGACCGGACGGTCCGTTCAGCCGCACCCCACCGCACAAAACTGCGAACAGTGTTGTTCATTGACATCCGGGCCAGTTCCGCGTACGAATGGCCTGAAGGTTTGGCCGAAGTTGTCTCCCCCTACCTCACCTCTCAGGTCGGAGCGACGATGGCGGCACAGCGGGCACAACTGAATACGTACCCGGCGGCGGACACCGGACGCCACCCGGGTCATCAGCAAATATCCGGCAGACATAGATCCGTCCGCCGGACACTGCGGCGACTCTGCGTCACGGCACTGGCGGTGGCCACGGCCGGGCTCGGCCACGCGGCGCCCGCGGTGGCCGCGCCGATCTACCCGATCCCCGACGGCGACGGGTTCTATTGGGCACCACCGGATGTCGGGAACTTCCAGCCCGGTGACGTGATCCGCAGCAGGCCGGTGGCCGCCAACGGCTTCCCCGGCGCGAGCGCGTGGCAGTTGCTCTACCGGTCGAGCAATTCCGCGGGCGATCCGATCGCCGCCGTGACCACCCTGCTGCTGCCGCCGGGCGGGGGCATGAACCGGCCGCTGGTGTCGTACCAGCCGTTCGTCAACTCGCTCGGCATGCAGTGCGCGCCCTCGCACAGCATCTTCAACGGCACCATGCAGGAGGCGCCCGCGCTGAACCTGCTGCTCGCCCGCGGTTGGGCGGTGGCGGTGCCGGACCATCTCGGACCGACCAGCTCCTATGGCGCCGCCAAGCTCGGCGGCAGGCTGACCCTCGACGGCATCCGGGCCGTACAGCGTTTCGGCCCAGCGGATCTCAGGCTCAGCCCCGTCGGTATGGCGGGCTATTCCGGCGGCGGGATGGCGACCGGTTTCGCCGCGGCGCTGGCACCGGAGTACGCGCCGGAGCTGAACATCGTCGGCGTCGCCCAGGGCGGTGTCCCGATGAACATCGGCAAGCTGGCGCTCGATGTCGGCATGCAACCGAACCCGCTGTTCGGCCTCGGTTTCGCCGCCGCCATCGGACTGGAGCGGGAATACCCGGGTGAGCTGCCGATGGAGCAGGTGCTGAACCCGGCGGGCCTGGCGCTGCGCAACCAGCTCGCCAACGCGTGCACCCAGGAGATCATCAACGCGGGCGCGAACAAGAGTTTCGGCGACGTCTTCTACGGCGACATGTACGCCGACGCCACGGTGGCCCGCATCCTGCACGAGAACAGCATCGAGATCTACCCCGGCATCCCCCGCACCCCGATCTACGAGTGGCACGGCGCCAACGACCAGGTCTCCCCCCAGTTGGTGCGCGACGTCCTCGGACGCTATTGCCACGCAGGCGTTCCCGTCCTGCTCAACATGGTGCCCGGCGCAGACCACGGCACCGCCATCGCCGCGGGCGCCTCCGAAGCATTCACCTACCTCGGCGACCGATTCGCAGGCCTCCCCGCCCCGAGCAACTGCTGATCCAACAACAAAGCGCAACATAGACATTCACACAACACACGGTGCCCGCGTTCACATCGGACGCGGGCACCGTGCTGCAACGAAGCGAAATATCCACCCCGACAACATCATCGGAACCAGGCACGTAGCTCCTGATGAGACAAAACCCACGAACGCAACGCGCCCCCAACGGAGCAAGTCTTACGAGTGCCTCGGTTCGCGGCCGTCTCGTGGCTCAGCGGTCGAAGCGCATGCGCCGCAGGCGCGAGTCTCGACCGCTGAGCCACGAGACAGCAGGGGCCGCGAACCACGCCGCGGCCACGCGGCCAACAATTCAGTGCACGATCACCGGTTCGCCTTCGGACGGTGCGGGCACCGTGTTGGGCATCAGGATCGCGGTGATCACCGCGCCCGCCACGAAGATCGCTGTGGCCCACCAGAAGCTGGTGGTGTAGCTCTCGATCGCGGACTGCGCGATGGTCAGCGGGTCGGGTGTGCGCGAGGACAGGTAGCCGGTCGCGGCGGAGGCGGCGATCGTGCTCAGTAGCGCGGTGCCGATGGAGCCGCCGACCTGCTGGCTGGTGTTGATCATGGCCGAGGCCACTCCGGCGTCTTCATGGTGGACGCCGGCGGTCGCGCCTTGGAACGCGGTGGACATCGCGCCACCGAGGCCGAGGCCGAGCAGGATCAGTGCCGGCAGGATGTGGGTGGCGTAGCCGGTGTCGAGGCCGATCCGGGTCAGCCAGGCCATGCCGCCTGCGGCGATCAGGAAGCCGCCGGACATCACGATCTTCGGACCGATCTTGGGCAGCACCAGCGACGGGACGGTGGTCGATGAGGCGATCATCGCCGCCACCATGGGCAGGAACGCCAGGCCGGTCTTGATCGGCGAGTAGCCCATGCTCAGCTGCATGTAGTAGGTCAGGAACAGGAAGATCGCGAACATGCCGATGCCCATGACGAACACGGTGAGGAACGATCCGCCCCGGGTGCGGTCGAGCACGATCCGCAGCGGCAGCAGCGGGTGTGCCACCCGGCTCTCGATCACGACGAACGCCGCGAGCAGCACCGCGCCGCCGATGAGGAAGGCGAGGGTGACCGGGTTGGTCCAGCTGGTCGACTCGGCGTGCGAGAAGCCGTACACGATGCCGAACAGCGCCGCGGTCACCACGACGGTGCCGGGGATGTCCAGCTTGGGCCGCTCGTTGGTCACGTGCTTGGCCAGCAGCAGTACCGCGCCGACGAGGGCGACGGCGGCGAAGGCGAGGTTGACGAACATCACCCAGCGCCAGTTGGCCCATTCGGTGAGCATGCCGCCGAGCAGCAGACCGATCGCGCCGCCCGCACCGGCGACCGCGCCGAAGATGCCGAAGGCCTTGGCTCGTTCGGCGGGTTCGGTGAAGGTCACCGTGAGCAGCGAGAGCGCGGCGGGTGCCAGCAGCGCACCGAAGACGCCTTGCCCGACGCGGGCGGCGACCAGCATTTCGAAGCTGGTTGCCGCGCCGCCGATGGCGGAGGCGCCCGCGAAACCGATCAGGCCGATGATGAAGGTGTTGCGCCGCCCGAACAGGTCGCTGAGGCGGCCGCCGAGCAGCAGCAGGCTGCCGAACGCGAGCGCGTATCCGGTGACGACCCACTGCCGGTCGCCGTCGGAGAAGCCGAGGTCTTGCTGTGCGGCGGGAAGTGCGATGTTCACGACGGTGGCGTCGAGCACCACCATGAGCTGTGCCACGCCGAGTGTGGCGAGCACCCACCAGCGCAGGGCGTGCGAGCCGCGACGGCCCTGGTCTGATTTCGCGGGGGCGGGTGCCCCACGGTCGAACGTGGTAGTCATGTGTCCCCTTTGTCTCGAGTACTGATCCGGAGTTTGCATCTCCGGTTACCCTGGAAAAGCTACCACCATAACGGAGAGATCGCCTCCGCTTAATCCCGATACTTGTTAGGATGTGGGTGTGAATCACGCCACGGCAGTCTCTCCGCCCCGCCGCCTGCGTGCCGATGCCGCGCGCAATCAGCAGCGGATCATCGCCGCCGCGCGCGAACTATTCGCCGACCACGGACTCGAGATCACCCTCGACGACGTCGCCGAACGCGCGGGCGTCGGCGTCGGCACGGTCTACCGCCGCTTCGCCAACAAGAAGGACCTCATCACCGAGGTCTTCGAGCAGAACCTGCGGGAGTTCGCCGAGGCGGCCGACGCGGCCCACCGGCACGCCGACCCCTGGTTCGGCCTGGTCGAGTTCTTCGAGTACGCGTGCAGGCACATGGCGGTGAACCGCGGCTTCAGTTCGGTGATGCTGCAACTGGAAGAGGACAACATCGATCGGTTCGTGGTCGTGCGCGACCGGATCAAGCCGACCGTGACGGCCATCGTGGACCGAGCCCGCGAGGCGGGCGCGCTCGCCCCCGGCGTCGAACCCTCGGACTTCTTCGCGCTGATCCACATGGTCGACGGCATCGCCGAGTTCTCCCGGCCGGTCAATCCCGATGTCTGGCAACGCTATATGGCGATCGCGTTGAACGGCGTGCGCGCCGACAGCACCCCGCGCCAGCAGCTGCTCGTGCCGCCGCTCACCGACGTCGAGGTCGAGCAGGCCAAGGGCGCGTGCACCGGCCGCAAGAGGTAACAACTACGTAATCGATCCCCACATCAGAGGGCTATCCCCTAAAGTTGGTCGCATGACCAACTCGTGGGTGAACTGGGCTGGCGATCAGCAGTGCACACCGGCAACCGTGACCGCGCCGCGGAGCACCGCCGACCTCGCCGAGATCCTCGGCCGCGCCGGCGACGCCGGGCAGACGGTCCGCGTCGCCGGGGCCGGGCACTCGTTCACCGACACCGTGCTCACCGACGGCGTGCTGCTCGATCTGTCGAAGTTCGACCGCGTCCTCGACGTGGACCGCGCCACCGGGCGGGTGCGGGTCGAGGCGGGCGCCACCCTGAAGACGGTGAGCGAGGCGTTGCACGGGCACGGCCTCGCGTTTCCCAACCTGGGTGACATCGACGTCCAGACCGTCGCGGGCGCCACCGCGACCGGCACCCACGGCACCGGCGCGACGCTGCAGAACCTCTCGGCCGCACTGCATTCCATCGAACTCATGCTCGCCGACGGCAGCGTGGTCGAGCTGAACGCCGAGACCGACCCGGAAGCCTGGCGGGCGGCCAGGGTCAGCGTCGGCGCGCTCGGCGTGATCACCGCGGTGACGTTGCAGCTGGTCCCCTCGTTCGTGCTCGAGGGCGTCGAACGACCGATTCCGCTGGAAGACGTACTCGCGGACCTTGATTCGTATGTCGACGGCAACCAGCACTTCGAGTTCTACATGTTCGCGCACAGCGCGCTGGCGTTGACCAAGCGCAACAATCCGGTCGAGCTGGCCGAACAACCGCGCGGCAAGGCCGTCGACTGGTTCGCCGACATCCTGATGTCCAACTACGCCTTCGACACGCTGTGCAAGCTGGGTCGCCTGCAGCCGCGGCTGGTGCCGTGGATCCATCGCGGCGCCGCCTACGCGGGCAGCTACCGCCGTCAGGTCGACCGGTCCTATCGAGTGTTCGCCTCGCCGCGGCTGGTCCGCTTCACCGAGATGGAGTACGCGATCCCGCGCGAGCATTCGGTCGCGGCAATCCGCGAGATCAAGGCGCTGTCCGCGAATTTCGAGACCCCGATGCCGATCGAGGTGCGCTGGGTCGCCCCCGACGACGCCTTCCTCTCCCCCGCGGGCGGGCGCGAAACCTGCTACATCGCGGTGCACCAGTACCGCGGCATGCCCTACGAGCCGTATTTCCGTGCCTGCGAAGCGATTTTCGACAAGTACAACGGCAGGCCGCACTGGGGCAAACGACACTTCCAAACCGCCGACACACTGCGCGACCGCTACCCCGACTGGGACCGCTTCACCGAAGTCCGCCGCCGCCTGGACCCCAAGGGCCGCTTCACCAACCCCTACCTAACCCGAGTCCTCGGCCCCCTCTAACCCAATCCCCCAGCCGCCGAGATGATTTCGGCTACCAGGCGGGGGATGGCGGTGCCGATGGGTTCTCGGATGACCTCGGTTGCCAGGGGGTCGTAGGGGGTTGGTTCGGCGTTGACGATGATCAGGTCGGCGCCGGCGCGGACGGCTACGGCGCATAGCGAGGCCGCGGGCTCTACCTGTAGCGAGGTGCCGATCGCGAGGAAGATGTCGCTGGTTTGCGCGGCGAGCGCGGCCTTGGTCATGGCGCGGGGGTCGAGCTGTTGGCCGAACATGATGATGGCCGCTTTCAGCACCCCGCCGCAGGCCGGGCACGGCGGGTCGGGCTCGCCGGCCGCCACCCGGTCCAGGGTCTCGGCCATCGTGGCCCGGTACTCGCATTCGACGCAGACCACCTCGAACATGTTGCCGTGAATCTCGACCACGCGGTCCGGCGCGGAGCCGCCGCGCTGGTGCAGACGGTCGATGTTCTGCGTGATGACAGTGACCGCGCGCCCCGCCCGCGCCAAGTCGGCGAGGGCCTTGTGCGCGGCATTGGGCTCGGCCTGCCAGGCGGGGTTGTCCCGGCGCGCCAGCCACGACCGCCTGCGCAGTTCGGGGTCGGCCAAGTAGCTGTCGTATGTCGAAAGCAGTTCTGCGATCGGGTCTTCGGTCCATACACCGCGCGGGCCACGGAAGTCGGGGATGCCGGAGTCGGTCGAGATCCCCGCCCCGGTGAGCACCCCGATGCGCCCTTGGCGGCTGCGCCACTCGCTCGTCATAGCAACCCAGCCTAGGTCGCACACCGACGAAGATGATGAGAGAATGTTAGTCTATTTATCTCATCGTCTGAATGTTGTTGATCAAGGGAGATCACGATGACCGCATCCGCCGCCCTCGACACCGGCCGCCCACGGACACTGCCGTCCCGCCGCCCCTTCGCGCCGGGCAATCGACTGTGGGACGAGACCGGCCTGATCACCTTCTCGCTGACCGCGGGCTCGGCCTTCCTGCTGCAGACGATGGAGCCGACCATCTCGGCCGTCGTGGACGAACACTCCACCTTTCGCACCGATCCGATGGGCCGCGCGGTGCGCAGCATCGCGTCGGTGATGATGTGGATCTACGGCGGCGAGGAGGCGATCGCCGAGGCGGACCGGCTGCGCACCATGCACGCCTCGCTCAACACCACCGACGCGAACGGCGTCCGACACAAGGCACTGACCTCGGGGCCGTGGGCATGGGTGCTGCACACCGGCACCTTCGCCTTCGCCGAGAACGCCAGATACTTCGCCCGCAACCCGCTCACGGCCGCGGAGAAGGAGGACGTCTACCAGGAGATGGTGCAGCTGATGCGCAACTTCTCGGTGGCGCCCAAGGAGATTCCGGCCAGCTACACCGAATTCGAGAAGTTCTTCGCCGACCAGGTGGCCAATCACCTCGAGGCCACCGACACCGCGCGCGACTATCTGCGCGTGATCCGCTCGGTCGCCCCGCCGAAGCAGTTGCCACGGGTCTTCGCGCCGATCTGGCGGCTGGCGGTCGCCCCGATCGGCAGGATGCAGTACTTCGTGACGGTCGGTACCACGCCCGAGGTGGCGCGCGACAAGCTCGGACTCACCTGGACCGCCGCCGACGAGCGCAAGCTGCGCGCGCTCGGCTGGATGATCGCACGCATGATCCCGCTGCTGCCGGAGCGGGTGCGCTACTTCCCGATCGCCTTCGAGGCCCGCAGGCTGGAACGCGACCGGCAGCGGCTGCGCAAGATGATCGACTTCCGGCCGATCTGAGATACCGCCGAGTAGTTCCGTTTCGCCGTTGTACGACAACGGTTTTCATCGCTCCCATCGCGCGGGCCGCGCTGTCACCCGACAGCGCGGCCCGCGTCGTTCGAGTACCGACCGGTCCGATTCGTCGGGTCGACACGTTGGCCGCCAACACGTCTCGGCATCCGACATTTGCCCGATATCGCACCGCGCACACAGAACCGTCCAGTACGGTGCGCGGCCCACGTGCACGCCGATTGTTGCTGTGTATCAACGACTTCGATGCCCTGACCTGCGTCGTGCGCCGACCGCGGCAGGCGGTGGCCCGGTGCGCGGTAACGATCTTCGCCACGCTGGTATACGTATCCCGTACGCTTCGACAGCGTTTCGGCCACACTGTGCCGGACGACCGGTCCGCGGCACAGCACACTCCTAGCTCAGCTCACCCGAAAGGCGCCTCTATGTCGCACAAGCCCAGCGTGCTGTTCATCTGCGTGCACAACGCAGGCAGATCGCAGATGGCCGCAGGGTTTCTCAACGCGCTGGCCGAAGACCGCATCGAGGTCCGGACCGCGGGCAGCGCCCCGGCCGCCGCGCTCAATCCGGTCGCGGTCGCGGCGATGGCCGAAGTCGGCATCGATATCTCCGACCGCACCCCCAAGCTGCTCACCATGGACGCCGTGGGCATCTCCGACGTGGTGGTCACCATGGGCTGCGGGGACGCCTGCCCGTTCTTTCCCGGCATCAGCTACCGCGACTGGGTCCTGCCGGACCCGTCCGAGCAGACCATCGACGTGGTGCGCACCATCCGTGACCGGATCCGAATCCTGGTGGAGAACCTGATCGCCGAGCTGGTGCCCGCGCCGGCCCGCTGACGCCCGGCCGCGCTGTCCGATTCGTTCAAGACCGCAGTGACGGCGGCTGGCTACCGTTCGGGTATGACTCCTCAACTCGACGTCGTCGGCCTTGTCGTCACCGATATGAGCGCTTCCATCGCGTTCTATCGCCGACTCGGCCTCGACTTTCCCGAAGACTCCGAACAGGCGCCGCATGCCGAGGCCGCCCTGCCGAACGGGCTGCGGTTGGCTCTGGACACCGAAGCCACCATCGCGTCCTTCCACAGCGCCTGGACTCCCCCGGCGAGCGCGGGCCGGATCAGCCTGGCCTTCCGCTGCACGAACCCCGCCGAAGTGGACTCGGTCTACACCGAACTCGTCGACGCGGGCTACCACGGCGAGCTGAAGCCGTGGGACGCGTTCTGGGGCCAGCGCTACGCGGTCGTGCAGGATCCAGACGGCAACAACATCGACCTGTACGCCACGCTCGCCACCGACTGACGCGGCTCAGCCTGCCGCGGCCACGGTGTCCGGGGCGGTGCCCGATCGAATCAGCACCTGCCCCAACGGCATTCCGGTGAGGTCGCGGACCTCGCGCGCCAGGTGCGCCTGATCGGCGTACCCCGCGCCGATGGCGGTCGCGGCGAACGACACTCCCGCGCGGGCCTGCGCCAGCGCCCGCTGCAGGCGCAGCACCCGCGCCAGGGTCTTGGGACCGTAGCCGAAGGCGGCGAGCGAACGCCGATGCAGCAGCCGGGCATTGAGCCCCACCGCCGCCGCGGTCGCCCCGACCGACCAGCCCGCGTCCAGCGCCGCCACGATTCGCCGGAGCACCGGATCGGGCGGCGCCACCGCGGCCGCGCGCCGCTGGACCAGCGCCTCCATGGCGGCCAGCGGGTCCGTGGCCGCGGCCAGCCGCGCGGTCAGCCGCCGCACCTCGGCGGCGGACCACAGCTGATCCAATTCGACGCGCTGATCGCGCAATTCCGCGGCGGGCACGCCCAACAGGGCCGGGGCGGTGCCCGGCGAAAAACGCAGCCCCGCATATCGGGTACCGGTGGCGACCACAGGTCGGAAAGCCCGGGTATCTGGGCCCGCCACGATCAGCCGTCCATCCACCCACAGCAGGTCCATGCAGCCGTCCGGCAGCACCGGCACGGCCGCGTCCCGATCGGTCACCGTGCGGGTCCACGCCACGGCCGCTCCGAACCGCGACGGTCGTTCCCGATACCCGTCCGCGTCCATGACCCGACGCTACCGCGATTCCGCGGGCGCTCGCGCCCGCACCGAACGCGGTCAGCGCTGCGGCGGCACCGGGAACACCCCGCGCGGGACCACCCGGACGAACGGGGCGGGGTGGGCGGCCGCGATACTCGACTCCGGGTCGCTGCATCCGACGGTCACCTCACCGGCGGGAGCGGAGGAAAACGTCCAGACCGTCACCCAGTCCTTGCCGCCGACCGTTTCGGTCTTTTTCATGTCGCTGGACCGAAGATCTTCGTTCCGCCCAGAACTGTCCACGGCCGTGCAGCGCAACGTATTAGCGGCCGCGCCCCAGTCCGCGGGCACCCGGATATCCATCACCGCGTCGGCGGGAATGGGGACCTTTTTCGTCTCGCCGAGCGCGATCCGCGTCCCGCCCGCTTCGTCGCCATTGTTCGAATCGGGGGCGGGGGAATCGGAACTCGAGGACGCCGCAGCACTCGACGAGGTCGATTCCGGGCTCGCCGACTTGTCGTCGGAGCACCCCGCCACCGCAACGGCGACCAGCGCCGGAACCCCCAGCCAGCTCAATTTCACGAGTCAAACCTCTCGTCGCGCCCATTCACCAGGCGATTGGTACGGATCGGCGATCGAACACGCTGCCGTAATCGCGCGGACCCTGCGGGGCCGGTGAAACGTGACCACTCGGGAGCCGCACACGGCATCGACTAGAGAGCATGTCAACTCCGGCGTCGAATGGAGCGTGTACACGCCCGAAATTGCTGATTCCCGCAGTAATTTGCCTGGGTAATGACATGCTCGGCCGATGCCGTCATTCCTCCGTAGACTTGCTTCGGTGACTTCCCCTGTGGCTTTTCAGGCCATCGATATTCCGCTCCCCGACGGCACCGCCGACGCCTACTTCGCGCACCCCGACGACGGCGCCCGCCACCCCGGTGTGCTGCTCTACATGGACGCGTTCGGCCTGCGCCCGTATCTGCGTGAACTGGTGGAGACCATTGCGGCGCAAGGGTTCAGCGTCCTCGCGCCGAACATCTTCTACCGCTCCGGCCGGGCGCCCGTGCTGCCCATGCCCGACTTCACCGAGCCGGACGCCGGCGCGAAGTTCTTCGCCGAACTGGCGCCGATCCGCGAAGCGCTCACCCCGGACGGCGCCATCGAGGATGCGCGGCACTACCTGGACTGGCTCGCGGCCGCCCCGACGGTGACGCCGGGCCCGGTGGCCACCACCGGCTACTGCATGGGCGGCAGGCTCGCGCTGCGCACCGCCGCCGCGTTCGGTGACCGGATCGCCGCCGCCGCCAGCTTCCACGGGGGCAATCTGGCCGCCGAGGACCAGCCCGACAGCCCGCACTTCGCGGCGGCGGGGATCACCGCGCGGGTGTACGTGGGGCACGCCGATCACGATTCGTCCATGCCGCCCGAGCAGATCGCCCGCCTCGAACAGGCGCTCGACGCGGCGGGCACGCGCTACACCTCAGTCCTCTACCCCGACGCGCCACACGGTTTCACCATGCGGGACGTCCCGGTGTACCGCGAGGACGCCTACCAGCGTCACCTGCACGATCTGCTGAGCCTGCTCCGGAGTTCGCTCGCCGCGGAATAAGACCGAATCATCCTATGTTTCGACTGGGGTCGGTTCCGGCCCCAGCACCCGCTGGATCGTGCCGTCACGCGACCGACCGGCCGGTTTTCGAGACCCGCATTCCCCGTTACCGCCGGTTCCGCTTAATGTTGTTCGGTAGGCGATCATCGGGAGGACCACATGGCGAAGCTGGTGTGGATGTGAGCGAGGAACGCGCCGCGGCCGCCGCGGCCCCGCATATCGCGACGCGGATCGGATACCGGCAGGCCGCTTTCCCCGCGGATTCCTCGGTTCGCCCGGTACTCATCGGCCTGGCCCTGGTGCTCAGCGTGCTGCTGGTCTACGAGGCACATCAGGCCGCCAATCACGGCACCGATCACGCGTGGTTCGTCGCCGTCTCGGTGGCCGGTCTCTTCGTCGCCCGCGGGCTGCACCTGCGCAGGCCGATCACGCTGGCCCACTTCACGGTCGCGCTGCTCGTGCTTGCCCTCGCCCATCTCGCCTACCGCGCGGAGCATCCCGGCTACGGCTTCGTGCTGCTCGCCTCGAGCGGCTTCCTGCTGGTGCTGCCGCAGTCGAGCAGGCCGCAGCCCGAACAGCTCTATCGCGTCGCCGAACTCGTCGGCCGGACCGAGCGCGACCCGCTCGCCCCGTTCGCGCTGCACTCCTCGAAAACCTACTTCTTCAACGCGGATTCGACCGCGGGCATCGGCTACCGCGCCCGCTTCGGCATCGCGGTGGTCGCGGGCGATCCGATCGGCGACCGCGCCGCCTTCCCCGCGTTGCTCACCGAGTTCTCCGAGTTCGCGCTCAATCAGGGCTGGCGCATCGCCGTGCTCGGCGCCAGCCCCGAACTGGCCGAGCTGTGGCGCATCCGGGCACTGGAACACCGTGGGCTGCACGCCGTTCCGATCGGGCGCGACGTGGTGATCGACGTCGACGATTTCGCGATGGTCGGCAGGCACTTCCGCAACCTGCGCCAAGCCGTCAGCCGCACCCGCAATTTCGGCGTCACCACCGAGATCGTGGACGAGTCGGCGCTGACCGACGCGCAGCGCACGGATCTGCTCGGCATCGTCGACGAGTGGGGCAAGGGCAGGCAGACCCGCGGCTTCTCGATGATCCTCGATCACCTGCTGGACGGCCGGAACCCGAACATGCTGGTGGTCATGGCCAAAGACGCGGACGGAACGGTCTCGGGCTTCCAGCGCTACGGCATCTCCGGGCGCGGTCGCGAGCTCAGCCTCGACGTGCCGTGGCGGCGCAAGGGCGCCCCGAACGGCCTGGACGAGCGGATGATCATCGATCTGGTCGACTACGCGCGCGAGCACGGCATCAATCGGATCTCGTTGGCGTTCGCGCCTTTTCCCGAGTTGTTCGCCGACAAGCAGAAGTCGCGCACCGCGAAGCTGATCTATGTGCTCGTGCACCTGGGTGACCCGCTCATCCGGCTGGAGTCGCTGTACCGATTCCTGCGCAAGTTCCACGCCCTGTCGGATCAGCGGTACGTGCTGATCCGCTGGCGCGAGGTGCTCATCGCGGCCGCCGCACTGCTTACCCTGGAGTTCGCACCGCACCGCCGCGAACACTGAGGAGCGCAATGGAACTCGGCCACACCGATATCAAGGCCGCCGTCGAGCGAGTGGCGGGCCGGGTGCGACCGATCACCCTCGCACCCGCCGGGGACAACCTCTGGTTCGCGCTGGAACTGCTCCAACACACCGGCAGCTTCAAGGCGCGTGGCGCCCTCAATTTCCTACTGGCGCATCAGGAGAACGGCACCCTGCCCGCGGCGGGCGTGACGATCGCCTCCGGTGGCAATGCCGGGCTCGCCTGTGCCTGGGCGGCGCGGACACTGGGCATCGAGGCCACGGTGTTCCTGCCTGCCACCGCGCCGGAGGTGAAGGTGCGACGGCTGCATTCCTATGGCGCCGAGGTCAATCTGATCGGCACGCAGTACGCGGACGCGCTGGCGGCCAGCCAGGAATTCGCGGCCGCGACCGGCGCGCTGCTCTCCCACGCCTACGACCACCCGTTGATCGCCGCGGGCGCGGGCACCCTCATGACCGAGATCCACCAGCGCATGCCCGATCTCGACACCGTCGTGGTCGCGGTCGGCGGTGGCGGACTGTTCGCCGGGATCGCCACCGCCGCAGACCATTACGGGGTGCGCACGGTGGCCGTCGAGCCGCGCGCGTGCCGTGCGTTCCACGCCGCCGTCGAGGCGGGCAGGCTGGTCGACGTGTCGATCGATTCGATCGCCGCCGACTCGCTCGGCGCGCGGCGCGCCACCGAGCTGGCCCTGTACGCCGCCCAGCACTACCGAGTCGACTCGGTCCTGGTCGACGACGCCGACATCATCGCGACCCGCCGCGGCCTCTGGGAAGAACGCCGCCTCGCCGTCGAATACGGCGCGGCCACCGCCCTCGCCGCCCTGCGCGCTGACACCCACCCACCCGCCTTCACCCCCGAACCCGGCGAAAAGGTCTGCGTCGTACTGTGCGGCGCGAACACCGACCCGTCCGATCTGGCGAGTTGACCCGGTAATCGAGGGCGCCGAATTCCGGCGCGTTCGTGGGGGCCGGATTATGCTCGGGGCGTCTTCGATCCCGACGGAAGGCATCGCCGGCATGGCGCTCGCATCCAGCATGGTCCCCCTCGGCACGCCCGCACCGGATTTCGCGCTGCCCGATCTCGATCAGCGCGTGCACCGCCGCGCGGATTTCGTGGACGGCCCCGGCCTGCTGGTCGTGTTCGCCGCCAACCACTGTCCATACGTCAAACATGTCGAAGCGGTGCTCGGCGAGGTGGTCGACTCGCTACCCATGCCCACCGTGGCGATCTGCAGCAACGATGTCGGCCGCTCCCCCGACGACGCCCCGATCGGCTTGCGCGACCAAGCGATTCGCGCGGGGTGGACCTTTCCCTACCTCATCGATGCGACCCAGCAGGTCGGCCGCGCCTTCCACGCCGCGTGCACGCCCGACTTCTTTCTCTACGACGCGAACCTCACCCTCGCCTATCGCGGCGCGCTCGACGAATCCACGCCGGGCAACGGAAAACCGGTGACCGGCAATGCGTTACGAGCCGCCATCGAAGCGGTACTGGATGCCGTGCCGGTGCCGGAACCGCACCGGCCGAGCATGGGCTGCTCGATCAAATGGCGCGAGAACTGAGCCGGGGGACGCGAGAGCTGGGCGACCCGTCCGCGCATGCGGGACAATAGCCGCGGACAACGTCGCAGGCCGGACGGCCGGAGGAAAGGGGAGGGACGTTGGCAACAATCGTCCTCGTACACGGCATCGCTCAGGAGCAGGGGTCGGCCGACACGTTGGAGGCCCAGTGGCTGCCCGCCATCGCGGGCGGGGTGCGCAACCACGGCGACCTCGAACTCGCAGATCGGCTATGGCGCAACGGATCACCGGGCGACATCTCGACCAGGATGGCGTTCTACGGCAATCAATTCCTGGCGAAGGGGGCGCAGGGCGAGGCCGTCGGCGACCTCGACGACGAACAACTGGAACTGATGGAACAGCTCGCCGAGCTGTGGTTGACGACCGCCGCCGAGCACGCGGGCGACCAACGCGACCGGCTGACCGCACAGCGCCTCGCCGCGGTGGTGCCACCGGAGGCCAAGCCGCAGGGCGCCAAAGCCGCACTGCGCCCGGCACTCAACGCCCTGGTGCGGCTGCGCTGGTTCGCGCCGTTCGGCATCGGGCTCGCCGAGAAGTTCGTGGTGCGCGCGCTGTCACAGGTGGTCAGGTACTTCACCGACGAGAACGTGCGCGAGTACGCCCAGCAGCAGGTACTCGCGCAGGTGGGGCCGGAGACCGAGCTCGTCATCGCGCATTCGCTCGGCTCCGTCGTCGCCTACGAGGCGCTGCATCGCGTCGACCAGGATGTCACCCTGCTGACCATGGGTTCCCCGCTCGGCCTGCGCACCGTCATCTACGACCGATTGCGCCCGCAGCCGACCACGGTCCCCAAATGCGTTGCCGACTGGCACAATCTGGTGGACCGCGACGATCTGGTCGCCGCGCATCTCGATCTCGCCCCCTTCTTCCCCCCGTTCCCCGGTGCCGGCGTCGTGCCGATCACCGAGGAACCGCTGGACAACGGCGCGAGCCCGCACGACTCCACGCACTACCTGACAAAGGCGATCACAGGCGGCATCGTCGCGAAAGCGCTGACCACCTGACACTTCTCGACCGACCCGGGCGGCACGGCGCACCGCCGCCGCGATCTTCGGCGCCGAGTCGGTTACCGATCCGCCTCGGGCAGATGCACTTTCGCGTCCTCGTAGGTGGCCGTGCCCGCGGCCTCGTCGCGGGTGTAGATCAGGTTGAGCACGCCGGTCTCGAACGTCTGCGAGGAGAGCAGCCGCAGCGGCAACGTCGATTCCCGGTCCGGGAACAGCCGATCGCCCTTGCCGACGACGATCGGGTGCACCAGCAGGTGCAGCTCATCCAGCAGGCCGGCGTCGAGCAGCTGGAGCACGACCGAGACCGAGCCGCTCATGCCGATATCACCGCCGGGCTCCTGCTTCAGCGCGGTCACGCCCTCGATCAGCTCACCCTGCAACAGCTCGGAATTGCGCCAGGTGAACTCCAGGTCCTGATGCGAGACGACGACCTTGCGCGCGTCACCGAGCACCTTCGCGAACGACGCGTCCTCCCCGCCCGCCGCCTCCCGCTCGGGCCAGGCGCCCGCGAAACCGTCGTAGGTCTTGCGCCCGAGCAGCAGGGTGTCGGCGGTGCCGAGCTGGGCGTTGACCGCAACGCCCATCTCGTCGTTGAAGTAGGGGAAATGCCAGTCCTGCGGGTCCTGAATGACGCCGTCGAGTG
The DNA here is from genome assembly GCF_011801125.1 of Nocardia brasiliensis. Classification (NCBI taxonomy): domain Bacteria; kingdom Bacillati; phylum Actinomycetota; class Actinomycetes; order Mycobacteriales; family Nocardiaceae; genus Nocardia; species Nocardia brasiliensis. Next base: position 6,186,931 of record NZ_CP046171.1, read on the forward strand.
ACATGAACAGCCCTGCGGTGATCTTTCGCATCGCGCAACTCCTGGATCGGTAGTGTGTGTCCTCTGTTCCGACGGAGCCGCGCGAGGAAATTAATCGGTCAGACCCGTTCCGCTTCCAGCACCCAGACCCCGAGCAACAGGTGACCGTCCGGATCCAGATCCAGCGGCACCCCGCCGCCCTGCAGCATGCGCGCGAACACGGGCGGCGGTTTGATCGCGGTCAGCTTGCCGGGCCGCAACTCGGTGAGCCGCCAGTCCGGCACCGCGAACGCCGCGCGCAGCTCGTCGTCACCGATCGCGAAGGGCGCGTAGTTCGCGCTGTGCGGTCCCTCCGAGAAACAGAGCTGGAACAGCCGCGCACCGGGCCGCATCACCCGATGCAGCGCTGCCACATGCGATGTGCGCTGTTCGGGGTCGAGACAGTGGGCGAGCGCGCTGCTCACCACGGTGTCGAACCGGTTGTCGTAGCCGCTGAGCTCGGTGGCGTCGGCGACGGCGAAATCCACCGTCACCCCGCGCTCGGCGGCCCGCGCGCGAGCCTTCTCGATCGCGGTCGGCGCGAAGTCCAGGCCGGTCACCCGGTAGCCGAGACCCGCCAGATAGATGGCGGTATCCCCTGGGCCGCAACCGATGTCGAGCACATCGCCGGAGATCCGGCCGGTGCGCTCGAACTCCACGAGCAGCGGCTGCGGGCGATCGATCTCCCAGGGCAGCCGGTCCATCACCTCGCCCTCGACGAGCGTTCCGCTCTGATACGCCTGCTCGAAATCAATGCTTGCCGGGTCGAGCCCGGACGATGCGTCATTGTCAGTCATGAACCTGCCCTTGCCTCGATGGTGGATCAGGATGCAACGCAGCGATCCTACCGAGAAACGGAGAACAAAGCTCCGGTTTGACGTGACATCCATCCACCCCTGGTCAGTTGCCGACGCCGGACCCGTGGAACGCCGCACGATAGCTCTGCGGAGTGGTGCCGACCACCCGCTTGAACCGGTCGCGGAACGCGGTCGGTGAGCCGAAACCGACCTGCCCCGCGATCCGATCCACGGGATGTCCGGTGGACTCCAGCAGATACTGCGCCTGCCGAATCCTGGCCCGCAGCAACCATTGCAGCGGTGTGGTGCCGACCTGCTCACGGAAGTGCCGGTTGAGCGTGCGGGTGCTGAGCTTGGCGTGCGCGGCGATGTCGTCGAGGGTCAGATCCTTCGCGGAATTGTCCCGCATCCACTGCATCACCGGCTCGAGCGAGCACCCGCGCGGGGTGGGCGGCTGGTCGTGCACGATGAATTGCGCCTGTCCCCCTTCACGTTCCAGCGGCACCACCGAGAGCCGGGCGGTGTCGGCGGCCACCGCCGATCCGTGATCGCGTCGAATCATGTGCAGGCACAGGTCGATTCCCGCCGCGGCGCCTGCCGAGGTGAGGATTTGGCCGTTGTCCACGTAGAGCACGTCCGGGTCGAGATCGATCTCGGGAAACCGGGCGGCGAACTGCGTCGCGGCGATCCAGTGGGTGGTCGCGCGCTGCCCGTCGAGCAAGCCGGTGGCGGCGAGCACGAACGCGCCCACGCAGATAGAAGCGATCCTGGTACCCGCGGCCGCGGCCCGGCGCAGTGCGTCGAGCACCTCTTCGGGCACGGGGCGCTCGGGCTCGGCCCGGCCGGGCACGATGATGGTGTCGGCCTCGGCCAGGGCGGCCAGATCGTAGGGCGCGTGCAGTGTGAACGCGCCCGCGTCGACGGTCGAGGTGAGGCCGCACACGCGCACCCGGTACGCCGCGCGGCCGTCGGGCAGGCGGGCGCCGCCGAACACGTCGACCGGCGTCGCGAGGTCGGATGGAATGACCTTGTCCAGCGCCAGGACCGCTACGACATGCATGGCTTCAGAATAGGGTGCACCCGGATTCCAGCCAATAGCCATGAGCAGTACTTCTTCGATAAACCCCGATGTCAGAGCCATTGGCGAGAATCGACCGGCGTATGGCCGTTTCGCCTATTTCGCTCCGGGCAGATGATCACTTAGTCTCGCGGCTGTGACGAAGTTCCTGCTTTCGGTCCATGTGCTGGCCGTGATCATCGCCGTCGGGCCGGTCACGGTCGCGGCGAGCATGTTCGCGCCCACCACCCGCCGCGCGCTCGCCGCCCCCACCAACGATCGCGACCCCGCCGTGCTGGCGACGCTGCACCGCATCTGCCGGGTCTACGCCTACATCGGCATCCTGGTGCCCACCTTCGGCGCACTCACCGCGTTGAGCCTCGGCGTGCTCACCGACAAGTGGCTCATCGTCTCGATCGGCCTCACCGCGGCCGCCGCCGGCGTGCTCGCGATGCTGATCCTGCCCGGTCAGCACAAGATCCTCGCCGATCTGCCCGCCACGACCCCGGCACTGATCCGACGCCTCGGCATGGACACCGGCATCTTCAACGTGCTGTGGGTGGTCGTCACCGTGCTGATGATCGTGCGCCCCGGCTCCACCACCGGGGCCTGACGAGCACCACTGCCTATTCCGGCGCCATGTGCCGGATCGACTCCCCGCCCTTGGTGTGGTGCAGCCTGCCGAACCGACTGTCCAGCAGATGCGCCATGCTCTCGGCCGCTCCGGTGTACGCCTCCTCGACCGACGCCGCCCGATGGGTGACCGCCACCGGCGGTTGACCGTTCGGGCGCGCCTCCAGCACGCACTGCTTGTCGTCCGGTCCGCCCTTCGCGCCGTTCTGATCGGTGAGATGCGCCTCGACCCGCGTCAGCTGCGCGCTGAAACGGTCGAGCACCGAGGCGATTTCGGCCTCGGCCCGCTCGATCAGGCTGGCGCCGCCGTGGATGCCGCTTCCGGTATTGACCTGGATCTGCACAGCTTTCTCCATTCCCGTTGGGTGGCAAACTCGACGAAACCGACACTACCCGTGCGGGCACGGTGGCCGAGATCACGACGCGGGCCCGGTCCGGGACGGACCGGGCCTCGCGGTACGCGGAGCTCAGGCGCGATCGGCCCGCTTGCGCAGGGCGATCGTGGCCGCCAGCAGCGGCACGACCACCGCGATCATCAGCACCGGCGAGAGCCAGGCCATGGTCGGGATCGGCAGCTGGTAGGCGAGCACCGCGCGGATCGCGGCCTCGGCCACCAGACCGGCGCCCCACAGCACGGCCAGGGTGGCGAACATCCGGCGCTTGGCGGCGTTGTCGCGGTAGACCTGTTCGAGTGCGGCCACGCGTGCCGGACCACCGGCGACAGCGGCCTTGCGCGCCGCGAGATAGGTCAGCGGCTTGCCGACCACGGCGCTGATCAGAAAGGCGAGACCGACCAGCAGCGTGCCCACGGAATCCTTCACGATCATCATCCTCGGGTCACCGCTGATCAGTGACGTGACGAGACCGAAAGCGAACACGCCCAACAGGATTGCGGGGAACACCTCCAGCTTGCGGTGCCGGATCGCCTCGGTGAGCAGCATCGCCCCGGACAGCACGGTGCCGGCGAGCAGCCCGGCGAAATCGCTGTAGCCCAGCGCGTGCAGCAAGAAGTAGGCGCCGACCGGAACGGCGATATCGCGGGCGATCGGCGCGAGCAGGCGCGCGTGGCTGATCGGCGCGGCGGCGCCGGTGGGCTCGGTGATTTCGGTGGTCTCGGTGGTGATGGTCATCGGAGTGCTCCTCGGCGGCGTATTCGGCGGTGCGCTACGTGAATTGACGCTACGGACGCCGGGGAGCCGACAGATCTGTCAACCATCACGACTGTGCCATGACAGATGTCATGGGCGGTGCGCTATGCCCACAGTGCGGCGACGACGGTCTGATAGTCGCACGGTCCGAGCGAGGGCCGTCCAGTCGCCAGCAGCCACCGCTCGACCGCGCGGTCGGCATCGGTGCGATAGGTGCGATCGCCGCCGCGCTCGATCTCGATCACGCCGCGGTGCACCCGCAGGGTTTCCGCTTCCGACAGCTGAGCGATGAAACCCTGGTATTCGCTGTCGTTTTCGCCGGGACCAGCGGCCGCCCGCGGTGCCGCGGCGATCAGGCCGTGCAGCTGCGCCTCGTCGCCGGAGGACAGCCGCCACCGGGGATTCGGCCGGTCGGAACGGAGATCGAGTTCGACCCGGATCATGCGCACACCCTCGCTGCCAACGCGCCACGACGGGCGGCGGTGACCGCCTGCCCGAGCGGGGTCCGGCATCACTCGCCCCTCGGCGGGCGCTCGAATGCGCTGATGGTAGCTCTGTTTCGGGGCCGCGGCCACCGGGTGGGACGGGCCGCTCCGGACACGCCGCCGCCACCCCGGTACGCGCGTGCCAACCGGCTTCACCTGGTGTAGGCCGGGTCAGCCGCCGAAGACGTTGCAGCCGTAGCCCAGATGCACGCCGTGGCCGACACGCACGTCCACGCTCGCGACGATCTGGTCGTCGGGTGCCTGCACCGCGCTGATCGTGTGCGGGCCCTCCGTCGCGGGCACCCAGTCGGTCAGCGCGGTGCCGCCGGACGGGCGCACCGCCGCGAACGGCACGCCGTTGTCGTAGAAGACCACGGGCTGCGACACGTCGGTCACCGCCGCGCGCGCCGTGTAGGTGCACCCGGTCCCGTAGTTGGTCGCCAGCCCGAAATTGATCCCCGGGTACATCGCGACCCGCGTCACCGTCGCCCCCGCCACCGGCGCTGCCCCCAACACCGCCGCCATCCCGAACACTCCCGCCACAACACCGATTCGCATCCGCATCCCGAGGGTCCTATCCGTCCTGATTACCGGTCCGCGACCCCGGCCGACGCAGCCACGCACCCGGGGCAACTCCCCTAGATCCTCACCCCGACCCCGCCTCGCGCGTGCCCGAACCGCCGAACTCGTGGCCGGACCTGGTCAGGACTTACTGGAAGTACGGGTCGCACCCGCCGAGGCGGCCACCACGCAGATGATGCCCAGCCACTGCGGAATGTTCATGACCTGACCGAGCAGGACCAGCCCCGCCAGCGCGGCCACCGCCGGCTCCAGGCTCATCAGCACGCCGAACACCCGGGGCGGAATCCGCCGCAGCGCTTCCAGTTCCACCGAGTACGGCAGCACCGACGACAGCATCGCCACCAGGAAACCCACCACCAGCACCTTGGGGTCGAGCAGCGCGCTGCCCGCCTCGACGATGCCGATCGGCGCGATCAGCAGCCCGCCGAAGGCCATCGCGATCGCGAGGCCGCCACCGCCGGTGGTCTGTTCGCCCAGTGCCGCGCTCAACAGGATGTAGCCCGCCCAGAGCACGCCGGCAGCCAGCGCCAGCAGTACACCCACCCATTCGACGTCCCCGTCGGCCTGGGTCAGCAGCAGCACACCGCCGCCCGCCAGCACCGCCCACACCGGGTCGATCCAGCGGCGCGACCCGGCCAGCGCGACGGCCAGCGGCCCGAGGAATTCGATCGTCACCGCCATCCCGAGCGGAATCCGATCCATCGCCTCGTAGATGGACAGGTTCATCAACGCGAGCACCGCGCCGTAGGCGAGCGCCACCGGCACCGCGCGCCAGCCGATGCGCAGCGCCGAACGCCAGAACAGCACAAGCACGATCCCGGCGAAGGCCAGCCGCACGCCCGCGGCGCCCGCCGCGCCGGTGGCCGCGAACAACTGCTTGGCCAGCGCCGCGCCCACCTGCACGCTGACGATCCCCGCCAGCACCAACGCCGTGGGCGGCACGCCGCCCAGTCCCCGCTCCGCGACGCCCCGCCACACGGTCCAGGCTCGTCCCTCGCGAATCGGCCGTTCGACGTCGATCGCTACCACGCAACTCTCCCATCACAGATCAATGTGCCGCGGCGCCGTTCGCTCAGCGGAACACATCTCTACGACAAGGAGAATCCGGTTTTTACTCCCCCACGCACGAATGTGCTCTCGCCGCGGGCACTGTCCCCGCGGCGAGAGCACACCGATCCGTGCGGCTACTTGCGGCCGAGCGCGGACTCCAGCTGCGACTTGGTCATCTTGGAGCGGCCCTTGATGTTGCGCTGTCGGGCCTCGTTGTAGAGCTGATCGCGGGTCGGTCCCTTGGGGCCTTTACGCCCGGACCGCTGCCCGCCGCGGCTCTGCGGTGACTTGTCCTTGATCGAGGAGCGGCTCGCGGTCTCGGATTCACCGGACTGCGCACGGTTCTTGTTCACCGTGCGCGCCGCGATCTCCTTGGCCCGTTCGGTGCTCGCGCCACGGTCGCGCGCCGAGTCCTTGATGTGCTCGTACTGACGCTCGCGCTTATCACTCCATTGCTTCGGCATGTCACACCTCCTGCGCACCGAGTACCCCCGCAGCACTGCGCAAACATGCCCGGCCGTGGCCCTTCCGCCCTGGGTGAACATCGCGCTGTCCGGCGGCGCGAGGTGCGAGACTCGACGGTATGGCAGCACAAGAGGATGGTGTCGTAGTCGATCTCGCCGCGCGCCGCCGCGCCGAACCTCGCAGCGAGCGCGTCGAAGCGCCCGCGAGCACCCCGCTGCTGCGGGCCGTCTACGGCGAGGTGCTGCGCGACGAGCGACTCGACCAGGATCGAACGCTGGCCGAGGTCGCGACCGAAGTCGGCATGTCCAAGCAATACCTGTCCGAGATCGAGCGCGGACGCAAAGAACCGTCCTCGGAAATGCTGCACTCGATCTGCGGGGCCCTCGGCCTGCCCATCGAATCCCTGCTGTTCCGCGGCGCCCGCCGCCTCGGCGCTATCCGCCGACTGCACCCACGCAAAATCTCCGAAACCCGCGTCCAAATGCTCGCCCTGGTCGCCTGACCCCACGAAACCAGTTCGGAGAGCGGTCTTTTACCGAGAAGGCGGCGCCGACGGGACAGTACCGTCGGCGCCGCCTTCTGGCTCCGGTCAGCGGTCCCGGGTGACGATCAGTTCGTCGGCCAGGCCGTAGGCCACCGCGTCCTCGGCGGTGAAGACCCGATCGCGGGCGGTGTCCTTGCGCAGCTGTTCGACGGGCTGGCCGGAGTGTTTGCTCAAGATCTCCTCGGTCTGCGCGCGCAGCCGCATGACCTCTGCCGCCTGCAGGGCCAGGTCGGAGATGGTGCCCTGGCCCTGGGCGGACGGTTGATGCAGCAGGACCCGCGAGTGCGCGAGCACATATCGCCTGCCGGGGGCGCCCGCGGCCAGCAGCACCGCCGCCCCCGCCACCGCCTGCCCCATGCAGTAGGTCTCGATCGGGGTGCGCATGAACTGCATGGTGTCGTAGATCGCGAGCACCGCGGTGTTCGAACCGCCCGGCGAGTTGATGTACAAGCCAATCTCGCGGTCCGGCGACTCCGACTCCAGGTGCAGCAGTTGCGCCATCACCACATTGGCGACGCCGTCGTCGATCTCGGTGCCCAGGAAGATAATTCGGTCGTTGAGCAACCTGCTGAACACGTCGAAGGACCGCTCGCCGCTCGGCGTCCGCTCGATGACGTGCGGAATGGTGTACTGCGACATGGCTACAACCCCGCTCGATGTCCGTTGGTGAATGGTGCGATCTCGTGGAAGTTTCCGGCGATCCGATCGACGATCCCGTACTCGCGCGCCTGCTCCGGAGTGAACCAGCGGTCCCTGTCGCTGTCCTCCCTGATCTCCTCGAGCGTGTGACCGGTCTCCGCCGCGAGAATCTGCTCGGATTGCAGCTTCATGTATTCGAGGTTCTCCGCCTGGATCGCGATATCCATTGCGGTGCCGCCGATCCCGGCCGAAGGCTGGTGCATCATGATCCGGCTGTGCGGCAAGCTGATTCGCTTGCCGTGCGTGCCGGAGGCGAGCAGCACCTGCCCCATGCTCGCGGCGAATCCGACCGCGACGGTGATCACGTCGTTGGGGATCAGCTTCATGGTGTCGTAGATGGCGAGCCCGGCCAGCACCGACCCGCCCGGCGAGTTGATGTAGACGACGATGTCGCGTTCGGCGTTCTCGGTGGACAGCAACACCAGCTCGGTGCAGGCCCGCTCGGCCATCGCGTCATCGACCTCGCCGGTGAGCAAGATCGTCCGATGGCGGAACAATCTGTCGGCTAATTGGCCTCGATAGTCCAGGTGCGATGTTTCGATCATGACTCAGGTGTAGTCGCGCCGGCGGCCCCATCGGCGCTGTGTCTGCCAACAGCAGACACACCCGGATATAGTGCGCGAATGCAGGACGGCACGACATTGCGGCAGGCCAGAGCCGAGGACACGGCGGCGATCGCGGAGATCTGGTACGAGGGCTGGCAAGTCGCGCACCTGGGCAACGTGCCCGACGAACTACGCCACGCCCGCACCCGCGCCTCCTTCGATACCCGTGCGGCACAACGTCTCTCGCAAACCACCGTCGCGCTCGTCGACGACGGGATCGCCGGGTTCGTCATGGTGGTCGACGACGAGATCGAACAGGTCTACGTCGCCGCCCGCCACCGCGGCACCGGCCTGGCCACCCACCTGCTCGCCGCCGCCGAACAGCACGTCCACGCCAACGGCCACCCCGAAGCCTGGCTCGCCGTCGTCCCCGGCAACACCCGCGCCCGCCGCTTCTACGAAACCCACGGCTGGACCGACAAAGGCCTGTTCACCCACCACGCCCCTGGCCCAACCACCCCCATCCCAGTCCCCGCCCACCGCTACGTGAAGACCGTCGGCCCATAACCGAGCACAGCCAATTCCTGGATCAGCGCGCAGGTGGCCAGATCACGAGCAGCCCGCCTGCGGTCTTTGCCCTTGGCCAGGTTGCGCACGAGGTCGAGGCAGCGGGGGCTGTGTTCGGTTCAGTCTGCTGAAGGGACCGGACTGTTGCGGTTTGTCTCGATCGGGTGGGGGTTGTGCAGGAGCAGGTCGTCGGTGGCGATCATGCTACCGAGCAAGGACAGGGTGCGCTCGGAGTCCGAACCCGGCTGGGCGTGGTAGGCGATGAGCATTTGGCCCGGTGCGCCGTTCACCGTGAAAGTCTCGTAGGCCAGGGTCATTTCGCCGACCAGCGGATGGGCGAAGCGTTTGCTGCCCGCGATTTTCGCGCGGATGTCGTGCCTGGCCCAGAGCGTGCGGAATTCCTCGCTCTTGAGCGACAATTCGCCGACGAGATCGGTCAACCGCGGGTCGTTCAGATCGGTACCGACATTGGCCCGCAGGCTCGCCACCGTCTCCGCGGCGTGCTGCGCCCAATCCGGGTAGATCCGGCGCGCCTCCAGATCTAGAAACATCATCCGGACCTGATTGACACCGGGCACCGAACATGGATTGACCGCTGCGGCAAGCGGATTCGCGATCAACACGTCGAGATACCGGCCGAGCACCAAGGCGGGCGTGTTGGGCCACTGCGACATCAGGCTCGCGAGCCCGGGGCTCACCCGTTCCGCGCGCTGCGGCGCTCGCCGCCGGCGCACCACCGGCCTGGCCAGATCCCGCAGATGCGCGGTGGCCTCCTCGTCGAGGGCGAACACCCGCGCCAGCGCCGCCACCACCTGCTCGGAGGGATGCTTGTCGCGTCCTTGCTCGAGCCGCACGTAGTAGTCGGCGCTCACCCCGGCCAGCAGCGCGACTTCCTCGCGCCGCAACCCGGACACCCGGCGCTGACCCCCACCCGACATACCGAAATCCTCCGGGCGCACCAACTCCCGCCGCGCCCGCAGAAAGGCGCCCAGTCGATTATCGGAATCCATATTTCGAGCGTAGCCGGGCACCCGCGACCCCGGGTGGCCCCCGCACTACCAGGAAGTCCTTCCCCTGGCACGGCGTCGTGACCAGCACAAATCTTGTGGTCATGACAAACAACCTCACCGGCCGCATCGCGGTCGTCACCGGCGCGTCCAGCGGCATCGGCGCCGCCACCGCACAACGGCTCGCGGCCGACGGAGCGAAGATCGCCCTGCTCGGGCGGCGCAAGAACCGGCTCGAAGAACTGGCCGCACAGATCAACGGCGAAGTACTCGCGATAGCCACCGATGTCACCGACCAGCAGTCGATACGGGACGCCGCGGCGACCGTGCGGGCCGGCTTCGGCCCGGTCGATCTGGTGGTCGCCAACGCGGGCGTGATGCTCGCCGCGCCGTTCGAGGCCGCGGCCACCGACGAGTGGGATCAGATGGTGGGCACGAACATCAACGGATTGCTCTACACCGGAAGGGCTTTCATCGACGACCTGCTCGCGGCGGCGGCCGCGGGCGGCCGGGCCGATCTGGTCCTGGTCGGTTCGATCGGCGGGCACCAGGTGTTCCCGAACTACGGCGTGTACACCGCCACCAAGGCGGCGGTCGCGCACCTGACCCGCAATCTGCGCGCCGAGTTCGGACCGCGCGGTGTACGGGTGAAGAACATCGAACCGGGACTGGTGCGCACCGAACTGGGCGACGGCATGCGCGACATTGATCAGAAGGCCGGGCTCGCACAGTGGCGCGACGGGTTGGAAACCCTTGTGGCCGAGGACATCGCGGATGCGATCGGCTACGCGGTCGCGGCGCCCAAGCGGGTGAACGTGGCCGAGATGATCGTGGTCCCGACCGAGCAAGGCTGACAAGCGAAGGCCCGCTGACGTTTTCACACGTCAGCGGGCCCGCCGTCACGAATACCGAACCGCTACTTCTCGATTCCCTCGAAGTCGAACAGCCCGTTCCAGGCCAGCTCGGCCTTCTTCACGTTCTCGGAGCGGCCGGCGGCGGCCTGGTAGTCGAACATCGGAATGTCGGCCATGTCCTTGAACAACAGCGCCTGCGCCTGCGCGACGATCTTGTAGGACTCCTCCTGCGTCGGCGCGGCGAGCGCATCGTTGAGCAGCTTGTCGAACTCCGGGTTGTTGTAGTCGACATTGTTGGTGTCGGAGAAGCTGTAGTACATCGCGCTGAGGAACTGCAGCATCGTCGGGTAGTCACCCTGCCAGCCGTACCGGAACGCCTTGTTGATCGTCTTGGCGTTGACCAGGTCTCGGATGGTCTTGAACGTCGGGTACGGGGCGCCGATGGCCTCGATGCCGAGGGTGTTCTTGATGCTGTTCGCCGTGGCCTCGACCCAGCCCTGGTGCCCGCCGTCGGAGTTGTAGGCGATCTCGTAGCGACCCGACCACGGGGAGATGGCATCGGCCTGCGCCCAGAGCTTCTTGGCCTCCTCCGGGTTGTACTTCAGCACCTCGGAGCCGGGCAGATCGGCCTGGAAGCCCGGCAGCGTGCTCGCGGTGAAGTCCCGCGCCGGAATCCTGGTGCCGTGGAAGATGTTCTGCGAGATCTGTTCCCGGTTGATCGCCATCGACAGCGCCTTGCGCCGCAGCACCCCTTCCGCACCGCCGAAGTGCGGCACCGTGGTCTGGATTCCGATGCTGGCCTTGTACGCGATCGGCTTGGTGATCGCGCGATCGCCGAGGTCCTGCTCGTAGCTGGCCATCGCGCTGTCGGGGATCACGTCGAGGGTGTCGAGGTTGCCCGCCTGCAGGTCCGCGTACGCGGTGTCGAACGACTGGTACATCACGAAACGCAGGCCCTTGTTCTTGGCCGGGCGACCGCCCTTGTACTCCGGATTGGGCACCAGGTCGATCTGCACGTTGTGCTGCCACGCGGAGTCGCCGGCGAACTTGTACGGACCGTTGCCGATCGGGTGCTCACCGAAGGCCTTCATGTCCTTGAACGCCACCTCGGGCAGCGGATAGAACGGCGCGTAGCCGAGCTCGGTCTCGAAGTCGATGGACGGCGCCTCGAGCTCGACGGTGAAGGTGCGGTCGTCGATCACCTGCAAGCCGGACATCGTCTTGACCGTCGGGTTCTCCGCCGACACGTCCTTGAAGCCCTTGATCGGGTTGAACACGTAGCTCTGCAGCTGTGCGTTGGTGCTGAGCGCGCCGTAGTTCCAGGCGTCGACGTAGGACTTCGCGGTGACCGGGGTGCCGTCGCTGAACTTCCAGTCCGGCTTCAGGGTGATCTTGTAGTTCTTCCGGTCGGTCGTCTCGATCTTCTCCGCGACCTCGTTGTGCGCCTTGCCGTCGGCGTCGTAGTACTTCAACCCGGCCCACAGCCGGTCGACGACGCGCCCGCCCATGTTCTCGTTGGTGTTGGTGGGCACCAGCGGGTTCTGCGGCTCTCCGCCGTTGGTGGTCACGATGCTCGTGTCCCCACCCCCGTCCGAGGAACATGCGGTCAGCCCGAGGCTTGTGGCCATCAGTGCCGCCGCGAGCAGCGCACCAGCTCTTGTGAATCTCACGCGTTCTCCCGATTCATAACAGGCCATTGAGACACACCCGAGCACAACGGAACCTCCCCGTGCCCGACCTCGACAACCTTGGAATGTCCTCGGACACTAAACCTTCCACGCCGGATTGTCATGGGATCTACCCATGATCGGACGGCGCCGGGCCACGCGCGCCTGGTCGCGTCGGTTCACGCACGGCTCTCGATGCTCTCCTTCACCTTGGCGATGGCGAACCCCCACGCCTGATCCAGCGTCGGCTTCGGCGGCACCGAGATCTCGTCGGGATTGGTGATCACGTCGAGCAGCACCGGCCGACGCTCGCCCAGCGCCTCCGCGATCGCCCCGTCGAGTTCGTCGGGGTCGGTCACCCGGCGCGAGCGCAGCCCCATCGCCGCCGCGACGGCGGCGATATCCGGGTTGTCCAGCACGGTGCCGAATTCGGGCAGACCACCCTCCTCCTGCTCGAGCTTCACCATGCCGAGCCTGCCGTTGTCGAACACGACCGCCGTGAACGGAAGGTCGTAGGTGACCGCCGTGCGCAGATCGCCGAGCAGCATCAGCAGCCCGCCGTCACCGCAGAAGGCGACCACCTGCCGGTCACGATCGAGAATCTGCGCGCCGAGCGCCTGCGGCATCGCGTTGGCCATGGACCCGAAATTGAACGAACCGAGCAGCCGGCGCGAGCCGCGCATGGTGAGAAAACGCGACAGCCATACCGTCGACATACCGGTGTCCGAGGTGAAGATCGCGTCGTCGGCGGCGTGCCGGTCCACCGCGGCGGCCACCGCCTCCGGCCGGATCAGCTCGTCCGGATTGTCCAGGTGACGGCGGATCCGCCCGAGGAACTTGCGATCGTGCTTCGGCTCGGCCAGCCGCAGTTGGCGCTCGCTCCAATCCTGATAGTGCGACCGCGCCTTCGTCAGATGCTTGTCCGACTTCCCGGCGTCCAGCTTCGGAAGCAGCTCGCGCAACGCCGGGCCCGCGTGGCCGACCATCGCCACGTCGACCGCGGTACGGCGGCCGATATGTTCCAGGCGCGAGTCGAGCTGGATGACCGTCTTGCCGGTGGGGTACCAGTCGCGATAGGGGAAGTCGGTACCGACCAGGAACAGCACGTCACAGTCCTCGAGCGCCGCGTTGGCGGCCGGATTGCCGATCAAACCGGTCTGCCCGACGGCGTACGGATTGTCGTGTTCGAGCCCCTCTTTCGCCTTGATCGTCAGCACCATCGGCGCGCTGAGCTTCGCCGCCAGTTCCAGCGTCTCGGCCCGCGCCTGCCTGGCTCCGATCCCGACCAGCAGGGTCACCTTCTCCGCCTTGTTCAGCGTCTCGGCGGCCTGACGCAGCTCGTCGGGGCCGGGAACAACCGTGCGATCGCGGGCGACGAAGCGCGGGCGCGCGTCGGGATCGGCGAGCTTCATTGCGCCGACATCGCCCGGAATCGTCAGCACCGCGACGCCCTGACGCGAGACGGCGGCGTTCACGGCCTGCTCGAGCAGCCGTGGCATCTGTTCCGCGGTGGTGACCGTCGCGGTGAACTCCGCGACATCGGCGAAGACGGAGTCGTTGTCCACCTCTTGGAAATACTCACTGCCGATCTCCGCGGTGGGCACCTGGCCACAGATCGCCAGCACCGGCGCGTGCGACTTCTTCGCGTCGTAGAGCCCACCGAGCAGGTGGATCGAGCCGGGGCCGACCGTGCCCATGCATACGCCGATGGTCCCGGTCAGCTGGGCCTGCGCACCGGCGGCGTAGGCGGCGACCTCCTCGTGCCGCACCCCGACCCACTCCACCCGATCGTCGCGCCGGATCGCGTCGGTGATCGGGTTGAGCGCGTCACCGACGACGCCCCAGACCTGGGTGACGCCCTCCGCTGCCAACGCGCTGACAATCATTTCCGCGATCGTGGTCATTCCTCGGCTCCTCTGCGATCGGTTGTCCTTTGCGGCGTCTGTACCTCGTCTTTTCGCGGGCATACCCGGCTACCGGCACACCATGCCCAGTAGCGAGGTGCACCACATGCCGTTTGCGCCGTGCCCCGCCGGGTAGCCGGAACGCATGGGTGACTCCGGTCCACGGACGGAGTCACTGTCTGTCTCCGTCGACGTCGTGCCCAGCGCGATCGGGCCGACCTCGGCCGTGCGCACGCGGAAAAGGAGTTCCCATGGTTGCCGAACAGCTCATCGACTCAGCCGCCCGCGGCACCCCGGTGAGCGCGTGGTCCGCATGGCGGCAGCGCCATCACGAACTCTCCCTCGTTGGCTGGCAGCACCTGGTGGTGGTGGCCCCGCATCCCGATGACGAGGTGCTCGGCGGCGGCGGGCTGATCGCGCTGGCACGCGCGCAAGGCCTACCGGTCACGGTGGTCACGGTCACCGACGGCGAGGGCTCCCACCCCGGCTCACCCACCTATTCGCCTGCCGCGCTCGCGGACCTGCGCGCACGGGAATCCCGGCGCGCGGCAGCGGAATTGGGCGTCGACGCACCGATTCAACTGGGTGTCGAGGACGGCAAAGTGGCCGATGCGGAGGCGGCGGTGACCGACGCGATCACCGGTGTCCTGGCCGAATGCGGACGCTCGGGTGTGTGGTGCGCGACCACCTGGCGCCACGACGGACACCCCGACCACGAGGCGGTCGGTCGCGCCGCGGCGGCGGCCTGCGCGGGGTCGGCCACTCGGCTGCTCGAATTCCCGATCTGGATGTGGCACTGGGCGACTCCCGAACATCCCGTGGTGCCGAGCAGCCGCGCGCGCACCCTGACCCTGACCGATCCGGCGGTCGATGCCAAACTGCGGGCCATCGCGCAGTTCCACAGCCAGATCCTGCCGATCTCGCAGCATCCCGCCGATCAGGCCGTGCTGCCGCCGCACGCGCTCGACCGGTTCACCGGTACCACCGAAACATTCTTCGTCTGAACGGGATCACGTCGTCGGCATGAGCCGCCGCATGAAGTAGGTGTATTGCAGCGCGATCATCCGCGCCTGCTCATCGATGGTGGTGCCCGCGCCGTGGCCGCCCTGTGTCGCCTCGTAGAACAGGTACGGATTACCGAGTTCGCCGAGCCGAGCGGCGAATTTGCGGGCATGCTGCGGACCGACCCGGTCGTCCTTGGTGGTGGTCCAGATGAACGGCTCGGGATAGCGGACCCCGGCCCGCAATTGCCCGTAGGGCGAGATGGATTCGAGGAAGGCGCGCTGTTCGGGATCGGCGACGCTGCCGTATTCGCCGACCCAGGACGCGCCCGCCGCGATCTGCTCGTAACGCACCATGTCGAGCAGCGGCACCTGAATGCCGACCGCCTGCCACATCTGCGGGTGCTGGGTGAGCTCGACGCCCATCAGCAGCCCGCCGTTCGAACCACCGAGGATGCCGAGATGTGCTGGCGCGGTGATGTTCCTGGCGATCAGATCCTCGCCGACGGCGGCGAAATCGTCGAACGCGCGCTGCCGGTGGGTCGTCAGCGCGGCCTCGTGCCAGGCAGGTCCGAACTCGCCGCCACCACGAATGTTCGCCACCACGAACGCCCCGCCCCGCTCGAGCCACAGGCGGCCGAGAACACCGTCGTAGGTGGGCGTTTGGGAGAGCTCGAAGCCGCCGTAGCCGTACATGATCGTGGGCGTGCTGCCGTCGAGCCGCTGCCCGGCGCTGTGCACGATGAAGTACGGCACCTGGGTGCCGTCGGGCGAGACGGCCTTGTGCTGGTCGACCACATACCGCGACGAATCGAACCGGGGCGGTGTGGATTTCACCGGCTGCGCCTGCCCGGTCACGGTATCGAGCCGCCACACCGCGGTCGGCTCGAGGAACGAGGTCACCGACAGATACGCGGTGCGGCCCTTCGCGTCCGCGTCCACCGCGGCGACGGCGGCGTTGTCCGGCAGCGGAATCGGCGCCGCGGACCACGAACCGTCCGGCTGCGGGGTGTACACGGCGGCCCGGCCGCGCACATCGTTCAGCGAGGTGACGACCAATCGGTCACGGGTGGCCAGCACGCCCTCGGCGGTCTCCGTCGGACCCGGGACATAGACCGGCGTTGCGTGCAACCGCCGCGGATCCCGCATCACCTCGTCGGCCTTCAGCGAGACCAGAGTTCCCGCCCGGAATGTCGCGCCCTCGGTGGTCCAGTCCTGCCGCACGGTCAGCACGATCCGATCGCCGACCAGCCCGGCCAGGTCCGACTTCGGCGGCAGTGCGAGAGCGGCCGTGCCCGATCCGGTGAGCAGCGTGTAGCTGCGTTCGAAGAACGAGGGCGTGCGTTGAACGACGTTGACCCTGCGGCCGTTTCCGTCACTCAGCAGCAGCGGCGTGGTCGCCAAACCGTCCGCCTTGTCGCCGCGCACGATCTCCACCGCGTCCGCGAGCGGGCGGCCGCGGGTCACCTTCTTGACGATGTACGGATAACCCGACGTGGTCATCTCGCCCGGCTGCCATTCCCGCGACACGAGCAGGGTGTCCTCGCCCGACCACGCGACATTCTGTTTGCCGCGCGGCAGCACGAACCCGTCGGGGACGAATTGCCCGGTGGTCACGTCGAATTCGCGGATCGTGATCGCGTCCTCGCCGCCTTCGGACAGGCTGATCAAACAGCGCTTCCCGGTCACCGACTCGCAGTCGGCGCCCTTCCAGACCCAGTTCTTGCCCTCCGCCGCCGACAGGGCGTCCAGGTCGAGCAGCGTGGCCCACCGCGGTTGCGGCGACTCGTAATCGGCGACCGAGGTGACGCGCCAGATGCCGCGCGTGTGCTCGGGGTCCTGCCAGAAGTTGACGATCCGTCCGTCGACGAGCCGCGGCATCGGGAGACGGTCCGGGGCGTTGCCGAGTTCCTTTGCGGTGGCGAGGTTCTCGGCATAGCGCGGATCCTTTTCGAGCACCCCGAGCGTCTTCTCGTTCTCCGCGGCGACCCAGGCCCGCACCCGCGGACTGTCCAGCTCCTCCAGCCACTGGAACGGATCGTCCGGCGCCGCGTCCCGCCCGCCGCACGCCGCGACGGTCACCACCGTGCACACCGCCGCCGCGATCCGGACCATGCCTCGCACGCCTACACCACTCATGCTGCTCCTCGCGGAATCACACGTTGCTGCACCGACCGAGCTACCCCCGGCACCCTACCCGAGGCATGCGCGGGCCAGACCGAACCGAATCCCCATCCCGACAACGCTGAAGCCCCGCGAGTGGCGCTCCGACATTCCCGGCCCGCCAACGCGGGCCGGTCCGAGTCGGCTACGCCAGGGCGAAGCGGAGCAGTGCCTGCTTGTCCCCCTGCTTGATCTTGCCCTTGCGGTTGAGCACTTCCAGCTGCCAGTTCGAGCCGTTGCGGAAGGCGCGCGCAACGGCGTTGGCGTTGTCGGCGCCGAGCAGCGACGGCCAGATGTCGGCGACCTGCTGGCTGCTGCCGCCGCTCGCGTCATACACCTTGAAGCTGATGTTGTTGGCTTTTTCGAAGGAGCTGCCCTTCTTGAAAGCGGCGGCGACGAACACGATCGCGTCGATACCGCCCGGCACGTCCGCGAAGGTCACGTGCACCGTCTCGTCGTCGCCGCTCGCTGCGCCGGTCTGTTCGTCTCCGGTGTGCAGCACCGAGCCGTTGCCGAGCGGGTCGAGCGAGTCGAGTCCGGCGAAACGGACCGGCTCGCTGCCCTGCATCAGGATGGCGATCAGGTCGAGGTCGACGCCGCGCTTGCGCCGCGCCCAGCCCAGTGCGCCGCCGCTGGTACCGCCCGAGGGATCCCAGCTCACCCCGACACTCAGCTTGGTGACGCCGGCGAGATCCGCGGCGCCGTCTTCTTTCTTGAGCGTGATCATAGGCTTCAGACTAGCGGCGGTTTCGTAAAGCCAAGGGGACGAACAACTCTCGTCTCGGCAGTTGGCAGCGCAACGAAACCGATTGATACCCTTCAGCTCTCAATTGCCGCCGGGCTCTGGTGTACGGTTCGAGCGGACACAGGGGGCGCGGCCCATCGAACATGGCGACAGACTCCCTCGACGACGCGGAGTCGCGTAGTTGCCGACCGCGCACCAGGACTCAGGTCAGGAATTGCAGCGCGGAGGGCTCGCCCCGGTGCAGGGCGTCGGCATGGGCGGCGACGTTGAGTCCGTCGCTGAGGGTGGCGCCCGCGTCCAACTTCGCGACCAGCCTGGCCTCGGCCTCCTTGACCGACGCGGCGGCGTCGAGCAACGCCTCGATGCGATCCGGCGCGACCACGATGACGCCCTCCTCGTCGGCCAGGATCAGATCACCCGGCACCACCGGAACACCGCCGCACGTCACCGGAAGTCGCAGCTCGCCGAGTTCGGTTGTGCTGCCTGCCATCGGAGTGACGAAGCGGCTGTATATCGGCAGTGGGCAGGATCGGACATAGGCGATGTCGCGATACCCGCCGTCGACCACGATGCCGCCGAGTTGCCGCACGAGCGCGCCCCTGGCGAACAGCTCACCGGCGAACGCGATCTCGCTGCCGCCGCCGTCGACCACGATCACATCACCGGGTGCCGCCGCCTCGATCGCGCGTAGCACGGCGAAGAAGTCCCCGGTGCACCGAACAGTGAACGCGGGGCCGAAGATCCGCACACCGCCCGAGCGGAGCCGAATCGCGCTGTCCATCACTCGCGTCGATTTGTCGGCATCGCACAGCGCGGTGGTATCGACCGCGCGAAACTTCTCGACAAGCTGGTCGGCCGGCATCGGTTCCGCCCCTTCGAGGATAGGAAAACGCAATTGCCCCGACTTTACTCCGGGCCGCGGTGCCGCTACGGAAATCCCAGTGGGTCTTGGATATTGAAGGTGTAGACCTCGCCGAGATACCAGAACAAGGCCGCCGTGGTCGGCTCCGCCTCGTCGATCACGCAGAACTCGAGCCCGGTGAGCAGGATGGATCGCCGCTCGGCCAGGCATTGCACCGGACCCCGCGATTGGTCGTACAGGCCCGCGACCGCGAACCGCTGCCCCGACACCGCAATTGTCTTGGGCCCGTTCCACAACCAATCCGGCCTGCCGAAAACGTACCAGTAGCAGCCGAACACAAAAGTGGCGAGCACAAAGAGGGTGGCCAGCAATCCTCGGGCCATGTTTGCCATCTCGCACCTTTCCCCGGGCCATGGTTTCGCGCAAACAGCTGGTTCGAGACGACGCCGGGAGATCATACGACGGGCACCCGCGCGATCCGCGCCGCCGAGCGCACGCCCGCATGTCGGGCCGCGACACCGCGGCGGCGGGTCCGGTCAGGCCGGCGGGAACGCGCGCAGGACCGCGTCGACCAAGGCGTCGGCGAAGGCCGCGTCGAGCGGGCCCGAGCGCATCAACCAGCGCTGGGTGATCGGTGCGTACAGCAGCTCGAGGATCAAGTCGAGATCGGCGTCCGCGGGCAACTGCCCGGCCTGCTGCGCGCTGCGCAGCCGCGCCAGCTTCGCCGCCTTGATCGGCCGCTCCATCCGTTCCCGGTAGGTCTGCGCCAGTTCCGGGTCGTTGATGATCTCGATGTTGAGCGCGCGGATCGGCGCCTCGAACGCCGGGTCGCCGAACTCGGCGACCGTGGCGCGCAACACCGTTCGCAGATCCGCTGCCAGATCACCGGTGTCGGGCAGCGCGATGTCCCCGTCCGCGCCCGCACTCAACGCGGCCAGCGCGTCGAAGACCACCGCGCCTTTCGACGGCCACCACCGGTAGATCGTCTGCTTCCCCACACCGGCCCGCGCCGCGATCGCCTCGATCGACAACTTCCCGTACCCGACCTCCGAGATCAGCTCGTACGTCGCGGTCAAGATCGCCCTGCGCGACCGCTCACTGCGCCGAGCCGGATCCGGCCCACTGCCTCCTGCCATCCTCAGACCATACAACGAAACGAGACGGTCCGTCTTGATCTAGGTGCTCAGGTCAGGGATTGCATCGCGGTGTGGAGACGGTCGAGGGCGGTGGCGATCCAGGGCAGCGCGGTCGGGTCGGTGCTGGCCAGGGCTTCTCGGCGTTGGTCGGGGGTGCTGCCGTAGAGCAGGCTGGTCGCGGCACGGAAGCGCAAGGCGGTGGGAGTGTCGCCGAAATGCGCACCGGCCAGAACCCCGATGCCGAACTCATCGAGCAGCAGATCCGCCAGGGCGACGCCGGTCTCGATGCCGCGCCGCGACAGCCCGGGGCGCAGGGGCTCCAGGTCCGGGTAGAGGTAGAAGCCCGCTTCGGGTGCACGGCAAGCGATTCCAGACTTGGTGAATACCGTGTGTGCCGCGGTAGCGACGGCCGCGTGCAGTCGTCGGCTGGCAGCGATGCGTTCGGTCACTGCCGGGGGCGCTTCGAAGACGTACGTCGCCGCCGCCTGCATGGGTCCGGAAAGGCAGGACCAGACTTCGCTGCCCAGACCGCTGATCCGTTGCGCCAGTTGCGCTCCGGCGCTACCGGGTGGCGTCCGGAGCCAGCCGATGCGCCAGCCGCCGAGGGCCATCGATTTGCTCAGCCCGCCCGTCACGATCGTGCGCTGCGGCAGCAGCAGTGCCGGACTGCACAGTGCCGCAGGCTCATACGCGAGATCACGATAGATCTCGTCGCAGATGATCGTCAGCCCGTGCCGGTCGGCGATATCGCAGACCCGCTTCAGCACGGCCGCGCCCGCGACGGTGCCGGTGGGATTGTCCGGCACGGTCAGGATGAGTATGCGCGGATCGGTACCCGCCGTGCGTGCGGTCGCCAGCGCGGCCTCGAGCAGGTCCGGGTCGGGCACACCACCCACCTCAGGCGGAATCGGCACCCCGATGACGCGCTTGCCGATCACCCCGATCTGGGCCGGATAGCTCACCCACGACGGAACAGGCAGCACGACATCGCCGGGCAGCACCGCGATCGCGGCGAACAGCAGGGCTTTACTTCCCGGCGCGAGCAGGACCTGCTCGGGGCTCGTCGGCAGCCCACCACGCGAGAGATATCCCGCGGCCGCCACCCGCGCGGGGGCGGTGCCCGCCACCGGGGTGTACGAGTTCGCCATCGCGCCATCGGCAAGCGCCGCAGCGACTTCCGGCAGCACCGGCAGCCCGGCCTCGCCGAACCCGAGGTGCAGGATGTCCTCGCCCGCCGCGCGCCGGGCATTGATCTTCTCGTTCAGGGCGAGCGTGGCCGAGGGTGGCACTACGGCGTCCATCAGGCCTCCGCGATCGGCAGTCGGTATTCCCGGCGCACGCTGGTACCGAGCTTGCCGATGTGCGCGCCATAGATGTGGATCGAAATCACCGTCGTGGCACCGGCATTGCGCACCAGATGGATATCCCCCGGCGGTGCGAAGCCGCACGCGGTGCCCGCGGGGTTGATCACGTCGGCCGCCACCACCAGGCGGGCGTCCGGGCCAGCGCCGCGCAGCTCATAGCGCCGTTCCGTCTCGGTGCCCTCGTAAACGCCTGCGACACACCACGCTACGTGGTCGTGAATGGGTGTCTGCTGCCCCGGGCGCCAGACGATGGCCACCACCGAGAAGCTGCCGTCGTCCTCGGTGTGCACGAGGTGCTGGCGATACCGCTGCGGGTCGCCTTCGCGGTACTGGTCGGGCAAGAGATCCGGCTGCCGCAGGAAGGGCTCGAGCCGATCGGCGACGAGCCGGGCCGCCTCGGCGGGCGGACGTTCGAGCCGCACGACTTCCCTTATCGCGCAGACGAGATCGGCGAGCTGTGGCGTGCTTGGTGCCGCTGTGCTGGTCGTCATACCGACCAGGATGCGGGCCGCGACCGCAGCGGTCTACTTAGACAATGTTGCCGATACCCAAGGATCGCTTATAGATGGAATACGCCTGCACACAACAATTTTCACGTCAAACTCATCGCGTTCGCGGCACACTGGATGGCCTCCATCATGAGCCGGGTCACCGGGATCCGCTGATGCCCGGACAGCGTGTACGCCGCCACCGTCCGGGAATCGGCGGGTATCACAGGACGGCTCACCACCTTCGGGTGCCGGATGAACGACTGCACCATGCTCGGCATCACCGCCACCCCGGTCCCCTCGGCCACCAAGCTCTGTACCGCCAGATTGTCGTCGGTGGTGAAGTCGATGTGCGGCTCGAAACCGGCGGTCGCGCACGACTCGATGAAATGGCTCCGGCAGCGCACACATCCCGCGATCCAGCGTTCATCGGCGAGTTGCGCCAGCTCGACGGTGCGCCGCCGAGCCAGCGCGTGCCCGCGCGGCAGCAGCACGATCAGCGGGTCGTCGAGCAGCGAAACCTTGTACAGGTCAGCGGAATCCGGCTGTTCACCCGCGTCGTAGGTGAAGGCGAGGGTGATATCGCAGTCGCCGCGACGCAACGCCTCCACCGATTCGGGCGGCTCCGCGTCGAACAGCTCGATCCGGATACCGGGGTGCCGCGCTTTGATCGAGGCCACCGCCGACGGGACGAGCGTCGCGCACGCGCTCGGGAACGCGCACACCCGGACCCGTCCCGACTTCAACCGGGTGATCGCCGTCATCTGCTGCTGCGCCGCCGAGATGGTGCCGAGAATGCCCGCCGCGTGCCTGGCCAGGATCTCGCCCGCGTCCGTCAACCGCAACCCTCGGCCCACCCGCACGAACAGCGGCGTGCCCACCGACCGCTCGAGCGCCTTCATCTGCTGGCTGATCGCGGGCTGCGTGTACCCGAGATGCCGCGCCGCCGCCGCGAAGGAACCGGTCCGTACGACCTCGTCGAAAACCCGAATGTGCCGTGAGTCGAACATGGCCAAGAATAAGCACCGCTTTGACCGCCACAGCAATTCATGCAGGCCCGCGGTCGGTCAGGGTGCTTCGGGGGCGATCCGGTGGCACAACCAGGCGAGGGATAGGGGGTAGCGGTAGTCGATGCCGCCGTGCCCGGCGTCGAACAGCTCGAACTCTATGATGCCGGCGGGGACGTAAGCGGCGAGCAGCGCGGCACGGAACGCTTCGGCGCCGATGTCGAGGAACCACTCGTCCCTGGTGCCGCCGTCGATCCAGATCCCGCGCAAACCACGCAGGGCCTCAGCGTATTTCGGGACTATGCGGACCGGATCCCAATCGAGCCAACGCTGCCAGGCCGCGTCGTCCAGCACTCCGGTCACCGGGTCGAACGGCAGCTCCACCGTGCCGTCCTCGCGCGCGGAGAAACATGCCGCCACACCCAGCAGGCCGAGCAGATCCTGATCCTCCGGCTTGGTGAAGGCCACGCGCGAGCGGAAGTCGTCCCACCACCGGTGGATGTCCCCGTCGCGCTGGAAGGGGATTGATATGCGAATCTGCTACTCGTCGTAACGATCCGCGGCAGCAGGGGTAGACGATCAGACCGAGGACCGAGATAGGCGGTCCATCAGCTATGCATCAACATCGACTAGGCGTGCCAGCGGTCATTCACCGAACAAGCGGACTGGTACAAGCTCCGCGAGATCGCTTGGGTCTCGGTGCTTGTCGTACTCGCGCAGCAGAGCTATGTACCGAGGCTTATCGAGCGCCCAGTCGTACTGCTCCAGCACGTCACCGTCCTGCGCAGCGAAAAATACGAGGTCGGCGAGCAGACGAGTAGTACGGCCATTTCCATCTGTGAAGGGGTGGATCCTGACCGTTTCAGCGTGCGCCGCGATACCGAGCTGACGCGGCGTCCAATCATTCGTGTGCTGCCAACGGTAACGGATGGTCTCCAGTGAGGCGTGGAGCTCAACAGCGATCTGCTCAGGCGCGACGCCGATGTTCAACTCACGCATCCGGAACTTCCCCGCCCACGTCCAAATATCTCCATAAAGTCGACTGTGGAGTTCGCGCAGAAAATAGCCGCTCAACAACTCATCCAGAGTCAACGTGGCACCGAACACTGCGGTCAGCAGGGCCACGCTGGCTTGTTCCTGTACGGCCTGCTCGAGGTCATAGATGGCGGCCTTACTTACCGGCTCTCCGAGCAACTCCCGGATGTCAGGAAGCAGCGCGTCTGCCTCGTCGTGGGTGATCGGTGTCTCGCCATAGCCCGGCGTCAGGGACATCAGACCCGCGATCGACGCTTCATCAGGAAGCTCTCGACCCGCGCTGACCGTGTATAGCCAGTGGGCACGACCCGGTTCTCGAGCCGCGCAGAGGCCTTGGTCGACTGGACAACGACCCGCTTGACGACCTCTTGGGATACCGAACGACGCTTCACGACTCACCCCTTATCCATTCCGCGTTCTGCACTTCGATGCTACCGGCCGAAGGCCGAACTGAGCATCCTGCCGCATTAGTTCGACACTGAAACGAGCGAGGCCCATGCCTTGTTGGCATGGGCCTCGTGCTGTGGAGCTGCCGGGAATCGAACCCGGGTCCTCCGCCGCGTCTCCAGGGCTTCTCCGTGTGCAGTTCGCTGTGTCTCTACTTGGATCTCTGAGTCTCGCGAACTAGCTCAGATGACGATCCCAGTCGCTGTTGGATTTTCCGTCCGGGTCCGCGACCGGCTCGGACGGTAAGTCCCTCTAGCTGATGCCAGTACCCGGGTCGAGGGACGAACCCGGACTGACAGAGACGACCTACTGCTTAGGCAGCGAGGGCGTACTCGCGCTGATTGGAATCGGCGCTTAATTGGTTGCAATGACGCTTACGGTGGTCTCTTGCCTGCACCGACACGCTTCCCCTAGATCTACGTACGCAGTCGAAACCGTTCAGCCCCGTACGTCCCGGCACCTTGCCGGGCTGTTCATATTAACACCGGCCGATGCCGGGTTCTTCCCATTATTTCACCGCATGCCCTTGACCCGGCGCCCGAGCTCGCGGGTGACCTCGCGCTCCGCGGTGCGTCGGGCCAGGTCTTGGCGCTTGTCGTAGTCCTGCTTGCCCTTGGCGAGGGCCAGCTCGACCTTCACCTTGCCGTCGGAGAAGTACATCGACAGCGGGACCAGCGTCTGGTTGCCCTCCCGCGACTTGCCGACGAGGCGATCGATCTCGCGCTTGTGCAGCAACAGCTTGCGGACCCGGCGCGGGGAGTGGTTGGTCCAGGTGCCGTGGCTGAATTCCGGGATGTGCAGTCCGCGCAACCACACCTCGCCGTTGTCGACCGTCGCGAACGCGTCCACCAGCGAGGCCTTGCCCTCACGCAGGCTTTTGACCTCGGTACCCACCAGCGCGATCCCGGCCTCGTAGACGTCCAGGATCGTGTAGTTGTGCCGCGCCCGGCGGTTGGTCGCGATGACCTTGCGCCCCTGTTCCTTCATAACGCTCAACCTTAAGTGACGCGGCAACCCGATTATTCCCAGGTTGTGGCGTGGCGCTCAGCGATCAGCCGCCGGGACGCAACAGCACCCAGACGGTGAGCAGGGCGATGAAGGCGAGCACGAGCAGCACGGTGGAGATCCGTGGCCTGCCCGGCCGGGGCAGCGGTCGGCGGCCCAACCACACGCTTTCCACGCTGGGATCGATGCCGCGGCTGACGATCGGCGGCGCATCGGGGGGCTCGGTGCTCGGGGAGCTGTCGGCCGCGTCGTCGTCGGGGCCATCACCGCTAGCCATAGCGAGCACGGTAACCCGAACGACGGTGATACGCCCCGATTACCGGGTGTGGCAACAGAGTTGATACTCAGGCCAGACGTCGGGCGAAGGCCTCTGTCGCCGCCGAGGTGGCCACGTCGACGGTGAACACCCGCAGGTCCGTGCGGCTTTCGTCGAGGTCGAGCACCATGAAGCCGAGCTGGTGATAGTTCTCGAACAGCGCGGCGTTGGCACCGTGCGGCGTGAGCGCGGGTTCGGCGGAGACGGTCTTGGCGGCCGCGCCGGACACGATCTGGCGGGTGCCCTTGGATCCGATCGTCGGCTCCAGCACCTGCAGCGAATGGTCGTGGCCGGACAGCAGGTATTGGCAGCGGCCGAGCACATGATCTTCGAAGAAGCGTTTGACGTGGACGCCGTTGATCGGCTCGATCGGCAGGTTCTCGTAGTTGCCCGCGTTACCGTGCGGTCCGTTGTTGAGGTACGGGTGATGGGTGCAGGCGATCTTCCAGGTGGCCGTCGATTCGGTGAGTGCTTGGTCCAGCCAGGCGCTCTGCTCGTTCATGAACTGACCATCGGCCGCCCAGTACGGCGCGAAGATCGGTGGCACGTAGGCGGCGATCGGATTGAGGTCGAGCACGAAGAACTCGACGACCGGATTCTCGTGCGGCACCCGCACCGAGTAGTACCGGCTCGGCATCCACCAGCGCGGCGAGTTCGCGTGGTACTCGACCTCGTAGTTGCCGCGCAGCAGCCAGCCACCGTCGCCGGGCAGCGCCGAGCTGTTGTCGTGATTGCCGAGCACCATCAACCACGGAAAATCCAGGCCGGTATTCGGGTTCTCGAACTTGTCCGCGAACTGGGGGTCGGCGCCGTTGTTCGGACCGGCCTCGTAGATGTTGTCGCCGAGGCCGAGTGCCAGCGAGAACGGCTCACGCCGGTGGAACTCCCGCATCGCGTCGGCGACCGCCCACTGACCGCGCGCACCGGTGCCCGCGTCACCGGTCACCAGCACCCGCACCTTGCGCTCGGTCGGGAAGTCGAACTTGGTGACGCCGGGCGCCACCGGCACCGCCTGGGCAGGCGAGAGACCGACCAGCGACGCCCCCGCCGCGATGCCCGCAGCCCCGGCGAGAAAGTCCCGCCGACCAAAGTTGTTGTCAGGCATCTGAAATCCTCCACGATCCGGTGTCCCGCCCGGCAACCATCTTCACCCATCGGGGCGAGCCCGGCGACGCAGGGCGGGACGAATCGCGGCGCGTGTCGCTATTTCGCGGCCGGCTTCTTGCTGCGATCCAGGCCGAGCGCGTCGCAGATGGTGAAGAACATGTCGGTCTGATCGGTCAGGCCGACCACGTTCGCGGCGCGCGGGCCGTAGGCGGCGACACGCAGCTGAGTGCCGGTGTGCTCCTGCGAACCGCCGGTATCGGAGGTGCCGTACGAGACGCCGATCTCGGCGCCGTCCTTGGTGACGACCTTGCTGGTCAGCGCCGGGGACTTGGTCTCGAGCGGGACGATCTGGCTGCTGTGCGCGTGGTCGGCGGTGACGATCACCAGGGTGTTGCCGTCCTTCTCGGCGAATTCGAGCGCGGCCTGCACGGCCTCGTCGAGGTCGACGGTCTCGCCGACCTGACCGCACGGGTTGGCGGCGTGGTCCTGCTTGTCGATCGAGGCGCCCTCGACCTGGAGGAAGAAGCCGTCCTTGCGGTCTTGGAGCAGGTCGATCGCCTTGCGGGTCATGGTCGCCAGGTCGGGCACGGTGGCGGCGCGCTCCGGGTTCGGCCTGCAGGTCTGCGCGGGCAGGTTCACGCCGTTCGGGACCGCGGTGTCACCGATCCAGCGGACCGGCATGTTGCCGGGCGAGAACAGGCCGAGCACCGGCGCGTCCTGGTCCGCCTTGGTGATGCCATCGAGGCCCGCCTTGTCGGAGACGAGCTGGTAGCCCCGGGCCTTGGCCTGGTCACGCAGGGTCTGCCCCTGCCACTGGCCCGCGACCGCCTTCTGCTCGAAGCTCTTGGCACCGCCGCCGAGGGTGACGTCGGCGCGCGTGTTCAGCAGCTGCTCGCTGATCGAGCCGAGCCCACCGTTCTCCAGCGCGTTGGTCGGGCACTTCACCGTGGTCTCTTCCGGGCCGTAGCACTTGCGCTCGGTGACGTGCGCGGCCTGCACGGCCGGGGTGGCGTCCTGGATCTCGGCGGTGCTGACGTTGCCGGTGGCCTTGCCGTTCGCCTTGGCGATCTCGGTGAGATTGGCCTGCGGCTGTCCCGCGAGGTTCACGCTGATCGCGCCGTTGTAGGTCTTGGTGCCGGTCGCCCAGGCGCTGGCGCTGGCCGCGGACTCGGTGACGTAGTCCGGCTTTCCGGTCTTCTTGTCCAGCGAGTAGTGCGTGTAGGAACCGGTGAGCGGCAGCGCGTCGATGCCCTTGAAGTAGCCGCCCGCCCCCTCGGCGACATTGCGCGCCAGCGTGATCTCGGAATCGCCCATGCCGTCGCCGATCAACAGGATGACGTTCTTGGCCTGGTTGCCGTTGAGCGAGGCACGCACCGCGTCGGTGCGGTCACCGCTGGTCCGGCGGGCGCCACCGTTGTCGCTCAGCGTCCCTTGGGCTTTGGGGCTGATGAGCGCACCGTTGCCCTGTTTCGTGGAGTCGGAGGATCCGCAGGCGGCCAGGGCTCCGATGAGAACGGCGGCGCCCATGACCGCGCCCGCACGGAACCGGCGGGGCAGGGAACGCGACGAGACAGGGGGCATGAGCGAAGACTCCGTTGTTCGAAGTGACGTGGGTCGGTCGGAGCTTTACGAGACCTTCTGAACAAAAAGGGCACAACGGGCAACCTCACGGTTACCAGCCGCTGTCTTATACGCATGTACGCATGCCTGCGCACACCATGAAATAGGCGAATATCACTGCTACACAGTGTTTTTCCCGCGAGCCCGAGCCGCTGTCCGACCCGCGGGAGATGTCCGAAAGGTGGAGAATGTCACTCTCCGGCCAAGACCTCCAGCACGCCCTCGCCGTACTTGGCCAGCTTGTTCTCACCGACGCCACCCACGGCGCCGAGTTCGGTCAGGCTCGACGGCTTGCGCGCCGCGATCTCGCGCAGCGTGGCGTCGTGGAAGACGACGTAGGCAGGCACGCCCTGCTCTTTCGCGGTCGCCGCGCGCCATTCCCGCAGCCGCTCGAACACCGGCACGTCGGCGGGTGCCATATCGACGACGGCCTTGCTCGCCTTCGCGGCGCGGGCCGGCTTGGTTGCCCGCTCCGGTTCCCGGCGCAGCAGCACCTGCCTGCCGTCGAACAACACCTCGTTGCTCGCTTCGGTGAGCGTCAGCACCCCGTAGTCACCGTGCACGGCGAGCAGCCCGCCCGCGAGCAATTGCCGCACCACGCCCCGCCATTCGATGTCCCGGAGATCGGTGCCGATCCCGAAGACCTTCAGCTCGTGGTGATCGTGTTGCAGCACTTTGGGATTCTTCTTGCCGAGCAGGATGTCGACGATATGACCCGCGCCGAAGCTCTGGCCGCGTTCACGTTTCAGCCGAAGCACCGTGGAAAGAAGCTTCTGGGCGGGCACGGTGCCGTCCCAGGATTCGGGCGGGGTGAGGCAGGTATCGCAGTTGCCGCACGCGGTGCCCGGCTGATCGAAGTAGTTGAGCAGCTGGACGCGCCGGCAACTGACCGTCTCGCACAGCGCGAGCATCGCGTCCAGGTGCAGCTGCAATTGGCGCCGATGGGCGGCGTCGCCCTCCGACGAATCGATCATCTTGCGTTGCTGCACAACGTCGTTGAGCCCGTACACCATCCAGGCCGTCGACGGCAGCCCGTCGCGGCCGGCGCGGCCGGTCTCCTGGTAGTAGCCCTCGACCGACTTCGGCAGGTCCAGGTGGGCGACGAAGCGCACGTCGGGTTTGTCGATGCCCATGCCGAAGGCGATGGTGGCGACCACGACCAGGCCGTCCTCGCGCAGGAACCGGGCCTGGTTCTGCGCGCGGGTGCGATTGTCCAGCCCGGCGTGGTACGGCACCGCGCGGATGCCGTTCTCGGTGAGGAAGGCCGCGGTCTTCTCCACCGAATTGCGCGACAGGCAGTAGACGATGCCCGCCTCGCCCGCGTGCTCGGTGTTGATGAATTCCAGCAGCTGCCGGTCCGGCTTATTCTTCGGCTCGATCCGGTATTGGATATTGGGCCGGTCGAAGCTGGCGACGAAGCGGCGGGCCGAGCCCAGGTCGAGTCGTTGCACGATCTCGTCACGGGTCTTGCCGGTGGCGGTCGCGGTCAGCGCGATGCGCGGCACATCCGGCCAGCGCTCGTGCAGCACCGACAGCGCCAGGTAGTCGGGGCGGAAGTCGTGGCCCCACTGCGAAACACAGTGCGCCTCATCGATCGCGAACAGCGCGACCTTGCCCCGGTCGAACAGCTGCGCTGTCGATTCCAGCCGCAGCCGCTCCGGCGCCAGGTACAGCAGGTCGAGCTCACCCGCGACGAACTGCGCCTCCACGGTGCGCCGCTCATCCGGGTACTGGGTCGAGTTCAGGAATCCGGCGCGCACACCGAGCGCGCTCAGCGCGTCCACCTGATCCTGCATCAGCGCGATCAACGGCGAGATCACCACTCCGACGCCGGGGCGAACCAGCGCGGGTACCTGGTAGCAGAGCGACTTGCCGCCACCGGTCGGCATGAGTACGAGCGCGTCACCCCCCGCGACCACGTGTTCCACGATCTCGCGTTGATCGCCGCGGAAGCTGTCGTAGCCGAAGACCCGGCGTAGAACCTCTTGCGCCGCACCGGATCCCGCGTCCGCACCGGTCTCGGTGTCGGTCGCCACGGCCGCGAATGCATCGGGGGGAGTCACCCGGCCCATCCTACGAGTGCCCGCTCGCCGCGCCACCGGTACGTCGCCCGACTTCCCGGCCCGAGTCCCGGCTACTGCACATGTGGACAAACCACAATCCGCGCCGCCGCGGCGCGGGCGTTGACCTGCGACCGCGCCGAATCACGCGGAATTCGCCGGGACGAGCGACCGGCACGCTCCTGTTAAGTTGGCGCACATGGCATTAAGGCTGGCGAGTACCGGAATTCGCGCCGTCGTGTTCGCACTGGCGGCGGGGTTGCTGTCGGCCGTGCCCACCGCGACCGCCGCGCCCGCCGCGCCCGCATCGGCGCAGTGCACCGACGGCTGGCAGGCGACCACGCTGGTCGATGGCGTCGGAAACCTGGAGAATCTCGACGCCGACGGAGCGGGCGGGTACTACGTCACCGGCATCGTCGACGGCTTCCTTGGCCACGTCGACAGCGCGGGCCGTTTCGAGAAGCTGCTCACCGGGCTGGATCTCCCGGCCGGCGTGCGGGTCGCCGGGCCGTATGTCTACTTCCTCACCGGGGACGGACTCACCGCGGCACCGGGCACGCTGCAGCGCTACGAGATCGCGACCGGCGCGGTGACCGTCCTGCTCACCGGCCTGAACGGGCCGAACGGCCTGCTGCTGCTCCCCGACGGAGATCTGCTCTTCAGCACCATCGGGGTGCGCGGGCCGCAGACCGGAATCGGCCGCTACCGGCCTGCGACCGGCGAATACACGCGAACCTGGTCCAGCCTGCCGCTCACCAACGGCCTCGCGCTTGCCCCTGACGGCCGGTCGATCTACACCGACAACCTGACCATGCGCATCTTCCGCATTCCGCTGGACGCGCCGGAAAGTCCCGTCGTGATCGCCGGAATACCGAATCTGGTCACCCTGCCCGACGATATGGAGGCCACCCGCTCGGGCGCCCTATTCGTCGCCGACCACGCCTTCGGCGCGATCAACATGATGGACACCCGCACCGGCACCGCCTGCGCGATCATCACCGGACTGATCAAACCCGGCCCGACCCGTAACCCACCCGACGGCACCACCTCGGTCCGGATCGCCCCGGACGGCGACGCCTGGGCGCTCTACATCACCGCGATGGACGGCACCCTGCGCCGCCTGCGCCCACCGGCCGACATCGACCTGACCCCCGCGACCTCGGCGCTCTAGTGCGAGCGAGTGATAGTGAGAACCAGCAGCACCTCGGAAAGGGAAACACCATGCCGGAACCCGCCCCCATGGTTTTGGCCACCCGCGCCGACGCCGAGGACATCGCGCAGCTGCGCGATCGACTCGCCCGTTGGATGGTGGACAACGGCATCGACCAGTGGCATCCCGGCGAATACCCGGCCGAACTCGTCGCCGACGAGGCGGAGCGCGGCGAATGGTTCGTCTGGCGTGACGACACGGGCGCTTTGATCGCCACGGTCCGGCTGGTGTGGCGCGATCCGGATTTCTGGGGCGCCGACGACGACACCGAGGCAGGCTACATCCACGGGCTCATGGTCGCGCCGGAGCAGCGCGGCCGCGAACTCGGCGGCCGGATCATCCGGTTCTGCACCGACCACACCCTCGACCGCGGCGTCACCCTGCAACGCCTCGACACCGCGGCGAACAACCCGGTGCTCCGGAAGTACTACACCGCACAGGGTTTCACCGAACTGCGCGAGGTGCCCCTGCCCGCCCACTTCCACGGCAACATCAACGTGGTGCTGATGGAGCGCCTACTGACCCCCGCCGACGCCTGATCGTTCGGGTGGATTCCGGCGTACACCGGCATCCACCCCACCGGGCTCGAAAACCGATCATATGCGCCGCACAGCGCGATTCAGCCTCGCAACCGGGCCAACGTCGCGTCGTGCAGGAGGCCGTTGGTGGCGATCGCGTCGCCGCCGTGCGGGCCGGGGGTGCCGTCCAGGGCGGTGAAGCGACCGCCTGCCTCGCGCACGAGGATGTCGAGTGCCGCCAGATCCCACAGGGACACTTCGGGTTCGGTGGCGATGTCGACGGCGCCCTCGGCGAGCAGGCAGTAGGTGAAGAAGTCGCCGTAGCCGCGCACCCGCCAGACGTCGTCGGTGAGGGCGAGGAAGTTGTCGCGCAGGCCGCGTTCGTGCCAGCCCGACAGACTGGAGAAGGCCAGGCTGGCGGCGTCGAGTTCGCCGACCGCCGAGACCGAGATCTGTTTCGGCGCTTCGGTGTCGACGCGATGCCAGGCGCCCGCGCCCGCCCCCGCCCACCAACGCCGCGACAGCGCGGGCGCGCTCACCACGCCGACCACCGGGACGCCGTCGTCCAGCAGCGAAATGAGGGTCGCCCAGATCGGCACGCCGCGCACGAAGTTCTTGGTGCCGTCGATCGGATCGATCACCCACTGCCTGCCCTCGAGCTCGACGTCACCGCCGAACTCCTCCCCCAGCACCGCGTCGCTCGGGCGCTGCTCGGCCAGCACCTGCCGAATCGCCTGCTCCACCGCCAGATCCGCGTCCGACACCGGTGTCAGATCCGGTTTCGCGTCGACCCGCAGGTCCAGCGCGCCGAACCGGGCCCGGGTGAGCGCGTCGGCCTCGTCGGCCAACCGCAGGGCGAGTTCCAGGTCAGAGGAGTAGTCAGCCACGGACGCACCCTATCGGGCGCCGCCCCGCGGAGCGGCACACGGTGTGCGGCCGGTGCAGCGTGGCTATGCGACCGCGACGGCACGGGCGGCGGTCAACGCCTCGGCCCACCACTGGAGTTGATCGAGCAGCGCGGTGGCCGCCGCGGCATGCTCCTGCGGTTCGCGCAACGCGCCCGCTCGTCGAAGAGACGCCGACGCGATGCACCACTCCGATGCCGGTCCGAGCCATAGTCGGGTCCTTCGATTTCCTACTCAACGGAAGCGCCGCAGTGCGTCAGCGATCTTGTCTATCTCTTCCAGCTCGCCAGTCGCGATCGAGATCACGAGCCGCTCCTGCACGTCGGTGTCCACGTTCAACCGAATCCCGTTGATATCCAAGAACGTGACTGTGGACAGCCACGCGGTGCGCTTGTTCCCGTCCACGAACGAATGATTCCGGCACAGCGATTGCAGCAATGCTGCGGCCTTGTCGAACAGGTCCGGATAAGCGTCTTCGCCGAATGCACTCGCACCAGGACGGAAGATCGCGGATTGCAGCAATCCAAGGTCGCGGACCTGAGCATTGCCCTCCATCACGAGTTCGTCGGCGATCCACACCACGTCCTCGAGATCGAGGTATTCGATCACTTCAACCGCTCCATGAGCTCAGCGAACCGAGCCGCCTGCGTGGTCGCGGACTTACGAACCCGGTCACGGTGAGCGTGGCGCTCCACGTATTCAGCGACAGCCTTGTTCACGATCTGGTTCATGCTCGCCCCTTCCACTTTGGCTTGCTTGGCCAAGCTGGTCTCGTTGTCTTCGGTCAATCGGATCGGCATACCCACCAAGGTACCATTGTGGTACCATATCTGCTACGTGGTCCACCGCATTCACTACGCATTCATGAGCAGGCCTGGACCAGCAGGGATCAGCGACCGGTTATCAGGCTCTCCACACTCCATAACGACCTATAGCCTGAAGGAATATCCCAGGGACCCGAGTTCACCGAGCGGGTCGCGACCGTACCGAGTCTCCCGTCCGCCACCGGCATCACCCGATTCGTGCATCCCGAGGCCGGCGCGCTGCGGCTGGCCTACGAAACCCTGGAACTGTCCGCCGACGACGATCAGAGCCTGATCGTGCACCTGCCCGCCGATGACGCGACGGCGACCGCCCTGGACGCCATGACCGGCCGCCGCCCCGGCGCCTTGCGCGCGGTCTGAGCACCGCCGCACGAGCGCCGCTCCCCCGCACGACCCGGCACGGCCGCACTGCTGCTTCGACAGTGGCGCCGTACCAGTAGGCTTGAGCATCGTGCATCCTGACGTTTCCGCTGATCTCGCCGAACTCGACGCCACCCTCAAGACGGTCGAATCGGTCCTCGACATCGAGGAGCTGCGCCGACGTATCGACGAGCTCGAGCACCAAGCCGCAGACCCCGATTTGTGGAACGACCAGGACCACGCGCAGCAGGTCACCAGCGAGCTCTCGCACGCGCAGGGTGAGCTGCGCCGGGTCGAAGAATTACGCCAGCGCCTCGACGACCTCCCGGTGCTCTACGAGCTGGCCGAGGGCGAAGAGGGCGAGTCGCGAACCGCCGCGCTCGCCGACGCCGACGCCGAACGCGCCGCACTGCACGGTGACGTGGAGGCGATGGAGGTCCGCACCCTGCTGTCGGGCGAATACGACAAGCGCGACGCGCTGGTCAACATCCGCTCGGGCGCGGGCGGCGTGGACGCCGCCGACTGGGCCGAGATGCTGATGCGCATGTACATCCGCTGGGCCGACCGGCACAAGTACGCGGTCGAGGTCTACGACACCTCCTACGCCGAAGAGGCGGGCATCAAGAGCGCCACCTTCGCGGTGAAGACGCCTTACGCCTACGGCACGCTCTCGGTGGAGATGGGCACGCACCGCCTGGTGCGGATCAGCCCGTTCGACAACCAGGGCCGCCGCCAGACCTCCTTCGCCGAGGTCGAGGTGCTGCCCGTGGTCGAGACCACCGACCACATCGAGATCCCGGAGGGCGAGGTGCGCGTCGACGTGTACCGCTCCTCCGGTCCCGGTGGCCAGAGCGTCAACACCACCGACTCTGCGGTGCGCTTGACCCACATCCCCACCGGCATCGTGGTCACCTGCCAGAACGAGAAATCCCAACTCCAGAACAAGATTTCGGCGATGCGGGTGTTGCAGGCCAAGCTGCTCGAGCGCAAGCGCCAGGAAGAGCGCGCCGAGATGGACGCGCTCAAGACCAACGAGGGCGCCTCCTGGGGCAACCAGATGCGCTCCTACGTGCTGCACCCGTACCAGATGGTCAAGGACCTGCGGACGAACTACGAGGTCAACAACCCCTCGGCGGTGCTCGACGGCGACATCGACGGGTTCATCGAATCGGGAATCCGTTGGCGGATGCGCGAACAGGCCAGTTAAGTTCGCCCTTTTGGCGCATTAAGTCCGTCCGCTCGCGCGGAATGGGCGAGCAGACGCCGGTAACCTGGCTGGCGTGCGTCCAGTCGGTAGTTCCCTCGAGGTGTTGACCATGCCACTCGCGACGACCTCGGAGACCACGAACTGGTTGCGTTCCAATGGTCTCGAGATCGTGCTGCTGATTCTCGGCGCGGTGCTGTTCAGTCGATTCGCGACGTTCGTCCGGGATCGGATCACGCGCAAGATCGACGAGGGCTTCCGCGGCGGTGACGCGCTGGTGCGGTCCGAGGCGGCCAAGCACCGGCACGCACTGGCCCAGGTGGTCACCTGGGTGGTGCTGACCATCGTCTATGTGCTGGTCGGCATGGAGGTGCTACGCAGGCTCGGGTTCGCGATCACCGGATTGGTCGCGCCCGCCGCGGTACTCGGCGCCGCGCTCGGTTTCGGCGCGCAACGCATCGTGCAGGACATCCTGGCCGGATTCTTCTTGATCACCGAGCGCCAGTACGGCTTCGGTGACGTAGTTCGCATCGCGGTGACTGGCTCCTCGGAGATCGCCGAGGGTACCGTCGAGGACGTCACGTTGCGGATCACCACATTGCGCAACTCGGACGGTGAAGTGATCACCGTGCCCAACGGACAGATCGTGAAAGTGACGAATCTGTCGAAGGATTGGGCTCGCGCGGCGATCGACGTACCGGCGCCCGCGAGCGCCGATATCACCAGGATCAACGAGATCCTGCACGAGGTCGGTACAAAGGCGTACGAAGACGCTCGGCTGAAGCCACTGCTCCTCGACGAGCCCTCCGTGATGGGCGTCGAGGATCTGACCGTTGACCAGATGAACATCCGAATGGTTGCCCGCACCCTGCCGGGCAAGCAATTCGAAGTCGGACGCGAACTGCGGGTACGAGTAGCCGCGGCTTTGCGCCGGGAGGGTATCAGTGAGACCACGTAGAACCATCTCGCTCTTGAAGGAGTCGGTGCGACCCAGCACGCTGCTGAAGGAGTCGGTACGACCGCGACGTTCCACCGCGATGCTGATGGCGGCGTGGGTCGGGACCCTCGTGCTGTACCTGTTCGTCAAGCCCGACGCGGTACCGTCGCGCCCGGAACCGCTGAACACCGTTCCGGCAGCGGTGAATCCGGCGGTCGCGCCGCCGCGCTGAGCGCGCGGATTCAGGACGGGTCGCCGAGCACCCGGACGCACATGTCGGCGCACTCCGCGGCGAGTTCAGCCGCGGTCAGGTCGAGCGTGTGGTCCAGCCAGCCCTCGATGAGTTGATTGACGCCGCCGGTGATGAACAGCGCCGCGCGGCGCAGCCGGGCCGGGTCGGGCGTGACGCCCAGGGCGATGGGCGCGTGCTCGACGACGAGGTCGGCGATCATCGTGAGCACGTCGTGTCGCCGCCGCACCAGCGCCGGGAGGTCGCCGGGATCGCTGGCGACGATGCGGTAGATGTGCCGATCGCCCGCGACGGCCTCCAGAAACGCCTGGAGCGCGGCGCGGAGCCGGTTCTCTGGCGTCCCGGCGCTGGACACTCCGGCTTGGACGAGCGTCGCCAGCAGTTGATCCCGGACCTCGTCGGCGACCGCGGCCAGTAGTTCCTCGCGGTTGGCAAAGTGCTCGTAGAAGTACCGATCGGTGAGCCCCGCCGTCTTGCACACGCCGCGGACGGTGACCGCGGCGATCCCGGATTCGCCCCAGGTCGTGCGGGCCGCGGCGAGCAGCCGGGCACGCCGCTCGGCGCTGCGGTCGGCCGCGCTGACACCGCCGTAGCTGCGCAGGGCCTGATTCGTCATTGACAACACTCTAGGCGGACTCCTACATTTGCGGACATACGTCATCAGATGACAGTCGTCATCAGATTTGCGATTCAAGGGAGAATCCGATGACCACAGCACACCGCCCCGCCGCCTACCGTCAGGTCACCGCACCGCTGCTCGACGAGTTCGACTACCGCCTCACCCGGATCGACGGGCAGCTGCCGAAGGAGCTCCAGGGCACGCTGTATCGCATCGGACCGGGCAAGCATCAGGTCGGACGTTCGTTGCTACACAACGTGTTCGACGGCGACGGGATGATTTCGCAGTTCGTGCTCGACGGATCGTCGGTGCGGGTGCGCAATCGCTATGTCCGCACCAGGCATTTCGAGCACGGGCAGCGCTCGGATCGGATCCGCTACCGCGGTGTCGGCGGGCAGATCCCGGGCGGCCCACTGGCCAATATCGGCAGGCTCCCGGCCAACGTGGCCAACACCAACATCGTCGACTATGCCGGTGGGCTGCTCGCGCTCTGGGAGCTGGGCAACCCGCACCGTATCGACCCGGACACCCTGGACACATTGGGCCCCACCGATTTCGAGGGACGGCTCGGCTTCCTCGGCGCGTTCTCCGCCCACCCGAAATGGGATCCCACCACCGGCGAGATGTACAACTTCGGCCTGGACATCCTGCCCACTCCGCGCATCCGCACCTATCGCGTCGACCGAGCCGGACGGCTGCACCGGCTCGCGACGATCCCGCTGCTCGATCTGCCGTGGAATCACGACTTCGCGCTCACCGCACGGTATCTGGTGTTCGTCCTCGATCCGATCCTGCCCGACATCCCCAAGCTCGCGCTGGCCACCCATTCGTTCATCGACTCGCTCGAATTCAAGCGCGCCAAGGGAACTCGTTTTCTGCTCGTGCCGAAGCACGGGGGCAGGCCACGGATCGTCGAGCACGAGGCACTGCTGCACGTGCACCTCACCAACGCCTACGACGACGGCGACGACGTGGTCGTCGAACTGGTACGCCTGGATACCGAGTGGGACTCGTTCCGTCGCATGACCGGCATGGTCAATCGCGCCGACGCCGCGGCACCCCAGTTCCCGGACTCCCGACTGATGCAGTACCGGATCACCAAGGGCGGCACGGTCATCGAACGCCAACTCACCGACCGTTCCGGCGAGTTCCCGCAGTACGACTGGCGGCGCGGTACCCGCGAACACCGCTACAGCTACCTCGCCGGCGCGGGCGGGCCCGCCGGAGTGTTCAACTCGATCGTCAAGGTCGATCACCACACCGGCGCGGTGCGCAGCTGCGAGCTGGGCGCGAGCTCGGTCGGCGAGCCGCTGTTCGTCCCCCGCGCCAGAGACTCCGCCGAAGACGACGGCTGGCTGCTCGCGCTCAATCACGAGCTCACCGAAAACCGTTCACAGCTGCTGATTCTGGACGCTCGCGACCCCGAGCGCGGACCGCTGGCCACCGCGTGGCTCGACCACCACATCCCCTGGGGTTTTCACGGCACGTTCACCCACCGCGTCGCCGACCCCGGGCCGATGGCCTGACGATCGACCGCATCAAATCGAACAAGGGTTCGACTCGAGGTATCGTCGGCCCATGTCACAACCTTCGCGCCGGGAGTGGGCGACGTGGAATCTGGAGCAGGTCCGTGACCAGCTGCTCGACGCGGCGGCATTCGGCAAGCGGCTGACGCCCGAGCACCTCGAGCACGCGGCCGGGCGGATCGGCGCGAGCCTGCGGGTATTCCAGGAGCTGACCCGCGGCGGACCGGATTTCGGCGCGATCGCGGGACGGGGCTGCACCGGACGCGGGCAACTCGGCCCGCGGGGCGAATCGCCGGATCGATAGCGACCGGATCGCACAGGTGCCTGCGTGCTCCCGTGGACCGAGCCCGCCAAGCGCTAGGTGTATGAGGCCATGACGTTGGTGACGCCGGTTCGGAGGCGGCTCGCTGGTGGCCGGTTTCCAGCGGCCGAGTGTGGTCGATGATAGTTGTAGTGGATGTTCCAGATCTGCAGCGCCTGCTGGCGCTGCAGATCTGAAGTCCACTCGCGGGCGTAGAGGAATTCCTCGGCCAGGATCCGGTTGTAACGCTCGACCTTGCCGTTGTGCCGCGGTGTGTAGGGCGTGATCCGCTGATGGCGGGCACCGAGGAGCACCTTCGCGAAGTCGCGGGCTTTGTAGCAGGCACCGTTGTCGGTGACGATCCGTTCGATGCTGGTGATGCCGTGAGCGGCGAAAAATGCCCGGGCCCGGAACACGAAACCGATTGCCGTGACTGCTTTCTCGTCCGGCAAGGCTTCTGTGTAGGCCAGCCTCGAGTAGCCGTCGACAGCGGTGTGAAGGAACACGTAACCGGGCCTGCAACGTTTGTTCGCCGCGCGGGCGGCTTTGTCCTGGGCCGATCCTCGACCGTGGATGCGCCAGCCGCCGCCGTCGGGGATCTTTCCGACCTTCTTGATATCGATGTGGACCATATGGCCTGGTCGGCGGGCGATGATCCGGCGCGGGGCCCGGTTCGGTTCACCGTTGGGGTCCAGAAACCGGCGTCGGTTCAGCCCGAGCCGGACCAGGTGCCGGCCCACGGTCCGCACCGAGATCCGGGTGCCTTCGGCTGCCAGTTCAAGTGAGATCCGGCGAGCGGACCATTTCCTGGTCCGGCGCAACAGTTCGATCCGGGCCACCACCTGCACTGGCGTGGCCGATGGTGACAGATGCGGGGCGCTGGACCGGTCGAGGAGCCCGAGCTCGCCGTGCTGACGAAATCTGTTGACCCACTTCGACGCACATCGGCGGGAGATGCCCATCTCGGCGGCGACATGGGCGATCGGGCGGGTCCGGCAGCGGTCCACGAGCCGGTGGCGGCCCTCGACAGTCAACGGGGCATTACGGTGAGACACGGCGGTTCTTTCGGTCGCGTGGCGGATGTGTGAGTTGGCGCTTCACATCCTGCCGCCGGAAGAACCGCCCCCTTTCAGCCCACCCCACGCCCCGCGTCACCAACGTCACGACCCACAACAGCTAGGATCGCTGGCGCGGGTTACCCCTGGTTAGCTGGAATTCGGCCGGTAGCACGCCACAACCCCGACCAGAGCCGATGCCGACCGCTGCACACCGATGTACAGCTGTGCCACGATTGGAGCGAAATGCCCTGCCAGACAAGGCAACAGCCGCCGGATGGACGATCGGGTCCGCGACACCCCGGTAGGGGGCGGATGTGATCACCATGCGCAATGTCAGCAAGTCGTACAAGACCTCGACGCGACCGGCGCTGGACAACATCAGCGTCGAGGTGGACAAGGGCGAGTTCGTCTTCATCATCGGGCCGTCCGGTTCGGGCAAGTCGACCTTCATGCGACTACTGCTGAAAGAGGAAACGCCCACCTCGGGGCAGATCCAGGTCGCCGACTTCCGGGTCGACAAGCTGCCCGGCCGCAAGGTGCCGAAGCTGCGCCAGCGCATGGGCTGCGTGTTCCAGGACTTCCGGCTGCTGCAGCAGAAGTCGGTGCACGACAATGTCGCGTTCGCGCTGGAGGTGATCGGCAAGCGGCGCCAGTTCATCGAACGCACCGTCCCCGAGGTCTTGGAGATGGTCGGCCTCGGCGGCAAAGCCGATCGACTACCGAGTGAGCTCTCCGGCGGCGAACAGCAGCGCGTGGCGATCGCCCGTGCCTTCGTGAACCGGCCGCTCGTGCTGCTCGCCGACGAACCAACCGGCAACCTCGACCCGGACACCAGTGGCGACATCATGATGCTGTTGGAGCGAATCAACCGGATCGGGACGACGGTGCTGATGGCGACCCACGACAACCACATCGTCGACGCGATGCGCAGGCGGGTGATCGAACTCGATCGTGGCCGCCTGGTGCGCGACGAGGCGACCGGTGTGTACGGAGTTGATCGCTGATGCGCGCGAGCTTCCTGTTCAGCGAGGTCCTCACGGGCCTGCGCCGCAATGTCACCATGACGATCGCGATGATCCTGACCGTCGCGGTCTCGCTGACCATGCTCGGTGGCGGCCTGCTCGCGGTGCGGATCGCGGACAAAACCGAGCAGTACTTCCTGGATCGGCTCGAGGTGCGGCTGTACCTCACCGAGGACGTCTCGGCCAACGACCCGGACTGCTCGCGTGATCCGTGCAAGACGCTGATGGCGGATCTGAAGGCGACCAAGGACGTGGAGTCGGTCCAGTACCTCAGCCGCGACGACGCCGTGCGCGAGGCCAAGGAGAAGACGTTCAAGGACCAGCCCGAACTGGCCAAGTACGTCAGCGAGACGCCGCTGCCCGCGTCACTGCGGGTGAAGATGAAGAACGCGGAGCTGTATCCGCAGATCTACGAGAAGTTCTTCGACCGGCCCGGGGTCGGCATGGTGCGCAACGACAAGGACATCGTGGACCGGCTGGTCAGCCTGTTCGACGGGTTGCGCAACGCGGCCTTCGGCCTCGCGGTGCTGCAGGCGCTGGCGGCGCTGCTGCTGATCGCGAACATGGTGCAGATCGCCGCGTTCACTCGCCGCACCGAAGTCGGCATCATGCGGCTGGTCGGCGCCACCCGCTGGTACACCCAGTTGCCCTTCTTGCTGGAGGCGGTGGTCGCGGCGCTGGCCGGATCGGTGGTCGCGGTGCTCGGCCTGCTCCTCGCGCGGCCCCTGGTGATCGACCGGGCGCTCGGTGACCTGTTCGCCAGCAAGGTGTTCCCGCGCATCACCGGCGACGACATCGCGATGGTCGCACTGGTGATCGCGCCGGTCGGCGTCCTCTTCGCGGCGTTGACCGCGTACGGGACACTGCGCTACTACGTGCGGGAATAGCCAACTCGCCGCGGTCGCCGCGAGCCGGTCCGGACGTCGCGGGCCGGCTCGCCTGCGTTCGTGGTCGGCGCTCGGGTTCAGACGTGCTCGGCCGGCGCCATGTCGCGGATCATGGCACGCTGCCGGGTCAGCAGCGCCCGCTGCCGTTCGAGTTCGGCGATCCTGTCCGCCAATTCGCTGTACCGGTCGTCGACGATGCGCACCGACGTCTCGCAGGCTTGGATCCATCGCGTGCCGTCGTGCTCCACCGCGCAGGACAGCAGGCCGCGGATGTCCTCGGTGGACAGGCCCGCCGCCAGCATCTCCCGGATGTAGGCGACCCGGTCGGTGGCGTCCTCGGCATAGGACCGGTAGCCGAGGCCGTCCCGCTGCGGACGCAGCAGCCCCTGCTCCTCGTAGTACCTGAGCAGGCGGGTACTCACCCCCGTGCGCCTGGCCAACTCTCCGATCAACATATGACCTCACTCACCGCAGCTTGCCTTCACATCTATGTGAACTTCTAACTTGGCAGTCATGACAGCAATTCCCTTGCAGACCACAGTCACCGGCAGCGGACCCGGACTGGTCCTGGCCCACGGCGCCAGCGGCAGCATCGCGGCAAACTTCGGCGAGCTGATTCCGGTCCTCGCCGAGACGCACACCGTGGTCGCCTCCGATTACCCCGACGACGACACCGCGCTCACTCATGACGGGCTGGCGGACGCACTCGTCGCCGCTGCCGTCGAGGCGGGCGTCGAGACCTTCACCGTCATCGGCTACTCGCTCGGCACCACGATGGCCGTGCGGGCCGCCGTGCGGCATCCGGACCGCGTGCGCGGCCTGGTGCTGGCCGCCGGTTTCGCGAAGGCGGACAACCGCACCCGGCACATCGTGCGGCTCTGGCAGGAACTGCTCGCGGCCGGCGAGAACACCGCCTTCTCCCGGTTGGCCGCGACCGTGGCCTTCAGCACCAGCTACCTCAACAGCCTCTCGGCCGAAGCCGTCGACGAGTTCGTCCGCGCCGGCGCGACCACAATTCCGGGTGGCACCGTCCAGCAGGCGCGCCTGGTCGAGACCGTCGACACCACGGGCGATCTGGGTCGGCTCACCGTGCCGACCCTGGTTGTCAACGCGACCGAGGACCTCCTGGTCGACGCGTCGAACTCGCGTTTCCTCGCCGACGCCATCCCCGGCGCCGAATACACCGAGATCGCGGCGGGTCACGTGCTCATGGCCGAACAGCCCGAGCAGTGGCGCAAGACCGTCGAGGAGTTCCTGGTGCGGCACCGTCTGTGATCCCCCGCCTGGCTGACCCGTCCGGCCATCCGACGG
Source organism: Nocardia brasiliensis (assembly GCF_011801125.1). NCBI lineage: Bacteria > Bacillati > Actinomycetota > Actinomycetes > Mycobacteriales > Nocardiaceae > Nocardia > Nocardia brasiliensis. Next base: position 6,230,241 of record NZ_CP046171.1, read on the forward strand.
GTCAGCCCAGGCGCTTGGCGTGCGCCCAGAGCTCGGACCAGGGTGCGCGCGGGTTGCGGCAGATGAACAGCGGTGCGCCTTGCTCGTCGTTGTCGATCCCCAGCCCGTTGTCGACCCGGCCCGCGGGTCGGATCTCGGCGAACAGCTCGGCCAGGCGGTCGCGCTCGATGCCGACGGTGAGGTACTCGGCCGTGCCGTCGCGCGGCGGCCCCCACCACCAGTACGCGTTGTGGCCCGAGTGCGGCGCGGGCAGGCGGTACGGGTCACCGAATCGTTCGATGGCACCGGCTTCGCCGTAGTTGGCCGTGAGCACCGCGATGTCGTCGCCCATGCCCGCGCGCACCGCGCCGACCTGCCGGACGAGTTCCGGCCAGCCGATGGTCTCGCCCGCGTCGTAGTTGATCGCCAAGACCGGGGTGTCCTTCAGCACCGCGACCGGTAACACCGGCAGGAACAGCAGCGCGCTCGCCGCCGCGTTGCCCGCGACCACGAGACTCACCGCGGCCCAGCGCGTCTTCCGCTCGCCCAGCCACTTCGTCAGCCCGACCGCGCCGGCCGCGAGCAGGATCGGATACAGCACCCCCAGGTAGTACGCTTTGCCGCCGAGCACCAGGAACAGCACCAGGAGCAGCGGGTAGGTGGCGGCGAACGCGCGATAGCGCCGGTCCCCGGCCAACCGCCACAGCCCGAACAGCCACACTGGCGCCAGCAGCGGGCCCATCAGCCCGAACTGCAAGAGCAGGAACATGATCGGCGAATCCGAGGTGCCGGAGGAGCCACCCGCGATCGCCCGGCCCATCGCCCACTGCGGCCAGCCATTGCGCGCCTGCCAGACCAGATAGGGCAGCCAGATCAGCACCGCGATCCCGATCGCCACCGGAAAGTACTTGGTGGCGAAGATCTTTCGCGGGCCGAGCAGCAGCAGTGCGAGCACGAGCGCGGTGACCGGGAAGATCAGCAGCAGCTTGTTCTGCAGGCCGATGCCGACGACCACGCCGATCGGTAGCCAGAGGCGTGGACCGTGGAACCACAACGGCTTTCGGCGCGTTGTGTCCGTATCACCACCGCCACCGAGGAGCTTCAGCACGAGCAACGACAGCACCGACCACACGGCCAGCTCGAACACCGTGGTGCTGAGCAGGTGTCCGGCGCCCATCAGCAGCGCCGAGCTCGCCACCGCCGCGGCCGCCAGCGCCTGTGCCGAGCGACCGCCGCCGAACTCCCGCGCGAACAACCCGGCGCAGACCACCACCAGGGTTGCCGCGAGTATCCCGGGCAGCCGCAACAGCAGTAACGAATCGGGATCGATTGCCGCCATCGCCTCGGCCACCAGCGGCGTCAACGGCGGCTGATCCGGGTACCCCCAAGAAAGGCGCCGACCGGCCGCCAGGAAGTACAGCTCGTCGCGGTGGTAGCCGTAACGCGAGGCCACTGTGACGAGAACGACGGCGAAGCACGCCGCGACGATGGGCATCGGCTCAGCGTGACACAGACTCCGCCGTCGCACCGGTTGCTCCGGTGTCGCGCGCCGCGATCGGCGGCCGGGCTGCCGAGCCGTTCCCGGCAGCGTATGCTGCATCTCGACGCGGTTCTTACTCTGGAGTAAGATAGTCTTACTCAGGAGTAAGATAGCTGGGACAAGACCTCACCCCACCCACCCGAGAAAACAGGTGATGATGAGCACTCGAGACAGCGCAACGAAGCGACGTCCAGACACGTCCGCGGTCGGCCTGAACCACCCCAAGCGGGACTGGATGGGCGCGGCGATGCGGGTGATGACGACCCTGACCGGGTCGGAACTCGCCGAGAAGTACAACCTGCGCAAGCCGATCGAGCGAGTCACCTACGAGGGCACCAAGACCGGCTTCCGCACCCTCGGCGCCGCCACCCGCGCCTTCGCCAAGGTCACCGGCGGCGGCCAGCCCAAGCGGCTCGCGCCCAACGAGGCGAAGAACAAGGACTTCTTCGACCTGACGCCGACCGACGAGCAGCAGATGATCACCGAGACGGTGAAGGAATTCGCCGCCGAGATCCTGCGCCCGGCCGCCTACGAGGCCGACGCGGCCGCCAAGGCGCCGCGCGATCTGCTCGAGCGTGCCGCCGAACTCGGGATCACCCTGATCAACGTGCCGGAGGAACTCGAAGGCGCCGCCTCCGAGCGCGGCGCGGTCACCAATTCCCTTGTGGCCGAAGCGCTCGCGCACGGCGACATGGGCCTCGCGCTGCCCATCCTCGCACCGAGCGGTGTCGCGGTCGCCCTCTCCCAGTGGGGTACCGACGCCCAGCAGAAGACCTACCTGCCCGCCTTCACCGGCGAGAACGTGCCGCAGGCCTCCGTCGTGATCAGCGAGCCGCGCGCGCTGTTCGATCCGTTCGCGTTGCAGACCAAGGCCGTTCGCTCGCCGAGCGGCTACCGGATCTCCGGCGTGAAGAGCCTGGTGCCCGCCGCCGCGGACGCCGAGCTGTTCCTGATCGCCGCCGAACTCGACGGCCGCCCCGCGCTTTTCATCGTCCCGTCGGACGCGCCCGGCCTGGTGGTCGAGGCCGATCCGAGCATGGGCCTGCGCGCGGCCGGTCTCGGCCGCCTGCTGCTCGACAACGTCGCGGTCGGCACCGACGCGATCCTCGGTGACGGCGACGCCAAGCAGCGCGCCGAGGACTACGCCGACGCGGTCCGGCTGGCTCGCCTCGGCTGGGCCTCGCTCGCCGTCGGCACCGGACAGGCCGTGCTGGACTACGTGATTCCCTACGTGAACGAGCGCGAGGCGTTCGGCGAGCCGATCTCCAACCGCCAGGCCGTCGCCTTCATGGTCGCCAACATCGCGATCGAGCTCGACGGACTGCGCTTGGTCACCCTGCGCGGCGCCTCCCGTGCCGAACAGGGCCTCTCCTTCGCCCGCGAGGCCTCACTGGCCCGAAAGCTGGCCACGGACAAGGGCATGCAGATCGGCCTCGACGGCGTGCAGCTGCTCGGCGGCCACGGCTTCACCAAGGAACACCCGGTCGAGCGCTGGTACCGCGATCTGCGGGCCATCGGCGTCGCCGAAGGTGTCGTGCTCATCTAGTCGGCCCGTTCCTTACTTCAGGAGACCTCCACCATGATCAATCTCGAACTCCCCAAGAAGCTGCGGGCCAGCGCCAACCAGGCCCACCAGGTCGCGACCGAGATCTTCCGCCCGATCTCGCGCAAATACGACCTCGCCGAGCACGAGTACCCGGTCGAGCTGGACACCATGGCCGCCATGGTCGAAGGCCTCGCCGACTCCGGCACACAGAAGATCGGCGGCGCGGCGGGCGGTCGTGAGGACGACAGCGAGTCCGACAACCACGCCACCGAACTGCTCGGAAACAGCAACGGCGGCAACATGTCCGCGCTGCTGAACGCCCTGGAGACCTCCTGGGGTGACGTCGGCCTGATGCTCTCGATCCCCTACCAGGGCCTCGGCAACGCGGCCATCGCCGCCGTCGCCACCGACGAGCAGCTGAAGCGGTTCGGCAAGGTGTGGGCCTCCATGGCGATCACCGAGCCGTCGTTCGGTTCCGACTCCGCCGCCGTCACCACCACCGCCGTGCTCGACGGCGACGAGTGGGTGCTCAACGGCGAGAAGATCTTCGTGACCGCGGGCCAGCGCTCCACCCACATCGTGGTGTGGGCCTCGGTCGACCGCAGCCTCGGCCGCGCGGCGATCAAGTCGTTCGTCGTGCCGCGCGACGCTCCCGGCCTCTCGGTGGCCCGGCTCGAGCACAAGCTCGGCATCAAGGCCTCCGACACCGCGGTACTGCTGTTGCAGGACTGCCGGATTCCGAAGGACAACATCCTCGGCAGCCCGGAAGTCAACGTGGAGAAGGGTTTTGCCGGGGTCATGCAGACCTTCGACAACACCCGGCCGCTGGTCGCCGCGATGGCGGTCGGCGTAGCCCGTGCCGCCCTCGAGGAGCTGCGCGCCATCCTGACCGACGCCGGCGTGGAGATCTCCTACGACATCCCGCCGAACAACCAGCACGCCGCGGCCGCCGAATTCCTGCGCATGGAAGCCGATTACGAGGCGGCGTACCTGCTGTCGCTGCGCGCCGCCTGGATGGCCGACAACAAGAAGCCGAACTCGCTCGAGGCCTCCATGTCCAAGGCCAAGGCGGGCCGCACCGGCACCGACGTCTCGCTCAAGGCCGTCGAACTCGCCGGCGCCATCGGCTATTCCCAGCGCACCCTGCTGGAAAAGTGGGGCCGCGACTCGAAGATCCTCGACATCTTCGAAGGCACCCAGCAGATCCAGCAGCTCATCGTCGCCCGCCGCATCCTCGGCAAGACGAGTGCTGAGCTGAAGTAACAAGGCAGACAAAGGAAACCGGTGTCGGACTGTACCAAGTCCGACACCGGTTTTTTCTGTTTTCGCCTTCGGTCACCAACTCGACGTCTCTTGCCAGGCCACCATTGCGCACAGGAGCGACCAATCGCCGGACTTATCGCCGATCGCAGGAGGCACCGCAGGTTGCCGTTGAATTCCGCGCAACATTTCGCCGTGTGAGGTGTACAGTTGCGTTTGTCACGCGAGTGATGCCGAGCGGTGAGACCGCTGCGCTAACAGCGGTCTCACCTGATGGGTCTACCTAATCCACACTCGGCGGACCAGGATGAGCGCCCCGGCGATTACGGCAGCTGTTGCAAGTACGATGCCATAATCGACCGGGGCCTTGCTCTTTGCCCGGCGATGTTTCGCCATTCCCCACCACCTCCTTCCTGGGCGCGATGTCGGACCGTGTCCATCGCCCCTCGAAAAGAGGTGGGGTCACCCTATGCGAACTCAGGGTCAGAAGTGTTGAAACACAGGCACTTTCAGCGCCGAAACCCGGGTTTCCCCCCAAGGTTCCAGTTGCGCCGTGGTTTTCGGTTCCAGAACAGCCCTTAGGGTGGATTCGCGGGTATGCGGGAATTCGGATGTTTCAGATTTGGCGATGGGATGGGGACGTATTCGTCTCCAGTGTCTGGATTGTTGCGGTCCAATTGGAACGGTTCGGAATGTCGCGGATGAAATGGGGCCTGCGGGTTGGATAGTGGAACCACGCCGGTCGGGAATGATTGTGGAAGACCGGTGTTTTCTGTCGAGCCGTATCAGAGACCTCGAGGAGAAACTGCACATGCAACGACCGAGTGTGATCCGCCGCCTCGTGACCGTGTTCGCCACCACGGCGGTTGTCGTGGGTGTCATCGCAGGCCACGCCGCCGCGGCGCCGACCGCCGTCGACTGGGACACCGCGGCGCGGCAGTTGCGCGCGGCGGCCGCGGGCAACGCGGCGGCCGAGCAGGCGGTGACTCGGCTGCTCGCCTCGGGGCAGCTGAACCGGTCCGGACAGGTGGCGCTGCCCGCGCAGCCGTTCCAGATTCCGGCGCAGTCCGATATCGGCCGCGGCGCCGGTCCCGGCGTCTACGGGTCCGGAATCGCGCTCGGGCTCGACGGATTCCGGTTCGGCTTCTTCGGCGGGCCGGGCACCATCGCGCCGAACCAGGGTGGCGCGAAACTCGAAGTGCTGTGGATCAATCTGTCCAACGGCCGCAGCGGCACCGAGGTGCTGTTCGAACACAACGACGTGCCGGTGGACACCACCATCCGTACCCGGCCGCTGGACACCGGCGCGGGCATGATCGTCGCCGCGGTCTACGGCAGCCTGTGGCACCGCTGGTCGGTTCCGGTGAGCGACGCGAATCCGGACGGGTACCAGTACCAGTTGGGCACCATCTCGGTTCCGTCGTTCGGCGCCGTCTACAACTGAGCGATCGCGCCTGCCCAGCGAGCGTGCCGGCCGCCGCCACGGCCGGCACGCTCCCCCGATGCCCTCTTGTTCGGACCTACGTAGTTCCGTAGCTTTTGTGGCGTGAGTCTGGAAGAGCGGGTTGCGGAACTCGAACGGCGGCTCAACGGGTTGCTGCCCTTCGAGAACGGAAACGGGCACGAGGCCTCGACAGATCGCTGGGCGGCCGCGCGCCTGCACGAGGAGTTCGCCGCGGCGGACGAGCCGAACGGCGGGGTGCTGTTCGCGGGCTCGCTACGCTTACCGACCGACGAACAGTACAGCTGGCAGGCCACCTTCACCACCGGCGACCTGATCGAGGACGACTGGGCCGAGACCGCGGAATGCCTTGCCGCACTGGGTAATCCGGTGCGCCTGCGGCTGCTGCGGGAGATCATGGGCGGGCGCAGGACCGCCGCCGAGCTGGTCGGCCTCGAGGGGGTCGGCACCTCGGGGCAGGTCTATCACCATCTGCGCCAACTGGCCGCGGTGGGCTGGCTGCACACCGCCGGCCGCGGGCGTTTCGAAGTGCCCGCGGGCCGGGTGGTGCCACTGCTGATCGCGCTGGCCAGCGCGCGGCGCTGAACCACGCGACCCGCGCTCAACCCAGGTCGCCGAGCTGACCCGCACAGAGCGCGAAAACTACAACTATGAGGGTGCGGATCAGCCGCACTGGTCACCACACGAGCAGGCGCCGCCGGATTGGCAGCCACACTGGCAGTTCGGGCCGCAACTACACTTCGGCGCCGGTATCGAAGTCGAGCGAACAAGCCTGATGATCATCGTTGAATCAGCCTCCATTCTGGTGTTCGACTATCCCTTGCGTGCATCGAACGCGCGCGGCGAGACCATGTCAAATAGCCGCCGGTCCGGCGGTCGGGCGACACGCCGGTTACCGAACTTCCCGTCCGGGAGACCCCCGAAATTCACCCCATGAAATCCCGATACGACGGCCGTGTCCGATTAATCCGGTTCAGTCTGTGACCACGCACACTAAGCACTGCTACGGTATGCCGAAAGTGCCGTACGAGTTCGCTAGGTCGAGTGCCGACGCGAGGTTCTGTGGAGGTGTTTCGACATGAAGGTGGCGCACGCGCTCGAGGTCGTCAAGGCGTTGGGAGTGTTGCGGTCGCGCGGAGTATCCGATCCGCGCAAACCGCTGGAAACGCTTCGGACGATGAAGGAGTCGCAGATCTACGGGCCGCAGGCCACGCTGATCCGCCACGGTGCGCGCATCGCACCCGACTCCCTCGCGCTGGCCGACGAGAAGGGTGAGCTGACCTACGGCGAGATCGACAAGCAGTCCACCGCGATCGCGCGCGGCCTGCACGCGGCCGGGCTCACCGAGGGCACTGTGGTCGGCGTGCTGGCCCGCGATCACCGCGGCCTGATCCTGTCGATGGTCGCCGCGAGCAAGGCGGGCGTGCGGGTGGCCCTGATGAACACCGGGTTCGCCAAGCCGCAGTTCGCCGAGGTGTGCCAGCGCGAGAAGGTCAAGGCGATGCTGCACGACAGCGAGTTCCTCGGCCTGCTCGACGCGCTGCCCGCCGACCTCCCCCGCTACCTCACCTGGGTCGACGAGGGGACCGAATTGCCTGCGGGCGCACAGACTCTCGACGATCTGGTGGCGAGCAATTCCAGCGAGGAACTGGCCCCGCCGAGCAAGCCCGGCGGCTTCATCATCCTCACCAGCGGCACCACCGGCCTGCCCAAGGGCGCCACCCGCGCCAAGGTTTCTCCGCTGGCCACCGCCCAGTTCCTCGATCGTGTGCCGTTCCCGTACCGGGGCGCGCAGGTCATCGTGTCGCCGATCTTCCACAGCACCGGCTTCGGCACCTGGCTCGTCGGCATGGCCATGGGCAACAAGATCGTGGTGCGCCGCCGCTTCGACGCCGAGGCGACGCTGAAGTTGATCGCCGATCACAAGGCGGAGATGCTCGTCGCGGTGCCGACCATGCTGCACCGGATGACGGAGCTGGATCCGGCCATCCGCGCCAAGTACGACATCTCGTCGCTGAAGGTCATCCTGCTCGCGGGTTCGGCGCTGTCGCCGGAGCTGACCGTGAAGGCGACCCAGGTGTTCGGGCCGGTGCTGTACAACCTGTACGGCTCGACCGAATGCTCAGTGGCCGCCATCGCGACCCCGGACGATCTGGCCGTCGCACCCGGCACCGTCGGTCGCGCGCCGGTCACCTGCGAGGTGCGCCTGTTCGACGACAACGACAAGCAGGTCACCGCGATCAACACCACCGCGCGCATCTTCATCCGCAGCGGCACGCCGTTCGAGGGCTACACCGACGGCCGGAACAAGCAGATCATCGACGGCTTCATGTCCAGCGGTGATGTCGGTCACTTCGACGAGCACGGGCTGCTGATGGTGGACGGCCGTGACGACGACATGATCGTCTCCGGCGGCGAGAACGTCTTCCCGCAGGAGGTGGAGAACCTGCTGCTGGAACGGCCGGACATCTTCGACGCGGCGGTCGTCGGTGTCGACGACGCCGAATTCGGTAAACGGTTGCGCGCCTTCGTAGTTCCCGAGCCGGGCCAGAACCCGGACGGCGAGGAGATCAAGGCATACGTCAAGAACAACCTGGCCCGCTACAAGGTGCCGCGCGAGGTCGTGTTCCTCGACGACCTGCCGCGCAACCCGACCGGCAAACTGCTGCGCCGGGTCCTGGTGGAGTACGACACCACCGCCTGACCGTCATCGGCTGGTACCCACCGGTAGGAGCTGTTGAGATACGTGACACATCGGGTTACAGATGGTTGCTATTGTTAGCGGCAGCACTGGATCCCGTAGTCGCGGTCCGTATCACCCACCGGCTCCCCGGGTGGGACCGCCGGAAGGTTGTTGTCGATGGTTGTCTCCTTCCCCGCGTTGAGCGGCACTGCCCGCAAGGCCGGAACGCTCGCGCTCGGCGTGAACGTCATGGTCAAGCGGCACCTGTTCAATCCGCTCCGGCTCGATCAGGCGGTGCGCTCGGCGATCAACGTGACCAAGCTCGGTCCGTTCGCCGGGGTCGCCATGCATGCCGCGCAGACCAGGCCGCACGCGGGCGCGATCGTCGACGAGGCCGGTGAGCTGACCTTCGGCGAACTGAACGAGCAGTCCAACGCGCTGGCCCGCGGCCTCGCGACGCAGGGCGTGCGGCCCGGCGACGTGGTCGCGGTGCTGGCGCGCGATCACCGCGGCATGGTGCTGAGTCTGCTCGCGGCCGGCAAGCTCGGCGTGCGCACGGTGTTGATGAACACCGGGTTCGCCAAGCCGCAGTTCGCCGACGTGGCCACCCGCGAAAAGGTGAAGGCGGTGCTGCACGACAGCGAGTTCATCGACCTGATGAGCGCGATTCCCGCCGCCATCCCGCGCATCTTGACCTGGGTCGACGCCAAGGACAACGCCGATCCGTCGATCCCGACCATCGCCTCGCTCATCGCGGGCGAGTCGACCGCGCCGCTGCCCGCGCCCGCGAAGCCGGGCGGCATGGTCATCCTGACCAGCGGCACCACCGGCACGCCGAAGGGCGCGCCGCGCGACCGGGTGAGCCCGTTCGCCTCGGCGCAGTTCGTCGACCGGGTGCCGCTGCCGCACAACGGCACCATGATCATGGCCGCGCCGATCTTCCACGGCACCGGGCTGTCCCAGTTCACCCTCGGCATCGCGCTCGGCAATCGGGTGGTCTTCCAGCAGCGCCGGTTCGACCCGGAGCTGACGCTGAAGAACATCGTCAAGTACCGCGCGGACTCGCTGGTCGTGGTGCCGACCATGCTGCAGCGCATCCTCGATCTCGACGAGGAGGTGCTGGCGAAGTACGACCCGCGCAGCATCAAGGTGATCTTCGCGGCGGGCTCTGCCATCGCTCCCGACGTGGTGACCAGGACGCTCGATTACTTCGGTGACACGCTGTACAACCTGTACGGCTCCACCGAGTGCGCGGTGATGACCGTCGCGACACCGCAGGATCTGCGCAAGTCGCCGACCACCGCGGGCAAGCCCCCGGTCGGAATCAAGATCGTGCTGCTCGACGAGAACCGCAAGCCGATCACCGAGCCCAATGTCACCGGCACCATCTTCGTCGACAACGGCTTCGCGTTCACCGGTTACACCGACGGGCGCACCAAGGAGGTCGTCGACGGCATGATGTCCAGCGGTGATGTCGGGCACTTCGATGCCGACGGGCTGCTCTACATCGACGGCCGCGACGACGACATGATCGTCTCCGGCGGCGAGAACGTCTTCCCGCTCGAGGTGGAGAACCTGATCGCCGGGCGCGAAGACATCTTCGAGGCCGCCGTCGTCGGCGTCGAGGATCGCGAGTTCGGGAAGCGCCTGCGTGCCTTCGTGGTTCCCGGGCCGGACTCCAAGCGCGACGCCCAGGAGATCAAGGACTTCGTCAAGGCGAACCTGGCCCGCTACAAGGTGCCGCGTGAGGTGATCTTCCTCGACGAACTCCCGCGCAACGCCACCGGCAAGCTGCTGCGCAAACCGCTCATCGAGATGGACGTCGACGCGAGCTGAGCAGATAGCCGACGGCGAGTCCACAGTTGTTTCCCCGGTTGTCCACCGGGGAAAACCGTGCAATCCGTCGGCTACTATCAGCGGGTGAGTAACGAGTTCGGCCGGGCTGCTGCGGGACGTCGCAGCGCCGTCGCGCGGATGCGCGGCGCCTCGGCCGGAGCGAGCTCGGGCACCATTTCCGTTGCGGCACATGGCTGGGCCTCCGGTGGCCTGCCGCCCAGCGGCACCACCCTCACCCTGCTCGTCGGCACCGCCGCGCTGATCGGCGCGCTCGTCGCGGGGCTCGCGCCGCTGCGGGACACGGCGACCGGATTGGTCGCCGCCCTGGTCGCCGGACAGTTGCTCGGCCACCTCACCATGGGTCTCGGCTCGGGTCATCTGCATCACGGCGACGCCCAGCTGTCCCCGGCCATGCTCTGCGCGCACGTGCTGGCGGCCTGCGCCGCGGCCGCCGTGATCCGCGGCGCGGAGGCCGCCTATCGGGCCGGCACCGCGGTGCTGCGCCGGGTGCTGCCGCTGCCGCGCGCGCTACCCTTCCTGCCGGACCCGGTGCCGCTGCGCACCTCCCACCGCGACCGGGTCATCCTGCGTATCTTCGCCGCGCACGCGTTGCGCACCCGCGGACCACCGGTCGCCGCCACCCACTGATCTCTCCGTCGCGCCGACCGACGGTTACGGACACCCCGGTGCCCCGGCACCGTCGCCGACCGTTCCGCGCGAAGCAGCATCCGTGCAGCGCCCTGTTCGCCGAATTCCGGCGTCCCCGCCCCGCTTTCGTGGCTCAGCCCGGACAGCGCCCTGTCTTTGCCGACCCGATTCCCGGCCGCGTGCGGCACCGTCGTGCCCGCCCCTCGGCATCGGACATCGGGTTCCCGAACTTCAGAATCGAAACAATCGTGAGCACAACAGAAATCACGACGGACGCCGGATCGCCGGCCGCCGTCACCGACTCCGCGCCGCCGCACCGCCGGTCCGGGCAGTCCAAGCAGGCGCCCCGCAACGGGTGGTACGCACTGGCGATGCGACTGCACTTCTACGCGGGGGTGTTCGTCGCGCCGTTCATCCTCGTCGCCGCGGTCACCGGCGCGCTCTACGCGATCTCTCCGACGCTGGAATCGATCGTCTCGCGTGACCTGCTGAGCGTCGAATCCACCGGTGGCGCACCCAAACCGCTGTCGGAGCAGGTCGCAGCCGCCGTCGCGACCCGCCCCGACCTCACGCTGAACGCGGTCTCCCCCGCCGCGGGCGCCACCGACACCACCCGGGTGCTGTTCAGCGATCCGACGCTGGGTGAGTCGCAGCGGCGTGCGGTGTTCGTAGACCCGTATACCGCTCAGCCCGTGGGTGATTCGGTCGTCTACGGCAGTTCGGGCGCGCTCCCGCTGCGCACCTGGATCGACCGGTTGCATCGCGACCTGCACCTCGGCGAGCCCGGCAGGCTCTACAGCGAGCTGGCCGCGTCCTGGTTGTGGGTGATCGCGCTGGCCGGGCTGCTCGTCTGGGTGCGCCGGGTGCGCGCACGCAGGCAACGGAATTCGGCCCGCTGGCTGTTCGCGCCGGATCGGTCGCAGCAGGCGCGCGGGCGGACCGTGAACTGGCACGGCGCGGTCGGCATGTGGGTGCTGCCGATCATTCTGCTGCTGTCGGCGACGGGCATGACCTGGTCGACCTACGCGGGCGAGAACATCACCGAGTTGCGTCAACAGCTCAGCTGGACCACGCCCGCTGTCACCACCGCGCTGCCGGGAGCCGCTGCGCCCGCGCATGATTCGGGTGGCGAACACCACGCGGGCCATACTGCCGCGCCCGTGCAGGCCGATCCCGCTGACCGGATCGCCCAACTCGACCAGGTCTATCGGACCGCACGCGCCAACGGTGTCACACAGGCCGCCGAGATCACCATGCCGGTCGCGCCCGCGCAGGCCTTCGCGGTCAAGGAGCGGCGGATGTCGGGCACCTACACCGTCGACGCGGTCGCGGTGGACGGCGCCACCGGCGCGGTTACCGATCGCCTCGCGTACGCCGATTGGCCGCTGATGGCCAAGCTCACCAACTGGGGCATCCAGTTCCACATGGGTCTGCTGTTCGGACTGCTCAACCAATTGCTGCTGCTCGCGGCGATGATCGGGCTGATCACCGTGCTGGTGCGCGGCTACCTGATGTGGTGGCGCAGGCGGCCGACCCGCGGCGGCGCCGGACCGATCCGGCTGGGCCGGGCGCCCAAACGTGGCGCACTGCGTCGTTCCTCGCCGTGGGTCGCGGTGCCGCTGCTGCTGGCCGCGGCGCTGGTCGGCTGGTTCGCCCCGCTGGTCGGCGCGAGCCTGCTGGCGTTCCTGGTCGTCGACGTGCTCGTCGGCCTGCGCGCCCGACTGCGCGCCGCCTGACGGTTTCCTCCCCCGGACGACACGGTCCGGCCGCACGTGGCCGGGCCGTTCGACCGAAGCGGAAGCCCGGTCCACCCCGAGTCCGCCTGTGCTGTCGCGGAACTCGGGGTGCGACCGGATAGCTCGCTATGGCTTGTCGGTGGATTCTTCCTCGGGCGCGGGCGCCTGCTCAGGGACCGCGACGGGACGCAGCACGGCCCACGCGAGGAACAGCACCGCGACGACGCCCATGCCGATCCCGGCCCAGAGGTTGACGTTGACGCCGCCGGTCTTGGCCTCCTCGGCGGCGGTGTCGTGCACCAGGCCGGTGATGACCAGGATGATGCCGTAGCTGCCGAGCAGGGCGCCGACGATGGTGCGGATGTCGAAAAGCATTGCGACTCCTTATCCGACGACGATGTTGAGGGCGATGACGAGCACCAGCGCGATGCCTGCCAGCAGCACCGGGCGCTGATACCAGGGCAGCGACGCCTCGTCGGGATCGGTGCGCACCTGCTTGGGCGTCTCCGAGTAGACCAGGCCGACCAACTCTTCCACCGGCTTCGGCCTGGTCACCTGAGTGACCAGCACGCTCACCAGGATATCGACCACGAAGGCGACGCCCGCGGCCACGAAACTCGCGCCCTGGCCGGACAATTCGAACACCTTGGTCTCGTGCAGCAGGAAAACGACGATGGCGGAACCGGTTCCGCAGACCAGGCCCATCCAGCCCGCCGCGGGCGTCATCCGTTTCCAGAACATGCCGAGAATGAAGGTGGCGAACAATGGCGCGTTGAAGAAACTGAACAGCGTCTGCAGATAATCCATCATGTTGCTGAAACTCGACGCGATGAACGAGGTGAAGATCGCCGCGACGGTCGCGCCGATGGTCGCCAATCGGCCGATATTCAGGTAATAGCCGTCCGGCCGATCCTTGCGCACATACTGCTGCCACAGGTCGTAGCTGAAGACGGTATTGAACGCGGAGATATTGGCGGCCATGCCCGCCATGAACGCGGCGAGCAGACCGGCGAGACCGACCCCGAGCAATCCGTTCGGCAGTACGTCTTTCATCAGATACAGCAGCGCCTGGTTGTACGTGGTGTCGCTGCTGAAGTCCGGATCCGCCGCCTTGGCCGCCTTGTACTCGCTCATCTGCGGCACCAGCACCGCGCTGATCATGCCGGGGATCACCACGATCAACGGAATGAACATCTTCGGGTAGGCGCCGATGATCGGGGTACGCCGGGCCGCCGAGATCGAGTGCGTGGCCAGCGCGCGCTGCACCTCGACGAAGTTGGTGGTCCAGTAGCCGAACGAGAGCACGAAACCGAGGCCGAACACGATGCCGATCACCGACATGATGTTGCTGCCGAACCCGCTGAGCGCGTTACCTGGCCACGATTCCAGCTGCGCGCCGCCACCCGGCGATGCGGTCACCTTGTCCCGTAATCCATCCCACCCGCCGACCTTGTGCAGGCCGACCAGCGTGAGCGGCAGCAGCGCGGCCACGATGACGAAGAACTGCAGCACCTCGTTGTAGATCGCCGCGGACAGGCCGCCGAGGGTGATGTAGGACAGCACGATCACCGCCGCGATCACCACCGACACCCACAGCGGCCAGCCGAGCAGCACGTTCAGGATGGTGCCGAGCAGATACAGGTTGACGCCCGCGATGAGCACCTGGGCGACGGCGAAGCTGAGCGCGTTCACCAGGTGCGCGCCGGTGCCGAAGCGCCTGCGCATGAACTCCGGGACGCTGCGCACCTTGGAGCCGTAGTAGAACGGCATCATCACCACGCCGAGGAACAGCATGGCCGGGACCGCGCCGATCCAGAAGTAGTGGAAGGTCGGGAACCCGTACTGGGCGCCGTTGGCCGACATGCCCATGATCTCCACCGCACCGAGATTGGCGGAGATGAACGCGAGACCGGTCACCCAGGCGGGCAGCGACCGCCCGGACAGGAAGAAGTCGATGCTGGAGGAAACGCGCTGTCTGGCCAGCAGGCCGATGCCGAGAACGAAGACGAAATACAGCGCCACCAGGGCGTAGTCGACCGGCTCCGCGTCGAGCCGCAGCGTGGTCGATGCCTCGACATGGGTGGAGATCCGCGGCTCGGCGGCGAGCAGCACGGAGGTCAGAACGGATGAATCGGCAAGCGGCACTGCGTCCCTCCTGGCGGTGAACCTGGCGTCGAGCGGGATCTTGCGTAATACGAGCTCGTGCGGCTACGGGTCCTGCGTGGCGCGCGAGTCTCGCGTCGCCGGCCGAATAGTGTCGGCCGACACCCGCTCTGGGTGATTGTGCCTCACTCGAGGGCCACAATCGTGCACAAAGATCTCGGCCGTCGCGCTCAGTCGATCCGGTGCGCACCGGCAGCGGGGCCGACGACAAAGGTGCGCGGCTCGGCAAAGCCGGAGTCGGCGAACCGTTTCCGGGTGGCGGCCACCACGGCGGCGGTGTGCGCACGGTCGACCAAGGCGATCGCACTGCCACCGAATCCGCCGCCGACCATCCGCGCGCCGTGCGCCCCTGCCGCGCACGCGGCCGCGACGGCGGCGTCCAGCGCGGGCGTGCACACCTCGAAATCGTCGCGCAGCGAGGCGTGCGCCGCGGTGAGTATCGGGCCGATCCCGCGCGGATCCGCGCCGCTGCGCAATTCTTCGGCAACCCGCACGACGCGCGCGTTCTCCGTCACCACATGACGCGCCCGGCGGCGCGCCACCGGATCGGTGATCCGCTCGACCTCGGCCACCGAGACGACGTCGCGCAGCGCGGGCACACCGAGTTCGGCGGCGGCGGCCTCGCATTGGGCGCGCCGCTCGGCGTAGCCACCGTCGACCAGCTCGTGCGGTTGTCCGGTGTCGATCACCAACAATGCCAGGCCGAATCGGTCCAGATCGAACGGAATCTGTTCGTGTGCAACAGTATTCGCATCATCCGCGGCGACGAAGGCGCGGATGTCGAGGAACAAAGCGTGCCCCGCCGTGCACATGATCGATGCGGACTGGTCCAGCAAACCGGTGGGCGCGCCGACATAGTCGTTCTCCGCGGCGCGGGCCAGGTCGATCAGGGCGCGATCGGTGACCGCGGGCGCGAACAGGTCCCGCAGCGCGATGGCCACCGCGCACGACAGCGCGGCCGAGGAGGACAGCCCCGCGCCGATCGGCACCGCGCCGTCCAGCACGAGGTCGATCCCGGCGACGGTGTGCCCGCGCCGCACGAACTCCGCGACCACCCCGAGCGGGTAGCGCGACCACGCGGGCACCCGATCCCGCCGCGCGGCCAACTCGTCCACCGCGACCAGCACCGTCTCGTCCGGGCGCTGCCGGGAGGTGACGCGCACCCTGCCGTCCGCCCGCACCGCGGCCGCGCACTCGACCACCAGCGGCAGCGCGATCGGCAACACGAAACCCTCGTTGTAGTCGGTGTGCTCGCCGATGATGTTGACCCGCCCCGGCGCGACCCACGTCTGCACTGACCCCTCGCTGTCTGTCGTCTCCACACCAATCCGTCCGACCCACGTTACGAGACACGCCGTCGTAGCACCGCTTTCGCCGCGCGCACGTGCGCGATCCCCCGTTGTGCCGCAGAGTCGATTTTGTCGCACTACCGGCCTGCAAAATGGGCCGGGCTTTTTGGGAGGGCACTATGATTCACACCACCCCGCGTAGCGGTCCAGTGGGGCGGCGCGGCCGCCTGGTCGGACTGCCATGGATAGACCGACTACGCCCACCCCTGGGCAGACCGATCACCGGAGCGCCGTTGACGATCGAGATCGGCGCCGCGACAGGGGTAGGCCCGACGGCCATGTCGGCCTTCGACGCCGCATTGCGTGATCTGGGAGTAGGTGATGCCAACTTGATCCGGCTGTCTTCGGTCATACCGCCACGGGCGGCGTTGGCACGCACCGGCCGCGTACGTAAACCGATACCGTGGGGCGATCGCCTCTATTGCGTCTACGCGGTGCAGCACGCGCACGAACCCGGCCAGACGGCCGCAGCGGGCATCGGCTGGGTGCTGCGCGACGATGATTCGGGCGCAGGCCTTTTCGTCGAGCACGAGGCCGAGACCACCGAGGAAGTCACCGCGCTGATCCGGTCCAGCCTCGACGACATGACGCGGCATCGGCCGCAATCCTTCGGCCCGATTCAGCTGTGCACGACCGAAACCACCGCGGACGGCGAGCCGACCTGCGCACTGGTCCTCGCGGCGTACCACACCACCCCGTGGGGATTTCAACGATGAACGACGTGCACATCACTATCGATACCAAGGTGCCCGACGACCAGATCGACCAGTTCTACACGCTCTACGAGGACGCGTTCGGTGCGCTGCGCACGCAGGCCGTCGCCAGGCAGGTGTTGCACCGTGCGGAATTCCGCGCCGAAATGATCGACGCCAGGGTGCAGAAACACGTCGCAAGAACCGCCGACGGAGAGCCGATCGGGGTGACCACCCTGACCAAACATCTCGACACCGTGCCGTGGATCAGTCCGGAATACTTCGCCGCCCGGTATCCTGAACATGCGGCGCGGGACGCGATCTTCTACATCGGTTTTACCCTCGTTACGCCAAGAGCGCGGCGAGGGGTCGCATTCCATGCCATGATCGAATCAGTTGCCCAGGTATTGATAGCCGAACGCGCTGTATTCGGTTGGGACATGTGCTCGTACAACAACACTCGGCCCTGGTTCACCGGCCACATCAAGTCGGTGCTCGACGAGTTGGAGCTCGAGGTTGCGGTGGAGGATACGCAGACCTACTACGCGGCCTGGTTCACCGGGGACGGAGCGACCAAGGGGGGCTGATGACAGTCAGCGAAGGGCCGCAGTCAGCGAGGCGGCAGCAGTTCCGAACACGGTGGTACGCACTGCTTCTCGGGGGAAGCGCGGCCGCCATCATGGTGCACGTCGCGGTCGACTCATTGGTGTTGACCTATCTGACGATGTCGGTCATTCTCGCGGGCACGCTCGCCATGATCGGCACCGGCCTGTGGATGCATCGCCCGGCACGTCCGTTGCCCTGGTATCTGCTGTCGGCTTCGTCGATGCTCTCGGCCGTCGGTAGCGCGCTGCGCGAGACCACCGATCACGGATTACATCCGATAGACGACGCGTTCACGTTGCTCGGCTACCTGACCGTCGGCCTCGCGGCCCTGATCTGGCTGCGGCCCCGCCAGGTGCGCGGCAATTACGAGCTGGCGCTCGACTCCGGGTTGATCGGTCTCGGGGCGCTGCTCGCGTCCTGGACCTTCCTGATCTCGCCGATCCTGCGCACCCATGACAGCACGTTCAATTCCCTGGTGGCGGCCGCCTACCCGGTATTGGACGCGTTGCTGTTGACGTTGATCGCGCATTCGGTCGCGACCTCGACCCGCTCGGAAACCTCGCTGCGGCTGGTGCACATCGGGCTGATCGCCGCACTCATCGGCGATCTCGGATACAGCATGGACGCGGCAGGCACCATCTCGGTCAGCCGGGACCTGCTGATGGCGGCGCTGCTGGCCGCGTATGCGACCGGCGGCGTCGCGGCGCTGCACCCGACGATGGTCGGCCTCGGCCATCCCCGCAGGATCCACCCGCACCACTCCCGCCAGCGGGCCAGCTTCATCGCGGTCACGTTGATTGTGGCGTCGTTGGTGCCGGTGGTGGGGTCCTCGCTCGGGATGCTCGATCGGGTGGTGGTGTCCTCGTTGTTCGCGCTGCTGCTGATCGGGGTGCTGGTGCGCAGTGAGCGGGCCATCGTGCGTAGCTCGCGCAGCGAGCGGCGGGCCCAGCATCAGGCCGACCACGACATGCTCACCGGACTGCTGAACCGCTCGGCACTGCTGCGCGCGCTGAATCGCAACAGCGAGCGGTGGGCCGAGCAGCCGCTCTGCCTGCTGTTCATCGATCTCGACGGCTTCAAGATGGTCAACGACAGCTACGGGCACGCGGTCGGCGACGAACTGATCGCCAACGCGGCCTCGCGGATTCGGCGCGTGGTGCTGCGCGACGACGTGGTCGCCCGCTACGGCGGCGACGAGTTCGTGGTGCTCTCGCCGCTCGGCAGACAGGATGCCGCGACCCTGGCCGAGCGGCTGCTCGGCGCCTTCGTGCGACCGTTCGAGCTGAGCGCGGGCGAAATCCCGATCACCGCGAGCATCGGCATCGCCTGCGGTGCGCCGCGCAGCACCGACTCCACCATCTACGACCTCATCCGGGACGCGGACTCGGCCATGTACCACGCGAAGGAGTACTCGCTCGGCTACGCGTTCCACGACGACGCGCGGCACGCGCCCGACACGGGGCGCCACACCCCGGCCGAGAACGGGCGGCGGATCTGGCACACCAGCACCAGATCCACCAGCACCGCGGTCTGACGGTCTACACCGTCGACAGCTCCGGCCGCCGACGCCGGTGCTCTAGTCGGCCAGTTCCTCGAGCAGTCGCCGGGCCGCCTCCAGCTCGGCCTGCAACTGCCGCACCTTGGCCTCCTGGGCTTCCCGTGCGGCGTCGAGGATGCCTGCCACCACGTCGGCCACCTCCGGGTGCAGGATCTTGGCGGCCTGCGCCACCGCGGAGCTGGCCACCGCGAGGCCGCGCACCGCGCGCTTCTTGCCGCTCACCACGTCGACGGACCATTCGCCGTCGGCGGTTCCGGTCAGGGTCACCGTGACCTCGGGCGTCTTCGCCTTCGGCCGGACCGCCGCCTTGGCGGGCTTGCTGCCCGCGCCGCTCGGCTTGGGTGCGGGCGCCTTGCTCGCGCCGCTGTCCTGTTCTCCCGATTCCGGCTGGCTCGCAACGGGTTTCGGGACCACCGGCGGCGGCGTGACGGAACTGGCGGGGCTGATGGGTGTCGCGGTGCTCGTCAAGGTCGACGGCTGGGTCACGGGTGTTTCCTTCCTGGTTGTCGACTTCGGCTGGGCAGTGGAAACAGGCGCCGCCCCTCGCGGCGGCTTGGTCAACGTCACTTCTGTTGGAGAAAAGGACAGTACATCCTTCGATCCAGTGGGCCGGACCTGCAGGAAATCTCCGTCGGCCGGATCGCCGAGCGCGATCACCTTTCCCGACCGTCCTTCCGGCACGCCCACCGCGGCGGCGGTGAACCACACCATGGGCGGCTTGCCGCCGGCGATATCGGTGGCAATCCGCTGAATCTCGCTGTCCGACAATGGCTTGGGCTTGGTTCTGGGCGACGGCATTGATGACTCCGAGCAATATTCGTGGATGGCTGCGTGCACAGATGATGCCGCACCGCACCGACAGATTCGCAGGCCACCGGGAAAACCGGGCAGCGAGCACGACGGCGCGCCGGGCCAGCGAACCCGGAGCTACGCCGCGGATCGCCGCAGCGCTCGGTGTTTTCGACGCGCCTCAGTCGCGCTCGCGCGGGGCCTGGAGCGCGGGGAACCAGATGTCGGCGAGCACCTCGGCGGCGCGCTCCGCCGAGACGTTGATGGTGCCTTGCACGGCCCAGCGGGTGAAGAACCGCTCGAGTTGGGCGACAAGCAGTTCCACCCGCAGCCGCGCCTCGTCCGCGCGCTCGGCGGGCCAGCGGGCGAGATAGGAGGTCATCGCGTTGGGCAGCGCCATGATTCCCGCGCGGGCGATCTCGCGGAACTCCGACTCCAGCGCGGTGGCCTCGTCCCAGGCGGGCAGCAGGTCCTTGTGCTCGTGGAACCAGGCGATCGCCCTGGTCACCCAGGCGACGAACTCGGCACGCGAGTCGGTGTCGAGCACCCGGTCCAGATCCTCGTAGAAATGCAGCGCGCTGGGCGCGGTGCCCTGTGCGGCGATCGCGCGCAGCACCTCCTGCTTGGAGTTGAAGTGCAGATAGAAGGTGGCGCGACTGCATCCGACGGCGGCGACGATGTCGTCCACCCGCACCGCGGCGTAGCCCCGGTCGGTGAACAGCTGCTTGGCGCAGGCCAGCAGGCGCGTCCTGGTCTGCTGCTTCTGCTCATCCCGCAGGTTGGTACCCGCCGAGCTCGGGTTAGTGCGCAACGGCTACCCCATCGTGGTTCGAATGCGGTTCTGACGTGCGAGTTTCGCCGCTCGAGTGTACTGAAGCCGACGCTCCACCGCACTTCGCTAGACAATACGTCATTCACTAGACGCACTGTCTAGCGAGTGTTACCTTGTTGCCTACGTCACTCCGGTCGCCCACGGCGCCGGGCGGTTCCGGCGCCACGGCGCCACCGCAGGTGGGTGACGTCCCGCTCAGCACGAGGACAGTGAATGACGTCAACCGAACTCCCCCGCGTCGGTGTGATCGGCGCGGGCCCGTCCGGGATCACCGCCGCGAAACGACTGCAGGACCACGCCATCCCGTTCGATTGCTTCGAAGCCTCCGACGAGGTCGGCGGCAATTGGTATTTCAAGAACCCGAACGGCATGTCGGCGTGTTATCAATCGCTGCACATAGATACGAGCAAATTCCGGCTCGCCTTCGAGGACTTCCCGGTGCCCGCGGATTGGCCGGACTTCCCGCACCATTCGCAGTTGTTCCAGTACTTCAAGGACTATGTCGACCATTTCGGGTTGCGCGAGAAGATTCTTTTCGGCACAAAGGTGACCGCCGCCGAGCGCGCGCCCGACGGCAGCTGGCTGGTGACCAGCAGTGATGGCAACACCCGCCGCTACGACGCGCTGATCGTGTGCAACGGGCATCACTGGGATCCGAATCTGCCCGAGTACCCCGGCGAATTCGACGGCGTGCTGCTGCACAGCCACACCTACAACGATCCGTTCGACCCGGTGGACATGCGCGGCAAGCGGGTGGTGGTGGTCGGCATGGGCAACTCCGGCCTCGATATCGCCGCGGAACTGTCCCAGCGCTTCCTCGCCGCGAAGCTCACCGTCTCGGCCCGGCGCGGGGTCTGGGTGCTGCCGAAGTACGTGCACGGCAAGGTCGGTGACAAACAATCGGCGCCGAGCTGGCTGCCCCGCGCGGTGGCGTTGCGACTCAAACAGCGGTTCGTCCGAAAGTTCCGGGGCGACATGGAGTTCTACGGCCTGCCGAGACCGGACCATCGCCCGTTCGAGGCGCATCCCTCGGCGAGCGAGGAGTTCCTGCACCGGGCAGGCTGCGGCGACATCGCGTTCAAGCCGGCGATCACGGCGCTGGAAGGCCCGAGGGTGCGCTTCGCCGACGGCAGCACCGATGAGGTGGACGTGATCGTCTGTGCCACCGGATATCGGATCAGCTTCCCGTTCTTCACCGACCCGGACCTGCTGCCCGACAACGAGAATCGGTTCCCGCTGTTCCAGCACATGATGAAACCCGGTGTGCCCGACCTGTTCTTCCTCGGCCTCGCCCAGCCGCTGCCGACACTGGTGAATTTCGCCGAGCAGCAGAGCAAGTTCGTCGCGGCCTACCTCACCGGCAACTATCTGCCGCCGACGGTGCCGCGGATGAACGCGGCGATCCAAGCGGCCGAGGCCGCCCGCACCAGCCGCTACTACAACTCCCCCAGACACACCATCCAGGTGGAGTTCGAACCGTACGTACGGGCGATGCGCCGAGAGCTGGCCGCGGGCGCGAAACGCGCGGCGGCCGCGGGCAACCCGTTGCCGGTGCCCGCCCGAGCGCTGGAACGCGCATGACGGGCGAAGCGCTGACGGCGGGCTACTGCGCGGACCGGTTCGCGGATGTGCGCACCGCGCTCGAAGCCCACCTGGCCTCCGGCGAAGAGCTCGGCGCGGCCCTCTGCGTCATGGTCGACGGCGTCGTCGAGGTCGATCTCTGGGGCGGTCATCACGACACCGACCGCACGCGGCCGTGGACCTCGGACACCCTCGTCAACGTGTTCTCGAT
The DNA here is from genome assembly GCF_011801125.1 of Nocardia brasiliensis. NCBI lineage: Bacteria > Bacillati > Actinomycetota > Actinomycetes > Mycobacteriales > Nocardiaceae > Nocardia > Nocardia brasiliensis. Next base: position 6,252,712 of record NZ_CP046171.1, read on the forward strand.
CAGCAAGACGATGACCGCGCTCAGCGCGCTGCTGCTGGTCGATCGCGGGGAGCTGGACGTGCACCGGCCGGTGGCGCACTACTGGCCGGAGTTCGCCGCGAACGGCAAGGGCGACATCGAGATTCGCCACCTGCTCGGCCACACCTCCGGCGTCTCGGGCTGGGCGCCGCCGATCGAGCTGCGCGATATCTACGACGCCGAGGCGTCCAGCGCTCGACTGGCCGCACAACCGCCCTGGTGGGAGCCGGGCACCGCCTCCGGCTATCACGCGCTGAACTACGGGCACCTGATCGGCGAGGTGATCCGGCGCATCACCGGGCAGACACTGGGCCGATTCTTCGCGACCGAACTCGCCGAGCCGCTCGGCGCGGACTTCCACATCGGTACCCCCGCAAGACATCACGCCAGGATCGCACCGCTGATCGCGCCGCCGGTGCTCGAATTCGACCTCGCCACACTGGATCAGGACAGCATCCTGGTCAAGACGCTCACCAGCCCGCTGCTCGACCTCGCGGAGACCTCGAGCACGCCATGGCGCGAGGCCGAGATCGGCGCGGTGAACGGCCACGGCAACGCCCGTTCGGTGGCGCGCGTGCAATCGCTGGTGTCCTGCGGTGGCGTGCTCGACGGCAGGCGACTGCTGTCGGAGCGGACCATCGAGCTGATCTTCGAACAGCAGTCCGACGGAATCGATCTGGCGCTGTTGGTCCCGCTGCGCTTCGGCCTCGGCTACGGTCTGCCGCAGCGGCAGAGCGCGCCCGAGGTGCCGCATGGCCGGGTCTGCTGGTGGGCGGGCTACGGCGGCGCGATGGTGGTCAACGACCTGGACCGGCGCACGACCTTCGCATACACCATGAACAAGATGGCGCCGGGCCTGATCGGCTCCCCGCGCGCCGACGCCTATCTCCGCGCGGTGTTCAACGTGATACGGGCCGAGGGGATTTCGGCATGATGCGCGCACTGCAACTCACCGATCCCGGCGTGCTGGAACTGCGGACGGTGCCGGTCCCCGAGATCGGGCCGGGCGAGCTGCTGCTGCGGGTCGGCGCGGCCGGCATCTGTCATTCCGACCTGCATGTGCTGCACCTTCCGTTCCGGCTGCGCGAGCAGCCGCTGACGCTCGGGCACGAGATCGCGGGCACCATCGAGGCGGTCGGTGCGGCGGTCGAGGGCCGTGCCGTCGGCGAACGCGGCGTCGTCTACCTGTGCTGGTCGTGCGGCCGGTGCCGGGAGTGCGTGTCCGGCAACGAGAACGTCTGTCTGGCCGCGGGCCGCACCGCGATGCCGCCCTGCCCCGGCCTCGGTCCCGACGGCGGTATGGCCGAATACCTGTGCATGCCCGCCGCGGCGTTCGTGCCGATCGGCGACCTCGACTTCGCGCAGGCCGCTCCCCTCGCCGATGCGGCGCTGACCAGCTATCACGCGATTCGAGGTGCGCGCGAACACCTTCGGCCCGGTGCGGTGGCGGTGGTGATCGGCGTCGGCGGGCTGGGGCACGTCGCGGTGCAGATCCTCGCCGCGACCACCGCGAGCGAGGTGCTCGCGGTCGACGTGGCCGCGGACAAGCTGGAACTGGCGACCCGCGGCGGCGCGGCCGCGGGCCTGCTTGCCGATTCCGACACCGCGCGGCAGATCCTCGAGCGCACCGAAGGCCGCGGCGCCGACGCGGTATTCGACTTCGTCGGCAACGACCAGACCTGCGCGTTGGCGGTGGCCGCGGTCGCGCCGAACGGCGCCTACCGCATGATCGGCCTCGGCGGTGGCGCACCGGAGATCACCGCGGCACCGGCGGGCGGCCCGGGCTGGCCGTGGGGCGCCTCGATCCGAAAGTCGTACGGCGGCACCAAATCCGACCTGATCGAGTCCGTCGCGCTGGCTCGTTCGGGCAAGCTCGAGATCGCGATCGAGCGGTACGGGCTGGCGGACGGGCGCGCGGCGTTCGACCGGCTGGAGCGCGGGCTGGTCACCGGTCGCGCGGTAGTGGTTCCATGAGTGAGGGAGTGCGGTAGATGACGAAGCCGTTCGATGCACAGGCGTTCGCCGCGGCGGCCGTCGCCCGATTGACCGGGCCCGGTGGCCGTTTCGAGATGGCGGTCGAGCCGGTGCTCGGCGCGCCGACGCCGGTGCTGCGCGACCGCGCCCGCTCGCTCGCCGAGGTCTTGGCCGCCGCGACGGACTGGGGCGCACGCGAATACCTGGTGACCGAGGACCGCCGGATCTCCTTCGCCGAGCACGCGGCCGAGGTCGGTGCGCTGGCCGCCGCGCTGCGCGACCGCTATGGCGTGGGCAAGGGCGATCGGATCGGCATTCTGGGGGCCAACACACCGGAATGGGTCTGCGCGTTCTGGGCGGCCCAACAGCTCGCCGCGATCGCGGTGGGCTACAACGCGTGGTGGACACCGCGCGAGATCGCCTACGGCGTCGAGCACACCGCCCCCGCCGTGCTCATCGTCGACGCCAAGCGCGCCGCCCTGGTCGCGGAACTCGATATCCGGGTGCCCGTGCTCACCATGGAACACGACCTGCCCGCCCTGCTCGCCGAATTCGCGGGCGCGACACCGGCACCCACGGCGATCGACGAGGACGATCCGGCCGTGGTGCTCTACACCAGCGGCACCAGCGGACGGCCGAAAGGCGCGGTGCACTCGCATCGCAACCTGGTGGCGGTGATCGACTATCACCGGTTCAACGACGCGCTCGCGGCCGAGTTCGCCGGCGCGGGCGAGCGGGCGAGCGGGCGCCGGTTCCTGCTCACCTCGCCGCTGTTCCACATCGCCAGCCTGCACAACCTGGTGGTGCCCCGGCTGGTAACGGGTGACACCGCGGTGCTGTATCAGGGCTCCTTCGACGCCGACCGGGTGCTGCGGCTCATCGAGCGCGAACGGGTCACCAATTGGGGCGCCATGCCCACCATGGCGACCCGGCTGCTCGATCGCGATCTTTCCGCCTACGATCTGTCCTCGCTGGTGTCGTTCTCGCTGAATTCCGCGCCGTCCTCGGCGGCGCTGCAACATCAACTGCGCGAACAGCTTCCAGTGGCGCGCACCGCGCTGGTCACCAGCTACGGCCTGACCGAGTCCAGCACGGCGGCCACCATCGCCACCCCGGCCGAGCTCGCCGCCTTCCCGGATACGGTGGGCCGCCCCGTGCTCGGCGCCGAGGTGCGGATCCGCGACGGCGCGGGCAGGCCCGTGCCCGACGGCACCGAGGGCGAGATCTGGGTGCGCAGCCCGTATGTGATGCTCGGGTACTGGAACGACGAGGCGGCCACCGCCGCGGCGATCACCCCCGATCGCTGGCTGCGCACCGGCGATATCGGTGTGCTCGCCGAGGGCAGGCTGCGATTGTCCGGGCGGCGTTCGGATCTCATTCTGCGCGGCGGCGAGAACGTCTATCCGGTCGAGATCGAGCAGTGTCTGGAAGAGCATCCCGCCGTGCGCGAGTGCGCGGTCATCGGCGTCCCCGACCCCGATCTCGGCCAGCAGGTGGCGGCCGTGGTCGTGCTCGAAAATCCAGGGGCCGCAACCGAAGCGGAGTTGCGCGCGTTCACCGCCGAGCGGCTCGCCTACTACAAGGTGCCCGCGCGCTGGCGGCTCACCACCACGGAACTGCCACGCAATGCGACCGGGAAGGTCGTGCGCACCGGCATCGAGGTCTGACCGAACCGGTTGACAGCACCGTAAAATTGGCAGTGATCGGGTGACTCGTGCGCCCGGCCGCTCGCAAGGAGTCGACGTGGACGTTTTCGAGCATCAGGGCAGGGTCGTGGCCTACGACCGGGCCGGCCGCGGTACGCCGGTCGTGTTCCTGCACAACGCGGGCGCCCAGCGCCACATCTGGGACGATCAGGTGGCGGCACTGCGCGAGGACCACGAGGTGTTCGCGATCGATCTGCCCGGCTACGGGCAATCCGACCAGCCCGCCGCAGGCTATCGCCTGGCCGATTACGTGCGGATGCTCGAAGCGTTTCTCGCGGCGCATCGGCTCGCCGAGGTGAGTCTGGTCGGCAATTGCCTGGGCTCGGCCACCGCGCTGAGCTACGCGATGGGCAACCCCGCCCGGGTGCGTGCGCTCGTGCTGATCAACCCGCTCAGCTGGGACACTGTGCGCTCCGGCCAGTCCGCGGGTCTGGCCTGGGCGGACGCGCGACTCCCGCTCGGCCCGGTGGCCCGGTGGCTGGCGCTGCCCGGTCCCGCGATATCGCTGATCGTCGGCAATCAGCTCGGTTCCCGGGGCCGTGCCCAGCGGTTGCAGGAATCACCGCGGCTGCGCGCGTACTGGTCCGATCGCGGTCGGCTGCGGGCCCTGCACGGCTTGGTCCAGGACTTCCCCGCCTTCAAGGCCTTCGACGAGTTCGTCCCGCCCGCCGCCTTCCCGCCGATCTGCACGATCTGGGGTAAGCAGAACCGGATCCTGTCCGCTCGGGCCGGGGCCCGGCTCAGCCGCACGTTGCGCGCGCACACCGCGGTCGAGTTGCCCGATTGCGGTCATCTACCGATGGTGGAGCACCCGGCCGAGGTCAACGCCGTCATCATCGAGTTCCTGGCGGCCACGTACCGGGCCCCGATCGCCGAGGCCGCGGGCGGTCGCTGAACTCCGGCTCAGAGCGGCGCGGCGATCGGGTACAGCTCGGCGAAGCTGTCCGAGCGCACACCGCAACCCGCGCACTCGAATTCGATGCCGAGGGTGAGCATCCAGTCGATCCGGGTGTGACAGGTGTCGCACATGAAGTCCACGCCGGCGGGATGGCAGCACGACCGTTTGCGGATGAACCATTCGGCCCGGTGCCGGCAGGGCACGGTGTCGAAGCGGAGGGTGCAGGCCGGTGCGTCGGGCAGCTGAGCCACGATCGCCTCGAAAGTCGTTGGGACCGTTTCGGGGTTCATCGGTTGTACCTTCCGGCGGAACAGAGCGGGGTGACCTCGGTGGGTGGGTGCGTACCCACATCAGGCAGATCGTTTGCCCAATAGTTGCCGTTACGCGGTGTAGATTCACGTCCGATACGTCCGCTGCTGCCCGTCCACCGGGTTTGATGAGACACCTTCCGGGAACCCGGTCGAATAGAGCCGTCGAGGAAAGGGATCCGTCATGTTGTTGCGCCGACTTGCCCGCCCACTACTTGCCACTGTCTTCGTCGTGGAGGGTGTCGATACGCTGCGGCACCCGGAGTCACGTGTGAAGGCAGCCACCGAGCTGGTGCAGCGCGGTCAGCGTCAGCTGCCCGAGCAGTACGCCGCGAAGCTGCCGAACGATCCAGGGACGGCCGTTCAAGTCAATGCCGCCGCGCAGGTAGCTGGTGGTGTGCTCCTCGCCCTCGGCAAGGCGCCACGCCTGGCGGCGCTCGTGCTCGCCGCGACCGTGGTCCCGGCCACCGTCACCGAACAGGACTTCTGGAACGAACCAGATCCCGCGCAGAAGGCGACCAAGCGCAACGCGTTCCTCAAGGATCTCGGGCTGCTCGGCGGCCTGATGATCGCGGCGGCCGATACCGAGGGCAAGCCGTCGCTGGGTTGGCGCGGCAGGCGCGCCGCACGCGGCGCGGCCGCGACCGTCAGTGCCGCGCTGCCGTTCACCGGCTCCTCCGACGGCGCCGCGGCCGAGGGGCTGCGCCGCCGCGCCCACGAAGTCGCCTCGGCGGCAGGCGCTCTCGGCAGCACCGCGGCAGCGAAGGGCTCCGAAATCGCCGGCACCGTGCAGCAGCACGGGCCCGAATGGGCCACCGCCGCAAAGGAACACGCGACGCCGCTGGTGGAGACCGCGAAGGAACGCGGTGTCGAACTCGCCGAACTGGCCAGGGAACGCGGTGCCGAACTCGCCGAGCTCGCCAAGGCCCGCGGCCCCAAGTGGGCCGAGCTGGCCAAGGAACGCGGCGCCGAACTCGCCGAACTGGCCAGGGAACGCGGCGCGGAACTGGCCGAGGTCGCCAAGCACCGGGGCGCCGAGTGGGCCGAGGTCGCCAGGGAACGCGGTGCCGAACTCGCCGACACCGCCCGTGACCGCGGTCCCGAACTCGCCGACACCGCGCGCAAACGCGGCGGTCGGTTCGCGGAGACGGCCCGGCACCGGGTGCGCCGCGACTGATCGAAAATCAGGCCGTCTCTTCGTATCCCACGCCACGATCGGCCAGCACGGCGTCCAGCGACGGCACCCGGTGGAAGCTGGGCGCCAGGCCGGTCACCTCGATCGGACGGTCGACGCAGCGTGCCCTGGTGATCAAAACCATGCGCCGACAGGTCTTTTCGAGATGCATCTGCGCGTCGAACAGCACGCGCAGGCCCGCGGCGGACAGGAAGGTAACCGGCGAGAGATCGATGACGATCAGGGTGGATCGCGCGCTGATCAGCCGGGCCAGCTGCTCACGGAAGCTGGGCGCGGTCCAGAGGTCTATCTGGCCGTACACCATCATCATGGCGATATCGGGCCGCGGGCGAAACACCGAAAAACGAAGCAGATCAGCGACTTCGGCCGACCTGTCCGGTGGGGCCGCGGCAGCACGCGCATCGTCGGAACTGGACATCGGGACGACTCCTCGGCCCGTCGCTGTGGCGGGACGGACCTGTCTACCAAGTGAAGCACGGCACATCGGGTCTGTACAACCACACCGAGCCCGCCCCGCCCGCCGTCGTCAACTCGCGGCTTGCCTGCCCAGCGCGTCCGCGAAGAGCAGCCCGCCGATGACCGCGGCAGGGACGCCGAGCGCGATCGTGCCGATGATCGCGCCGATCGGCGCGGCCGCGGCCCCGGTCACCAGGCAGCCGCCGAGAAACCCCGGCACCGCGAGAACGCCGATGGTCGGCACCGCCGTCGCGGCGCCGACCAGTGCGCCGCCCGCCACGCAGCCGATGGCGGCGCCGATGGTCGTGCCGATCAAGGTCCCTAGCGCGACCCCTAGACCCGCGACCGTGGCGAAGTTCATCACCGCGGTATTGAAGTCGGTGGATTGCGGATCGATGGCGATATCGCGCACCTCGGCAGGCGCGGGCCGGGCGCTGGCCGGATCGGTACTCGGGGTCAACCTGGCCGTGCGGCCGTCGATCTCGGCTGTGATCGGCCATACTCTACCGGCGTTCTGATAGCTGAGCGGCATCGAGACCACCAGTCGTCCGGCCGGATCGCGCACCTCGAAGTGCCCGTCGGCGGCGCGCAGCGCGCCGATATCGGTGGTGAGTACCACCGACTTCTCGACCGCGCTTGCCGTGTAACGCATTTGCCTCGCCTCGGTTTCGGCATGCCCGGTCGCGGCCGACCCGGCCAGTGCGGCAACCACGCAGACAGCCACCGTCGCGAATGATGTTCTACCCATGGAATTCCCCTCTTCGCCCCGCCTCGGCGGCGCGCCGACGACGGATACGGCGCGCCTACCGCGCGCCATGCGGAAACGAAAGATGTTGCAGAAAAGCACAATTGGCGAATCAACCACGGACTACCGGCACGCATCGCGATCGGTGCCCGTCCGCCGCGCAAGGACGCTAGCCGCACCTCGCCGCGGCAGGCAACCGTTGACCCAGGAGTGTCGTCCAGGTCACAGCAACCGCCCGGGACGGGACAATTCGGTCGAAATCGCCGGGAACTACCGGCTGTAGTGGGCCGACTAACTGGTCATGCAGCGAACAGCCATGCGGATCAGCCCGCAGGGAGATTTCGGTGTGGTGGTCGAGGACTTCGATCCCACATCGCAGGACGATATCCGCGCGGTCAAGCGGGCCGTGTACCGCGAGCGGATCGCCGTGGTCAAGGGCGTCGACCTCGACCCACACCAGTTCCTCGCGCTGGCAAGCGGTTTCGGTGAGCCGGTGCGGTACTACGAGCCGATCTATCACCACCCGGACGTGCCCGAGGTGTTCGTCTCGTCCAATGTCGGCACCGGCACCCAGCGCGTCGGCGTGCCCAAGACCGGCAAGTTCTGGCATTCGGACTACGGGTTCATGCCCCGGCCGTTCGACCTGACCTTCATCCTGCCCCAGGTGGTCCCCCAGCACAGCCGCGGCACCTATTTCATCGACCTGGTCGCCGCGTACCGCCTGCTGAGTCCGCGACTGCGGCGCGAGCTGACGGACACGGTGGCCACCCACAGCGTGGCCAGGTACTTCAAGATCCGGCCGAGCGACGTCTATCGGCCCATCTCGGAGGTGCTCGCCGAGATCGCCGCCAAGACACCGCCGGTCCGCCTGCCGACGGTGCATCCGCATCCGCACACCGGCGAGCCGGTGCTCTATCTCAGCGAGGGCTTCACCACGTCGATCACCGCCGCGGACGGAACCGACCGGCCCGACCTGCTGCACGAATTGCTCGACGTCACCGGACAACTCGATGAGACGTGCACGCATCCGGCCATCCGGTTGCAGACCTTCGAGCGCGGCGACCTGCTGATCTGGGACAACCGCGCCATGGTGCACCGTGCGCTGCACAACGCCACCGCCGAGCCCGCGGTGTCGCACCGAGTTACCGTGTACGACGACGAACCCGGCGGCGCGGCATGACCGAGCGGGTGTTCGCCGACGATCCGTGGCTGCTGGCGCGGGTATTGCGCTGCTACAAACCGCACTGTCGCTACCTGCGCACGCTGGAGGTGCGCACTGTCGCCGAAACCGTCACCGCCACCGGCACTTTCGAGATACCGGAGTCCTGCTACATCGATGCGACCGGTCACCTCAACTCGGTCGAGGTGAACATCTGCTACAACCAGATGCTGTATCAGACCATCGCGGTCATGGTTCGCGAGCGGCTCGGCGTGTTCGCCGACTGGACCATGGACGACTTCTGGCGCCGCCAGCTGCCGGACATCCTGATCACCCGCTTCCAGAGCGAGTTCCGCAGGCCGATCGACCCGCGCCGGTTCTCCGGTGTGTTCACCCTCGACGGCAGCCAGGAGCGCACGAGCTCGCGCGACGGCACGCCGTTCACCGCGCTGGACACCTCGTTCCGCTGCTGGGACCACCACGGCGGGCACTGCGCGGGCGTCGTCGGGCTGGCGGTCGTCGATGCGGCGCGTGCGGTGGAGGTCGCCCGATGACCGCGCACACGGTGACCTCGATCCTCGACGAGCACGCCGCGCAGCGCCCCGAGACGATCGCGATCACCTGCGCCGGAAGAGAACTCGACTACGCGCGGCTGCGCGCCGACAGCATTCGACTCGCCCGCGCGCTCGACGCCGCCGGGATCGCCGCGGCTGACCGCGTGGCCTATCTCGGCAAGGAGTCCGTCGACTACTACACGCTGTTGTTCGCGTGTGCGCGGCTGCGTGCGGTGCTGGTCCCGATCAATTTCCGGTTGACCACGCCGGAGGTCGAGCACATCATCGCCGATTCGGGCAGCACCGTCGTGCTGGTCGACGCCGACTGCGCGGAGATCGCGCGGGCGGCCGCGCCGCACGCCCGCGTCGTCGCCCTGGACGGTGCCGAGTTCGCGAGCTGGCTGGCCGGTCCCGCCGACGTCGCACCCGGTGTCCGGGTCGGCGGGCGCGATGACGCCGTGATCCAGCTCTACACCAGCGGCACCACCGGCCTGCCCAAAGGCGTTGTGCTGGCCCAACGCAGCTTCTTCGCCATCGCCGACGCGCTCGCCCGCGCGGGGCTGGACTGGATCGACTTCCGCGCGGGCGACCGCAGCCTCATCGGCATACCCGGCTTTCATGTCGGCGGCATCTGGTGGGCCATGCAGGGTTTCGCGGCGGGCATCACCAATGTCGCGATGCCGCGGTTCGACAGCGGCACCGCGGTGGCACTGATCGCGGACACCGGGATCACCACCATGTGCGTCGTTCCATCGATGTTGCGGCTGATCGTCACCGAGTCGGCGGTCACCGAGGCGGCCGTCCGTTCGGTGCGCAAGGTCGTCTATGGCGGCTCGCCGATCTCGGAGACCCTGCTGCGCGAGGCACTCGAGCTCTTCGACGCCGAGTTCGCGCAGATCTACGGCCTGACCGAAACCGGGAACACCGCGATCTGCCTGCCACCGCAGGATCATGTGGTGGGCAATCCCCGGCTGGCCGCCGCGGGGCGGCCGTATCCCGGTGTGGCCGTTCGGGTCATCGACGAATCCGGCGCCGAACTACCGCCGGGTGCGGTGGGCGAGATCTGCCTGCGCTCCCCCGCCGCCATGCTCGGCTACTGGAACCTGCCCGCCGCCACCGGCGAAACGCTGGTCGACGGGTGGATCCACACCGGCGATGCCGGATACGTCGACGCGGACGGCTATCTGTACCTCCGCGATCGGTTGAAGGACATGATCATCGTGGGCGGCGAGAACATCTATCCGGCCGAGATCGAGAAGGTGCTCACCCGGCACCCGGCCGTGGCGGACGCGGCGGTGATCGGCGTCCCGGACGAGGTGTTCGGTGAATCGGTGCACGCCTTCGTCGTGTGCAGGCCCGAAGCACAGGTGCGGGTGCGCGAATTGATGACGTTCTGCCGGGAACACCTGGCGTTGTTCAAGGTTCCGGCACGCTTCGAGCTGGTCGCCACGGTGCCGCGCAATCCGAGCGGCAAGATCCTGCGCAGGCAGCTGCGCGAGAGGTTCTGGGCCGAGCGGGAAAGACAGGTGAACTGATGCAACCGCTGACCTATGCCGCGGTGCGGGCGGACATCGCAGAGGCGCTGTACCTGGAGCCGGCCGAGCTGACCGATACCGAGGATCTGTTCGCCGCGGGCTTGGACTCGGTGCGGTTGATGGGGCTCATCGAACGCTGGAAGAAGCGCGGCGCCACACCGGTGTTCGTCGAACTGGCGGAGCAGCCCACCCTCGCCGCGTGGTGGCCGCTGCTCGCGCCCCCATCGGCGCGGTGAGTGCCGCGGACGGAAGGCCTCTGACCGCCGCGCAGCTCGGCGTCTGGCTCGGCCAGCAGCTCGACCCGGCGTCGGCGGCCTTCAACATCGCCGAGTACGTGGACATTTCCGGCCCGCTCGACGTGGACGCGCTGGTCGCCGCCATTCACGCGACGGTCGAGGAAGCCGAGGTGCTGCACACGCGGTTCGCGGCCGAGGGGCCGAGCCAGTTCAGGCGCACCCCGGACTGGGCGATCCAGGTGGTCGATGTCTCCGCCGCGCCCGACCCTTCGGCCGCCGCGCGCGCCATGATGGACCGGGACGTGGCCCGGCCGCTCGACCTCACCGGCGAGGGATTGTTCGCGCACATCGTCTTTCGGCTCGGCGCGCACCGCACGCTCTGGTATCACCGCGTGCACCACATTCTGCTGGACGGCTACGGCATGGCTTTGATCGCACGCCGGGTCGCGGAGCTGTACACCGCGCGTGTCACCGGATCCGACTCACCCCCTTATGCTTTCGGGTCGTGGGCGGAGGTGGTCGCGGCCGACGCGGCGTACGCCGCCGCCCCGGAACGCGAACGCGACCGCGACTACTGGCTCGGGTATCTCGGCGATCGCCCGGCCCCCGTGACGCTGTCCGGCGCCGCACCCCACGCGCCGAGCGATGCGGGCCGCACGCTGCGGGAGTTCACCGCATTGGACGCCGAGACGGTCGCGCTGCTGCGCCGGGTCGCCGAGACCGCCCGCGCGAACTGGACCGACGTGCTCACCGGGGCGATCGCCGCCTACCTGCACCGGATGACCGGCGCGGCCGAGGTATGTCTCGCGCTGCCGGTCATGCTGCGAACCGGCACGCCCGCCCTGCGGGTGCCGTGCATGACACTCAACGGCATTGCGCTGTGGGCCGACTTCGCGGACGACCCGACTTTGACCACCCTCACCGGCCGGGTCGCGCGCGACCTGGTGCGCGGCCGCCGCCATCAGCGGTACCGGAGCGAGCAGGTGCGTCGCGACCTCGGCTTGGTCGGCACCGACCGCAGCATGTACGGGCCCTCGGTCAACATCATGCTGTTCGACTACGACCTGCGCTTCGGGGAGTGCACCAGCGTGGTGCACAACGTCACCGCCGGGATGATCGACGATCTCGTGTTCAATCTCTACGATCGCATCGACGGCAACGCACCCACGCTCTATCTCGACGGCCATCCGAGCGCCTACACCGCCGCCGAGCTCGCCACCCACCTGCGCCGCTTCACCACCTTCCTGCGGCGAGTACTGACAGCGCCGGACCGGCCGCTCGGCGCGATCGATTTGCTCCTGCCCGACGAGCGAGAGGCCCTGCAAGACAACAGCATCGGGCCGTTGCGCGAGTGGCCGGAACAGACTGTGCAGGATGTGCTGGCATCGCGGATCACGCGGTCGCGGGACGAGACCGCGGTCGTCGCGACGGACGCCGCGCTGACCTACGGTGAACTCGCCTCGCGGACAAGGGAAATACAGGCCGCTCTGGTGACAGCGGGCACGCGCCGAGGGGACGCCGTCGCGGTGCTGCTGCCGCGCACCGCCGACACGATCGCGTCGGTCTTCGCGATACCGGCCTGCGGTGCGGTCTACGTCCCGCTGGACCCGGGACAGCCCGCCGCACGCATCGCGCTGCTGCTCGACAGGCTCTGCGACAGAACCGAACTCGGCGCGATCGTCACGACCACCGCGCTGACCGCGCTGCTCCCCGCCGCGCTGCTCGACCGAGCCGTCCTGGTCGAGGACCTCCTCCCGACAGACCATCGCGCGCCGCATCCCGTTCGCTCGCGTCCCGATGATCCGGCGTGGGTGATCCATACGTCCGGCACCACCGGCGACCCCAAGGCCACGGCGATCTCGCATCGGTCGGTGCTGAACCTCTACCACCACCATCGCGAACATCTGATCGAGCCCGCGGTGGCGGCGTCCGGCGGCAGGCGGATGCGAGCGGCACTCACGGCATCGATGGCCTTCGACACCGCGTGGGAGGGCTTGCTGTGGTTGCTGGCCGGGCACGAGTTGCACGTCATCGACGACGAGCTGCGCCGCGATCCCGAGGCGCTGGTGCGGTATGTCCGCGCACAACGGATCGACTTCCTCGACATCACACCGACTTTCGCGCGCGAGCTGCTCGCGGCGGGTCTGCTCGACGGACCGCACCGGCCCGCGGTGCTCGCGCTCGGCGGTGAGGCGACCGACCCGGACCTGTGGTCGGTGCTGCGGGCCGCGGGAATCTCGGTCTACAACCTCTACGGGCCGACGGAGTGCACCGTCGATGCCACCTGGACCACGGTGGCCGCGCACACCACGCCATCCATCGGCGGGCCGATCAGCAATGGGCGGTGCCATGTGCTCGACCGCGCATTGCGGCCGGTGCCACCCGGGGTTACGGGCGAACTGTATATCGGCGGCCTACCCGTGGGGCAGGGATATCTCGGCGAATTCGCCACGACCGCCGCGAGATTCGTGGCCGACCCGTTCGACCCGGGCGGTGGACGGCTGTATCGCACCGGCGATCTGGTGCGGTGGCAGCCCGACGGGTCGCTGACCTATCTCGGCCGCGGCGATACACAGATGTCGTTGCGCGGCTATCGCATCGAGGTCGGCGAGGTCGAAGCCGCACTGGTCGCCCACCCGCACGTCGGCGGGGCCGCGGTGCGGGTGCACGGGGAGGTGCTCGTCGCGTATGTGGTGCCCACCGCGGGTGCCGCATCACCGGACCCGCGTGCGCTGCGCAGGCACCTGGCGACGCGACTGCCCGACTACATGGTGCCGTCGGTGTACCTCACCATGGAGCGCCTGCCGCACACCGGGAACGGGAAGCTCGACCGGGCGGCGTTGCCCGCGCCACCGGTCGCCGCCGCCACCGATCGGCCCGCGCGCACGCCCACCGAGCGGACGCTGGCACGGCTGTTCGCCGAGGCACTCGAGCTCGACGCGGTCGGCGTCGATGACGACTTCTTCGCGCGCGGCGGGCATTCGCTGCGCGCCGCACGGGTGCTCAACGGGATCCGCGCCGCCTTCGGGGTGCGCTGGGATCTGCGCGCGATGTTCGACACACCGACCGTCGCCGAGCTCGCCGAACGCCTCGACGCGGGCCGGATATCCGACGAATTGCCGTGGAGCACCGCCGATCTGGAGCGTGACCTGCGCCTGGTCGATGACCTCGCATCGGCGGGTGACGCAACGGAGCGACCCGGGGTCGCGTTGCTCACCGGCGCGACCGGATTTCTCGGCGCATTCCTGCTCGCGGCGCTGGTCGAGCAGACCGACCTGGCCGTGTACTGCCTCGTGCGCGCCGAGGACGACGCAGCAGCGACGTCCCGGCTTCGCGCCGCCCTCGCTCGTTACGGCCTTGGTGACCACGCGAATTCGCTGAGCACCGTGAGCGATAGACCGCCGCGCCGTTGTATACTCGGTTCAGCATCCCGAATCACCGCGCTCGCGGGCGATCTCGCCGAGCCACTGCTCGGCCTGGCCCCGGAGCGCTACCGGGAGCTGGCCGACACCGTGGACACCATCGTGCACAACGGCGCCAGGGTGCACCATTTCGAGCCGTACGCGCGGCTGCGTCCGGCGAATGTCGAAGGGACCGCACGCATACTGCGGTTCGCCTGCACCGGCCGCGCCGCCGCGGTGCACTTCGTCTCTTCCGTCGACACCGCCTTCGCCGTCGACGCAAACCCCGCCGTGCTCGGCGAGGATCGCCGGGTTGCCGCGAAGTCGTTGCCGCCCAACGGTTATGTCGCGAGTAAGTGGGTGGCGGAGGGACTGATGTATGCCGCCGCCGCACGCGGGGTGCCGGTGACGGTGACACGGCCGGGCCGGATCGGCGGGCACTCCGAGACCGGCGTGTCCGGTCCTGACGACGCGTTCTGGAGTCTGCTCCGGGCGATGGTCGTGCTAGCGGCCGTGCCGGAGCAGATGTATCGAACGGGCACGGTCGACGTGGTCCCGGTGAACTGGGTGGCCGCCGCCATCACACGCCTGGTCACCGTGCGGCCGCCCGCTCGGACGTTCCATCTCACGAGCGCGCGGCCACTCGGTTTCGCCGCGATCGTGGATCTGCTGCGCGAATACGGCTATTCGATCGCCACCATCCCCGCACCGGCCTGGCACAACCGCTTGACCGCACTGGCGGACCAGGCCTCGGCGCGCGGCGACCATTCCCTGACAATCGCGCGCGCCCATGCCGTCCACCTGGCCGGGCCAGGCAGTCCGATCACCTACGGCCGAGCCAACACTCGCGCCGCCCTCGCCGACGCCGACTTGCCGCAACCGGATGCGTTGTCCGCGCTGCGGGCCGGCCTCGAGTACCTGATCCGAACCCGTTTTCTCCCGCCGCCCGCGGTCCCGGCCGGCGCGCGACCATCGAAGAGGCACCCATGCTGAACAGACACGCCCTGTTTCCGGTACTCGCGGCGAGCGTGCTCGTCGCCACCGGCTGCACCACGTCGGTGACCGAGGCAGGCGACACCCGGCCCGCGGCCGCGGCGACCGAGGGCGTCACGAAATATCCGCTGTCGCTGGAGAACTGCGGCAAGAGCTACACGTTTACCGAGGCCCCGCAGCGGGTCGTCGTCATGAACGGCGGTTCGGTCGGCGAGGTCTCGTCGCTGCTCGCGCTCGGCGTCGGCGACCGGGTGGTGGCCAACGCCCAGTCCTACGGCAATTCCGACGTGCCGGGCCGCGCGGCGGCGATCGATGCGCTGCCCACCGGCGGCATCACACCGAACAGCATGCAGGACATTCCCCGCGAGGCCATGCTGAGCCAGCACCCCGACCTCGTGATCTCTACCGGCGGTGGTGGTTTCGCCGCCGATCAGGGCTTCGCGACCAGGGACGAGCTGGCGGCCGCCGGCGCGAATACCTATGTGCCGAGGACGAACTGCGGCGTCACCGGCGCGGTCACCGGAACGCCCACGATCGAGGACAGCTACGCCATGCTGCGCGACCTCGGCGCCGTCTTCGACGTGCCGGGCCGGGCCGACCGGCTCATCGCCGACTCGCAACGCGCCATCGCGGACACCGCGGCCAGGGTGAGCGGAGAACCGAAGAAGAACGTGCTGCTCGTGTTCGCCGGCATGGGCATGGGCGGTGACGACTCGGACTTCTCCGCGATCGCGGCCGGTGGCATCTGGAACGACGTGCTCGGCAAGGCGGGCGGGGTGAACCCGTTCGAGCGCACGGACGGCACCACCTTCGTCACGGTCAGCAAAGAGCAACTCGCGGCGACGCCCATCGACGGGCTGGTCGTGGTGAACTACCGCAGCCCCGATATCGACGCGGTCGCACGCCGGATCCTCGCCCAGTTCCCGCAGTGGCCCGCCGCGGCCACCGGCAGCTACGCGGTACTCGCGGATTCGATCTATCTCGGCCCGAGCAACGCGGTTGCGGTCGAGCGGATCGCGAAACTGGTGCACCCCGAGCGGTTCCGGTGAGCCGGGCCACGACCCGGCCACCGCTGGCCGGGCTGTCGCTGCCGATCGCGCTGTGCGCGGCGGCCGCGGTGCTGCTCGGCGTCATGGTGTTGTCGGTCGCGGTGGGCTCGGTCACGGTGTCCGCGGCCGACACCGGCCGCGTCATCATCGCCCATCTGTCCGGCCGCGGCGCCGATGTCGGCTTCACGGTCGATCAGATCGTCTGGCAGTATCGGCTGCCCAGGGTGCTGCTCGCCGCGCTGTGCGGCTGCGGACTGGCGGTGGCGGGCGTGCTGCTGCAAGCCCTGGTGCACAACCCGCTCGCGGACCCGTATGTGCTCGGCCTCTCCTCCGGCGCCTCGCTCGGCGCGGTGACCGTGATCGTCACCGCGGGTGGCGCGCTCGGCGGCATCGGGGTGTCCACCGCGGCGTTCTGCGGGGCGATCGCCACCATCGCGGTGGTGTTCCTGCTCGGCCAGCAGCGCGGCAGGCTGGCGCCCACCCGCCTGGTGCTCGCCGGTGTGGCGGTGGGCTATCTGCTGCTGGCGGCCACCAACTATCTGCAACTGCGCGCGACGCCGAACGAGCTGCGGACAGTGCTGTTCTGGACGATGGGCAGCGTGGCGGGGGCGCGCTGGGATCGGCTCGGCCCGGTCACCGTGGTCGTGCTGGTGACCGTGGCGGTGGTGCTGGCGTTCGGGCGACGGCTCAATGTGCTCGGCACCGGCGACGAGCAGGCGGCCGCGCTCGGCGTCGACGTGCGCGCCCTGCGGATCATGCTGCTCGTGCTGTCGGCGTTGCTGACCGGTGTGCTGATCGCCGCCGCGGGCGGAATCGGCTTCGTCGGCTTGATGATTCCGCATGTGGTGCGGCTCGCGTTCGGCCAGGACCATCGGCGGGTGCTGCCGCTGTCGGCGCTGATCGGTGCCGCGTATCTGGTTGCGGTGGACCTGCTTTCGCGCACGGTCGATGCCCCCAACGAGTTGCCGCTCGGGATCTTCACCGCGGCGTTCGGCGCGCCGTGGTTCCTGTGGCTGCTGCGGCGCAACGGCAGTCGGCAATGAATACCGCGCGCGTGGCGGCCGAATTGTCGGTGACCGGACTGTGCGTCGCCTTCGGTGCGACAACGGTGCTGGACGGGGTGACGTTGCGGGCGGCGCCCGGCTCGGTGGTCGGCGTCGTCGGGCCGAACGGCAGCGGCAAGACCACCCTGCTGCGCACGATCTATCGTTCCCTGGCGCCCAGCGGCGGGGCGATCGCGATCGACGGCGCCGACATCGGCGCGATCTCGCTCAGGGCCGCCGCCCGCACCACCGCCGCGGTGCTGCAAAACGGCTCGGGGGCAACCGAACTCACCGTGCGCGAGGTGGTCCATCTCGGCCGCAACCCGCACCACTCCCTGTTCAGCAGGGACACCGCGGTCGATGAGCAGGCCATCACGGACGCGATGGCACGCACCGGAGTCACCGCCTTCGCCGAGCGCACCATCGGCTCGCTCTCCGGCGGCGAACGCCAGCGCGTGCTGCTCGCCCGCGCGCTGGCCCAGCAGCCGCGACTGCTGGTGCTCGACGAGCTGACCAATCACCTGGATGTCCGTGCCCGCTTCGAGCTGCTGGACCTGGTCCGCTCGACCGGCATCACCACGCTCGCGGTCCTGCACGAACTGGATCTCGCTGTCCGGCACTGCGATCAGCTGGTGGTGCTCGACCACGGCGCCGTCGTCGCGGCGGGCGAGGTGCTCGACGTGATGACCCCGGAGTTGCTCCGCAAGGTCTTCGGCGTGCTCGCCAGCACCGCGCGCCACGACGACGGCGTCGTCAGAGTGCACTACGCGGCAAGGCCTTTGGCCGACCCATGACGCTCAGGCGCGCATACCGCCGTCCACGCGCAGCACCGTGCCCGTGACGTAGGAGGCGCGGTCGCTGAGCAACCAGGCCGCGGCCTGGGCGATCTCGTCGGGAGCCGCGGCACGGCGCAGCGGTGTCACGGCGTTGAGCTGCTCGATGACGCCGGGCGAGTTCGCATCCCAGTCGTGCAGCATCTCCGTCAGCGTCGTACCGGGAGCGATGGCGTTGACGCGGATGCCCTCCGGGCCGTAGGTGACGGCCGCGGAGGCGGTGAGGCTGTTGACGCCCGCCTTCGTCGCGCCGTAGGCGGGGAGTTCGGGATTGCCCATCAGACTGCCGACGCTGGAGGTATTGACCACCGCGCCGGTTCCCGCGGTCGCCCTGATGGCTTCGATCTCGGCGATCATGGCGACCCACGTGCCCTTCAGGTTCACCTCGTAGACGTAGTCCAGGTCGCCTTCCCGCGCCTGGTCCATCGGGCCGGGCGGCACACCGGCCGCACCGTTGTTGAACGCGACGTCGAGCCGCCCGTACCGGTCGACGGCCCGCGCGACCGCGCCGCGCACGGCGGCGGGCTCGGCCAGGTCGCACACCACGTAGTCCGCGCTGCCACCCGCCGCCACGATCTCCTCGGTCACCGCTTTCAGCTGCGTTTCGGTCCGCGCCGCGAGCAGCACCCTGGCGCCCTCGGCGGCGAACAGCCGCGCCGCGGCGGCGCCGATCCCGCGCCCGGCACCGGTGACGAAGGCGACCTTGCCTGCCAGCAGACCCGTTCCGGCGTTCTGTGTGTTGTCCATGGCCTCAACCCTCGGTCCAGGCCACCCGGTCGATCCAGGTACCAGGTGTACCTGGCTCGGCGAAGCAGCGCTCGACCACACTGGGGGTGTGGACAGACGAGACCTCGCGGACTTCCTGCGCAGCAGACGGGAGCGGATCACCCCCGCCGACGTCGGCCTGCCCGCGGGCGCCCGGCGGCGAACCCCCGGCCTGCGGCGCGAGGAGGTGGCACAGCTGGCCTTCATCTCCACCGAGTACTACACGCGACTGGAGCAGGCCCGCGGGCCGCGGCCGTCGCGCGAGGTGCTGACCGGGCTGGCGCGGGCGTTGCGGCTCTCGGACACCGAACGCGCCCACCTGCACCGCCTGGCGGGCGCGCCGCCCGCGCCCGCGCGCGGTCCGTCGCGCGAGGTACGGCAGAGCATTCTCGATCTGCTGCACCGGCTGCCGCAGGCGGCCGCGGTCGTGCTGTCGGCCACCTATGAGGTGATCGCGTGGAACGAGCTGGCGGCCGCGCTGATGGAGGACTTCTCCGCGCTCACCCGCCGCGACCGCAACCTGTTGCGGCGCGCCTTCCTCGGCCCGCAGCCGGCGGGGCGGCGGTTGTACGGGGTGTCCGATTCCGACTCGTTCGCGCGCAGTGCCGCCCGGGTGTTGCGCGGTACCGCCGCCCGCTACCCCGATGATCCCGAGGTGCGCGAGCTGGTGCACGAACTCCGCACGGGCAGCGCGGAATTCGAGGAGATCTGGCTGGCCCATGACGTCTGCCTGGAGCCGACGCCGTGCAGGACCTTCGACCATCCGCTGGTCGGCCAGGTCGCGGTCAATTGCGACGTGCTCGACATCACGGACCGCGACCAGCGTGTCGTGATCTACACCGCGACACCGGGTTCCTCCGCCGAAGCGGCGCTGCGACTGCTGTCGGTGATCGGTACCCAGCGGATGGATGTCCCCCACTGACCGGACACGGGGTTGCCGCTACCGGCGAAAGTTCAACCGGGCCAGCATTTTCCAGCCGGGACGGGCTCAGCCGTTGGCGCTGCGCCTGCCGCCGAATCGGGTCGCGGCGACGAGATCTTCACGGCCGCGCGCGACCCGCGAACGCACCGTGCCGACGGGACAGCCGCACACGGCGGCGGCCTCGGCGTAGGACAGGCCGAGCACCTGGGTGAGCACCAGCGCCTCGCGGCGTTCCGGGGCGAGATCGTCGAGCAGCAGGTTGAGTTCGACGATCTCGGCAAGGCCGTCGCGCCGGGACACCTGTCGATCGGCCGCGGCCGCCCAGTCCACGCCATGCACGATCTTCGGCCGGGCCACCGCCATCCGCACCTGATCGACCACCACCCGGCGCGCGATGGACAGCAACCAGGTGCGGGCACTGGCGCGACCTTCGAACCGCTTGATGCTGCCGAGCGCGCGCAGGTAGGTCTCCTGAGTGAGGTCGTCGGCGCGACCGACCTCGGTCAGGTGAGCGAGCAGCCGCCACACGTCCTTCTGCGTGGCGCGGATGAAACCCTCCAGCGCCCGCCGGTCGCCGCGAGCCGCCGCCAATGCCAGGCGGGTGGTCTCGTCGTCCTCGGCGGGGGTGGGCATGAGTTGAACAATAACCGCCGCCACGGCGGGCCCGACAACCGGCGAGCAACCCCGGGGAACTTCGGCGACCCGGTAGACGACAATCTGGGCGTGGAGTGCAAAGTGTGCCGGACAGCCCTGTCCGCCCGGATCGACGGGGAACGCGAAACCGTTCCAGCGGCGCGGGTGGACGAGCATCTGGAGCAGTGCGGCGAGTGCTGTTCCTGGTACGTCGCCGCCGTCGAGACCTCGAAACGGCTGCGTGACACCGCGTCGTACGCGCCGGACCTGACCGCCGCGATCTTCGCCGCCGCCGAGCTGGAGCCACCGGCAGGCGCGCGGCTGTCGCGGTGGCGCGCCGCGGTGGCCGGGACCCGCGGTGTCACGTTCACCACACCGGCCGCGGCGGCCCGCCTCGCGCTCGGGGTGCTCGGTGTCCTGCAGTGCGCGCTCGGCCTGGTCCAGCTCGCCGGGATCGACTTCGGCATGAGCCATCACCACGGCGCCGAGATGAGCAGGCATCTGCTCAACGAGAGCACCGCGTGGAGCCTGGCCATCGGCATCGGGTTCATCTACTGCGCGCTGCGGCCGCACGCGGCGTCCGGGGTCCTGCCGGTGCTCGGCGTGCTGGTCGCCGCGCTCAGCGCGTTCGTCGTCGCCGACCTGTACTCCGGTGTGGTGCCGATCTCGCGCGTGCTCTCGCACGGGGTGCTGGTGGTCGCACTGGCCCTGGTCGTCGTGGTGCACCGCACCCGCCGCCCGACCACCTCGCCACCCACCAGCGATCGGGCGCCCGCCGATCTGGTGCTGCCGCCGGGCGCCCAGTTCGGCCGTCGCCTCGGCCACCTGCACGCCACCCAAGATCCCGCCGCGTGATGAACGGACTTTCATGACCATCGAGCTCGACCAGCTTCGACCCGATCAGCCTGCCGCCGCACCCGCTCGCATCTCGCTCGCCGTCACCGGCATGAGCTGCGCGGCGTGCGCGAACCGGATCGAACGCAAACTCAACAAGGTCGACGGTGTGACCGCCTCGGTGAACTACGCCACCGGCATCGCCACCATCGACGCCGCCGAAGGTGTTGTCGCCGAACAGCTCTGCGCCGAGATCGACGCGATCGGCTTCGGCGCGTCGCCGGTGACCGACCGGGCCGAGGCGATCAGCGCGGCGCCCGAGGACGCGGAGGTCAGCAGCCTGCTGCGCAGGCTGGTGGTCGCGCTGATGGTGTTCTTCCCGCTAGCCGATCTGTCGGTGATGTTCGCCACCATCCCCTCGACCCGGTTCACCGGCTGGCAGGTGGTGCTCACGGTGCTGGCGCTGCCCGTGGTGGTCTGGTCGGCGGCGCCGTTCCATCGCAAGGCACTGGCCAACGCCAAAGCCGGTGCGGCGAGCATGGACACGCTGGTCTCGGTCGGCGTGCTCACCGCGACGCTGTGGTCGCTGGACACGATGTTCCTGCACCCGAATCGCTCCGGCCCCGCACCCGACGGCGTCTGGGCGGCGATCTGGTCGAGTGACGCGATCTACCTCGAGGTCGCGGCGGGCGTCACCGCATTCGTCTTGGCGGGCCGGTATTTCGAGGCCAAGGCCAAGCGTTCGGCGGGCAGCGCACTGCGGGCGCTGGCCGCGCTCGGCGCCCGTGAGGTGACGGTGCTGACCCGCGACGGCCGCGAAATGCGCGTCCCGATCGGCGAACTCGTCGAGGGCCAGCGCTTCGTGGTGCGCCCCGGCGAGACCATCGCCACCGACGGCCTTGTGGTGTCGGGTGAGTCGAGTGTCGACGCCAGCGCGATGACGGGTGAGTCCATCCCGGTCGACGTGCACCCTGGGCTCGCGGTGATCGGCGGCACCACCGCGCTCACCGGCAGGCTCATCGTGGAAGCCGCGGCGGTGGGCGCGGATACGAAGCTGTCGGGCATGATCCGGCTCGTCGAGCAGGCCCAGACCGGCAAGGCGCGCATGCAGCGCATCGCCGATCGGGTCTCGTCGGTGTTCGTGCCGTTCGTATTCCTGATCACCGCGCTGACCTTCGCGATCTGGCTGATCGCCGGTGCGGGCGCCGACCGTGCCGGCGCCGCCGCGCTGGCGGTGCTGGTGGTGGCCTGCCCGTGCGCGCTCGGCCTTGCCATCCCGACCGCGCTGATGGTGGCCTCGGGACGCGGTGCGCAGCTGGGCATTTTCATCAAGGGGCACCAGGCGCTGGAGGCCACCCGCGACGTGGACACCGTGGTGCTGGACAAGACCGGCACCGTGACCAACGGCGCGATGAGCGTCGTCGCGGTCCTCGCGCACGGGCCAGGCACCGAAGCCGAGGTGCTGCGCTCGGCCGGTGCGGTGGAGGCGGCCTCGGAGCACGCGGTCGCCGCCGCGATCACCCGCTACGCGCGCGATCAGCTCGGCGACGAGCTGCCCGCGGTCGAATCCTTCGAAGCGCTACCGGGTCTGGGCGCGCGCGGCGTGGTCGATGGCCGCTCGGTGCTGGTCGGCCGGGCTCGGCTGTTCAGCGATCAGGGCATCGAGATCCCGCAGGAGTCGCAGCGGGCGGTGCGCGGGCAGGAGAAGTCCGGGCGCACCGTGGTTCTGGTGGCGATCGATGGCACCGTGGTGGCCGTCGTCGCGGTGGCCGACACCGTCAAGCAGAGCGCGGCGGCCGCGATCGCCCGGCTGCATCGGCTCGGGCTGCGGGTACTGATGTTCACCGGCGACAACGCCTTCGCCGCGCAGGCGGTGGCCGACGAGATCGGCATCGACGAGGTTGTCGCCGAACTGCTTCCGGAGGGCAAGGTCGACCTGATCGCCCGCATGCAGGAGCGGGGGCACCGGGTGGTGATGGTCGGCGACGGCATCAACGACGGCGCGGCGCTGGCCACCGCCGACCTCGGCATGGCGATCGGCGCCGGCACCGATGTCGCGATCGCGGCCGCCGACGTCATCCTGGTCCGGGAGGATCTCGGCGCGGTCGCCGACGCGATCGAGCTGGCGCACGCCACGCTGCGCACGATCAAGGGCAACCTGGTGTGGGCGTTCGGCTACAACGTGCTCGCCATTCCCGTTGCCGCGCTCGGCCTGCTGAACCCACTGATCGCGGGCGCGGCCATGGCGTTCTCGTCGTTCTTCGTGGTGTCGAACAGCCTGCGGCTGCGCAAGGTGCGCTTCGCGCGCTGAGCCCGAACGGATTTCGCCGATCCGGCCGGGCTCAACGCCGGGACTGGGCCAACTTCTCCAGCATCGCGTTGTAGGCCTCGAGGTCCGAGTCCTGGTATTCGTCGTCCTTGCGGTCGGTGCGTACCGCGGTGCGGCGGTCCTGTGCCGCCCACTGGGTCAGCAGCGCGCCGACCACGAGCAGCACCGGGACCTCGCCGGAGACCCAGGCGATGCCGCCGCCCATCCGCTGATCGGCGAGCAGGTCGATGTGCCACGGCAGCTGCAGATTGGTGTAGAAGCGCGAGCCGATGACCGTGTTCATCGACATCACGGCGACGCCGAAGAACGCGTGGAAAGGCATGACCGCGAACAACACACCGAGCCTGCCCAGATGCGGCAGCCGGCGCGGGCCGGGATCGATGCCGATGATGCCCCAGTAGTAGAGGTAGCCGACGAGCAGGAAGTGCACGTTCATCAGCACGTGCCCCCAGTGGTAGCGGATGAGGCTCTCGAACAGCGGGGTGAAATACAGGCCGTAGAGCGAGATCACGAACAGGGTGAGCGCCGTCGCGGGGTGCGCGATGATCGCGGTCGGCCGCGAATGCAGCAGGGCCAGCACCCATTCGCGGACGCCGTGCACCGCCCCGCGCTTGGCCGCGGGGACCGCGCGCAGCAGCAGGGTCACCGGCGCGCCGAGCACCAGCAGCACGGGCACGAACATGTTCAAGGCCATGTGCGTGATCATGTGCATGCTGAACATGGCGAAGCCGTAGGTGCCGATGCCGGAGGAGGTCGCGATGAGCAGCGCGACACAACCGCTCACCCAGGACAGCGTGCGCCACCGCGACCACGCGTCCCCCCGCCGCCGCAGGCGCACCACGCCGAGCACGTACAGCACGATCCCGGCCACCGCCGCTGACCCGAGCACCAGGTCGAACCGCCACTGGGTCAGCAGCCGCAGGGCGTTCGGGGGATCGAACAGATCGAAGCCGAGGAACACCTCCTGCGCGGTGAACGATCGATCGGCGAAGGCGGGCGCGGGCTGTACCGCCATGGCCACCGTCGCGCCGAGCGCCACCGCGGAAAGCGCCGCGCCGCAGGCGATCATCAGCCAGGTCCGGGCGGTGGGCGCCGCCGCCCGGCCCGCGCGCGTGCCGATCGCGAGTCCGACGCCGATCGCGCCGACCAGCAGCGCCAGCCTGCCGTAACCGGTGCTGAACACGGCAGGCCAGGGCAGCAGGATCAGCCACAGCACCAGGCCGCTCAGCGCGGCGGCGAGCACGCACAGCAGCGTGATGAGCGCACCGCGGCGCACCGCCGTGCCCACGTGTTCGCCTTGCCTGCGTACGTGTTCGGCGACACACCAGAGCAGGCCGGGCAGCACCGAGACGGCCAGTTGGAAGATGATCATCGCGCCGGTGCCGTAGTCGTGGTTCGGGCCCTCGCCCGCGTTCCCGACCAGCGCGGGCGGCAGCACGGCGATCCCCGCCACCAGCAGCAACACCGCGGCGCCGTTCCAGGACAACAGGATTCGCGCGCCCAGCGTCACCACCGCGGCGAGCACGGCGACCACGATCCAGGCCTTCGGCTTCTCGCCGGCATCGATGAGCGCGCCCAACGCCCCCAGCCGGAAGAGGTTCGACACCGTCATGCCGCCGATATTCGCCGCGGTCACCGGGATGAGCACCAGCGCGGACACCAGCCAGACCAGCCCGGCCCGCTCGGCCAGCCGCAGTCCGGCGTACCCGTCGACATCGAAGCGGCCGCGGCCGGTCACCGCGGTGCAGCACACCGCGTAGACCAGCGCGCCGAGCGCGGTCGCGCCCGCGAGGGCGGCGGCGACCCGCAGCAGCACGTAGCCGAGGACATCGGCGAAACCGGGGTAGGCGATGCCCGCCGCTCGATAGGGCAGCTCACCCGCCTCGAGCACCGAGCCGAGCACGACGGCGAGCGACACGATCGCGGCGGCGAGCCAGACCAGGTGGACTATCGAGCGTTTCACCTGCACGTTGAAGTCCACCATCCTCTGAGAAGTCCACGCACCTACAACAGGTCTCGCTGGACCGGTCGGATACGAGGAAGGGAAAGTTCCGGCAGCGCGCCAAGTATGAGTCAGGTCACCGACGGCCCGGCAACCGGGCCGTCACGCCGCGTGGCAGCTCGTGCCGCGGCGTGCGCACGCCCCTGGCCGCAGGCACCATAGGTGGCCACCGCTACCCTGTGGTCCAGCGTCCCCCGCCGGGCCCCGCACCAGCTCGGCACTGTTCGGCCGCCCCGCATCGGTGCACGTACGCCGAGAGCATCGTTGTCGTTTCCTTCCGTCGTCCGGAAAACCGGACGAAACGTTCCGGGTCGATGCAGCGACGAAGGGAGTGCGGTGTGCGCCGCAACAGCAGGCAATCGAACTCGCCGACCGCACAACGCTTCGGCGCGCGGCCCAGCGCGCCCACAATGGCCCCAGGGGGCCAGATGACCGATTGTGAGTACTACACCGTGGATCTCGACCAACTCGCTCGACCACTCGACGCCACATCGACCGACCACGACATCACAGTGGCCGGCGCACTGTCCAGCCCGCTGCTGCGCAGATTGATCCATACCGCCGTCGGCCTGTCGACCGACTCGATCGATCTGCTGGCCACCATGACCGATCGGCTGCGCTCCGTCGAAGGCATCATCATTCGCGACCCGCTCGAGCTCTGAGCGTCCGCCGATGCGGTAGGCCGGTCACCGACCCGGTCCGCACGATCACACCCCTTGACAGCAAATGCCAAGCAAGAGCGCGGTTTTCGCAGGAGCGACGCTAATCTTCGGCAACGTTGATCAACGGCCCGCGCGCGAGCGCCGTCCCGTGGTTACGTTGAGGGAGGCCGGTCGTGCCGGCCGTAGATGAACCCCGGTTCGGAGGTGGCGGCGGCCGTGAGTGTGACGCAGACCGAACAACTTCAGGCGACTCGGCCATATCCGGCACGAACCGGGCCGAAGGGTTCCTACCTCTGGAAGATGATCACGACCACCGATCCCAAGGTGCTCGGGGTCATGTATCTGGTCTCGGCGATGAGCTTCTTCTTCATCGGCGGCCTGATGGCGCTGCTGATGCGCGGCGAATTGGCCAGGCCCGGCCTGCAGTTCCTCTCGACCGAACAGTACAACCAGTTGTTCACCATGCACGGCACGATCATGCTGCTGTTCTACGCGACACCGATCGTGTTCGGTTTCGCGAATGCCGTGCTGCCCTTGCAGATCGGCGCGCCCGACGTGGCGTTTCCCCGGCTCAACGCGTTCAGCTACTGGCTGTATCTGTTCGGCGCGTCCATCGCGACCGCGGGCTTCCTCACCCCGGGCGGGCCCGCCGATTTCGGCTGGACCGGCTACACCCCGCTCAGCACCTTCGAGCACGCGCCGGGTGCGGGTGGTGACCTGTGGATCATGGGCTTGATCCTGTCCGGTCTCGGCACCATCCTCGGCGGCGTCAACATGATCACCACGATCATCTGCCTGCGCGCCCCCGGCATGATCATGTTCCGGATGCCGATCTTCACCTGGAACATCCTGATCACCAGTATCCTTGTGCTGCTTGCCTTTCCGATCCTCACCGCGGCGCTGTTCGCGCTCGCGATCGACCGGCATCTCGGCGCGCACATCTACGACACCGCCAACGGCGGCGTGCTGCTGTGGCAGCACCTGTTCTGGTTCTTCGGCCATCCAGAGGTGTACATCGTGGCGCTGCCGTTCTTCGGCATCGTGTCCGAGATCTTCCCGGTGTTCAGCCGCAAACCGCTGTTCGGTTACACCGCGCTGATCTACGCGACGATCGCGATCGGCGCGCTCTCGGTGGCGGTGTGGGCGCACCACATGTACGCCACGGGAGCGGTACTGCTGCCGTTCTTTTCGTTCATGACCTTCCTGATCGCGGTGCCGACCGGTGTGAAGTTCTTCAACTGGATCGGCACCATGTGGCGCGGCCAGCTGACCTTCGAGACGCCGATGCTGTGGTCGCTCGGGTTTCTCGTGACCTTCCTCTTCGGTGGCCTGTCCGGTGTCATCCTGGCCTCGCCGCCGCTGGACTTTCATGTCACCGACTCGTATTTCGTGGTCGCGCACTTCCATTACGTGCTCTTCGGGACCATCGTGTTCGCCACCTTCGCGGGTATCTATTTCTGGTTCCCGAAGATGACCGGAAGGATGATGGACGAACGCTTGGGCAAGTGGCACTTCTGGACCACCTTCGTCGGCTTCCACCTCACCTTCCTGGTGCAGCACTGGCTGGGCAACGAAGGCATGCCGCGCCGCTACGCCGACTACCTGCCCGGCGACGGATTCACCGCGCTCAACACGGTTTCCACGATCGGCGCGCTCGTTCTCGGGGCCTCGATGCTGCCGTTCATCTGGAATGTGTTCAAGAGCTTCCGTTATGGCGAGGTCGTCACCGTGGACGATCCGTGGGGTTACGGCAATTCCCTCGAGTGGGCCACCACCTGCCCGCCGCCGCGGCACAACTTCTACGAGCTGCCGCGCATCCGGTCCGAGCGTCCGGCCTTCGAGCTGCACTACCCGCACATGGTCGAGCGGATGCGGGCCGAGTCGAGTGCCGGATGGGGCTCCGGGCATCGCGGCGGCAGTCAGATCGTCGAGGATCGCGCCGCGGCC
This sequence comes from Nocardia brasiliensis, assembly GCF_011801125.1. Lineage (NCBI taxonomy): Bacteria > Bacillati > Actinomycetota > Actinomycetes > Mycobacteriales > Nocardiaceae > Nocardia > Nocardia brasiliensis. The sequence goes on from NZ_CP046171.1 coordinate 6,280,909, forward strand.
GAACCGGTCGAGCTGACGAAGGCCGAACCGGATCGCGAGACCGGCAAGACCGACTGAATGTTGCCGAATCGGCAACAAGGTTTGCCGATAACGCCCCACGCGGGGATCGTGGGAACCATGACCGAGACACACAGCCACGGCGCGGACGCACCCGAGGCCGGCAGCACCGTCGAGTTCTGGGAGAACTTCTACCAGGAGCGCGAGCGCGTCTGGTCCGGCAATCCCAACTTCCTGCTGGTCCGGGAGATCACCGGGGTGCCGGCGGGCACCGCACTGGACCTGGGCTGCGCCGAGGGCGCCGACGCGATCTGGCTGGCACAGCACGGCTGGCGGGTCACCGGCGTCGACGTCGCCGAAACCGCGCTCGGCCGGGCCCGCGCCCATGCCGCCGAGCTCGGCGTCACCGGAATCACCTGGCAGCAGGTCGATCTCGCGCACTCGTTCCCCGAGGGCACCTTCGACCTGGTCTCCGCCCAGTACCTGCACTCACCGGTCGCGCACGCCGACGAACGCACGACCATCCTGTCCCGCGCCGCCGCGGCCGTCGCGCCCGGCGGGCTCCTGCTCATCGTGGGCCACGCCACCTGGCCGAGCTGGGTGAGCGAGCCCCCGGCCGATATCCACTTCCCCACCACCGCCGAGGTGCTCGCCGGGCTGCGGCTCGATCCGGCCGAATGGACCGTTGCGCGCGACGAACTCGCCGAGCGCGATCAGCCGAGCCCCGAGGGCATGCCCGGCACCCGCAAGGACAACCTCCTGCTCATCCGTCGCCACTGAGCTGTTCGACCGATTCTCATCGCCGGTGATGCGCGACTGACCGCGCCCGCCCACCCGGTGGCCGCTGGTGGACGGCTCCACCCGGCATCGGGGGTGCGTCGTGAATCCCGTACTGGAAACCTCGGAATTGCCGGAGACGATGCCCGACCGGGGTGAGCGGGCGCTAAGGGTTCGTGGTGTGGGCGCTCGTCGTGGCGAGAATGGTGCGCGCCACCAGGGCCGGGTCGTCGAACATCGGGACGTGGCCGACGTCGGGCAGCACCGTGAACTCGGCCTGCGGCAGGCGCTCCCTGGCGATCTTGCCGTTGATCTCCGGCGGCAGGATGGCGTCGCGGCCCGACCACGCCAGCGTGATCGGGCACGGCAGCGGGTCCAGCGGCGCGATCTGTTCGTCGGTGGGCAGCAGATCGTCGATGACCGTGCAGTCGAGCAGGTCGCGCGCGGCCTGTCCGACCACGCTCGGCGTCAATCGATCCGCACGGCAGGCGATATCGCTTAGACCGAGTCGGCGGACCAGCGGCACCTGCAGGGCGAGCGGCTGCACCGTGCGGGTGAGCCGGGTGAGCGCGGCCAGCCTGCGCAACTTCGTGACGCCGTCGGACTGCGCGTGCGTGCCCGCCGTCCAGAACCCGGCGGGCGACAACGCGCACACGCTGGCCGCCCGGCCGCGCCTGGCGAGTTCGATCGCGATCCAGCCGCCGAGCGAGTTGCCCGCCAGGTGCGGCCGATGCAGCCCGAACTCGTCCAGCATGCCTTCGATGCCATCGATGAGCTGGGCGACGGTGGCGGGATGACGCGTCACCGCCGGACCGCCCCGATGGCCGGGCGCGGTGAGCGCGAACACCTCGTGCCGCGGCGTCACCAGCGGAATGACCTCATCCCACGCCCTACCGGACATGGTGACGCCGTGGAGCAGAACAAGGGGTGACTTGCCGGAGGCCATGAGCGAGTCTTACACGAACGCTTGGTATGCGGGTATCGCGGCGATTCTGATACCGGACAAAAGTCGCACGAATTCGAGGAGTGGCCCGTGCGGCGAATGGGTACTTGGAGTAGTACGCCGGATCGACGCTGAATCGGCAACCGCGCCGGCCGGCCCGGGTGTCCGCAACGCAACGGGGCGGTGCGGACGCCCTTCGGCAGGCCGCCGCGGTACACAGCGGATACTCAGCGAGCTCGCAGCCCGGACTGGAGTTCGGCGGTCATCCTGAGGCGCATGATGGGTGATATCTGTGCCGGGAGCACGCGGGCGGCGCGCTCGGCGCGGCGATCGTGAATCCGCGCGCCCGGCTGGCCCGGCGACTGTCGGCCGTGCCGTTGCGGATCGGCTTGGTGATCGCCGTGCTGCTGCTCACCACCACCGCGCTGCTCGCCTCCGGGGTGGCGGTGACCTCGGCGCTGAGCCGATCGCTGACCGCGCGCACCGACGAGCAGTTGCTCGACGCGGCGCATTCCTGGGCACAGCCTCGGCCGATGCGGATGGTACTCGCCGAACAGGGTGTGGTGCAGTGGATTCCGGCCGACGCACCGACCCAGCTGCCCGTATCCCGATCGACCGGCGATCAACCGCACCGGTTCTTCGAACTGCGCAAGGGTGCGGGCGGGCAGCTGTACACGAAACCGGATGGGGGCATTACCAATTCGAGCGGACCCGCGCTGCCCGCGCGACTCGACGACACACCGACCACGGTCGGGTCGGCCGACGGTTCCGCTGTGCACTGGCGGGTCCTGTCCACCGCGAACGAATACGGCTCGACCGTCATCGCCCTGCCGCTGACCGACAACCAGGAAACCGTCTCCCGGCTCATCTTCTTCGAACTCGCCATCGGCACAACGGCATTGGTCGCCCTCGGGGTGGTCGGCTACCTGGTGATCCAGCGCAGCCTGCGCCCGCTGCGCGCGGTGGAGGACACCGCGGCGGCGATCGCGAGCGGCGATCTGCACCGCCGGGTTCCGGTGCGCGACGTGGACACCGAGGTCGACCATCTGGCGCGCTCGTTGAACGAGATGCTGACCCGCATCCAGCACGGGGTCGCCGCCACCGAGGCCTCCGAGGCGGCGGCGCGGCGCTCCGAGACGCGGATGCGCCGCTTCGTCGCCGACGCGGGCCACGAGCTGCGCACGCCATTGACCAGCATCCGCGGCTTCGCCGAACTGTATCGCCAGGGCGCGAGCACGGACGCGGCCATGGTGATCGGCCGGATCGAATCCGAGGCCGAGCGGATGGGCCTGCTGGTGGAGGACCTGCTGCTGCTGGCGCGCCTCGACGAGAAGCGGCCGCTGGCAAGGCAACCGGTGGATCTGCTCGCGCTCGCGGGCGACGCGGTGCACAGCGCACAGGCGATGACCACCGGGCACCAGGAGCCGCACCGCCGCATCGGACTGGTGATCGAGCCGGGCGATGGCACCCTCGATGTGCTCGGCGACGAACCGCGACTGCGGCAGGTGCTGACCAATCTGCTCGGCAACGCGCTGACCCACACCCCACCCGAGGCCGCCGTCGTCGTCCGGCTCACGCCCGGCGTCGACGAGGTGCGCCTCGACGTGATCGACTCCGGGCCAGGCCTTGCCCCCGAGGCGGTCGCGCGGGTGTTCGAACGGTTCTACCGCACCGACGCCTCACGGACGCGGGCCAGCGGCGGCACCGGCCTCGGGCTGTCGATCGTGCACGCGCTGGTCGACGCGCACGGCGGCCGGGTGACGGTGGACAGCAAGCCCGGTGCCGGGGCCACGTTCAGTGTGTTCCTACCGCGCAGACCACCGGATGCCGCCTAGGTTCGTCACGCGCACAACGTCTTTCACTGCCTGGCCGGGCGGAGTACGTCGTCCAGCGGCGGAGTCCGCGGCACTCCCCCTGCCTCGACGAACCACTCCCACCGCATGATCCGGCCGAGCACCCGGTCCGGCATGCGCAGCAACAGCTTGGCGAGAGCGGCGAAACCACTGCCGCCCGCGAGCACCGACCGGTGTGCCGCCAGCGCGGTCTTGCGCTGACTCGCGAAAGCGCCCACCTCGATCCGGTGCGTGATCTCGTCGGCCGCGCTGTACACGGTATCGAGCCGCGCGAGGTTGCTCCGGATGCGCAGCACGCTGAGTATCCGCGCGATGCGCCGTACCTGCTCCCGTGGCACGGTGGCTTCCAATACCCGCACGCCGCCGGTCGATTCGGCGGCACGACGGGCGACCTCGTGCACGCGCACATGGTCGCGGTGGCCGTAGCCGCCGTTGCGGTCGTAGCTGAACAGGATCTCGGCCGCCTCCTCCCGCAGGATCGCGGCCAGCCGTGCGGCGGCCTCCTCGGGATCGGCTCGGGCGAAACGGGTGCGGTCCGCCGGGTCGGCGTAGAGCACGGGCCCGTGCCCGCTGTCGGCGTAACCCAGATGCGCCACCCGAGCGACCCCCAATGCCGCGGCGCTGGCGGCCAATTCGGCCAGGCGGGGCGCGGGACCGTCGAGCGTGGCCATGTGCCCGTCGGTCGCGACGACCAGCACGGTGCGGTGCCCGGCCGCCGCCAGCTTCGCCAGAGTGCCTCCGGTGAGCAGGGTTTCGTCATCCGGGTGCGCGTGCAGTGCCACAACGGTCGCCATCGGACCAGTCTGCCGCACTCGAGCGCACCGCGACGGCCCGCGGTTCAGCGCAGGATGAGCAGCAACAGCGCCTTCTGCAGCGTGTCGAATACTCGGGCGATGGTGATCGCGATGTCGACGGTACCCATCATCACAGGCCCCCTTTCCGCAGGGACGACTAAGCCTCGATGTATCAATTCAAGACCGGACGTCGCGAATTAGGAAGGGGATTGCGACAAGTGCCGCCCAATCCGCCCGCTACATGCCGACGCATTCGATGATCGGCGCGGGATAGACCGCGGGATCGATGTTCTCGCGCCATGGCGTGTGCACCGCGGCGCCACGAAGTGCGGCGAGCTCCGGCAGCCAACGCCGGACATAGTCACCGTGCTCGTCGTAGCGCTTGGCCTGCCTGAGCGGGTTGAGCACGCGATTGGGCCTGGTGTCGGTGCCGGTCCCGGCCACCCACTGCCAATTGAGCTGATTGTTCGCCAGATCCGCGTCGACCAGCCACCGCAAGAAGTGCGCCGCGCCGACGCGCCAGTCGATGCGCAGTGACTTGGCCAGGAAGCTCGCGGTGATGAGCCGGGCACGGCCCGGCATCCATCCCTCGGCGCGCAGCTGGCGCATCGCCGCGTCGACGATCGGGAACCCGGTGCGGCCCGCGCGCCAGGCCGCGGCGGCCTGCGGGTCCGCGCGCCACTCGCCGGGGCGGGGCCGATAGTCCGACCACGCGATATCCGGTCTGGCCGCGAGCATTTGGTGATGGAAGTCGCGCCAGGCCAGTTGTCTGGCGAATGCGTGGCCGCCCGGGGTGGACGTGTCGACCCGATGCACCAGCTCGACCGGCGAGACGCAGCCGAAATGCAGATACGGCGACAGTCGGGAGGTGGCGTCGGCGGTGAGGTCGTCGTTGCGCTCCGCGTAGACCTCGATCGGCCCGGACAGCCAGTCCCGCACCAGCTTTCGTCCCGTGGTCGCACCACCGACAGCGAGCTGCGGCGAAGTCGGCCCGGCACGGAGTGCCGCGGGCTCGGGCAGCGGCTCGCCCCGCACCGCCGCCACGGTGAGCTCGCGCGGCTTGCCGAGCGGCTTGCGCTGGTGGGCCTCGGCCCACCGCCGGAAATAGGGTGTGAACACAGCGAAGTGGTCGCGCCCGGTGGACGGCACGAGCTCCGCGGGATCGGCGGCGGTGATCGATGCGGCGTGGCTGTGCAGCGGACAACCGTGCCGCGCCAGCCGTTCCCGCAGCGCCCGTTCCCGAGCGCGGCTGTAGCCGCTCACATCGGCGGCGATGTGCACGCCGACGGCACCCACCTGCTCGGCCACCGCGGCCACCTGTTCGACGACATCGCCGCGGCGCACCACCAGCTTGCCGCCGATACCCCGCAGCTCGGCGTCCAGTTCGCCGAGCGCGGCGGCGAGGAAGCGCGCCCGATTCGGGGCCGTGAACCGGCCCGACGCGATGGCCTCATCGATCACGAAAAGCGGTACCACCGAGTCACCTTCGCGATGCGCGGCGGTGAGCACCGGGTTGTCGTGCACGCGCAGGTCGCGGGTGAACACGGCGATGCTGACGGTCATCTGCTCCTCTTCCTCTGCCACGACGATCCGGTCCGGCGCTCGTGCGGGTGGCGCCGCGGCGCGATGGGCGGCTCAGGCCCGCGGCCTCGACGCGACCCGCACGAGCGCCGGGCCCGCGGTCTACACCGTGCAGAGCGGCACGATCCCGGTGAAGCCACCGACGCTCGGAGAGGTCAGGTATACACACGGATCCTGTCCTGCGGCAACGATTCCCGCCCGCACGAGCGACCACGCCGCGGCGTCGAGCCGGGTCGCACGCGCGAGCACGAAGCCGGACAACCGATTCGGGGAGGTGACCACCGCCCAGGAGTAGTCCGGGGCGAGTGCGGTCACGATGTAGTTGGTCGGCCCCGTGCCACGGTCCTGGGTGGGCACGCCGGGAAAGCTCACGTGCAGTTGCGCGTTGGTGACGCGGTCATTGACCGTCGCGGTGCCGGTGACTTCGTTGGTGGTGTTCGCCCATGTGGTGCACCGGTTTCGCACCACGACATCGCCCTGCGGGTCAAGCGTGTAGTTCGCCGTGGTGTCGCGGGCGCAGGCGAGCTGGAAGAACTGCGGGATCGCGGCGAGCTGATGCCAGGTACCGGCGTAACGGGTCAGGTCCAGCGACGGCACCGGCGACGGCCCGGCGGCCGGCACGGCTTGCGCGCTGCCGACCGTGAGCGCCGCGGCCGCGAATCCGGCCAGGACGGCGAGCAGACGAAGGGGATGCCGCTTGCTTCGAGATGTCACGCGAACTCCTCGGGAATCGATGATATGGGCCATACTATCGCATAACGATGCACAATCGATTCACTCGACCCATCGGCTCCGAGGAGGAACCGTGAGCGACCCGACCACAAAGATCACCGGGCACGAGGCGATCGACTGCCACGCCTGGCCGGCGGGCTACGGCGTCGCGGTCGCCGCGGGCTGGGGTCTGCTGTGCGCGGCGACGGTCGCCACCGTCCGGCGTTGAACACCGTGGTCGAGCCGCCGGACACTCCGCACGACGGCGTGGCACCCGGGCGCAGTGAATCGAGCGCGGCGGGACAGGCAGAATAAGGCGATGACCGCCGGTTCCGCTCCCGCCGCCGACGCGGCCGGCTACACGGTCCGCGCGGTGGCCGAGCGACTCGGCATTCCGACGGCGACGTTGCGGAGCTGGAACCGGCGCTACAACATCGGCCCGCCGCAGCATCGACCCGGTAAGCACCGGCTCTACACCGAGGCCGACATCGTTCAGCTCGGCCGCATGCTGACGCTCATCCAGGACGGCGCGACCCCGGCGGGCGCCGCCGCGGCGGTCCGCGGCCCGACCCCGCGATCGGGCGACCGACTCCCGCTACTCGACGCGGCATTCCGGCTGGAAACCCGCACGGTGTCCGATCACCTGGAGGCCCACTTCCGCGCCTACGGTGTCGCCGAGACCTGGGATCGCCTGTGCCGCCCCGCCTTCGGCGACATCATCGAGCGCCAGGGCGCGGGCGAGCGCTGCATCGATGTCGAACACCTGCTGTCCTGGTGCATCACCTCGGTGCTGCACCGCACCAACCCGCCACCGGACACACCCGCCCCGACACCGGTGGTGCTGGCCTGCACCAGCGGGGAAACGCACGCGTTGCCGCTCGAGGTGCTGCGCGCGGCACTGGCCGAGCGCGACATCGGCGCCCACATGCTCGGTGCGGACGTGCCGACCGGCGCACTGACCGACAGCCTCGCCAGGCAGCCGCGCCCGGCGATGGTGATGCTCTGGTCGCAGCAGGAATCGACCGCGCTGACCTCGGCGGTGCGGGCTTGCCACGAGGCGGGCGCCCGGGTCTTCGTCGGCGGGCCCGGCTGGGACGCGGTGATTCTGCCCGACTCCACCGACCGCGTCGCGAGCCTGCTCGACGCCGTCGAACAGCTCACCGCGGCGCCCCGGCCCACGCGATAGACCACCCCTCCGGCCCGCCTCGAGGCGGGCCGTTTCTCGTGCCGCCGACCCGCGCATGCCGTCCGAGCAACCGCCCACCTCGAGGCAGGGTTGCCCTTCTGGCGAAACGACGCATAATCGACGCATCAAGAGTTCGCAGCCCATGCTCTCGGACAACGGCGCGCAACTCCGTTCCCGGCGCGATGTCGCATCGCGCTCGGGCGCGACCGGCATCGAAGAGGAGTGCGATGACTCACCAGCTCGAGGTATCGGGCGCTGGCGCTGATCGCGAAACCGGACACCGCATGGTCGCGATTTTGGACAGCGTGTCGTTCGTGACTGATCGCGAATCTCGACACCGCCGCACCAGCCTGGTTGCGCTACGGCGGTGCCAAATGTCTACAACTGGGGTTGTCAACAGTCATCGTGACAGTTCGTTGGGCCGCCAATCAGGGAACTGCGACAGCAGGATTGGAACGCGTTCTCGCTTTGCTGGGCGCGAGTCTCTACTCCCCCGTGTCACCGATATGCGGCAAGAGAGTGCGTGGTAGGACGCGATCTGGCAGGCGTGCGCACTGAAGTCGGCGGGCCGAGGCAGCGGGCTTGTTTGCGTCGGCGGGGCTCGAAGTCCAGTCCGGGCACGACGACGTGCCTGGAGGGCAAGACGGACAAGGTCCTAACAGAATCTCCTCGGACTCGATGGGTGCTCGACGCACACTGCGGCGCGGTCAGGAGCGGGTGGTGAGGGCGGGCCAGAGGATGGTGGTGAGCTGTTCGGGCAGGCTGGCGCGCGGCGGCGTCGCCGCGCAGGAACGCGCCGAAGACCATGGTGGCGATGGTGCGGGTGTCGATATCGGCGCGGACCGCGCCGCGCTCGATGAGCTGGTGCAGGACGTGTTCGACCTGGGTGACGCGGGGTTCGACGGCGCGGGTCACGACGTGGGCGAGGAGTTCGGCCATGCGTTCGGCTTCGCTGATGAACCCGCCCTGCGCGAAATCGGCCGCGCCGCAACAAAAACGGCAGGTAACCTGACTTGGCTCGAGATCGCTGATCTTGGGTAGGGCGCTGGCTTGTCGACGAGGTCCGGCCATTCTTCCGGCTGGTCCGCTGATGGTCACCCGTACTCGGTAAGCGGCTGGCTAAAGATCAAAAAGTGCCCATCGGGTGTCCGTACGTTGAAGTCGCGCATCCCGTAGGGCCGGTCACCCAGTGGCTCGACGATGTCGGCGCCGCGGGCGCGCAGCTCGTCGTGGCAGGAATCGACGTCGTCGACGATAACCACCACCCTGGCCGGGCCGACGCTGCTTTCGGCGCATAGGTGGAACTCGGCGGTGTCGCGGATCACGGCCGCGTAGCTAGGTGGGGTCTCCCAGGTGAATATGGTGTCGAATCCGAGCACGTCCGTGAAGTACGACCGCGCTGCGTGCACATCTCGGCACGGCAGCACGGGAACCGCCACCCGCATGACCATTGCGTCACCTTACCTGACCTTGGCTCGAGATCGCTGATATTGGGTAGGGTGCTGGCTATTAGCGGTTCCTCTCGGCGGTAAGGGGAAGCTCTGCACGTTCACGGTAGGGCCTGCAGAGGCGGCCGCGCGGTGAACGGAATTCCGTACCGATCGTGAGATGTGTTGCGCCACAAGATCACATTCCAAATGCGCGCCTCAGCGAGAATGCTCGCTCATCGGCAATACAGTGCGCTGCGGTATCCGGCCCGGCATGCTCCTCACCCTCGGTGACGGGGATCGCGTCGAGCCGGACCCGATCCTGGAACGGATGGTCTAACAGCACCCCCGCTACACCACTGAGTCAGTGGCCGCGCAGCGCAGGTTGACCGAAACAGGATGCGCCCGAATCGCTTTCGCGGGCGCATACCACGGCTGGGTTTTCACGAGGACGGCGCGCTCGCCGGGTTGCGCGCCGCCGAACGGCTCGGCGCGCGCTGGCTCCCCGGCCCCGTCACGGCGGTGCGGACAGCATGACCGCGCGGATCGTGCGCACCCGCATCCGCCACGTCCGCCGCGTCCCGGTGCGCCACGAGTTCCGGTACCGCAGCTACAGCTGGCTGGTCGACCTCGACGACCTGCCGCACCTGCCCCGCTGGCTGCGGCCGTTCGCGGGGTTCCACGCCGCGGACCACCTCGGCGATCCCGAGCGCACCCTGCGCGCGAACATCGAGGACTACCTGGCCGCGCACGGGATCGACCTGCGCGGCGGCCGGATACTGATGCCGGCCGACGCGCGCGTGCTCGGCTACGTCTTCAATCCGCTCACCCTGTTCTGTGCCGGGACGACACGGGTGCCCGGTCTGTGTCGTCGCGGAGGTGCACAGCACTTACGGCCAACGGCATCGCTATCTGGTCCGTCCCGACGTGGACGGGGCGGCGCACATCGCGAAAGAGTTCTATGTGTCGCCGTTCAATCCGGTGCGCGGCGAGTATCGGATGCGCCTGCCCGAACCGGACGAACACCTGCGGGTGTCCATCACCCGCACCGACGACCGGCCGATCTTCGCCGCCTCGATGACCGGCCGTTGCCATCCGGCCACCGTCCGTACCATCCTGCGCGCCACAGTGGCAATACCCCTTGCCCCACTGCTGATCTCGATGCGTATTCGCAGGCACGGCGTGCGGCTATGGGCACGCGGCTTGCCGCTCGTCCCCCGGCCCGCCGAACACCTCGAGGAGTATTCGCGGTGAGCACACCATCAAACGTCGCGGCACTCCCGGTGGCCGCTTGGCCCGATATCGAACGGGTGCCCACCGGCACCCGCGCCGCGTTCGCCGCGACGGTGGCGGACAAACTGTTCCGCCGCGCCGTGCGCACACTGCCCCTGCTGGTCGAATACCCGGACGGGCACACCCTCGGCCGGGGCAGCGCGGACGGGCCGCGGCTGGTCCTGCACCGGCCCGGCGACTTCGCCGCGCGACTCGGGGTCGGCGGGTTGATCGGTTTCGGCGAGGCCTACATGGCCGGTGACTGGTCGGCGCCCGATCCGGCCGCGACCCTCGCGGTGTTCGCCGCGCACATCGACACCCTGGTCCCGGCGCCGCTGCGCGCCCTGCGCGGCTTCTATGTGGCGCGCCAGCCGGCCGCCGAGCGCAACAGCGAGGCCAACACCCACGCCAACATCGCCAGGCACTACGACCTGTCGAACAATCTGTTCGAGCTGTTCCTGGACGAGACCCTGACCTACTCCAGCGCGCTGTTCCCGGCCACCGCCCCGCCGCCGCGCTGGGCCGACCTCGCCGCCGCCCAGCGTGCCAAGATCGATCGCATACTCGATCGCGCCGGGGTCGGCCCCGGCACCCGGCTGCTCGAAATCGGTACCGGCTGGGGCGAATTGGCGCTGCGTGCGGCCGCTCGTGGCGCGACAGTGCGCTCGGTGACCCTCTCGACCGAGCAACGCGCGCTCGCGCTGAACCGGGTCGCGGCGGCGGGTCTGGCCGAGCGCGTCGCCGTAGATCTGCTCGATTATCGCCAGGTCCGCGGCGAATACGACGCGGTGGTGTCGGTCGAGATGATCGAGGCCGTCGGCTACGAATACCTGGAGACCTTCTTCGAGACCATCGATCGGGTGCTCGCACCGGACGGACGCGCGGTGATCCAGGCGATCACCATGCCGCACCAGCGCATGCGCGCCACCCGGCACACCTACACCTGGGTGCAGAAATACATCTTCCCCGGCGGCTTCCTGCCCTCCACCCGGCTGCTCGCCGACGTCGCCGGTCGCCGCACCACACTGGTTGTGCGCGAACAGCTCTCGATGGGCGAGCACTACGCGCACACCCTGCGGCTGTGGCAGCAGCGGTTCAACGCCCGCGCCGATCGGGTCGCCGAGCTGGGCTTCGATCCGATCTTCCGGCGGATGTGGCGGCTGTACCTGGCGCACGCGGAAGCCGGATTCCGTTGCGGCTACCTCGATGTGCACCAGATCCTGCTGACCCGCGCCGCGTCCGCGTGACGCCGGGCCCGGCGCCGCGCTCAGGTGCGGCCGAGCAGATGCCGCAGCGTGGTCCCGAGATCCGGTGTGCGGAACCGATGTCCGGCCTGTATCAGCACCTCGGGCAGCACGCGCTGACTCGCGGCGGCCAGTTCGCGTGCGCCCTGTTCACCGAGCAGCAGCGCCGGGCCGAACTCGGGCACCGGGAGCAGCGCGGGCCGATGCAGCACCGCCGCGAGCACGTGGGTGTACTCGCTGTTCCGCACCGGCTGCGGCGCAACGGCATTCACCGGACCGGACAGGGTGTCGTCCCACAGGGCACGGTGATAGATGTCCACCAGGTCGTCGATGCCGATCCAGGACAGCCACTGCTCGCCGTCGCCGACCCGGCCGCCGAGACCGGTCGCGAACAACGGCCGCAACAGGCGCAGCGTACCGCCGCGCGGGGACTGCACGATCCCGGTGCGCACGGTGACGACGCGCACCCCGCCGTCGGCCGCGCCGCGCGTTGCCGCCTCCCAGCGCTCGACCACGTCGGCGAGGAAACCGCCACCGCGCGAGGCGGATTCGGTCAGGCGCTCGTTACCGCGGTCGTAGCCGTAGTAGCCGATCGCGGACGCGCTGACGAACACGGGAACACCAGCGCGCGCCGCCAGCGCAGCCAGTCGCTCGGTCGGCCCGACGCGACTGTCGACGATCGCCTTCTTGTGCTCGTCGGTGAACCGGCCCGCGATCGACGCGCCCGCCAGGTGGATCACCGCGTCGACGCCGTCGAGTAGGTCCGGCGCGGGATCGTCGGGGCTCCAGCGCCTTTCACCTGATCGGGGCGCATGCCGAACCAGCGGCACCACGGTGTGGCCGCCGGTGGACAGGAAGGCGGTGAGCGCGGCGCCGACCAGGCCGGAGGCGCCGGTCACGGCGACGGTCTTGGCGGTGAATCCCGCGCGGGCCGCGTCGGCGTGCGCGGCCAGGTCGCCGGCCAGCTGGCGGTAGCGATAGTCGAACATCGGGCGCAGCGCGAAGGCCGGGACCGGCGACGCCACGCGGTCCACCACCCGGGTGTGCGTGTCGTCGACGACCTCGAAATCGTGGGTGTGCCGCCAACGCAGCAGCAGACCGGTCGGCCAGGAACCGATCCCGTCGACGGCGATGCGGTCGACGAAGCGCCGCGGCGGGTCGTAGCAGGCCGGGTCGTGCGCGGCCACCCAGCGCAACCCGCCCGGCAGCGCGAGCACGGCCCGGCCGTCGGCCAGCGAGGCGGCCTCGGTCAGCACCGAGGCCGGCTGCCACGGCGGCGCCAACCGGGCGAACGCGCCTGGTCGGGCATGCCATGCGAAGACCTCGGAGCGGGGTACCGCGACAACGGTCGAACACTCGATGCCCATGCCTCGACTCTAACGAGGTCCTGCCGCATTGCAACGTTCATGCATCGTTGTTCCGAGAATATCGAGAAGCACAGGACAATTGCGCCATGACCGATGCGCCCGGCCGACCCTCACTGTTCGACACCCTGCTCGACCGGACGATCGGCCCGGGCTACACCCGCCTCGGATTCCGGCTCCGCCGCCGGGCTGGGCCGACGACGATCCGCGTCCCGCTGCCATGCGCGGGCGCACCGCGGCCGTGACGGGCGCGAATTCCGGCATCGGCAAGGCGATCGCGACCCGGCGCGCCGGGCTCGGCGCGACGGTGGTGCTCGCGGTGCGCGACCGGGATCGGGGCGAGCAAGCCTGCGCGCAGATCCGTGGCGTTCACCCCAATACTCGCTGGACACTATGCACCGCAGGGTATTTCGGCACACAGCATGCATCCCGGCTGGGTGGACACACCGGGCCTCAGCGCCGCGCTGCCCGGATTCCACCGGCGCACCGGGCCGCTGCTGCGCACCCCGAACGAAGGCGCCGACACCGCGGTCACTCGGAACCGGGCGACAAAATTGGAACTTGTTCTACCATGGGTCGAGTCAACGTCGACTTCGGAGGAACTGCCATGCCGTTGGAACCCGCCGCTGCGGACCTGTTGACGGCCGTGCGTGCGTCACCGCGCGCGGTGGCCGCGCACGACAAGGCCGGATGGGTCGCGCTGTTCACCGACGACGCCGTGGTCAACGATCCGGTCGGGTCGAGCCCACACCTCGGCAGACCCGCCATCGAACAGTTCTATGACACCTTCATCGGCCCCAATCGCATTGCCTTCCTTGTCGATCGCGATATCGTGCAGCCGCCTACCGTGGTCCGCGACCTGACCATCCAGACCACGATGTCGACCGGCGCGCGAGTGTCGGTACCGATGCACCTGCGCTACCAGCTGACCGAACGGGACGGCGACTGGAAGATCGCACACCTGGCCGCGCACTGGGAGCTCGGTCCGATGATCGCGGCGCTCGTGCGCACCGGACCGCGCGGTGTCGGCGCAGGGTTGCGGCTCGGTCCGCAGCTGGTCACCAACCAGGGGATCGGCGGCGCGCTCGGCATGATGCGGGCGCTCGGCGGTGTCGGCCACGCGGGAAAGCGGACGGCAGCAAGGCTTTTCGCCGCCGCGGGCAACACCGATCTGGCCCGCGTGCGTGGCCTGCTCGGCCACTATGCCGTCGTCGAATTGCCCGCAGGGACACCGGTTTCCCTGGAGGAGTTCACCAACCGGGCACGAAACATGCGGTGGAGCAAACTGATCGCGGCCGGCCGCACCGTGAGCGCTAGCGTCCGGTTCGGCGACGCCCGCGGTGTCGCCTTCGTCGACTTCACCGCGGACGCACCGCATATCGCTTCCGTTCGCTGCTACCTCGACCAGCGGTGACGCACGGTCAGGCGCGCTGAACCGCCTGCTCCGGCTGCGCGGCAACGGGTTCGGTGGCATCGGCGCACTCGGTCCAGCCGGGCGGGCCGAAGATGTAGCCGAGCCGACCGCGCCAGGTGCGGGCACCACGGACGTCACCTACCAGGCCCGCCAGTTCGTGATAGTTCACCTTCAGCGGGTTGTCGGTGCCGATGTTCTTGGTGAGGCCGTAGCGGATGGGCTCGGACTCGGCGGCGAAACTCCCGAACAAGCGGTCCCAGATGATCAGGATGCCGCCGTAGTTCTTGTCGATGTAGGGCTGGTTCGAGCCGTGATGGATACGGTGGTGCGCAGGAGTGTTGAACAAGAACTCGATCGGCGCGGGCAGGGTCTTGATGCGCTGGGTGTGAATCGGGAACTGGTAGAGCAGGCCGATGCTCTGCAGCACGAAGATCATCCAGGCCGGGAAGCCGAGCAGCGCCGCTGGCACCCACGCCAGGCCGCGCAGCAGGGTGGCCACCGGATGCAGCCACGGCAGGCGGATCGCCGTGGACAGATTGAAGTACTCGCTGGAGTGGTGCACGCTGTGCGCGGTCCACATGATCCGCACCCGATGGTCGGCGCGGTGGGCCCAGTAGTAGCAGAAATCGGTGACCCCCAGGCCGAGTACCCAGACCCACCAGGACTTCGGCGACAGGTGCAGCGGCGTGATCGCGGCCGCGCCGACCACGGCCGAGAACGGCAGCACGTACTGCATCAGCGGCTTCACCAGGCGCCCGAGCGTGAAGGTCGCCACGTTGGACACGGTGTCGCGGCTCGAGCCGGCCTGCTCGGCGCGGTCGGGATCGTGGCGATACGCGATCCACTCCACCGCCATCAAGACTGCGAAAGCCGGTATGGCATAGCTGAGCAACTCCACCGAATTCACGACGCCACCTCGCTCGCGCTCGGCCGCACCCGACGCTCGATCATCAGATCTCCTTCATCGTCTTGCCGTCGCTGCCCGACGATACGGCCGGTGGCCTGGTAAAACATCGCGCCGGTGAGGGAGGCGAGATCCCTCCCGCGGGGGACGCGCGGCGCCCGATTCGCGGGCACAGTGGCGCAGGCACAGCCGCGACGCTGGCTACGATCGGACACTGGATCAAGACGAAGGCGGTGGCGAACTGTTGGATGTGAGCAAGTCGCTCGCCCGCCAATCGGTGATCGTCGCCGGGGCGGCCGCGCTGGTCGACGCGACGGTGCTCGGGTTCTGTGGCGTGTTCACGGTCGCGCCATGGCATACCGCCGCGGTGCTGGTCTGCCTGGCCGCCGCCGACCTGGCGCTCGCCGCGCCGCCGCGCACCGCGGGTGTGGTCGCGCTGGCCCACGTGCTGGTCCGGCTGCTGGCCACCCTGCTGCTGCTCCGCCACGGATTCGGCGCCAGTTTCGCCGATGTCGGGTTTCTGGTCGCGGGCTATCGGGCGGGCGCCTGGCTCGCCGGGCCGAAGTCGGTGCTCACCATGCTGGCGCTGTGCGCGGGCGTCGCCGCTTCGCATCTGCTCGCGCGCGGCCACGACTCCTACGATTGGCTGTTCCTGCTGGCCGGGACGGTGTCGGCGGGGTGCGTGCCGTGGCTGGTCGGCCGCTACACGGCCGCCCGCGGCGCCTACATCGCCGACCTGGAACAGCACGCCAAACTGCGGCAACAGGAGCATCGCGTCGCGTTGGAACGCGTGGTGACCGAGGAACGCGCCGCCATCGCCCGCGACCTGCACGACGTCATCTCCCACCATGTCAGCGCCATCGGAATCCACGCGGGCGCGGCGCGAATGGCGTTGGCGGGCAGTACCAATGCCGCCGCGACGCGCTCGCTGACCGCGGTCGAGTCGAGCAGCCGCGCGGCGATGGAGGACCTGCGCCGCCAGCTCGACCTGCTGCACGGCCGCGACGACGAGAGCCAGCGC
Organism: Nocardia brasiliensis; assembly: GCF_011801125.1. Taxonomy (NCBI): domain Bacteria; kingdom Bacillati; phylum Actinomycetota; class Actinomycetes; order Mycobacteriales; family Nocardiaceae; genus Nocardia; species Nocardia brasiliensis. The sequence goes on from NZ_CP046171.1 coordinate 6,297,397, forward strand.
CAGCCCGGGCTGGCCGATGTCGATCGGCTCGTCGAGCATGTGCGCGAGGCCGGGCTGGCCGTCGAGGTGGTGGTGCGTGGTCCCGTCGTCGCGCTGCCGGAGTCGTTGAACATCACGCTCTATCGGATCGTGCAGGAGATGCTGACCAACGCGCTGCGCCACGGCGACGGCGTGCACGCTCGGCTGGAGGTGACCTATGGGCCCAAACGGGTGAGCATCCTGGCGACCAATCCGCTGCCGCCAACGCCACCGGCCCCCGGCACCTCGGCACCCCGGGGGCTGGGCGGAATGCGCAGGCGCGCAGAACTTTTCGACGCCACGCTGCGATACGGACCGGACCAGGACGGCACGCGGTGGCGCACCGAGGTCACCGTGCCGATCGGAGGCGCATGAACACCCCGATCCGCGTGTTGATCGCCGACGACCACAGCATGTTCCGCTCCGGCCTGCGCGCCGTGGTCGACAGCCAGGACGACCTCGACTGCGTCGCCGAGGTGAGCGACGGCCGCACCGCCATCGCCGAAACCGCCCGGCTGCGACCGGATGTCGCGATCCTGGACGTCCGGATGCCCAAGCTGGACGGGCTCGCCGCGACGGAGGCCATCGTGGCGGCGGGCGGCACCCACGTCCTGGTGCTCACCACCTACGACAGCGAGGCCAACCTCTGTCGGACCCTGCAGGCGGGCGCAAGTGGGTTTCTGCTGAAAAGCCTTCCGCCGGAAGAGCTTATCGCGGCCATCCGGATCGCCGCCCGGGGCGAGGCACTGATCGATCCGTCGATGACCAAGCGCCTGATGACGCGGTTCGCGCACAGCATCGCGCCACCGCGGACCCCGCCCGAGGTGGCACAGCTGACCGCGCGCGAGCTCGAGGTACTGCTGCTGCTCGCCGACGCCCGCAGCAACGCCGAGATCGCGAGCGCGCTCGGGGTCGGCGATGAGACGGTCAAGACGCACGTCTCGCGGGTACTGGCCAAGCTCGGCGTGCGCGACCGCATTCACGCGGTCGTCTACGCCCACCAGCACGGCCTGGTCCCGCAACACCCGCGGTGACCAGCGGCGACGGCTATTCCGGCACGCCCGTCCGAGATCTGCGCGAATCGACGCACCGGACAGTACGGTTGATCAGACTGACTGGTCTTCTTCGACGGATGGAGCCGCAATGCGTTGTGTTCGTGCTCGCCTGGTCGCCACGCTCATCGGTGCGGCATTGGTCCTGCCCGGCGCCGGTGTCGCGCTCGCCCAGGACGGCGCCGACCGGGGCACCACCGCCGCGGCCACCAGAAAAGCGCTGATCGAGCAGGCGCAACAGCGCGAAGACAGCGCCCGTGCCCGCGCCCGGACCGTCCGCCCCGGTGGCACCGGGGTCGCCCCGAAGGCGAAGTCGGGGCTGCACAGCGACACCGCGACCACAACGGTCGAGGCCGCGCGCGCCGCCGCCGAGGCCGCGAAGGCCGCCTACACCGCCATCCTCGCCGCGGAGAAGGCCACCGACAGCCTGCTCGGCGTGCTCGAAGCCGAGCAGGCGGCGCGCGCGGCGGAGCGGGCCGCCGCCGCACCCGATGACGTCGAGTTGGCGCGAGCCGCCTCGGTCGCGGAAGACGCCGCGACCAAGGCGACCGAACGCCGTCGCCGCTAGGCCCGTGTCGAAGCCCGGCCCGATCCATCCGCGGAGGCGCCGGATGGGGCTGCGATACAGTGCCTAGGCGCCCGTCGGCGGCGCACCCGCCGTCGTCGTCGGATCGATGACACCGAATGCCTCGCCCTGCGGCCCCTGTAGCACGCTCATCCGGCCGAACGGGCTGTCGTCGGGCCCCATCAGCACCGTGGCCCCGAGCTCGGTCGCCTTGGCCAGGGTCGCGTCGGTGTTGTCGACCTGGAACCAGGTCAGCCAGAACGACGGCGCGTCGCCGGGGGTCTTGCTCGCGTCGTTGACCCCGCCGACCGGCGCACCCTCCGGCGTCAGTCCGAAGGTCGAGTAGACGAAGTTGCCGTCGCCGATTTCGGTGTAGTGCCAACCGAATACGGCCGCATAGAACTCCTGCGACTGCTTGTACCGATCGGTGTGCAGCTCGTTCCAGCAGTAGGCGCCGTCCTCGTTGCAGATGCCCGCACCGGTGTGCGCCTTGGCTTCCCACACCCCGAACACCGCCCCCACCGGATCGGCGGCCACGAACATCCGGCCGACATCGAGCACGTCGAACGGTGCCATCATCACCGAACCGCCTGCCGCGGTGACCTTTTCGGCGATCTCGTCGGCACTGTCGGCGGCGAAGTAGGTCGTCCACACCGATGGCATCGCCATCCCCTCCGGCTTAGGGCCTATCCCCGCCGCCGGCTTGCCGTGACGTAGCGCCATCAGATATCCACCCGCGTCCGGCGGACTCTCCATGACCTCCCAGCCGAACAGAGTGCCATAGAATTCGCGGGCGGCGGCGGTGTCGTCGACCTGGCTGTCGACCCAGCACGGCGTTCCCTGCGGCCAGTTTCCCTCGTGAGTTGGCATGTCCGTGGCCTCCTTGACCTCGGTTGCTGCGGTGTGGCCGGATCGAGCCGGCGCACGGCAAGTCAACCACCGCGCACCACGCCGGACAGCGGAATCCGCTGTTGTCCATCCGGTGTCGCGGCACAAACCACACAAAACCCTGATACGACGCGGATTAGTTGCCGCAAGGGGGGTTGATCAGGAGTATGGCGGCATGACAACTGCTTCCGATGTCGGGCGCGAGCGGCTGCGTCTCGACGAACTGCCGGTTCGTCCCATCCATCGCAAATTGGTTGTCCTGGTCGGTGCCGGGCTGTTCTTCGACCTCTACGAACTGTTCCTCGCGGGCACCATCACCGGCGTTCTGAAGCAAGAACTGCACCTGTCCACGTTCCAGCTCAGCGGCATCGTCGGCTCGGCGTTCGCCGGACAGTTCCTGGGTGCGCTGGTGCTCGGCCGGCTGTCCGACGTGTTCGGCAGACGGCGGATGTTCATGGTCAACATCGCGCTGTATTCCGGATTCACGCTGCTCGGCGCGTTCAGCCCGAACGTCGCCTTTCTGATGGCGACCCGCTTCCTGGCCGGGCTCGGCATCGGCGCGGAAATGACGGTCTCCGATACCTATCTGTCCGAAGTCGTTCCGCCGCAGGTGCGCGGCCGCATGATCGCCACGGCCTACACGATCGGCTTCTGCGCCGTGCCCACCGTCGGATTCCTCGCCAAATGGCTGGTTCCGTTGCAGCCCTTCGGCGTCGACGGCTGGCGCTGGCTGTTCGTGATCGGCGGGCTCGGCGCGGCGGTGGTGGTCGTCGCGCGGCGCAACATGCCCGAATCGCCGCGCTGGCTGGATCGGCAAGAGCGAAAAGACGGCGCGCTGCCCTTCGGCGCGATCCTGCGACCGCCGTATCGCGCGCGCACCACGCTGTTCTCCGCGGTGATGATCCTGCAGGTGTTCGGGTACTACGGCTTCGGCACCCTGGCCGTACTCGTGTTGGACCGCAAGGGATTCGAGGTCGTGACCTCGCTCAGCTACCTGGCCATCACCTATCTCGGCTATCCGCTCGGGTCACTGCTCGCGATCCCGCTGATGGAGCGATTCGAACGAAAACACCTGGTGATGGGGACCGCGACGCTGATGGCGCTGTTCGGGTTGGTCTTCGGCTTCGCCACCAGCGTGCCGCTGATCCTGCTCTCCGGCGCGCTGTTCACCGTCACCAGCAACGTCTTCTCCGACGCCATCCACGCCTACCTACCGGAGTCCTTCCCCACCGCCGTGCGCGGCACCGCCTCCGGCGCCACCTACTCGCTGTCCAAGGTCAGCACGGCACTCCTGCCTTTCTTGCTACTGCCACTGCTCGACCGCCCCGGCGGACCCGGCCTGGTCTTCTCGGTGATCACCGTGGCCCTGCTCGCGATGGTCACCCTCGTCGGCATATGGGGACCGCTGACCGGCAGGCGCGCACTCGACTAGGTTCTCGGGGTCGGCCTCGCTACGTCGACGGGCATGACCGGCGGAAATTGATGCTGCTCGTCCACAACCTGGCCGTAGCCGCGGTCGAAGTCACCACCGAAGCCGACGGCGATTGGCGCGCCCGCCTCTGGCTCCTCGTCGAGCGCGCCATCATCGCCCCCCGCACCCTCGCCGCCATCGGCTTCACCAAGGCCCCAACCGGTCCCATTTCCTGCGCCGCATCGAGAAGATGCCGCGCCTACTCCGCCTCGCCGACCAAGCCTGCGCCTGGGCCGTAGACCTCCTCGCCCAGTACATCGCGTCGTCCGCCTTCGAACCGGCGGCCCGCCCAGGCCCCAGCACAACGCGTCGTCCGCCTTGGAACTCGCGGCCCACCCAAGCCCCAGCACAACGCCTCGCCCGCCTTGGAACTCGCGGCCCACCCAAGCCCCAGCACAACGCCTCGCCCGCCTTGGAACTCGCGGCCCGCTCGGGCTCGGGCTCGGGCTCGGGCTCGGGCTCGGGCTCGGGCTCGGGCTCGGGCTCGGGCTCGGGCTCGGGCTCGGGCTCGGGCTCGGAAGAGGACACCAGGGCTCGGTGCGACGCAACCTACGCGGCTCTCTCCGCCGACGAATACCCCACCATCCACACCCTCAGCCCCCTGCTCACCACCGGCGGGCAGGCCCGCGCCACCTGGAAGCTCGGCGTCCTCATCGACGGCCTCCTGTCCCCACCCCCATAAGGCTTGCCACCCAAGCCTTTCGAAAGCCTATGGTCCTACTGGTCAGATGATCACCAGGTAATGGTGTACCAAGCCTCTCGCACGATGCCGCCAGGATTACCTGGTGATCACTTGTCCAGCACCGATACGGCGTGTCCCCCCCGGTGTGTCACGGATGAGTCGGCGGATCACCAAGGGTCGGCGAGAGTCCACCCACAACTGGACCCGCCTTCGAGCCCGACCAGCGGTCAGCGCGGTCAGCGCGGTCAGCGCGGTCAGCGCGGTCAGCGCGGTCAGCGCGGTCAGCGCGGTCAGCGCGGTCAGCGCGGTCAGCGCGGTCAGCGCGGTCAGCGCGGTCAGCGCGGTCAGCGCGGTCAGCGCGGTCAGCGCGGTCAGCGCGGTCAGCGCGGTCAGCGCGGTCAGCGCGGTCAGCACGGTCAGCGCCAAGGCCGCCACTGAGCGCGAGCTCCCGAAACAACGGCGCAGAGGGTCAGTTCAGGCGTTCGGTCAGGCGCACCGTGACCTCGTCACCGTCGGTTTTTCCGATGCGGCGGCGGATGGCTGCGGCGACGGGGAGCTTGTGGGTGCCGTCGCCTAGGGCCATGAAGGAGGAGGTGAAGGGGACGCCGTCTACGGTGCCCTTCACCTTGACCAACCCTCGGGTGCCGAAGATCGTGGCCGAGTCGGGCAGCTGTACGCAGGTCCAGGTGTCACCCGCCCGGACTTTGCCGAGGACGGCGGTGAAGGTGATGTCGATCGGTCCTGAGGTGGCGGCCATGGCAACTCCTGTCGGGGTGGGGTAACTAGTGGCTCGTCCAGGAAGGTCGGTGCGTTTATCGGCGGTCTGGGGCGTCCGCCGGCAAGGCGGAGGAGGAGCCGATACCGGGTTGCATCGGCGACGACGACAAGCGGCTAGCGGGCCGCGGGCGTCCCAGGCCGTCGAGAAACGTGCCGAAGCTCCTGGACGAGGCACTAGATGAACAGTCCGAGGACGACGCCGCTCACGACCAGTTTGAGCACCCAGTCGGTCATGTGCACCAGCGCGGTCGGGATCGGCACGTTTTCGTGAACTATGGCACCGGCGAGGATGGTCACCGGCAGTATCGCCACGATCGCGCCCAGCGCCGCCCCGGCACCGACGCCGTGTCGATCACCGAGGACGAGCAATAGCGCGAGCACCGCGGCGGCCAGCAGACCACGCAGGAGCACGAACACCAACTGCACCGGCATGCCGAGCCCCGGCCGCGGCGTGCTGGTCCGCGCTATCCGCGCCGCGACGGGCGGGGTCGCGTATAGCACTGCGCTGATGACGAACGAGACGACCGCCGCGACGACTACACCGGCTACAACCATGGTGGACTCCTTTAAATACGATGCAGTACTAATTTACGACGCGGGACTTAGTACAGTCAAGTACTAAAGTGGAGGACATGAGCTCTGCGGGTGTACGTCGCGGTCGGCCGCCCGGGAAGACCGGCGCCGAGTTACTTGCCGTGGCAAGGTCGGTGTTCCTGGAACGCGGCTTCGCGGGGTCCACGATGGACGAGATCGCCACGCGGGCAGGGATTTCCAAGACCTCGCTCTATCGCGAACACCCGTCGAAGGCGGGCCTGTTCGCGGCGGTAGTCGAGCACTGGGCAGGAGCGGGCCGCGATGCGATGCGCCCCGCCCTCGCCGGCCTCGAGCACACCGAGGACGTCCGCGCGGGATTGCGCGACTGGGCGCGCGCCCTTCGAGCCGGCGTGCTGGCCCCGCCCGTGGTGGAGATGCGCCGACTGGTCACCGCAGAGGCGGGCCGCCATCCCGAGGTCGGAGCGACCTATCTGCGACACAGCTGGATCCGGAACATCGGCAGCCTCGCCACCGCCCTTCAGCGACTCGACCAACGCGGCCTGCTGCGGATCCCGGACCCAGAGGTCGCCGCGGAACAACTCACCTGGCTGGTCGTCGGCGCGCCACTGAACAGCCGAATGCTCGATGCGACGGCGACGGCACCCGACACGGTCGACGCGGCGATCGACCTTTTCCTCGCCGCCTACGGCAGGGATTGACCCCGTTTCGAGCATTTCCGATCAACGCGGCTCGGCCTGCGCCAGATGGTCGAACTCCGCGGCGGGAATCGACCGCCTGACCGTAGTTCGGCGGTACGGCCCGTCGGTAATTTCGTTGCTGCCGCACAAGGCGGGTCGAATCAACGAAACGCGGAGTGGTCATGGACACCGACATTCTCAAACCTTCGACAGTGCGCCCATTGGAAGTCAGCGAGGCGCAATATGCCGCAGCGGGATATTGCGTGGGATATTCCACTCACGTGCGCGGGCCGCTCGAACTCGGCGCGCTGACCGAAGCGTTCGGCGCCCTGCGCCGGAATTACCCGATACTCTCCTGCCGAATTGCCGAGAATACATTCGGCTCCCCCGCCTTCGTCCACCTGGACGAGCCTCCTTTCGTCTATGTCGGCGAGCCGGGCGGATTCGGCCAGAATTCGATCGGCATCGACGACAGAACCGCCGGAGTCCGGATCCAGTACGAAGACACCGGCACCGCCTGGGTGACGCTGGTGCTCCACCATTCGGCGGCCGACGCCAGCCACGCGTTATGGCTGCTGACCGAATTGTGGCGGTATTACACCGATACGGTCGAAGGCCGACCGATCGCGCCGCGGCAGCGCCGCTTTCCCGAGTCCGCGGAGGCAACCTTGCTCGCGCACGGGATCGCGGCACCCGCGAGCACCGCCGACCGGCCGGCGCCGGACATCGACCCGGGCCGGCCCGACACCGCGTTCGAGCTCACCGCGGTCCCGATCATCCGGTTGACACCGGAGCACACGGCACGGCTCGGCCAGCGGCCTGGAGTGACCGTGAACGCGCTGGTCTCGGCCGCCCTGCTGAAAGCGGTGGCCGAAGCCGACGAGATCGAGCTGGCCCAGGTGCGCTACATATATCCCGTCAACCTGCGGACCAGGGTGGATCCGCGGGTGCGGGCCACCGACGTGACGAACTTTCTGGCCATGGAAACCTTCGCCGCCGCGACGTCCACCGAAACCGAAGCACTGGCCCGGCTGTTGACCGACGCACTCGCCGCGGATCTGGCCGACGGCAGTCTGCCGGGCTACTACCTGAACGATCCGGAACTCCTCGCCACTCGGCACGCCGAACATTCCGACCTGCCCGGCACGATCATGGCCGCCAATTGGGGTGTCATTCCGGAGTTTCCGACGCCGGCCTCGGTGCGCATCGACGATTTCCAGCCGATTCCGCAGCAGCACAGCACGATCGGGAAATCGGTGCTGGCGCCCCCGCGCCCGCGCTACACCTGCTTTATCTACAGCTTCCGAGAAATGCTCACGATCTGGGGAATGGCGCCACTCGGCGCCAACGCGAACACCTTTCACACGCGGCTGCGCGAGCTGCTCGACGAACTCGTCGGCGGGTCTCGATAGCAATCCGGTGCACCTGCGATCGAATCACAAACAGAGGAGTTGACCATGCGCACATACCCATCGACCGGCCTCCTGGTGCGCCCGCTCGATCCGATCGAGGCGATGTTCGCCGCAACGGGGCTCCACGTCGGACACACCGTGCGAGTACGCGGGCAACTGAACGCGGCGGCTTTGGCCGAGGCATTCGATCTACTGCGCCGGAAGTATCCGATGCTGTCGTGCCGGATCGTGCTCGACCGGACCGATCGGGTGGTCTTCGAGGCGGCCGACGAGCTGCCCGCCCTGTTCAGCTGGACGGAAAAGGCCGGCACCCGGCTGCCCGATCTGACGGATCGGGTCGCGGCGATTCACGTCGCGCGCGTGGATACCGAGACGTCGCTGGTCACCCTGCTGCTGCACCACGCGGCGGCCGACGGGCGGCACGGGCTACAGCTGATGACGGAGCTGTGGGCGATGTACACGGCCGTGGTCGAGGGCCGCGCGGTCCACCCGGACCGCCAGGACTATCCGCGATCGGTCACCCAGTTGCTCGACGAACGCGGCCTCCTCCCGCAGGACAGCGCGCTGCCGGACTTTGCCCCCGCGGCCGGCGCCGCGCCGTCCGCGCGCAGCATCGGCCGCGCCCGGCTGACCACCGAACAGACGAATTCCCTTGTCTTGACCGGACATCTGGCGCACACCACGATCAATGGACTGGTGTCGGCGGCGTTACTACAGGCGACCGCGGAGTTCGCCGGCGTCGAATTGCCCGAGGTGCTCTACGCCTACCCCGTCGATCTGCGCACTCGGCTGACGCCGCCGGTCGGTCGCACCGAAGGCACCAATGTGCTCGGCGCGACGACGTTCACCGCCCACCCCGGCACCCCGAACAGCACTTTCGCACTCGCACGCGCGGTCAACGCCCAACTGGACCGAGCGATCACCAGCGGCGACCTGTATCGCGCGGTCCCGCGGCACTTCGATCCGACCGACCCCGCGGGACTCGGACTCTTCTCGGGACCGACCTCGTCCATGTCGACGAACTGGGGCGTCATCCCGTCCCTCGCAATGCCCGACGACCTCACCGTCACCGACTTCATCCCGAGCATCAACACCGGCAGCCGCCACCCCGCCAACACCCTGGCCGTGGACCTGCCCTACTACTCCTGCATCGTCACCACCTTCCAAGGCCAACTCACCCTGGACCTGATCACCGGTACCGACGCCAACACCTACGCCCACCGAGTCGCGCACCTCCTCACCCTGGCCACCGCCTGACCGAGCCACCCTGCGACCAGTCCCACGGCACCGACCGCCCAACAACTTTCGATGGCAGGGGCAGGCCGGCCGATGCAGCGCTCTCGGCAACCCCGGGGCCGTGCCGGGAGAACCGCGGCAACGAGAGTGACTCCGCCATCACCGATACCGTCGAGCGACACTCCGAGCTCGGCCGATGCTGTCGGACTAAAGCAAGAATGGCCCGGAACCATCTGGTTCCGGGCCATTCTCGTAGTAGCGGGGACAGGATTTGAACCTGCGACCTCTGGGTTATGAGCCCAGCGAGCTACCGAGCTGCTCCACCCCGCGTCGGTAAACACCACATTACACACGAGTGCGAGTGGACGCCAAATCGCCTGGTCAGGTCCACAAAAGTGGGCGACGCGGGGTGCGTGCGACCCGACCCGAAGCCACCCCGCGGAATCCCGGGAACGGCCGAGGCAGCCGGTTCGGCGGCGCGCCAAGCCATTCGAGGCGGTTTTACGTGGCGTGAACCACTATTAAACAGTGATCTCGGGCACATAACGTTGCCATAACCAACCGTTCGGAATCCGCGTTGGCGGCGTTTACGAGCTGCATAAACGACGATATTCGGGTTATTCGCTTCATGCAATTCGCGTGTTATCAAGATGTGATCTGCCGAGATTTCTTCGTTACCGTGCGTTCACGGCCCGGATCATCCGTGAAGGGCTCGAACTCGAACCGACGAATACCGGCGACCCTGCCCCACGGTTCGAGGATCCCCGACGACCTGGGGGCAGGGACCCGGCAGCTGGATCGCCGGGCTCGGTAGGCGCAGGGAGGGAAAACACACATGACTGAGAACCGGAAGTTCAACGCTCGCGCCCTCGGCCTCGCCGCCGTCACCGGCGCACTTGTTGCCGTCCCGTTCGCACTCTCCACCGCGACCGCGTCCGCCGCACCGACCCACGACTGGGATGGTGTCGCGCAGTGCGAGAGCGGTGGCAACTGGGGGATCGCCACCGGAAACGGCTACTACGGTGGCCTGCAGTTCTCGCCGAGCACGTGGGCGGCCAACGGCGGCCAGGGTTCGGCGCACACCGCGAGCAAGGAAGAGCAGATCCGCGTCGCGGAGAACGTGCTCGCCACCCAGGGCATCGGCGCCTGGCCGGTGTGCGGCCAGTACCTGCGTCCGGGTACCTCCGAGCCGGAGCCCGAGGCCGTGGTCGAGCCGGAGCCGGCCCCCGCCGCGCCCGCCCAGCCCGCCCCCGACACCACCAAGGCTTACGTCGAGCAGGCCAAGGCCGCAGGCGGCAAGCTGGCCGAGCAGTACGGCCTGCAGGATCAGTACCGGCAGCTGCTGGAGCAGACCAACCCGCTGATCGAGACGATCGCCGGTAGCTGAACATAATCAGCGCACAACGAAAGCGGCGCTGCTATCCGTTCGGATAGCAGCGCCGCTTTTCTGTTCCGGCGTGGCTCAGGCGGGACTAACGCCCGGCGTCCTGGTACGCCTTCGCGGCCGCGTCCAGTTCGTCCAGCGCCTTGCCGAAGTCCTGGAAGTTGCCCGTGCGCATGGCGTTTCGCACGTTCTCGATCTTGCGGTTCAGCTCGGCGGCCGCGGCGTCCTTCGCCGCCGACGAGCCGGTGGGCGGGGTGACGCCACCGGGCGGCGGAGGCGGCGGGGTGCCGGTGTTGTTGCCCGGCGGCGGCGTTGTGCCCTCGACCGGCGGTGCGGTGCCGGGTTTCGGCCTGGTCGCCGGGTCACCGCCGAACGGCGTGGCCAGCGCACCCGCGCCGGGCAGCACCTGGTTCAACGCCTCGGCCAGGGTGGAGGCGTACCCGACCTTCACGCTGCCCGCCTCGTCGCGGTAGCTGACCAGCACGCGCAGCAACTGCGGGAAGGTCGAGGTGTTCGGCCCGGTATTGCGTTCGTTGTAGAACGGCTCCACGTACAGGATGCCGCCGTCGGCGATCGGCAGGGTCAGCAGGTTGCCGTACTTGATCTTGTTCGAGTTCGACAACAGGGTCCGCTCGCGCGAGACCTCGGGTGCGGTCGTCATCGTGTTCTGCGTCTGCTGCGGACCCTGGGTCTGGGTGTCGGTGGGCAACCGCCGAATTGTGAACTTGCCGTAGCCATCCGGATCCGAGCGCACCGAGATGTAGGCGGACAGGAACTGCCGGTTGTAGCCCACCATGGCACTGGTCAGGTTGAACGTCGGCTTGTTCGTCTGCGGATCACCGAGCAGCACGTAGTACGGCGGCTGGTTGAACGTGCCGCCGCCCTCGATCGTCGGATCGCTCGGCACCGACCAGAATGCGTTGTTGGTGAAGAACTCTCGCGGGTCGTCCACGTGATACTTGGTCAGCATCTCGCGCTGCACCTTGAAGAAATCCTCCGGGTAACGGAAATGCGCCCGCAATTCCGGAGAGATATCGCTCATCGGTTTCACCGCGTCGGGAAACACCCCGCGCCACGCCTTGAGCACCGGATCGCTCGGATCGGTCTCGTACAGCGTCACGGTGCCGTCATAGGCGTCGACGGTGGCCTTGACCGAGTTGCGGATGTAGCTGACTTCCTTGCGCGGCAACAACCTTCCGGTCTTCTTGTCCACGCTGTCCTCGATGCCGTCCAGCGACGTCTTCTGCGCGTACGGGTAGTTGTCGAGCGTGGTGTAGGCGTCGACGATCCACTGGATCCGGCCGTTGACGACCGCAGGGTAGGCGTTGCCGTCGGTGGTCAGCCACGGCGCCACCTTCTGCACCCGATCGCGCGGCGCGCGGTTGAAGATGATCTTCGACTCCGGGCCGATGGCCGAGGAGAACAGGATGTTGCGCTCGGCGTACTTGGCGGCGAAGGCAAGCCGGTTGAACCAGTTGCCGATCGGCACGCCGCCCTTGCCGTCATAGGTGAACTGCGCTGCGTCCGAATCGTATTCGCGCGGACGCTGCCCCTCCGACGCACCGACGATCGCGTAGTCCGGGTTGGCCTGCGAAATGACCTCACCGAAGTAGATGCGCGGCTGGTCGACCTTGATCCGCTGCTTGTCCGACGGCGTGAACAGGTCGCTGACCATGAAGATCGGGTAGCCGCTGTCGCTGCTGCCGCCGGTCGCGTTCGGGTCCTCGGACTGCGGCTTGTTGACCCGGTTGGCCGGCGCCGCGACGAAACCGTTGCCGTGGGTGTAGACGGTGTGCTGGTTGATCCAGTCCTTCTGGTTACCGGACAGCGCCGCGGGCGACAGCTCGCGCGCCGCGACGATGTAATCCTGCACATCGCCGTCGAGGTTGTAGCGGTCGATATCGAGCGCCTCGGGGAACCCGTAGAAGTTCTTCAGCTGTCGCAGCTGAGTGAACGTGGGCGAGAGGATATTCGGGTCGAGCAGCCGGGCGTTGCCGATCGTCGCCGCGTCCACCGCCACGTTGACCGGGTTCTTGTTGCTCTCGCCCTTGTAGTCCTGGTACTCGATCTTGTCGTCGGTGATACCGAACGCCTGCCGCGTCGCCGCGATATTGCGCTCGATGTACTCGCTTTCCTTGTCCGCGGCATTCGGGCGCACCGAGAACTGCTCGACGACCAGCGGCCACACCGCGCCGACCAGAATCGAAGACAACACCAGCAGCGCCGCCGCCATCGCGGGCACCCGCAGATCACGCAGCACGATGCCGGCGAAGAACGCGATCGCGCAGATCACCGCGATGGACAGCAGAATCAGCTTGGCGGGCAACACCGCATTGATATCGGTGAACGAACCACCGGTGAAGGTGGGCTCCTTGCGGCTGCTCATCAACAACTCGTACCGGTCGAACCAGTACGCGATCGCCTTCAACAGCACGAAAAGCCCGGCGATCACCGCGAGTTGGATGCGCGCGGCGCGCGTGAGCGTGCCCTCCCGGCCGGTGAGCCGCAAACCGCCGAACACGTAGTGCGTCACCAGGCTCGCGAAGAACGCGATGACCACCGCGACGAACAGCCAGTTCAACACCATCCGGTAGAACGGCAGATCGAAAGCGTAGAAACCCACATCCAAATGGAACTGCGGATCCTGCTGACCGAACGAGCTGCTGTTCAAGAACAACTGCACCGTCACCCAATTCGACTGTGCCACCAGACCCGACAACAACCCGAGCAGCACCGGGATCCCGACACCGAACAACCGCAGCCTGCTCATCACCGTGGTGCGATACCGCGCGATCGGATCGTTCGGCCCGGCCACCGGCACGAACACCGGCCGCGACCGATAGGCGAGCAGCAACGCCAGCCACACCACCACACCGACGAAGAGCGCGACCACGAGGAACAACAAGAACCGGGTCCACAGCACGGTGAGATAGACGCTGCGGAAGCCGACCTCGCCGAACCACAACCAATTGGTATAGGTGTCGGTGAGTCGAGGACCGAGCAGCAGCAACGCCGCGAGGACGATCGCCGCCAACAGCAGAACTCGGCTGCGTCGAGAAAGCGAAGGTAAGCCGGTGGGGGGCCGCATGCCCACGATGCCACTCTCCAAGGTCCGGCGGCGCACGCACCGAGAAGCCCCGACAGCGCGCCGCAGTCCGATGTTTCGGGTGGTCCTTCCGGACCGTCGCGCCCCACTCTACGGAATCGGACAGTAATTTGGCCGCGCGGGCGCGGCATGGTTCGCGGCCCCTGGTGTCTCGTGGCTCAGCGGTCGAGACTCGCGCCTGCGGCGCATGCGCTTCGACCGCTGAGCCACGAGACGGCCGCGAACCGAGTCGCTCGTAAGACTCGCGCCGTGGTCGCGGGGTTTGCGGGGAAGCGAGCGTTTCAGTTCGCGGGTTGGTTGGTTTGGGTCCGGACCGTCGAGACTCGCACGTGCGGCGCCTGCGGCGCATGCGCTTCGACCGCTGAGCCACGAGACGGCCGGGAACCGGATCGCACGGAAGACTCGCTCCGTGGCGGGCACCGGTGGGTCTGGTTGGGGCCGCGACGTCTTCGAGGTGGCGAGTCCTGCTCGCCGGCTCGGTGGAATCGCGCTGAGGTGGGTTTGCTGTGTGGGGTTGTTGAGCGTTTGATTGGATGTGCAGCGTGACCCCCGCAGATCTGCATGCCGAACTCGTCCTCGCCCGTTCTGTCCGGGAGGTGGCCGAGTTCGTCGACGGCGAAGGGTGGGGCAGACCGCCGCAGATGTTCGCGCTGGTGCCGACGGCGGACCTGGTGGCGGCGCAGCCGGAGCTGCTGGATCAGCTGGACGAGGGGGCGGAGCTGACTCCCGTTGCGCAGGAGTCGTTCCCGGACGACATCACCGGCGGCTCGATGGCGCTGGACGAATTCCTCGCGACAACCAGCTGGCCGCCCGCGGTGCGCGGGTGCGTGCTCGTGCAGGAGATCGTGGTGTTGCCGCCGGACGCGGAATCGACCCTGGACGCGGCGTTGGTGCCGCTGCTGGCCGACCACGACGCGGCAGATGCCGCCGCGCGCGCCGCGGCCGAAGCCCATCCCGATCGCCGCGAGGCGCGCCTGTTCGCCGCGGTGCTGCGCGAGGGCGCGTCACTGTGCCTGCTGCAGGTGCGCCCCGAGGACGACGCCGACGAATTCGCCGACATGGACCTGCGCACCTACCCCAACCTGGCGCCCAATCTGATCGAGGCCTTGCTCGCCACGCTGGAGTGAGCGGCCTCAGCCGCAGCCGACGGTCTCCTTGCCCGCGTTGATCTCGTTGAGCGATTGCACGGCGCCGGTGAGGTTTTCGACCCTCACCAGCCGCAGCCCCGCAGGGGTGCGCTGCCTGGCCTCGTTGCAGTTGGCCGCGGGCACGAGGAACGTCTCGGCGCCTGCCTCGCGGGCGGCCATCATCTTGTACTGGATGCCGCCGATCGGCCCGACCTTGCCGTCGTTGTCGATGGTGCCGGTGCCCGCGACGAACTTGCCGCCGTCGAGCTCGCCCGGGGTGAGCTTGTCGATCAGCGCGAGGCTGAACATCAGCCCCGCCGACGGGCCACCGATATCGGCGAGGTTGAAATCGACCTGCAGCGGCGGACGGGCGCCCTCCCCCGGCGTCACGCCGAGGTAGCCCTTCGCCTTGTCGTCCGGGCGCTCGCCGAGGGTCACCTGGATCGTCTGCTCGGCGCTCTCCCGGCGCACCTGCACGGTCAGCTGATCGCCGGGCTTCTGCGCCCCGACCGCGCTCACCACGTCCTTCGGCGTCGCGATCGGCGCGCCGTTGATGCTGATGATCTCGTCGCCTTCCTTCAGCAGATCCTTGGCCGGTCCGTCCTCGGACACCTTGCGCAGCAGCACCACGGTCGGCATGTTCAGAAAGCGCAGCGCGGCGATCTCGGCGTTGCCCTCGGAATCCTTGAAGTCCTGCTTGTTGGACTCGTCGATCTGCTCGCGCGAGACTCCGGGCGGGTAGACCTCGGCGCGCGGCACCAGGCCGTGCTTGCCGCTGGCCCAGAAGCTGAACGCCTCGAAGATGCTCAGCCCGTCGCGCACGGCGACAGTGGTCATATTGAGATGGCCCGTGGTCGGGTCCACCTCGGTGCCGCGCACCGCGACCACCTCCTTGCCATCGACCTCGCCGAGGGTGTTGAAGGTGGGACCGGGACCGAGTGCGACGAACGGCACAGTGAGCACCGTGCCGAGCGCGCCGAGCACCAGCACCGGGATCAGAGCGGCCACCAGGGTGAGGATCCGACGATTCACCTGGACCACAGTAATGATCGCCGCGCGCCCCGGATGCCGCAGGCGTACATTCCCGGCCGACGCGCCTGCTCGATTTCGCGCCGCGCGAACATCAACCGCCTGCACCGCACGCGTAACGTAAGGGATATGAGTGACGTCCCCTTCGGATTTTCGAACCGCGACGACGACGACCGCAAGCGCGGCGACGAGCCGGGCGGTCCCGAGTCGAACAATCCGTTCGGCTTCGGTGTGGGCGGGCCGGGCGGCGGGTTCGATCCGTCGCAGCTCGGGCAGATGCTGACCTCGCTCGGCCAGATGCTCAGCGGCATGGGCCAGCCGGGATCGGGTCAGTCCGGCCCGGTGAACTACGACGTCGCCAAGCGGCTGGCCCGCCAGCAGCTGGGTTCGACCATCACGCCGGTGAGCGCGAGCACCGCGAGTGCCGTCGCCGACGCCGCGCACCTCGCCGAACTGTGGCTCGACAGCGCGACCACGCTGCCTGCCGGGGCGGCCAAGACCGTCGCGTGGACGGCCAACGACTGGATCGAGGAGACGCTGAGCACCTGGCAGCGGCTGTGCGACCCGGTGGCGCAGCAGATCTCGGGGATGTGGACCGCATCGCTGCCCGAGGAAGCCAAGGAGTTCGCCGCCCCGATGGTCGGCATGCTCGGCCAGATGGGTGGCCTCGCGTTCGGCTCGCAGCTCGGACAGGCGCTCGGCCAGCTCGCCAAGGAGGTATTGACCTCCACCGATATCGGATTACCGCTCGGTCCCTCCGGCACGGCCGCCCTGCTGCCCGCGGCGATCGCCGAGTTCAGCGCGGGCCTGGAGCAGCCGGAGAGCGAGATCATGGTGTTCCTGGCCGCCAGGGAGGCCGCGCACCAGCGGCTGTTCGGGCACGTGCCGTGGTTGCGCCAGCAGGTGCTGGCCGCCGTCGAGGACTACGCGCGCGGCATCCGGATGGACTTCTCCGCGTTGGAGGAGGCCGCGCAGGGCATCGACCCGATGGCGCTGACCGATCCCTCGAAGATCGAGGAGATCCTGGCGCAGGGCGCGTTCGAACCGCAGACCACGCCGGAGCAGAAGCAGGCGCTGGAACGGCTGGAAACGCTGCTGGCGTTGATCGAGGGCTGGGTGGAGGTCGTGGTCACCGACGCGGTGGGCGATCGGCTGCCCGGCGCGGGCGCGCTGGCCGAGACGCTGCGCAGGCGCCGGGCCACCGGCGGGCCGGCCGAGCAGACGTTCGCGACCCTGGTCGGCCTCGAGCTGCGTCCGCGCAAGCTGCGTGAGGCCGCGGCACTGTGGCGCAGGCTGACCGGCGACGCGGGCATGGAGAAGCGCGACGGCGTGTGGGCGCACCCCGACCTGCTGCCCGATTCCAACGATCTGGACTCCCCCGCCGGATTCATCGATGCGGTGATCGGCGGCGGCGCCACCGCCTTCGACGATCCGCTTGCCCAGCTGGCCGAGACCGAGGCGCGGGAAAAGGCCGAGCGCGCCAAGGCCGCCGAGGACACGCCGGACACCGGCGATGCCGGACCCGACCTGGGCAAGGACGGCGGACAGTCCGCCTGAATGTCCTGTTGGTAGCCGCGAAACCCTGTGCATAACCACGGGTTTCGACGCGGGCGCGGCGGCCGCGGCGTGCACACTGCTCGGCATGACCGCTCAACGCCGTGGCCCACGGCTGTCCGCACAGCTCACCGTGCTGGTGCGTCCCTCGGGTGTGGTCCAGCTCGGCTGGAATCCGGAGACGGCCATGGTCCTGGATGCCGGTGGGTTGACGGCCGAGACCGTGCTGGCCTTTCTGCGCCTGCTCGACGGGATGCAGACCCGTCCGCAGATCGTCTGGCGGGCGGGCGAACTCGGCATCGAGCCCGATCACGCGATCGCGCTGCTCGACGTGCTGGACGCGGCGGGCATGCTCGAACATCCCGAGGAGCGGGCGGGCCGGATCCGATCGGTGCGGGTGCACGGCATCGGACCGCTGTCCGACGCGGTGGTCTCCGGCCTGCGCAAGCTGGGGCTGCGGCCGAGCCGCTCGCGTGACTACAGCGCGACCGCGGCTGCGGTGCCCACCTGGCACGCCGACCTGGTGGTGCTCACCGACGCGCTGATGCCCGACCCCCGGCTGCTCGAGGACCTCGGCCGCCATCGCGTGGCCCACCTGCCGGTCCGGATCCGGGACGGACGCGGGGTGGTCGGGCCACTGGTGCTGCCCGGCGCGACCACCTGCCTGCGCTGTGCCGACCTGCTGCGCGCCGACCACGACGCGGACTGGCCGCATCTGGCCGCGCAGTTGTTCGGCCGGGTCGGGCACGCCTCGCCTGCCCGGATCGCGGCGACCGCAGCCCTCGCGGTGAGCGAGGTCGAATCGGTGCTCGCCCTGTCGACCCGGCGGGAGTTGGCGATCTTGGACAGCACCCTGGAACTGGACCTCGATTCGCACCTGATCGACCGGCGGCGCTGGCCGCGCCACACCGCGTGCTCGTGTCACGGAATCACCGTGGACCTGCGCGAACAAACCTGAAGGTGGTTACCCCGCATGGCGTTTCGAGCGGGGCCCGACGGCGCGGAACGAGCTATGCTGCACCCATCCCCGAGTGACCGGGCTCACAACCTCAGGCGGCGTCGATTCAAGATTGCCGTGGCTAAGTAGTGGCACCTTCCGCCATGATGGGTAGGTGTCTGAGATCGTGCGCCGTCGCTCGTCCCGCAACGCCAAGTTGGCCAAGATTCCGCTCGGCATCGCCGGGCGCGCGGCCGTAGGATTCGGCAAGAAGCTGGCCGGGGGCGACAAGTCCGAGATCAACGCACAGCTGAACCAGAAGGCCGCCGAACAGCTGTTCACCGTGCTCGGTGAGCTCAAGGGCGGCGCGATGAAGTTCGGCCAGGCGCTCAGCGTGATGGAGGCCGCGGTCCCCGAGGAATTCGGCGAGCACTATCGCGAAGCACTGACCAAGCTGCAGGCGGCGGCCCCGCCGATGCCGGCCGAGACCGTGCACCGGGTGCTGGACCAGCAGCTCGGCACGCAATGGCGGCAACGGTTCCGGGAATTCGACGACACCCCGGCCGCCTCGGCCAGCATCGGCCAGGTGCACAAGGCGGTCTGGTCGGACGGACGCACCGTCGCGGTCAAGGTGCAGTACCCGGGCGCGGACGAGGCCTTGCGGGCGGACCTCAAGACGCTGTCCCGGATGACCGGGCTGCTCGCCACGGTGATCCCCGGCGCCGACGTGAAACCGATCCTCGCCGAGATCACCGAACGGACCGAGGAGGAACTCGACTACCGCAACGAGGCGGCCAACCAGCGCGCCTTCGCGAAGGGCTTCGACGGGCACGCCGAGATCGTGGTGCCCAAGGTGGTGGCCAGCGCCCCGAAGGTGATCGTCACCGAGTGGCTGGACGGTACCGCGGTCTCGGCGATCATCAAGTCGGGCGCCGAGGATCCGGAGGGCACCAAGGAACTGCGCAATCGGGTCGCGGGCCTGATGGGCCGGTTCCACTTCTCCTCCCCCGCGACCGTCGGGCTGCTGCACGCCGACCCGCACCCCGGCAACTTCATGATGCTCGCCGACGGCAAGCTCGCCGTCATCGACTTCGGCGCCTGCGCCCCCATGCCGGACGGATTCCCACCCGTGCTGGGCCGGATGCTCGCGCTCGCGGTGGACGAACGGTTCAAAGAACTCACCGACCTGATGTACGACAACGGCTGGGTCATCCCGGGCCGCACCGTCACCCACCAGGAGATCGCGGACTACCTGCGGCCGTTCACCGATCCGATCCAGTCCGACTCGTTCCATTTCACCCGCTGCTGGATGCAGCGGGTGGCGGGCAAGGCCTCCGACATCTCCAGCGCGGAGATGAAAACCGCACGCGCCCTGCAACTTCCGGCCGAATACGTGATGATCTTCCGGGTGCTGGGCGGCTCCGTCGGCATTCTCGCCCAGCTCGACGCCGAGCTGCCCTTCATGAAGCTGGTCCGCACCTGGATGCCGGGCTTCACCGCGGAGCGCACGGCCAGCTGACCCACCCGCCGACTCGGCCCGCGCGACCTGCCTTACCGGACGTGGCGCGGGCGGTCGGCTAGCCTCGGTCGGTCAGGTCAGCTCCGTCCGCGAGGGGTGATGGTCATGTCCTGCACCAACCGGATCTTCGGCGTGTCGATCGGCACGGCGATGCTGCTGCTGGCACCGCCGCACGCGATCGCGGCCGAGCCCGATGCGCCGTCGGTGCTGGCGCTGACCCTGGGCCGCGGCGTGTCGATCGCCGCAGCCGAACGCCGTGCCGTCACGCTGACCTGCACCCCCGCCGTCGGTGGCACGCACCCGAACGCGGTGGACGCCTGCCGGGCACTGGACGACGCCGACGGCAACATCCGTGCGCTGGCCGCGTTCACCGTGCCGCCACGCTGCCCGCAGAACTTCGATCCGGTCTACGCCACCATCGACGGCGTCTGGCGCGGTGCGCCGATCACCGATCACGGTGTCTTCTCGAATATGTGTGTGCTGCTTGCGACGACGGTCGCGGTCTTCAACTTCTGAGGCCCACCCGGCGCGGCCGCAGCACGAACACCAGGTGCACGAGCACCCGACGAGCACGGCCATGGTCATGCCGCTGCCCAGCAGCAGCCCAACCGGCCACCCGATTGCAGGATAGTCCCGAAACCACTGAAAAGCACTGTGGCACAGAGCAACACGCGGGCCTGCCGGTCATCCAGGTGCAGGCTGCGGCTGATCAGCGGCACCGAGGCGATCGACGGCGCGACCATCACCAGATGCCGCACCGCGACCGCGAGAGCACGGCCCGCAGGCGGACGCGCGTCGACCGGGTGCACGGCCGCGCTCATCGGCTCAACCACGGAATGTCCTGGTAGCGGTAGGCGCGGAAGATCGCGTTGGACAGGCCGGGAAAGACCTGTGCGGTATCGGGATCCGGGTACTCGGTGAACGACGGGACCACGTACTCCCAGCAGATCCGTTGCGCCGGAGTCACTTCGAAGATCCGGCCGAAGGCCGCCTCGGTGATCAGGGTGTTGCCGTTGGGCAGGCGTTGCGCACCACCCATGAAGGGGGTGAAGAAGGCCTCGCGCGGCGAGTCCTGATAGCTCCACACGATCTCACCGGTGCTCGCGTCGAGTTCGAGAATCCTGCTGTAGGTGACGGATTCGCCGGTGCGGAAGGTGCCGTTGTCGAAGAGCAGGATGCGCGAATCACCTACCGGCGTGGCGTGATGCTGCTGGGCGACGGTCGATCGGTCGGCGAGCGTGGTGACCCGGCCGGACCCGCGGTCGATGGTGACCACCGCGGACACGCTGCGCAGGCTCGCCACCACGGTGTGCTCGTCGAGCGGATGCACGCTGTTGATCAACGGCCAGTGCTCGCGCCAGTAATGCGGTTGCAGCGCGAACTGCGCCGGGTCCAGGTGCTCGGCCGCCCGCCATTGCCACAGCAGAGTGCCGTCCGGCGCGACCTCCTTGATGACATCGGCCCAGACGACACCGTCGGCCTCGGTGCCGGGCACACCGCCCTGGACGCGGGCCGCGGCCGCGCCGGTCAACGGTTCCACGCCGGTGTAGAGGACGCGGCCGTCGTCGTAGTGGTGCGCGTCGTGATGCTGGAGGTCGTCGCGATGCTCCGACAGCAGCACACCGTCGGGGTCATAGCGCCCCATCGACCCGCCGCTGTACTTGCGCCACATCGCGAACAACGGCGGTACGGCCAGCGTCGCGCCGTTGTAGGCCAGCGAGCCGTCGGCGAGCAGCCGCGCGTGCCTGCCCGGCCGATACGGTAACCGCCAGCGATGCACCACCTCGCCCGCGAGATCCACCAATTCGACCAGTCCGCGACCGGCCAGCGGCGCGTACAGCGTGTAGCCGGGAGCCGCCAGCGCCGGATCACTGCCGATCAGCCCGATCCCCCGGCGCTTGAGCGTGTTCTGTTCCACCGATACTCCTGAATATTCAGTGTGAATGAATATTCAGTACGCTGGCGCGCACGGACAGGATTGCGATCAGCGTGAGGCAAACACGACCATTCGCGAGCACACCCCCGACAATGTGCAAAGCGAATAAGAGAGGCTGGATTGGTGCGGAACGGACGCGAGGACCAGGCGCGATGGTCCGGGCTGGGCGATGTCGTGCACGATCGCCGGCGTGCCGCAGGGCTGACGCTGGCCGCCATGGCCGCGAAAACCGAATTGTCCCAATCATTTCTGAGCCAGTTGGAGAACGGGCGGACCAACACGAGCCTGCGTTCGCTGCAACGCATCGCGGACGCGCTCGCCACCACGGCCACCGAGCTGCTCGCGGCCGCGGACAACGCGCCGGGCGCGGTGCTGGTGCGGGCAGGCGACGGCGCACTCGAACAGGCCCAGACCGACGACGACGGATCGGTCCGGTCGCTGGTGCACGGTGCGCGCGAGCTGCGCGCGTTGGAATTCACCGGCGGAACCGGCCGGGGCGGACGCGAATTCAGCCACCCCAATGACGAATTGATCTACGTGGTCTCCGGGACCATCACGCTGGTCGCCGACGGCGAGGAGCTGACGCTGTCCACCGGAGACACCTACTACTGTGCGGCGGGCGTGCGCCACCGCTGGTGGGCGCACACCGAGGACACCACAACACTCGTGCTCGCCGTCGCCGACGGGCTGACGGTCCGCCGGGCACCGCATCGCTCCCGGCGAACCTGACCCCCGAAACCACTGCCGCGCAACGCAAACGAGCCGCCCACCGGGCAACGGCGGGCGGTTCGTCTGCTTTCTCGTTCGTTGGCTCGGCCCGTGTCGGGACCAACCGAATCGAGCACATCGACCGGAGGGAGGGAAGTCACTCCCGGATTCATGCCGGGACCGCGACCTTGCGCGGGCGACCGCGCGGACGCTTACGGGCGATGACGACACCTTGCTCGAAGATCTCGCCACCCCAGACGCCCCACGGCTCGCGTCGATCCATGGCCGCGGTCAGGCAGCCCTTGCGGATCGGGCAGGACGCGCACAGCGCCTTGGCCTGCTCCAATTGGACGGGGCTCTCGGCGAACCAGAGATCGGGGTCTCCGGCTCGGCACGGTACTTCCTTGACCTCCCTGGCCCGGGTAGTCGTGGCCACGGTTCGGCATGTCACGTCAGTAGTGGCTTGTGGCCATTCCTGGGCGGTGAACACGTCGTTCTCCTTCAGCTCGTTGCAGCGGTTCGTTTCGTTGTTTCCGCGAAACCGAGGCCGGCTGGCTGAAGGGCCGAAAAAGATTGGCCACGGTTTCGCTTCGTGCGATCCGTGGCCAGGAGGTCTGGGAGGGAGCTTTCCCTACCTAGGTATTCGACATTTCTGTCGAGTCCTGATCACGATCGCTGGGTGTGCGGGGCGGAGGCGCGTTGCCTGCAGATCCGCCGGCTCATAGCCGGCGTCTGCCGCGATGACGACGACGTTGTCTGCCGACTTGAAGACAGACTTGTGCCAGCTACCCGCGTTGGGCCCGTCCTGAATACGAGTGGTGCAGACGGCGTCGTGCATCTCAGCGAGATGTGCTTGCGCGCCGAATGCGCCACGAATTTCGGACAGACCGATCCCCTGCAAGGCGAGGATCCCCCGGGAGGCGGACATGGGTGTATTCACCGCAACGTCGCTGCCGCTGAAGAATGTGGTGTTCATGTCTGCCTCCCTCCTAATCTCGTTGTGTCCTGTTGACTGGCCGCGCCGGAATGCCCTCCCGGTGCGTAAAACCACCATAGGCAAGCGCGACGAAGCGCACAACCTATTTTCTACCTGCGGTTTTGGGGTCTTGCACGCAGTCGCGACGCGATGATCGCGAGCACGTCCGCCCCGTACTGCTCCAGCTTCTTCGGGCCGATCCCGGCGATCGAGGCCAGCGCGGCATCGTCACCTGGGAGTTGTTCGGCGATCGCGGTGAGGGTGGTGTCGGTGAACACCACGAACTCGCGCACCCGCAACGCCTCGGCCTTCTCCGCCCGCCACTGCTGCAACGCGACGAGCAGTTCGGCATCGAGCTCCGCCGGGCACCGGCGACAGCGGCCGAGCATAGTCGCATAGGTGCCGATGAGTGGCTTCGCACACACCCGGCAGGTGGGCCGCGCGCCTGTGCCCGCCGCCTCGGTGACCGGCGCGGCGATCCGCGAGGCCGGTGAATCGTCGGGCACCAGGCCGTTGAGGAACCGGGACCGGCGCCTGGTGCGGCGCTTGCCCTCGCCCCAGGCCAGTGCCCAGGACAGGTGCAGATGTTCGCGTGCCCTGGTCACCCCCACGTAGAGCAGGCGCCGTTCCTCCTCGAGCGCGGCCTCGTCGGCGACCTTGCCGTCGCTTTCGAGCACGTGCGCGATCGGCATCGTGCCGTCGGCGAGGCCGACCAGGAAGACCGCGTCCCACTCCAGGCCCTTCGCCGCGTGCAGCGACGCGAGCGTGACGCCCTGCACGGTCGGTGGGTGCCTGGCCTCGGCGCGCGCGGCCAACTCCCGCAGCAGGCCGGGCAGGTCGAGTTCGTCGTCGTGGTCGACCAGTTCCTCGGTGAGCCGGACCAGCGCGACCAGTGACGACCATTTCTCCCGCGCCTGCGCGCCCGCGGGCTCGGTCGCGGTCAGTCCGACCGGCGCGAGCACCGCGCGCACCAGGGTGACCAGCGCTGAACCGCGCCGCGACGCCTCGGGCAGGTCGTCGCGCGCCGCGGCCTGCCGCAGCACCGAGACGGCCTGCCTGACCTCGGGGCGGGCGAAGAACCCCTCGCCGCCGCGCACCTGATACGGGATGCCGAGTTCGGTGAGCGCCTGCTCATAACTCTCGGACTGGGCGTTGATCCGGTACAGCACGGCGATCTCGGCGGCGGGCGTGCCCGCCTCGATCAGCCGCTTGATCGACCTGGCGATCGCGCTCGCCTCGGCCGGACCGTCGTCGTACTCGGCGAAGACCGGCTCCGGCCCGTCCGGACGCTGGCCGATGAGCTGGAGCCGGGTGCCCGCGATGCGCCCGCGCGCCACGGCGATCACCCGATTGGCCAGCGAAACCACCTGCGGGGTGGAGCGATAGTCGCGTTCCAGCCGGATCACCGTGGCGTCGGGGAAGCGGCGGGAGAAATCGAGCAGATAGCCCGGGGTGGCGCCGGTGAACGAGTAAATGGTCTGGTTGGCGTCGCCGACCACGGTGAGGTCGTCGCGATCGCCGAGCCAGGCGTCGAGCACCCGCTGCTGCAGCGGGGTGACGTCCTGGTATTCGTCGACCACGAAACTGCGGTAGCGACCGCGGAATTCGTCGGCCACCGCCGGGTAGTCCTCCAGCGCCGCCGCGGTGTGCAGCAGCAGGTCGTCGAAGTCGAGCAGCAGGCCATCGGGGGTGGCCTTGAGTTTCTCGTAGCCCGCGTAGACCTCGGCCACCCGCAGCGCGTCGTACGGCGGCTCGCGACGGTGTTTGGCGGCCGCCGCCGGATAGTCCTCGGGGGCGATGAGGGAGGCCTTCGCCCATTCGATCTCGCTGAGCAGGTCGCGCACGCTGTCGGTGGCCGAGGACAGGCCTGCCCGGTTCGCCGCCTGCGCGACGAGCGGGAACTTGCCGTCGATCAGTCGCCACGGCACGTCGCCGACCACCTGCGGCCAGAAGTACTTGAGCTGGCGCAGCGCGGCCGCGTGGAAGGTGCGCGCCTGCACCTGGTTCGCGTCCCCGCCCAGGCCGAGCGCGCGCAGCCGACCGCGCAGTTCGCCCGCCGCGCGCGCGGTGAAGGTCACCGCGAGCACCTGGTCGGCCTTGACGTGGCCGGCCGACACCAGGTGCGCGATGCGATGGGTGATGGTTCTGGTCTTGCCGGTGCCCGCCCCCGCGAGCACGCACACCGGCCCCCGCGGCGCCCGCACCGCGGCGGCCTGTTCGGGGTCGAGGGAATCCAGCGTCGGGCCGGTGGGTTGGTGCGTGCTGGTTGACGACACGGCACCCATCATGACAGTGCCTGCCGACAACTCCCGCCCCGCGACCAATACTGTCGGCTCGTGGCCCACGACACGCCGACCGCCGACGCCAGACCCGCCGACCGGCACGCGACCTGGATGGAGCTGTTCTTCGACCTCGTCGCGGTCGCGGGCATCGGCCAGCTCACCCATCTGCTGCACCGTGGGCCCTCGCTGTCCGACTTCGGCCTGTATGTCCTGCTCTACCTGGCGTTTTGGACGGCGTGGGCGTGCATGATGCTCTACGGCAACATCGCCCGCGACCACACCAGGGTGCCGCTGATGCTCGCGACGATGCTCGGCCTCGGCGTGATGGCGAGCGCGGTGGCCGGGATACCGGAGCGGCACGCGACCACCTTCGCGGCGGTCTACGTCATCGTGCGCACCGTCGCGGCGCGGATCTGGGGTCGCGGCACCTTCGTGGTCGACTGGCCGATCGCGCAGCTGACCATCGGCGTGCTGCCGTGGGCCGTCTCGCTGTGGGTGCCCGAACCGTGGAAATACTGGCTGTGGGCACTGGGTCTCACGCTGGATATGTGGCTGATGTTCGCGGTCACCGGCGAACGGCTGCTGGCAGGCGCTCAGGAGGCCATCGATCGCCGGTTCCACAAGTCACGCCGGTTCCAGCACCTGACGCCGCCGACGGCCAGGGCGGTGCACGCGGACGCCGCGCACCTCGGTGAGCGGCTCGGGCTGTACGTGATCATCGTGCTCGGTGAGGGCTTCATCGCGGTGATCGCGGCGGTCGGCGGCGCCGCCTGGCATGCCAGGGTGCTGGCCCTCGGTTTCGGCGCGTTCGTGATCCTGGCCGCGCTCTGGGCGCTGACGCTGCTGTACGGCTTCGTGCCGCGCCTGATGACCGGCGACGATCCGGACCACACCATCCCCAGGCAGCACGTGATGGCCGTGCACTGCTGGATCACCGGGGCGATCGCCACCGTCACGGCGGGGCTCGGGCTCGCCGTCGAGCACGCGCAAGGCCATGTGTCCGTGGGGGTCGGCTGGTCGCTGTGCGGCGGCGCGGCGGCGTATTTCGTGATCGTCACGATCGTCGGACTGCGCGGCGGGGCCGGCTGGCGGCTGCTGTGCGCCTGGCCGCTGCCCGGCGCGATACTGGCGGTGGTGCTCGGCGCCTTCGGCCCGCACCTCGGCGCGCTCGGGCTGGTGTACGGGGTCGCGGCGCTGTTGCTCTGGGCGGTGCTGTGCCAGACCCGCGCGGACGGCAAGTGGCGCGAACGCGCCGGTCGGCGGCGGCGCTCCGATCACGGCCTCGGGATCGACGAGGTGCTGTAGCGGCGCACCGAACCCCGCGGGACGCGCGCCTTGGCGGTGCGCAGCCGGGTCCCGGCACGCCGAACCCCGGACAGGGTGGGGTCGGGCACATCGGCGGAACAGGGATGGATCATTCGGCGTTGCACAATTCGTGACTGACGTAACGCCTGACCTGACGATGTACTCGACCACGTGGTGCGGTTACTGCCGCAGGCTGAAGACACAGCTGGACGAGGCCGGGATCACCTATGTCGAGATCGATATCGAGCAGGATCCCGCGTCGGCCGAGTTCGTCGGCAGCGTGAACGGCGGCAACCACGTAGTGCCGACGGTGAAGTTCGCGGACGGCTCCACGGCGACCAACCCGTCGCTGGCCACCGTCAAGAAGGCGCTCGCCGCGCTGGCCTGACCAGCGCGTCCCACCGACCTCCCGCACGCGCGGACCGCACCGGTCCGCCGTGCCGCTATGCCTTCGGCTCGTCGCCGAGCCCGGCCCAGGATTCGGTGATGGTCCGGGCGATCGAGATCGACCCGGGCAGCAGCAGCCGCGCCCCGGAACCCTGCGCCGACCAGTCGCCGACGATCAACGCCTCGCGCACCTCGTCGCGGCTGAACCAGTACGCCTCGGCGATCTCGCCGTCGGAGAACACCAGGGGCTGGTCCGGATCGGCGACCGCGGTGAAACCGAGCATCAGCGAACGCGGGAACGGCCACGGCTGGCTGCCGAGGTAGTGGATGTCGCGCACGTCGAGGCCGACCTCCTCCTTCACCTCCCGCTCGACACAGCGTTCCAGCGATTCGCCCGCCTCGACGAATCCGGCGAGCAACGAGAACAGCGTCTGCGGCCAACTCTGCTGCCGGGCCAGCAGCACCCGGTCCGCGCCGTCGTGGATCAGGCAGATGACCGCGGGGTCGATCCGGGGGAACTCCTCGTACCCGCTCTCGGTGACCCGCGACCAGCCCGCCTTGGCCGGGGTCGTCGCGGTGCCGTCGGCACTGTTGAAGGCCGCCTTGTCGTGCCAGTTCAGCAGGGCGGCGGCAGTGGAGAGCAGGGCGGCGGTCAGGTCGTCGACGCTGCTCGCCATGCCGCGCAGATCGGTCAGCGAGCCGGTGATCTCGCGATCGCGCACCGCCCACAGGTGCACACCCTCATCTATGCCGAGGAACACCGCGTCGGGGCTCGGCTCGGGCGACAACTCGATCGCCTTGTCCAGCACGAGCGCGCCGTCCTCGAAACGGACTTGGCCGCGCTGGTTCACCCGCAGCAGCTTGGCGTCACGCCAGCCGGCGAGCAGGGCCTGCGCGTCGGCTCTGGTCTCCTCGGCGCGATCGAGCACGGAACGGGACAGCAGCGGAACGGAATTGAGCTGAAAGGCCGACACCCCTCGACACTATCGCGCCGCGCGCGAGCTGCCCTACTTGGTCGTGCGGCGAATGTAGAGCAGTTTGTCCCCGGCCTCGAGCGAGTCCACTTCCGGCTCGCCGACCCGGACCAGCACACCGCTGCGCACCACACCGAGCACGATGTCGCTGAGGTGGCGCGGGGAGCCACCGGTCTCGGCGGGCTCCACGTCGCGCTCGGCGATCGCGAAACCTTCCTCCGGGGTGAGCAGGTCCTCCATCATCTCGACCACCGACGGCGTGCTGGTCGCGATGCCGAGCAGGCGGCCCGCGGTCTCCGAGGACACCACCACCGAGTCGGCGCCGGACTGGCGCACCAGGTGGGTGTTCTCCGCCTCGCGGATCGAGACCACGATCTTGGCGCTCTTGGTGAGTTCCCTGGCGGTCAGGGTGACCAGCACCGCGGTGTCGTCGCGATTGGTGGCGACGATGACCGACGCGGCGTTGTGCACGCCGGCCAGCCGTTGCACGTCGGACTGGGTCGCCGAGCCGTGCACGGTCACCAGGCCCGCGTTCGCGGCCTGCTCCAGCGCGACCATGTCGGTGTCGACCACGACGATGTCGGCGGGCTGCACGCCGTCACCGAGCATGGCGTCGATCGCGGTCCGTCCCTTGGTGCCGTATCCGACGACCACGGTGTGATTGCGCACGGTGTGCCTCCATCGCTGAATCTTGAACGCCTGCCGGGACCGTTCCGTCAGCACGCCGAGGGTGGTACCGACGAGCACGATGAGGAACAGCACGCGCAGCGGAGTGATGATGATGATGTTGGCCAGCCGCGCGGTGGGCGTCACCGGCGCGATATCGCCGTAACCGGTGGTCGACAGCGACACCGTCGCGTAATAGAACGCGTCCAGGAACGACAGCGGGTCACCCGAACTGTCGCGGTAGCCGTCGCGGCCGATGTAGACCACCACGGCGGCGGTGAACAGCAGGAAGACGGCGAACAGCACGCGCCTGGTCAGTGAAATCCACGGACTGGTCTGCACTTCCGGGATGCGCAGCACGCCTACCAGCGCGAAGTGCGGGCGATTGGACATCCCGAGGGTGCGCGCGCGATCACCGAACACTGGACGCTCCCGCCCTGGTACTCATCGGGTCGGTCGTCCCCGGCCTCGTTTGTCCCTCCGGCACAGCACGGCAGCCTACCCGCTGCTCCCGGCAAGACCGGGTCTCGACGCGAGCGCCCCGCGAATGCAAGGCTGCCGCATGGCAGAAAACGTTCACCCGCCCGTTCGCACCAACGGCCGCCGCCCCGCGCTGGCCCTGGCCGCCCTGCTGTTCCCGATGGGTGTGCTGCATTTCGTGGCGCCCAAGCCGTTCGACGCGATCGTGCCGAAGTACCTGCCCGGCGAGCCGAGGAGCTACACCTACGCCTCGGGCGTCGCCGAGATCGGCGTCGCGGCGGCGCTGGCGCTCCCGCGCACCCGCGGCCTCGGCGGGCGGCTGGCCGCGCTGCTGTTCGTCGCGGTCTTCCCGGCGAACGTCCAGATGACCGTCGACATGCTCGGCAACGAGAAGCTGCCGCGGGTGGTCAAGATCGGCTCGGTGCTGCGGCTGCCGTTGCAGCTCCCGTTGATCACGCAGGCGCTGAAGGTGAGCCGTTCGGCGCGGCGGTCCTGATCAGCTCGGCCAGTTCGGCCGGGCCGGCGAGGGTGGCGGGCGCGATGGTGCGCCCGGTACGCACGTAGTGGAACGCGGCGCCGATCCGGCCCAGCATCTCCTGCTCGGGCCTGCCCTCCCTTGCCGCCATCAACCTGGCCCAGGCCAGGCGATACACGGCGAGCTGCATGGCGACGGCGGGTTCCTCCGCGGGAGTGGGTTCGGCGCCGGTCTTCCAGTCGACCACGATCCAGCCGCCGCCGGGTTCGGCGAACACCGCGTCCATTCGCCCGCGGATCACGGTGCCCGCGATGGACGTTTCGAACGCGACCTCCACCTCGAGCGGACTGCGGTTGGCCCACGAGGAATTCAGGAACGCGTCCTGCATCGCGGTCAATTCCTTGTCCACATCGTCGGTGGCGGCACCGTCGGAGGCGCCGGGCAACTCGTCGAACCCGAGCAGCCGGTCCGAACCGAACCAGCGCTGCACCCAGGCGTGGAACGCGGTGCCGCGCCGGGCCAGCGGGCTCGGCGGGAACGGTAGCGGGCGACGCAGCCGCGCGGCGAGTTTGCGGGGATCGGCGCGCATCTCGACCAGCGCGGTCGCGGCGATCTGCCCGGGGAGCTCGACCTCCTCGGCCGCGGACTGCTCGGCCTCGAACTCGGCGAGCAGCGCGTCCACGTCGGCGGCCCAGCCGTCGGGGTCGTCCGGATCCGCTGGCCGCTCGGGGTCGAACTCCGCTGCGGCGAAGGCGATATCGGCGTCGGAGAGCGGCTCGTCGTACGGGTCGGGCGGCACCTCGGCGGCCCACGCCCGCTCGTCGTAGCCGTCCGTCGGATCGGGTGGCGGCGGGTCGTCGGAGTACGGCGGTTCGACGGGGTCGTCGGCAACAGCGGCAGGCAAAGGCGGTTGCGCGGCGTCGGATTGCTCGCCCGGCAACGCCTTCCGCGGCTCGGGTGGGCGCAGGCGCAGCTCCTCGAGCGCGGCGCGGACGAGCGCGGCGCCCTGTTCGATCGGATCGCGGCGGTGCCCGAGCGGATCGCGCGGCCATTCGGCGGTGGCCGGATTGTCGGTGAACGGGTTCACCGCGTCATGTGCGGGCGGGTCGTCCCAGCGTGCGATGTCGAGCACGCCGTTGGCGGGACTGTCGGCGGCCGCACTCGCGTGCTTCAGCTCCAGCAGGAAGTCCGACGGCCCCTTGGGCGTGCTGCCGGTCTCGGCCCAGTGATGCGCCGAAACCAGCAGCACGCGTTCGGTTCTGGTGAGCGCGACATAGAACAGCCTGCGCTCCTCGTCGATGCGGCGCCGTTCCAGTGCCTCCTTGTGCGCCTTGATCGCCTGCTCCAGATCGGCGCGGTCGTACAGGTCGGCCAGGTCGAGCACCGGAACGCCGTCCCCGGCGTCGTCCTGTTTGCGGTCACCGCGCAGTGTGGTCGGGAGTTCGGCCAGCGCCCCGAGCCAGGTGCCCGAGGCGGTACCGGACGGGAACACGCCCCGCACCACGTGCGGCACGGCGACGATCTCCCATTCCAACCCCTTGGCCGCGTGCACGGTCAGCACCTGCACCCGGTCCTTGGCGACCTCGACTTCGCCCGGCTCCAAACCGTTCTCGACCGACTCGGCGGCGGCCAGGAAGGACAGCAGGCCGCTCAGCGACGCGCCGGGATCGGCGGCGTACCCGGCGACCACCTCGGCGAACGCGTCCAAATGCTCACGGCCCGCACCGGTCCCGGCCATCGCGCGGCGCGCCTGCGTCTCCACGCCGACCCCGATGGTGCGTTCCACGTCGGCGACCAGCTCGGTCAGCGACTGGCCGCTGCGATCGCGCAACGCCGCGAGCTCATGGCTCAACGCCTCGATCCGAGCGAAGCCGGACTCCGAATAGTGTTCGCGCGGACCGGGATCGGCGATCGCGTCGGCGAGGCCCGCCTGTTCGGCCGGCTCGGGAGCGACCTCGCGCAGCGCGGCGGCCAGCGCGGGCGCATCGGTGATCTCCTGGCTGTCACCGCTGGTGAACCTGCTGATCGACAGCGCACGCGCGCGGCGGGCGAGCGCGGCGATATCGGCGACACCGATGCGCCAGCGCGCGCCGGTCAGCACCCGCATCGCCGCGCTGCCCGCGCCCGGCTCGGCGATCAGCCGCAGCGTGGCGACGATATCGGCCACTTCGGGTGTCG
The DNA here is from genome assembly GCF_011801125.1 of Nocardia brasiliensis. Lineage (NCBI taxonomy): Bacteria > Bacillati > Actinomycetota > Actinomycetes > Mycobacteriales > Nocardiaceae > Nocardia > Nocardia brasiliensis. The sequence goes on from NZ_CP046171.1 coordinate 6,329,753, forward strand.
CGAGCAGTCCGCCGAGCCCGACGATCTCGACCGGCAGTCCCTGCGCGCGCAGCGCCTCGGCCAGCGGTGAGGCATCGGCGTTGCGGCGCACCAGCACCGCGGAGGTCGGCGGCGGCTCGCCCGCCGCGCGCCGGGCCGACCACTCCTCGGCGATCCGGACCGCGAGCCAATCGCGTTCCTCGGCAACGGTTTCGGTCAGCGCGAGCGCGACAACTCCCGCGCCCGCGTTCGGTTTCGCGCGCAACGCGTCCACGGTCACGCCGCCGCCATCCAACGCCTTGCGCCGCAACGGGTCCGCGACCAGGTTCGCCAGCGCCAGCGCCTCCGGTGGATTACGCCAGCTGGTCAGCAGCGGCAGGATCGGCGCGGGAACGCCTGGCGCGCTGGGGAAGTCGGTGGCGAACCGAGGCAGGTTGGCCGCCGAGGCGCCGCGCCAGCCGTAGATGGACTGCATCGGATCCCCGACCGCGGTCACCGCCAGCCTGCGGCGGCTCGCCGCCGGTCGCGGCTGCTGCTCCTCGCTCCCGTGACCGCCCTGAGCGGTCGGCTCGGAACTCGCCGGACGCGGTTGGCCCGCACTGGTCGCGGCAGTGTCCGCGGGCCGCGCGCCGCCCGCCGCCTCGTCCGGCGCGCCACCGAACAGCGCGGCGAGCAGCACGCGCTGCGCGTGCCCGGTGTCCTGGTATTCGTCCAGCAGGACGAGCCGGAACCGGGCGCGCTCGGCGGCGGCGACCTCGGGGTGTTCGGCGGCGAGGCGCGCGGCCAATGACATCTGCGCGCCGAAATCCAATGCGCCACGCCGATGTAGCGCGTCGGCGAGGTGCTGGACGAGCGGCAGCAGCGCGACCCGCTCCTGCTGCACCTGCAGGATGCCGCGCAACGCCTGACTCGGCCCGCCGCGTTGCCGCGGGCCGGGCGGCAGGGTGTGCACCAGCTTCTCCAGCTCGGTGTGCGCCTCGGCGAGCTGCTCGGGTTCGATCAGGTGCTCGGCGAGCTGACCGGACAGCGCCAGGATCGCCTCGGTGACCGAGACCGGGGTGCGGTCGGTGTCCAGATCGCCGTCCCAGGTGCGCACCACCTGGTGCGCGAGCTGCCACAGCTGGGTCTGGGTGAGCAGGGTCGCCGACGGCTCCACCGGCAGCAGCAGGCCGTGCTCGGTGAGCAGCCGCCCCGCGTAAGAGTGATAGGTGCTGATCTCCGGTTCCGCGCCGGACAATTGGGCGCGCAGCTGCCCCGACGGGTCCAGCTCGCGCAGCAGCGGCGCACCGGCCAACCGCGCAAGCCGGGTCCGGATGCGAGCGGTCAACTGCTGTGCGGCTTTTCGGGTGAAGGTGAGCCCGAGTACCTCGTCCGGCAGGACCAGGCGGTTGGCCACCATCCAGACCACCCGCGCCGCCATCGTCTCGGTCTTGCCCGCTCCGGCGCCCGCCACCACCAGCGTCGGACCCGGCGGCGCCGCGATCACCGCCGCCTGCTCGTCCGTCGGCGGCGGGAGCCCGAGCGCCTCCGCCAGCTGCTGCGGCGTCACGCGGGTCACCGGATCCCCCTGCGGCCGTGCCCCTTTCGACGCCGCCGAGGGGGCGCGGCGGGCGTATGCGGGTGCGCAACGGGCCGGATCACTCGTCGGTCACCTGTCTGCCGGTGTCCTGAACCGGGCAGCTGCCCGCGACGGCGCAGTGCCTGCACCCGTCGTTGCGCATGGCCAGATAGCTGGGGCCTTGCGTGGCCGCGGCCGCGTCGTGGATGGTGTCGCGCCACTGCTGAAGTGCTTCGGGGTCGAGCGGGGGCTGCATGCGCTGAGTGGCGCCCTCCTTACTGCTCGGTTTGGCGACGTACACCAGCCTGGCGCCACCCGGCTCGCCGAGAGCGCCCGGCTCCGCGGCGCCGGACTCGTCCGCGGCCACATCGGAAGTATCTGCGCCGGAGGATGATTCGTCGACGGCGGCGTCCAGCGCGCCCAGCGCCGCCGCCACCTGATAGGTAGCCAGCTGGGCATGATCGACCGCAGCCTGCTTGGTGACCGGTGTCTTACCGGTCTTGACGTCCACGATCACGAAGCGGCCCTGCGCATCTCGCTCCAAGCGATCGACCCGGCCGCGAATCCGCACGGGCAGTTCGTCTTCGGTCCGCGCGGGCAGCACGCAGTCGACCGGCACCTCGACCCCCGCCTGGGTGAGCTCGCCGCGGGTGTTGCGCACCCAGGCCATGAACGTCTCCAACATGGCCTCGGTGCGGCGCAGCTCCTGCCGGGAATGCCAGCCGGAACTGGGATCGACCTGCTGCCAGGCCTTGTCGAGCGCGGCGCGCACCTGCGCCTCGGGCACCTTGCCCGCCAGCGCCTGCACCAGCGTGTGCACCAGGTTGCCCTTGACCGCGTGCGGATTGTCGCCGTCGGTGCCGCCGTGGCGTTCCAGCGCCCAGCGCAGGGGGCAGGTGCGCAGCAACTCCACGGTGGACGGGGACAGGCCAACGGTGGTCTCGTCCTCGGACCACAGCGAGCGCGACGAGCTCAATTCGGCTGTGCCGTACCACTCGTCGGGATGGGTGCCCGGCACCCCGGCCCGCGCCAGGCGCGCGAGTTGCTGGGCCGCGCGCTGCCTGCGCTCCGGATCGGACTCGGGATCGCAGACCGCGCCGCGCAATTCGGCCACCAGCGAGTGCATCACCAGGGCGCGCCCCGGGTCGACGATCGGCAACGCGCCGGGCTCGCCGTCCTCGTCGTGCCCGAGCAACTCGGCGAGGAACCGCGACGGCACCAGATCCCGTTCCCCCGACACCGATTCCACGGCGGTCACCAGCAGCGAGCGCCGGGCCCGGCTGCACGCGACCAGCAGCAGCCTGCGCTCCTCGGCGAGGATCGGCGCGGCCCGGCTGACCCGTTCGCCCCCGTCGATCACCCCCGCCGTCACATCGACCAGGTCCTCGGTGTCGAGCAGGGTGCCGCGCGGACGCGGGTTGGGCCAGATCCCCTCCTGCACCGCGGCGACCGCGACCACGTCCCACTCCCGGCCCGCCGCCGCGTGCGCGCTGATCAGCGCGACGGCCTCCTTCGGCGCGGTGCGCGGGCCGGAATCGTTCGGAATCTCCTGCTGGGTCAGGTAATCCACGAAGCCTTCGATGCTCGCGCGCGGCAACCGGTCGACGTAGCTCGCGGCCGCGTCGAACAGGCCGACGGCGGCGTCGAGATCGCGGTCGGCCTGCATGCCCGCCGCGCCGCCGCGTGCGGACTGCGCGACCCACCGCCGTTCCAGCCGAGACCCGGTCCACAGCGCCCACAGCACGTCTTCGAGGCCCGCACCGCGCCGGCGCGCCTTGCGCGCCCGCTCCAGCGCACCGAGCGCCCGCCGCAACGGCGCCGCCTCGACATCGGTCAACCGCTCCAGAATCGCCGGATCCCCGGCATCGATGAGCAGGTCCCGCAACACCTCCGCCGACGACTGATCAACCCCGTGCCGCAGCACCCCGGCGTCCCCTTCTGCGGACTCCCCCGCCATCGCGGGGGACGTTCCGCCGGACCCGCCCGCCGCCGCAGCGCGCGAATCGCCGAGCGCGGCGGGTTCGGTGGGGGCGGGCTCGTCGGGAAGAGCGGCTTCGGGGTGCTCCTCCGGATCGGCTTCCGGGCCGCGCCATTCCACGTCCTCGGGGATCCATTCGGCGTCGACGCCGTACCAGTCGGCGTCGTCGGCGGCGCGTTCGAGTCGGTCGAGGGTGGGCTCGGGGCGGCCCGCGGTCGGGGCGAAGCTCTCGGCGGCCTGCTCGGCGGCGACGGCCTGGTCGACTGTCGCGCTCGATACCGGTTCCTCGGCCGCGCGGCCCGAGCGGGATCGGCTGCGTTCGGCCTCCAGCACGCTGCGGCGCACCCCGCGGCGCAGGCGGCGCAGCGCGATCTGGTCGGCGCCACCGAGCGGCCCGGCGAGCAGGTCGAGGGCGTCGTCGGGGCCGAAGGCCGACTTGCCCTCACCGGCGAGCACCGCGCGCAGGGACAGCAGCATCCAGGCCGCCCCGCGCCGCCGCGCCAGCGGCGTATCCAGTGCGGGCTGCTGCACCGGCACCCCGGCCGCGAGCAGGGCGCGGCGCAGCGGAGCCAGCGACAGCGGCACCGACCGCACGATCACCGCCATCCGCGACCACGGCACCGCGCCGGTCAGATGCGCGCGCCGCAAATGGTCCGCGATCAGCGCCGCCTCCTTGGCGGGCGTGCCGAGCACGCGCACCCGGACCTCGGTGCCGTCCTCGGCCGGTCGATCGGCCCGGTCCGGCAGCGAAAAGCGTTGCGGCGCACTGCCCGGCAACCGTGCCGCGATTCTGGCCACCGCCAGCCGCACCGGAGCGCCGAGACGGTGGTTGTCCCGCAGCACGATGCGCTGCCCGTCCGGCGCGTCCAGGTCGGCGACGAAGCGCGCGTCCGCGCCGCGGAAGGCGAAGATGCCCTGATCGGGGTCGCCCGCGACGACGGTCGTGTGCGCGCTGCGCCCGATCGCCTTGACCAGCATCGCGGCCTGCGGGTCCAGGTGCTGGGCGTCGTCGACGAGCAGGTACCGGATGCGGGCGCGCTCGGCGGCGAGCAGCTCGGCGTCCCCGGCGAGCGCGTCGAGCGCGGCGCCGATCAATTCGGCCGCGTCCAGCGCCGGTGCCGTGGCCTCCGGCGCCTCGACGCCCACCGACCAGCGCAACAGCATCGTCTGCTCGTAGCGCACCGCGAACCGGCCCGCCGCCACCCACTCCGGCTTCCCGTGCTCGCGGCCGAGCCGCACCAGATCTTCTGGCCCGAGCCCGCGTTCGGTGGCACGCAGCATGAGATCGCGCAACTGTTCGGCGAATCCGCCGAGCGCGAGCGCGGGCTGTAACCGCTGCGGCCACAGTCCGTCCGCGCCGTCGGCGATGTCGGTCAGGTCGCCGCGCAGCATTTCGCGCAGCACCGCATCCTGCTCGGCACCGGTCAGCAATCGCGGCGGCGGGTTGCCGTGCTCGGCGGCGTGCCTGCGCAGCACGGAGAACGCGTAGGAGTGCAGGGTGCGCGCCAGCGGCTCCCTGGTCGCGCCGGGCACACCGCCCTCGGCGTCCGGGCCCGCCAGCCGCGCGGTGATCGCGTCCCGGACGGTGCTCGCCGCCTGCTTCGAATGGGTGAGCACGAGCACGGATCCGGGGTCGGCACCGGCGGCGATGCGCTCGGCCGCCAGGTCGACGAGCAGGGCGGTCTTGCCCGTGCCCGGTCCGCCGAGCACCTGCCAAGGTCGCCACCCTGGGCGGGTCGGGCCGGCCGCGGCCGCGGCGTCCAACAGCACGCGAACGTCGGCGCCCCAGACCCGTGGCCGGGGTGCCACCACGTTCCGGCGAACAAGTCGCACCGCGCTATCCGATCGCACCACGCGGGCTATTGCAACAGACACGACCGACACGCCGACGCTCCCCTCCGCACGACTCGCCCAGCGGACGTTGCCGCCGCAGGTGAGAATGGACCGGTGTCAGCTCTTCATTCCTACCGATTCGGTCCCACTACCGGTCCGATCGTTCTGGCCCTGCACGGCGTGACCGGTCACGGCAAACGCTGGGCGGACCTGGCCACCAACCATCTGCCCGAGGTCAGGATCATCGCGCCGGACCTGCGCGGCCACGGCCGATCGGGCGGGCTGCCGCCCTGGACCCTCGAAGCCGTCGCCGACGATCTGGCCGAGTTGCTCGTCGCCGAGGGCGGGTCGGCGGCGACGGTGGTCGGGCACTCCTTCGGCGGCGCGTCGGCGCTGTATCTGGCACATCGGCACCCGGAACTGGTCAGGCAGCTGGTGCTGCTCGATCCGGCGATCGGACTGGCCCCCGATTTCGTCGGCGACATCGCCGAGGCGCTCGTCGCCGAGCCCGACTATCCGTCCGTGGCGCGCGCCCGCGAGGACAAGCTGGCCTCGTCGTGGGCCGATGTGGCCGAGCACATCCTGGCGGCCGAGCTCACCGAGCACCTGGTGCCCACCACGCCTGGCCGGGTCGGCTGGCGGATGAGCGTGCCCGCCGTGAGCTCGTATTGGGGCCAGCTGGCGCGGCCCTACGTCCTGCCGCCGCGAGATCTGCCGACCGTGCTGGTGCAGGCGACGAAGGTGCAGCCGCCGTTCGTGACCCCCGAGTTCCGCGCCGCGCTCACCACGCATCTCGGCGCTCGACTCACCGTGCACGAATGGGAATGCGATCACATGGTGCCGCAGGAGCTTCCGGCCGAAACGGCCGCGCTGATCCGCTCGGTGCTCTGAGCCGGATGGCCACCACCGACGCCGAGGTCGAGCGGGTGCGCGCGCTGGTCGCGTCCATCCCGCCCGGCCGCGTCGCTACCTACGGCGATATCGCCGCGGCCGCGGGGCTGTCCACGCCGCGCACGGTCGGTTGGATCATGCGCACCGATGCGGCCGACCTGCCCTGGCATCGAGTGATCGGCGCGAGCGGCAGGCCCGCCGCGCACCTGGCCGAGCGCCAGCTGCGCCTGCTGGCGACCGAGGGCGCGCCGGTGCGGGACGGGCGAGTCGACCTGCGGGCGGCACGTTTTCCGTTCGCGTAGGCCGAGTCTCGGAAATACTCCCGGAGCGGGCGGCACGGCGGCTACCGTTGTTTCATGTCCACCCGCCTGGCGTGTGTCGTGTTCGACGCGGACCGGCCGCGGTTCGTCGCGAACTTCTGGGCCGAGCTGCTGGGGTGGGGCGTGACCATCGATCGTCCGGAGGAAGTGGACGTCGCGGCGCCCGACCCCGATGGCGCCGAGCTCGCCCTCACCTTCCTGCCCGCGACCCGAACGAAGAACGCCAAGAACCGCATTCACCTCGACCTGGCCAGCCGCTCGCTCGATCATCAACGCCTGCAGGTCGATCGGGCGTTGTCGCTGGGCGCGCGCCGGATCGATATCGGCCAGGGCGCGGTGCCGTGGGTGGTGCTCGCCGATCCCGAGGGCAACGAATTCTGTGTGCTGGAACCACGCGAGGAGTACGTCGACACCGGCGCGGTGGCCGCCATCGTGGTGGACACCCGGGACCCGGTGCGGCTGGCCGAATTCTGGTCCGCCGCCTCCGGCTGGCCGGTCGCCCACGGCGGCGCGCAGATCGCCGGACTGCGCTCCCCGACCGGGCTCGGTTGCTGGCTCGAGTTCGTCCGCACGCCCGAGGAGAAGTCCGGTCGCAATCTGCTGCACCTGGATCTGGCCGGCTACGACGATCAGGCCACCGAGGTGGCCCGGCTGCGCGCCGCGGGCGCCACACCCATCGCGCACACCGGCGGTGGGCTCGGCGCGGTGCCGAGTCTCACCCTCGCCGATCCGGAGACGAACGAGTTCTGTCTGCTGCGCCCGGCCCGCGACCGTTCGACCGCCTAGGTTCTCTCGCCGAGCATGGCCGGATACGGCCGCCTCCCGGCGTCACGGCGGTGACGAATTAGCATGACCGCCATGTTGTACCTTGCTCGAGGTTGTGCTTGGTGAGCGCCGCGGACGCCATCGTGCTCGCCGGCGGCCGAGCCAGCCGGATGGGCGGTGTCGACAAACCCGCGATCGTCATCGGTGGCCGCTCCATGCTCGAGGCCGCCCTGTCGGCGGTCGCCTGCTGTGGCCACACGGTGGTGGTCGGTCCGCACCGGCCCGAGCTGGCGGGCTCGATTCTGCAGGTGCGTGAGGTGCCGCCGGGGTCGGGACCGGTGTCGGCGATCGGCGCCGGACTGCGCGCGCTCGGCTCTGCCGCACCGTTCGTCGTGGTGCTCGCCGCGGACCTGCCGTTCCTGACCGCCTGGTCGATCACCGAATTGCTCAGGCACGCCGGGGAATCCGGGGCCGACGCGGTGTTCGCCGCGGACGACTCGGGGCGGCCGCAGTATCTGATCGGGGTGTGGCGGCGTGCTGCGCTCGCGGCGGCACTCGACAAGCTGGACTCCTTGATCAACCAGCCGATGAAGGCGTTGATCCCCGCCGACTCGGCGATCATCGCCCTGCCCGGCATCGCCGACTGCGATACCGACGAGCAGGTGCGCGTGGCGCGCGAATCGGTGGACCCCGCGCAGGCGACCCCGCTCACGCTGGCCGCGGCGCGCACCGAGCTGCGCACCGGTCTCACCCGACTGACCAGTTACGTCGCCGATCTGCGCGCGGTGCGCGGCGCGGCGCTGGCCGCGCCGCTGACCGCGGCCGAACCGCTGCCCCGCTTCGATGTCTCGGCGATGGACGGTTACGCGGTGGCGGGCGCGGGCCCGTGGCGGCTGCGCCGCGACATCGGGTTCGCGGGTGGCCAGCGCCCGGTCGGTCTGCTGCCCGGCGAGGCGGTCCGCATCGCCACCGGAGCGCACGTGCCCGACGGCACCACCGGCGTGGTGCGCGACGAATTCGTCGAGGTCGCCACGGACCGGTTGCGGCGGCTGCCGCACACCCCACTGCGCGACGACATCCGCCGTCGCGGCGAGGACCGCAAGCCGGGCGATCTCGTCGCGCCGCAGGGTACGCCGGTGACCGCCGCGCTGATCTCCGCGGCCGCCAGCGTGGAGGTGACCGCCGCGCCGGTGCGCGGACCGGTGCGCGCCCGCATCATCATGACCGGCGACGAGATCCGCAACAAGGGCCCGCTGCACGCCGGGCAGACCAGGGACTCGATCGGGCCGATCCTGCCGGACCTGTTGTCCTGGTACGGAATTCACGCCGTCGATCGCGTGCACCTGCGCGACACCCCGAACGGCTTCGACGAGGTGCTCGCCGCGGCGAGCGAATGCGACCTGCTGGTGATCGTCGGGGCGACCGGAGGTGGCGCGGCCGATCAACTGCGCACCGCGGTCGCTCGCGCGCAGGCCAGGGTACTGGTGCACCGCCTGCGCGTGCGGCCGGGCGGTTCCACGCTGGTCGCCGAACTGAGCTCCGGCACAACGGTTCTCGGCCTGCCGGGCAACCCGTACGCGGCCGTCGCCACCCTGCTCGCGCTCGCGCCCGCGGTGGTCGACGGCCGCACCGGCAGCACACCAGGACGCGCACAGCTCGGCCCGCTGCACAACGCGGGCGAGATCTCCGGCCCGGTCCCCCGTATCGTGCCCGCGCGGCACGCCGACGCGGGCGGCTGGCTGGGCGACCCGCACATCCGCACCGCCCATCTCGGCGGCCTGGTCGACCGCGACGGGCTGGTCGTCGTCCCGGCCGAGGCCGCCGACGGCGCGACGGTCGAATTCCTGCCGCTGCCCAGGTAGCACACGCGCGGCAAATCCGATTGCCGGTGCGGCGACCGGCTGGCAGAGTGAGCAGACATGCGGCGAAGCTTCGAGGACTTGGTGGCGGAGGCGAGCGCGGTCGAGGTGGCGGGCTGGGACTTCGGCTGGCTGGACGGACGAGCAACCGAGCAGCGGCCGTCCTGGGGCTACCAGCGGCTACTCGGCGAGCGACTCAGGAAAGTCGATGCGGCACTGGATATTCAGACCGGCGGCGGCGAGGTGCTCGCGGGCGCGGGACATATTCCGCGTCTACTGGTGGCCACCGAATCGTGGCCGCCGAACGTCACCAAAGCCACCGAGCTGCTGCATCCGCTCGGCGTCGCGCTGGTAGCGGACCCGGACGAACCACCGCTGCCCTTCGGCGACAACGCTTTCGACCTGGTGACCAGCAGGCACCCGGTCACCGTGTGGTGGCACGAGATCGCACGGGTGCTGCGGCCATCGGGTACCTATCTCGCCCAACATGTCGGCGACGCAAGCGTTTTCGAACTGGTCGAATATTTCATCGGGCGACAGACCGAGGAAATTCGGCGGCGACGCCATCCCGACGACGATCGCGCCGCGGCCGCGGCGGCCGGACTGGAAGTCGTCGATCTCCGCTACGAAAGGCTGCGCGTCGAGTTCGGCGATATCGGCGCGGTGGTCTACTTCCTCAGGAAGGTGCCGTGGATGGTGCCCGACTTCTCCGTTGACGGATACCGTGATCGACTCGTGACGATGCACGAGGAGATCGAAGAAAATGGCCCGTTCGTCGCCCACTCGACCCGATTCCTTATCGAGGCGCGCAAACCCTGACCGTCGATACACCACCGTCTACCTGGGCATTTGCCTAGGATCGCCGGTGCGACGTGCTTTTTTCACTTTCCCTTTCGGAATTGCCTGCGGCTCGCTATCGTGAGGAACGTTAGGCGAATATCAATCCCCGGAAAGGACCGAGTGGAGATGGCTGAAAAGTCGAAGAAAACGCCTAAGAAAATGCCGAGGCAGATGGATCGGCAGCAGCAGCAACAGCGCCAGGATCAGAACCAGAACCAGGGTATGAACCGAGGCGGTGCGAATTCCGAAGGCCAGCGCATGCCGAACCAGCGCCAGTCGGACAACGACCGGCGCGCCGATGATCAGCGCAGGATGGGCCACAACTAACTGATCCACACCGCGTGCCGCCGGTTCACCGTGGAACCGGCGGCCGCGGTTGTGCGCGGGCCGCCCCGCGGGTTACACGCACCCTGCGTGAAACGCTGGTGAGCCAGATATTCCGCACGATCTACTGACGGAATGCCTGTTCCCTCCACCGCGCGCGGCTACGAGTCCTTCGGCGGCACCGTCGGCCGCACCACCGCGGACTCGACCCCAGAGTGGACCTACCCGCCGACCGCGCCCGCCGGCGCACCCAACATCATCGTGGTGCTGGTCGACGACATGGGATACAGCGACATCGGCCCGTTCGGCTCCGAGATCGAGACACCGACCCTGGATCGGCTGGCCGCCAACGGGGTTCGGCTGACGAACTACCACACGACGCCGCTGTGCTCACCGTCGCGAGCCGCGCTGCTGACCGGAATCAACTCCCACCGTGCGGGTTTCGGCTTCGTCGCGAACGCCGATCCGGGCTATCCCGGCCTGCGCCTCGAACTCGCCGACGATGTGCTCACCCTGCCGGAGATCCTGCGCGAGAACGGCTATGCGACCTACGCGGTCGGCAAGTGGCATCTTGTCCGCGACGCCACGATGAACCCGGCGGCACACCGGGACTCGTGGCCGACCCAGCGCGGCTTCGACCGCTACTACGGCTCGCTGGAGGGACTCAACTCGTTCTACTACCCGAACCAGCTGGTCTCGGACAGCTCAGTGGTCGACATCGAGGAGTATCCGCCGGGGTACTACCTCACCGATGATCTCACCGACAAGGCGATCTCTTATCTGAAGGACCTGCGCGCCCACGACGCCGCCAAACCGTTCTTCCTCTACTTCGCCCATGTCGCCATGCACGGCCCGCTCCAGGCCAAGCCCGCGGATCTGGCCAAGTATCGGGGCCGCTACGCCGCGGGCTGGGACGAGCTGCGCAGGCGCAGGTTCGCCACCCAGTTGGCACAGGGCCTGTTTCCGCCGGGCACGCAACAGAAGCCGCGCAATACCGAGCCGGGTTACGAAGCCGCGGAATGGGATTCGCTGAGCCCAGCGCAGCAGCGCCGGTTCGCCCGGTACATGGAGGTGTACGCGGGGATGGTCGACAGCATCGACCAGAGCCTCGGCCGCATTCTCGACACCGTCGAGCAGTTCGGCGAGCTCGACAACACCATCGTGGTGTTCACCTCGGACAACGGCGGCACCGCCGAGGGTGGACCGGAGGGCACCCGCACCTACTTCGCCGAATTCGCCCGCATCGACGATCCGGATTGGATCGGCGACGTGCCGCACGACGAGGAATTGATCGGCACCGCGCGTCTCGGGGTGCATTATCCGCGCGGCTGGGGGCAGGCGTCGAACACCCCGTTCCGTTTCTACAAGGGACAGACCTTCGCGGGCGGCGTACGGGTGCCGCTGCTGGTGTCCTGGCCGCGCGGACTACCGCGCGGCGCGGACGACAGTGGTATCCGGCACGAATACGCCTACGTCACCGATCTCGCACCGACCCTGCTGGAGCTCGCCGGACTGCACCGGCCGAGCGTGCGTAACGGGTTGCCCGCCAAGGGCTTCGACGGCGTATCGGCCGCCGAGCTGCTGCGCGACCCGCAGGCGAGGACGCGCCACACCGAGCAGTACTCCGAGATGACCGGGCATCGCGGCTTCTACCGCGACGGCTGGAAGCTGCTGTCGCTGCACGAACCCGGCGCCGACCTCGACGCCCCGAACTGGCAGCTGTTCGATGTCCGCGCCGATCCGACCGAGCTGCACGATCTTTCGGCGCGCTACCCGGACAAAGCGGCCGAACTCGCCGCCGCCTGGGACGAATCCGCCTGGGCCAATACCGTTTTCCCGCTGCTCACCCGGCAAGACCTGGCACGCAGACGGCCCGAGGAGGCGCGGCTCGGCGAACCGGTGCGCCTGCTGCCCGGCACCCCGACGCTGGAGCGTTACCGCTCGCAGCGGCTCATCGCCTATCGCGACTTCACCATCACGGCGGAGCTGGCCGGCTACGCACCGGGCGACGAGGGAGTCCTTGTCGCGCACGGTGATCCGCTCGGCGGCTACCTGCTCTACCTCGAGGATGGCTGGCTGGTGTTCGGAGTGAACAGCTACGGCCGCTACGACTCGGTGTCCACCGGACCGCTGACCCCCGGTATCCGCCGGATCGCGGTGACCGCGACAGTACGACCACACCTACGCTGGGATTTCGACATCGAGGTCGACGGCGTTCGGGTGGCCCGCCTCCGCGATCAGGTCCAGCTGGTCGGCATGTCGCCGTGGACCGGCATATCCGTCGGCGTCGACGCGCGCGGCCCGGTCTCCTGGGAGCTGCGCGAGCGCCGCGGCCCGTTCCGCTACAGCGGCACGCTGCGCGCGGTGACCTATACGCCGGGCCCGATCCGGGTTCCCGCCGGCACCATCGAGGCCGTGGAGCGGGAAGCGGAATTCGTTGCGGAGTAACAACTGTGGCGCTTACCAGCGAGGTAATTGTCGCGCGGTGCCCGGCGTCCTACCGTCGAGGTGGCGTCGCCGCCCGGCGGCCCCGCTGAACAAGGGAACAGCTCATGCCCGCCTATGGCTTCGCCCATCTGCGTGTGCGCACGCCGCACGCCGACATCCTCGAATACCTGGAACGCATCCAGGACACGCTCGATCCGTTCCACGGCCGCTTCGTGATTCACGGCCCGCCCGCCGAGGTGGTGGAGGGCAGCTGGCCCGGCTCCATGGTGCTGCTGGAATTCCCGGACCTGGACACCGCGCGGCGCTGGTATCACTCGCCGGCGTATCAGGAGATCCTGCCGCTGCGCGCCGACCACATCGAGGGCGATCTGCTGCTGATCGCGGGCGTCGGGCCGAATTACGATCCGCGCGAGCGGGCGGCGAAACTGCGGCCGGAGACCCCGACGGCCTGAACTCGGCGCCGGTATCGCGCCCACGCCCGGCATCGAGGCGAATTTTCCGGGGCAGCGCGCTTCCGATACCGTTGACCAGGCAGAACCTGGTGAGACGCGGTAAAGGACGGGCTTGATGGACGACAGTTCGCTGATCTGGGACGACGGTGCGCTGGTCACCATCGACCAGCGTGGGCTGCCGCACGAGGTCCGGGAGCTGCGGTTGCGCACCGTCGACGAGGTGATCGAGGCGATCCGGGTGCTCGCGATCCGCGGCGCGCCCGCCATCGGCATCGCGGGCGCGTTCGGCGTGGTGCTCGCCACCGCCGCGCACACCGTCGACGGCGTGGTCGATGTGCCCGCGGCGCAGGCCGATGCCGACCGCATCGCGGCCGCGCGACCGACCGCGGTGAACCTCGCGTGGGCGGTGCGTCGGGTGTGCACCGAGATCGCACGGGGCACCGACGCCGTGCTGGCCGCGACGCTCGACATGCTCGCCGAGGACGGCCGGGTCAACCGGGCTGCGGCCACCCACGCCGCCGACCTGGTGCAGCGACTCTGCCAGGATCGGCCGCTGCGCCTGCTCACCCACTGCAACACCGGACGGCTCGCGACCAGCGCGTTCGGCACCGCGATCGGCACGCTGCGGGTGCTCGCCGAGCGCGGCGCGGTGGCCGACGTCCTGGTCGACGAGACCCGGCCGCTGCTGCAGGGCGCCCGGCTCACCGCGTGGGAGCTGGCCGAGGCGGGCATCCCCCATCGGCTCACCATCGATGCCGCGGCGGCCTGGGCGATGGCCACCGGCCAGGTCGACTGTGTACTGGTCGGCGCCGACCGGGTCACCGCCAACGGGGACGTGGCGAACAAGATCGGCACCTACGGTCTCGCGCTCGCGGCCCGCCACCACGGCATCCCGTTCATCGTGGTCGCCCCGGAATCGACCAGGGATCCGAGCATGGCCACCGGCGCCGACATCGTGGTGGAGCAACGCGCGGCCGAGGAGGTCACCGGATTCGGCGGTGTGCCAACGGCTCCCGCCGGGACCGAGGTGTTCAACCCGGCCTTCGACGTGACACCCGGCGAGCTGGTGACGGCGGTGGTGACCGAACTCGGAGTGGTGCACCGCGGGACGGATCCGCGGCCGTCACCGGGCGCGGAGATCGCCGGGCTCGCCCGTGCGCTCTATCAGCGAGGCTGGATGCCGGGCACCGCGGGCAATATCTCGGTGCGAACCGAGGGCACGGCGGTGATCACCGGTAGCGGATTGTCCAAAGGTGAACTGAGCGAACACGATATGGTCACCGTCCGGGTCGAGGACTCCGCGCCGGTCTCCGCCCACGGCCGGAAACCGTCAGCGGAGACCGCGATTCACACCGCCGTGTACCGCGCCACCGCTGCACGGGCTGTGGTGCACATCCACCCGCCCTACGCCACCGCGCTGGCGACCCGCCACGGCGCACCGGACGCGATGACCGCACTGCGGCTCGCCGACTACGAACTCATCAAGGGCCTCGGCGGCGCCGATCCGGCGGCGGTCACCGTCCCGGTGTTTCCCAACTGGGCCGACGTGCCGCGCATCGGCGCCGACATCGAGCGTTACCTCACCGAGCACCCCGGCGCACCGCCGATCCTGTTCATCGCGGGCCACGGGATCACCGCGTGGGGGGACAATCTTTCCCAGGCGCGCGATCGCGCCGAATGCCTGGAAGCCCTGTGCGAGCTGGTATCCCGGACCGGCCGGACACAGGCGTTCGGTACGCGCGATGACACACTCGAGATTGGACTGACATGACCCTGCTTCAGGTGATGGCCGCCGCCAACGCGGCGGACGTGCGGGTGCGAACCACCGACGACGAGCTGATCGGCACCGAGTTGGCCGCGCACGGCATCACTTTCGGCCGCTGGCCGGTGCTGCCCGATGCCGCGACGGTGTCCTCGGACGACCTGCTGGCGCACTACACCGACAACGTGGCCGAGCTCAACGAGTCCGGGCGCTACAAGCACATCGACATCGCGCGCATCCACCCAGACGACAGCAACCCGGAGTGGCCGCAGATCGCCAAGGGCGCGCGGGAGAAGTTCCGCAACGAACACCGCCATGCCGAGGACGAGGTCCGCTACTTCGCGGCCGGGCGCGGCTGCTTCTATCTGCACCTCGGGCACGAGGTACTCGCCGTGGTATGCGAAGGCGGCGACCTGCTCTCGGTGCCTGCGGGCACCCTGCACTGGTTCGACATGGGCACCAGGCCCGACTTCATCGCCATCCGGTTCTTCGAGGAAGAAGACGGCTGGGTCGGCGACTTCACCGGCGACCGGATCAGCGAAGGGTTCCCGACCCTCGACGAGCTGCTCGCCAAGTCATGATCACGACGATCGTCGTCGACATCGAGGGAACCACCAGCCCGACCAGCTCGGTGCGCGAAGACCTCTACGGGTACACCCGAGCCCGGCTGCCCGGGTGGCTCGCCGAAAACCAGGACGGCGCAGCGGCATCCATCATCGCCGCCACGCGGAAGCTGGCAGATCGCCCGGACGCCGATACCGACGAGCTCGCGGCCGTGCTGCGCGGCTGGCTCGACTCCGACGTCAAGGCCGAGCCGCTCAAAGCCGCCCAGGGACTGATCTGCGCCGAGGGCTTCCGCGCGGGCGCGCTGCACGGTGAGTTCTTCGCCGACGTGCCCCCCGCGCTACGGGCCTGGCACGCCGCCGAGCTACGGCTGTATGTCTATTCGTCCGGATCCGTTCGCAACCAACAGGATTGGTTCACATTCGCGCGCGGCGGCGAGCTGGCGTCGCTGATCAGCGGCTTCTTCGACCTGACCACGGCGGGCGGCAAGCGCGAGGCCGCGTCGTACGAGAAGATCGCGAGCGCGATCGGCGTCGCGGCCGAGCACATCCTGTTCCTGTCCGATCATCCCGATGAGCTCGACGCCGCCGTGGCCGCGGGCTGGCAGGTGATCGGGCTGGCGCGCCCCGGCGAGCCCAATCCGCCGCGCCCGCCGCATCGCTGGGTGGACACCTTCGCCGATATCGAACCGAGCGACCGGTAGATAGCCGATCGATAACGCATTCATTTCCGTTGTCGCACTGCGCAAACAAATGGCGAATAATTCACTAGAAGCACAATTAGTTCATACCAGATAAAACTACACATATCGGGCGTTGTGACATAGCGCGAAACGCCGTCGACACGCCCGCATATGTAACGAGCGGAAATACTCAGCATTTCCACAGCATTGCCGAAAGGCCACCGAACGACGACCATCCGCCATGCGGACGAGGCCGTGAAACCGCTGCTAGACGGCGGTTTCCGCGCGAGATCCCGACGACCGCCCGCTACCGGCAGGCGGTCGTGCACGCCCGCCGTGGGGCGGCATTCGGAGAATGACTCTTGGCGACCCGCCGAAAACGTCCTTAGAGTGGGTAACGGCTACTGAATTTTCACTGGCGCAGGGAGGCGTAGTGGTTGACTCGCGCATTCGAAGTTCCGCATCGCCGGAGCAGGTTTCCGACGACGTCGGCGATATGCTTTTGCGGTTCGGGAAATACTTCCAGCGCGGCGAGATCTCCGCGGACCAGCGCACTCTGCACAAGCGCGGAGGTCGCGAGGCCGACAAGTTCTACCGGGAGCGGTGGTCGCATGACAAGGTGGTGCGGTCGACGCATGGGGTGAACTGCACGGGGTCGTGTTCGTGGAAGATCTACGTGAAAGATGGTGTGATCACGTGGGAGTCGCAGCAGACCGATTATCCCTCGGTCGGGTCGGACAAGCCGGAGTATGAGCCGCGTGGGTGTCCGCGTGGTGCGTCGTTCTCGTGGTACACGTATTCGCCTGCGCGGGTGCGTTATCCGTATGTGCGCGGGGTGTTGCTGGAGTTGTATCGGGAGGCGAAGGCTCGGCTGAAGGATCCGGTGCTGGCGTGGGGTGCGGTGGTCGAGGATCCGGTGCGGGCCGGGCGTTACAAGTCCGCTCGGGGTAAGGGTGGGTTCGTCCGTGCCGAGTGGTGGGAGGCGGCCGAGATCGCCGCTGCGGCGCATGTTTACACGATCAAGCGGTATGGTCCGGATCGGGTGGCGGGGTTCTCTCCGATTCCGGCGATGTCGATGGTCAGTCATGCGGTGGGTGCGCGGTTCATTTCGCTGCTGGGTGGTTCGATGCTGTCGTTTTATGACTGGTATGCGGATCTGCCGGTGGCGTCGCCGCAGGTGTTCGGTGATCAGACCGATGTGCCGGAGTCGGCGGATTGGTTCGATGCCGGGTATTTGATCATGTGGGGTTCGAATGTGCCGGTGACGCGGACGCCGGACGCGCATTACATGACCGAGGCGCGGTATCGGGGGCAGAAGGTGGTCGTGGTCTCGCCCGACTATGCCGACAACACCAAGTTCGCCGATGAGTGGGTGGCGGCGCGGCCGGGAACCGATGCGGCGCTTGCCATGTCGATGGGCCACGTGGTGCTGCGCGAATTCTTCGTCGACCGGGGGACGCCCCGCTTCCTCGACTACGTCAAGCGCTACACCGATCTGCCCTTCCTCGTCGAGTTGGACGAACAAGACGGGTGCCTCGTGCCCGGAAAGTTCGTGACCGCCGCCGATCTCGGCGAGCGTGGCGCAGGCAGCGAGTTCAAGACGGTGCTCCTCGACGCGGCGGCGCGTCCTGTCGTGCCCAACGGTTCGCTGGGCTATCGCTTCGGCCCGGAGGGGGCCGGCCGCTGGAACCTCGACCTCGGTGCGGTCGATCCGCTGCTGACGATGTACGACCACGCCGAGGACCACGCAACCGTGTCCCTTCCCCGCTTCGACACCGATGCTTCCGGCGTGCTGACCCGCGGGGTACCTACGAGAACCGTTGCGGGTAAACGCGTCACCACTGTGTTCGATCTGTTGCTTGCGCAGTACGGCGTCGGTCGTGACGGGCTGCCCGGGACGTGGCCGACCGGGTATGACGACGCGGCCGAGCCGTATACGCCCGCTTGGCAGGAGGCGATCACCGGTGTGCCCGCGGTGCAGGCCACCCGGATCGCCCGCGAGTTCGCCGACAACGCGATGCGTTCGGGTGGTCGCTCGATGATTTTGATGGGCGCTGGCACCAATCACTGGTTCCACTCCGATCAGATCTATCGCGCGTTCTTCACCCTGACCCTGCTGACCGGCTGCCAGGGGGTCAACGGCGGCGGGTGGGCGCACTACGTCGGGCAGGAGAAGTGCAGGCCGGTAACCGGTTGGTCGACACTGGCTTTCGGCGCGGACTGGCAACGGCCGTCACGCCAGATGCAGGGCACGGTGTTCTGGTATCTCACCAACGATCAATGGCGCTACGACCCGTTCACCGCGGCGACGTTCGCCTCCCCCTTGGCCACCGGGAAGTTCGCCGGGCGCACCGCCGCGGACAACATCGCGCTGGCAAGCAGGCTCGGCTGGATGCCGAGTTACCCGACGTTCGACCGTAATCCGCTGGATCTGGCCGACGACGCCGAGCGGGCAGGCAAGCCTGCCGCGGATTATGTGGTGGAACAGCTGAAGTCCGGCGATCTCCGGTTCGCGTGCGAGGACCCGGACGCGCCGGAGAACTTCCCGCGCTGCCTGACCGTGTGGCGATCCAATCTGCTCGGCTCCTCCGGCAAAGGCAACGAGTACTTCAATCGGCACCTGCTCGGCACCGACTCGAATCTCCAGGCCAGTGATGTGGGTGGAGTGCGTCCGCAGGAGTTGGTGTGGCGGGAGCAGGCGCCGTCGGGGAAGCTGGATCTGTTGTTGTCGTTAGATTTCCGGATGACGAGCACGACGTTGTTCTCCGATATCGTGCTGCCGGCGGCGACCTGGTATGAGAAGCATGATCTGTCCTCGACGGATATGCATCCGTTCGTGCACGCGTTCTCCCCGGCGATCTCGCCGCCGTGGGAGGCCAAGACCGACTTCGAGGCATTCCACCGGATCGCCCGAGAGGTGTCCCGCCTCTCGGAAGACCATCTCGGGGTCCGTAAAGACCTCGTTGCCGTGCCGCTGCAACATGATTCGCCGGATGCGCTGGCACAGCCGGGTGGTCGGGTGCTGGACTGGAAGGCCGGTGAGTGCGAACCGATTCCTGGTAAGACCATGCCGAAACTGGTTGTGGTGGAACGGGACTACCGCGACATCGCGGATCAGCTGGCCACCCTCGGACCACTGGTGGAAACCCTCGGGCTAACGATCAAAGGCATCACCACCTACCCCGAAGCCGAAGTCGCGTATCTGGCCGGTGTCAACGGTGTGGCGAGTTCCGGTGTCGGACAGGGGCGTCCGCGCCTGACGAAGGACACCCACGCCGCCGAGGCGATTCTCGCGTTGTCCGGGACCACGAACGGCAGGCTCGCCGTCGAAGGTTTCGCGGCGTTGGAGCGTCGGACGGGTGCGGTGTTGGTGGATTTGGCGGCGGAGCATGAGGGGAAGCGGGTGGGGTTTGCTGATACGCAGGCGCGGCCGGTGCCGGTGATCACGTCGCCGGAGTGGTCGGGCAGTGAGTCGGGTGGGCGGCGGTATTCGCCGTTCACGATCAATGTGGAGCGGGGTAAGCCGTGGCATACGTTGACGGGGCGGCAGCATTTCTATTTGGATCATGATTGGATGATCGAGTTGGGGGAGCAGTTGCCGGTGTTCCGGCCGCCGTTGGATATGTCGGCGTTGTTTCGTGAACCGCGGGTGGGTGCGGTCGGTGCGGAGGGTGTGACGGTGCGGTATTTGACGCCGCATTCGAAGTGGTCGATTCATTCGGCGTATCAGGATAATTTGCATATGTTGACGTTGTCGCGGGGTGGGCAGTCGATTTGGATGTCGGTGCCGGACGCGGCGAAGATCGGGGTGGCCGATAACGAGTGGGTGGAGGCGGTCAACCGGAACGGGGTGGTGGTCGCGCGGGTGGTGGTGTCGCATCGGATGCCCGAGGGCACGGTGTTCATGTATCACGCGCAGGATCGGGCGGTGGGGGTGCCCCGGATCGAGGATCGCGCGGAGGTCGATGACGCGCGGGGGAAGCGGGGCGGGATTCATAACGCGTTGACCCGGATCATGATCAAGCCGTCGCATTTGATCGGCGGGTATGCCCAGCAGTCGTTCGCGTTGAATTATCACGGGCCGACCGGGAATCAGCGTGATGAGGTGACCACGATTCGTCGCCGGGCCCAGGAAGTGGAGTATTAGAGATGCGTGTCATGGCCCAGTTGGCGATGGTGATGAATCTGGACAAGTGCATCGGCTGTCACACCTGCAGTGTCACCTGTAAGCAGGCGTGGACCAATCGTGGTGGCACCGAGTACATGTGGTTCAACAACGTCGAAACCCGTCCCGGGCAAGGATATCCACGCCGCTATCAGGACCAGGACCGATGGAAAGGCGGGTGGCGGCTGGACCGGCGCGGGCGGCTGCGATTGCGGTCGGGGTCCCGGTTGTCCCGGCTGCTCAACATTTTCGCCAACCCCGATCTGCCCACCGTCGCGGACTATTACGAGCCGTGGAGCTATGACTACGACACCCTGCTGTCGGCGCCGGCGATGGACACCACCCCGGTCGCGCGCCCGAAATCGGTGATCACCGGCGCCGACACCGCCATCACCTGGGGCGCGAACTGGGACGACGACCTGGGCTCGGGGCCCGAACAGATCAGCCGAGACCCCGTCCTGGCACGGCTGTCAGAACAAGTCAAACTCGAGTTCGAGCAGACGTTCATGTTCTATCTGCCGCGGATCTGTGAACACTGCCTGCACCCCGCGTGCGCGGCGGCGTGCCCGTCCGGGGCGATCTACAAACGCGCCGAGGACGGCATCGTGCTCGTCGACCAAGACAAATGCCGGGGCTGGCGGCAATGCGTCACCGCATGCCCCTACAAGAAGATCTACTTCAACCACCACACCGGCAAAGCCGAGAAATGCACCTTCTGCTACCCCCGCGTCGAAGTCGGGATCCCCACCGTGTGCTCGGAAACCTGCGTCGGACGCCTGCGCTACATCGGGGTCATGCTCTATGACGCCGACCGCGTCGGCGACGCCGCCTCGGTCACCGACGACACAGACCTCTACCCCGCCCAACTCGAGGTCTTCCTCAACCCCCACGACCCCCGCGTCATCGCCGAAGCCGAACGCGCCGGCATCTCCCCGGAATGGATCACCGCCGCCCAGGACTCCCCGGTCTACCAACTCATCGTCGACTACCAAATCGCGCTACCCCTGCACCCGGAATACCGCACCATGCCCATGGTCTGGTACGTCCCACCCCTGTCCCCCGTCGTCGACGTCCTCACCGAAACCGGACACGACGGCGAAAACCCCGCCAACCTCTTCGGCGCCATCGACGCCCTACGCATCCCCGTGCAATACCTCGCCGAACTCTTCACCGCCGGAGACACCGGCCCCGTACGCGCGGCACTACAACGCCTCGCCGGCATGCGCGCGTTCATGCGCTCGATCAACCTCGGCC
This sequence comes from Nocardia brasiliensis, assembly GCF_011801125.1. Taxonomy (NCBI): domain Bacteria; kingdom Bacillati; phylum Actinomycetota; class Actinomycetes; order Mycobacteriales; family Nocardiaceae; genus Nocardia; species Nocardia brasiliensis. The sequence goes on from NZ_CP046171.1 coordinate 6,351,427, forward strand.
AAGAACCCGACCCCGCCATCGCCCACAACATCGGACTCCCACCCGAACAAATCGAAGCCCTCTACCGACTCCTCGCCATCGCCAAATACGAACACCGCTACGTCATCCCCACCGGCGCCACCACCCAAGCCCACCAACTCGACGCCCTCGCCACCGGATGCAGCCTCGACAACACCGGCGGACCCGGCATGACCGCCTACGACACCATCAACACCAAATTCCACCGCACCGACACCAACAACGCCACACCACAAGAGAAAACGACACGGATCAACCTGCTCAACTGGGACGGCAAGAGCACCGAGGGGCTGATACCCGCCGCCGATGCCACGCTGCGGAACGGCGCCGCCCGATGACCCTGCTGAAGCCGCGTCGTCGCCCGGAACCCGTCGCGGCGATGAGCGAACGAGATCGGCACCTGGTGTGGCGACTGTCCGCGCTGCTGTTGGATTACCCGAGCACATCGATGTTGGCGATGGCCGACCAATTGTCTTGCGCCGTATCTGAATTACCACCGGTCGCCGGTGGCGGCCTGCTGCGCTTCATCGAGTATCTGCGCGGCACACCACCATTGACGCTCGCCGCCGACTATGTCGCGACGTTCGACCTGCGCCGTCGAGCCAGCATGCACCTGACCTACTACGCCTACGGCGACACCCGTAAACGCGGCATGGCACTGCTGCGCTTCAAACACGCCTACCGGCACGCGGGCGTCGAACTCGGCGACGAGGAACTGCCCGACCACCTGCCTGTGGTCCTGGAATTCGCCGCGACCATCGACCCGATCGGCGGCGAACGCCTACTCGGCGAACACGTACCGGTACTCGAACTACTGCGACTCTCCCTGGCCGACAGCGCTTCTCCCTACACCGACGTGCTCGCCGCCGTGCTGGCCACGCTGCCGCCCCCGACCACCGCGGACCGGCGACGCATCGCCGAACTGGCCGCACAGGGACCACCAGAAGAAGAGGTCGGACTCGACCCCTTCGCGGCGGACCCGTCGATGTTCGCCGACGCGGAGGGACGCCGATGAATCTGACACCGCACCTGCCGAACGCGCTGTGGCTTGCCCTGCCCTACATCGCGTTCACCTCGTTCGCGCTCGGCCACCTGTGGCGCTATCGGAACGACCAATTCGGTTGGACGACACGATCTTCCCAGATCTACGAGAGCCGCCTGCTGCGCATGGGCAGCCCGCTGTTCCACTTCGGCATGCTCGGCGTGATCGGCGGGCACGTCATGGGCCTGCTGATCCCGCAGTCGTGGACCGACGCACTCGGCATCCCCGAGTACGACTACCACCTGTGCGCCGTGCTGTGCGGCTCGGTCGCCGGGATCGCGGTACTCGCGGGCGTCGCCATCCTGCTTTACCGGCGCATTACCGTCCCGGCGGTGCGTAAAGCCACCACCGCCAACGACAAGCTGATGTACGGCCTGCTCGCCGCCGCGCTGATCACCGGGATGCTGAATACCTGGGGCAGCAACGTCTTCTGGGGTGTGTACAACTATCGCACCACCGTATCCCCTTGGTTCCGTAGCCTTTTCACCCTCGACCCACGACCTGACCTGATGGTCGGCACGCCGTGGACCTTTCAGCTGCACGCGCTCGTCGTCCTGGTGCTCATCGGCATCTGGCCCTACACCCGGCTGGTGCACGTGTTCAGCGCCCCCATCGGCTACCTGACCCGCCCCTACATCGTCTACCGCAGCAAGGCTCCGGAGGCGGGCACCAAGAGCAGCTACGCCCGCGCGTGGCGCGCACCGGTCACGCCACAGCGCTGGCGGTGAGGGCCCGCGCGCGGGCACGTCGGGTCAGGCGTTGTCGTAGGCGTGCTGGAGGGCTTTGATGTCCAGCTTGGACATGGCGCGCAGGGCGGTGCCGACGGCGATGGTCTTGGCGGGGTCCTCGCCCGACAGCAGCTTCGGCAGCGCAGTGGGGACGACCTGCCAGGACAGGCCGTAGCGATCGGTCAGCCAGCCGCAGGGTCCCGGCGCTCCCCCGTCGGTGAGTGCGTCCCACAGGCGGTCCACCTCGTCCTGCGTTTCCACGATGACCTGCAGGGAAGCCGCGTCGGTCAGCGGATGCCCCGGTCCGCCGTTCATCAGGGTGACCGCGTGCCCGTCGAGATCGAGCGTGACGACGAACGCCGAGCCGTCCGTGTTGCGGCTGATGTCGGTGACCGACGAGTTCGGCACCACCGCGGCATAGAAGGTGGCCGCTTCCTCGGCGGCGCTGTCGAACCAGAAGAAGGTGTTGACGGACATGATGTGCTCCTTACTAATCGGTGACTTGCTGTCACCCTCCGGTCGGAGCCGGAACCGCGGCATCGACGTATCTCGCCGAAAAACTTCGAAAAACTTTTCCGGGTGACCTGACCTGGACTTTCAGCACTGGGGCAGCTGATCCAGGTACGGCCGAACAGCCTGCGCCGCGGCCTCGGGATAGTCGAGGCCCGCCGCGGCGGCCACCGCCACGGCGAGTTCGGCGAACAGGTCGGCCGTGGCCCGCGCCTGCCGCAGCGGGTCGCCGATCGCCAAGATCTCCTCGACGCGCTGCCACACGCCGGGCGCGGCCCAGTCCCGCATCTTGGTGCCGCCGTGCCACACGTCGTGCCCGGCCCCGTAGTGGGCCACCGCGTGCCATTCGATCATGCTCAGCAGCAGCTCCTTGGTCTCCTGATCCCGGGACCGCACCACCCAGTGCTCACCTCGCGCCGAATACCTTGGCAGGTGCGCGATCTCGAACCAGAACTCGGCGCAGTGCGCAGCGAACTCCTGCTGGTCCGGCAGTTCCACCACCGGGCTCGCACCGGTCGCGATGGGCAGCCCCGCCGCGGTCCCGTCTCGATCGAACAGCACCTGATAGCCGCGCTGGTGCAGGTCGTCGAGCCCGTTCGCGGCGAATTCGGACAGCAGGTCCACCGGCAAGATCTGGAAGTCCGCCTTGTGCCCGCCGGCGAAGAACACCAGATGGGCCGGATTGTCATAGGGCCCGTCCAGCTCGATGTTCACCCACACCTCGCCCAGCTCCCCCACCCACCCGTCCTCCCCCACGTACAGCTCGGGCTCGGTGGTGAACACCTCGATGTCGTGGTCCGACAACGCGTCCACCGCACCGTCCCCGCGCGCCCGCGAACCCGTCCGCAGCACCACCCGCACATCCCCGCGCCCCCGCGCCCACTCCACCACCCGCACCACGAACCCGTCATCCATCAATCGATCCTCCCCCACCGTCGCAGCACCAGACCACCCGCCGACTGGCGGATTGAGCCCGTTCCCTAGGCGCAAGGTGGGGCAGGGGCGTCGCGGAAGAGGGGGTGGGCGGTGGGTGGGGCGTAGACGACATCGAGGACGAGGGGATCGGTGCCCTCGTTGCGGCCGATGTGGACGTTCCAAGCGCCCTCGGGTTCGTAGATGAAATCGCCGGGGTGGTACGTGGGGCCGGTGCAGTCGGGGCCGGGGTGGGTGAGCGTGCCCGCGCGGATGATGCCGAAGACCGGGCCGTCGTGGTAATGCCAGCCGGTGGAACCGCCTGGGGCAATGGTGATTTCGCGGACGACGAGATCAGTGCCCGCGACGAACGGGAGCAGGCCCGCGGGGATCTGGGCTTGAGCGAGGGTGACCGCGGTGATATCGGTGCCGGGCGTGGCGCCGGCGGTGGCGCCGGCGCAGACGACCGTGCCGAGCAGCATGGCCGCGCCCACCGCACAGGTGAATGGCCTCATCACGGGAGCCTAACCGGCGCACCGATGCACACGGAATGCGTTTTGCCGCAATCGCCCGAAGGCGTGCTTAAAGCAGGTGAAGGCAAAGTTCACGAAGAGTTCGCACGGGACCTGTGGTGTCGAGTTGTTCGCGACAGCCTCGCCGTACAGCATGATGCGAATGCCGTCGAATCCGCTGAACCCCGCAGGCGACATTCCGGATACCGGAATACCGGCCGCGCTGTCCGCCGAGATGACCATGGCCGAACAGCACGAGTGGCACCGGGCGTACCTGCGGCGTCATCCCGTGTCGCGGCGCAATATCCTGCGTGGCGCGGCGGCGGCCGCCGCCGTGGCCGCAGTGGGCGTCTCGCCGTTCGGCAGGCGCGCCTACGCGCAGGACGCGCAGCTGGCGGTCGGCGGGCGGCACGTCGGGTTCGGGCCGGACGCGACGAGTCAGTTGCGGTTCGCCGGGCAGTTGTCCCGGCAGCCCGCGGGCACCAAGGTCTTTCTCGACCACGGTCCGACCCCCGCGCTCGGCGCGACGGTGGAGGCCGAGGTGCGCAACCTGCTCACCCAGGTGCCGCGCAGCGACGGCGGCGTGCTCGCGGCCGAACAGTTCTACGCGCACGCGCCGGTCGACGGCCTGCCCGGCCGGATGCCGCACTTCTATCGCTGGCGCACCTCGGACGGGTTCACCGGCGATATCCGAACCGCGGCGCCCGCGATGCCGAAGGGGCGGGCGGCCGTGGCGCCGTTCCGGTTCACCATGATGGGCGATCAGGGCACCGACGAAACACCGGCGCTGCCACCTGGTCTCGCGCCCGGCGATTACGACGACCGGTACTACGAGGCGGACAACGATCCCTCGGTGCCGCACGCCGCCAACGTGCTGCGCCAAATCGCCGCCACCAAACCGGATTTCCATATCCTGGCCGGCGATATCGCCTATGCCGATCCGTCCGGCTCGGGAAAGCCGAACCAGTTCGTCCCGCACGGCGGAAAGCGCACATCCGGGTTCGACAAGTTCAATCCCTATGTCTGGGATGTGTATTTCGGCGCGATCGAGGCGAGCGCCGCCGAGACGCCGTGGATGTTCGCGACCGGCAACCACGACATGGAGGCGACCTACGGCCCGCTCGGTTACGGCGGGCACGCGGCGCGGCTCGACTTCCCCGGCAACGGACCGGCGGGCTGCCCCTCGGCGTATTCGTTCACCTATGGCAACGTCGCGGTGCTCTCGCTCGACGCCAACGACATCTCCTACGAGATCCGCGCCAACACCGGGTATTCCGGTGGGGCGCAGACGAGTTGGGTGCAGAGCACGCTGGCCGCCTATCGCGCCGACCCCGAGATCGACTTCCTGGTCTGCTTCTTCCACCACTGCGCGTACTCGACGACCGAGGCGCACGCGAGCGACGGCGGGGTGCGCGACGCCTGGGTCGCGCTGTTCGACCGATACCAGGTCGATCTGGTGTTGCAGGGGCACAATCACGTCTTCGAACGCACCGATCCGATCCGCGGCAATGCCGCGACCAAGGTGGCGGGCGACAACTCGATCGTCTATCCGGAGACCGACGGCACCGTCTACTACACGGTCGGCGGCGGCGGCCGTCCCCGCTACGACTTCCAGCCGGGCTCGCGGGAGTCCTACCGCGGCAATGAACTACCGGACACGACCGTGCCCGACAGCTACGTCTGGGTGCCCGGTGGCGGCAAGCGCGTGGAAGCGGCGCCGTGGTCGCGGGTGCGCTTCCGCAACTATTCGTTCCTGCGCGTCGACGTGCGCCCCGGCGTCTTCGCCAGCGAGATGGACGTGGTGGCCGTCGACGAGTACGGCCGCGAATTCGACAAGGTCACCTACCGCCGCCAGGCCCGCTGATGCGGTCACTTCTTCTTGGGCGGCAACGACCGCGCGTAGCCGACACCGCGGTCGACCCATTCCCGCAGCACCGTGTCGTCGTCGGCCGCCTCGGCGGTGACGCGCAGCCAGCCGATCCGTTCCCGCCCGCCCATCACCATCGGCCGTGCGTCCTCGCGCGCGAGCAGCCCGTCGTGCTGGTCCGGGTCGACCCGGACTAACAGCCCGCCCTGCCCACTGGCCGCCACCGCCAGATTGCCGCCGATCAGGAAGGCCAGACCGCCGAACATCTTCCGCTCGGACAACCCCGGCCCGGGTTTGATCAGCAACCGGATGCGATCGGCCAGTTCCTCGTCGTACGCCATGACAGCATTCTCGCCCCTGGCACCGACAGATTTGCCGTACTCAGGCTCCGATCGCCGCGGCGAACAGGGGCCAGGACTGGTGCAGGTCGTCTTGCCAGTAGGTCCAGGCGTGGGTGCCCGCCGGGCGCAGGTTGGCGGTGACCGGGATGCCGAGCTGGTGCAACCGGTCGACGAACGGCCTGGTGCAGCCGCCGACGACGGTCTCCATCACGCCGCCGACCAGGACCCGATCGAGCAGGCGAGCCGGATTGCCGTCGACCCCCGTATCGCCGATGTTGTCGTGTTCGCCGGGCGCGCCGGTGCCCGAGGAGACGTACAGCGCCATCCCGCGCAGGCGGTCGGCGTTCACCGTCGGATCGTGCTGGACCCAGGCCGGGTTGTCCGGTGCGCCCCACATGTTCGCCGCGTTCGCGCCGAACACCGCGAGCTGCGAGGTGACCAGCGCCTGTGCCCCGGCGTCGCTGGTGCGCGGGCATCCGCTGTAGGCGCCGACCGCCTGATACCTGCCCGGCGCACCGATCGCCAGGTTGAGCGCCGAGGTCGCCGACATGGACAGTCCCGCAACGGCATTGCGCCCGGTCATGGCGAACCGCGATTCCAGCAACGGCGGCAGTTCCCTGGTCAGGAAGGTCGTCCACTGATTGCGGCCGAGCGCGGGGTCGTCGTGCAGCCAATCGGTGTAGTAGCTGGCCCGGCCGCCGATGGGCACGATCACGTTGACGTTCTTGTCCGCGAAGAACTCCGCGACGTCGGTGCGGCGCATCCACGGCCCGCCGTCCTCGCCGCCGTCGACGGCGTTGAGCAGATACAGCGCGGGCGCGTCCGATCCGGGATGCGAGAGCCACAGCGTGATCGGCTTGTTCATCGCCGCGGAGTGCACCACCACCTCCAGTTGCCGTCCGCCGAGCGGCCGCACGTCGATGATGTGCGATTCCGGCTCGGCGCCCGCGGGCACGGCGGCGATCGCGGCGAGCAGCACGAGCAGGGATACCAGGCAACGCAGCAGCCGACGCATGATGTCGAGTATCTATCAGTCCGATCAGGACCCGTGGCATTCAGCGGGCGTGTTCGCCCGGCGAGTGCACCCGCAGGTCGGTGATGCCGTCGTCGGCGACTCCGGTGCGGCGCAGCCGTTCGGCGATCGACCAGCGAAGCCGGCGCGGTAGATCCGGCGCCACCTGCGTGAGATAGGCGTAGAGCCATTCGGTGCGCTCGACGAGAAACGGGAAGTCGGTGTTCATCATCTTGCGGATCACCAGCATCGGCAGCGGGGCGTCGAGCGGACGGAAGTCCTTGTTCCACAACCCCGATACCGCGCACCCGGGATAGAACTGACCGAGCATCGAGCCCTCCGTCACCACGTCGCTCTTGCGCGCCCGATGCACGGTGTCGACCGGCCCGTAGCGGGCGAGGTCGGGAAACAGGGTGATGGCCGCCAGCATCCCGGCGTCGCGGCCCGCGGCGGTACGCAACCCCCGGTAGATCTCGAAGGCGTCGTCCACCGCGGCGGTCATGGCGTCGAGCCCCGGCGCCGCGCCGGGCAGCACGGCCACCCACAGGCTGTGGTGCGTCATCGTATGGCGCACAAAGGGACACACCGGTCCGTCGCGGCCGAGGGCGGGATCCGGACGGGCCAACCGATCCGCGACGTACCGTAACAGCGTGCCCGCCTGGGGATTCCGTTGCGACCATGCCGTCGGGTCGTCGTAGACGTTGCACCATTCGAGGCCGGTGCGCGGCCCCACCCGCGTGCGCAGGTTCACGCGTGCACCTCGGGTAGCGCCGCGAAACCGGCTGTGCGCCTATCGGTTGTCACGATCGATCCCGAGTCGACGGGACGGGCGCCGCGATCCGTTCCAGGTGGCGCGCCAGGATCGGCCCGATCACGGCGACCACGTCGGAATTGGTGAGTTGGGCGTGCGTCGCCGCGACCGGATGCTCGATGAGATCACCGGTGACGTAGGGCCGCCACATCTCGGCGCCGAACAGCTCGGTCATCCCCTGGGTTGCCGAAAAGTACAGCAGGTCACCGTCGTACACGCCGGGTCGGTAGCCGTGCGCGAGCGCGACCCCGTCCACGTAACCGCGGTGCAATCGCTCGAGCTGCGGCGCGGACAGCCCGGTGCCGAACGACGCGCCCGCACATGCCAACTCCGCGGCGGCCTCCTCGGCGCTCACCTCGGGTGCCGCGTCGGCGTCCAGCGGTTCGTCACCGAGCAAGTGGGTCAGCAGGTCTCGCATCCGCGGTACCGGGGGCGGTGCCGCGCCGTCGGGCACGACGACGCTGTCCAGCATGGCCAGCGCGCCGACGCTCGCGCCGCGCGCCCGTAACCGCACCGCGATCGCGTGCGCGATCTGCCCACCGAGCGACCAGCCGAGCAGATGATACGGCCCCTCCGGTTGCGCGCGCACGATCGCCGCCACATAGTGCTCGGCGAGTTCATCGATGGCACCGATGGTTTCGCCTTCGCCGGTCAGCGTCGGCGCCTGCAGGCCGTACACCGGACGATCGGTGACGTAGCGCGCCAGCCCGGCATAGCACCAGGCCAACGGCACCGCGGAGTGCACGCAGAACAGTGGTGGCCGAGTACCGTTGCCGCGCAGGGTGAGCAGCACGCCGAGCGCGTCGTCGGCGGTGTCCGCACCGTCGTAGCCCGCGATGCGCGCGGCGAGCGCGCCGACCGTCGGCGTGGTGTAGAGCCAGCGCACCGTCACCGGCACGCCCGTCGCGGCCGCCAGTTCCGCCGAGACCGCCACGCCGAGCAGCGAATTGCCGCCCAACTCGAAGAAGTCGTCGGCCAGGCCGACCTTGGACTGCCCGGTCGCCGCGGCGAACTGGGCGGCGACCAACGCTTCGGTGTCGGTCTCGGGAGCGAGGTAGCGGCGCGGCGCGGCCACCGGCGACGGCAGCGCGGCGCGGTCGAGTTTTCCGTTGCCCGACACCGGCACTCGGTCGAGTTCGATGAGCGCGGCGGGCACCAGCGCCGCGGGCAGGGTGTCGCGCAGCCGGCGCGCGGTGGCCACCGGATCGAAGCGCGCGCCGGGGGCAGCCACCACATAGGCGACCAGTCGCGCCTCGGGGCGGCCCGCGTCGGCGACCGTCACCACCGCCTGCGCGATCTCCGGGCCCGCGCGCAGCGCCGCTTCGATCTCGGCCGGCTCGATCCGCCGCCCGCGCAGTTCCACCTGATCGTCCGCCCTGCCGAGGAATTCGAAGGTGCCGTCGGGGCTCGCGCTCACCAGATCGCCGGTGCGGTACAGCCGTTGCCCGATGCCGAACGGGTCGGCGATGAACCGCACCGCGGTACCCGCGGGGTCACGCAGATAGCCGTCGGCGACGCCGATGCCACCGAGATACAGCTCGCCGCGCGCGCCGGGCGGCACCCGCACCAGACGCGAATCGAACACCACCGCGAGCACTCCCGGCAGCGCGGCGCCGATCGACACCGGCTCGCCGGGGCGCAGCGCGCCGGTTTGGGTTGCCATGACGGTGGTTTCGGTCGGGCCGTACCCGTTGAACAACCGCACGTGCGGCGCCCACTCGCGCACCAGCTCCGGCGGGCAGGCCTCACCGCCGACGACCACGGCGCGCAGCCGCGGCAACTCGGTCGGCGACATGCTGGCGAGCACCGCGGGCGTGGTGAGGAAATGGGTGGCGCCGCTGTCGTCGAGCAACCGGGCCAGCGCGCCGCCCGCGAGCACCGCGGGCGACGCCACCTCCAGCCGCGCACCCGCCGCGAAACAGCTGAGCAGCTCGAGCAGGTGCGCGTCGAACGACGGTGCGTGCGCGTGCAAGACCACCGAATCCCGATCCACCCCATAGTGTTCGACGATGTAGTCGGTCAGCGAACCGAGGCCGCGGTGGGTGACAAGCACCCCCTTGGGCGCTGCGGTGGTTCCCGAGGTGTAGATCAGATAGGCAGGGTGATCGGGTCGCAACGAGCGCGGCCGCTCCGCGTCCTCGATCGCGGCGCCCGCCCGGCGCACCACCTGCGTCACCGCGCGGACGTCGTCGAGCACCTGCCACTGCACGCTGCACCGGCCCGCGCTCGTCAGCTCGCCGGTGTCGCAGGGCAACAGCTTGCGCACCGCGTTGACCGTAAGTCCTTGGCGGGCACCGGAATCGGCGATCACCCCGGCGATCCGAGCGGGCGGATCCGCCGGGTCGACCGGGACGAAGCAGGCGCCCGATTTCGCGACGGCCCACAGCGCGAGCACCGATTCCAGCGAGCGCGGCACGGCCACCACGACGAACTCACCGGGCCGCGCGCCCGCCGCCATCAGCTGACGGGCCCACCGGGTCGAGCGCTCGTCGAGTTCGCGATAGGTCATGGTGCGCGCGCCGTCGCGCACCGCCACCGCGTCCGGCACCGGACCCACGCGCAGCAACTCGGGCAGCACCCGGATCGGACCCGCCGGTGCGCCACGCACCGGCGCGGGCAGCGCGAGGTCCAATTCCGGTATCGGGCAGCCGGTTCCGGCGGCGAGGAAACGCGCGAAGTAGCCGAGGAACATCCGGTGCTGCCACGCGAGCAGGTCGTATCGGTAGCGGGCCGGATTGGCGTGGAAGTCGATGCTGACCGAGCGCTCGTCCGGACCGGCCTGATAGCCGTTGACAAGCAGGTCCTCCACCGGGCCGAGCGACAGCAGCCGCGCCTGCCCGCTGAGCGCGCCGAGGCTGAGCGGTTCGGTGAACCCGAGCACATTGACCACCGGACCGAACCCGCCCCGCTCGACCTGCTGCTGCCCGCGATCGCGCTGCATATCCTCGTAGCGGTATCGCTGATGCCGCAACGCGCCGATCACCCGCGCGCGCACCTGCGCTATCACCGCGCCGACCGTCGCGGTGTCCAGGCCGGACAACCGCAGCGGCACCGCGTTCGACAGCGAACCCGCCGACCGGCGCAGGGCCGCGGTCGGGCGCGCGGTGACCGGCAGGGTGAGGGTGACCTCGGCGCGACCGGTCATCCGGGCCAGATAGCAGGCGAAGGCCGCGACCGCCAGCTCAGGAAAGGTGGCCCCGTGCGTGGCGCGCGCGGCGGCCAGCAGCTCGGCCGTCGCGGCGTCGACCGTCGCGCTCACCCGGTGCGGTCGCGGCGCGGGCGCGGCGGGCCGACCGGCAAGGCCGACCGGTTCGGCGACGGTGTCCAGCTGGGTGCGCCAGTACTCCCGGTCCGCCTCGGCTCGGGCCGAATCCTGATATCTGCGTTCGTCTTCCAGCAGTTCCGGCACCGTCAGCGCCCGCGCGGCGGGCGATTCGGTCACCCGCGCCGAGCTCAGCGAACTACTCACCGCCGCAACGTTTTCCATCGTCATACTGGCGTACGAGGCGGTGCGCGGCGCGCTGTCGGGAACCACGCGCGCGGACCGGCGCAGCACCCGGGTGGTCGAGCGCGGGCGCGCGGGCGCCTCCCGCGCCGCGGCGGCTTCGGCGCCGTTGTCGCTCGCGGCGTCGAGCCGGTGCGCCGCAACGACTTCCGCGCGGTAGAGCTCGCCGGTGCGGCGCAGCACCGCCGCCGCGCCCATCCCGTCCAGGACGATGTGGTGGCTGCGCAGGTACAGCAGATGATGATCCGGTCCCACCTGGAACACCGTCGCGACGGTGAGCTGATCGGCGAGCGGGTCGAGCGGCGCGCTGTAGTCGCGCTCCATCAGTTCCAGCGCCGCGGCCATCGGATCGGCCTGGTCGGCCAGCCGCATCCGCCGGATCGGCAGCTCCGCCGCGGCGGGCACGTACTGGCGCGGACAGCCGTCGACCAGACGGAAGCGCAGGTGCGGCGATTGCAGTTCGTGGGCCGCGCGCCGGGCGCAGCGTGACATCAGGCCGATCTCGAGCGGGCCGCGCAGTTCCAGGTACATCGCGACCGTGATCGGCACCCCCGGATGCAGCTGCTGGGCCACCCACCAGCGCAGCTGCGCCGCCGACAGCGGGTACATCGGCTGCGCCGTGGCGTCGGCTCCGGTCAACACGCCTCCCTGCGATTCGGAAAGCCACCGCTGAATCATCCAGGGGCAAACTTACGGCATCCAGGCGCGTACCCTCCGTAATTTCGGCGCGATCGGCGCGTGCACAGCGAGCTACCAGCCCAGACACACCTATTCAGCGCGCATCGTTCGCCCGCGACCCGGCGTCGACCCGCGGCCGGGCGCATCCGACGCTATGCGAGTCCGGCGCCGCGGCCGCGCTCAGCGCACCCGCGCCCGCATCAGTTCCCGCGCGGCGACGCGATACCGCTCGGCGATGAGCCGCACCACGGCGGGATGCACCCCGATGGGCTCGGCGACGCCGTCGGCCCCCGCCTCGTGCAGCCGCTGCTGGAACAGCCCGTGCGCCAGTAGGTAGGACGCGATGAATACCCGCCGCGCACCGGAATCACGCAGCACGGCAACGACATCCGCGACGCGCGGCGCACCGGTGGCGATGTAGCCGAGCCGGACCGGGGTATCGAGTCGTTCGGCCAGCATGGCGGCGGCGCGGCGAACGTCCTGGCGCGCACGGGAATCCGAGGACCCCGCGGCGGCGAACACCACCGCGTCACCTGGACGCCAGCCCGCGGCGCGCAGCCGCATGATCATGATCCGGGCCAGCGCCGGGTCCGGGCCCATGGCCGGGGTGACGGCCACCGCGGCGTGACCGCTCTCGGCCACCTCCCGCGGCACATCCTGATAAACGTGATACCCGGAGGCGAGAAAGGCCGGAACCACCACGGCGGGAACGGATTCCCCGGCCGTCGCGGTCAGGTCGCGCAGCACCTCGGCCGGTGAGGGACCGAGCACGTCGACGAACGCGGTCCGCAGCGCGGGCGCCGCGGACCGTTCGCCCTCGCCGTCGCGCCCCGAGATCGCGACGCCGAGCTCTTTACCCACCGCCTCGGCCAGCGCGGCGATCATCTCAACGCCGCGCGCGCTCCTTGTGCCGTGCGCGACGAGCACCAGCGCGGGGGCCGTCACCACGCCCCCATGGTCTGGGCGTGCCGCAGCGGCGTACCGAGACCGGGCAGCTGTGGCCCGCCGAGTTCTTGACGCGGGTTGTTGTCCACGCATTCGGCCGCGTCCATGGCCAGCCGGTAGCCCCGCTTGACCACGGTCTGAATGGCCTTCGGCGCACCGAGCCCGGCGCGCAGCCTGGCGATCGCGGTCTCCACCGCGTGGGTGTCGTCACCGCCGCCGGGCAGCGCGGCGAGCAGGTGCTCGCGCGAGACCACCCGGCCGGGCTGCCTGGCCAGCGAGCGCATCAGCGCCATCGGCGCGGGCGCCAGCTGCCGCACCTCGCCGTCGACCACCACGCAGCCACCGCGCACGCTCAGCGTGTGGCCCGCGGCGTAGATCCGATTGGCTCGCCGCGGCAGTTCCTCGGCGACATGGCGAGCCAGCGCGCCCAACCGCGCGCGGCCCGGCATCGAGGTCGCCACCCCGAGTTCCTCCAGCGGCGCCGCCGTGATCGGCCCGACGCACGCGGCGAGCACCCGGCCGCGCAGCGCGTGCAGCAGGCCGTCGAGCAGCCCGGTCTCCTTGGCCCGCATCAACATCGACGCCACCGCAGGCGCGCTGGTGAAGGTGACACAGTCCAGGCTGGCGGTGACGATGGCCTCGATCAGCTGGTCCATCGGCTGCTGATCCTGCGGCGGCTCCCAGCGATACACCGGCACCGGCACGACATCCGCACCGGCGCAACGCAATACCTCGCAGAAGTCGGGCACCGGCTCCCATTCGGTGGTCGCGCCGTGCAGCTGCACCGCGATCCGCACCCCGTCCACGCCCTCGGCGAGCAGATGGTCGAGCACCTCGGCGGAGGACTCCGAGGCGGGCGACCATTCCTCGCGCAGTTCGGCGGCGCGGATGGCGCCCTTGGCCTTCGGGCCGCGGGCGAGCACCCTGGTCCCGGCGAGGGTGGTGCGCAGTTGCTCGGCGACGCCCCAGCCCTCGGCCGCCTCCATCCAGCCGCGGAAGCCGATGCCGGTGGTGGCCACCACGATCTGCGGCGGGTCCTGGACGAGCTGACGGGTCACCCGCTCCAGTTCGTCGTCGTCAGCGAGCGGGATGATGCGAATGGCGGGCGCGAACACCACGCCCGCGCCGCGGCGGACCAGTAGGGTGGCGAACTCGTCGGCGCGGCGCGCCGCCGTGATGCCGACGGTGAAGCCCGCGAGACAGGCGCCGACGTCGGGAATCGGCCCACCCGACACCCGGCCACCGCCCCCGATCGAATCGCTTGGCGATCCTGTGTTCATTGGTTCATCCGTCCGAGGAAGCGAGCGCGGCAACCACCGGCTCGTTGGAAATCGACACGATGCCGTCGGTCACGCTCACCGCGTACACCGGCAGCATTGCCGATTCGTCGTCCAGGCAGCGCCCGTCGACCAGTGAGAAGGCCTGCTTCAGCAGGGGCGAAGCGACGACGGGCACGCCGCCGCGATCGCCGACGATCCCGCGCGACATCACGGCCGCGCGTCCGAACGGATCAATGTTGCCGACGGCGTACAGCATGCCGTCGGTCATCAGGAACAGGGCGGCTTGGCGGCCACCTTTCAGCAACACCGCGACGCCGCGGCCGGGAATCAGGTAGTCGAGTCGGCACGCTTGAGTCCAGCCGGTGGCGGTAGCAGCGGCAATGTCAGGGGTATCGATCACGGTCATCGGTGTCATCCTCCAAACGCCTTACTCATTGGTACCGGCGTCCTGTTTCTGTGGGGTTAAGCCGTCATTTCCCGCGCGTAGCGACCGGGATATCCGGCATGCCGAGTAACACAGGCACCTTGCGTTCGCCGCTTTCGTCGAACGAGATGGTCGGGTCGGCCTCTTCCGGCGCGTTCACGAAGGAGACGAACCGGGAGAGCTTTTCCTCGTCCTCGAGCACCGCGGCCCATTCGTCGCGGTAACCGATGATGTGCTGAGCCATGGCCGCCTCCAGCTCGTCGGCGATGCCGAGGCTGTCCTCGCAGACCACCTGCTTGACGTAGTCGATGCCGCCCTCGAGCGCCTCCTGCCACGCGGCGGTGCGCTGCAGCCGGTCGGCCGTGCGGACGTAGAACATGAGGTAGCGGTCGATGTACTTGATCAGCGTCGCGTCGTCGAGCTCGCCGGCGAGCAGCACGGCGTGCTTGGGGGTGAGACCGCCGTTGCCGCCGACGTAGAGGTTCCAGCCGTTCTCGGTGGCGATCACGCCGACGTCCTTACCGCGCGCCTCGGCGCACTCGCGGGCGCAGCCGGACACACCGAGCTTCAGCTTGTGCGGGGAACGTAGTCCGCGATAACGCTTTTCGAGCAGGACCGCCATGCCGACCGAGTCCTGCTGGCCGTAGCGGCACCAGGTGGAGCCGACGCAGCTCTTCACCGTGCGCAGCGACTTGCCGTACGCGTGCCCGGATTCCATGCCCGCGTCGACCAACCGCCGCCAGATCAACGGCAGCTGCTCGACGCGCGCGCCGAACAGGTCGATCCGCTGGCCACCGGTGACCTTCACGTACAGGTCGAAGTCCTTGGCGATCTGGCCGATGGTGATGAGCTGATCCGCGCTCACCTCACCGCCCGGCATCCGCGGCACCACCGAGTAGGTGCCGTTCTTCTGCAGGTTGGCCAGGAAGTGGTCGTTGGTGTCCTGCAGACCGGCCTGCTCACCGTCGAGGATGTGCTCGCTGGAGGTGGAGGCGAGGATGGAGGCGACCGTCGGCTTGCAGATATCGCAGCCGGATCCCTTGCCGTACTTGGCGATCAGGCCCGAGAAGGTGCGAATGCCGGTGACCTGGACGATCTGGAACAGCTCAGACCTGGACTGCTCGAAGTGCTCGCACAGCGCCTTGGACATCTCGACGCCGGACTGCTCGAGCAGCTTCTTGATCATGGGAACGCAACCGCCGCACGACGTTCCGGCGGAGGTGCACTTCTTGACCCCGGCGATATCGCAGGCGCCCTCGGCGATGGCGCCGCAGATATCGCCCTTGGACACGTTGTTGCAGGAGCAGATCTGGGCGTCGTCGGGCAGCGCGTCGGCGCTCAACTCCGCGCCCGCGGGCGAGATCAGCGCGGCGGGCTCGGCGGGCAGCGGACGGCCGACCAGCGGGCGCAGCGACGCGTACGCCGTCGCGTCACCGACCAGAATGCCGCCGAGCAAGGTCTGCGCGTCGTCGGAGACGACGAGTTTGGCATAGGTGCCCTTCGCGGCGTCGTGCAGCACGACCGACAGCGCGCCCTCGGTGACGCCGTGCGCGTCACCGAAGCTGGCCACGTCGACGCCGAGCAGCTTCAGCTTGGTCGACATGTCCGCGCCGGGGAACTCCCCTGCGCCGCCGAGCAACCGGTCCGCCACGATCTCGGCGGTGGTGTACCCGGGGGCGACCAGGCCGTAGCAGGTGCCCTCGACCGCGGCGCATTCGCCGACGGCCCAGATGTTCGGATCGGAGGTGCGCAGACCGAGGTCGGTGATGATGCCACCGCGCGGACCCACCTCCAGGCCGCTGTCCCTGGCGATCTGATCGCGCGGACGCACCCCCGCCGAGAACACGACCAGCGCCGCGTCGATGACCGACTCGTCGGACAGCGAAACCCGCACGCCCCGCTCGGCGGCCTCGATCGAGGACGTGCCGACACCGGTGTGCACGGCCAGCCCGAGGTCGGTGACCAGGCGTTCCAGGATCGCGCCGCCGCCCGCGTCGACCTGCGCGGGCATCAGCCGATCGTTGTACTCGATCACGTGCGGGGTGAGCCCGAGCAGGCGCAGCGCGTTCGCGGCCTCGAGGCCGAGCAGGCCGCCACCGACCACCACACCGACCGCACCCGGCCCCGCCGCCTCGGCGGCGGCGCGGATGCCGTCCAGGTCGTCGAGGGTGCGGTAGACGAAGCACTCGGGCAGGTCGTGGCCGGGAACCGGCGGCACGAACGGGTAGGAGCCGGTGGCGAGCACCAGCGCGTCGTAGGACAGGGTCTCCCCCGTCGACGTGGTGACCTTGCGGGCGTCGCGGTCGATGGACTCGGCACGCTGGCCGAGGCGCAGCTCGACCAGTGCGTCACCCGCGTACTCGTTGCCGGGCAGCGCCAGCGCCGCGGCGTCCCACATGCCGACGTAGGAGGACAGGCCGACCCGGTCGTAGGCGGGCAGCCGCTCCTCGCTCAGCACCACGACCTGCCACTGGCCCGCCTCGTCGCGTGCACGCAGTGCCTCGACGAACCGATGCCCGACCATGCCGTGGCCGACGACGACGGCGGTCTTGCGTGCGGACGATGCGACTGGGTGATTCATCGGCGTGCTCAAGAAGGGCCTCCAAAGATCCGGTTGGCCCAACGGTAGGAAACGGGTATTGCCGCAATGCTGCGCGAAATGACCGGCGCATCAACGGTTGCTCACGGTTATCCGGATCAGGGCGTGAGTTCGCCCGCAAGTTACGCCCATGTGACAGAGCGGTTTCCGAAGATCACCTCGACCCCATCGCGGCCGTGCGCGCGATGAGAGCCGCTCCCCGAGCATCGGCCACACGAGTGCGCCCCGCAACCCGACCGACAGCAACTTGCCGGTCGCGCCGCGGGGCGCGTCGTGGTGTGCTAGCGCTCAGTGCCAGGTGTCCTCGAGCATGCGCGGCTTGCAGGCCTGCCACGCACCGGTCAGCAGGACCAGCACGGCGACCGTGAGCAGCGCGAAGGGCGCGAGCCAGCCGTCGGTGGCCGAGTGCAGGACGCCGAACAGGACCGGGCCGACACAGGCCACCGCGTAGCCGACGCCCTGGGTGAAGCCGGACAGCGCCGACGAGCCACCCGGGGTGCTGGTACGCATGTTGATCAGGGTCAGTGCCATCGGGAAGGTGCTCGGGCCGAGGCCGAGCAGCACGACCCACAGGATCGGCGCGCTCATCGGCGCGACGAGCAGCCCGACGAACGAGGCGATGAAGAACGCACCGCAGCCGACGACGACCGGGAAGGGATTACGGAAGCGGGCGATCACGGTCGGCGCGGTCAGGGCAGCGAACAGGCCGACCAGACCGAACACGCCGAGCATGCTGCCCGCGAAGCTCGCGCTGGCGCCCGCGTCGGTGAGGATCTTGGGCAGCCAGGTGAACATCGCGTAGGTGATCAGCGAGGTCATGCCGAACATGCCCGCCATCCCCCAGGCCAGCGGGGAACGCCAGACCCGGCCGGTGCGCGGCGCGTCGGCGGGCAGCGCGGTGGTGTCCTCGACATCGCGGCCGCGACGGTCGCGCAGCACCCCGATCCAGGGCAGCGCCGCGGCGAAACCGAGTGCGGCCCACAGGCCGAGCGAGATCCGCCAGCCGAACGCGTCGGCGAGCGGGACCGCGACGAACGCGGGCGCCACGGTGCCGACCTGCACCATCATGATGTACAGCGAGCTGACCACCGCGAGCCGATCCGCGAAGTACCGCTTCACCAGCGGCGGGATCACCACGTTGCCGATGCCCATGCCGGCCAGCGCCAGCGCGGAGAAGACCAGCAGTTCGGCGGTGCCCGACAGCAGCACCCGCACGAGCATGCCGGTGCCCGCCATCAGCATGGCACTGAGCGCGGTGCGCTCCAGGCCGATCCGGCGGACCAGCACGGGGGTCAGCAAACCCGAGAGCGCGAACATCGCGGTCGGAATCATGCCGAACACGCCGACCACGGCGGTGCCGTAACCCACGTCGGCGCCGATCCGTTCGGCCAGGGGGCTGAACGCCGTTACCGCGACACGCAGCACGAGGGCCGACATCACAATCGCGGCCAACACGAGCAGCCGACCCTCCGTCAGTGCCCGCCGACGCTGCTCGACCAGCACGGATTCGGTTCGGGTCTGAGTTTTCTGGAGGGTTGCAGTCACCGCGAAATCATAGGATGACCGGATGATAGGACACAACGATTTGTGATGAGCGGTACTCTGAGGCTGTGCAACCAGTCCGGCGCACCAGCCTCATTGCCCAGGTCACCGAGCAGCTGCGTGCCGAAATCCGTTCCAGCCGTTGGCCCATCGGCTCACGCATCCCCACCGAACCGGAGCTCACCGAGCTCACCGGGACGGGTCGAAACACCGTGCGCGAGGCCGTCCAGGCCCTCGTCCACGCGGGGATGCTCGAGCGACGCCAAGGTTCGGGAACCTATGTGATCGCATCCTCCGACCTCGGCGGCACTCTCGGCAAGTACTTTGCCGACGCCGAGGAGCGCGATGTGCTCGAGCTGCGCCTGGCGCTCGACACCACCGCCGCCGCGCTGGCCGCCCGCCGCCGCGACGACAGTGACATCGCCAACCTGCTGCAGTTACTCGCCGAACGCGACAAGGCCTGGCACGACGACAGCCCGGCCGCGATCGAGTCCGACGTGGAACTGCACCGCGCGATCGTCGTCGCCAGCCACAACGCGGTGTACCTCGAGTTCTACGACTCGCTGCTCCCGATCATCGAACAGGTGATCCGAGCGCGGACGTTGAAGTCCGATGACTCCTACCCCGAAGAGCACGCCGAATTGGTGCACGCGGTGATCGACGGCGATCCCGAACGCGCCTCCGCGGCGGCGAGTTGCTTCCTGAACTCGCTCATCTCGGAGTACCCGGACGCCATCGGCGACACCGCCACCCCGCGCGACGCGCAGACCGGCTAATCGACTCACCACGCCCCGGCGCACCCTGTGAGCCGGAATTGCCTGGAACGTCACGCGCAGCCACGACGCCGCAACACCCGGCCCCTACGTTGTGACGCAGAACAAGCCAGGCAACTCGAGGCCGCCCGTGGCAATGCCGCCGCGCCGGCGGCCGGTCGAGCGCAGACGAGAGGAAGCCGATGACTGCGACCGCAGCCGCCACCGGCACCGAATCCGACACATTCCAGCATCAGACCAGGGGGCGCTGGCTGACCCAGTGGGAGCCCGACAACCAGAAATTCTGGGAATCGGGCGGCGCGCGCACCGCGCGCAAGAACCTGATCTTCTCGGTGTTCGCCGAGAACCTCGGCTTCAGCGTCTGGGTCATCTGGGGCACCGTGGTGACCAGCATGGGCGCGGCGGGCTTCGACTTCCTCGCCGGGCTCGGCAAGGGTGATCCGACCGCGGTCAGTAACGCGCTGCTGCTGTCGTCCACCCCGACCCTGGTCGGCGCGGCCCTGCGCATTCCCTACACCTTCGCCATCCCCAAGTTCGGCGGGCGCGCGTTCACCGCGTTCAGCGCGGCGATGCTGCTCGTGCCGACCCTGGGGCTGGCCTACTTCGTCAACCAGCCGGGCACGCCGATGTGGGTCTTCATGATCCTGGCCGCGCTGGCCGGCGTCGGCGGCGGCAACTTCTCCTCGTCGATGTCGAACATCAACTTCTTCTTCCCCGAGAGCAAGAAGGGCGCGGCGCTCGGCATCAACGCCGCGGGCGGCAACCTCGGGGTGGCGCAGACGCAGCTGATCCTGCCGCTGATCATCACCCTCGGCACCCATCTCATGGCCAAGGACCCGGCAGGCTACCGATTCGGCATCACCCTGTCGGTCCTGGTGTGGGTGCCGTTCATCCTGGCGGCGGCCTTCGGCGCGCTGCGCTACATGGACAGCATCACCACCGCGAAGTCCGACGGCAAGTCCTATCGGTTGGCGCTGACCAACCCGCACACCTGGGTGATGGCGGTGCTCTACATCGGCACCTTCGGTTCGTTCATCGGGTTCTCCTTCGCGTTCCCGACGCTGATCAAGGCCAACTTCCCCGAGCTGGCCAAGATCGGCTGGATCAGCACGCTCGGCAACCTCGCCTTCCTCGGCGCGTTCGTCGGCTCGTTCAGCCGCCCGCTCGGCGGCTGGATCTCCGACAAGGTGGGCGGTGCGAAGATCACGCTGTTCGTCTTCGGCGGCATGGCGGCCTCGGTCGCCTTGATCATGGCCGCGCTGGAGCTGAAAAACTTTCCGCTGTACCTGATCTCGTTCCTGGTGCTGTTCGTGATGACCGGCATCGGCAATGGCTCGACCTACCGGATGATCCCGACCATCTTCAGCGCGATGTCGAAGAAGTACGCCGCCGAGCACGGGCTCGACCGCAACGCGGCGACCGCATCGGCCCGGCGGCAAGCGGGCGCGGCGATCGGCGTGATCGGCGCGGTCGGCGCCTCGGGCGGCTGGCTGTTGCAGCAGGCGCTGCGGCTGTCCAACACCAACTACCACACCATGGCGCCCGCGTTCTGGGCGTACGCGGGGGCGTTCCTGCTGATGGGCGCGCTCACCTGGTGGTGCTATCTGCGGTCCTCGTTCGCCATCGGCCGGGCGCCGTCGCTGGCCTACGCGAAGGTGTAGACCGCACAACGCGTTTCGCCGCCGACCGCGCAGAGCCGAGCACCCGCGACGGCTTCGCGCGGTCGGTTACAGCATCAAGCGGACCATGTCCGCGGTGCGCGCCAGACCGGGGAACGCCTCGGGGGTCGAGCGCGGGTGCAGCGCGTGTACCGCGAGCCGGAACATGACCGCGCGCAACAACATCTGCGGCCACTCCGGTAGATCCCGCCAGCGCTCCAGCAGCCCGTCGTCGGCGCCGCCCCACGCCAGCGCGTCGACCACGATCACCCCCGCCGCCCACGGCGCGGGTCGCCAGTACGGCGTGATGTCGGTGAGCCCGGGTGTGTAGCTTCCGGCGAACAGCACGGTGCCGAACAGGTCACCGTGCACCAGTTGAGCGGGCGTGCGCACCGGCTTACGCAGGGTGGCCAACTGCCCGATGAGTTCCATACTGCGCTGACCGTCCGGCGTCGCCTGGGTGGGCAGCATGCCGCCCGCCCGTAACGTGCGCAGCGGCACCGCTTCCCACGCGGCCCGATCGGCCGCGACGAACACGTCCACGTCCATCCACGGCACCACCGGCTGCTGCACCAGGAATCGGGGCCGCTCCAGCTGCGCGGTGGCCTGATGTAGTCGCAGCGACACCGAGATCACCTCGTCGTGCCGCGGTTCCGGGACGCCCTCGAGAAAGGTGTCGGCCCGCCAGCCGGAGACGACATAGCGCCCGTCGGTGGCGCGCACCGGGCGGGCCAGGCGCAAACCGTCCACCTGCAAGGTCTCGCGCACCTTGGCCGACCACGCGGCCCGCGCGTGATCGGCGACCGGGCTCAGCACGACATCCCCGTACCGCCAGCCGCCCTCCCAGTCACCGACGGCAACCGGAGTCACTTCGCGCAGACCGAACGTGGCTCGCACGTGCTCGGGGGGTTCCACAGAAGTCACGGCCGTACCGTACCGCCGTGGTGGACGCTGTACAGCACGCCGCGCCGATGCGCAACCCCGCCGGTCGGACGGGGTTCGCGCACGACGCCGACGCAATCAGTAGACGGGCAGCGAGGGATCGATCTGCCGAGCCCAGGCGATGACACCACCCTGCAGATGGGTGGCGTCGGCGAAACCGGCGCGCTTGAGCGCGGCCAGCGCCTCGGCCGAACGGACCCCGGTCTTGCAGTGCAGCACGATCGGACGGTTCTGCGGCAGCTCGGAGAGCGCCTCACCGGACAGGATGCGGTCCTTCGGGATCAGCTTCGCGCCCTCGATGTGCACGATGTCCCATTCCACCGGCTCACGCACGTCGATCAGCTCGATCTCCTTGCCCGCGTCGAGCAGGTCCTTGAGCTCGCGCGCGGTCAGCGTCGAGTCGGCCGCCGCGGCCTGGCCCTCCTCGGAGACCACACCGCAGAACGCCTCGTAGTCGATCAGTTCGGTGATCGGCTGCCGCTCCGGATCGCGGCGCAGCTTGATGGTCCGGTAGTTCATGTCCAGTGCGTCGTAGACCATCAGACGGCCGAGCAGCGGCTCGCCGATCCCGGTGATCAGCTTGATCGCCTCGGTGACCATGACCGAGCCGATCGAGGCGCACAGCACGCCGAGCACGCCGCCCTCGGCGCAGGAGGGCACCATGCCCGGCGGCGGGGCCTCCGGGTAGAGGTCGCGGTAGTTGATGCCGCGCCCGTCCGGGGCGTCCTCCCAGAAGACCGAGACCTGCCCCTCGAAGCGGTAGATCGAACCCCACACGTAGGGCTTGCCCGCCAGCACCGCCGCGTCGTTGACCAGGTAGCGGGTGGCGAAGTTGTCGGTGCCGTCGACGATCAGGTCGTACTCGGCGAACAGCTCGACCGCGTTGTCCGGCTCCAGGCGCAGCTTGTGCAGGCGTACCTCGATGCCGGAGTTGATCTCCAGGATCGATTCGCGCGCGCTGTCGGCCTTCGGCTTGCCGATATCGGACTCACCGTGGATGATCTGGCGCTGCAGATTCGAGGCGTCCACCTCGTCGAACTCGACGATGCCCAGGGTGCCGACACCCGCCGCGGCCAGGTACAGCAGCGCCGGGGAGCCGAGCCCGCCCGCACCGATGACCAGCACCTTGGCGTTCTTCAGCCGTTTCTGCCCGTCGACGCCCAGATCAGGGATGATCAGGTGACGGCTGTAGCGGGCGACCTCGTCCTTGGTCAGCTCCGCGGCCGGCTCGACCAGTGGTGGCAGGGACTTTGGTGATGACACGTCCAGGACTCCTCGAATCGAATGGGTCGATCTCGTTGTGCAACACCCGCGACCAGACCGTTCTTCCCGGTCTATCGTCGCCTACCCGCCGCGCGGTCAGCCGCGAGGGTAGGGCCAGGGGTTGAAGCGGCACTGCTTGCCGTCCATCGGGACCACGCCGCCCGGCTCCAGTGCGGCGATGTCGTTGTTCTTGGTGCCGAAGCTCTGCTGCATCATCACCGGGGCCAGGCCGCCGTCGCGCTCACACGGCTGGTGCTGGTGATAGCCGATGGCGTGCCCGACCTCGTGATTGATCTGGTACTGCCGGTAGGAACCGATATCGCCGTCGAAGGCGATCGCGCCGCGCACCCAGCGCGCCTCGGAGAGCACCACGCGGCCGAGGTCGGCGTTGTAACACGAGGAGTCGATCGGAATTTCGAAACCGCAAGCCTTGCGGGTGGTTTCACGCGATGTCAGCGAAATTCGGAATTCCGCGTCGCCCTGATCGACCCGGCGGAACGCGAATTTCGGGTCGTGCGTCCAGCTTTTCGGGTTGGCGAGCGTCGACTCGATCAACTTCGCCACCGATTCGTCCCCGCCGAATCCGGAAGTGTCCACCCCGTCCTCGATTTCGACCGTGTAGCGGAATACCGAATCGGTCCCGGTACCGATCTGCCCGGTCGAGCCGGGCACCATATGCCAAGTGCCCGCACCGGTTTCGGCGAAACCACCGCCCTGCGGTAATGCGCCGGTCGGCAAATCGGCGGGAAAATGGCCGTCACCGCTCGGCGATCCGATGATGCCGGTGTCGCGGGTGTGCGGACTCAGGTGTCCGATGCCCGGCGCGCTCGCGTCCCCTGCCGCCGGGTCTGCGCCCCGCACCGCGTCCACGATCACCAGCACCGTGACCGCGAAGAGCACCGGTAACGCGTAGGCCCGCCAGCCGTAGGTGGAGACGAAGCGACCGAGCGCGCTCTGCTTCTTGGCGTTGCGCTCGGGACGTTCCCTGGTGCGGCCCTCGTCCGGGGCGGTGGGATCCCAGCGGGCCCGTAACGGTTGATGCGAGCGATCCGGCCTGCTGTACAGGCCGAGCGGGTCATAGATCTCGACACCGTTGTGATCGCGCCGCGGTGGCGCCGGATCAGGCTGCGGCGCAAGGGTATCGGTGACCGATCCGGCGCCGCGGCGGCGGACCGAGCCGGGTCTGCGCTGCGGCGGGGCGCCGACATCGAGCCGGTCATCGGCATCGAGCGGCGGCGCGGCGCCGGGACGGGCAGCCTGGCCCGGTTCCCGGCCTGCCTTCGCCACGGGTTCGGCGGTCGCCGAACCCGGTGTCCCGGGATCAGCACTGCGGCGCTCGGCACGCCCGCCGCCGGACGCGGCGTGCGGGCCGGAGTCCGGTCCCCCGAGACGGTCGGCGCGGAATCTCACGCCCATCAGCGTCTCACAGGACGCAAGCGCCGCCGTCGGGCACGCCAGCCGCGGTGGCGGGTGCGACATTTCTCACCGTGTGGAATCAGTTCTCCGGGCCCGGTCTGCGAGCGGGCAACAACCGAGTATCGTTCTTGGGATACCCGGTGCACACCCCTTGCCGGGGAATCAACTGGGAGAGCCGAAATGACTGACCTCGTGGACCGGATGGCGTCCCGTAGAACGTCGTCCGAGCCCGCCAAACGCGGCACCCGGCTTCCGCGCGACGAGCGACGTCTCCAGCTACTCGCGGCGGCCAGCGAAGTCTTCGTCCAGCGCGGATACCACGCCGCGGGCATGGACGAGATCTCGCAGTGTGCCGGCGTGAGCAAGCCGGTGCTGTATCAACACTTCACCAGCAAGCTGGAGCTGTACCTGGCGGTACTGCAGAACTACGTGGACATGCTGGTCTCCAGCGTCCGGCAGGCGCTGCGCTCGACCACCGACAACCGCCAGCGCGTACGAGCCGCCGTGCAGGCCTACTTCGATTTCGTCGACAACGAGATGCAGGGCTTCCGCCTCGTCTTCGAATCGGACCTGACCAGCGAGCCGCAGGTGCAGCGCCGGGTCGAGCAGGCCACCGAGGCCTGCGTCGACGCGGTGTTCGATCTGGTGGCGCACGACTCCGGCCTCGACCCGTACCGGGCCCGCATCCTCGCGGTCGGCCTGGTCGGCGCGAGCCAATTCACCGCGCGCTACTGGCTGGAGGCCGACCGCCCCATCCCCAAGGAAGAGGCCGTGGACACGACCGTTTCCCTGGCCTGGGGTGGTCTGTCGCACGTGCCGCTGCACCCGATCGACTGACCCCCGCACCGGTCGACCGCGCACCGCGTCGACGACCGAGCGGACCCGGACACGAACGAGCCCCCGTACCGATCGGTGCGGGGGCTCGTTGCGGTTCGGACCCGGCCGGAAACCTCAGACGGTGGCGAAGCCGACGCGACCGCTCTGCACGGTGCCGATCTCGACGTAGGCGACCTTCGACGCCTGGATCAGGAACTTGCGCCCCTTCTCGTCGGTCAGCGACACCACACCGCCACTGCCGTTCAGCGCACCGGCCACCAGCGCCTCGACCTCGTCCGGGGTCTGCGAGCTGATGATCAAGAGCTCGCGTGGGCTATCCGAAATACCGATCTTGACCTCCACGGCCAACCTCCGAACGTAAGAGTCCTGTGCTGTCGCCCCAAGGCTAATGCAGGCGATCATGCGGTAGGCAGACGGTGCCTGCGCTCTCAGCGAAACAGAAAGGGCCCGCACGCCGCTGTGCGGGCCCGCGTCGGCACGCCCGCCTACTTCGGCTCGACGAGCTGGATCTCGAGCTCGATGTTCACCTTGTCACTGAGCATGCCGGGCAGCGGGCCGCCGACGCCGAAGTCGGTGCGCTTGATGGTGCCGGTGGCGGAGAATCCGGCGTGCTTGTCCCCGGTGCCCGCGAACTCCCGCACCCCGCCCCATTCGACGTCCAGGGTGACCGGCTTGGTGACGCCGCCGAGCGTGGCCTCGCCCTCGACCTCGAAGCTCTCCGCGATCTGCACCGGCGCGGTGGCGCGGAAGGTCAAGGTCGGGCGGTTGGCCACGTCGAGGAAATCCGCGGTGCGGATGTGCGCGTCCCGGTCGGGGTTGCCGGTGTCGAAGGAGTCGAGGTAGATCGTGGCGCCGAGTTCGGCGCGACCGGCCTCGTCGACCGCGAACTCGGTCTCGAACTTGGTGAAACCGCCGCGCACCTTGGAGATGCCGAGGTGGCGAATGGTGAAGCCCACCGACGAGTGCGCGGTGTCGAGGGTCCAGGCGCCCGGCTTCAGCAGGGCGGCGGTCGCTTCGGAAGAAGTAGTCATGCCCTAGACCCTGACCGGACCGTGGTCCGTTAACCAGACCGCCGTTATCCTGGACCTGACAGGGCGAGGATAAGCCGCCGCGGAAACGGCACGATGGAGCCCATGGCACGCAACGGATTCGCCGAATTCCTCATCGCCCGCCGGGCCGAACTCCGGCCGAGCGATGTCGGTATGCCCGAGGGCAGGCGGCGCCGGACCCCAGGACTGCGGCGCGAGGAGGTCGCCGTCCGGGCCGGGGTGAGCGCGGACTACCTGGCGAGGCTGGAACAGGGCCGCGACACCAATCCGTCCGTCGCGGTGATCGATGCGCTGGCCGACGCGCTGCTGCTGCGCGGCACCGCACGCCACCACTTCAGCCTGCTCGCCCTGGCTTCCGGCAACGAATCGCATTGCCCGGGTAGTGAATCCGCCGAGGAACAGGTCGCGGACACGATCGAGAAGATCCTGCGGGCGCTGCACCCGACCCCGGCCTTCGTGATCGGCAGGCGGCTGAACGTGCTGGCCTGGAACGCCGCCTGGGCGGATTTCGCCGAACCACTCGGGCTGCTGGACGGCGAGAGCGAGCCGAACCTGGCCTGGTACACCTTCGGGCATCCGAGCGCGCGCACGGTGCTGCGCAACTGGTCCGAGGCCGCCGACCTCTTCACCGCCGCGCTCGCGCGCGCCAAACTCCGCTGGCCGGGCGATGATTCGCTGCTGAAGACGATCGACGCGCTGCGCCGCCACCCGGAATTCGCCGACCGCTGGAAGCCGCACCACGTGGGCGCCCGCATCTCCGGCCTGCTGCGCCTCGACCACCCGGTGCACGGTCTGGTCGAGGTGCCGTTCGAGACCCTGGAGGCCGACCGCGATCAGAGCGTCATCGTCTGGCTGGTCGACCAGGCCATGACCCAACCCCAGGGCCTGCGCCTGGTCCGTCCCGCCGCGAACGAATAGGCCTACAGGCCGAGCTTGGCCATGCGCTCGGCGTGACTGGTCTGCATGCGCTCGAACAGCGCGGCGATGCCGTTCAGGTCACCGGTGGCGGTGAGCACCAGCTCGGTGAGCTCGTCGCGCTGAGCCATCACGTACTGCGCCTGGGTGATCGCCTCGCCGAGCAGGCGCCGGCCCCAGAGGGTCAGCCGGTCGCGCTCGGAGCGGCTGGTCTCGACCGCGCGCCGCACCTCCTCCACCACGAACTCGGAGTGGCTCGTCTCGGCGAGCACGTCGCGCACGACCGTGGCGACCTCGGGGGTGAGCGCGCCGGCGATCTCGGTGTAGAAGTCGGCGGCGATGCCGTCACCGACGTAGAACTTCACCATCGACTCGAGCCAGGTCGACGGGTCGGTGGAGGCGTGATAGGCGTCCAGTGCCCGCACGAAGGGCGCCATCGCGTCGAAGATGTCGACGCCACGCTCGGCCAGTGCCGACTCCAGCGCGTTGAAGTGGCCCATCTCGGCGGAGGCCATCTTGGCGACCGCGACCTTGCCGCGCAGCGTCGGCGACAGCTTGGCCTCCTCGGCCAGTCGATAGAACGCGGAGATCTCACCGTAGGCGAGAACCGCGAACAGATCGACAACGCCGGGATGATCGGCGGGGATGGAGTCCGCGGACGAAACACCCAGCGCGGCAGGTGACTGTGCTCCCATGGCCCCAGACTAGTACGCCGCCGAGTACGCGGTGGGAATCATGCCCACCGTCCCGGCCGCCGTGCCCGAATTCCGCGCCCGGCTACGTCGATTCGGCCAGGAACTTGTCCAGATAGGTCCATGTGGTGCCGCGCGCATCGGGACCGGTCAGGATGCCGAGGTGGCTGCCCGGCGCGGTCTCGTACCGGACCGAGGCAGCACCGGTCAGGGTGCGCACGCCCGCCTCGACCGCCGCCGCGGCGGTGATCACGTCGCTCGGGCCGCCGACCAGCAGCACCCGCGCGCTCACCTGCGCCAGTTCGACGCGCCGCGCCCCGAGCCGCACGACGCCGCGGCCGATGTCGTTGTTCAAGATCAGCCGGCCCCACAGCTGTCCGTAGAAGCGGCCGGGGTAGCCCGGCATCTCGGCCATGAAGCGATCGATGGTCTCCATCCGCGCCAGGGTCTCGGTGCGCGCGATATTGCTCGCGACGAACCACGGGCGGGTCAGCTCGCGATCCCACGCGGTGACCTTGTAGGCCAGCCTGGTCAGCGGTGCAGGCACGCCACCGGCCGCGCGCACCAGCGTCGACGTGCCGATCCCGCCGGTGATCCTGGCGACCGCGCGCAGCTGCGGGATGCCCGCCATCTTGTCGTAGTCCAGCGGCGAACCGACCGCGGTGATCGACCGGATCGGCAGCTCGGGGTGCGCTGCGGCGGTGAGCAGTGCCAGGGTGCCGCCGAGCGAC
Source organism: Nocardia brasiliensis (assembly GCF_011801125.1). Lineage (NCBI taxonomy): Bacteria > Bacillati > Actinomycetota > Actinomycetes > Mycobacteriales > Nocardiaceae > Nocardia > Nocardia brasiliensis. The sequence continues at coordinate 6,380,429 of NZ_CP046171.1, forward strand.
CAGCCGACCAGGTCGACCGGCGCCCCGCCGCGATCGGCCGAGGTGCGCAGCACCGCCTCGGGCAGGATGTCGTCGATCCAGTCCTCGAAACCCATCCGCCGGTCGGCGAAGGTGATCTCGCCGTAGTCGATCACGTAGGGCGCGCGCCCGGTCTCGAGCAGGAATCCGGCCAGGCTCTGGTCGGGTCGCAGATCGAAGCAGCTGGCGGGCGCGGCCAGCGGCGGGACCAGCAGGACCGCGGAATCCGCTGCGGCGACATCGCTTTCGGCCGCACCGTGGCGGTGCTCGAACCGGCTCAGCCTGCGATGCGGTTCGTCCCACAGCACCGTCGACGGGGTGGGATCGGGCGCCTCGACGCCCGAACCGAAGGTCAGTGCCCACGCGTTGCGCGCGGCGGTGGTGACGGCGTCCGCGATATTCACCCCGAGAATGTCTCACATCTCGGTACCGCCGGTAACAGGCATCTCCGGTTTGTGGCGAACCCCTCGGTCAGGCGCGGCCCATGGCGACCGGCGTGACCGGCGGCAGCACCGTCTCCCGCACCCGTTTCACCAGTGGCGCGAGCGAGGCGGTCAGCTCCGCGACCGCGTCGGCGGGCAGCGCGGCCAGCGCGCCGTTCCACGCCGCCTTGTCGGTAGCCGCCTCCACCCGGGTGAGCAGTTCGCCGCCGCTACCGGACAACGCGGGATTGCTCGACTCCCCCTTGACCAGGCCCCTGGCCCGCAGATCGTCGAAGGTGTCCGCCCAGTCGCGCTCGCTGAGCCCGCGCGCGGGCCGCATCACCGCCGCCGGCGCCTTGCCCGCCGCCACCTGCATGATCAGCGCCTCCCGTCCGGTCAGGCCGTGCGTGACCAGCGCGGCGATATGTCCGTCCCCGCGGTGCTCACGCAGCGAACTGGCCAACTGCCACAGCGCGCCGACCGGGTCCGCGGGCAGCGGCAGCTCCGCGTTCGCCGCGAACAGCGGCCTGCCGGTCGGATCGGCGTCACGCTGCACCGGCGCGAGCAGCGCCACCGCGCGGGCGCACTCCGCCTCGCCCGCCCCGAGGCCCCTGAGCAGGGTGGCCGAGAAATCGAGTCGCACGTCCAGACACTGCCGCGGGCTGGCGCGCGTCCAGGCGTCGGGCACCGCTTTGCGCACCATATCCGGATGAAAACCGGCAAAGGTCGCCGTCACTGTGGCGGCGGTCACCGCGCCGAGCGGGGCGGCCCGAAATGCGAAGTAAGTTTGCCAGTAACCGCGCAGCCCGATCGCGATGCCCGCCTCCTTGACACCGGCCCCGAAATAGACCACATCGTGGAGCGGTTCGAGCGTCGTCCAGATTTGCCGCGCAGGATGAATTGCCATGTCGCGCAGCGTACGTCGATGAACAGCACGGGGAAACCGTTGTTCGGAATCCGAATATGCGACGGTGGCAATTCGAGCCGCGCACAATATCACGCTACAATCGCAGCGGACAACGAAATGTTTCGCTCGATGGAGTTGCCAGATCTGTGCGTCGACCGCCACCGCGGTACTCCGCAGATCGCCCGGCACCGAGTTGTCGAGCAGCGCTTTCGTCGTCCAGGAAAATGTGCGCGCACCAGATCCGCATCGCCAGTGCGCCGCGCCGATGTCTCGCGAGGTAGCTGCCACAAGCCGCGGCACCCGAGGACATCCGGAGCGTGGCCGGGCGAGTATCACAGGCGGAGACGTGGTCGTCGCGGGCCGACCGGTCCGCCCCACCTCGTGCGCGCGTGACGCGATTACGAGGAAGGCACGAACCTGAGCAAGATCACCGTAGAACCAGAACCCGGAGTGGCCGACACCCTGTTGACCGCCGAACTGGACGAAACCCACACCGCCCCGACTTTCGCCGAATTGGGGGTGCGCGCGGAAATCGTGCGCGCGCTCGACGAGATCGGTATCGAACGTACTTTCGCCATTCAGGAACTCACCCTGCCGCTGGCACTCGCCGGTGAGGACCTGATCGGCCAGGCGCGCACCGGCATGGGCAAGACCTTCGGCTTCGGCGTGCCGCTGCTGCATCGCATCGCCACCGCCGACACCGGCACCACCCCGCTCGACGGCACGCCGCGGGCGCTGGTCATCGTGCCGACCCGCGAGCTGTGCATCCAGGTCACCAACGACCTGGAGAACGCGAGCAAGTACCTGACCAACCACCAGGGACCGCTGAAGGTGGCCTCCATCTACGGTGGCCGCCCCTACGAGTCACAGATCGCCGCGCTGCGCACCGGCGTCGACGTCGTGGTCGGCACGCCGGGCCGGCTGCTGGATCTGGCGAACCAGAATCATCTGATCCTGGGCAAGATCGGCGTGCTGGTGCTCGACGAGGCCGACGAGATGCTCGACCTCGGCTTCCTGCCCGACATCGAGCGCATCCTGACCATGGTCCCGGACAAGCGCCAGACCATGCTGTTCTCGGCCACCATGCCGGGCCCGATCATCACCCTGGCGCGTACGTTCCTGACCCGCCCGACCCACATCAGGGCCGAGGAACCGCACGATTCGGCCGTGCACGATCGCACCGCGCAGTTCGTCTACCGCGCGCACGCGCTGGACAAGAGCGAGCTGATCGCCAAGGTGCTGCAGGCCGAGGGCCGCGGCGCCACCATGATCTTCACCAGGACCAAGCGCACCGCGCAGAAGGTCGCCGACGATCTAGCCGAGCGCGGCTTCTCGGTCGGCGCCGTGCACGGCGACCTCGGCCAGATCGCGCGCGAGAAAGCACTCACCAAATTCCGCAAGGGCGCCATCGACGTGCTCGTCGCGACCGATGTCGCCGCCCGTGGCATCGACATCGACGACGTCACGCACGTGATCAACTACCAATGCCCCGAGGACGAGAAGACCTACGTGCACCGGATCGGGCGCACCGGCCGGGCCGGGCGCACCGGTGTCGCGGTCACCCTGATCGACTGGGACGAACTGGCCCGCTGGGCGAGCATCGACAAGGCGCTCGGCCTCGGCATCCCGGAGCCGGTCGAGACGTACTCCCGCTCGCCGCACCTGTTCAGCGATCTCGGCATCCCCGAGGGTGTCTCGGGCACCGTGCGCAAGGCCAAGCCCGAACGCGACGAGGACGCGGTCGTGGTGGAGCGCCCGGCGCGCACCCCGCGCAAGCGCAACCGCAAGCGCACCGTGCGCGGCCAGCCGATCGACGGCGCGGAGACCGGTGGCGACACTCCGGTCGACGAGCACAGCGCCGACGACGCGGCTCCCGACGACTCCGCTCCCGACGCGGCGGACAGCGGCGACAAGCCCGCCCGGCGCAGGCGCAGGCGGCGCAAGCCCGCGGGTGAGACCGACGCCGCGGCCGCGGATACCGCGACCGGCTCGGACACCGCCGAAACCGCCGACGCCGAGTCGGGCGAGCAGCCCGCCCGGCGCAGGCGCCGCCGCCGCAAGCCCGCCGCGGACGGCACCGGCGGTTCGACCGAAAGTGCAGGCAGCGCGGCCGAACCCGCCACGGCTTCGGTCTGATCGACTGGATCGGCTACTCTCGCAATCGTGCTCGCACCCGAGCGGCGAACGCGCGCCGACGTAATCTCCGCTGTCGCGATCGCCGCGCTCGTGGTGGTCGCGGCGGTCGTGGTGTGGGCACGCGGCGATGCGCGCGGCACCGAATCGGTGACCGCGACGACGCCCGTGCCGACACCGGCCGCGACCGACCAGCTCCCCACCTCGCTGCGCGAGCTGTGGCACGCGCCGAACGCGGCGAGCGAACGGGCGCTGGTCTCCGGCGGCGTCGTCGTCACCGGCGACGAGGGCACGGTCACCGGTCACGATCCGCGCACCGGCGACGACCTCTGGTACTACCGCAGGGACATGCCGCTGTGCGGGATCGAGGGTCAGTTCACCACCGTGGTCGCGGTCTACCGGGACCAGCGCGGGTGCAGCCAGGCCACGCTGCTGGCCGGCGACAACGGCGCGCGGCGCACCGCGCGCACCAGCTACATGGATCCGTCGGTGCGCCTGTCCGTCGACGGCACCTATGTGCTGGCCCAGGGGCCCAAGCGGCTGGAGATGTGGCGCTCGGATCTGGTGCGCACCCTCGAGTACGGGTACGTCGACGCACCGGTGAACGTGAAAACCCAACCGCGCAAAGGCTGCACGCTGCTCTCGTCGGGCTCCAGCCCGTCGCGGCTCGCGGTGCTGGAGCGCTGCCCCGAGGACGGTGCCGTGCGGCTCACCGTGCTGAACCCGGCGCCGAAGGACAACACCGTCCCCGAAGAACACGGCTCGCACGTATTGTCCGGTCCCGGAAGCGATTCCGATGCCGCCAAGGTGCTCGCGGTGTCGGACAACCGAATCGTGCTCTATCTGCCGGGCACCAAGGGCGCCGCGGGCGCGCAGGCCGTGGCGCCGCGCCTGGCCGTCTATGACGCGACCGGTAATCCGATTGTGGTGCACCAGCTTTCGGCTCCACTCAGCGATAACTCGACGACCACCCGAATCGGTTCGGCCTACCTGGTTTTCACCGGTAACAGCGTGATCGCGTTGAACGGCACCACCTTCGATCCGCTGTGGACCGCGGCGGGCGCGCTCGGCAGCCCGGCCATGATGGCGGGCAGGCTGCTGCTGCCGACGGCGGGCGCGATGGCCTTCCTCGATCCCACCTCCGGCGCCGAGGTCGGCCGGGTACCACTGGCCCGCTCCGACTACAGCGGCGCACCCATCTCCCTCGCGGTCCTCGGCTCGACCATCCTGGAACAGCGCGGCACCGAGGTCTACGCCCTCGGCTGAGCCGCACCCCCGCCGATCGGCGACGCCCGAGGTGTCGGTGGGGTGGGCCACACTGTCTGTATGACGAACAGCGACGACGCGGCGGCCGAGCAGCGCGAGATCACCTCCTTCGATGATCCGGACGCGCCATGGAACCAGGAGTTCTCCGAAGCGGAGATGGCGAACTGGAACGAGGGCGTGATCGAGGAGTTCCGTGCCGGTGCGGGCAAGGTCGGCGGCGCCTACGCCGGAGCCGAACTCCTGCTGCTGACCACTACGGGCGCCAAGAGCGGCAAGCAGCACGTGGTCCCGCTCGGACTGCTGCGCCGCGGCGAGACCCTCTATCTGAGCTCGTTCATCGAGGACAAGTACCCGGCCTGGTATCACAACGTGAAGGCCGATCCGCGGGTCACCGTCGAACTCGGCGGCGCGACCTACCGCGGCACGGCGAAGGCACTCGCCGGTGCGGAGTACGACGAGTTCGCGGCCTGGGCACTGGCGGCGAACCCGCTGCTCGCGGAATACCAGGCCAAGATCGAGCGACCGCTCCCGCTCGTGGTGCTGACGCTGGATCAGCAGGACTGACCGCCCCGCCGCCTGCGATACCGGCCGGGGAATGCGGTGGTGCGGGCGTGAACCATGATGGGGTCATGTCCGTACTCGACGATGCCCGCCTGGTGCTGCTCCGACACGGCGAGACCGCCTGGTCCACCGGGCACCGCCATACCGGCAAGACCGACGTGCCGCTCACCGAGCACGGCGAGGCGCAGGCCAGGGCGGCCGGTCCGCTGCTGGCCGCGCTGGGGCTGCGTGACCCGCTGGTGCTGGCCAGCCCGCGCAGGCGCGCGCTGCGCACCGCCGAGCTGGCCGGGCTCACGATCACCGCGGTCGACGACGACCTGGCGGAGTGGGACTACGGCGACTACGAGGGCTTGACCACCCCCGAGATCCGCGAGAGCGCGCCAGGCTGGACCATCTGGACCGGCACGGTGCCGGGCGGCGAGTCCGCCGACGCGGTGCGCGCGCGGGCCGATCGGGTGCTCGCCTCGGTGGAACCCCAACTGCCCGAACGCGATATCGTGCTCGTCGGGCACGGACACTTCTCCAGGGCGCTGATCGCCCGCTGGGCCGAATTCGAGCTCACGGAGGGCCGCCGGTTCGCCATGTCGACCGGCGCGCTGACCGTGCTCGGCTATGAGCACCGAGTGCGTACCGTGCACGCGCACAATCTCGTTCCCACCAGCAACGGAGCAACACTGTGACTGTAGAACTGCGCCGCGCCGTCCCCGCCGACGTGCCGGGACTGGTCCGCCTCATCGAGGATCTGGCCGAGTACGAGAAGGCGCGCGAGGAGTGCACGATCACCGAAACTCAGCTCGACACCGCCCTTTTCGGGCCGGAGCCGAAGGTGTTCGGGCATGTGGTGAGCGAGGACGGCGAGCTGGTCGGCTGCGCGATCTGGTTCCTCAACTTCTCCACCTGGGACGGCGTGCACGGGATCTACCTGGAGGACCTGTACGTCAAGCCGCAGACCCGAGGCAAAGGCTACGGCAAGGCGCTGCTCACCGCGCTGGCGCAGGAGGCGGTCGAGCACGGCTACAGCCGCCTGTCCTGGTCGGTGCTGACCTGGAACACCCCGTCCATCGATTTCTACGAATCCCTCGGCGCGGCAGCGCAAGACGAGTGGGTCGGCTATCGACTCTCCGGTGCGGCGCTCGACCGGCTGGCCAAGGACGGGCAGTAAGCACACCGACGATGACATGGCTCGCACATCTCGACGAGACCGCATGGCCGACGACGCCGGAGCAGGCCATCGCGATCCAGGACGACCTGCGCACGAAGGTCGAAACATCCGGCCCGGCAGGCGAATTCCGCCGGGTCGCCGGACTCGACTGCGCCTATGCCGAGACCGGCGCGGTGGCGGCCGCGGTGGTGGTGCTGGACGCGACCACGCTAGAGACCGTGGAAACCGCTGTCGCGCACGGTGTCTCACATTTTCCGTACTACCCCGGACTGCTCGCCTTCCGCGAACTGCCCACCACCATGCGGGCTTTGGCGCAGCTCACCACGCCGCCCGACCTGTTGGTCTGTGACGCACAGGGTTTGGCGCATCCGCGCCGCCTCGGCTTCGCCTGTCACATCGGCGTGCTCACCGGGGTGCCCGCCGTCGGCGTCGCGAAGTCGGTCTGGGGCGATTACGCCGAACCCGGCCCCGAGCGCGGCGCGCGCACCGACGTCACCATCGACGGCGAGGTCGTCGGCAGCGCGCTGCGCACCAGGGCGGGCGTGAAGCCCGTCTTCGTCTCGATCGGCCATCGCATCGATCTCGACACCGCGTGCGCGCAGGTGCTCGCCCTCGCCCCGGCCTATCGCCTGCCGGAGACCACACGGCGCGCCGACTCGCTGTGCCGCGCGGCGTTAGGCCGTGTCTCATAGGTCGCACCGGAGGCGCCGGATGGGACTTATGAGACAGGACCTGGCGGACGCGGTGACCAGCCAGGACTGCGGGACGTTACTCCGGTTCGACGCCGTAGTCCTCGGCCATCCACCGGGTCGAGGCCGGGGCGAACAGCAGGATCAGGCTGCCCAGCGCCACGACACCGAGCACCGCGCCGAGCAGCGGCTGATGCGAGTCGGTGAGCAGCGACCAGGTGACCGGGAGCAGCAGTAGTTGCGCGATGACCGCGATCGCACGGCCCCAACGCTTTCCGAGCAGCAGGCCGATACCAGCGGCGAGCACGGCGCCGCCGAGAATGCCGAACCAGGCGGCGGTGCCGTACCCGCTGGTCGCCGTCTGGTCGGCGCCGAGCAGCCCGCGCACGATCAACACCAGCGCCACGATCACCGCGACGCCGCCCTCCAGTGTCACCAGTGCGCCCGCCCCACGCACCGTCCTCGGCACGCCAGCGGAACCGTCACCTCTACCGATTTCAGCCACCCGCCAAGCCTAGGCCGTGCGCCGAAGTCCGGCCGGATGCCGCCGCGGTTCAGCTCGCCGCCCGGCAAGGCGGAGCAGGAGCCGATGCCGCTGCCGGGCGCCCGCCTCGCGGCCGGTCCGGTTCAGCGGCTTTTCGGACCGGTTCGGCGGCCAATTAAGCTGCGTGGCGTGCGGACCCTGCTGATCGTGAATCCGAATGCCACCTCGACGACGCCGGCGACGCGGGACCTGCTGGCGCACGCGCTGGAGAGCCGCACCCAGCTGACCGTCGCGCACACCCAGCATCGCGGCCACGCCGCCGAACTGGCCCAGTGGGCCGCGACCAACGAGATGGACCTGATCGTCGTGCACGGCGGCGACGGGACGGTCAACGAGACCATCAACGGCTTCCTACCGCTGCCCGAGCTCAACGACGGCCAGGCCTGGCTGCCCCGCCTCGGCGTGATCCCCGGCGGCTCGGCGAACGTGTTCGCGCGGGCGCTCGGCATCTCCCCCGACCCGGTGACCGCCACCAACCAGCTCATCGATCTGCTCACCCTGGACAAAGATCGGCGCATCGGCTTGGGCCTGGCCGACGACCGCTGGTTCACTTTCAGCGCGGGCGTCGGACTGGACGCCAATGTGTGCGAGGCCATCGACGAAAGTCGCGCGGACGGAAAAACCGCGACGCCCGCCCGATATCTTCGAACAACTGTGCGACAGTTTTTCCGGGCCCGGCGAAAGGAACCGTCCGTCCGGATCGAAATCCCGGGCCACGAACCCGTCGACGAGGTGCATTACGCCTTCGTAACGAACACCACCCCGTGGACCTACCTGAACACCACTCCGGTGCACACCAACCCGGGCACCAGGTTCGAAACAGGTCTCGGCGTGTTTGCCGTGCGTTCGATGGCAGTACTGCCTACACTGCTGCTTGCCAGACAGCTTTTGGCCGTCGATGGAAACCCCAAGTCCCGCAATTTGTTTCGTGAGGACAACGTTCCGTCCGTGCGTATCGAGACAAAGGAACCCATCGGTCTGCAAATCGATGGCGACTTTATCGGCAAGCGCAACGTGGTGGATTTCACGGCGGTGCCCGCCGTCCTGGACGTCGTGGCGCCGCGACCAGCCTGATGCAGAAAACGCACGAAAAACATCGTGGTTGCGCTGCGAAAACCGGGTAGAGCGAGTACAAAGGACCGGGCAGGTTCCCCCAGCGGGAGCCGTTGAGCGTGAGCTTCCCCACGGTGCACCAGATACCTATTGACATCTACGGTGTTCGTGAAAGCATTCACAAGCAACCGTGCGGAAACATTCGAGTCGCACAAGTGAACGATCCACAAACCGTCGGCGCCCTTTGCGGCGCCCAGCAAAGGAGCAGAGGAATGGACTGGCGCCACAAGGCCATCTGTCGCGACGAGGACCCCGAACTGTTTTTCCCGGTGGGTAACAGCGGTCCTGCGCTCGCGCAGATTGCCGATGCCAAGCTGGTCTGCGCTCGCTGCCCCGTTACCGCTGACTGCCTGTCCTGGGCCCTGAAGTCCGGACAGGATGCCGGCGTGTGGGGCGGTATGAGCGAGGACGAGCGTCGGGCGCTGAAGCGTCGCAATGCGCGCACACGCACACGCACCGTCGTCTGAGCAGACGTTCGGTTTTACCGGACCCGTCAGCCCGGTCCGGTAAGCGCATTTCAGCCCGGCACCCCAGAGGTGCCGGGCTATCTTGTGCCCCAAGGCATCCGACGAAGTAGCACCTAACGGCCCGAACGTCGCCCGAGCGGCACCCGCAGCACGGCGTCGGTCCCGATGTCCGCACCGGGATGCAGACCGATCGAACCGCCGAGCTCGGCGGTGACCAACGTCCGCACGATCTGCAGGCCGAGCCGATCGGAGGACTCCAGGCTGAATCCGGCGGGCAGACCGCGTCCGTCATCGCTGATGATCACATCGAGCCAGCGCGCCGACCGCTCGGAACGGATTGTCACCGAACCGTTCTCGCCCGAATCGAAGGCGTGCTCGATCGCGTTCTGCACCAGCTCGGTCAACACCATCACCAGCGGCGTGGCCCGCTCCGCGGAGAAGACACCCAGCGAGCCCGCCCGGCGCACCTTGATCCGCGCGGTGTGCACCGTCGCCACATCGGCCATGATCGGCAGCAGCCGGTCCACCACCTCGTCCAGGTCGACCTCTTCGTCCACCGACATCGACAGCATCTCGTGCACCGAGGCGATCGAGGTGACCCGGCGCACCGACTCGGTCAGCGCGACCTGCGCCTCCTCGTTCTCGGTCCGGCGCGCCTGCAGACGCAACAGCGCCGCGACGGTCTGCAGGTTGTTCTTCACCCGGTGGTGGATCTCCCGGATGGTGGCGTCCTTGCTGAGCAGCGCGCGGTCGCGGCGCTTGACCTCGGTGACATCACGCACCAGCACCGCGGCCCCGGCCAGCTCCCCGTGCGGGCGCAACACCAGGGTGCGCAGCAGCACGGTCGCGCCACGCGCCTCCACCTCCATCCGGCGCCCGGTGCGCCCGGCGAGCGCGGCCTGGATGTCCCCGACCACCTCCTGCGCATCGAACGGGTCGGTGATCAGCGAACGAGTCAGCACCGCCAGATCCTGGCCTGCCAGATCGGCCTGCAATCCCATCCGGTGATAGGCCGACAGCGCGTTCGGGCTGGCGTAGACGACGATGCCCGCGGTATCGAGCCGGATGAAACCGTCGCCGGCGCGCGGACTCGAATGCGTGGCCGCGCGGTCCTCGGTGGTCGGGAAGGTGCCGTCGGCGATCATCTGGCACAGGTCGTCCGCGCAAGCGACATAGGCGATTTCGAGCGTGCTGCGCACCCGGGAACGCTGCACGTCGGTATCCCGGCTCAGCACCGCGATCACATCGTCGCCGCAGCGCACCGGGATCGCCTCACGCACCGCGTGCACCGGGGTGGGGTGATAGACCCCGGAGGTCTCCACGTCGTGATCGGCCCGCACGATCTTGCCCGACATCAACGCGTCGAACACCTGCGGATGATCGGCCTGCAACGCCAACGTGCCAACCAGATCCTCCTGGTGCACGGTCGGCGCGGTCGTCGGACGGCACTGCGCGACACACACGATGTCGGCGCCCTCCGCGATCGGACCCGCCCCGACCCACAACAGCAGATCGGCGAACGAGAGATCGGCGAGCAGCTGCCAATCACCCACCACCCGCTGCAAATGATCCACGGCGACGCCGGGTAGATCGGTGTGTTCGGCTAGAAGTTCACTCAGAGTCGCCATCGGGTTCTACCGCCGCAGTCGCTCAGGAGATCACAGCGATCAGATGGCCCGCCTTGATGGCGTCGCCCTCTTCGACGCCGATCGAGGTCACCGTCCCACCGACCTCGGCCAGCACCGGGATCTCCATCTTCATCGACTCCAAGATGACCAAGGTGTCCCCCTCGCGCACGACATCCCCGACCTTGGCCACGACCTGATAGACCACCGACACCAGCTCCGCGAGCACTTCCTCAGCCATGACACCCCATTCACTCGGTTGGTCGGACAGCTCGCTCGCCGGAACGAACCGCCCTGCCGCGCGGCCTGCATCCGCTGGAACTACAGCCAACCACACATGAAACAATGGCCTTCAATCAGAAGGGAGACTACTTATGGGTAAGCGCGGACGTAAGAAGCGTAGTCGCAAGGGCAACGCGGCCAACCACGGCAAGCGACCCAACTCTTGAGTTACTCGTGCGGCCCGCCTCATCGGAGGCGGGCCGCACGTAACGATTATTCGGGGGGCGACTCAGGAGTCGGAGGTCTCGGCTCGCTGGGTCTCGACCGCGGTGACGGTGACCGAGCGTCGGATCTCGATGGTCAGCCGGTCCCGTAGACCTTCGGGGGCGCGGTCGCCGCCGCACTTGCGGCTCAGCAGGCCCTTGATCTTCTCCTCGATGCCGTAGGCCTCGATGCAGGGCGAGCAATGGTCCATGTGGTGCTGCAACCGAGCACGGGTCTCCTCGTTGCATTCCCCGTCGAGCATCAGCCAGATATCGGTGAGCACGGCGGTGCAGTCGAGATCCATGTCGGGGTCACGCTCAGTCACTGCTTAACCTCCTGGCGTTCCCCCGAACGATTGAATCCACGTTCGCGCGCCACGTCGGCGAGCAAACCCTTGAGCTGCTTGCGGCCGCGGTGCAGCCGGGACATCACGGTACCGATGGGGGTGCCCATGATGTCGGCGATTTCCTTGTACGGGAAGCCTTCGACGTCGGCGTAGTACACGGCCATCCGGAATTCCTCCGGCAGCTCCTGCAACGCGGCCTTGATGTCGTCGTCGGGCAGCGCGTCCAACGCCTCGACCTCGGCCGAGCGCAGACCCTGTGAGGTGTGCTCGGCGGTGGCCGCCAGCTGCCAGTCGGTGATCTCGTCGGTCGGGTACTGCGCGGGCTGGCGCTGCTTCTTGCGGTAGGAGTTGATGTAGGTGTTGGTCAGGATCCGATACAGCCAGGCACGCAGGTTGGTGCCCTCCTTGAAGGACTTGAACCCCTGGAACGCCTTGACGTAGGTCTCCTGCACCAGGTCCTCGGCGTCGGCCGGGTTCCTGGTCATCCGCAGCGCGGCACCGTAGAGCTGGTCGAGCAGCGGGAGCGCGTCACGCTCGAACCGCTGGGCCAGCTCGGTATCGTCGACCGCGGCGGCACCGACACCGTCGGTCACCACGTCATCGTCGCTCGTCACACCTGTCCCTTCGATCGCCGTACCTGCCAAATCTACCGGCAACGGCATCGCGACCGGGAATCCGGCATCCATCGGCGAGGTCCTCGTCCGCACCGGACGTTCGTCGAGCAGCAAGGGCACCGACATCTCCTTCACGTCGTTCACGGGCCGATTCATAGGCGGCCGGCGGGCCTTTCGACCTGGCCGAGCACTGTGTATCCGCTTGCAACATGCGCGGGCGGTCCGGTGTTCCCGCCGCGGGCGCGCACGCCGGAAAATCGCTGCCGTCGCGAGTGCGCGCGCCGTTAAGGTGTGCGCCATGGCAGGAGGCTCTACACCGGCGGTGCGCGCGCTGACCAAGGCACGGGTGGATCATCGCGTGCACGCCTACACCCACGACCCACGGTCGGACTCCTACGGGACCGAGGCGGTGGACGCGCTCGCCGCGAGCCTGGGACTGGACGCGGCGCAGATCTTCAAGACGCTGGTCATCGAACTGTCCACGGGAACGCTCGCGGTCGCGGTGCTCCCGGTGCCGAACACGTTGTCGCTCAAGGCCGCCGCGGCCGCGCTCGGCGCGCCCAAGGCGAGCATGGCGGACAAGGTGAAGGCCGAGCGGAGCACCGGCTACGTGCTCGGCGGGATCTCCCCGCTCGGGCAGCGCAAGCCGTTGCCGACGGTGATCGATGACTCCGCGCTGTCCTGGGACCGCGTCCTGTGCAGCGCGGGACGCCGCGGCCTGGAGATCGAACTGGCCCCCGCCGAGCTGATCCGGCTGGCCGCCGCGGTGACCGCCACGATACGGACGGTGTAAAGCCGGGAATTCGCGACAACCTGTGCGTCAATGGACGAGCCAGATTCGTCCGACTCGAGGATGTGATGCGAAATGCCCGCGCAACCGCGTGTGCGCTCCATGATCGTCGCCCTGCTCGGAACCTTCGCCCTCGCCTGCGCCGTGGTGGCGCCGGGCAGCGCCGTGGCTCAGGCCGCCCCGCCCACGGTGATCCAGATCGACGGCGCCACCGAGAGCCCGGACAAGAAGGCCGACAAGGCCGAGAAACTCGGCGGCGGCCTGGTCAACAAGGTGATCGACCTGACCACCGGCGCCATCAAATGCGGGTTGAACATCGCGCTCCCGTCGGTGAAGTGCTCGCTCTGACCGAGCCCTTCGGGTGAGCGGGCACGCGGCCGAGCGGATCAGAGCAAGCTGATCTGCTCGGCCGCTTCCTTTTCCGACACCTGCGCGAGCAACTCGGGTCCGTTGTTCTTCACGCTGTTCACCAGCGCGGGGACCGGCCGCGCCACGATGCCCGCTACGGCCGCCTCGCTTGGCGTCTCCAGCAGGCTCGCGGGCGCGGGGTGGTCCGGGTCCAACCAGGCGTCCCAGTGCTCCCGCGGCATCGGCAGCGGCATCCGATCGTGGATGCGGGTCAGGTCGCCGACCGCGTCGGTGGTCAGGATGGTGCACGAGAGCAGCGGCTCGCTCTCGGGCAGCGACCGGTCGCGCCACACCGACCACAGCCCGGCCATGTACAGCCGGGAGCCGTCGGCCTGCGCCATGAAGAACGGCTGCTTGGCCACCCTGCCTTTCGCGCCGGCGTCGGGTTCGACCACCCATTCGTACCAACCGTCCATCGGCACCAGGCAGCGCCGATACTTCACGGCGTCACGGAACGAATTGGTGGTCGCGGCCTTGTCGGCGCGCGCGTTGAACAGCGGCTTGCCCTTCACCGGCACGCCGGGCTCTGCGGCCTTGGTCCACACCGGGATCAGGCCCCAGCGCATCCGGCGCAGGCGCAGTTTGGGCTCGTCGTCCCGGTGACCGTGTTCGTGGCGTTCCACCACGGTGAGGATCTGGGTGGTCGGGGCGACGTTGTAATTGGTGTAGTTGCCCGCGCCCGCGCCGTCGGTCTCATCGATCGCGTCCAGCTCGACCGCGAGCCTGCCAGGGTCGGTGGTGGTCGCATATCGTCCGCACATATTCCGATACTCCCACCCCACACCGACAACCTCATGGACAATTGGTCCATAGCTGGTGACCTGTTGAGAGTTTTGACCTAACATTCTCTCAGCGGATGGGGGTTGATCGTGCCCTTCCGCTGACGCATGCGCACCGACCGGCCACCGCCTGGAGCACCACGGGCCGCCGTCGCCCGAGCATCCACCGGCAAGAGGAGAAGACTCACCGTGACATCCACCGACATCAAACCGGCCGACCACGACACGGCACTCACGTCGGTCGATCCCGCCACGGGCGAGGTCATCGGCACCTATCCGATCGCCGACGAGGCGGCGGTGCACGCGGCCGTCGCGAAGGCCCGCAAGGCCGCCGCCACCTGGGGCGCGCTGAGCTTCGACGAGCGGCGCACCCACCTGCTGCGCTGGTCGAGCCGGCTGGTCGCGGACTCCGACGAATTCTGCGCGCTGATCCACGCCGAGAACGGCAAGCCGCTCGACGACGCGTTCCTGGAACTGATGCTCGCGCTCGAGCACATCGCCTGGGCCGCCAAGAACGCGAAGAAACTGCTGTCGCCGAAGAAGGTCTCGCCCGGCGCGTTCATGTCGAACTTCGCTGCCCGGGTCGAACAGCGCCCGCTCGGCGTCGTCGGCGTCATCGGGCCGTGGAACTACCCGGTCTACACGCCGAACGGATCGATCGGCTACGCGCTGGCGGCGGGCAACACCGTGGTGTTCAAGCCGAGCGAATACTCCACCGGCATCGGCAATTTCCTCGCCGAGGCGTTCGCCAAGGCCAACCCGGAACTGCCCGAGGGCGTGTTCATCACGATCAACGGCTACGGCGCGACCGGCGCGGCGCTGGTCAAGTCCGATATCGACAAGATCGCGTTCACCGGCTCCACCGCGACCGGCAAGCGGATCATGGCGGCCGCCGCCGAGAACCTGACGCCGGTGCTGCTGGAGTGCGGCGGCAAGGACGCGGTGATCGTCGCGGCGGACGCCGACGTGCAGGCCGCCGCCGACGCGGTCGCCTGGGGCGCCACCGCCAACAGCGGCCAGACCTGCGCGGGTGTGGAGCGGGTGTATGTGGACCGCTCGGTCCGCGAGGAGTTCATCGCCGAGGTCAAGAAGATCCTGGAGAAGATCGGCCCCGGCGCGGGCGCGGGCGCCGCCTACGGCCCGATGACCATGCCGAGCCAGATCGATATCGTGCGCAAGCACATCGCCGACGCGCTGAACAACGGTGGCACCGCCGTGCTCGGCGGCCCGGAATCGGTGAAGGCGCCGTTCATCGAGCCGGTCGTGCTGGTCGACGTGGACGAGCAGTCGCAGGCCGTGCAGGAGGAGACCTTCGGGCCGACAGTCACCATCCGCACCGTCGACGGCGTGGACGAGGCGGTCGAGCTGGCGAACAACAACCGCTACGGGTTGTCCTCGGCGGTCTACTCCAAGAAGCACGGGCTGGAGATCGCGCGCCGGCTGCGCGTCGGGGCCACCTCGGTGAACTCGGTACTCGCCTTCGCGGCCATCCCCGGCCTGCCGTTCGGCGGCGTCGGCGACTCCGGCATCGGCCGCATCCACGGCGAGCCCGGCCTGCGCGAGTTCTCCCGGCCGCACTCGATCGCGGTGCAGCGCTTCGCGATTCCCGGTATGGCGCTGCTCAGCTACTCGCGGACCCAGTCCACCATGAAGCTGCTGCGCAAGTTGGTGCCGTTCCTGCACGGCAGGCACAAGTAGGCAGCACCGCCCGCGTGTGCACCGGGGCGAGCTGAGAAGATGGAACACGTGAGTTTCTGGCCAGCGCCCCATGTCGATGTCCCTGTGCACGCGACCGTGACCCTGCCCGGATCGAAATCGATCACGAACCGGGCCTTGATCCTGGCCGCCCTCGCGGACGGGCCATCGACCCTGTCGGGGGCGCTGCGCAGCCGCGATACCAACCTGATGATCGCCGCGCTCACCGCGCTGGGCGCGGTCATCGAGGGTGACGGTGACACGCTCACCGTCACCCCGGCCGCGCTGCGCGGGGGCACCGTGGACTGCGGCCTCGCGGGCACCGTGATGCGGTTCCTGCCGCCGGTGGCCGCGCTGGCCACCGGCGAGGTCGCCTTCGACGGCGACGCGCAGGCCCGGGTCCGCCCGCTCAGCACCATCCTGGGCGCGCTGCGCGCCCTCGGCGCCGAGATCGACGGCGACGCGCTGCCGTTCACGGTGCACGGCAAGGGCGGGCTGCGCGGCGGCACGGTCACCATCGACGCGTCCGGGTCCTCGCAGTTCGTCTCGGGCCTGCTGCTGTCGGCGGCCCGGTTCGACGAGGGGCTGACCGTCCACCACGACGGCAAGGCGCTGCCCTCGATGCCGCACATCGAGATGACCGTAGAGATGCTGCGCCGCGCGGACGTGCGGGTGCAAACGCCCGCGGACAGCCGCAAAGCCCAGACCTGGGTCGTCACGCCCGGCCCGATCCGCGCGGTCGAATGGGATGTCGAACCCGATCTGTCCAATGCCACACCGTTTCTCGCGGCTGCCGCGGTCACCGGTGGCGAGGTGCGCATCCCGCACTGGCCGCGGCTGACCACCCAGCCCGGCGACGTGATCCGCGAGATCCTGGTCCGGATGGGCGCCGAGGCGCGGATCTTCGACGGCGTGCTCACCGTGCACGGCCCGGATCGATTGGCGGGCATCGACATCGACCTGCACGACGTCGGCGAGCTCACGCCCACCGTCGCCGCGCTGGCCGCGCTGGCCGACTCCCCCTCCGTGCTGCGCGGCATCGCGCACCTGCGCGGCCACGAAACCGACCGGCTCGCCGCGCTTTCCACCGAGATCAACCGGCTCGGCGGCAAAGTCACCGAGACCGAGGACGGGCTGGAGATCGTGCCCGCCGCGCTGCACGGCGGCCGCTGGCACTCCTACGCCGATCACCGAATGGCAACGGCCGGAGCGATTCTCGGCCTGCGCGTGCCCGGCGTCGAGATCGAGGACATCGGCACCACCGCCAAGACGCTGCCGAACTTCGTCGCGCTGTGGCAGCAGATGCTCGACTCCACGTCGGCCGATCAGGAGGCGGCACACTGAGAAAGCGCGAGTACGACGAATCCGACGTCCGGGTGCGCCCGGGCAAGAGTTCGCGTCCGCGCACGAAAACCCGTCCGCAGCACAGTGATGCGCAAGCCGCCATGGTGGTGTCGGTGGACCGGGGCCGCTGGGGTTGCGTGCTCGGCGACGATCCGGGCAAGCAGATCGTCGCCATGCGCGCCAGGGAACTGGGTCGCACCCCCATCGTGGTCGGCGACCAGGTCGACGTGGTCGGCGACCTGTCCGGCAAACCGGACACGCTGGCCCGGATCGTGCGGGTCACCGAGCGTCGAACGGTGTTGCGGCGCACCGCCGATGACACCGATCCGTTCGAGCGCATCGTGGTCGGCAACGCCGAGCAGCTGTTCATCGTCGTCGCCTTGGCCGACCCGCCGCCGCGCACCGGATTCGTCGAGCGCTGCATGGTCGCCGCGTACGCGGGCGGGCTGCGACCGGTGCTGTGCCTGACCAAGCACGATCTGGACGCCGAATCCGAATTCGCGTCCGCCTTCGCCGATCTCGAACTCACCATCGTCTACGGCGGAATCGAGGACCCGCTCGAACCGGTGCTCGAGCTACTGCACGATCGGCTCACCGCGTTCATCGGCCACTCCGGTGTCGGCAAGTCGACCCTGGTGAATCGTCTTGTGCCGGACGCGTATCGGGCCGTCGGCGCGGTGTCCGGCGTCGGCAAGGGCAAGCACACCTCCACCCAGTCGGTCGCGCTGCCGCTGCCCGCGGGCGGCTGGGTGATCGACACCCCGGGCGTGCGCTCCTTCGGCCTGGCCCACATCACCCCCGACGACGTGGTCGCCGCCTTCAGCGACCTCGCCGCCGCCATCGAGGACTGCCCCCGCGGCTGCACCCACCTCGGCCCGCCCGCCGATCCCGAATGCGCCCTCGATCAGCTGCCCGGCAAACAACGCCGGGTCGCGGCCATCCGCGTCCTGCTCACCGCGTTGAACACCAACGAAAACTATTAGCAGAACGCGCTACTCAGTCGAGACCGCGATAGATCTCGCCCCGATGGCCCGTGTGGATCACCCAGGAGCGTTGATCAGTGGGGAACTTCCCCAATGATCAACTGGTCAGCTCGGGAGTGTGGGCTAGGGGTGCTCCTGACCGTCGGGCTGGCCGGGGGCGAAGGGCCATTCCTCGAACCAGGTGCAGCGGCCCTGCTCGTCGAAGCGCAAAATCCACAGGTCACGCCAGCGTGCGGGTTGTTCGGGGTAATCCACCTCGGCCCGGACCACCGCGGTGCTGCCGTCCACCGCGACGACCTCGGGGTCGATCGAGAACGACTCGTCCGGGCCGTCGCGACCCGATTCCCAGAATTTCGCGAGCGCGGGTAGTCCGGTGAGCGGCTCCGCCCATGGCGAAACCAGATAGCCGATCTCGGGGGCGAAGAGGTCGCCGAGCGTGTCGGTGCCCGGCGCCCGCCAAGCCCGTTCGTATGCGCCGACCCATGCCTCAACTGTGCTCCGGTCCACGCGAGCAAAAACTACGCCTGATCCTCGCGCGCCGTGCCGATTCCGGGACAAAAGGCGATCTCACCGTGGGCATCGAACCGGCGCCCCCGCACAGCGTCCGACCAGGTTCTTCCACCGCATCGGCCGCGGGAGCGGCGCGGATCGGCCGTGAACGGCGAAGGCGCCCAGGGACCTGAGTCCTTGGGCGCCTTCGCGTTTCGCCGGGGTCAGTGCCTGCGTCGCGGCTTCGGGGCGCGCTTCGGCTTGGCCTGGGCACGGGCCGCCTCGCGGCGTTCGCGCCGGGTGGTGTTGCCGGTGTCCTCGTCGCCGTACTCCTCGGCGTCGCTGTGCACCGCGCGGCCACCGCCCTCGGTCGGGCCCGAGTAGCTGAAGCCACGCCGGTTGGGGTCGTCGATGCCCTTGGCGCGCAACGCCGCCGGTGCGGCGCTGCCGTTGCCGACGGGGGCCTCGTCGGTGGGCAGCGGGCGCGGCGCGGCCGCCATCGCGCCGACCGGCGAGCGCAGGCCCGCGTCCACCGAGACGCCCTCCGGCTGCGGCTGCTGCACCTCGACCTGCAGGTTGAACAGGAAGCCGACCGACTCCTCCTTCAGGCCGTCGAGCATCGCCGAGAACATGTCGAAGCCCTCGCGCTGGTACTCCACCAGCGGATCGCGCTGGGCCATGGCGCGCAGGCCGATGCCCTCCTTGAGGTAGTCCATCTCGTAGAGGTGCTCGCGCCACTTGCGGTCCAGCACCGAAAGCAGCACCTGCCGTTCGAGATTGCGCATGCTGCCGACGCCGGCCAGTCCGTCGATCTCGGCCTCGCGGCGCGCGTAGGCCTCGTGCGCGTCGTCGAGCAGCGCCTCGAGCAGTTCCTCGCGGGTCAGATCGCCCGCGTCGCCGACGGCGGTCTCACCGGTCAGGTCCTGATGCCGGATGCTCACCGGGTACAGCGTCTTGAGCGCGGTCCACAGCTTGTCCAGATCCCAGTCCTCGACGTAGCCCTCCGCGGTGGCGCCGTCGACGTAGGCGGTGATCACGTCGGTGATCATCTCCTGGACCTGGCCCTCCATGTCCTCGCCGCGCAGGATCCGGTTGCGCTCGCCGTAGATGACGGTGCGCTGCTGGTTCATCACCTCGTCGTACTTGAGCACGTTCTTGCGGATCTCGAAGTTCTGCTGCTCGACCTGGGTCTGCGCGCTCTTGATCGCCTTGGAGACCATCTTGGCCTCGATCGGCACATCGTCGGGCAGGTTGAGCCGGGTCATGATCGCTTCCAGCGCGGCGCCGTTGAACCGGCGCATCAGCTCGTCACCCAGCGACAGGTAGAACCGCGACTCACCCGGGTCGCCCTGACGACCGGAACGACCGCGCAGCTGGTTGTCGATGCGCCGCGATTCGTGCCGCTCGGTGCCGAGCACGTAGAGCCCGCCCGCCTCGCGCACCCGGTCGGCGTCGGCCTTGGTCTGCGACTTGACCTGTTCCAGCGTCGGCAGCCAGGCCTGCTGGTAGGCCTCCGGCGTCTCGACCGGGTCCAGGCCCTCCTTGCGCAGGATGAGGTCGGCGATGATGTCCGGGTTACCGCCGAGCACGACGTCGGTACCGCGGCCCGCCATGTTCGTCGCGACGGTCACCGCGCCGGGGCGGCCTGCCTCGGCGATGATCGCGGCCTCGTTCTCGTGGAACTTGGCGTTCAGCACCGTGTGCGCGACGCCGCGCTTGGTGAACTGCTTGGACAGGTACTCCGAGCGCTCGACGCTGGTGGTGCCGATCAGCACCGGCTGGTCGCGTTCGTGCCGCTCGACGACGTCGTCGACCACGGCGGCGAACTTGGCCTCTTCGGTCTTGTAGATCAGGTCGGACTGGTCCTGGCGGATCATCGGCCGGTTCGTCGGGATCGGGACCACGCCGAGGTTGTAGATCTGGTGCAGCTCGGCGGCCTCGGTCTCGGCGGTACCGGTCATGCCGGACAGCTTGTCGTAGAGGCGGAAGTAGTTCTGCAGCGTGATCGTCGCCAGGGTCTGGTTCTCCGGCTGGATCTCGACCTTCTCCTTGGCCTCGATCGCCTGGTGCATGCCCTCGTTGTAGCGACGGCCGACCAGGATGCGGCCGGTGAACTCGTCGACGATGATCACTTCGCCGTCGCGGACGATGTAGTCCTTGTCGCGGGTGTAGAGCTCCTTGGCCTTGATGGCGTTGTTCAGGTAGCTCACCAGCGGCGAGTTGGCCGCCTCGTACAGGTTGTCGATGCCGAGTTGATCCTCGACGAACTCCACGCCCGCCTCGTGCACGCCGATGGTGCGCTTCTTGATGTCGACCTCGTAGTGCAGGTCCTTCTTCAACAGCGGTGCGATGCGCGCGAATTCGGCGTACCACTTGCTGGAGGCGTCGGCCGGACCGGAGATGATCAACGGGGTGCGCGCCTCGTCGATCAGGATGGAATCGACCTCGTCGACCACGGCGAAGTTGTGGCCGCGCTGCACGAGATCCTCGAGCGAGTGCGTCATGTTGTCGCGCAGGTAGTCGAAGCCGAACTCGTTGTTCGTGCCGTAGGTGATGTCGGCGCCGTAGGCCACGCGCCGCTGCGCGGGGGTCATGCCGGACAGGATCGCGCCGACCTCGAGCCCGAGGAAGCGGTGCACCCGGCCCATCCACTCGGAGTCGCGCTTGGCGAGGTAGTCGTTGGTGGTGACGATGTGCACGCCGTCGCCGCTGATCGCGTTCAGGTAGGCGGGCAGCACCGAGGTGAGCGTCTTGCCCTCACCGGTCTTCATCTCGGCGATGTTGCCGGTGTGCAGCGCGGCGCCGCCCATGATCTGCACCTTGTAGTGCTTCTGGTTCAGCACCCGCCAGGATGCCTCCCTGCCGACCGCGAAGGCCTCGGCCATCAGCGCGCCGAGCGGATCGGAGTGGCCCTGCTCGACCATGTCGGAGTAGCGCTCGCGGAACTCGTCGGTCTTGGCGCGCAACTCGGCGTCGGTGAGCTGTTCGTACTCCGACTCGAGTTCGAGAACCTGGTCGGCGAAGTTGGCGAGCCGCTTGACCATGCGACCCTCACCAATCCGTAGCAACCTCGTCAGTGTCAGCGCAGGCACGGGTCTCGTCAGTCCTCTGGTCGGTGTGTCATTCGTGTCGATCGGCGCCGGGCCGAGGGCGGGCGCCCGGCCGGCGTGCGGGCTCGCGCGCCGGGCACGCGATCCGCTGCTCGGTTCATGGTAATGCGGTGCCGATCGTAGGCGTCGACAAGCAGCGGTGTTCGGTCGCACCGCAGCAACGAGCCTGCGTAGCCACCCGGCACCGGGGCGCCTGCCGTGTCGTCCGCCCTGGTACTCACAGTACGCGGAACGCGGTCAGCTGCCAGCCCGTGCGATGCAACGCGACCCGGGCCGCGACCGCGAAGACGCGGTGGCCACGCTGATAGGTGCCGTATACCTCGGCGGTTTTCGGCCCCGCGGGCGCAATGCCGATCTTGGTCAGCTGGGCCGGGCCGAGCGCGGCGCCCCGGTGCGCGGTGCGGGCCAGTGTCTCCAGCGCGGCGAACACCGGCGCGGAGGTCAGCGGCCGCACCTGCGCCACCGGCCGCCTGCCGTCGAGCACCTCGAGCACCAGCCGCAGCGAATTCTCCGCGAATCGATGTGCTGCCGAACCGGTTTCGGCCTCGGTCCCGTACGATGTAAGGCGTCCGTCGTGCCGGGCGCGCCGACCCGCGGCCCGTGCGGGAGATCCGCTGTGTGACGACACGCGACGGCAGGGCAGCGCGGCTCGTGGTGACGAAGCGGCAGACCGCGGCTGAACCCCGACCACGCGATCACGGTCCAGCGGCGGTTCGCTGTGTGGCGCAGGCGAAAGCGACGGTCGCCGACTGTGCATCCATGTCCCCCTGTGCTCGAATCGAGTCCCCTGGCTCGAATCAGCCAGCCTGCCACGGAAGCCAGGACGGGTAAAGGGGAATGTCGATATCGCCGGATACGCCACAGCGACGGGACCGAACCGTTGTGGCGACAGCACAATGGGCGTGAGACGGCATCGGAAAAGGAGCACCGGGCAGCGTGATCACGAGACTGACGCCGCAGGACGCGTCGTTCTACCGGCTCGAGTCGAGCAGCAATCCGATCCACATCGGCTCCTTGGCGATCCTGCGGCACATCGATCCCGATTCCGGTGCCGCGGCACTGGACTACGATCGGCTCGTCGATTTGGTCGAGTCCCGGCTCGCGCTGGTGCCCCGATATCGCCGCAAGGTGCGCGAGATCCCGCTCGCGCTCGGGCGCCCGGTCTGGGTGGAGGACAGCGCCTTCGACATCACCTATCACATCCGCCGATCCGCGCTGCCCGCCCCCGGCTCCGACGCGCAACTGCACGAACTGGTCGCCAGGCTGTCCTCGCGCCCGCTCGATCAGACCCGGCCGCTGTGGGAGATGTATCTGATCGAGGGCCTGTCCGACGGCCGCTGCGCCCTGTTCACCAAGACCCATTCCGCACTGGTCGACGGGGACACCGCGCTGGAGATCGGGCACGTCGTACTGGACGCGGGCCCGTCGCCGCGCGAACTCGCCGACGACGCGTGGCGCGCCCCGCGCGAACCCGACGACCGGGAACTGCTGATCGGCGCGCTGACCCACTTGATCGCACAGCCGAGCGAGGCGCTGGAGGTGGCCAGGCACGCGGGCGCGCAGGCGTTCGCGGTGATCGGCGCCGCGGGGCGGGCGGTGGACTCGGTGGTCACCGCGGTGCGCGCGGCCGCGAGCGGTGCCCCCGACAGCCCGCTCAACGCGCGGATTTCGCGCAACCGGCGCTTCGACGTGGTGCGCACCGATCTCGAGGACTACCGCAAGATTCGCAAGCGCTTCGACTGCTCGATCAACGACGTGATCCTCGCGGTGGTCACCGGCGCGCTGCGCAACTGGCTGCTCTCGCGCGGCGAGACGCTCACCGAGCCGACCACGCTGCGCGCGGTGGTGCCGATGTCGGTGTACGTCGACGGCGTGGACGGGGCCAGGGTGAGTCCGGCGAGCGAGGTGTCCTCGTTCCTCATCGATCTGCCGGTCGGTGAACCCAATCCGGTGATGCGCCTGTCGCACATCGCCCACGCCACCGAGGCCAACGGCAGGCATCGGCGCGGGGTGCGGGCCAGGACCCTGGTCCATCTCGCCGGGTTCGCTCCGGCGAGCCTGCATGCGATGAGTGTGCGTGCGGCGAGTACGTTCGCAGAGCACACGTTCAATCTGGTGATCACCAACGCGCCGGGTCCGCAGACGCCGATGTACATCGGCGGCGCGCGGATGCTGGAGATGTATCCGGTGTCGCCACTGCTGCGCAATCAGGCCTCGAGCATCGGGATCACGTCCTACGACGGACGCGTCTTCTACGGGCTCAACGCCGACCGCGACGCGATGGCCGACATCGGCGTGCTGGCCGCGTCGGTGCGCGATTCCATGGAGGAGATGCTCGGTGCCTGCGTCTGATCAGGAGAAAATGCGGGTCTATATCCCCGCGACGGTGCCGATGCTGCGCGAGCTCGTCGCGAACCGGGAACTACGCCCGGTCGGCGGCACCGCGTTCGCGGTGACACCGGCGCTGCGCGAGGCCTACGCCTCGGGTGACGACGAGGAACTGGCCGAGGTGGCGATGGGCGAGGCCGCCCGCGCCTCGCTGCGCCTGCTCGCCGCCGAACGCGACGAACTCGACGAGCCGGCCGACGACGCCGCGCCGGTGCCGACCGGTCGCCCGGTCTATCGGCGCGCGGTGATCGCCGCCGACGTGACCGGGGCGAAGCTGCGGCCCGATCTCGACGATGCCGTGGTGAAGCTGCCCGGCCTGCTGACCTACGACCAGATCGGGTCCGTGCACGTCGACCTGGTCGAGGCCGAGCCACAGGTGGCCAAGGCCGTGGACGTGGTGGACGCCGCCGATCTCGGCGACACCGACGCCGAGTTCGTGCTCGGTGACGCCGAGGACCACCAGCTCGCCTGGTACGCGGCGCAGGAACTGCCGTTCCTACTCGAACTGCTCTGAGCCGGAAGAATCGCGGTGCGTCGGACGAGCACCGAGCGGGCGCTGCCCGGCCGAACCTACGATGCCGTAACCTTGCGATGGCGTGGCAGCGCATCCGACGAACAGGAAGACGAACGGCAGCGATGAGCTCGAAAAATGGGGGATTCTCCGTGCGCGGCGTGCGGGAGTGGCTGGAAGGTCCGGCCGCGAGCGTCGCCGAACGCGGCGGCAAGTTGAACGTGCTGCGGGGAGCCGTGGCCCGGGTCACCACCCCGTTGCTGCCCGACGACTATCTGCACCTGGCCAACCCGCTGTGGTCGGCGCGCGAGCTGCGCGGCCGCATCGTGGACGTGCGCAAGGAAACCGCCGACTCGGCCACCCTGGTGATCAAGCCGGGCTGGGGCTTCGACTTCAAATACCAACCGGGCCAGTACATCGGCATCGGCGTGCTCATCGACGGCCGCTGGCACTGGCGGTCCTATTCGCTGACCTGCCCGCCGAATTGGTCGGACCCGGGCACCGGCGGCAAACGGGTCATCTCGATCGCGGTCAAGGCGATGCCGGAGGGGTTCCTGTCCAGCCACCTGGTCAGCGGCGTCCCGGTCGGCACCGTGGTGCGGCTGGCCGCGCCGCAGGGCGGCTTCGTGCTGCCCTATCCGCCGCCGGAGCGGGTGCTGTTCCTGACCGCCGGTAGCGGTATCACCCCGGTGATGGCGATGCTGCGGGCGATGGACCGGCGCGATCTGGTCACCGATGTGGTGCATCTGCACTCCGCGCGGACCGCCGAGGACGTGATGTTCGGCGCCGAACTGCGCGACCTGCACGACCGGCACAGCGCCGCCGCCACCGGGGAGCGTTCCCCGGCCAGCTTCACCTCGCACCTGCACCTCACCGGCGAGCAGGGCAAGTTCGCCCTGGCCGACCTGGACACCAAGATCCCGGACTGGCGCGAACGCCAGACCTGGGCCTGCGGCCCGGCCGCGATGCTCGACGAGATCGAGCAGCACTGGCGCGAGGCGGGCCTGGCCGACCAGTTGCACGTCGAGCGGTTCGAGATCGAGCGCTCGGCGGTGGGCGAGGGCGGCACGGTCAGCTTCGGCAAGACCGGGCGCACGATCGAGGTGGACGGCGCGACCAGCCTGCTCGAGGCGGGCGAGTCGGCCGGGGTGCAGATGCCGTTCGGCTGCCGCATGGGCATCTGCCAGACCTGTGTCGTGACACTGAGTTCGGGCCACGTGCGCGACCTGCGCAACGGCGACGAGCACCGCGAAGGCGACAAGGTGCAGACCTGCGTCTCCGCCGCGGCCGGGGACTGCACCCTCGACGTCTAGGCCCCGCGCCTAGGCCACATCGCGGTACCCCGGGGCGACCTTGGGTACCCTCGACACAAATCGAGTAGGGAAAGGACCCCCGGTGGCCATCACCGATATTCAGGCGTTCGCCCATCTCACGGCGGCCGACATCGAGACACTGGGGCAGGAACTCGATTCGATCCGGCGTTCGGTGGAGCAGTCACGCGGCGAGCGTGACGCGAAGTACATCCGGCGCACCATCGCCGCGCAGCGCGGCCTCGAGGTGGCCGGGCGCGCGGTGCTGTTCGGCAGTCGCAACCGGTGGGCCTGGCTCACCGGCACCGCGCTGCTCTCGGTCGCCAAGATCATCGAGAACATGGAGCTCGGGCACAACGTCGGCCACGGGCAGTGGGACTGGATGAACGACCCGGAGATCCACTCCAGCTCCTGGGAATGGGACATGACCGGCCCCTCCTCGCAGTGGCGGCGGGCGCACAACTACTCCCATCACACCTACACCAACGTGCTCGGCAAGGACGAGGACCTCGGGTTCGGCATCCTCCGGATGACCAGGGACGAGCCGTGGCGCCCACTGCATCTGGTGCAGCCGCTGGCCAACCTGGTGCTCGCCGCCACCTTCGAGTGGGGCATCGCCCTGCACGACTGGAGCATCGAGAAGGAACTGTCCAACACCCCGCGCTGGGAGCTGCGCTCGCGACCGAACGTGGAGTTCGGCCGCAAGATCGCCCGCCAGGTGACCAAGGACTTCCTGCTCTACCCGGCACTCACCGGTCCGGCGTTCAAGTCGACGCTGAAAGCGAACGCGACCGCCAACCTGGTCCGCAATCTGTGGGCCTACGCGGTGATCTTCTGCGGCCACTTCCCCGACGGCGCCGAGAAATTCACCATCGAACAGCTCGAGGGCGAGACCAGCGGCGAATGGTATCTGCGGCAGATGCTCGGCAGCGCCAACTTCAAGGCGGGGCCCGCCATGGCGTTCATGAGCGGCAACCTGTGCTACCAGATCGAACACCACCTGTTCCCGGACCTGCCGAGCAATCGATACCGGGAGATCGCGGTGCGGGTGCGCGAACTGTGCGACAAGTACGACCTGCCGTACACGACGGGTTCGCTCGGCAAGCAATACCTGCTCGCCTTCCGGACCATCCACAAGCTGGCACTGCCGGATCGATTCCTGAAGGCCACCTCCGACAACGCGCCCGAGACCTCCTCGGAACGCAAGTTCGCCGGCATCACGCTGCCGTCACTGCCCAGCGCGGAGACCGCGCACTGGCTCGGCGTCGATCCGGAGACCGGCCAGCGCCGCGGGCTGCGCTCGGCCCTGCGCGAGGCCAAGGTCGTGCTGAAGGAGAAGGCCCGGCAGGAGAAGGAGATGCTGCGCGAGGCCAAGCGCGCGCTCAAGGAGAAGGCCGAGCACGAGACGGTGCTGCTGCGCGAGGCCACGCAGGCGCTGCAGGACCGAGCGCGGCAGGAGCAGGCGTCGCTGCGCCGCAAAGCCGTGCGCGAGAAGGCGCTGTGGCGGCTGCGGCGCAGCCGCTAGCCCCACCGTGCGGCCGGGCGTCCAGGTGGCCGCCCGGCGACGCCGGAAGACCGTGCGGGAGAAGGCTTTACGCTGTACTACCCCCGGTGCGTGATTAGCATCTTACGATCATGTTCGCAATGGGGGATTTGCCACATCGAGGTGGCACATCTCGTAACCTACGGTCACGTAACTTACGGTACTGTAACCGCCATGGCGATCTCGGATGTCAAGGAATACGCACACCTCACCGAGGCCGACGTGGAAGCACTCGGCGCGGAGTTCGACGCGATTCGTCGCGATATCGAGGAATCGCGCGGTGCGCGCGACGCGAACTACATCCGTAACGTCATCCGGCTCCAGCGGGCGCTCGAGATCGGCGGCCGCGGCGTGCTGTTCGCCAGCTTCCTACCGCCGGCCTGGATCGCGGGCGTCGCCATGCTGAGCACCGCCAAGATCATCGAGAACATGGAGATCGGGCACAACACCATGCACGGGCAGTGGGACTGGATGAACGATCCGGAAATCCACTCCAGCTCTTGGGAATGGGACAACGCGGGCGCGGCCAAGCATTGGAAGCACACGCACAACTACCTGCACCACAAGTACACCAATGTGCTCGGCATGGACGACGACATCGGCTACGGCCTGCTGCGCGTCACCCGCGACCAGCGGTGGAAGCCGTTCAACCTGGGCAACCCGATCTACAACCTGGTGCTGCAGCTGCTGTTCGAATACGGCGTCTCGATCCAGCACATGGAGCTGGGCAAGCTGGCCGCGGGCCGGTTCAAGCCGGGCACGCCCGAGCGGGCCGAGTTCGACCGCAAGCGCAACGAGGCGCTGACCAAGATGGGCAAGCAGATCCTCAAGGATTACGTGATCTTCCCCGCCCTCACCGGTCCGGCCTTCCTCACCACGCTGACCGCCAACCTGGCCGCCAACGCGATCCGCAACGTGTGGTCCAACGCGGTGATCTTCTGCGGTCACTTCCCCGACGGCGCGGAGAAGTTCACCAAGGCCGATATCGACAACGAGACCAAGGGCCAGTGGTACCTGCGCCAGATGCTCGGCAGCGCCAACATCTCCGGCGGTCCGCTCACCCACTTCATGACCGGCAACCTGAGCCACCAGATCGAGCACCACCTGTTCCCCGACCTGCCGAGCAACCGCTACGCCGAGATCGCGGTCCGGGTACGGGAACTCGCCGAGAAGTACGACCTGCCCTACACCACCGGTTCGCTGCCGGTGCAGTACTTCAAGGCCTGGCGCACCATCCTCAAGCTGTCGCTGCCGAACAAGTACCTGCGCGACACCGCCGACGACGCGCCGGAGACCGCCT
The DNA here is from genome assembly GCF_011801125.1 of Nocardia brasiliensis. Taxonomy (NCBI): domain Bacteria; kingdom Bacillati; phylum Actinomycetota; class Actinomycetes; order Mycobacteriales; family Nocardiaceae; genus Nocardia; species Nocardia brasiliensis. The sequence continues at coordinate 6,409,432 of NZ_CP046171.1, forward strand.
CGGAGCGCAAGTTCGCCGGCAACACCGTCGCCACTATCGACCCGGTCACCGGCAAGCGGCGCGGCCTGCGCACCGCCCTCGCCGCCGGGCGCCGCCGCCTGAACCGCCGCGCCGAGACCCGCACCCCCGCGTACGCGCGCTGACCGGCGTTCCCGCGCCCGTGCCGCAGGCCGGAGCGGGGGCGGGAGTGCCGAAAGGGCGCGTGCGAGCAGTTGGCCCCCTGCTGGTTGACTGAGCGCGTGGGTGCTGACGGACTGAGTGTTTACGACGCGATCCGGCTGCGGCGCGACGTGCGGGCGGAGTTCACCGGCGAGGTGCTCGACGACGCCACGCTGTGGCGGCTGCTGGAGGCCGCGCACCGGGCGCCCAGCGTCGGCAATTCGCAGCCGTGGGATTTCGTGGTGGTCCGCGATCCGGCCACGTTGCGCACGTTCGCCGGGCACGTGGCGGACAAGCGGGCCGAGTTCCGCGACGCGCTGCCGCCGGAGCGAGCCGCCACCTTCGAACCGATCAAGATCGAGGGCATCGTCGAGAGCGGCACCGGGATCGTGGTCACCTATGATCACGGCCGCGCTGGCCCGCAGGTGCTCGGCCGGGCCACCGTCCCCGAAACCGGCGTCTACTCCGCGGTTCTCGCGATCCAGAACCTCTGGCTCGCCGCCACCGCCGAGGGCGTCGGCGTCGGCTGGGTGTCGTTCTACGCGCCCGAATTCCTCGCCGAGCTGGTCGGGCTGCCCGCGGGTGTGCGGCCGGTCGCGTGGCTGTGCGCCGGGCCGGTGCACGGCTTCCAGCAGGTTCCCGATCTGGAACGCTTCGGCTGGCGCACGGGGCGGCCATTGCTCGACGCGGTGCATCATGAGGTCTACCGAAAGTAGTTCGCTGTATTGCATTTTGATGCACAGTCCGGCGTGTCGCACGGCGTGTCGCGGAGCGTCCGCGCAGAATATCGGCGTCCCCGCGCCACGACCGGAGGCATGGGGTCGGGGTCGTGGGGTTCAGCCGCTCATCGATTGGGTACGTCCTTGTACACACCCATCGCGGATGCAGCGTTCTTTTCGGCTCAGGAGGTTTGCCATGGCCAATGTCGACGCCGTCCGGCTGTCGAACGAGCTTGGCATCGATCTGGCACACGCGATGCTGCGCCTGCGCAGGGAAGCCCGCCCCGGCGAGTCGAACCACGATACGTGCCTGCGCATCATCGCCGACGAGGTCCGCAAACCGCGCACCCCCCAACGGGAGTCGCCTACCTTCCGGACCCGCCCCGCAGCCGACGGCACCCTGCCCCTCCTCCCACCCACCCGCGCCCGCCACCGCTGACCTCCACTCGAATCGGTGCGGTGCGGCGGTGGTTCACCAGCGCAGGACGACCTCGTGCTCGCCGTCCAGTATCCGGCCCGTCGGCTCGAAACCCAGTGCGCGGTAGAAGCCCGCGGGCGTGCCGGGGCCTGTCGCGTAACTGGTGTACAGCTCGCGCACGCCCTGCGCGGTCAGTCGATCCACCAGCAGGCCCAAGACGGCGCGGCCGATTCCGCGGCCCTGCGCCGGGGCCGCGACCATGAAGCGCCACAGGAACACGCCCCGCAGCTCGGGGTGATCTTCGTCTAGTCCGAGATGCACCATCAGGAAACCGGCGGGCACGTCATCGGCGTAGACGGCCCGATACCAGAGGCAGTCCGAAAAGTGGGCCTCCGCAATGGAAACGCTGTTGTCGATCACCATGGGTCGCTGCTCGACGCTCAGTGTCTCGCTCAAAGCGCATACCGCGTAAAGGTTCTCGCGATCTATGCGGCGCAGCTCGAGGCGCGGCAGTTCCCCGGTCGATTCGGTCATCCCCCTTGGTACCGACCGACCGGGGCCTGCTCAACAGATTTTCGATCAGACCCGTTCCAGCACGGCCGAGGCGCCGATGCCACCCGCGGCGCAGATGCCGAGCAGCGCCGCGTTCTTACCGGTGCGGGCGAGCTCGTTGGCCATCGTCGTCACCATGCGCGCGCCGGTGGCGCCGAACGGGTGACCGAGCGAGACCGAACCGCCGTGCACATTGAGCCGGTCGATGTCGACCTCGCCGACGGCGCTGTCGCGATCGAGCCGGGTCTTGGCCCACTCGTCACTGGCCAGCGCCGTGAGCACGGACAGTGTCTGCGCCGCGAAGGCCTCGTGGATGTCGACGAAATCGATGTCGCCCAGCGACATTCCGGCCTTGTCCAGCGCCCGCGGCATGGAGATGGCCGGACCGATCAGCACCTGATCGGTGGGATCGACGCTGACGTAGCTCCAGGAACGGAAGGCGGCGAGCGGACGGTAGCCGAGCGCCGCGGCCTTCTCCTCGCTCATCAGCAGCACGGCGGAGGCGCCGTCGGTGAGCGGGCTGGCATTGCCCGCGGTCACCGTGCCGTTTTCGGCGAAAACCGGCTTCAGTTTCGACAGTTTTTCTACGCTGGTGTCGCCGCGGACCAGTCCGTCGCGGTCGATCTCGATGCCCTCCGGCGTGCGCACCCGCAACACCTCGTCGTCGAAGCGGCCCGACGCGATGGCGGCGGCGGCGCGGTGATGCGACCGGGCGGCGAACTCGTCCTGATCGGCTCGGCTGATGCCGTGGATGCGGGCCATTTTCTCGGCCGACTCCCCCATCACCTCTCCGGTGGTGCGTTCGGCGATCTTCGGCCGGCTGGGCAGGATGTCGGTGAACGGCGCGAGCTGGCGGATCGCGCTCAGGTAGTCCTTCGGCTTCGGCTTGCCCAGCGCCAGCGGCGCCGCCGCGTGCACCACCGACTGGGGCAGCTTCACCTCGGCATTGGAGGTGGAATCGCTGCCGCCCGCGATCATGATGTCGTATTCGCCGCGCTCGATCGCGGCCACAGCCGAGGTGACCGCCTGCAGGCCGGACGCGCACGCCCTGGTGACGGTGTGCCCCTCGCAACCGGGGTCGAGCGCGAGGTCGAGGGCGATCTCACGGGCGATGTTGGGTGCCACGCTCGGCAGAATGACCCCGCCCCAGACGATGGCCTGCACCTGAGCGCCGGGCAGACCGGTCCGCTCCAGCAGGCCACGGACCGCGGCATCGGCGAGCGCGATGGAATCCATCCGGGTGTATCCGGTGAACGCACGCACGAACGGCGTGCGCGCACCGGACACGATAACGGCACGGCGAGCAGCCTTGGTGGCCATGCGATGTCCTTTCGAGAGATCTCCGGCCACCAAACTTACTCCTAAGTAAGTTCACCGTCGACCCCCTTCGCCGACGGTGACCCGTGCGCAGCGGCGATCCCCTCCACCGTCGCTGTGACCCGGCCCGCCACGCGCCGTTGCGCGACAGACCGGAGGCGCCCGTTCCGACGAACGCCCCTGCTCGTCCCGGAACACTCCGCAAGACCGATGTCGGCTGAAAATTCGGCGCGTCAGAACAGTAGCAATATTTGCACTGATTTTTCAAACTTTTTCTATTGATTTGCTTTCCAGCACCGTGGCGCTCTACCCTGAAGCGCACTATGCATAGCCCTTCGGAGCTGTCGCGGCGCCAGAAGCGATTCGGCCGAATCATCAAGGAGCGCCGAGACGAGCTCGGCCTCACGCAGTTACAGATCGGCGACCTCGGGGGACCTTCGGCACCGACGATCCGCAAGATCGAGGACGGCGACGCCGCGATCAGCACGACCACGCTGAACAAACTCGATGCGCCGCTGCGCTGGTTGCCCGGCAGTGCCGCGCGCACCTACGCGGGCGGCACCCCGGCCGCCGACGAGCCCGTGTCCGCACGGCAGCCCGGCGAGTCCGTCGTGGCCGGACCCGACTCGATCCGCTTCGAACTCGCCGACCTCACCGGTCTGCTCGCGGCCGCTGGCCGGCTCAACGACGCGGTCGAGCACGGCAGGACCACCGACCCGCAGGTGGTCACCGCGATCAGCGAACTCAACCAGGTGGTCTCGAAGCTGTCGGCGCGCTACGCGACCGCCATGCTCGAACGCAACGGCGGACCGGGCAGGCAGCTGCATCCGCTCGTGGAGATGGCCTTCGCGCACCTGCTCGAGGTGCCCGCCGAAACCAGTGACCCCACCGAACTTCAGGAACGGCGATACCGGCGGTGGCTGGCCGGACGATCGGAGGATGTCGATGCTGCGACAGAAGCACAGTTCCGGGCACGCTGGCTGGCGGCCAACGTGGATACGACCGCGAGTCGAAACGGCGGGTACTGAGGTGACGGAGAAGACCGACGAAGCGCCGAGCGGCGCGACTCTCACACTGAGTCACAAGATCAATCGACTGTTCGCCGTCGTGCATCCCCGCTCGGCCCCCGAGCGCAGCACCGCGACGGTCGCCGCGCAGGCGGGCGGCTACCTCGGCCGCGAGATCGACCCCGCCTACCTGGAACGACTGCGCAGGGGCGAGTTCGACGCCGCGCTGCCCGGCACGGCAGTCGAACTCGACGTACTCGCGGCGATCGCCAAGAGCTTCGGCGTCGCGGCGGACTACCTGACCACCTCGGGCCCGATGGCCGGGGCCATCGACCGGGAACTCGAGCTGCTCGCCACCATGCGCGACGCCAATGTGTCGAGCATCGCGCTGCGCGGTTCCAATGTCGACCAATCCATCCTGGCCAGGATCATCGAGAGCACAGACCGCGACTGACCGACAAGTCAGTCGGTAATATCGTGGCCTACATGGGGGCACTGAGCTTGCTGTAGGAGAGAAATCGCATGGCCATGCAGGCCCGCTTCCGGAACCTCACCCGGGAGGTCCCGATACCGCACCCGTGGAATCTGTCGCGCTATCTCGACGACGTCGCGGCCTATCGCGGCCGGCCGATCAGCCTGCTACCGATCGACACCGCCCTGCTCGCGGGCACCGGATGCGGCACGGGCAGCGGCCTGTGGATCGCCAAGCAGGACAGCGACGTGATCGTCTACGGCGCCGACACCACCGAATGGCACGCCGAGCACATCATCGTGCACGAACTCGGCCACATGCTGCTCGGCCACGGCCCGGAGCAGCCCACCGCGGGCGGACCGGACCCGGCCGCGCCCACCGTCGCCGCGGTCGCCGAGCTGCTGCCCTCCATCTCCCCCGAATCGATCGCGCATGTGCTCGGCCGCACCGACTATGGCACCAGCCGCGAACGCGACGCCGAGACCTTCGCCGACATGGTGATGCTGCACGCCATGCGCCCGCCCCGTCGCGATTCGCTGCTGCACCGGACGTTCTTCCGCGACCGCCGTCGGTGAGCGCGGCTCGTCACGGTGAGCGGATTGTCTTGCGGGAAAAGGGATTCCGATCGGATCCGCGTCTCCGGGCATTCAGCACGCGCTGAACGCCCGGAGCGGCGGTAGCATTGCGAGCCTGCTACGCGAGCCGGATGAGGCCGTAGTCGAAGGCGTGCCTGCGATAGACCACCGACGGTCGGTCGGTTTCGCGGTCTTGGAAGAGGAAGAAGTCGTGACCGACGAGTTCCATCTGGTAGAGGGCGTCGTCGACGGACATGGGGGTCGCGGTGTGCACCTTGGTGCGGACGATGTGTCCGGGGCCCGCCGCGTATTCGGAGTTCTCCGGTGTGGTCTCGGCGCGGTGGTCACCGCCGTCGGGGTGCTCGTGCGCGGCCGCCGAGCCGTTCGGCAGCGCGAACAGCGACTCGTCCACCAGATCGGCGGTGGCCTGGGCGACCGAGACCGGGGTCTTGTCGCCGTAGTGCACCCGGCGCCGGTCCTTGGTGCGGCGCAGCCTGCTCTCCAGCTTCGCGGTCACCGATTCGAGGGCGGCATAGAAGCTGTCGGCGCACGCCTCGGCGCGGACGATCGGTCCCTTGCCGCGTGCGGTGATCTCGACGCGCTGACAACTCTTGCGCTGCCTACGGTTTCGCTCGTGGAACAGCTCGACGTCGAAGATGAAGATCGACGGGTCGAAGCGTTCGAGCCTGGAGAGTTTCTCCGCGACATAGATTCGGAAGTGATCCGGCACCTCGACGTTGCGCCCCTTGACCACGACGTCGGCACGCGGCGCCCTTGGTCGATCGGCAACGGGTTGCTCGGTCATGTCCATGGTGCGATCGTCGAGCACCGAGGAACCAGCATCTTGCACTGAAGGTCGTGAAGAAGTCGTCACGCGTACCTCCCGGATATGGCCGCACAGGCGAACCGCGTGCGGCGGGATGAGCCGTGCCGATCGAGAATCTCTCGGCACATGTTGTCCGAGGCGCCACCTCCAAACTCCCGGTTCGGGTGTGTGATCGCGACGCTAGTACGACATTCGGGACTGCGCCAGTGTTCACGCAAATTTCCCGGAGTCAAGCAGCACAGGTAACCAATACGGCACGTGTCCGCACTCCCGTCCGAGCCAGCGCGCGCACCGACTCCCGCACCGTCGCCCCGGTCGTCAGCACATCGTCCACCACCACTACCTCGGCGTTTTCCGCGATCTCGCACAGCATCGAAGAACCGGGTACGGTGGTCACCCTGTCCTGCAGATTGTGTGCGCGCTCACGGGGCGTCAAGCCCACCGAATCCCGCACACCCCACCACACCCGCAGCGCGGATACCATCCGGCTATCGGGAAGCAAACTCACGGCTACCTTCGTCGCGGCCACCACCGGATCACCGCCGCGCCGTCGTGCGGCCGCCCGGCGACTCGGCGCGGGCACGAGCACCAGCGGTCGATCGCGGGCCCGCAGCCACGCCAGCGCGTCGGCCAGTCCCCGGCCGATCGGCCCCGCCAGATCGGTGCGCCCACTCTCCTTGGCCGCCAACACCGCTCGCCGCGCCGGGCCCGCATAGGGCCCGAGCGCCCAGCACGGCACGCCGGGATCGTGTCGTGGCCGCACCCGGATCGGCGGACCGGCCAGCGCGACCGCACAGGCGGCGCACCAGCCGAGGCCGGGCAGGCCACAGCCGACACAGGCGGTGGGCAGGATCAGATCGAGCAGGGTGCGCACGGTCCGAGTCTGCGCGCACCCACCGACACGGCGCGGCGATCAGCCGGGTAGCACCGGGACGGCGTTCGCGCCGAGCCCCGGCACCTCACGCCAATACGGTTCGCGCTCCTCGGGATTGGTGGTCAACTCCAGCACCGCACGGGAATCGGCGGCGTACTGGTGCTCCGGCGAGGCACTGACCTGCCGCACCGGCGTGGTCAGGTTCCGGCTCGTGTAGGCCTGCGAGCCCGACCCGTCGATCGAGACCGCGCCGATCGGATCGAGATTGCCCTCCCGCGCGATGATCAAGCGATCGCTGCCGTACCAGGACACCGAGACCGCAGGCGAGCTCGAGTCGACCCCGACCGGCAGCGGTGAGGTCAGCGCGTAGCCGCCGCCCGGCTTGGGCACCGTCACCGCGACATAGACCTTGCCGTCGGCGATCAGTGCGGCACGCACACCGGTCCGGGAGATCCGCAGCTCGGTGATCGGCAGCCGGAACGCCGAGCCGGAACCGCCGGTGAGCGCCGAGATGTCGACGTCCTGCACCGAGACGGTGCCGGTGGACCGATCGTTGACCGCGCGCACCACCCGATCGCCGTCGATCACCGCCCAGGCGGCGGTGCCGTCCACGTTCCAGGACGGCCGGGTGATGGTGCCGCCCTCGGCGACCGGAATCGCGTTGCCGCCGTAGGTGCCGACCATCAGGGTGCGCGGCAGTTCGGGCGCGGGCCTGCCCGCGTCGGCCACCCCGGCCACCAGCTGACCGTCCGGCGAAACCGCCGCGGACACCAGGTTGTTCACCGCGCCGAAGTAGCCGGGCGCGGCCGTGACCGCGCCGGTGGTCGCGACCTGGACCAGCGTGCCGCCGCGCAGCGCGTGCAGGCCGACCTGGTTGCGCCCGCTCACCGCCGAGCTGAACTGCTGCACGTCGGCGACGGCCCAGCCGCTCGCCGAGAAGCGATCGTCGAGCGGTTTGCCGTCGGCCAGCAGCACATACGGGCCGATGATGTCCGCACCCGCCAGGGTGAGCACCACCTGTGCGGCCAGCAGCTCGCGCTCGCGCGGGGCCAGCGCGGAGGCGCCCGTGAAATCGACCCGTACCCCACCGACACCGACCCCGACGCCTTCCGGGTCGCCGTTGGCCTTGGTGATCGGTTCGCGCAGGGTGATCGGCAGCGCCAGCTCGTTGCGCAGCACCGGGGCCAGCGCGGGCTGGGTGCCCGCGTTGAGCATGCTGAGCAGCTGCTTGGTCAGCTGTGCCTTCGGCACCGAGACCCAGCGCAGGTCGGGCACGACCGAGCTGCTGGACGGGTCGACGAAGTAGAGCACGTAGCGCCGGTACCACTTGAGGAACGCGACCGAGTCCATCACCACGCCGTCGGGCAGCTCGTCGATGCGCCACTCGTTGTTGACCCGGATCATCTCGATCTTGTTCTCGAGCGGATCGGCGGTCGCCTGGTAGGAGCCGTCGGGCTTGAGCTCGCCGACCTTGCGTGCGCGCACCCGATAGGTCGCCTTGTCTCCGGAACGCGACTCGCGCAACGTATCCGGCTTCTCCACGATGGTGATGCCGACGGCGTCGTCCCAGTGCGACGCGGCCGAGGGCGTCATGAACTGCCGGGCCGCCAGGTGCCCGTTGGCGGGATCGGCGGTGGCGGAGAGGAAGTCGCGCAGCAGCAGGTCCGGGTCGCGCCCCTGCTGCGGCTGCGGCGGGCCCTCGGAGGTGGGTTCCCGGTTGATGGTGCCCAGTGCCTGTGGCGCCGAGGATTCGGGCAGGCTCGCGCAGCCGGAGAGCACGACGAGCGCGGCGACCGCGGCCGCGCCGAACGCGAACAGCCGCTGCTTGCGCGCAGAACCGACTCGCATGCTCATAACGGTACGTCCCCGGGTCTGCGCGCCGGATCCGCACCCGGCGGTGTCGATTCGTCGTCCGGCCCGGCCGTATCGGACCCGGCCACCGGGCTCGGCGCCACCACCGTCGAGCCGTTGCCCGAGGCGAAGACCGCGGTGCCGCCGGACGGGAAGGACACGGTCTCCCCCGGCGCGGCTTCGGGTTCCGGCTCGCTCGTGCTCGGCACGATCTCCAGCTCGGCCTGTCGAGCCGCCGCCTGCTTGCGCACCGGTTCCAGCGGCAGCGGGCTGGTACCGAGCTTCTTGCCGCGCACCAGCGGCAGCGTCAACCGGAAGCTCGCGCCCACGCCGACCTCGCCCCAGGCCTCGAGCCTGCCCTCGTGCAGGTTCGCGTCCTCGACGCTGATCGACAGGCCGAGGCCGGTGCCGCCGGAACGCCGCATCCGCGACGGATCCGAGCGCCAGAACCGGTTGAAGACCAGCTTCTCCTCACCGGGCCGCAGGCCGACGCCCTGATCGCGCACCACCACCGAGACCGCGTTGGCATCGAGGTCGCCGCGCATCCGGATCAGCACCGGCTTGCCCTCGCTGTGGTCGATGGCGTTGGCGAGCAGATTGCGCAGCACCCGCTCCACCCGGCGCGGGTCGACCTCGGCGACCAACGGTTCGTCCGGCATATCGATGACGACCTCGACGCCGGCGTCCTTGGCCAGGTGGCGCACGGTCGAGATGGCCGCCCGCGCGCACATGCGCACATCGAGCGATTCCACCTGCAGCTCCGCCACACCCGCGTCGTGGCGGCTGATCTCGAGCAGGTCGTTGAGCAGTCCCTCGAACCGGTCGAGCTCGTTGACCAGTAGTTCGGCGCTGCGCGCCAGGGCGGGATCGAGATCGTCGCTGCTGCCGTGGATCAGGTCGGCGGCCATCCGCACGGTGGTCAGCGGGGTACGCAGTTCGTGGCTGACGTCGGAGGTGAACCGGCGCTGCAGATTGCCGAATTCCTCGAGCTGGGTGATCTGGTTGGACAGGCTCTCGGCCATCTCGTTGAACGCCTGTGCCAGGCGGGCCATGTCGTCCTCGCCGCGCACCAGCATGCGTTCTTTGAGCCTGCCGTCGGCGAAGCGGCCCGCGATCCGGGCGGCCGACCGGATCGGCAGCACCACCTGCCTGGTGACCAGCGCGGTGATCGCGGCGAGCAGGACGAGCAGCACGATGCCGCCGATCATCATGGTGCCGCGCATCAGCGACAGGCTGCGCGCCTCACTGGCCAGCGGAAAGATCAGGTAGATCTCCAGCGTCGGCACGTCGACGCTCGGGCTGCCGATGATCAGCGCCTGGCCCTGGTACCAGCTCGAGTCCGAGATCGTGGTGAACTGCCTGCTGACCTGGCCGCGGCGCACGAAATTGCGCAGCTCGACGGGCACGTCCTGAATCGGGCCCGCGGTGAGTTCCTGCTGGCTGCCGTCCACCATCACCAGGGCGAGGTCGTAGCTGCCCGCGACACCGGTCTGCGGGCTGCCGCCGCTGGAGAGCGAGTTGCGCGCCTCGACCAGCCGGGTCTGGGTATTGGATTCCTGGATGTTCGACAGCTGCCCGTGCACCGCGTTACGGGCGCGCGCCATCTCCTCGACCGCGGCATTGATCTTGGTGTCCAGCATGCGGCTGGTGATCTGATCGGTCAGCACCACGCCGAGGATGGTGATCACGATCAGCGACAGGGTGATCGTGGAGACCGCGACACGCAGCTGCAACGACCGCTGCCACAGGTGCCCCAGCAGGACACCCAACTCGGCGAACCGGGCACCCGCTGCCGCCAGCGCCCGCTCCAGTTGGTTTCTGGAGCGACGGATCACGGCCGCGCCTCGACGGCGACCGGCACCGTCGTCCGTGCGAACGCGGCAGCCGTGACCCGTTCAACGCGGGTGCTCACGGTGGTCCAGCTTTGTAGCCGACACCACGGACGGTCAAGACGATCTCCGGATTCTCGGGATCCTTCTCGACCTTGGCGCGCAACCGCTGCACGTGCACGTTCACCAGTCGGGTATCGGCGGCGTGCCGGTAACCCCACACCTGCTCGAGCAGCACCTCGCGGGTGAACACCTGACGCGGCTTGCGGGCCAGCGCCACCAGCAGATCGAACTCCAGGGGAGTCAGCGAGATCTGCTGTCCGCCACGGGTCACCTTGTGCGCGGGCACATCGATGACGATGTCGGCGATCGAGAGCATTTCCGCCGGTTCGTCCTCGGTGCGGCGCAGCCTGGCGCGCACCCGGGCGACCAATTCCTTGGGCTTGAACGGCTTGACGATGTAATCGTCGGCGCCGGACTCCAAACCGAGCACGACGTCGACGGTGTCCGTCTTCGCCGTCAGCATCACGATGGGCACACCGGAATCCGCACGCAGCACTCGGCACACATCGATGCCGTTCATGCCGGGCAGCATCAGGTCCAGCAGCACCAGATCGGGGCGGATCTCCCGAACCGCCGCGAGGGCCTGTGTGCCGTCGCCGACCACATGCGGGTCGAACCCTTCCCCGCGCAAGACGATCGTGAGCATCTCAGCGAGCGCCATATCGTCGTCGACGACCAGAATCTTCGGCTTCATAATTACTATGTTGTCATCTCCCAGGCCAGGATCGGGTCGCCACGCCAACACTGGTACGAACCCGCCGCACATCTAACCCTATCGGGTAATCAAATCGGCTGATCGCGCGGCCAGCGTGGCTGGATCGTCACCGGATCGGAATGTCCACCACGGCCCGTACCAGTTCTGTTGGGCCAGCTCACGGTACACCGCGAGGGTGCGCTGCTGTAGGCGCGCGTCCCGCTCGTAGGCGTCGAGCGCCCTGCTGCTGTCGAGTTCGCCTCGGCGGCGGGCTCGTTCGGCCGCGAGTTCGGGCGAGACGTCGAGCAGCACCTGCGCCGCGGGCACGGGCATCGCGAAGCGCTCGTACTCCAATTCGCCTATCCAGCGCACGATTCTGCCGTCGGCGGACTGCTCGAGCCGGGCCGCGTTGTAGGCGGCGTTGGACGCGACGTACCGGTCGAGCAGGACGATGTCGTTGTCCGCCAACAACTTCGCCAGCTCGTCGCGGGCCTCGGCCCGGTCCAGCGCGAACAGCAGCGCCATCGCGTGCACCGAGGCCGCCAGATCGCCGTGCTCGCCGTGCAGGGCCTCGGCGGCCAGGTCGGCGTGCACCGAGCGGCCGTAGCGCGGAAACGCCAAGGAGGCGACCCGTAGTCCGTCCGCACGCAGCCGCGCGGTGACGGCGTCGGTCAACGTCCGCTTACCGGCACCGTCGAGCCCCTCGACCACAATCAACGCTCCCATGGCAGGCAGGGTACTCAGACCCCGCCCGCCGCGACCCGCCGGTGCATCCGTGCCTGCCGTGGCCCGCTACCCCGACGCGGCGACCGTTGCCACAGCAGTCACTGGCCGCGCGGTGGCAGACAAACGGCCGCCGAACCCGAGGTCCGGCGGCCGTGTGCGTCAATGGCTCAGTAGCGGTAGTGCTCCGGCTTGAACGGGCCGTCGACATCGACGCCGATGTACTCGGCCTGATCCTTGGTGAGCTTGGTCAGCGTGCCGCCGAGCGCTTCGACGTGGATCTTGGCGACCTTCTCGTCGAGGTGCTTGGGCAGGCGGTAGACCTCGTTGTCGTATTCGTCCGGCTTGGTCCACAGTTCGATCTGCGCGATCACCTGGTTGGAGAAGCTGTTCGACATCACGAACGACGGGTGGCCGGTGGCGTTGCCCAGGTTCAGCAGGCGACCCTCGGACAGCACGATGATCGACTTGCCGGACTCCTTGAACGTCCACAGGTCGACCTGCGGCTTGATGTTCAAACGCGTTGCGCCCGAACGCTCCAGCGCCGCCATGTCGATCTCGTTGTCGAAGTGACCGATGTTGCCGAGGATCGCCTGGTCCTTCATCGCCCGCATGTGGTCGAGGGTGATGATGTCCTTGTTACCGGTCGAGGTGATCACGATGTCGGCGTTGCCGATCGCCTGCTCGACAGTGACCACGTCGTAGCCGTCCATCAGCGCCTGCAGCGCGTTGATCGGGTCGATCTCGGTGACCTGCACCCGAGCGCCCTGTCCCGCAAGCGATTCCGCACAACCCTTGCCAACGTCGCCGTAGCCGCAGATCAGCACCTTCTTGCCGCCGATGAGCACATCGGTGCCGCGGTTGATGCCGTCGATCAGCGAGTGCCGGGTGCCGTACTTGTTGTCGAACTTGGACTTGGTGACCGAGTCGTTGACGTTGATCGCCGGGAACACCAGCTCACCGGCCGCCGCGAACTGGTAGAGCCGCAGCACACCGGTGGTGGTCTCCTCGGTGACGCCCTGCACCGACTCGGCGATGGCGCTCCACTTGCCCTTGTCGGACTCGAACCGCTCGCGCAGCAGGTTCAGGAAGACCTTGTACTCGGCCGAGTGGCTCTCGTCCTCCGGCGGCACCACGCCCGCCTTCTCGAACTGCGCGCCGCGCAGCACCAGCATGGTGGCGTCACCACCGTCGTCGAGGATCATGTTGGCAGGCTCATCCGGCCAGGTCAGCATCTGCTCGGCGGCCCACCAGTACTCCTCCAGGGTCTCGCCCTTCCAAGCGAAGACCGGGGTGCCCTTGGGCTCGTCGACGGTGCCGTTCGGGCCGACCACGACCGCGGCCGCGGCGTGGTCCTGGGTGGAGAAGATGTTGCAGGAGGCCCAGCGCACCTGCGCGCCCAGCGCCACCAGGGTCTCGATCAGCACGGCGGTCTGCACGGTCATGTGCAGCGAACCGGAGATGCGCGCCCCCTGCAGCGGCAGGACCTCGGCGTATTCGCGCCGCAGCGCCATCAACCCGGGCATCTCGTGTTCGGCGAGGCGGATCTCCTTGCGGCCGAATTCGGCCAGCGCCAGATCCGCCACCTTGAAGTCGATCCCGTTGCGGACGTCCGCGGTGAGTGAAGTTCGCGCGGGAAGTTCTGAGGTCGTCATAGCCTCTATCTGCCTCTCCTGGAAGTCGGTACCAACACGCAAGGCTAGTCGCTGGCGCGGCGGCTGGGTACACCGTACTCACCCTTGCTAGCTTGGCGCGATGCCGAACCTGCGCGCTATCGCCACGACCGCTGCCGTCGGGCTGTTCGTCCTTGGTCTGAGCACCGCGTGCACGAGCGAATCCGACTCGGCACCGGCTACTCCGTCGCGAACCGTCGACCTGCAAGCGCACCGCGGCGGACGCGGCCTCACCGTCGAGGAATCGCTGCCCGGCTTCGCCAAGGCGCTCGAACTCGGGGTCACCACGCTCGAGCTCGACATCGTGCTCACCGCGGACAAGATGCCGCTGATCTGGCACGACCCGACCATCCTCGCGACCAAGTGCGCCGACACCGCACCCGCGACGGTGGACGACCCGAAGTTCCCGTACGTGGGCAAGCTGGCGCACGAGCTGACCTACGCCCAGATCCAGACCCTGGACTGTGGGCGGACCCTGGCGGAGTACCCCGGCCAGCAGGGGTTGCCCGGCAACAAGATAGCGACGCTGCCCGAGTTGTTCGATCTGGTGAAGTCCTACCGCGGCGCGCACCCGCGCTACAACATCGAGACCAAGGTGGAAGCCGACCATCCCGAACAGTCCGCCGCGCCTGCGGAATTCGTGGACGTCATCCTGGCGACCGTGCGCGCGGCGGGCGAGACCGGCAATGTCGAGATCCAGAGCTTCGACTGGCGGACGCTGCCGCTGGTGCGCAAGGCCGCCCCGACCATCCCGCTGGTGGCGCTCTACGACGACACCACCTTCGTCGCGGGCTCGAAGTGGCTCGGGCCCATCCGATTCGAGGACTACGCCGACGATCCGCTCGGCGCGGTGCGCGCGCTCGGCGCCGACGTCGCCTCGCCCGGCTACTCGGTGCCCTACGGCCGCAAGGCGGGCGAACCGGGCTTCGCCCTGGTGGCGGACAAGGCCTACGTCGACCGCGCACACGAATTGCACCTGCGCGTGATTCCGTGGACGGTGAACGACAAGGCCACGATCGCCGCGCAGCTCGACACCGGGGTGGACGGCGTGATCACCGACTATCCGAATCGAATGCGAGAGGTGATGCAGGAGAAGGGATTACCCCTGCCTCCTGCCTATCACCGCTGAACCCGACCGCCCCGGCGCCGGGCGCTCACACCGCGCCCGACTCCGCCACGCTCGCCTCGACGACCTCTCTGCGCGCCGTCGATCCGTTGCGCTGTGCGACACCGTTGCGCTGCACGGCGCCATTGCACGGCGTGCCCACCGGCACACCACTTTCCACGACGCCACCGCCGCCCGCGGTGACCGCGCCGTCCGAGGTGACACCACTGCCCGAGGCGCCACCACGTTCGACAGCAGCGCCGTTGCCCGGCGTCGCTGCCACACCCTGCGCCGAACCCTCGGCCCGCGCCGCGTCCGACGACTGCCCGGCGCCGGCACTCGGCACCGCGTCGGCCACCGCACCGGCACCGGCCACCGCGCTGTCGGCTTGCGCCGCAGCACTATCCGGCGTGGCCCTGGTGACCCAGCCGCTGTAGCGCTCGAGCAGCTGACGCCGCTTGCGCGGATGAATGTTCGCGCGCGTGACGTCACCGTCGTAATGCTCGAGCACGCGATGGTCCATCACCGCCCGCCACAGCGGCGGAATTACCGCGAACAGGATCATTGTGGCGTATCCGGCCGGCAATTGCGGCGCCTGCATCGAACTGCGCAACGTCTGATACCGGCGGCCCGGATTGGCGTGATGATCGCTGTGCCGCTGCAAATGGAACAGGAAGATATTGGTGACGAGCCGGTCGCTGTTCCAGCTGTCCCGCGGCGAGCAGCGCGCGTAATTGCCGTTCGGGCGCTTCGCCCGCAGCAGTCCGTAGTGCTCGATGAAATTCACCGTCTCCAGCAGCGAGGCGCCGATCACCGCCTGCAGGATCAGCCACGGCAGGATGCCGATGCCGAACAGCGCCATCAGCCCGCCGAACAGCACCACGCTCATCGACCATGCCTGCAGGATGTGGTTGTGCACGCTGAACCAGCGCCGGTTCTTGCGCGCCAGGCGCGCCCGCTCCAGTTCGATGGCCGAGCGGAAGCTGCCGAACACGCTGCGCGGCAGGAACTCCCAGAGCGTCTCGCCGAGCCTGCCGCTGGCCGGATCCTCCGGCGTCGCCACTCTGACGTGGTGCCCGCGATTGTGCTCGACGAAGAAGTGGCCGTAGCACGACTGTGCCAGCGCCACCTTGGCCAGCCAGCGTTCGGCCTTCTCGACCCGGTGACCCAGTTCGTGCGCCGCGTTGATCCCGATGCCGCTGACGAAACCGAGGGTCGCGGCGAGGCCGAGCTTGTCGACCACGCTCAACTCGTGCCCGGCCCACATGTAGCAGGCGATGAGCAGGCCGATCAGCTGCACCGGCAGGAACAGGTAGGTGCACCACCGGTAGTACCGGTCATTGGACAGCAACTCGTAGTCTTCATCGCGCGGATTGGTGCCGTCCTCGCCGACAACCCAGTCCAGGACCGGGATGACGATCAGCACGATGATCGGACCGATCCACCAGAACACCCTCGCGCCGGTCTGCAACACGAGCTGCGAAGGCAGGAGGGCGCTCAGTGGAGCGATCAGGCCGAAAACCCATAAGTGTCGTTTGGGATCAGTTGATACCGTCGGTTTGCCAACCGTTTGCACGTTTCTCCCGCTAAATAGAACCCTATCTCCGATGTAGGAGAATAATTCCAGACTGTACGGCTGTTTCGCAGACTTCAGGGGATGAAACGTGACGAGGATTACAGCCTCGGCAGTTGGTTTTAAGCCCATTCATATGTTAGTGAAGCGTGGCTTACTTTCCGCTATCGGATAGAGCATCGAGCCGCTTCGCTACCGCTCGTTTCGGGCCGCGAGAATTGCCTCGACATAGGGGCTCAGCAACGCACTCAAATCCTCCGGCGCGTCTCGCCCCGGCCCCGGCGGGGTCGGGATGTAGCTCAGCGCGATGCGCACCAGCGCGTGCGCGACGACGTCGGATTCGGCGGGCGTCGCCGCGACCCAGCTGTGCTGGAACGCCAGCGCGAGCCGGGCGGTCGCGTGATCGAGCAACGGCCCGGCGTCGAGGGTGATCAGCCGCAGCAGATCCAGCTTCACCTCACCGGCGAGCAGCGAGCGCACCAGCGGATCGGCGGCGGCGTCGAGGAAGAAGTTGCGCATGCCGTCGCGAAACGCGGCGCGGGCATCACCGACATTGCCGGTGATGGCCGCGTCCACGTGATCGACCAGATCGTCGGCCAGGCGCAGCGCGTACGCCTGCGCGAGGCCGCTGCGGGAACCGAACTCGTTGTAGAGGGTCTGCCTGCTGACGCCCGCCCGGGCCGCCACGTCGCCGAGGGTGATCTTGGACCAATCCCGCTCGGTGAGCAGTTCGCGCATGGCGTCGAGGACCGACGTGCGCAGCAACTCCCGCGCGGCCTCCTGGTACGGGATGCGGGTTCCGGTGCGCGCCATACCCGCGACACTGTCACGGGCGGTTCCCGCAGTCAAAGCATCACGACCGCTCTATTTCGACCATATAGAAGTCCGCCTTCGCGGCGCCGCAGTCCGGACAGGTCCAATCATCGGGAATATCGTCCCAGCGGGTACCGGGCGCGATACCGTCGTCCGGCCAGCCTTTCGCCTCGTCGTATTCGAAACCACACTGAATACACTGAAAAAGTTTATATTCGTTCATCGCACCGCTCCCACCTGTTCGAAATCTATTTTTTCGCGCACGCCACAGTCCGGGCAGCACCAATCGTCCGGAATCACATCCCATCGGGTGCCCGCGGGAAATCCCTCGTGCGGATCGCCTTTCGCCTCGTCGTAAACGTAGGCGCAGACCGGACAGCGAAACCGATTCATCACGCCACCTCGCCGATCCCGTACCGGGCGAGCACCTTGTCGCGCTTGCGCGGATGGATGTTCGCGCGGGTGATGTCGCCGTCGTAGTGGGCGAGCACGCGCTTGTCCATCACACGCCGCCACAGCGGCGGGAAATAGGCGAGCAGGATCATGCTCGCGTATCCGCTCGGCAGGTTCGGCGCGCCGTCCCAGCTGCGCAGGGTCTGGTAGCGCCGGGTCGGGTAGGCGTGATGGTCGCTGTGCCGCTGCAGGTGGTAGAGGAAGATGTTGGTCACGATGTGGTCGCTGTTCCAGCTGTGCACCGGCGCGGGCCGCTCATAGCGTCCCGACGAACTCCGTTGCCGGACCAGGCCGTAATGCTCGAGATAGTTGACCGCCTCCAGCAGGCTGAAGCCCACCACCGCCTGCAACACCAGATACGGCAGCAGTTCGATGCCGAACACCGCGACGAGCACCGCGTAGAGCACCACCGACATCAGCCAGGCGCTCAACACCTCGTTCTTCAGGCTCCACGGCTTCTTGTCCAGCCGCCGCAATCGGGTCCGCTCCAAACGCAGCGATGAGGTCAGCCCGCCCCACACGGTGCGCGGCCAGAAGGCCCAGAAGGTCTCGCCGACCCGCGAACTCGCCGGATCCTCCGGCGTGGCGACGCGCACATGGTGGCCGCGATTGTGCTCGATATAGAAGTGGCCGTAGCACGACTGCGCCAGTGCGATTCTCGACAGCCAGCGCTCCAGACGCACCTTCTTGTGCCCCAATTCGTGCGCGGTATTGATGCCGATGCCGCCGATCATGCCGACGGTGATCGCGAGGCCGATCTTGTCGACCAGGTGCAGCCCGCCGTCGAACCCGAGCCAGCTCACCTCGTCCGCGGTGATCAGATAGCAGGCCATCAGCAGCGTCGCGTATTGGAACGGCAGATACAGATACGTCAGGTAGCGGTAGTACCTGTCGTGCTCCAGATACTCCATCACCTCGTCCGGCGGATTGTCGCCGTCGGGCCCGAAGAATATGTCCGCCAACGGAATCAGCACGTACACCAGGATCGGGCCCAGCCAGAACGGCACCTGCGCCAGCCGGTGCCAGCCGAGCGCGTTCAGCGCCAGGATCACCGGGATCCCGATGGTGAACAGGCCGGTGGGGGCGAACAACCCCCACAGCCACAAGTAGCGCTTGCGATCGCGCCAGTCCGGCGGCGCCGTCGGCTGCGCGGACGTGTCGGCTGCTGTCGTCGACATCGTTGTCTCCCATCCAAAGCGGCACGCCACATGTGACGTGCGTTACCTCCACTGTGGACATTAGAGATCGATTTGTCGTCTGTCTATACAAATCCATCGATTTGTAAAGCAGCAAGTCCGCGCGCAACGCGAACGCCCCGGTCAGGCACGGCCTGACCGGGGCGTCGGTACGTCGAGGGGTGTTAGCGCAGCAGCACGTCGGCGTTGTCCGGGAGCGCGTCGACCGGCCACCAGCGCAGGTCGGTGGACTCCGCACTGCGCACCGGCACCGCACCGGCCGGCGCGGTGATCCGGAACAGCAGATCCAGGTGCCTGGTCTGCCTGCCGAGCGAGCAGGTGATCGGATGCGCCTGCGCGCCGTAGAGCCCCGGCTCCAGGTGCAAGCCCGCGATGCCGGATTCCTCGGTCGCCTCGCGCAGCGCCGCGCCCGCGACGGTCTCGTCCGACTCCTCACAGTGCCCGCCGAGCTGGATCCAGCTGCCCACCCGAGGATGCAGGGTCAGCAATACCTCACGCGCGTCGTGGGAGTACACCACCGCCGAGGCGGTGATGTGGCCCGGCACGTGTTCACGCAGGCAGCCGCGCGGCGCCGAGCCGAGGAACGCGAGCATCGCCTCGCGCAGCGAGCGCTCGGAATCGACAGCGGGCGACCAGGATTCGAGCAGTGCGGTGGCCGAGTCATGCAGCGAGTCAGCACTCACCGGCGCACCGAACCCTCACAGCTCCACCAACCCGAAGTCGTTGCCGCGCACGGGCCGTGGCGTCAGCGGCTCGAGCGGGTGACCGACGGCGATGGCGCCCAACGGGTTCCAGTCCGCCGCCAGCCCGAGCACCTCGCGGGTGATCTCGGGAGTGAAGATCGTCGAGCCGATCCAGCAGCTGCCGAGCCCCTCGGTCGCCAGCGCGACGAGCAGTCCCTGCACCGCGGCGCCGACCGCGACGGTGAACATGGTGCGCTCGTTGGCCCTGCGCCGCTCGTCCGGATAGTCGTGCGCGCCGTCGGGCACACAGAACGGAATGATCACCTCGGGCGCGTGACGCAGGATGTCCCCGCGCGCGATCCGGCGCTCGATCCGTTCCGGGTCGAGGCCGTCGGCGGTCAGGTCGGCACGCCACTTGTCCGCCATCGCCGTGAGCAACCGCTCCCGCAGCCGCGCGTCACGCAGCCACACGAACCGCACGGGCCGAGTGTGATGCGGGGCGGGCGCGGTCAGCGCGACGGACACCGCGGCGCGCACCCGCTGCGGATCGACCGGCGTATCGGCGAACTGGCGCACCGATCGGCGCAGCAGCACCGCCTCGCGCCTGCCCTGCTCGATCGCCTCGGCGGTGCCGAGCCAGAACAGGTCGTCGGTGCCACCGCGTAACAGGTCAGCGGCCCTCGACCCGTCGTCGGTGATCGGCAGGCCGCGCACCACCGCGACCGGCACCCCGCCGAGCTTGCCCTTCACCAGATCCGCCGCGGCCGCCAGTTCGTCGGCGATCGCCACCTGGGTCACCTGCAGCTCGTTGCCCTGGCCGTCCACGGCGCCCGCGTAGTCGTGCAGCACCCGCAGCCCGGCGGACCCGATCGCGGTGTCGATCTGGCCGCTGCGCCACGCCCGGCCCATGGTGTCGGTGATGACCACGGCCACCTCGACACCGAGCCGCGCGGCCAGCTCCGCGCGCAACGCCTTGGCGCTGGCATCGGGATCGGCGGGCAGCAGCACCAATTCGCCCTGTTCCACATTCGAGCCGTCGATCCCGGACGCGGCCTGCACGATGCCGAGTTTGTTCTCGGTGATCAGGGTGCGGCCCTTGCGCGCGAGCACCCGCACCGCCTCCTGCTCGACCAGCGCGCGGCGCGCGGCGTCGCGCTCCTCCGGATCCAGCGGCGCGGCCACGATGCGGCCCTCGGCCTTGGCGACGATCTTGCTGGTGACCACCAGCACGTCACCGTCAGCCAGCCACGGCGCGGCGGCCGCGATGTGCTCGGCCAGCTCGTCACCGGGCCGGAACTCGGGCAGCCCGGTGATCGGCAGGATGCGCAGCTCTCCTGCCGCGTGATCGGTCACGGTGTGCTCCTCGGTCACGGCTTCACTCCCGCCAGGTCGAGCGCCTCGCGCACCATCTGCGCGGTGGTCGGCGGATCGGTCATCAGCAGCGGCACGCTGCGAACTTCGACACCCGGCACGTCCGCGGTGTCGGTGGAGTGGATCAGCCAGCCGTCCAAAATGCCTGTGGCAGAACGAGCTCCGTAGTACCGGCCGATCGCCTCCGCGGTGGTCTCGACGCCGATCACCGACAGGCACTCGTCGGCCATGCCGCGCAGCGGCTTGCCGTCGATCACGCCGGACACGCCGATCACCTTGGCGGTCGTGGTGCGCAGCGCGCCGCGAATTCCGGGCACCGCGAGGATGGCCCCGATGCTCACCACCGGGTTCGACGGTGCGAGCAAGACCACATCGGCGGACTCTATGATCTCGGTCACATTCGGCGCCGGTTTGGACTCTTCGGCCCCGATTGTGGCGAATCCATGGGTCTCGATGTTCGCGCGGTAGCGAACCCACCACTCCTGGAAATGGATCGCGCGACGTTCGCCAGGCTTGTCGGGGTCACTCACAACCACATGCGTTTCACACCGATCGTCGGTTGCCGGGATCAGTTTCACGCCCGGCTGCCACCGGTTGCAGAGCGCCTCGGTGACCGCGGAGAGCGGGTACCCCGCGCGCAGCATCTCGGTGCGCACCAGATGGGTGGCGATATCGCGATCCCCGAGGCCGAACCAGTCCGGTTGCGCGTGGTATTTCGCCAGCTCCTCCTTGGCGTGCCAGGTTTCGCCGACCCGGCCCCAGCCGCGCTCGGTGTCGATGCCGCCACCGAGGGTGTACATGCAGGTATCGAGGTCGGGGCAGATCCGGAGGCCGTGCATCCAGACGTCGTCACCGACATTCACGATCGCGGCGACGTCGGCCTCGGGCAGCAGCTCCCTGACCCCCTGCAGGAAACGCGCACCACCGACACCACCGACGAGAACGGCAATCCGCGGCCCGGTTACGGGCTCGGCATCCGCTTGATGAACAGTCACATCCGCACAGCCTATGCGTTGCCGGAGCGGGCGATGTTCATCGGATAGTTGCTGGTCATTTGCCCTAGTTCGCCTCAAGATCATCTTGGAAGGCGTTCGCGGATAGTAACGGAATAGCGACGGCGGCTTGACCATCGACACGTCCGGCGTGTCTAATCACAGTCATGTCATTTCGGGTTCGCGCGAGAGTTCAAGGCGCGAACGGCTTTTCGAACAGATGTTCGCATCGGAATGACAAGCTCGGGGACGTCCGCGGGACAACGTCGCGGGGTATGGCCGTCGGTAGGCGTGTTGGTCCGACGGAACGAATCATTCTGCGCTAACACACAGTGAGGAGGCGGAGCGATGGCCAACGAGATGGTCTCGCCGACCGATTCCACAGCAGGCGCAGCACGTGGCGTCTGCGCAGAAAACGGCTGGAAGGATCTAGAGGGGGGTGACGAAGTCTCGGCGCCCCGGGTCGACTCGGGCGACGAAGTCTCGCCGCCCCGGCTCAGCCTGGTCGTCACGGGCTTCGACGAGATGTTCGAATCCATCGAAGAGCAGTGGCAGGAGCGCGCCCTGTGCGCGCAGACCGATCCGGAGGCGTTCTTCCCGGAGAAGGGCGGCTCGACTCGCGAGGCGAAGCGGATCTGCATGGGCTGTGAGGTACGCGACGAGTGCCTGGAATACGCACTCGCCCACGATGAGCGGTTCGGCATCTGGGGCGGGCTCTCCGAGCGGGAGCGCCGCCGCCTGAAGCGCGGCATCGGCTAGTTCGCCCCCTCGGGATGACCCCCGAGTTATCCGAACGCGAGAACTCGCCACGGCGACAACGGATCTCGCCTCGACCCGGGTAGCTCCGGGGGTAGCCCCGCCCTGCGGCGGCAGGCCGCCCCACACCCCGGCGGCACGCCCCGCGACCTGCGCGGACCGCACTGGGTGCGCGGGCGCACCGCGCGCTGGCTAGTTTTATCTCATGGCACGTTCCCGCAATCGTCGTCCGCCGACCGCACGGTCGGTCATCCGCCGTGGTCGCGGGGTACGCGGACCGATGCTGCCGCCCACTGTGCCCGCCTGGCGCACCAGGGGACAGAAATTCGACCGGCTGGTGCTCGAGGCGTTCGCGCCGCTGGACACGCGCTGGCACGACCGGCTGACCAAGCTCGATATCGCCGTCGACGACGTGCCGAAAATCCGTCCGCTGCACCCCGATTCGGTCACCTGGCCGGACGAGGTGGTCGCCGACGGACCGGTGCCGCTGTCGCGGCTCATCCCGGCGGGCGTCGACCGGCACGGCGCGGCCACCCGCGCCCGCGTGGTGTTGTTCCGCAAACCGCTGGAGCTGCGCGCCAACGACCCCGACGATCTGGTCGACCTGTTGCGCGAGGTACTGGTCCAGCAGATCGCCACCTACCTCGGCGTCGACCCGGACGTGATCGACCCCGAACCGGAGTAGGCGACCGATCCGCCGCCGCCGCGACAACGAATGTCGTTGTGCGACACGCCCCTGCGTGCGGCAGTATTTGCCCGATTCCTGAGCGTGTCTATCCACATCGAGGCGCAAGGAGGGTTACTCTCATCGGCGTGATCCCCATGCGTCGTTGCTGCCGTCCAGGTTGCAAGAATCCGGCCGTCGCGACGCTCACCTATGTGTACTCGGACTCGACCGCCGTCGTCGGGCCGCTCGCCACCGTCGCCGAACCGCACTCCTGGGACCTGTGTGAAACCCACGGATCCCGCATCACCGCCCCGAAGGGCTGGGAGATGGTGCGCCACGAGGGCGGGTTCTCCTCCAGCACACCGGATGACGACGATCTGACCGCGCTCGCCGAGGCGGTGCGCGAGGCAGGCCTGCGCCGCCGCCCGCCGGAGCCGGAGCAGCGCGGCTATCGCGACTACGCGCCCCCGCCGCAGCGCACGACCCGCACCGGTCGTCGCGGCCACCTCCGGGTACTGCCCGACCCGCCGTCGTAGCGCAAACCAGGACCGGGTCAAGCCGTGTCCGCGGGGGCACTAGGGTGAAGGGCATGACTGTCGCCCGCACTGCCGAGTCCGTCAACGCGGTGATCAAGGCATACGACGTTCGCGGTGTGGTCGGCGAACAGATCGATGCCGAATTCGTCAGGGACATCGGTGCTTCGTTCGCCCGGCTGATGCGCGCCGAGGGCGCCGAACGCGCCGTCATCGGCCACGATATGCGCGAATCCTCCCCCGCGCTGTCCGAGGCCTTCGCCGACGGCGTGCTCGCCCAGGGACTCGACGTGGTGCACATCGGACTGGCCTCGACCGACCAGCTGTACTTCGCCTCGGGCCGGCTGGATTGCCCCGGCGCCATGTTCACCGCGAGCCACAACCCGGCGCGCTACAACGGCATCAAGATGTGCCGCGCGAAAGCCCTTCCGGTGGGCCAGGACACGGGCTTGGCCACCATCAAGGACGAGGTCGCCACGGGCGTGCCCGGCTACGACGGTCCGCGCGGCACCGAGACCAGGGTCGACCTGCTCGACGACTACGCGGCGTTCCTGCGCGGCCTGGTCGACCTCGGCGCGGTCCGCCCGCTCACCATCGCGGTGGACGCGGGCAACGGCATGGGCGGGCACACGGTGCCCGCGGTGTTCCGCACGCTGCCGCAGGTGACGATCGTGCCGCTGTACTTCGAGCTCGACGGCTCGTTCCCGAATCACGAGGCCAATCCGCTCGACCCCAAGAACCTGGTCGATCTGCAAGACCTGGTGGTCAAGTCCGGGGCCGACATCGGCCTCGCCTTCGACGGCGACGCCGACCGCTGCTTCGTAGTGGACGAGAAGGGCGACCCGGTCTCCCCCTCGGCGATCACCGCGCTGGTCGCCGAGCGCGAGCTGGCCAAGGAGCCGGGCGGGGTCATCATCCACAACCTGATCACCTCGCGCGCGGTGCCCGAGCTGGTGACCGAGCTCGGCGGCACCCCGGTGCGCACCAGGGTCGGTCACTCGTTCATCAAGCAGCAGATGGCCTCGACCGGCGCGGTGTTCGGCGGCGAACACTCGGCGCACTACTACTTCCGCGACTTCTGGGGCGCGGACTCTGGCATGCTCGCCGCGCTGCATGTGCTCGCCGCGCTCGGCGAGCGGCAGCGGCCGGTCTCCGAACTCATGGCGGCCTACGAAACCTACGCCGCCTCCGGCGAGATCAATTCCACCGTGGCCGACGCGCAGGAGCGGACCCTGGCCGTGGTGACGGCGTTCGAGAGCCGGACCATCGCGGTGGACCGGCTCGACGGCGTCACCGTGCAGCTCGCCGACGACGCCTGGTTCAATCTGCGCGCCTCCAACACCGAGCCGCTGCTTCGACTCAACGTCGAGGCCAGATCGCCGGAAGAAGTAGACGCACTCGTAACAGAGATTCTGCGCATCGTCCGGTCCTGACTGGAATAGTGGAATCAGGGCGGATGAAATCACAAGCTCAGGATTCGGCGCTCGGTCCAGTGGTCGGGCGAGCCGACCGCGCGACCCGAGGCCGGGAACCCGAGCACCTTCGGCCTTCGGCTGGAATAGTGGAATCACAGGCCCTGGATTCGCCCGACCCGGGCCCGGCGTGGCAGCTGACCCGGGCGGGAGCAAGGGCGGAAACGACTCAGCGCGATGAGGGGAGGTGGGACGCCCGATGATCGCTGGAACACCGGTGCTCGACCTCGACGATGCCGCTTCACTCGAGGCAGCCGATACCGCGGGCGCCCTGCGTTCGGCGGCCTCCGGCGGTGCTCAGGTCCGAGCCACGGCCGCTGCCGTCGGCGAGGACGCTCTGGCCCGCCTCGCCGGTCTGCGACCACGCAGCGTGGTCCTCGTCTCCGGCGCGGGCCGGGCCGCGCGGGCCGCGAGCCTGCTGGTCGCCGCGCTCGGTGAGCGCGCGGGGCTACCCCTGGTGCCCGTCGCCGCGTTGCCGCCCTGGGTCGGCCCGCTCGATGTCGTCCTCGTCGCCGGTGACGACGCCGGCGATCCCCGCCTGACCGATGCCGTGGATCGCGCGCTGCGCCGCGGCGCCGAGGTGGTCGTCGCGACCCCGATCGAGGGCCCGATGCGCGCCGTCGCGGCGGGCCGGGCCGCGGTGCTCGCGCCGCGGGTGCCGGTGCTCGACCACAACCGGCTGCTGCGCTTCGTCGCGGCAGGCATCGCCGTGCTGCAGATCGTCGACCCCGGCCGCAGCGCGACGGTCGTGCCCGACCTGACCGCGCTCGCCGACATCCTCGACGCGGAGGCGCTGCGCGGCGGTCCCGCCAACGAGGTCTTCCGCAATCCGGCCAAGACCCTCGCCGCCCGCATGCATCAGCGCGGCGTGGTGCTGGCCGGCGACTCCCCCGCCGCCGCCCGGCTGGCCGAGCACGGCGCCGAGGTGCTGCTGCAGTCGGTGGGCCGGGTCGCCGCCGCGGTGGATCTGGCCGAGGCCGTCGCCGCCAGGGCCCGAATGACCGAGACCGCGGGCGCCTCCGCGCCCGGCTACGATCCGCTGTTCCACGACGAGGAACTCGACGGACCGGTGCAGGTGGAGCGCATGCGGGTGTTCGTGCTCAGCACCGACGCCGACCAATCGGCCGCCCGGCGGCGCATCGCGGTGTTCGGCGGTTCCGAGGCAGGCCTGGTCGACGCCGATCTGGTGAACGCCGATGTCGACCTGCTGCACACCGGTCTCACCGACCCGTCGGTGCCGGCCCCGCCGCGCACCGAGGAACCCGCCGCGGGCGCGGGCGGCGAGGTGGAACAACTCGCCGTGCTCGCGCTACGCCTGGAAATGGCCGCCGCATACCTACGGTTGATCGGAACTCGCGGCACCGCGACCGAGAGCCAAGGGCAGTTCGGGGGCAACTACTAGTGCACGAACTCGTTGGTGCGCTGCGCTCGTACGCCTGGGGCTCGCGCACCGCGCTCGCTCAGTTGTGCGGCCGACCGGTACCGTCCGCCCACCCCGAAGCCGAACTGTGGTTCGGCGCGCATCCCGCGGACCCCGCGCACGTCGTGGTCGCGGACCGCACCACATCGCTGCTGGACTTCGTCGCGGCCGACCCGACCCGCGAACTCGGCCCCGCCGCCGCAGAATTCGGCGGCAAGCTGCCGTTCCTGCTCAAGATCCTGGCCGCCGAGGAGCCGCTGTCGCTGCAGGCGCATCCGAGCGCCGCGCAGGCGCGCGCCGGCTTCGAGCGGGAGAACCGGACCAACGTGCCGTTGGATTCGCCGATGCGCAACTACCGCGACGACAACCACAAGCCCGAACTGGTGGTCGCGCTGGACCGGTTCGAGGCGCTGGCCGGTTTCCGTGACCCGCACCGCACCGTGCGGCTGCTGCGCGCTCTCGACGTGGAAGGCCTGGCCTCCTATGCGAACCTGCTTGCCGCGCAACCGGACTCGGACGGGCTGCGCACGCTGTTCACCACCTGGATCACGCTGCCGCAGCCGGTGCTGGCCACGCTGCTGCCCGCGGTGCTGGACGGCTGTGTGCGCTACCTTTCCGGAAAGGGCAAGCGCGAGTTCACCGCCGAGGCGCGCACCGCTCTGGAACTCGCCGAGGCCTATCCCGGTGATGCCGGTGTGCTCGCGGCCCTGCTGCTGAACCGGCTGACCCTGGAGCCGGGCCAGGGCCTGTTCCTCGCCGCCGGCAACCTGCACGCCTACCTGCGCGGGCTCGGCGTCGAGATCATGGCCAACTCCGACAACGTGTTGCGCGGCGGCCTCACCCCCAAGCATGTCGACGTGCCGGAACTGTTGCGGGTGCTGGACTTCGAGCCGATCGACCTGCCGGTCGTGCTGCCCGAACCGGCCGGCGACGGCTCGGTGCGCTACCCCACGCCCGCCCCGGAATTCGCGCTGCGGCGCTTCGACCTGGTCGCCGGTTCCGGTCAGGTCCCGCTGACCGAGGCGGGCCCCGGCATCGTGCTGTGCACCGCCGGTTCGGTCCGCTTGCTGCAGGGCACAACGGAATTGGCGCTACAGCGCGGCGCGGCGGCGTGGATCTCGGCCACCGACACCGACATTCGCGCCCAGGCGCCCGAAGGTGACGCGCAGCTTTTCTGCGCGTGCGTCGGCAGCGCAGGCGCCGCGGGCCTACCCGCCACGCTGAGCGGGCACGACCAGCACCGCGGCTGATCGCCGCCGACGGCGACGACACGCTAAGTTAGCCGGGATCGAGCAATTCGAGAAAGGGCGTCCAGGGCATGTCGGCTGGTGGTGGCAAGAAGGCGATCCTCGCCGCATTGACGGCGAACGCGGGTATCGCCGTCGCGAAGTTCATCGGTGCGGCGATCACCGGTTCGGCGTCGATGCTCGCCGAGGCGGTGCACTCGGTGGCCGACACGTCCAACCAGGGGCTGCTGCTGCTCGGCCAGCGACGTGCCGAGAAGGACGCCGACGAGCTGCATCCGTTCGGCTACGGACGCAGCCGCTACTTCTACTCGTTCATCGTGGCGCTGGTGCTGTTCACCCTCGGCTCCATCTATGCCGTCTACGAGGGCATCCACAAGATCCAGCATCCGGAGGAACTCAGCTCACCGATCGTCGCGATCGCCATCCTGCTGATCGCCATCGGCCTGGAGTCCTACAGCTTCACCACCGCGATCCGAGAGTCCAAGCCGCTCAAGGGCAATACGAGCTGGTGGCGATTCATCCGCACCTCGCGCAGCCCGGAACTGCCGGTGGTACTGCTCGAGGACACCGGCGCCCTGGTCGGCCTGGTGTTCGCCTTCATCGGCGTCGGCCTGACCATGGCCACCGGCGACCCCGTCTGGGACGGCATCGGCACGCTGGCCATCGGCCTGCTGCTCGGGGTCATCGCCGTCATCCTCATCATCGAGATGCAGAGCCTGCTCATCGGCGAGGGGGCCACGCCGGAGGAGGACCGGCTGATCCGCGAAAACCTGATCGACGGCACCCGGATCGACCGCGTGATCCACCTCAAGTCCCAATACCTCGGCCCCGAAGAGCTTTTGGTCGCCGCAAAGGTCGGCGCCGCGCCCGGCCTCGACGTCGCCCAGCTCGCCGCGGCCATCGACGACGCGGAGGCCAGGGTCCGCGCCGCGGTCCCGGCCGCCCGCGTCATCTACCTCGAACCGGACCTCTACCGCAGCGAATCGACCGTCTAGGCACCGACCACGCCGGTCAGGCGCGCACCAGCTCCAGCGGGTCGGTGGTGATGCCGAAACGCTGCCGCAGCACGTGACGGGCGGCGTGCACACCGGACATGCCGTGCACGCCGGGGCCGGGCGGGGTCGAGCCGGAACACAGGTAGACCCCGGGCAGCGGTGTCGCGTAAGGGTTCCAGCGCGCGGTGGGACGAAAGGCGAACTGGCGCAGGGTCATCGCACCCGCCGAGATGTCACCCCCGACGTAATTGGCATTGTGCAACGGCATTTCGGCCGCCGTGTATACATGCTTTGCCAGAATCAGCTCGCGGAAGCCGGGCGCGAACCGCTCGACCTGCGCGATCACGGCCTCGCTGACGTCACGGGTCGAGCCGTTCGGCACGTGCGCGTAGGTGTAGAAGGTGTGCTGCCCGGCGGGGGCGCGGGACGGATCGACCACGCCGGGCTGGATGGACAGCACGTAGGGCCGAGCCGCGTGCTGCCCCGCGGCGACGGCGCGTTCGGCGGCCATCGCCTCGGACCTGGTACCGATCAGATGCGCGGTGCCGGCCTGTGCCATCCCCTCCGCCTGCCAGGGCACCGGCCCGGCGAGCGCGAAATCGACCTTGCAGGCGGCGCCACCGTAGCGGAAATTGCCCAACCGCTCGACATAACGGTCCGGCAGCCGATGGCGCGCGAGCCGAACCAGTTCCGCGGGCGCGAGATCCAGCACCACCGCGCGGGCGGAGTCGAACTCGCCGAGCGCATCGATCCTGGTCTTCGTGTGCACCCGGCCACCGAGCCGTTCCAGTTCGGCGACGAGCGCGTCCGCGATGGCCTGACTGCCGCCGCGCGGGATGGCCCAGCCACCGGCGTGCGCCAGCGTGCCGAGCATGAGCCCGGCGCCGGCGGCGGGAATCGCGCGCGGCGGCGTGATCGCGTGGGTGGCGACACCGGTCAGCAGCGCTGCGGCGGTGTCGCCGTGAAACCTGGTGTTCCACAACGGAGTTCCCTGCTCGAGGGTGCGCAACCCGAAGCGCAGCGCGGTCGCCAGGTCTTTCGGCGGCCTGCGCAGGTCCGACATCGCCAGGTCCACGACGGATTCCCAGTGCGCGACCAGCGGCCCGAACAGCCTGCGCCACGTCGCGCCGTCGCGGCCGAGACCCGCTGCGGTGCGGTCGAGATCGCGCCACGCGATGCCCGCCGTGCCGCCGTCCATGGGATGGGCGTAGGACGCCTCCGGGATGAGCAGCTCGACGCCGTGCGCCGCGAGGTCGAAGGCGCGAAAGAACGGTGACGCCAACGCCATCGGATGCGCGCCCGCACAGATGTCGTGCCGGAAATCCGGCAGCGTGAGCTCGGCCGTGCGCGATCCGCCGCCCGCGGTGTCCTCCGCCTCGTACACCTCCACCGCGAGTCCGGCTTTCGCCAGGATCACCGCGGCGGCGAGTCCGTTCGGTCCGGAGCCGACCACCACAACATCAGGCATGCCCCCACGCTACCGGCCCGGGAATCGGGCGCACGGAATCGTGTTCGCGCACACGCGCCGAGACGCGGGTGGTCGGGCGGATCAGGCGGGAGCGGCACCCACCGCGGCCAGCCATTCGGCGACCAGGATGGACAGCCGCCGCTCGCGCAGCTCAGGGCGCAGCCGCCCGCCGCGCTCCAGGGTCGCCAACCCGTGCAGCGCGCTCCAGGCCACCTCGGTACGGGCGCCGAGCTCCGCATCCTCGACGAACGGACGGAACATCGCCTCCAGTTCGGCGAAGCCGTCCTTGAGCGGCTGCGGGGCGTCCAGGCCGAAGACCAGATCGATGGCCATCGAGAACATCGCGTCGTAGCGGGCCGGGTTGGCGGCCGCGAAGTCCAGGTACGCGCGGGCCACCCTGGCCATCGCGTCGGCGGGTCCGGTGGCCGCGCCGTGCGCCCGGCGCAACGCGATCGTGAGATCGACCATGCCCTGCTCGGCGACCGCGGCCACGATCGCCGATTTGCCCGCGAAGTGGCTGTACAGCACGGGCTGGCTGTATTCGATGCGCTCGGCGAGCTTGCGCACCGTCACCGCTTCCCAGCCTTTGGCTTCGGCCAGCTCGCGCGCGGTGTCGATGATCCGCTGATGGCGTTCGGCTCGTTCCCGTTCCTTGCGCGTCTGGGTGCTCATGCCGAAATCCTAGCAGTGCTAGACAAGTGGGATCGCGATAGGTTATCGTCGCTACACAATCTAGCGCCGCTAGAATCCGCAGCACCGAGGAGCTACCCGCCATGACCATCTCCCGCATCGCCACCGCCCTGTCCATCGCCGGCGCCGCCTTCATCCTCTACATCGGGATCAGCTACCTGTTCACCCCGGACACCATCGCGCCCGGTTTCGGCCTGCCCGCCTGGCCCGAGGGTGACGCGGCCGCGTTCATGAACCTGAAAGGCGTGCGCGACACCGTCTTCGGCGTGCTGATTCTGGTGCTGCTCGCCATGAAGCAGCGCTATGCCCTCGGCATCGTCACGCTGGTGGTCGCCCTGGTCCCGCTCGGCGACATGCTCACCGTGCTCAGCTGGAGCGGTTCGACCGCCGCGGCGTTCGGCATCCACGGCCTCACCGCCGCCCTCGTCGCCGCAACCGGCGCGCTGCTGATTCGGGAACACCGGACGGCCGCCCGCCCGGCCCCGAGCGCGTCCCGGCCCGCGCCTGATCCGGAGCGCGCCGCGGTGCGATGAATTCCGCGCGGCCGCACCGTCATACCCCTGAACACCCCGCGAGCTCAGGAGAGACCATGGCAACCAAGCCGCACGGCCCCGCGTCCTACTTCCCCTCGATCGAGGCCAAGTACGGCCGCACCATCGACGAGTGGCTCGGCGCCATCCGCGACTCGGACATCACCGCGCACAAGGCGTTGGTCGAATGGTTGAAGACCGAACACGCGATGGGGCACGGCCACGCCACCGCGCTCGCCCAGTACCACCTCAACCCCGCCAAGTGGGCCTCCTGACCCCACCCCGAACGCGCGAAGGGCCCGCAGATCCTGCGGGCCCTTCGCGTTTCACAGTGCAGCTATGCGCGAACCAGGTCCTTGGTGTCGGGCTCCTGCTGCGGCTGCGCGCCGTGGTCGTGATCGACCATGGTCTGTTCATCGAACGGCAGCTTGCGGTCGAGTACCTCCCGCACGCGCTCCTTGTCGATGGTCTTGGTCCAGGTACCGATGAGCACGGTGGCCACGGCATTGCCGGAGAAATTGGTGAGAGCACGGGCCTCGGACATGAAGCGGTCGATGCCGACGATCAGGCCGACGCCGTCGAGCAGTTCCGGACGGTGGCTCTGCAGACCGCCTGCCAGCGTCGCCAACCCCGCGCCGGTGACACCGGCCGCGCCCTTGGACGCGATGATCATGAACAGCAGCAGACCGATCTGCTCGCCGATGCCGAGCGGTTTGCCCATCGCCTCCGCGATGAAAATGGAGGCCATGGTCAGGTAGATTGCAGTGCCATCCAAATTGAACGAATACCCGGTCGGCACAACGACACCGACGGTCGTGCGCTCGACGCCCATGTGCTCCATCTTCGCGATCAGCCGAGGCAGCGCGGATTCGGAGGACGACGTCGCGACGATCAGCAGGTACTCGCGCGCGAGGTAGCGGACCAGTTTCAGCACCGATACCCGCGACACCGACCACAACACGACGCCGAGGACACCGAAGACGAACACCAGACAGGTCAGGTAGAACGCGATCATCAACGTGCCGAGTTTCACCACGGCGTCGAGCCCGGTCTTGCCGACCACGTTGGCGATCGCACCGAACGCGCCGATCGGCGCCAGCCACAGGATCATCACCAGGATGCGGAACACCAGCTTCTGCAGCAGGCCGATACCGCGCAGGATCGGCTCACCGCTGCTGCCCATGGCCTGCAGCGC
Organism: Nocardia brasiliensis; assembly: GCF_011801125.1. Classification (NCBI taxonomy): domain Bacteria; kingdom Bacillati; phylum Actinomycetota; class Actinomycetes; order Mycobacteriales; family Nocardiaceae; genus Nocardia; species Nocardia brasiliensis. The sequence goes on from NZ_CP046171.1 coordinate 6,442,343, forward strand.
GAAGCCGACCAGCACCGCGACGAACAGTGCCTGCAGCACGCTGCCGTCGGTCAGCGAGGACAGCAGCGACTTCGGCACGATGCCGCTGATGAACTCCCAGGTACCACCGGCCTTTTCGGCCGCCTTCACCGAGTCCTGGGCCGCCTTCGCCGTCTTGCCGATATCGAGCCCCGTGCCCGGCTGCAGCAGATTGCCGACGACCAGTCCGATGCCGAGCGCGAAGGTCGACATCAGCATGAAGTACCCGATGGCGAGCCCGCCGACCTTGCCGACCGTGGCCGCGGTCCGGATCGAACCGATGCCGAGCACGATCGTGCAGAAGATGACCGGCGCGATCATCATCTTGATCAGGTTGACGAAGATGCTGCCGAGCGGAGCGACAGCGACCCCGACGCCGGGTGCCAGCCAGCCGACGAGAATGCCCGCGACCACCGCCACGATGACGGCCAGATACAGCCAATGGGTGCGGTCGCGCTGCTTCGGCGCTGGTTGTGCTGTCACTGCGGTCATACGGGTGGTTTCCTCCGAGGTGGTGCCGACGTGAGGTGCCTCACGACCCCCAGGCAGAATGATGGACGTGCAGGTGACACGGGTCACGGTTTGGTGCATTACGTTCAGCGGCGGAAGGCAGTAATTGAAACGCGGTCGGCTATCCCTGGCCGGTCAGGCCTTCGCGCTGCAGCTGATCGTGTTGACCCTGATGGTCGTCGTCGGGGCGGTGCTCGCGGTCATCGACGCGCGCAGGCACAGCGACGTGACCACCACCCGCGAGGTGAGGGACGTGGCGGTGAGCGTCGCTGAAGCACCCTCGACCCTGTCGGCCGTCTACACCACCGACCCGCCCCGGCTGCTGCAGCCGGTCACCGAGCGGATCCGGCGGGCGACCGGAATGGACTTCATCGTGGTGATGGCGCCGGACCGGACCCGCTACACCCACACCAACCCGGACCGGATCGGCGAGCCGTTCAGCGGCAACATCGACCGCGCGCTGGCCGGGGAGACGTTCACCGAGACGTTCACCGGCACCCTCGGCCCCTCGATCCGCGCGGTGGCGCCGGTCTACGACGGCAACCGGGTGGTCGCGCTGGTCTCGGCCGGGGTGACCAGGGCCAAGATCGGCGACCAGGTCGCCACCCAGCTGCCACTGATCCTCGGCGTCGCCGCGGCGGGCCTTGTCGTCGCGGGCAGCGGCTCGTTCCTGTTGAGCCGCAGGCTGCGCAGGCAGACCCACGGACTCGCGCCCGCCGAACTGCGCGCGCTCTACGAGCAGCACGACGCCGTGCTGCACTCGATCCACGAGGGACTCGTGGTGTTCGGTATCGCGGGCGAGCGCGCGGAGGTGGTCAACGACCAGGCCCGCACGCTGCTCGGGCTGCCGGCGGGCGAGGTGCACCGCGGCGACCTGCCGGTCTCCATGCAGCAGATGAGCTGGGGCGTGGTGCGCGACGAGATGCATGTCACCGGCGACCGGATCCTGCTCATCAACCAGGACATCGTCACCTGGGAGGGCAGGCCGATCGGCACCGTGATGACCATCCGCGACCACACCGAATTGCGGGAGGTGATGGGCGAACTCGACTCGGTGCGCAGTTTCGCCGAATCGCTGCACGCCCAGGCGCACGAGTCGGCCAACCGGCTGCACACCGTGGTCACCATGGTGGAGCTGGGCCGCTATCAGGAGGCCGTCGCGTTCGCCACCTCGGAACTCGAGCTCTCGCAGAACCTGATCGACCGGCTGTTCGCGGCGGTGGGCACGCCCGCGCTGGCCGCGCTGCTGCTCGGCAAGGTGAACCAGGCCAACGAACGCAGCGTCGAGTTGACCATCACCGAGGAGACCGCGCTCGATTCCATCGAGCCGCTCTCGCCGCAGGAGATGGTCACCCTGGTCGGCAACCTGACCGACAACGCCATCGATGCCGCCGCGGAGAGCCCGAACGCCTGGGTGGAAGTCACACTGCGGCAGCAGGATTCGGACCTGTACCTGCGGGTCGCGGACAGCGGCCCCGGGATGTCCGAGCAGACCTTCCACCGCGCGTCGCAGCGCGGGTATTCGACCAAGGCCGACCATCACGGCCTCGGCCTCGCACTGGTGCACCGTCTGGTGGCCAGGCACGGGGGGACCATTCGTACCGACCTAGATCCGGAAAGCGCGGTAACCGTGACGATTCCGCGAAAGGACGCACAGTGATCCGAGTGCTGATCGTCGAGGACGAACCCCTCATCGCCGAGGCGCACCGCGCCTACGTGGACCGCATCGAGGGTTTCGTCCCCGTCGGGGTCGCGCATACCGGCCGGGAGGCGATGCGCGCCGCCGCCGACAACGCGGCCGAGGGCACCCCGATCGACCTGGTGCTCATGGACATCGGACTGCCCGACGCGAGTGGTCTCGATGTCGCGGCGGCGCTGACCGGACTCGCGCCGCGGCCCGACGTCATCGCCATCACCTCCGCGCGTGATCTCGCCATGGTGCGTACCGCGGTCTCCCACGGCGTGGTGCTGTATCTGCTGAAACCGTTCACCTTCGCGGCTTTTCGCGACAAGCTCGATCGCTATCGCGAGTTCCGCACCGCGCTGCCCGCGGGCGAGACCGCGGTCTCCCAGCACGACATCGACCGCGCGCTCAGCGCCCTGCGCACCCCGGACCAGCGGGCCACCACGCCCAAAGGCGTTGCGCCGCAAACCCTCGACGAGATCTCGCGCACGGTGCGCGCGGCCCCGGACGGCATCACCGCCGCCGACACCGCGACCACCATCGGCGTCTCCCGCATCACCGCGTGGCGCTACCTGGAGAAGCTCGCCGACGACGGCCTGGTGACCCGCCGCTCCGACTACGGCCGTGCGGGCCGCCCGAAGACTCGCTACGTCTGGAAGACCAAGTCCTGAGCGGCTTTCCCAGAGCGTCCCTACGTTGCCGCGCTCTGCATCGTAGGGACGCTCTGTTCGTCGCTACGCGGGCAGGTGGTCGTACCCGAACACATTGATGAAGTAGTTACCCGGGATCAGCTGGTTCATCGCGTGCCACAGGCCGCCGGGATCGCGCTGGTAGTAGCTCACGCCCAGCGAACCCGCGTCGTAGCAGACGATGTCGGCGGTGCCGAACGGGCTCCAGTACCTGTTCGTGCCCGGCCGTGGGAGCTCGAGCGGAGTGGTGAACAGGTGGCCGCACGGGGTGATGCTCGGTTCGTAGATGGACGGCGCCGCCGCGGCGGTCGGCGCGAATCCGACGGCGCAGCCCGCGAATACGGTTGCTGCCAGCACCCGAGGGAAGAGTTTCCCCATCGAAGTTCTCCTCAACTATTCCGGTCGGTCACAGTGAGCACACGCGGTGTCCCGTGGCGAGCGAACGCCACAAGACCCCGCGCTGCACCCTGCCAGAGGACCCGACGCGAGGGAACCGTTTCCGCCCGGTAGCTTCCGCGCGCCGGACGATCAGACGTCGGTGGAGAAGCGAATGCCGCCGTCGGGCAGCTCGACGCCGGGCCAGACCCGGGCGCCGCGTAGTAGTTCGCAGCGGGCGCCCACCTGCGCGCCGTCGCCGATCACGCCGTCGCGCACCAGCGCGCGCGGGCCGATCCTGGCGCCGAAGCCGATGATGGAGCGCTCGACCGTCGCGCCCGCCTCGATGACCGCGCCGTCGAAGATGACCGCGCCGTCGAGCCGGGCGCCCGCGCCGACCTCGGCCCCGCGACCGACGACGGTGCCGCCGATGAGCAGGGCGCCCGGTGCGACGCCCGCGCCGGGATGGACCAGGGATTCGCCGCGCTGGCCGGGCAGCGCGGGCGAGGGGGCGATGCCGCGGACCAGGTCGGCCGAGCCGCGCACGAAGTCCTCGGGGGTGCCCATGTCACGCCAGTACGAGGAGTCGACATGCCCCTGCACCCGCGCGCCCTCGGCGAGCAGCGACGGGAACACCTCGCGCTCCACCGACACCGGGCGACCCGCCGGGATCTTCTCGATGTACTCGCGCCGGAAGACGTAGCAGCCCGCGTTGATCTGATCGGTCGGCGGATCCTGCGTCTTCTCCAGGAACGCGGTGACGCGCCCGTCCGCGTCGGTCGGCACACAGCCGAACGCGCGCGGATCGCTCACCCGGACCAGATGCAACGTCACGTCAGCGTTGGTGGACTCGTGCGTGTCGAGCACCGCGCCGAGGTCGGTGCCGCCGAGCACGTCACCGTTGAACACCATCACGTTGTCGGCGCGCAGCTTGGGCAGCACGTTGCGGATGCCGCCGCCGGTGCCGAGCGGTTCGGTCTCGGTGACGTACTCGAGCTCGAGTCCGAGGTCGGCGCCGTCGCCGAAGTGCTCCTCGAACACCTCCGCCTTGAACGAGGTGCCGAGCACGACATGGGTGATGCCCGCCTCGGCGATGCGGGCGAGCAGATGCGTCAAGAACGGCAGCCCGGCCGTCGGCAGCATCGGCTTCGGTGCGGAGAGGGTCAACGGGCGCAGCCGCGTCCCCTGTCCACCCACCAGGATCACGGCGTCGGTGCCTGCATGTGCTGCCATTCAAGGTCCCCTGTTCACAGTGGATCGAGTAGTGCGCGCGCCGACGGCCGGCCCGCGAGGTACACCGGGCCGCAGTGCGCGACGGCCCTGCGCCATTGTCGCTCAGCAACCGCCGAATCGATAGGTTTTCCCAGGTCTGCCGCTCGGCCGCCTGGTATCGGGATACCCGTTCTCGCCCGCTGTTCGCGCGCGTCAGGCCGGGTGACCCGCTTCCCGCGCCTGTTGGCGCAGCGCCGATCGAACCGCAATCCGGGAGCGCACCGCAAGTCCAGCGCGCAGCGCGAGCCGCAGCGGCAGCTGCCACCAGTGCGGGTGCCGGTCGGCCTGGAAACGGTAGGCGCTGGCGTGGTGGGCGGGCAGCATCTTCTCGGGGTGCCGTCCCGCCGCGTGCCCCTTGGCGTGGGTCACCTCGGCCGAAGGGACGAAGACGTTGTGCCAGCCCGCCTTGCCCATCCGGTCGCCGAAGTCGACGTCCTCCATGTACATGAAGTAGCGCGAATCGAAGCCGTCGATCGAGTCGAAGGCCGACCGCCGCACCAGCAGGCACGAGCCCGACAGCCAGCCGACCGCGCGCTCGGAGATCTCCTCGTTCTCCTGGCGGTAGCGCCGGGTCCACGGGTTCGTCTTCCATACCGTGCCGAGGATCGCGTGTCCCGCGCCGTCGAGCAGGCCGGGCACCCGGCGCGCCGACGGGTAGACGCTGCCGTCCGGTTCCAGCACCAGCGGTCCCACCGCGCCTGCCCGCGGCCAGCGCGCGGCGGCGGCGAGCATCTTGTCGATGGCGTCGGTGCCCCAGCGGATGTCGGGGTTGGCGATCACGATGAATTCGATGGCCGGATCGATCTCGGCGACCGCGCGGTTGATCGCGCCGCCGTATCCGATGTTGCCGCCGGTGCGTAGCAGGCGCACGTGCGAATTGGCCTCGGCGACCAACTCCGGCACCCCGTCGGTGGAACCGTTGTCGGCGAGGATCACCTGTGGCTTCTCGGTCGTGGCGTCGGCCAGCGTGGTGATGAAGTGCTCGAGGTGTTCGCCGGGTGAATAGGTCACCGTGACGACGGCCAGGCCCGCGTTGGCGGAATCGGAATCACTCACGGCCGCTGAGCCTAGTGGTCGCGGCCGGACCCAGTCCATCGGACGAGCGCGCCAGTGCGTCGCGCAGCGCGAGCCGCCACGGACGCAATGGCGTGAGCCCGGCATCGTGCCAGGCCCGCGGCGACAACACCGAATATGCCGGGCGCCGTGCGGGTCTCGGATACCTCGACGAATCGCACGGGTGTACTCGCGCGGGATCGGCGCCCACCGCGGCGAACACCGCGCGCGCGAGTTCGAACCAGCTCGCCTGTCCGGCGTTGGTGGCGTGCAGCAGGCGCGGGGCGTCCGGGCGAGCCGCGAGTTCGAGCAGCGCGGCGGCGAGATCGGCGGCGTAGGTGGGCGAACCGAGCTGGTCGTCCACCACGTCGACGGTGTCACGCTCGCGTTCCAGCCGCAGCATGGTCGCGACGAAATCGCTTCCGGCGCCGGTATATACCCACGCGGTACGCACCACGTGCGCCTGCGGGGCCAGCGTCAGCACGGCCGTCTCCCCCGCGAGTTTGGACCGTCCGTAGACCGTGGCCGGCCCGGTCGGATCGGTCGTTTCATAGGGCCGGACCGCCGTGCCCGCGAAGACGTAGTCGGTGGAGACGTGGATCAGCCGCGCCCGTGCCCTGGCACACGCGGCGGCGAGCACGGCAGGTCCGGTCTCGTTGCCCGCGAACGCCGCGTCGCTGTCGGTCTCGGCCTGATCGACGGCGGTGTAGGCGGCGCAATTGAGCACCACCGTCCCCGGTCGCAGCACAGCGGCGACCGCGTCCGGATCGGTGATGTCCAGATCGGCGCGGCCGAATCCGTGCGCGTGCGGCGCGAGTCGCAGCAGTTCGCGCCCGAGCTGGCCGCGGGCGCCCGTCACGACCAGGTGCGCGGGCGCGCCGGGCCCGGACGGCGTCGAGGTTGTCACAGTTGTCAAGTCTGGCACGCCGTCCTTGGCACGCCGCCGCACCTGCGGATTGCCGGTCCGATCCGTGGCATTCGTTAGCCTTCGAGCAGGCGCCCTCGACGCGCGCGCACAACGCGGCGATGTTTGCCAAAGGGTTGCGGGGGTTATGGAAAGGTGGGGTGGTCGAGCACACCGCGCTGCGGAAGCAGACCCAGAGCGTGTCGAAAGGATGTCCAGGTGTCGAGAGGATGCAAGTTAGCCACGGAGGTGACCGGTGACCCGGCCGCGCGGCGCTGACGCGCCGCTGCCCGCGGGCGGCCCGCTGCGCGTGTTCGCCGCGGCGCTCGCGGCCGTGGTGTTCGTCATCACCGGCTTCGCCTGGCACAGCGTCGACAGCCTGATCTCCAACATCGAGCGCATCGGTGGTCTCGGGCTCGGCGGCGGCCGAGACGGCGCCGTCGACATCCTGCTGGTCGGCGTGGACAGCCGCACCGACGCACACGGCAATCCGCTCAGCGATCGGGAACGCGCGATGCTGCACGCCGGCGACGAGGTCGGCACCAACACCGACACCATCGTGCTGATCCGGGTGCCCAACGACGGCCGGTCCGCGACCGCGATCTCCATCCCGCGCGACTCCTACGTCGACATCCCCGGCCTGGGCAAGGGCAAGATCAATTCGGCCTACGGCGCCACCAAGGAAACCCAGCGGCTGAAGCTGATCAATCAGGGCGTCGCCGAGGACGAGGCGGATAAGCAGTCCACCAAGGCGGGTCGCCAGGCGCTGATCAAGTCCGTCGGAGATCTCACCGGGATCAGCGTCGACCACTACGCCGAGGTGAGCCTGCTCGGCTTCGTGCTGCTCACCGACGCGGTCGGCGGTGTCGAGGTGTGCCTGAACAACCCGGTCGACGAGTGGATGTCCGGCGCCGACTTCCCGGCGGGCCGCCAGCGCCTCGACGGGCCGTCGGCGCTGAGCTTCGTGCGCCAGCGGCATAATCTGCCGCGCGGAGACCTCGACCGCATCGTGCGCCAGCAGGTGTTCATGGCCCAGCTGGTCGGGCAGGTGCTCAGCGCCAAGACGCTCAGCAACCCGGCGCGGATGAAACAGCTCAGCGACGCGGTCGGGCGCACCGTGGTGCTCGACGAGGACTGGGACGTGCTCGCGTTCCTGCAACAGCTGCAGGATCTTTCGGGCGGTCAGGTGAAATTCGAGACCATTCCGGTCACCGATCTGAACTACATGACCTCCGACGGCGAGTCGGTGGTGCGGGTCGATCCCGGCGCGGTCAAGTCGTATGTGTCGTCGCTGGTGGACGGGAAGTCCGACGAGAAGGCCGCGCCACCGTCCGTCGATCCGGCCACGGTGACCGTCAGCGTGTACAACGCCGGCGGCATCGGCGGGCTGGCGGGCAAGGTGGCGCAGGAGTTGACCGGCAAGGGCTTTCACGAGGGTCTGGTCGGCAACTACACCGGGCCGAGCGTGACGAGCAGCCGGGTGCTCGCCGCCGACACCGGCGACGCCAAGGCCAAGGCGGTGGCCAAGGCGCTCGGCGGGCTGCCGGTGCTCGCCGACACCACCCTGTCGCCGGATTCGGTGAGCGTCGTGCTGGCGAGCGACTATTCTGGTCCGGGCTCGGCGGCTGGGAGCATGTTCGACTTCTCCGGAACGTCGAGCGCCACCGCGACGCCAGTCCCGCCCGCCCCACCGATCGACGCAGGCCAGAACGGACCGAAATGCGTGAACTAGACAGGCGTGAATCAGTCGATGCGTGAAATCCACGAGTCGCTCACCCTCACCGAGCGGGTGCTCGACCCGATTCTCGAACGTGAGCCGGCCGCCCCCCGTGTCACCTATTACGACGACGCCACCGGCGCCAGGATCGAACTGTCCGGGCTGACCCTGGCGAACTGGGCGGCCAAGACGGCCAACCTGATCAGAGACGAATTCGGCCTCAGCCCCGGCGCCAGGATCGCGGTGCTGCTGCCCGCGCACTGGCAGAGCGCCGCCGTGCTGCTCGGGTGCTGGTGGGCGGGCACCGAGGTGGTGCTGCGCCCGGACGACGACGCCGAACTCGCCCTGGTGACACCCGACCGGCTCGACGACACCCAGCAGGTCGCCGAGGTCGCGGCGCTGTCGCTGGACGCGCTCGGCGCGCCGGTGCGCGACCTGCCGCTCGGCGTGACCGACTTCGCCACCTCGGTGCGTGTGCACGGCGACCAGTTCCGGCCCGCGGGCGCGGGCGCGGCACTGGACGGCATGCCCGTCGCGGAGGTGCTCGCCGAGGCGAAGAAGTCCGCGATGCGCCAGGGTATTTCCGAGGGCGACCGGGTGCTGTCCAGCACGCCGTGGGACACCCCGGCCGAGTTGATCGACGGCTTCGTCGCCGTGCTGGCCGCGGGCGCGAGCCTGGTCCAGGTCGCGAACCCGGATCCGGCCCTGCGCGCACGACGCATCGAAACGGAGAAGGTCACCGCGCAGCGCGGGTGATCTCCTACCGCGGTATAGGACAACCTCCGACTAGGGCACGTTCCACATCTCGACCCGGATCCGTACGGTGGACAGCAGGCACAACGACGGAGTTGGTGAACTATGAAGCCGCAGTATTGGTTCCGCTGGTTGTCCGTTCAGGGTGCGCCGCGCCTGGTGTTACGCAGGCAGGCCAAACGCGGGGAGCCGTTCGCCGAGTTGCTCGGCGGCCCCACCGGCATCGGCGATCCCTATCCGTTGATCGAGCGGTTGCGCGGCGAGGGCCGGATCATGCGCACCGCGCTGTCGTTGGCCAGCTTCGACTACGAGGTGTGCCGGACCATCCTGCGCGACAACCGATTCGGCGTACGCGCCACCGACAACTTCGACATCCCCGGTCCGATCCGGAAGCTGGGCAAGTATTTTCCGGTCCCGCCGAACCCGGTGGAGCCGCCCTCGATGCTGGTGATCGATCCGCCCGAGCACACCAGGATGCGCAGGCCGGTGGCTTCCGCGTTCACCCCGCGCGCGATCGGCAGGCTGCGCGAGCGCATCGAGATCGTCACCACCGAACTGCTCGCGACGCTGCCCTCCGGCGGGTCCGCCGATCTGATCGGCGCCTACGCGTCCCAGGTGCCGATCGCGATCATCTCCGAGATGCTCGGCTTCCCCGATCGGGACCGAGAACTGTTCCTGCGCTGGGGTGATCAGACCACGCCCCTGCTCGACCTCGGCATCTCCTGGCGCGCGCACCGGCGCGCGATGGCGGCGATGGAGGTGATGAACGACTACCTCGACGCGCACATCGCCCGGCTGCGCCGCGCGCCCGGCGACGACATCCTGAGCACCCTGGTCAGCACGGGCGAGCTGGACAACGTGGAACTCAAGGCCACCGCGAGCCTGCTGATGGGCGCCGGCTTCGAGACCACGGTCAACCTCATCGGCAACGGCGTCGTGCAACTGCTCACCCACCCCGATCAGCTGCACCGGCTGCGCGCGGAACCGGAGCTGTGGCCGAACGCCGTCGAGGAGGTGCTGCGCTTCGACGCCCCCGTGCAGACCACCGCGCGCACCGCGGTGCGCGACGCCGAAATCGCCGGTGTGCCGATCCGTGCGGGCGAGACGGTGGTGCTGTCGCTGGCGGGCGCGAACCGCGATCCCGCGAAGTTCGCCGAGCCACAGCGCTTCGACGTCGGCAGGCCGAATGCCAAGGAGCACTTGACCTTCAGCAACGGCGTCCACGTCTGCCTCGGGGCGAGCCTGGCCAGGATGGAGGGCGTGCACGCGCTGCGCGCCCTGTTCGAACGCTTCCCCGACCTGCGCCTCGACGGCACGCCGCGGCGCAGGGAGCTGTTCACGCTGCACGGCTACGAGCAGCTGCCCGTGCGCCTCGGCCAGCGCGCGCAAGCACCCGAACCCAGCCCGATCAGCTGAAGCCGACGGCCTGTTCGCCCCACGCGGTGTGCAGGTCGCGGTCCGGGTTGTCGACCACCCGATCGATCGTATCGATCAGCAGCGTGGTCCGGGTGGACGGGCGATACGGCGGCCAGTGCTTCGAGCCGTCGAGCGCGGCGGGCACGCCGTGCGTGGCGAACGCGAGCCAGCGTCGCATCATTCGTCCCGACACCTCCATGGCCACCTTGCGGCCGCCGAGCCAGAACGTCGGATCGTGGTTGAACGTGCCGAAATTGCCGAACACATACGGCAATTCCGTGGCGTGCCCGGCGCCGACCCGGGCCGCGCGCAGCATCGGCGTCGCGTGGTCGAACCGATAGGTCCAGGTCGGCGAGTGCTGGGCGTGCCCGTCGGCGACCCAGAGCGCGGGCATCCGGAACGCGGCGTCGCCGGACATGGCCAGCGCGCCGCGAGTCTTGTCCAGATCCGGGTAGGCCGAGGTGATTTCGGCGATCCGCTCGTGTGACCATTCGGGATGGGCGGCGGCCACGTCGTTGAGCATCGCGTTCACCGCGTCCGGGGTCACCGGCATGATCGGTGAGCGGAAGACCCGGAACAGCGACGCCTCGTCCTTGTTGGCGCCGATCATCAGCGGCACCCGATGCGAGCGGCCGTGCTGGAAGCGGTCGATCGGATAGGTCGGCAGCAACTCACCGTCCACCACCGGCGCCGCGGCCAGACGGCCCGGCTCCTTCAGTGGGATCTCGTCCAGCAGGATCCCGGCGACCTCGACGATCTTCTCGATCGGCCAGTCGAGCAGTTCGATCGCCCGCGCGGCGGGCAGCTCCAGCAGTTCCAGGAAGCGCTGGGCCACCCCGGCCGCGCGGTCCCTGCCGAACACCGTGGTCGCGGGCGGGCTCTGCGCGATCGCCTTGTGGAACAGCCCGGCCGCGCTCGGCGAGGTGAGCAGCGCCGTGACGCAACCCGCGCCGGAGGATTCGCCGAACAGCGTCACGTTGCCGGGGTCGCCACCGAAGGCGGCGATGTTGTCGCGCACCCAGGACAAGGCCGCGATCTGATCGTGCAGACCGAGATTGGGCGTGAACGGCCCCGGCAGCGAGGACAAATCGAGGAAACCGAGCGCGCCGAGCCGGTAGTTCACCGTCACCACCACGACATCGCCCGCCTCGGCGAGCTTGCGGCCGTCGTAGATGCCCTGGGCCGCGGTACCGAGGCAGTAGGCGCCGCCGTGCAGCCAGACCAGCACCGGCCGCGGCTCACCGCGATCGAACGGCTCGATCGTCTCGCCGTCCGCGCGCCGGGGCGACCACACGTTGAGCCACAGACAGTCCTCGCCCATGCGCAGATCCGAATCGACCGGAACCATGTTGCCCATGGTCTGCGGCGCGATCTCACCGAACGTGGCGCAGTCGCGGATGCCGTCCCAACTCGGTGCCGGCAGCGGTGGCCGGAAGCGGCGCGCCCCGCTCGGTGCGGCCGCGTAGGGGACACTGCGCCACACCGCGACCGGTCCGTCCCAGCGTCCGCGCACTTTTCCCGAGGCCGTCGCGACCACCGGCTCCGCGCCGCGCACCGCCAAGTCCGCTGTCGTCTCGAACTGTGTGCCCATGTTCGCACCTCCCGCCGGCGACCCGTTGGTGTGCTGCCGGTTTGCTCCAGCGGGTCGCGCACCTCGTGATCTCTCCTTCGAGGGTACGTCCATCCTGACGGTGTAAACGGGCGACGCACCATGCCGAGGCCGGGACGGTACCCTGTAGCGATGCCGAGTTACAGCTATCGGTGCCGCAGTTGCGGGGACACCTTCGAGATGAACCGCCCGATGGCGGAGTCGTCCGCACCGGCGTCGTGCCCGAGCGGCCACGCCGACACAGTCAAGCTGCTGACCACGTTCGGCACGGTCAGCCGGGGTAGCACGGCGCCTGCGCCGAGCCAGACCCCCGGCCCGTCCGGCGGTGGCTGCTGCGGCGGAGGCTGCTGCTCCTGAGTTCCGCGCCCCGCGGCATCAATTCGCGCGAACGCGGTAGCAATTCGCGCGGACGCGGTGTCGATCAGCGCGGGCGCGGGATCAATCGCGGCGGTCGGCGTGGCCGAGATCACGGTCGGGTGCGACGTGGTCGCGCACCCGCTGCTTGAGCACCGCGATCTCGGGAAAACCGCCGTCCGCCTTGCGTTCCCAGATCTGCGCATCGTCGACGGTGATCCGGAAGACGCCGCCGGTGCCCGGAATCAGCGCCACCTCACCGAGTTCGGTCGCGAAGGTGCTCAACAACTCCTGAGCCATCCAGCTGGCGCGCAGCAGCCAGCGGCACTGGGTGCAGTACTCGATCGCGACGCGCGCCATGCCGGTCAACCTACCCTCACGCCTCGATCTCGCCGTCCAGGTAGACCCAGGCGCCGTCGGCGCGCAGGAACCGGCTCACCTCGTGCAGCGAACCGCGGGTGCCGTCGGCGCGATAGTGCGCGACGAACTCGACCAGCCCGGACTCGTCGAACAGCCCACCGTCCGCGGTGCGCAGGATCTCCAGGAACAGCCAGCGCTGTCCCGGATCGAGGTCGACCTCGGCGGGCCGGGTACGCGGATGCCACGACTGCTTCAGATAGTCGGTGTCCCCCACCGCGAAAGCGGTGTAGCGCGAACGCATCAACGCCTCGGCCGTCGCCGCCGCACGCTTCCCGCTCAGCACCGGCCCGCAGCAGTCGTCGAAGGGTTCGCCCCGACCACACGGACACATCCGCGTCCCACTCATCCCTTTATTCTCGCGCGTCACCCTGATCACAATTCACCCCGGGGTCGCCTCGACCCCGACGCACCGGCCGCGGCGAGGTCCGCGACGAGCGCGACGGTCTGTTCGCGCCAACGACGCAGATCGGTGACGCTCGGCGCGAGTTCGTAATCGTGGTGGTGCGCGGCCCGCGAGAGCGCGGCCCACAGCACCCCGACCTGGGCCGCCACCTCCGGTCCCGCGAAGGTGCGCAACGCGATCAGCTGCGCGCGCATCGGACAGCGCATCAGGGCAGGGGCCACCCGGGTCCACAGCTCGTCGACGGACTGTTCCAGCGCGATCCGCAGAATCCACGCGGTGGCCCGCGACCACAGCCCGCCCGCGTCGGTGACCGCACCGGCGAGCAGCCGATCGACGGTGTCGAGCCGCTCGGCCACCGACGGTCGCGGCGTGCCGTGCCGGGGTTTGCCGTTGCGTCGCGGGCCGCGGCGCGGACCCCGCGGTGTGCGCCGCTCGGTCATCGCGACCCCCGCCTCATCGAGCCAGCCAGGCGACGAATCGTTCGGTCTCGGTGATCAATTCGCGCATGCCGCGGCCGATCGGCACGTGCGCGCCCGCGGTCGCGTCGCGCAGCGCCTCGACGACCCACTTGCCCTCGCGCGCGATGAGGTGCTTGTTGAGGTCGTCCACCTTGCCGCCCACCCCCATCACGGCGAGCGCGACTTTCGCCCTGGTGGAGTGGGCAGCGTCGATGTGGCGCTCCACTTCTCGATGGTTCACCCCGGCGGCGAGCAGGGTGCGCCGGGCCCGGGACAGGCTGGCCGCCTCCACCGCCGACCGGCAGCAGGTCGCCACGAGTTCGTCGGCGATGGCCTGCGGTAGCTGCGGGGTGCGCACCAGCGCGCGGGCGTCGTCGAGGTAGCGGCGGACCGGATCGCTGGACACCCGCACCTCGACCACCGAACGGTCGCGGCGCTGCACCTCCAGCACGGTGGCGTCGAGCTCCATGCGGCGCACCGCCTCGGCGAGCCGCTCGTCGTGGGTGAACACCACCACCTGCCTGGTCCAGGCGACCGCGGCGAGCACCCTGGCCAGCCCGTCCACCTTGGCCGGGTCCATCGCCTGCACCGGATCGTCGATCATGACGAAGCGAAACGGGCTCTCCTCGACCGTGGCCCGCGGCAGGAACAGCGACAACCCGAGCGCGTGCAGCTCGCCCTGGCTCATCACGCCGAGCGCGGCGCCGTCCACCTCGTCCACCGTGACGTCGAGCAGCACCCGGCGCGCCGTTCCGGCATTGCCCTGCAAGCGAATCGCGCCGAGCTCCACATTGCTCTGCTGGCGCAGCGTCTGCCAGACCCAGCGGGCCGTGGTCTCCAACGGCGTCATGCGCTCCCCGCGCAGCCCCGCGGTGGCCGCCTTGAGCCATTCCTCGGCCTTCTTGGTGGTGCGCAGTTCCGCGGCGTGCGCCGCGACCTCGCGCGCGCCCTCCAGCCAGCTCACGATGCGCGGTACCAGCGGGGTCCACACCTCGTCGAGGCGATCGAGCTCCTTGCGGGTGCCCTGCTGCACCAGATCGAGTTCGTCGACCAACCTGGCGTGCGCGCCACGCAGCCGATCCGGCAGCTCGTCGCTGTAGTCGGCGGCGGTGAGCGCGGCCCAGTCGGCCCAGGCCCTGCGCACCGCGGTGGTGTCCACCGAGGGCGGGTTGCGCGGATCGAAATCCAGTTCCGGCGGCACCAGCTCGGGCAGCGACCGCGCGGCCCGCAACGCGTGCCCGAGTTCGGCGCGCGCCGTGGTCAACGCGTCGACCCGCGCGGCGAGCGTGGCGATCGACTCGTCGGCCTGGGTCAGCCACGCCTGGTCCAGCTCGCCGCGGCCGCACACCGGGCACGGGCACGCGCCGCTCGCCTCCTGGTGCGCGCGGGCCCGACGCAGCAGCTCGAGCACCCGCAGGTCGGCCTCGGCGTCGGCGGTGGTGCCCGCGCTCAGCGCGGTGCCGCACTCGGCGAGCCGGGTGGCCACCGCCGCCACCTCGGCCGCGCTCGGCAGGGTGAGCCGCACGATCGCGCGCAGACCGGCCGGACCCGCGGGATCGTCGAAGGCGCCGATCACCTCGTTGCCCACGGCGGTGAGATCCGGTTGCGCGGGCCGCAGCAGCGCGCTGACCCGCACCGCGCGGTCGTCGGCCACGCCGTCCAGCGCTTCCAGCAGTTCCATGCGCTCTTGCCGGGAATCGCGCACGGCGCGTTCCAGTTCCAGCCTGCGCAGGCGAATCCGCTCCTGCGCCACCGTCAATTCGTCGAGGCCGAGCAGTTGATGCAGCGCGTCGAACAGATCGCTCGGTTTGCCGTCGACCAGCGCGCCGAGTTCGCTGTAGGACAGGAACGGGCGGTACAGCTCGAGCAGGCCGGCCCAGCGATCGATATCGAATTCCGTTGCCTCGGCAGGGGGATGGCGTTCGGTCCAGCGCGCGTCGGGCAGGTCGGCAGCGGCGGCCCATTCCTTGGCGATGGTCAGCCGCGGCTGTGTGCCCGCGCCGAGCAACTCGACCTCGATGCGCGCCGATTCACCCGCGTGCAGGTTGCGCCATCCCTCCCGCCAGGCCGCGGATCGACCGTCCCAGCGTCGATTCCCGCCGGTGAACACCAATTCCGCGGCCTCGGCGAAACTGGACTTACCGCTGCCGTTACGGCCGACGACCAGGGTGAGCCCGGGTCCGGGCGGCAACCGCAGTTCCGCCTCCTGGCCGATGCCGCGGAAACCGCGCACCCGGATGGTCTGCAGGAAGATCCCGTGGTCGTCGAATACCGGTGCGGGGTCGTCGTTTTCGTTACTACCAAGGGCGCGCAGGACGGTGCGTGCCACCGACGGAGTCACCGCGGGGTCCGCGGCGAGCCTGCGGGTGACCACCTCGCTCAGCCGCGGCACCGGATCGGCGTCGGGACGCATCTCGTCGAGAACCCCCTCCACCACCGAGCCGCTACCGGTCCTCCGATCCCGTGCGCCTGCATGACGCGCAAGCGCTGCCCGCGGCGCACTGTCGAAGCTGAGCGAAACGCTACCCGATCGGGTCGCTTTCGCCCACCGGAGGCAGCGACCGGCGACGTCATGCGAATCTGCCCGCGGGGATGGATATGGCCATCGAATCGGCTGGGGCCGCGCTTCGATGTCCACCCCTCGCCAGCCCCGGCGGGCAGCTCGATGGTGTAACACCCGATTTGGGTGGCTCGGTCGAGCCGAACAGGACAGAATGCCAGACAACCCGAACTCGTGCAAGATGTTTTCGGTATCGAATCCATCGACAGCACAGTATTTTCCGTACGATCGGCGGCGGCATGTGGGCGGCCACGCGACGACCGGGCGGCCGCGCACTTGTCGGTGGTCTGCGGTAGAAATCCGTCAACCGAGAAACGGGGGAACCATGTCGCGCTGGAGCGAGGACCAGGTCACGGCGCTCGCGCCGGACGCGAGCTCGCTCTCGGCCGCGCGCAAGCTGGCCGGGCGCTGGCACGGCACCGGGCACCACGACACCGCGCTGTGGGGTAGCTGCCGCGGCAGCGGCGCCGAGCCGTATCGCACCGTGGTCGATCTCGGCGGCCCGGCCTACCAATGCTCCTGCCCCAGCCGGAAATTCCCGTGCAAGCACGCGCTGTCACTGTTGCTCGAATGGGCGGCGGGCCGGGTCGCGGACGCGCCGGAGACCGCCGACTTCGCGGCCACATGGCTCGCGGGCCGGGCCGCGCGCGCCGCGCGGTCCGCCCCGGCCGCCCGCACCGCGAACCCGGCGACGGCCGAACAGCGGCGGGTACGGGTCACCGCCGGACTGGAGGAACTCGAGGTCTGGCTCGGCGACCAGGTCCGCACCGGCCTGGCCCAGAGCGACCGCTCGTTCCGCGCGTTCGAGACGATCGCCGCCCGCATGGTCGACGCCCAGGCGCCCGGCGTCGCCGCCGCCTTGCGGCGACTGCCGATCACGATGGCGACCAGGCCCGATTGGCCGGCGGCGGTGCTGCGCGAGTACGCCAGGCTGCACCTGCTGATCGTCGCGCATCGCCGGTTGGACGAGCTCGCGCCCGCGCTGCGGGCCAGCGTCCGCACGCATATCGGCTATCCGAACCCGGCCGAGGCGGTGCGCACCGAGCCCGCGGTCCGCGATCTGTGGCAGGTGCTCGGCGTCCGCGTCACCGAGGAGCAACGCCTCCATACCCGGCGCACCTGGTTGTACGGCCGCGCGACCCGGCGCTGGGCGCTGCTGGTGGACCACTCGTTCGGGTCCCCCACCTTTCCGGCCGACGTACCGACCCTCGGCTTGTGCGCCGACGCGGAGCTGCACTACTACCCGGGTGCGGCCCCGCTGCGCGCGCTATGGGGTGAACGGCACAGTGCCGCTGAACCTTTCACCACACTGCCGGTCGATCCGGAACGGCCGGGCACCATCGCGGCGGCGCTGGCCGAGCACGCGGCGGCGCTCGGCGCCGACCCCTGGCTGCGCGGCTGGCCCGTGCTGCTCGTCGACGTCGTGCCGGTGTGCACCGAAAGTGGCTGCTGTCTGGTCGAATCCGACGGTACCGCACTTCCCGTGGCCGATACCGAACAGCCATGGCGGCTGCTCGGCGTCTCCGGCGGCCACCCGGTGACTGTCGCCGCCGAGTGGACCGCGGCCGGTTTGCTGCCGATCTCGGTGTGCTGCGCGGGCGAGGTCATCGATCCGGCACCGGCCGATCCCGGCGGCGCGGCGAATCCCGGCGGCACACGGGGCGCCGACGGCGCCGACCTGACCTCCGCCGCCCTGCTCGGCACCGCCCGCCGCGCCCCCGACCTCGCCCGGCTCGCCGCGCCCGTCGCCGAGATCGCCGCGCACCTGCCCGCCGACCCGGCCGTGCGCCTGCTCGAATCCGCCGCGCTACAGGATGTTTTCGTGCGCGGTGGCCATCTGGCGAGCACCGCGAGCGTGCCGGAGCCCGCCGCGGACGACCCCCGATCGCTGCTGCCCCGCGCCGCGGCGGACCGTCTCGCGCGCATGGTGCGGGAGCGCTCCCCCTTCCTGCCCGAGTGGTTCGCGGCGGCAACGCCGCACGACTACCGCGCGCCCGACGCGCTGTGCGCGCAGCTGCTGGAGCAGGCCGAGCGCAGCGCCGAGCACCGGGAGCCCCTGCTGCGCCTGGCGGGCACCCGGGGCCGGTGGCTCGCCGAGCGGCATCCACAATGGCGAAACCTGCTGCGCGAGCACGACTCCGTGACACCGGCCGCGCAGGTCTGGCAGTACGGCCGCGCCCCGGAGCGCGCGGCCTGGCTCACCGAACTCCGCCGCACCGACGCCGACGCCGCGCGCGAGGCGCTCGCCGCGGCCTGGCCCAAGGAATCCGGTCCGCTGAAGGCCGAACTGCTCGCGGTGCTCGCCGACGGGATCTCGCGTGCCGACGAGCCGCTGCTGGAGGCCGGGCTGGACGACCGGCGCGCCGACGTGCGCCGCACCGCCGCCGGCCTGCTCTCGCTGCTGCCCGAATCGGCCCTCGCCAAGCGCATGGCCCGGCGCGCGGGCACCTGGCTGCGGGTCGAGCACCGGCTGCTGCACACCGAACTCGTTGTCGCGCTGCCCGATACGCTCGACGACGCGGCGCGGCGCGACGGCATCAGCGACGGCGGTGTCGAGTTCGGCTATCGGTGGGGCGGGGCGCCCGACCGCACCGCGGGCAGGCTGCGCCAGCTCGTCGCCGCGACACCGCTGACGCACTGGACGCGCGTGCTCGGCGGACCCGGCAAGACCGTCAAGGCCAGGGTCGACGACCGCTTCCGCCAGCCGGTCTTCGACGGCTGGGTGGATGCCGCACTGGCACAGCGGGATTCGGCCTGGGCACGGGCGCTGTTCGACGCGGGCGTGCCCACCGACCTGGCCATGCTGCGCAGGCGCGAGCTGTTCGCGCTGCTGCCGCTGCCCGACCGGACCAGACACCTGCTCGGCCTCGACGGCGCCTGGCTCTCCGAGATCGAGGCGCTGCTGCCGGCGATGGGCCATCCGTGGCCGGAACCGTTGGCGCAGCACGTGATCCTGCTGCTGTTGGAGCGGGCCCGCGCGGCGGCGCGGCGACCGCAGACACACGGCACCGGCCCCAGCGCGCACCGTTCGCTGCTGGCCGCGGCGGCGACGCACCTGCCGGTCGGCGCGGCCGGGGCGGCAGGCGTCGCGGCCCGCCGCTGCGGCGACGCCGCCTGGGAGCGGGCCTTCGACCAACTCGCCCATGACCTCAACCACCGCTCGATGATGCTCGAGGAGTTGCAGTGACCACCGACAACGTGACGCCCGATCTGCTGCGGCCGCACGCCGAACAGGCCTACGCCGCGGAACTGCGCGCCCTCGCGGCCGCCGACGAGCGCCCGCGTCCGCCGTCCTGGCTGCTCTCGCCGTGGGCCGTGCTCACCTATCTGCTCGGCGGCACCCTCGACGACGGCACGGTGATCAGCCCGAAGTACGTGGGGCCGCGCAGGCTCATGGAGGTCGCCGTCGCCACCCTGGCCACCGATCGCGCGCTGCTGCTGCTCGGCGTGCCCGGCACGGCCAAGACCTGGGTATCGGAACATCTTTCGGCCGCCATCTGCGGCGCGTCGACGCTGCTCGTCCAGGGCACCTCCGGCACCGCGGAGGAGGCGATCCGTTACGGCTGGAACTACGCGCGGTTGCTCGCCGAGGGCCCGAGCGCCGAAGCGCTCGTGCCGTCCCCGGTGCTGACCGCGATGCGGACCGGCGCCATCGCGCGCGTCGAGGAGCTCACCCGCATCCCCGCCGACGTGCAGGACGCGCTGATCACCATCCTGTCCGAAAAGACGCTGCCGATACCCGAGCTCGGCACCGAGGTGCAGGCGGCGAAGGGCTTCAACGTCATCGCCACGGCCAACGACCGCGATCGCGGCGTGAACGAGTTGTCCTCCGCGCTGCGCCGCCGCTTCAACACGGTGGTGCTGCCGCTGCCCGCGGACGAGGACGAAGAGGTCGAGATCGTCAGCCGCCGGGTGGCCCAGCTCGGCGCCGCGCTGGAGCTGCCGACGGTGCCCGCCGCGGCCGAGGAGGTGCGCCGAGTGGTGCGCGTCTTCCGCGAATTGCGTTCCGGGCATACCGCCGACGGCCGGACCAAGCTCAAGTCGCCCTCGGGCACCCTGTCCACCGCCGAGGCGATCTCGGTGATCACCAACGGGATCGCGCTGTCGGCCCACTTCGGCGACGGCGTGCTGCGGGCCGCCGACATCGCGGGCGCGGTGCTCGGCTCGGTGATCAAGGACCCGGTCACCGATGCGGTCGTGTGGACCGAATACCTCGAAGCCGTGGTCCGCGAACGTCCGGAGTGGTCGGACTTCTACCGCGCCTGCCGCGAGATCAGCGGGTAGGCGTGCGCGATCGATCGCCGTGGCCGGGGATGGCCGCATGACCAGCGTCGAGGGTGCGCCCGCCGCGACGAACGGCGCCGCGAGCGCCCCACTCACCCGGGTGTTCGGCATCCGGCACCACGGGCCGGGCTCGGCCCGCTCGCTGCGCGCGGCGCTGACCGAGTTCCGGCCGGACACCATCCTGATCGAGGGCCCGGCCGATGCCGATCCCCTGGTCGGCTACGTCGCCGCCGATGGTATGACGCCGCCGGTCGCGCTGCTCGCCTACGTGCCCGACGCTCCCGCGACGGCGGCGTTCTGGCCGTATGCGGTGTTCTCACCGGAATGGCAGGCGCTGTCTTACGCCGTGGCGCACGGGGTGCCCGTGCGGTTCTGCGATCTGCCCGCGAGCACGGTACTGGCCGTCGACGACACACCGGGTGATCGGTTCGATCCGCTCGGCGCGCTGGCGGCGGCGGGCGGCTACGACGACGCCGAGCGCTGGTGGGACGCGGTGGTCGAATCCGCCCCGGACGCCGCCGCTTTCGACGCGATCACCGAGGCGATGGGCGCGCTGCGCGAGTCGGCACAGCACGAACCGGCACAGCGCGAATCGGCACAGCGCGGCGACGACCGGGCGCCCCGGCTCTCGACCGTGGAAACCGAACGCGCCGAGGCGGATTCGGTCGCCGAGGCGATCGACGACGAACCGGAGCCGGAGCCGACGCTGTTCGGACCGGCCCGGATCGACGCGCACACCCTGCGGCGCGAGGCCTATATGCGTCAGTGCATGCGCAAGGCGCTGAAGGACGGATCGCGGCGCCTCGCGGTGGTCTGCGGGGCGTGGCACGCGCCCGCGCTCGCGGGCAAGCTCGGCCCCGCCGCGCCGGATACCCGTCTGTTGAAAGGCATTCCGAAGACGAAGGCCACGGTGACCTGGGTGCCGTGGACGCATTCGCGCCTGTCCAGCCGGTCCGGTTATGGCGCGGGCATCACCTCGCCGGGCTGGTACCACCACCTGTTCACCGAAACCGAGCGCCCGATCGTGCGCTGGCTCACCAAGGTGGCCGGGGTGCTGCGCGCCCACGATCTGCCGGTCTCCAGCGCGCACATCATCGAGGCGGTCCGGCTCGCCGATACCCTCGCCGGCCTGCGCGGCCGGCCACTGGCCGGGTTGTCCGAGGTCACCGAGGCCACACGCGCGGTGATGTGCGCGGGTGAGGAGACGATGCTGCGCTTCGTCGTCGACGAACTGGTGGTCGGCGAGGCGCTGGGCACCGTGCCCGAAGGCACGCCCGCCGTCCCGCTGGACGCGGACCTGCGCGCCCGGATCCGGTCGCTGCGGATGAAACAGGAACCGACGGCCCGCACAATCGATCTCGATCTGCGCAAGCAGCGCGAGGTCGAGCGCTCCCGGCTGCTGCACCGGCTGCGCGTGCTCGGCATCGGGTGGGGCACCCTGACCACCAGCGAGGTGCGCGGCACCGGCACCTTCCGGGAGACCTGGACGCTGCGGTGGCGCCCGGACTACGCGATCTCGATCATCGAGGCCTCGCGCTGGGGCACCACCGTGCGCACCGCCGCCGAGGCGAAGATCCTCGACGCCGCGAACCGGGACGACAGCGGCGTCGGCGAGCTCACCGCCGCGCTCGAGGTCGCGCTGCTGGCCGATCTCGGCGGCGCCACCGACGGCCTGATCGCCCGGCTGGCCTCGGTGGCCGCGCTGGATCACGACATCACCCACCTGCTCGCGGCACTGCCCGGCTTGATCCGGACGCTGCGCTACGGGGATGTGCGCGGCACCGACGGCGCCGCGCTCACACACGTCGTGGACGGCCTGCTGGTCCGCGTCTGCGCCGGCCTGCCCGGCGCGGTGACCGGACTCGACACCGACGCGGCCACCGAGTTCCGCACGCTGCTCGACGCGGCGCACACCGCGGTCAGCACCCGCGACGACGACTGGGCCACCGCGCAGTGGCTCGGCGCGCTGCATCGCCTCGCCGACCGCGACGACGTGCACGGCGCGCTCGTCGGCCGCGCGGTCCGGCTGCTCTGCGACGCGGGCCGCATCGATGACGCCGAATCCGCGCGCAGGCTCTCGGCCGCGCTCTCGGTCGGCAACACCGCCGCCGCCAAGGCCGCCTGGATCGACGGTTTCCTCGGTGGCCGCGGCCTGCTGCTGGTGCACGACCGAGAGTTGTTGCGCCGCATCGACGATTGGTTGCGTGAGCTGCGCGAGGATCAGTTCGTGGCGACCCTGCCGCTGCTGCGCCGCACCTTCGCCGCGTTCGAGTCCGGCGAGCGGCGCGCCATCGGTCAGGCGGTACGCGACGGCGGTCCGGTCACCGGCGGCGCCGGGCACGGCGGCGATTTCGATGTCGCACGCGGCCGCCACGCGCTGCGCACCGCCGCACAGATCTTGGGTGTCTCGATCCCCCACCGGCAAGGAGCACGGCCATGAACACCGACGAGGAAACCCGTTCGCGCCGTTGGCGTCTGGTGCTCGGCACCGCCGCCGAGGCCGACCTCGGCGCGCTGAGTTCCGCCGACGACCTCGCCATGGACCGCGCGCTGTCGGCGCTCTACAACGACGACGAGGAGCGGACCTCGGGCAAGCGGTCGGGCGGGCTCCAGGGCTCGGCGCCGCGCGTCGCCCGCTGGCTCGGCGACATCCGGAACTACTTTCCCTCGACCGTGGTCGAGGTACTGCAGCGCGACGCGGTGCAACGACTGAACCTCACCCAATTGCTGCTGGAGCCCGAACTGCTGGAGGCGGTGGAACCGGACGTGCACCTGGTCGGCACGCTGCTCGGCCTGAACCGGGTGATGCCCGAAACCACCAAGGCCACCGCACGTCTGGTGGTCGGCAAGGTAGTGCGCGAGATCGAGCGGCGCATTGCCGCGCGCACCGTCGCCGCCGTCGCGGGCGCGTTGAACCGGGCCGCGCGGGTCACCCGTCCCAGGCTGCGCGATATCGACTGGGACCGCACCATCCGCAAGAACCTGGCCAACTACCTGCCCGATCACCGGACGGTCGTGCCGCAGCGGCTGGTGGGCTACGGACGCAAAGCCCAAGCGGTGCAGCGCGATGTCGTGCTCGCCATCGACCAGTCCGGCTCGATGGCGTCGAGCGTGGTCTACGCCTCGGTGTTCGGCGCGGTGCTCGCATCGATACGCGCGCTGCGGACCTCCCTGGTGGTCTTCGACACCGAAATCGTCGATCTCACCGACAAACTCGACGATCCGGTCGAGGTCCTGTTCGGCACCCAGCTCGGCGGCGGCACCGATATCAACCGCGCCATCGCCTACGCCCAGTCCTTGATCACCCGTCCCGCCGACACCCTCTTCGTCCTCATCTCCGACCTCTATGAGGGCGGTATCCGCGAGGAAATGCTGCGCCGGATCAACGCGATGAAGGACTCCGGCGTCCAGATCGTGGTCTTGCTCGCGCTTTCCGACGAGGGCGCGCCCGCCTTCGATCACGACAACGCCGCGGCCCTGGCCGCGCTGGGCGTCCCGGCGTTCGCCTGCACCCCGGACAGGTTCCCCGACCTGTTGGCCGTCGCGCTGGACCGCGGCGATCTGCGCGCGTGGGCCGACGCCGAGGCCGGGCGGAGTTAGCGATGCCGGTCATGCATCCCCGTGCACATGACCGACATCGCCCGCCGGTACGAACGCGCGGCCGGAACTCAGCCGGAAAGGGTGGAGATGCCTTGGAGCAGACCGATGAGATTGGCGGCGATACCGAGCAGAGTACTGAGAGCGCTGAGCAACTCCATGGAACTCCTATCTGAACGGGCGACCGGACAGCTCAGCAGATCGTACGACAGTGACGCGGCGTGGGAGATCGGTTCGGCGACACCGTTTCGCGGCGTGTTCTCAGCTGGTCATCACGGGTTTACCGGAGACAGGGCCGATGCCGACCCGGGCCGTCGCCGCGGCGGGCACGAGCGCGGGACGCGGCAGCGCGGCCAGCACCAGCAAACCCACGGCGACGAGCACATCGAGCCAGTAGCGGTTGCCGGTACCCACGACCACCACGGTGGTGAGCGCCGGATGGGCAAGGGCGAGCTGGCGCATGCGACCCGCGGCCACGCTCGTCGCGGCGGGCAGCAACACCCGGCCGACGTGCAGCGACGGATCGCGGCGAACTGATCGGACAGGCCACCGGATTCGGCCGGGCCGTAAACAGATGACCCGTAGCTCGCGGCCAGTCGACGCAGCCCTACTCGCCCATCATGCGCGGCGACGCGAGCGGCACCAGCATGTGCACGACGAGCGCGGCACCGGTCAAGGCCACCATCAGGTTTCGAGTCCCGATGATGCTCGGGACGAAACACTCACAGCCACAACAGCACCGCGACCGCGACGGTGAAAAGCGCGGTGGCGTGCACCGCTTAGCCTTACGGTAACCGCCGGTCCGTCCACCCTTCTAGATCCCGGTGCCGAATCGCCCTCCGCGCAACCGATTTCGCGGTGGTGGCGAGACAGGACAACGGCGGGCCCGAGATTCGGGGCCGCCGTCGACACAGAACCTAGAGGTCGGCGATCGCGGCCAGGGGTGGCGTGCGCGCGGCCCGCACGCCGGGCCAGAGCGCGGCGAGCACACCGACCACCGCGGAGCTGATCAGGACGAGCACCAACTGCGACCAGGGGATGGCGATCTGATCCAGCCCGAGATCGCGCAGCGTCCGCAGGAAACCGACACCGAGGCCCAATCCCAGCAGCATGCCGACGATCGCGCCGAACACCGCGATCAACATCGATTCCAGGTAGATGGTCCGGCGCACCTGCGCCCGTTGCATGCCGACCGCGCGCAGCATGCCGATCTCCCGCCTGCGCTCCACCACCGACAATGCCAAGGTGTTGACGATGCCGAGGATGGCGATCACCACCGCGAGGGCGAGCAGACCGTACAGGATCGCCAGCAGGGTGTTGATCTGTTTACCTTGCGCGCCTTTGAATTCCTCGTGATCCTGCACCTGGACCACCGGGAACGGCTCGGCCGCCCGCTCCAGATCCGTGCGCAGCTGTGCCAGATCCGCCCCCGGTGCCGCGGTGACCAGCACGACCACGTTGCTCTGGAAGTTCACCGGCATCACGTCCCGATAGATCTCGGGCGACACGACGAGCGAGCCGAGCAGCGGGGTCTTGCGATAGACGCCGGTCACCGTCAGCGGCACCTTCTTGCCGTCGAAGCTGGTCAGCGTGACCTCCTGGCCCACCTTCCAGCCGCGTTCGTCGGCCTCGTCCTGCGACACCAGCATGTCCCCGGCCCCGAGAGTGTCGGTGCCTCGCAGGATCTCGTAGTTCAGGGCCTGATCGAGCTTGCCGTTCGGCGAGGTTCCGCCGATCTGGTCGTCCGCGCCCAGCTTGAAGCCGACCCGCCGCAACTCGACCACGTCCGCCACCTGGGGCACCGACTTGCGCACCGCGTCGGCGGCGCCGAAGGGCACGCCGATGAGCTGCTGACTGGACAGCACGTACTCGGACTTCACGCCCTTGTCCACCAGCACGCCGACGCTCGCCTTCGCCGAGGCGCCGAGCATGCCGATCGCGGTCACCAGCATCAGCCCCAGCGTGAGCGCGAAAGCCGTTGCGGCAGTACGGCGCGGATTGCGCGCGGCATTGTTGCGCGCCATCCGCCCGATCGGTCCGAACGGCCGCACCACGACGCCGAGCCCGCCCACCACCGGACGCGACAGCGCCGGTGCGCACAGCAACACCGCGAGGATCAGCGCGAGCGCGCCGATGCCGACGGTGAGCGCGGCGTTGCCGCCGGTGGACTGCGCGCCGAGCACGACGAGCACGGTGCCCGCCACCGCGAGCAGCGCGCCGACCAGTGTGCGGACCCGCAACGAGTCGCCGGCGGCGGCGAACTCCTCGCGCATCGCCTCGACCGGCGGAATCTTCGCGGCGCGCCGCGCCGGTGCGTAGGCACTGATCATCGTCACCGCGAGACCGACAAGCAGCCCGACGCCGATGGTGCGCGGCAGCACCGTCATCGAGCCGGTCGGCAGGCCGAGATCGAACGCGTTGAGCACCCCGGCCAGCCCGTAGGCCAGCCCGATGCCGCCGACCAAACCCACCGCGCTGCCGACCAATCCGATGACGAACGCCTCCGCGACCACCGAGCTGCCCACCTGTCGCCTGCTGGCCCCGACGGCGCGCAGCAGCGCGAGTTCGCGCAAGCGCTGTGCGACGATCATGGAGAAGGTGTTGTAGATGATGAACGTGCCGACGATCAGCGCGATCGCGCCGAAGGCGAGCAGGAAGTAGTTGATGAAGTTGAGCGCGTCGGAGATCTGCTTCTTCATGTCCTCGCGCACCTGATCACCGTTTTGCACCTTGAAGCCGGGCAACGCCGCGGACAGGTTGTCGCGCAGTTCGTCGCCGGAGATGCCGGTGGCCGCGAGATCGACGTAGGCCACGTGCAGCCCGTCGGTGAACAGCTTGCGCGCCTGGGCGTCGTCGAACAGCAGGCCGATCAATCCGCCGGTGTCCGAAGGCATCTGGTACAGGCCGGTGACCGTGACGTCGATCGGGTCGGGCGCGGACGGGACCAGGATCTTGGTGCGGTCACCGACCTTCAGCCCGGCTCGCTGGGCGCCGCCGGAGTTGATCGCGATCTCCCCCGGCCCGGTGGGCGGCACCCCCTCGACGAACTTGTTCGGCTCCGCGACGGCCCGCTCGGGCGGCAGGTAGGACTGGCCGAAGGTGGGCGCGCCGCCGGTCTGCACCGCCTTCTTGCCGTCGGGGGTGAGCAGCACCAGCACGCCGTTGACGCTCGGCGCGACCGTGCGCACGCCAGGGTACTTGGCCAGCTCGTCGACGATGTTGTTCGGAACGCCCAGCCCCTGTTGCTCTTTGGGGCTGATCCGCACGTCGACGCCCTTGGCCTGGCCCGCGAAGATGCCGTCGAAGGTGCGCTGCAGCGTGTCGGTGAACACGAACGACCCCGCGATGAACGCGGTCCCGAGCACCACCGACAACAGCGTGAGCGCGAGCCGCACCTTGTGCGCGGCCAGGTTGCGCAGCGCAACCTTGCGCATCGGATTCGCGGCCATCACGCCTGCTCCAGCGCCTTCATCCGATCGAGCACGGTCTCGGAGGTCGGCTCGCGCAACTCGTCGACGATGCGACCGTCGGCGAGGAACACCACGCGATCGGCGTAGGCGGCAGCGTGCGGCTCGTGCGTCACGATCACCACGGTCTGACCGAACTCGTCCACCGCGGCCCGCAGGATGGACAGCACCTCCCCCGAGGCGCGCGAGTCCAGGTTGCCGGTCGGCTCGTCGCCGAAGATGATCTCCGGCTTGCCCGCGAGCGCGCGGGCACAGGCCACCCGCTGCTGCTGCCCGCCGGACAGTTCGCTGGGCCGGTGGGTGAGCCGGTCGGTGAGGCCGAGCCGCTTCAGCACGGTGTCCAGCCACGCCTGATCCGGCTTGCGGCCCGCGATGTCGAGCGGCAGCGTGATGTTCTCCAGCGCGGTCAGCGTCGGCACCAGGTTGAACGCCTGGAAGACGAACCCGATCCGGTCCCTGCGCAGCCTGGTCATCTGCTTGTCGGACAGGCCGGCCAGGTCGGTGTCACCGATGCGCACGGTGCCGGTACTGGCACTGTCGAGCCCGGCCAGGCAGTGCATCAGCGTCGATTTGCCGGACCCGGACGGGCCCATGATCGCCGTGAATTCCCCCTTCGCGAACTCGGCCGACACCCCGTCCAGGGCGCGGACCTGCGTATCTCCTGACCCATAGACCTTGACCAGGTCGATAGCGCGGGCCGCGACCGAGGCCGGCGCCGCCACGTCGGCGGCCTCGGCGCCCAAAGCTTGCGAAGTCATGCACACCAGTCTTACCGGGTTCGGCCCACCGCGCCATCAGGGAATTCCCCGAATCCCCTGGTATCGATGCACCGGAGGTGTTATTGCACGACGGGTTGAGCGTTCAATTGACCGATCAGAGTGACCAGTGACTTGGCCAAACGCCCCTTGGCCGCGCCGAGGGTGTCCAGGCCGCCCTCGGCCAGCGCGCTGTTCATCGTCCGATAGGCGAGCAGTCCGCGCCGCGTCGGAAACACCAGCACCCGGCGCCGGTCCACCTCGTCGACCTTGCGGTGCACGAGATTGTCGGCGATCATCCCGTCGATCAGACGGGTCAGGCTGGCACCGGTGAGCAGGGTGGCCTCGGCCAGGTGCGCCATCGGATGACCGGCACCGTCGGCCACCGTCGCCAGCACGTGCCAGCGCGCGACCGAGGCTTCGCCGAGACAGCCCGCGATGGCCCGGTCCAACTCCTGTGACGCCCTGCGCACGAGTCGCGCCAACTCCTCCAGCGCGGCGGGGGCGGTGCTATCGTCCACCGCAGCACTATATCCAACCCCGCGTGGTAAATATTCAAGTGGAAATATTCGGTGGTGATCGGCATTGCCGCTCTCGGGTTTTCGTCGCGCTACGGTGGACATCGCGCTCGTTGTGCCGTTGAGCGGGCCCGCGGGGATGTTCGGCCCCTCCTGTGAGGCCTGCGCCGCCCTCGCCGTCGCCGACATCAATGCCATGGGCGGGATTCTCGACCGGCCGGTGCGGCTGCATCCGGTGGACGCGGGCGCGCCGCTGCCGGTGCTCAGCGCGACGATCGATCGCATGGTCGGCGCGGGACTGGTCGACGGCGTCGTCGGCTGGCATCTGTCCAACGCGCGCAAGGTGATCACGCCGCGCACCGCGGGGCGGGTGCCCTACGTCTATACGACGTTCTACGAGGGCGGCGAGGATGCCGACGGCGTCTACATGGTGGGCGAGACACCTGAGCAGCAGCTGTTCCCAGCGCTGCGCTGGCTGCGCACCGAGCACGGCATCCGCCGCTGGTGCGTGGTCGGCAACGACTATGTCTGGCCACGCGAAACCGCCAGGGCAGCCAGGGAATTCGCGGCGTCCACCGATATCGACATTCTCGGCGAGACCTTCGTGCCGCTGGGCGGCCGCGACTTCCGGCAGGCCCTGTCACTCGTGCGCACCGCCCCGGCGCAGGGCGTGCTGCTGTTCATGGTCGGCGCGGACTGCGCGGCGTTCAATCGCGCCTTCGCCAAGGCCGGGCTCGACGCGGACCTGGTGCGGCTGAGCATGATGATCGGCGAGGACGTGCTTTACGCGGGAGGCGCCGGCAGCACCCGCGGATTATTCACCGCCAGTGGCTATTTCGAGAGCGTGGTGTCGGCGGCGGGGATGGATTTCGGTGCCCGCTACCTGCGCGAGTTCGGGCCGGCCGCGCCCGCGCTGAACAACATCGGCGAATCCTGCTACGAGGGCCTGCTGTTGTTCGCGTCGCTGGCCGAGGCCGCCCGCAGTCTCGACCTGCGCGCCATCGAACGTCATGCGCCCCGGGTGAGTTACGGCGGCCCGCGCGGCGAGGTACGCGTGCGCGGCGCGCACACCACCCAGCCGGTCTATCTGGCCGATGCCGACGCGCTCGAGTTCAGCGTGCGGGCCGAGCTGAGCTCGTCGAACTCGTAACACGAACTTCACCACCCGGTTTCGCCGCGGCGACCTGATCAGCTTTGTATCGTCGTCATACGAAAAATATTCAAATGAAAATAAAGAGGTACCAGTGCCCCTCTATCGGTTCCACTGCATGGCGTGTGGCGGCTTCGATCTCGCGTTCCCCATGGCCGAGGTCCCCGGTGCCGCACCGTGCCCGGACTGCGCCGCGGACAGCAGACGACAGTTCGGCGGCGGCGCGCTGATCCGGCCCGGCGCGGCCGCAACCCGGCTGCTCGACGCCACCGGGCGCACCGCGACCGAGCCCGCGGTGGTCTCGGCACCGCCCCGGCGTTCAGCGCCAGTGACTCGAAATCCCCTGCACCGCAAGCTTCCCCGACCCTGAACTCGAAGGACAAACCGTGCCAGAACTGCTGTTTCCGCTCGACTCCACCAAACGATTCACCGACCAGCGGCTCGTCGGCCACAACCGCTGGCATCCCGACATCCCGGCCGCGGTGACCGTCAAACCAGGCGACGAGTTCCGGGTGCACGTGCGCGAATGGTTCGACGGAGCCATCCACAACGACGATTCCGCCGAAGACGTGCTCAACGCCCCGCTCAGCACGGTGCACTGCCTGTCGGGTCCGTTCGCGATCGAGGGCGCGCGACCCGGCGACCTGCTCATCGTGGACATCCTGGACATCGGCCCCATCCCGCAGGAGGATTCGGGGCCGCTGGCCGGACAGGGCTGGGGTTACACCGGCATCTTCCCCACCGACAACGGCGGCGGCTTCCTCACCGAGCACTTCCCCGACGCCTACAAGGCGATCTGGGACTTCAGCGGGCAGACCACCACCTCCCGGCACATCCCCGGGGTGAAGTTCACCGGCATGACCCACCCCGGCCTGATGGGCACCGCCCCGTCGGCCGCACTGCTGTCGACCTGGAACGCGCGTGAGGGCGCGCTGATCGCCACCGACCCGCAGCGGGTGCCGCCGCTGGCATTGCCACCCGAACCACGCGACGCCGTCCTCGGCAGCCTGACCGGCGCCGAGTTCGACCGCGCCGCCGCCGAGGCCGCGCGCACCGCGCCGCCCCGGGAGAACGGCGGCAACCAGGACATCAAGAACTTCACCCGCGGCAGCAGGGTGTTCTATCCGGTGTTCGTGGAGGGAGCCAACCTCTCGGTCGGCGACCTGCACTTCTCCCAGGGCGACGGCGAGATCACCTTCTGCGGCGCCATCGAGATGGGCGGCTTCATCGATCTGCGGGTCGATCTCATCAAGAACGGCATGCAGCTCTACGGCGTCGCCGAGAACGCCATCTTCGTTCCGGGCAATTCGGGCCCCACCTATTCGGAGTACCTCGCCTTCTCCGGCACCTCGGTCACCCTCGGCGGCGAGCAGCGCTACCTGGACGCGCAGCTGTCCTTCGAACGAGCCTGCCTGCACGCCATCGACTACCTCACCAAATTCGGTTACACCCCGGAACAGGCATATCTGCTGCTCGGCGCGGCCCCGATCGAGGGTCGATTCTCCGGTGTCGTCGACATTCCCAATTCCTGTGCCACGGTATATATCCCGACCGCGATCTTCGATTTCCCGGTACTGCCGACGGCGGCGGGACCGCACCGGATCGACCCGGGCGCGGGAGCGCCGCACGCCGTGCGCTGAGCAGGCCGGAAGCGTTGAGCCGGTTGCGTTTCACATCGGTACGCAACCGGTTTCGCGCTCGACCCCCACCCTTTTTGCCGAAGCATTGCCGAAAGGCACGCGCATATTCGGCGATAGTGGTCATCCGTCAAGTTATCGATTACGGTCCTGCATCGATACCGTAGTGGTTCAATCAATCTGCGTGTGCTCTGAAGTAGCTAGTGCTAGCGAAAGGAGTTTCATGGATCTGACCATCGCCGAACGGATCCAGCTGCGCGTCGAAAGATTTCATTCGGACAGAATCGGCCAGTGGGGCGGGCGGCACCTGCTGCACAGCCGCACCCCCAGGTACGGCGACATCGTGCTCCGCAGCAACGACTATCTGGCGCTCACCGGTGACCCCCGCATCGCGCACGCGGTACGGACCGCGTTGCGCTCGGCGCCGACCGGTGGCTCAACCCCGAGCGTCTACCTGCACGGCGCACACCCGCAGGTGGTGCTCGAACGCGCGCTCGCCGAGCATCTGCGTGCCCCCGCGGGCGTGCTCTGCCAATCCGGCTGGGCGGCAGGCGTCGGCCTGCTGCAATCGATCTCCGATGCCGAAACACCGGTGTACATCGACCAATTCGCGAACATGTCGCTCTGGCGCGGCGCCCGCGCCGCGGGGTCGCCGACCTATTCGTTCCGGCACAACTTTCCCGGCCACCTCCGTGAGCTGATCCGCGCGCACGGGCCGGGCATCATCGCGGTGGACGCCATCTACGGCAACAACGGCAGCCGCTGCCCGCTCACCCAGTTCTGCGAGATCGCCGACGAAACCGACAGCGTGCTGGTGGTCGACGAATCACACGCGGCAGGCACCGACGGCCCCGCCGGCGCGGGCATGGTCGCCGCGCTCGGCCTCACCGAGCGGGTGCCGTACCGAATCATCAGCCTGTCCAAGGCCTTCGCGGGGCGGGCCGGTTTCGTCGCCGCGAACAGCACCGACTTCGTCGACTATTTCAAGATGGAGTCGCATCCATCGATGTTCTCCTCGACCCTGCTCCCGCACGAGATCGCCGGGCTGGCAGCGACACTCGAGGTGATCCGGCTGGACAACTGGCGCAGGCAGCGGCTACGCGAGCTCGCCACCACCATCCGCCGGTCGCTGACCACCCTCGAATTCGACCTGGAAGGCTCGGCGAGCCACATCGTCGCGCTGCAGGCCGGGCCGGACCTGCGCGGCGCGGCAATCCGCGACTTCCTGGAGGCCCGTGGCATTTTCGCCGCGCTGCTGTGCCCGCCCGCGACCTCCCGCGACCGCGCACTGGTGCGGCTCGGCCTGCACGCGGGGCTCACCGATTCCCAGGTGGAGCGAATCATGGCGGCCTGCACCGAGCTTCGCGCCCACTTCGGCCCGACCCCGCCCATGGCGTCCCGGCCGATCCCGACCGCGGCGGCGGGATCGACCGGTCGCCCATGAGCGCGACCTATCCGACGGTCAGCACGGTGCCCGCGCCGACGGTGCGGCCACCCTCACGGATCGCGAAGCCGAGGCCGGGCTCCAGCGGAACCGGGCGGCCAATGCGGACGGTCAACTCGACCGTGCAGCGCCCGTAGGCCCGACACCCGGACGACCGGCACCCGCGCGCCCGGATACCCCTGGGCCGTGAGCAGCTCACGGACCTCCAGCTCGATCAGGTCGAGCAGTTCGGGGTCACCCGCGTCGGCCTTGTTGAGGGCGACGACCACGTGTTCGACGCCGACCTGGCGGGCCAGCAGCACGTGCTCGGCGGTCTGCGGCAGCACGCCGCATTTTCCGGCCGCGACCTACCCGGCCTGCGGGATGACCCAGGCGAACGCCTCGGCCTTGGAACGCGCTCCTTCCGCGGTCCGCGAGCGATTCGGCTCGCCGAGTTCGGCCAAGACGCCCTCGGCCAGCTCGACCAGCCCCGCGAGCGTGGCAGGGGTGAACCAGTCGGGACGGGTGGCGAAAAGGATGTCCTCGGTGGAGGTATTGCCGCTCGCGCCGGGCGCGAACGGGCAGCCGCCGAGCCCGCCGAGCGAGCCGTCGACCATCGTCGCGCCCGCGCCCACCGCGGCCAACGTGTTCGCGACGCCCATCCCCCAGGTGTCGTGGCCGTGGAAGACGATGCGGCGCCGCGGTGTTCGCGTGCGCACCGCGGTGATCAACGCGGCCACCTCGGCCGGGCCTGCCTGCCCGAGCGTATCGGCGATCACGATGTCGGCCGCGCCCGCCGTGCGCGGATCGGCGGCGATCGCGAGCACCCGCTCCGGATCGACCGGTCCGTCGAACGGGCAGGTGAAGCTGGTCGCCAGGCACAGCTGGATCGAGCCGCCGACCGACTCGGCCAGGCGCACCGCGTCGGGCATGGCCGCGACACTGTCCTCGGTGGTGCGGCCGATATTGGCCTTGTTGTGCGCGTCCGACACCGAGAAGCAGTACTGGAAGTTGCGCACCCCCGCCGCGGCCGCCTGCTCCACGTGCCGAGGCGTGGCCACCCACACCCAACAGCGTTGCAGCTCTTGCGGAGTCAGCGCGGCCACCAGCTCCATGGTGTTGGCCATCGGCGGCACCAGATCGGGTCGCGCCATGGAACCGATCTCCAGTTCCGGCACGCCGAGCGCGAGCAGCCGCCGCACCACCTCCACCTTGCGCCGCACCGGCAGCACTTTGCCGGTGAGCTGTAAGCCGTCGCGCAGCGTCACGTCGCGCAGTACCGCGGCGCTCATCGCTCGTCGCGTTCCTGCCGCGGCGCGCACATCACGCCGCCCCAAGGCTTTTCGTGCACACCCGCGGGATTCGGGTGCACCGTCGGCCGGGTGAATCCCGGCGAACGCAGATCACCGGGACCACGACCCGGCGGACGCCTGCGACCCTTCCTCATGAGGCCTCCAACGCGTCGATCTCGGCCTCGCTCATGCCGAGCAGCCCGGACAGCACCTCGCGGGTGTGCTCGCCCAGGTCGGGACCGACATTGCGGATGGGCAGGGACTGTTCGCCGATCACCGGAACGATACCGGTGAACCCGACCGTCTTCGGTTCCGGCGCACCGACATCCACCGAGAACGGTTGAATCATGTTGCGAGCCTTGTACTGTTCGTCGGCGACGATATCCGCCGCGGTGTAGATCGGGCCGCACGGAATGCCCGCGGCCTCCAGCAATTTCAGTGCGTCGGCGCGGGTGTGCCTGGCGGTCCATTCGGCGATCGCGGTGTCCAGACGTTCGTGGTTGCGCCAGCGCCCGGCGTTGTCCTGCAGTTCCGGGTCGGCGGCCAGGTCGGGCCTGCCGATCACCTGCATGTAGCGCTGGAAGATGGCGTCGCCGTTGCCGCCGATGATGATGCTGACGCCGTCGCCGCACGGGTAGGCGTTGCTCGGCGCGATGCCCTCCACCAGGCCGCCGACCCGCTCCCGCTGGATGCCGTAGGCCAGGTAGTCCGGCACCAGCGACTCCATCATCGACAGGATCGTCTCGTTCAGCGCGACGTCGATGATCCGCTCCCGCAACGGAATCGGGTCCGCGTCCGCGGGCACCCGCTCGCGCTGGAACAGCGCCATCACCGTGCCGAACGCGGCGTACACCCCGGCGATCGAATCACCGATGGACACCCCGGTGCGCACCGGCGGCCGGTCCGGTTCACCCATCAGCTCGCGTAATCCGCCGACCGCCTCGGCCACGGCGGCGAATCCAGGACGGGACGCGTGCGGGCCGGTCTGCCCGTAGCCGGAGATCCGGGTGATCACCAGATTCGCATTGATGCGATCGAGCACCTCCGGCCCGAGTCCCCACTTCTCCAGCATGCCGGGCCGGAAGTTCTCCAGCAGCACATCGGACTCGCGGAGCAGATCCAGCACCACGCCGCGACCGGCCTCGGTGCGCAGATCCAGCGTGATCGACTTCTTGTTCCGGTTCACCGTGCGGTACAGCATCGAGGTGTCGCCGCCGTAGAGCCGCCAGTTGCGCAGCTCGTCCCCGGCCTTGGGCCGCTCCACCTTGATCACCTCGGCGCCGAAGTCACCGAGGATCCGCCCGGCGGTCGGCGCGGCAATGTAATTGCCCAGCTCCAGGACGCGAACCCCATCCAACGGCCGAATACTCATCGCACCAGTATGAAGGTCCCCTACGACACCGCTCAGCCCGCCGTACTCGCGTCCGTTCCCCGGTAGGGGTCCGTCGCGGGCTCAGGAGGCGAGGCGGGTCGGCCGGTCGATGACCGAGTAGTGCTCGGCGTTGCCCGCGATGATCTTGCTCGGCGTGCCGTCGACCGCCACCGGAATGTCACCGGCGAGGGTGATGCGGGTGAGTTTGCGCGGCTGGTCGTCGTAGTCGTCGATCGCGTAGTGCTGGGTGGCGCGGTTGTCCCAGATCGCGACATCGCCGGGAGCCCAGTTCCAGCGGGTGGTGTGCTCGAGGCGGGTGACCCGATCCTGGAACAGCCGCAACAGCGCCTGCGATTCGCCGGTGGACAGCCCCACGAAATGCTTCACGAAATGCCCGAGCAGCAGGGCCCGTTCACCGGTCTCCGGGTGCACCCGGACCACCGGATGCTCGGTCTCGTAGTAGCTGGACTCGAATTCGGCGCGGTAAGCCTGCGTATTCGGCCGCGGCGGTTCGGCGCTGCGGGCCGCGTAGTCGTAGACGTTCGTGTGCACCGCGCGCAGGCTCTCCGCGAGCCGCCGCAGCGGTTCCGGCAGCGACTCGTAGGCCGCCACCGTGGAGGCCCACGTCGTCGATCCGCCGTAGCTCGGCAGGTGCACCGCCCGCAGGATCGAGGCCTTCGGGATGCGGTCGACGAACGTCACATCGGTGTGCCAGCTGTTGGCCCGCCCGTGCTCGGAATCGATCGCCAGACTCTTGACGCCGTGCGAGGTGACCGTGGGGTGCGGCGTGGTCGGGCTGCCGAGCAGTCGCGCGAACTCGTACTGCCCGTCCTCGTCCAGGTGCCGCTGTTCACGAAAGAAGATCACCTTGTGCTCGACCAGCGCGCGCCGGATCACCGCGACGGTCGGCGCGTCCACCTCACCGCCGAGCCGAACATTGTCGACCCGCGCACCGATATGCGCGCCGAGCCGTGTCACCACGGCGGTGGAATGAGCAGCCGCGATCACCATCGAAATCACCTACATCCTCGAGACCGAACCAACGCTCCCGAGCACACCACCCACCCCCGGCCCCAACCACCCTTTCCGTCGCCCTGATCCCAACCGACCCCCCGAAACGCCCCTCCCCCAACCACTCTCCCCGCGGCGGGCGCTACCCCACGTGCTCGCGGAGGTACGCCAGATCCTCGGCGACACCGTCGGCCGGGGTCTCCAGGATTATCGGGGCATCGGCGGTTTTGCAGACCTCGGCGAGCAGTTGCGGGTCGATGGTGCCGTCGGCGAAGTTGGCGTGGCGGTCGGCGCCGGAGTTGAACTCGTCGCGGGAGGAATTCAGGTGCACCAGGTCGATGCGGCCGGTGATCGCCCTGATGCGCTCGACGATGCCGACGAGGTCTTCACCGCCCGCCCAGGCGTGACAGGTGTCGAGGCAGAAGCCCGCGCCGTAATCGCCCACCGCGTCCCACAATCGGGCGATCGAGTCGAAATGCCGTGCCATGGCGTGATTACCGCCCGCGGTGTTCTCGATCAGGATCGGCACGGCGAAGCCGCCCTTGTCCTGCTGCCGCTCGAACAGCTTGCGCCAGTTGTCGATACCGGTGTCCAGCTCGGCGTCGGAGCGCACGTGCCCGCCGTGCACGACCAGACCGATGGCGCCGAGTTCGGCGGCGGCCTTGGCCTGCTGGGCGACGGCGTTGCGCGACGGCATCCGCAGCCGGTTGTTCAGGCTGGCCACATTGATCTGATAGGACGAGTGCACCACCACGTCGATCGGGCTCGCCACGATCTCTTCGGTGCGTGGGTGTGGCGTCGGCTTGTCCCAGCTCTGCGGATCGACGACGAACAACTGGATGACATCGGCGCCGAGCTTCTCGCCGAAGCCGATCGGGTCGCTGCCGAGCCGGACGTGTGCTCCAATGCGCATAGGGGCCAGCTTAACGACCACTACCGACAGCATTCCGTGGATGCGCGGGCCCGCTCTGTTGCATCGTTGAGGTCCTGCGAGATACATCCGTAGTATCCGCGCGCTCGACCCGATCAGGGGGGTGAACACCCGTGTTGCAGACTGGCGACGTCTTCGCCGGCTATGTCATCGGACGCGTCCTCGGCCAGGGCGGTATGGGGACCGTGTACCTGGCGCGGCATCCGCGGCTACCTCGGCTGACCGCGCTCAAGCTCTTGCGGCGTGAGCTGTACACCGAGCTGGAGATCCGGCGGCGGTTCGAGCGCGAGGCCGACCTCGCGGCCGGGCTCGACCATGCGAACATCGTCACGGTCTTCGATCGCGGCGTCGAGGATCGGCAGCTGTGGATCTCGATGCAGTACGTGCCGGGCGCGGACGCCTCGTGCGCGGACGTGAACGTGCTCGCGCCGGAACGCGCCGTGCAGATCATCACCGACACCGCCGACGCCCTGGATTTCGCGCACGCCCATCAGGTACTGCACCGCGACGTGAAACCGGCCAACATCCTGCTGGCCAAGGCGCCGATCGGCAGGCCGGAGCGGGTGCTGCTGACCGACTTCGGGATCGCGGGCATCCGGGGCAGCGACACCACGCTCGGCTCCTCGGGTTCGATCACCGCGACACTGGCGTTCGGTGCGCCGGAACAGCTGATCGGCAGGCCGCTCGACGACCGCGCCGATCAGTATTCGCTCGCGTGCACGCTGTTCTGGATGCTGACCGGCTCGCCGCCCTATCCCGGCGCCAACCCGGCCGCGGTGGTGAACAGTCACCTCTACGCACCGGTGCCGGTGTTGAGCCGGACGTTCCCCGGTCTGCCGCGCGCCCTGGACCAGGTGCTCGGCCGCGCCCT
Organism: Nocardia brasiliensis; assembly: GCF_011801125.1. Lineage (NCBI taxonomy): Bacteria > Bacillati > Actinomycetota > Actinomycetes > Mycobacteriales > Nocardiaceae > Nocardia > Nocardia brasiliensis. Next base: position 6,480,846 of record NZ_CP046171.1, read on the forward strand.
CGCCAAGCACCCCGCCGACCGCTTCCCGAGCTGCGCGGAGTTCGCCGCCGCGGCCAGGCATGCCCTCACCGACGCCGCCTCCCGCCCACACCTGATCCACCCGCGCCGCGCGCACCCGGTGGCTCCGACCCGGACCATGCCACCGCATCCCCAGCCCGGTCCGGCACCGCAGGGTGGCGAGCCGACGCACCCGGCGGCCGACGCGCAGGCACCGCACCGGAACGATCCCGGCGACCCGGCGCGATCCGCGACTCCGGATACGCCGCGCGCCGCGCAACCACATCCGGCACGTCCCGCGAGACCCTTTCCACCGCAGGCGTTTCCACCGCCGCGACGGCCGGTCCGGCGCGGCATGATCGAGCTGCCCGACCTGCCGCGCCGACCCGGATCGGCGAGTCGGGACCAGGCTCCGCCACCGGACCCACAACCCCCGCCGATAGCTGCTCGCTATCGAATGTCGCTGCCGCCGACCGGCTTTCGCCGCGCGGCCGACGGTCCTGCGGCAACTGCTATGGTTTCGATGTTTTCCGTGGTCCGGCCCGTGCCTGATCGCGCGTACTTATGCTGTACGCCTGTTCGCCGGTGGGTCCCGGCGCGCGGCGGGAAGTGGAGCAGACATGCTGGCCAGCGGTGACGTCTTCGCCGGCTATGTCATCGATCGGCAACTGGGTCGCGGTGGCATGGGTTCGGTCTACCTGGCGAAGCACCCTCGGCTACCGCGAATGACCGCGTTGAAGCTGCTGAACCGGGAGATGTTCTTCGACAAGGAGGTGCGGGCGCGGTTCGAACGGGAGGCGGACCTGGTCGCCCAGCTCGATCACCCGAACATCGTCACGGTGTACGACCGCGGCATCGAGGACGAGCAGCTGTGGATCTCGATGCAGTTCATCGACGGCATCGACGCCGCCTCGGTGCAGCCGCAGGCGCTGCCGCCCCAGCGCGCCGTGCAGATCATCAAGGAAACCGCCGACGCGCTGGACTACGCGCACGGCATCGGCGTGCTGCACCGTGACGTGAAGCCGGCGAACATCCTGCTGGCCCGCTCCGGCGGTGGCCGCGGCGAGCGCGTCTACCTCACCGACTTCGGTATCGCCCGGTTCCGCGACGACACCGGCCATCTCACCCAGACCGGCACCTTCACCGCGACGCTGGCCTACGCCTCACCCGAACAGCTCACCGGAGCGTCGCTGGATCACCGCTCCGATCAGTATTCGCTGGCGTGCTCGCTGTTCTGGTTGTTCACCGGTTCCGGTCCGTTCGCGGCGACCAATCCGGCGGCCGTCATCCAGGGTCACCTGCAGGGCACCGCACCCGCCCTGAGCACCCATCGGCAGGGTCTGCCGTTCGCCCTGGACAGCGTGCTGGCCAAGGCGATGGCGAAGCGCCCGGAGGACCGGTTCGCCACCTGCGCTGATTTCGCGGCCGCCGCCAAGCAGGCGCTCAACGCACCGAGTATGCCGTCCATGCCGCTGGCCGGCGGGCCACGCCCGTATACCGGTCCGCCGATCCCGACCACCGGCCCGCGCCCGACCACGGGACCGCGGCCGACCACCGGAGCGCCGATCCAGAGTCCGCCATACCAGCACGCCCGGGTCCCACCGACGAGCGGACCGAATAACCTTGCGGGCCAGGGTTTCCCGACACCACCGCCGACCGCGGTGGCGGCGCAGCCGCACAGCACCGGGCCCGCCGCGCAACCGAGCGCGCCGTACCAGGGACCGCAGTCGGCTTACCACTTCACCCCGCCGTCCGGGCCGCCGCTCGGCATCGCCGGGCACGGGCCCGCAGGCCCGCCGCGCAAGAAGTCCAACGCCGGGTTGATCATCGGGATCAGCGTGGGTGCGGTGGTGCTGCTCCTGGTGGTGCTCGCCATCATCGGCGCGGTCACCGACGACGGCACGTCCGCGGACCCCACACCGACCAGCACACCGAAATCCGCCACCGTCGTCGATGCCAAGGCGGAGTCGATCAGCGCCGAATTCCCGCGCATGGTGCCCGCGTCCAAGACCGAGGAGGTCGGCTACAACGGTGCGAAATGCTGGGAGACCGACACCAGTTACGTCCCCTCGCCCGGCGCGGGCGACCCGGACTTCGGCGCGTGGGCCTGGCAGTGGCGCTGCTACGGCGGCGGCGGCAATTCCGATCCGCTCTATCGCATCTACGTCTACAAGTCCGCGGCCGACGCGCAGGCGGTGATCTCCAAGCTGCCGTCCAACACCAAGTCGACCGACTCCAACGGCGGGCAGTCCTACACCAACTACAAGTTCGAATCCAGCGGTCCCAAGATCGTCACCGCCTTCACCGGCGACCCCGATCGCACCCAGTACCTGATGTTCACCGACGGATCCGGTTCCCTCGACGAGGTCTTGCGCTGGTGGCGCTCGGCGCCGCTGAACTGAGCCATGCTACGTCCCGGAGAAGTATTCGCCGGGTACACCATCGAACGCCTGCTCGGCCGGGGCGGCATGGGATCGGTGTACCTGGCGCGGCACCCCCGCCTACCGCGATCGACGGCGATGAAGCTGTTGCACCCGGAGGTGTTCCACGACAAGGAGATCCGGACCCGCTTCGAGCGGGAGGCGGATCTGGTCGCCCGGCTCGATCATCCGAACATCGTGACCGTCTTCGATCGCGGGGTCGAGGACGAGCAGCTGTGGATCTCGATGCGCTACATCGACGGCACCGACGCCGCCGCGGTGGACGCGGCGACCATGGCGCCGCAGCGCGCGGTGTGGATCGTCGCCGAGACCGCCAAGGCGCTCGACTTCGCGCACAGTCGCGGCGTGCTGCATCGAGATGTGAAGCCCGCCAACATCTTGCTGGAGCACACCGGCGACGCGCAGGACCGCGTGTTCCTCACCGATTTCGGCATCGCGCGGTTGCGTGACGACACCGGGCGGCTCACGCAAACCGGAACCTTCACCGCCACACTGGCTTACGCGGCGCCCGAACAGCTCGCCGGCGCGCCGCTCGATCACCGCGCTGACCAGTATTCGCTGGCCTGCACGCTGTTTCGACTGCTGACCGGCACGGTGCCGTTCGACGCCACCAATCCGGTCGCGGTGATCCAGGGGCATCTGCACGCGCCGCCACCGCCGGTCAGCCGGTTCCGTCCCGACCTGCCACAGGCACTGGACGCGGTGCTCGCTCGCGCACTGGCCAAGCGCGCCGCGGACCGCTTCGGCTCGTGCGCCGAGTTCGCCGCCGCCGCTCGCCGTGCGCTCACCCCACCCGTACCGAACCTGCCTCCGCCACAAGCATTCTCGCCGCCACCGCAGCCACCCGTACCCGCCCCGCCGCGGCAGCCGCTCGGCGAGCACGGCGCCGTCCCTGCGGCACCGCGACGCTCGCGCGCGCTCGGGGCGGGCATCGGCGCACTGCTCGCGCTCGGCCTGCTGGCCACGATCACCGTGGTCGCCCTCCGCGACGACGGCTCCGCCACCACCGCCACCCCCACCTCGACGCACCCGGTAGAGCCCACCGCGCCGACGAAGCCGCCTGCCGTGCCCCCGCCGGGCACCACCACCGCGCCGAGCACGCCCGACCGCGCGCAGATCGGCGCGTACGCCGCCACACTCAGCGACGCGTTCCCCGGCATGCTGCCCAAGACCAGCGCCGATCAACTCGTGCACGCCGGGTCCGGCTACAACAAGGCGGGCTGCTTCGCATCCGACCCCAGCGCCGAGCCCGCGGACGACGAGGATCCCTCGCTGGGCGCCTGGCTGGTGCAGTGGCGTTGCTTCGGCGGCCCGAACAAGGCGATCTTCTCCTTCTTCCTGTACGCCTCGCCCGCCGATGTCCGTGCCGCGCTCGACGGGCTACCCGAGCACGAGCGCGCCACGGCGGTCAACCACGGCCGCGAATACACCAATTACACGCTGCGCCACAGCGGCGGTCAGCGGCAGCGCATGGTCACCGAGTTCGGCGCGGACCCGCGATGGGATTCGATGCTGATGTACTGCACCGGTTTCATCGCCACCGACGCCGAATTCATGGACTGGTGGACCCGTGCGCCGTTGAGCTGAGCTCACCGGACCGATCGAAGCTGTGGTGCACGAACTCATGGGTCGGATGGAAGCCGATCGCCTGATAGATCTTGCCCGCGGTGCGGTTTGCGACATCGGCGAACAGGCAGACATCGAGTCCGTCGGCGTGCAGGTCGTGCGCGAGGCCTGCGGTGACCGCACTCGCGTAGCCGCGGCCGCGGTGCGCGGGCGGGGTGTACACCAGGCCGATGCGCGACCAGTTGTAGACCGGGAGCTGGTGGGCGGCAAAGCTTACCGGTTGCCCGTCGCGCTCCCAGAACCAGAGCTGACCGGCCGTGACGCGGCGCCGGATGGTCTCGGACTCGGCGGGCTGCCAGGGGATCCCGGCGTCGGCGTACATCGCCTCGGACCATTCCATGCACAGCTCGGCATCGGATTCCGTGGCCCGGCGCAAAGCTCCCGGCACGTCGGGCACCCGCAGCGCCCCGAGCCGATAGAGCCGGGTGCGGTAGGTCTGATGGAAGCCGATGTCGAAACGCGCGCACCAGCGTTCGGCGAAATCGGTCGCGTCGGCGACAAGTCCCTCCACGCCCGCGGCTTCCGGCTCGAGCTCGGCCAGCGCGTCGGCCACCTCGCCCGCGCTCCGCTCGGGCAGCTCGCCCAGGTATACGTCGCGATCCTGGACCCGCATGGCCACCCCGGCCACGGTGTCGTCGTCGGCGTGTAAGGAAAGGAATCTCGGCTTGGCCGAGCCGGCCGCGATACCGGCGATGTGGCTCGCGACGCTCGACGTGACCACGGTGTGCCGCAAGGGATCACGGAGCAGGAACGATTCGGTGCGCGCGCGGAACTCGGCCGCGTCCGTGGTGATCTCGATCCGCATAGATCACCACGGTAGGCGCCTAACGCGTTGGGCGCCCGCCTTTTTCGGTGACCAGCAGGTTACCGCCGAGCGTCCGGCCTGCCGGTCGCCCGGCCTGTGCGGCGCCGCGGCTCGGGTTTCAGTCGTTTTCGGCCGCGACCGGCCGCGCGGGCGCGGATTCGGGGTCGCCGCCATCGGCACGGAGTTTGAGCAGGACCAGCCCTGCGGTGCACGCGAGAATCAATCCGGCGACGGTGATTTCGACGTGTAGGCCGGCGATGCCGAGAACCGCCCCGACAAGTCCGCCGACGAAGATGAACCAGGCGACCACCCGCGAAACGATCGTGGACAGCGAGCGCGCTGGCTTGTCCGACACGAGATGCCGCGGAGTTGCCGACACCGCATTCTCGGCGGTTGCGGACGACTCCCGCTGCGACGTTGTCGAGTAAGCTCCCATCATCTACTCCTCGATGACGCCGATCAGAGAACCAATGCCGCGTTCATCACACAACGCTTCTCTCATCTGGGTACAGGCGTCTCACGCGTAACTTTGCTCACACGCTACGACCACAACGGGCCACAACACAGCGACACGTGCCCTCGACACGCCGAAGTGACCATTTCGATATCTGAATGAGGACCGTTTGAACGCGCCGCCCCGGCGCGTCGTCAGCGACCGCTTCGCCTGGCCGGGCCGTGCCCGCTCGAGTAAGGTGAGGCCCACTCGAACCGCATCAGGAGTGTCACCGATGGAGCGCAGCAGGACCAAGATCGCAGGTCCGGCGATTGCCGTAGGAGCGGTTTCTCTCGGACTCGTGCTCATCGGCGCCTGCGGAGTCGGCAAGCAGGACACCTACGTCGCGCCGCCCCCGCTGCGCTCGGACCCCGACGCCGTCGCACCCGCGGCGCGCCACGAGGGCCCGAGCGTGACCGCGCCGAAGATCTCGATCCCACCCTCACCGACCTGGCAGATCGCGCCGTACCAGGCCCCGCACGCGACGCCGTTCACCGGTTTCGCCACCACGACCAGCGGCGAACCGACCCCGGAGGATCCGAGCCACCCCGCACGGGAGGGCGCGTCGAGCACCAGCTCGTCCGAGGAACCGTCAGCCACCGAAACCCCGACCACCCGCCCGACCCGGCCTGCCACCACGACCACCCCGTGGCCGAGCACGACGACCGAGGAGCCGGAGCCGACGACCATCCGGCCGCGCCCGACCCGCAACCCGGCCGCCGACCAGTCACCCGACGAATCCACCGGCCTGACCGACGACGAGTGAGCCGGTGACCAGGCGGGCCGTGCGGTGATGCGTGGATCACGCACCACCGCACGGTTTTACAGCTCTGGCTGGGAGTACTCGCCGACCTTGTCGCTCAGCAGCCGCAGGTGCTCGAGCGCGCCGCCGAGCGTGCGTTCGATCGCGGTCAGCCGCGCCACGTAGTGGCCGACCGGGTATTCCGCGGTGACGCCGATGCCGCCGTGCATCTGGATGGCTTCCTGACCGATGTGCCGCGCCGAGCGGCTGACCTGCAGCCGCGCCCGCGAGGCGACGTGCGGATCGCTCTGTCCGTCGGCCAGCGCCGCGGTGGCGTAAAGGCTGATGCTGCGGGCCAGCTCCAGCGAGACGTACATGTTGGCGGCCCGCTGGGTGAGCGTCTGGAACTTCGACAGCGTGACCCCGAACTGCTTGCGCTGCTTCAGATAATCGGTCGTGAGCCGCAGCGCCTCCTCCATCGCGCCCACCGATTCCGCGCACAGGCTCGCCTGCGCCGCGACGGTGACGGCCGAGATCGCGGCACCCGCGTCACCCCCGCCGAGCAGTTCGGCGGGCGCCTGCGCGAACTCGATCTGCGCGCCGCGTTGGCCGTCGACCGTGCGGTAGGGCTTGCGGGTCACCCCGGCCGCGCCGGCCGCGACCAGGAACAGGGCGGTCTCGCCGCTCGGCAGCAGCGCGCTGACCACCAGCTCGTCCGCGCTGTCCCCGTGCGCGACGGGGTTCTTGACGCCGGTCAGGGTGTACGAATCACCCTGTGCCGCAGCCGAGGTGGTGAGTTCGGCGGATGGCCAGCGCACACCGGGCTCGGCGTGGGCGAAGGCGAGCAGCTTGTTGCCCGCGGCGACCTCGGGCAGCAGCCGTCGGCGCTGTTCGGTGCTGCCCGCGAGGGTGATCAGACCGCCTGGCACCAGCACGGCGTCCAGGATCGGCTCCGGTGCGAGCCTGCGGCCCACCTCCTCCAGCACGACCATGGTCTCCACCGGACCGGCGCCGACGCCGCCGTCCTCCTCGGCGAAACTCAGTCCGAGCACGCCGAGTTCGGCCAGCTGGCGCCAGACCTCGCGGCTCCAGCCGAGTTCGGTATCGGTGACCTTGAGCCTGGTCTCCGGGTCGTAGCTGCGGGCGAGCAGTTCGCGCACGGTGTCGCGCAGCATGCCCTGTTCATCGGTGAGATCGAAATCCATGTCGGCGCCTCACAATCCGAGGATCGTGGAGGCGATGATGGTGCGCTGCACCTCGCTGGAGCCTCCGTAGATGGTGGTCTTGCGGTAGTTCAGGTAGCCGGGGCCGCTGCGTTGCGCCCAAGCGGGCGAGGCGATCTCGTCCGCGTCGACCGGCAGCGCGTCCGGGCCCGCGATGTCGAGCAGCAGTTCGGTAGCCGCCTGCTGCAGCTCCGAGCCGCGCAGCTTCAACACCGACGACGCCGGATTCGGCTTGCCCTCCGACGAATTCGAGACCACGCGCAGCTGAGTGAGCTCCAGCGCGAGCAGCTCGTTCTCCAGCTCGGCGACCCTGGCCGCGAACAGCGGATCCTCCAGCAAGGTCCCACTGCCCGTCTTGGTCTGCGCCGCATACTCTTTCGCCACACCGATCTTCACCTTGGTGCGGCCGACACCGGTGATGCCGGTGCGCTCGTTGCCGAGCAGGAACTTGGCGTAGGTCCAGCCCATGTTCTCCTCGCCGACCAGCTGATCGGCCGGGACACGGACGTTTTCGAAGAACACCTCGTTCACCTCGTAGCCGCCGTCGATCAGCTTGATCGGACGGATGGTGACACCGGGTGATTTCACATCGAAGAGCAGGAACGAGATGCCCGCCTGCTTCTTCGGGGCGTTCGGATCGGTCCGGACCAGGCAGAAGATCCAGTCGGCGTACTGCGCGAGCGTGGTCCAGATCTTCTGGCCGTTGACGATGTAGGAATCGCCGTCCCGCACCGCGGTGGTGCGCAGCGAGGCCAGGTCGGAACCGGCGTCGGGTTCGGAGAAGCCTTGGCACCACCAGATGTCGAGTGCCGCGGTGGCGGGCAGGAACCGCTGCTTGAGTTCCTCGGAGCCGAAGTGCGCGATCACCGGGCCGACCATCTGAGCATTGAAGGTCAGCGGGTCCGGCACCGAGGCGAGCTGCATCTCGTCCTGCCAGAGGTGGCGCTGCATCGGGGTCCAGTCCTTGCCACCCCATTCGACCGGCCAGTTCGGCACCGCGAGACCGTGGTCGTTGAGGATCTTGTGCGAGCGCACGATGTCGCCGCGGGACAGCTCGCGTCCGTACTTGAACCGTTCGCGGATATCGGCGGGAATCTCGGTGCGGTAGAAGTTTCGCAGTTCGTCGCGGAAGGCGACCTCATCTGGGGACAGGCTTATTTTCATACGCAGCTCCGTCTGTGTCTCGTACGTCCGAGTCCAAACTACCCCTCGGTAATACTCGACTGTCAGGTGGATCACAGGCCTCGGACACGCTCGGCCACCTCCGGCTTTGCCGCCAACCCGTTACGCCCGCCGCTACCACGGCCGAGAAACAGTGGCACTACCTGGGCGGTATTTCCGACGAACTGGTACGTTGCTGCACGTGGGTTGGGGAACCCTGAGCCTTGGGGATCGAGGAGAACGAGTGAACGGCAGGACCATCGCACGCGCCGCAGCGGCTGTGACCACGCTCGGCATCGGCGCCGCGCTCACCGTCGGCGGCCCGGCCGCCGCCGAACCCGAACCGACGCCACTCGATGCCGGACTCACCCACCTCACCGAGACCGCGGGCCCCGATCCGACCGTGCAGGCCGGCGTCGGCGCGATCACCCAGTACACCAAGCTCGTGGACGTGGCCGCGCTGCGCCACATCACCAGCGCGTTCACTCCCTTCGCCTATGCCGCACCGACTTTCGGCTGCGGCAGCCTCGGCCCGATCACCACGATCATCGCGGCGGGCAGCACCGACAGCGGCGACGGCCAGGACCTCAACGTCGCGCCGGGCGCCCTGCGCTTCAGCGCCACCCCAGCGCACTCGGGCATTCCGCTGGCCTCCGGCCTCGTCGTGGCCTGGGTGAACATCAACAACGGCGCCAGCGGCATCGATCCGCTCGACGACCTGACCGAGTACGGCCTGCCGTCGCTGTCCAAGACCGTGCACAGCGGTCCCGGCACGGTCATCGCCTCGATGTGGGGCATCATCGACTACCCCGGCGCGCACTGCGTGATGACGCCGACCGTCGGCACCTTCGTGGTGCCGGACCAGCCCGCGAGCCAACCGGCCCGCCCGGCCGACACGGACACCCCCGGCGTGGTCGCGCCGGGCCCGAACGGCACCGTGTTCGGTCCCGCGCCCGAGCCCGAGCCGACCACGGTGCAGCGGCCCGCCCCCGCGCCGCTGCCCGCGGCTCCGGCGCCCGAACCCGCGCCCGCGCCCGCGCCGGCCCCCGCGCCCGCCGCGCCGACCACGCACGCGACGCCGCCCGGCACCGCGGTGCACGGTGAGTTCAGCAAGCCCGAACCGGCCAACTGACCCACCGCGCCCTCAGCGCACCTTCGCGAAGAAGACGCGGATGTCGGCCACGTGCATGTCCGGAAGTTCCATCGCGACAAAGTGATTGCCGGTGTTGCCCGTCGGCCAGTGCACGATGTCGTTGTCCCGCTCGGCAAGTCGCCGCATCAGTGCCGACCCGCCGCCGTAGACGCCGGTCGGCACCGCCCGCTGCCCCTTCGGCCACGCGAATCCGTGCTCGCCGAGGCCGTTGTACATCGGCCAGGACGAGGTGGCCGCGGTGTTGGTGAACCAGTAGAGGCTGACGTTGGTCAGCAGGTGATCGCGCTCGATGACGTCCTCCACCCGGTCGGCCAGCGGGGTGAACTCGGTGAACTTGTGCATCAGCCAGGCCAGCAATCCGACCGGTGAATCGGTCCACGCGTGCGCGAAGGTCTGCGGCGCGGCATGCAGCAGCACGTGGTGATTCACCCCGGTCATCCACTGCTGCATCAGATCCCACTCGGCCCGCTCGTCGGGTGTCATGGTCGGCACGTCCGCCGCGCTCGGCATGCCGATGCCACCGTCGAGGTGCACGCCGATCACCCGCTCCGGTGCCGCGATGGCAAGTTCAGGGGCGACATACGCGCCGAGGTCGCCACCCTGCGCCCCGAATCGCGCATAGCCGAGCCGATCCATCAGCACCAGCCACATCCGCGCCACCCGCCGCGGCGTCATGCCGATGCGCGCGGGCGGGGAAGAGAAGGCGAAGCCGGGCACCGACGGCACGACGACGTGGAACGCCTGCGCCGGATCGAGGCCGTGCCCGCGCGGATCGGCGAGCATACCGATGGTCTTGCTGAATTCGACGAACGAATTGGGCCAGCCGTGGGTCAGGATCAGCGGCACCGCGTGTGGCTCCGGCGAGCGCACATGAACAAAATGCACATCGAGACCGTCGATCTCGGTGACGAACTGCGGGAACTCGTTCAACGCCGCTTCCTGTGCGCGCCAGTCGAATTCGGTACGCCAGTATTCGGCGAGCGCCCGTAGGTAGTCGACGGGCACGCCGCGCGCCCAGTCCGTGCCCGGCAGCTGCGCCGACCAGCGGGCGCGGCCGAGCCGATCGTGCAGGTCGTCGAGGTCGGCCTGCGGGATCTCGATGCGAAACGGGCGGACGGCGATGTCGTCGGTCATGGGGCGCTCCTTGTTGTCGTGTGAACCGAGGACAACCGTAGAAGTCATATAGGACCGATCATGTCCTAGTTATCTGGAATCCTGAAGGCTATGAACGACACTCCGGCCCGACTGCTTCGCCTGCTGTCGCTGCTGCAAACCCCGCGCGAATGGCCGGGCAGCGAACTCGCCGAACGGCTCGGCGTCACCGATCGCACGGTGCGCCGCGATATCGACCGGCTGCGCGAACTCGGCTACCCGGTCGCGGCGACGATGGGCGCGACAGGGGGTTATCGCCTGGTCGCGGGCGCGGCCCTGCCGCCGTTGCTCATCGAGGACGACGAGGCGGTGGCCATCGCGGTGGGGCTGCGGGCCGCGGCCGGTTACGCGGTCGCGGGCATCGAGGAGGCCTCGGTGCGCGCGCTGACCAAGCTGGAGCAGGTGCTGCCCGCGAAGCTGCGCCGTCGCGTGCGGGTGCTCGGCACCGCGCTCGCCGCACCGGCGGACGCGGGCCCTGCGGTCGATCCGGAGGTGCTGACCGCGTTGGCTGCGGCCGTGACCAACCGGGAGCGAGTGCGTTTCACCTATCGCGACGGCGCGGACCGGGAAACCCGCAGGCACGCCGAACCGGTCGGACTGGCACCGTCGCGGCACCGCTGGTACCTCGTCGGATACGACCTCGATCGCGACGATTGGCGCGTCTACCGGGTCGACCGCATCGCGAACCCGCTGGCCACCGCCGTCCGCTACTCCCCGAGGGAGCTACCCGCCGCCGATCCCGCGGCGTACCTGGCGGGCCGCCGCACCGACTGGGGCACACCGACTTTCCGCCTGTCGGTCACGGTGCACGCGCCCGCGCGACAGGTCACGGGCAGGCTCGGCGACGAACCCGGTGAGGTGGTGGCCCTGGACGAGCACCGTTGCCGACTCGACGCGCTGCGCGACGATTCCCCGCAGTGGCTGGCGCACCGCTTGATCACGCTCGGCGTCGACTTCGAGGTGCACGGCCCACCGGAGCTGGCCGAACAGCTGCGCGCCGCCGCGGGGCGCATCAACCGAGCGGTCGGCACACGTTCCTGACCGATGACGAATCCCGCTCTTACACAACGACTTCTGACTCAGTCGGGCAGGTGGATGCGCAGCACCGCGCCGCGCTCGGTGCCCGCGATCAGCTCGCCGGGCGTGCCGGGGATGGCGGTCACCGAGGTCAGGGGCTCACCGCTGAGCACAGCGCAGATGGCGCCGGTGCTCGGCACGACCCGGACCAGTTGGCCGCCGAGGGTGGTCACCAGCAGGCTGCCGTCCCGGTCGATCAGCAGATCGTCCACAAAATCCGGGATGGCGGGCAGCGGCGAGGACAGATCGGCGACGACCGACGAGTCGGCCGGGGCGTCGATCGGCACCCGCTGAATGCGGCCGAGCGGCCCGCCGTTCGAGGTCACGTACAGCGTGCGGTCGTGCACGACGACGCCGTTGGCACTCGTCTTCGGGGCCTGTTCGGTCCATGCGGTGTCGATGCTGCCGTCCGGCCGGATGCGGATCACGCCCGACATCGACGCGCCGACATACAGGTAGCCCTGCGCGTCGAAGGCCGCGCCGTTCGGCATCGTGGTCAGACCCGAGACGAACACCTCCGGCTTCGGCGCCGCGGCCGTGGGATCGAAGCGCACCAGACCGCCGGGCCGGACCACGCTGGTCGGGCTGTCGCCGTAGACGACGTAGAGCAGGCCGTCGGGCCCGCTGCGCACGGCACCGGGGAACTCCACCGGTACGGTCGCGGTCAGCGCGCCGGTGTGGTCGTAGCGCTGCACCACGTTGCGGTACGGCCGCGAGACCCACAGGTTGCCCGCCGCGTCGTACCCGACGTTCTCCGACCAGTCGAGCATCGGCAGCCCGGCGGGCACCGCGGTCACGGCCGCGGCGGACGCGCACGCGGCGATCGGGTTCGCCGCGGCATCGGTGTCGGCGGCGGCGACGGGCATGCCACAGGCCATCGCGACCAGCACGGCGGGCCACAACAGCGCACCTGAACGACGTAGTTTTCGCAACGAGCACCTCGGTTCTGTCCGCACCGACACAGCAATCGGCAGGCAGTCTAGCCCGCTCTCGGCCGATACCCCATGAACTCCGCTGGGCAGCACGATCTTTGGCAAGATCGACATATGCCCTTTTTCGACGGCGATCGTGGCCGGATGCACTATCGGCGGTGGCCGGTCGGCGCGAGTGTCGCCACCGCGTTACTGCTCCCAGGAATGGGCCAGCACAGCGGTCACTACCACCGCTTCGCCCGCTCCCTCACCGCCGCCCGCATCGACCTGTGGGCGCTCGACACCGCCGGGCACGGGCTCAGCGAAGGCGATCCGCACGCGCCGGGCACCCTGACCGAGTTGGTCGCCGACGCGGTGCGACTGTTCGAGCTCGCACGCGCGGCCACCCCGGCCGGGCCGATGCTGCTGATGGGACATTCGCTCGGCGCGGTGACCGCGCTCGGCATGCTCGGCGCCGCGGTGCCGGATGCCGGTGACGCGACACCGAACTGGACCGTGGTCGAGCGCGCGCTGCCGCTGCGCCCCGCCGTGCCGCTGGACGCGCTGAGCGGCCTTGTGCTGTCCGGAACGCCGAAGCGGGCGCTCGGGGGCGGACGTCCCGGCGCGGTGGGAACCCCACTGCCGCGCACACTTCCGATTCTCGCGGTGCACGGCGAGGAGGATCGGCGGGCGCCGATTGATGCCGTAAGGGTATGGACTGCACGCCATGAGTCGGTAGATTTACGGGCGTACGCCGACGCTGGGCACGATCTCCTGCACGAACCGGTGCACGCGCGGGTCGCCGCCGACATCGCGGACTGGATGCGGGGAGTTGTCGCGGGGTTGGTGCGACGCCCGTGAACCGAGCACGCTCATGAGATGAGGAAGGGGGACGCGAGGTGCCATCGAACGAGAACGCCAACGGCGTCGGGAGCCCGGACCGATCGGGATACACCGCGCCGGGCGTCACTGCCGCCGCACTGCATCGCGCGGTCGACGAGGGGGAACTGTGGATCGACGGCGTGCTCGTGGCCGACGGTGTGCATGAACGCTGCGCCCGCCGCTACGAGCAACTCGCCAATCAGATCGAAGAGCAGATGCGGGTGCTCAGCGCGGCGTCGTCGCTGCCCGGGTTCGGCGGCTTCGCCTCCGGCGACGCGCTGCGCGGCGGCTTCGAGAACAAGGCGCACGGGGCGCTCACCCGGATGTGGGAATACGCCGAGGCCGCCAGGGAACTCGCGCTGACCTTCCGCGCGGCCGCGACCAAGTACCAGGGCGCCGACCACGCGCTCGCGGTGGCCGTCGACCGGATCGACGCGGGAGCGGCCCATGCGTAAATTGCCGCTCACCCCCGACCGTCCCGCCGTGCGGCGCACCGATCCCCCGTACGCACCGACCGTCGAGATGTTCGACGCGCTGAGCCATCGCGAGATCCACGACAAGGTGGCGCTGCTCGAACCCGCCGTGCTCACCGGCGGCCAGCAGTCCTGGGGCGAGGCGGCGGCCGGGCTCGCCGACGCGGTCGCGCAGGCGCACACCGAGATTCGCGCGGCCATCGCCGACGGCTGGCGCGGCAGCGGCGCGCAGCGCGCGGCCGACGCGGTGCGCGCGTTCGAGCAGACCGGCCAGGATCTGGCGGACGTGCTCGCGGTGGTGTCGCAGCGACTCGGCCAGGCAGGCGATGCCGCGGAGGCATTACGCAAGGCCGTCGTCGCCCCCGCGGGCACCGCACCCGATCTCGGCGCGGCGCTGCTGGATCCGACCCAGGCCACGACCAACGCCGCCGATCAGAAGGCGGCCGAGCACAGCCGCCAGGACATCGTGCGCGCGATGAACGACATCTACGTCGGCGCGCTGATCCCCACCGGCAATGACGTGCCCGCCTTCCTGGACCAGCAGTCCAGCACGGCGGACCTGCCGGGCAGCTGGCCGTCCAGCAAGCTGACCGGAGCCGAACCCGACGCGCAACCGCCTGCGGCGCAACAGCTTCCGGCGGAGGAATCGGGCACCCCGGCGCGCCTAGGCATCGCGACGCCCGCGGCCGTGACGGCCGCGGCGCCCGATACCGGCGTGACCGCGGGCGCGGCGCCCGAATCGACGACCGCCACGGCGGGCGCCACCACCGCACCGGCCACCACCGGCGCACCGGCGACGACACCGGCCGGGGTCACCACCTCGCCCGCCGCGGCGGCGTCCCCGGTCGCGACGGCGCCGACCGCGGCCCACGTGCCGAGCCCGCCCGCCGCCGCGCCCGGCTCGCCCACCACGGTCGCGGCGTCGGCGCAGCCGGTATCGGTGCCCGCGGTACCGGGCAGCACCGGCTCGGCCGCCGCCGACGACCAGCGCAAGCGCGACGACCGCCGCAAGGACAGCGGCAGCGATACCGTCACCGGTCTCGGCGCGGGCGCGATGGGCGGGCTGATGGGTGGCGCGCTCGCCATGGGCGATACGCCGCGGCAAGGGACCAGCGTGGCCGCGAACGCGGCGACCACCGCCCGTGCCGTGCGCTTCGACGACGAAGACGACTACGAGGACGACTTCCACTTCGACGACCTGCCCACCTATCTCGAACCCGCCGACGAGGGCGGTGAACTGATCGGCTCGATCGATCCGACCACGCCGCCGGTACTCGGGGAGTGGACCGAACTGGAGTGAACTGGACGCTGACCCCGGACCAGTTCGCGCTGGCCTGGGAGCGCACCGACGGTGATCGGATGCCCTACCCACTGGCCGTTCGACTGTCCGCGCGCGACACCGACGAGCGCGCGGCGCAACTACCCGAGCTGAACCGCTGGTGCGATCGCACGCTCGACGCCGACCTGGAGGCCGCGCTGCGCGTGCTCGGCGCGCCGGAGCTGCGGATCGAGGTCTTCGGCGAACGTGGCGGTGCGGCAACGGCCGCCGACCCGGACCCGCCCGCGGCCCGGCCGGTGCGGGTACTGGGCGCGGCGGCGGGCAATGTCGCGGTGGTCGCCGTGCAGCGGGCCGGGCCGCACCCCGATTACGGCGGCGAGATCCGGCTGTTCGCCGGCGCGGTGAAAAGCCTTCCGGCCCGGATCGTTTCGGTGCTGCCGGAAAACACCCCCGGCACTGTGCCCCGACTGACCGCGCCACTGGCCAGGGTCGGCGAAGACAGCCGGGACCTGGTCACCGTGCCGGTCGCCGGGCCGTCGGTGCCCACCCGCATCCGGCGCCTGCTGCGCCAACCCCGCGACGGCATCGGCCAGATCGTGGTCTCCGCCCGCGGCGAAGACGGCGAACTGCGCCCCTTCGGCGTGCTCTGCTGGATCGATGTCCGCGACGACGGCCGCTACTCCGTACGCACCGGCACCGACGTCGACGTGGTACCGGTAACCGCCCCCACCTTGACCGCCCAGCTCCGTCCCATGGTCGAAGCCGCCGCCCGCATCACCCAAACCCAACCCTGGTAATCCCTGCCCACGGTTCACCACCCCGCGCACGGTTCATCAACTCGCGTACAGGTTGTCAGCCCACGCCCGGGTCATCGCCTCGCGCACGTCCTGGTTGACGGGGCACGGGTGACGAGGGGTTATGGGTTGGGGTGGGTGAGTAACTCGGTGACTTCAGCGTCGGCGAGTTGGTGGAAGTCCTTGTAGGCGGTGCCAACGCCGCCGAGGGTTTCCGGGACCAGGGGGCAGATCACCTGGTCGGCTTCGGCGGCGACCCGGCGCAGGGCCTCGGACGAGGAGACCGGCACGGCGACCACGAGCTGGGCGGGGTGATGCGAGCGGGCGACCCGGCAGGCGACCACCACGGTCGCGCCGGTCGCCATGCCGTCGTCCACGATGACGACGGTGCGACCGGTCAGCGGTATCGGGTTCGCGTCACCACGCCACAGGGCGCGCCTGCGGTTCAACTCCGCGCGTTCGAACGCCTCGATCTCGGCGAACTCCTGCGGCGATATCTCTAGGTGGGCCAGCACATCCCCGTTGAGCACCCGCACACCGTCCTCGCCGATCGCACCCATCGCCAACTCCGGCTGCCACGGCACCCCCAGCTTGCGGACCAGCAGGATATCGAGATCACCGCCGATGACATCGCGCACCGCGGCCGCCACCGGGACACCGCCGCGCGGCAGACCGAGCAGCAGCGGGTCGGCCGCGCGCAGCCGCTCCAACCGAGTACCGAGCGCACGACCGGCCGATGTCCGATCCGCGTAGATCATCCATAAAAACGCTACGCCCACCTATTGCCCGACCACCACCCCCGCGGGAGCGCCTCCGTCAGTTGGGTTCGGCGATCGCGAATCGGCGCAGTGCGAGACTCGGGTTGGTTTTGCGCACCTCGGCCAGGTGGGTGCGGTCGATGGTGGCGGTGAGTACGCCGGTCTCCTCGCCGAGTTCGGCGAGCACCGCGCCGGTGGGGTCGACGATCATCGAGGCGCCCGCGCCGCGCGGGGCGGCCTGGTCGGCGGCGGCGACATAGACCGTGTTCTCGATGGCGCGGGCGCGCAGCAGTGTCGTCCATTGATCGACCTTGGCGGGACCGGGAATCCACTGTGCGGGCAGCAGCAGTACCTGCGCGCCCGCCGCGGCTACCCGGCGGATGCCTTCCGGGAAACGAAGATCGAAACAGGTCTGCATGCCGAATGTCACATCCGCCACAGTGAAAGTGGCGGGCGGGGCGATCGCGCCCGCCTCGACCACCTCCGATTCGAGGAAGCCGAAGGCGTCGTAGAGATGTACCTTGCGGTACTGCGTGACGAGCGTTCCGTCGGGTCCGAGGACAACGAGCGTGTTGTAGATCCGGCCGCCCTCCGGCGCCACCTGCTCCACCATTCCGGCGACCAGATGCACCCCGAATTCGGCGGCGATGGCACCTAGTCCGGCGACGAACGGGCCGGTCAGGGGTTCGGCGACGGCGATGACCCGCTCGTCGAGCCGGGTGACGGCAAACATCGAGTATTCCGGCGCGAGCACCACGCGCGCGCCACGGTCGCGGGCGGCGCGCACATGCGCGCGCAGCGCCGTGAGATTGGCCGACGGGTCGGTGCCGGGGGCGAACTGGACGACCGCAACGTCCAGCAGGTTCGGCCGTGTCGCTTGATTCGTATCGGCGCTGTCCAGTTGCATACGTCTCACCGTATTGGGCCGGTGGCCGAGCAGACCAGTGCGAGGCAGTAAACTCCTGGATTAGATCCAGTGTGCCCTCGACCAGCGATGACCTGGTGGATTCCCCCGCGCTCTACGATCCTTCTACGATTCCTCAGACAACCCGCAGGTTGAGGCGTTGTTTACGCAGCTCGCGCCGTCCGCGCTGCAACTCGTCACCGAGGTTGAACCGGCCGCGCGGCTGGTTGAGCAGGTGGGCGTACACGCCGTAGGTCACATCAGCTTTGGAGTGCCGCACGCGTTTGCACAGCTCTACGACGTCCATTCCGCCCGCGATCATCGTGGACACATACCAGTGCCGCAGGCTGTGGAAGTGGAACCCGTCGCGGCCGGTCGGCAAGCCTGCCCGCTTGGCCGCCTCGGTGATCCGGCGGTGGAACGTGGAGTAGGTCATGGGCTTGCCGTTCTCCAGCAGCATCAGGCCCTGCGTGCGCCCTTTCAGGGCCTCGATGAGGCTCTGAGCCACGTATGGGTCGACGGGGAACCTCCGCTTCGAGCCCCGGCTCTTCGGCAGCTCGTAGGGCTTCTCAGGGTCCTTTCGGTCCCGCTTCTGCATCCACTGTTGGGTCAGCTTGTAATCCGGCTCCGGTTTGTCCCAGCGACCGGTTTCGATGAGCGCCCCGCACGCTTCCTTGGCCCTCAGGCCCAGCCCCGCGCCCAGCCAGAAGGCCACGCGCAGGTCCTCGCTCAGTTCGTCGTAGAAGGCCCAGATCTGTTCCGTGTCGGGTACCCACGTGCTGGACTCGTCGTCTTCGTCGTCCAGGTCTTCGATGTCTGCTTCGTCGTCCTTCAACAGCACGGGTCGCGCCCGCTTCGTGCAGGGCTGCCGGACGCGTAGCTCGGCTTCGATAGCCGCATCCATGATCCGTGTGAGCTGTTTGAAGATGTCCAAGCGAGTGGTGTGCCTCATGCCCTCGGCCTTCAGCTGAAGCATGAGCCGCTGCACGTGGTGTTCGAGGATTGCTGAGACATGTTGGTCGGCGATGTCGAACCGGGCAATGATGTTGTTGATCGACCTGTAGGTGTTTCGGCTGGATATCGCGACGTCTTGGAGGCTGAGCCATTCTGGCATCCACTCCCGCAACGTGATTCGTGCCTTGTCACGGGTGACATGGAGTCCTGTGGTGCGGATCGTCGCTACTTGGTTCTGTGCCCATTCGTCAGCGTCGGCTCGGAGGGTGAAGCTCTTCGTGTGGGGCCGGAATTGCAGACCGTCCTGATACGCGCCGCGCCACTGCTGACCTTTGCCGTAGCTCTTGGACCTTAGGAATTTTCCACGGTCATCCTTCTTCTTGAGATGCCATGTGTCATAGGGACGTAGCGCTCTCAGTGGTGGGATCGGCTTGGTCACGTGCGATAACTCCTGCTTGTGGTCAGCCTCCGAACTGGTCCTCCTCCCAAGCGATTACATCCACGAGCCGGTAGCGGCAGCGCCCACCGCCAGGCTTGGCGAATCGTGGACCGCGACCTTCCCAAGCCCAATTGGCAAGCGTCTGTACGGAGATCTTCAGTCGTGCGGAAACTTCGGCTCGAGTGAGCCATTCACTGTTCTCGGACAGTTCGGAACCTTCCGTAAGGATTTCAGGGTTGTCCATACCCGAGCGGGTTGCCGTCGGGTAGCTGAGTTGAGAAGCCGTCTCGCGGCGAAACTTTCGTGCGTTGACGCTGAGGGTGGGGAGTCCATACGGTCGAGTCCGACAGACAAAGAGAGCCCCCCACCGGACTGGTACTCCGATGAGGGGCGGCACACCAAGTGAAAGTTGGTGCAACACGATGCTATCTCGTGCGTTCTCACGCGCCTCTGCGGTGACTCCGGTTCAGGCGGCGACGGCCGGGACCGTCGCGGTCGGCGGATTCTCGTTCCTGGTCTCCTACACCGAGTTGTCTTGGCTTGCAGCGCATTACCAGACCCCTCATCCGTGGTCGTTCCCATTGATCGTTGACGGTCTGGTGATCGTGTCCACGATTGCGGCGACTGTGATGCGTCGGCACTCTTGGTATGCGTGGGCGCTGCTCGGTGTCGGCGCGCTCTTGTCGGTAGTGGGCAATGGTTTGGCCGCGTACCTGTCGACCGGTTCGTGGGTCGCGGTTGGTATCTCGGCTGTGCCGCCGTTCGTGCTGCTCGCTGTCACCCATCTGACGATGGTGCTGCGCGATCAGGCCGACGCACACGCCGCCGCGGTCGAGCAGCCCACACAGGAGTTCGACATCTCTGAACTGGAGCTTGTCCCGGCTTAGCTGCGCCCGGCCGGTACCCCCTGGACTCACCCCCGAGAGCTGGGCGCTCCGGAGGTTACCGGTCGTGCAGTGCTAACTTTGCCGCCGTCGCTGTGCCGTTCCTACGTCGCGGCGATCGATGTCGGCGGTTTCCGCCTCCGGCAATCGTTCGAGACTGATAGTCGTCTCGGATACGTGGTTGCGAGGGTCCGGCACGACGGACCCTCGCATTCCGCTACGCAGCCTCCTGCATCGACTCGAGATCCGCGATCCCTTCATCGAGCATCCGTGACTCGTACTCGAAGAACTCGCTTGCCTTGGCCTTCAGCAAGGTTGGCCGTAGTCCGTCGACGCGGACCACCACGCCTTCGTCGACCGTCGTTCCGGGGTCGAGCGGGACCGCTCGACGGTGGCCTTCGTCGTGTAGTCGGCGGTTCATCCACCAGTCGATGTCGAGGTCTTCGGCGAAGCCTGCCCAGAGCAAGGGGACCGTGTTCAGACCGAGCCCGGCGCAGAACTCTTCGACCTGCGGCCATGAGAGGTCGACGGTGACGCCGTCCGGGTTCACGGTGGTGACGCGGTAGATGTAGAGCTGGGCTGTGCCTGGCGGCACCTGGTAGGTGTAGCCCTGTTGGATGGGCTGCCCGGTCGGTGTCCAGCCGACGAGTTCGCCGTAAACCACGTAACCGGCCGGGATCAGGCCATCGAGGCGTGCGCCTTCAACGGTCCAGATGTCGGTGTCGTAGAAGTGATTCTGGTCCGGGTCGTTGGCGTCTTTGATGACGCGACGCGAGCCATAGACGTTGTCGTACTGGGTCTGTTGGACCTGGATGCCGAGACGGCCGGCGAGCCGTTCGCGCCAGCTGAGCTTGCGCGCAACGAGGGTGTTACCGACCCTGATCGAGGTCCCGTGGAGCTTCTGCGTGCACCACACGTAGGCGTCTTCAGCGATGAGGTGATTGTGGCGCCAGTAGTTCGCGGTGTCGATGTGCTTGGGGAAGTGCCGCTCGGTGACTCGGCGCGGCTTAGGCGCAGCGTTTCCTTGTGTGCTGGTGGTCCGCGGTGGCCGGATCTCGTACTTGGAGCAAATCTCGATGGTGTTTAGGTGGTCGAAGGTGTCGCCTTCGCGGAGCTGACTGGTGTCGATTCCGGTGAACGCCAACGACTTCAACGGCATGAACAACGCATTCGACCGGTGCCCTGCGAATTTGATGGCTTTGACCCGCCGATTGTCCTCCAGGTAGCCGGTCTGGGTGGGGTCCTCGTTGAGATCGGCGTTGCGATAGAGGTTGTTTGCGGTGGCGTACTCATGGCTCAGTGCCGCCTCGGCCGGTATGAAGACACCGAGATCACCCGGTGCCCAGCCTTTCTGGGCGATGGCCTGATGCCCGAACATCGGCAGGCCGACGATTCGGTCACGGCCGGGCAGGGGAACGACCGTCTTCACCGACGTGATGACGGCCGCGTAGTTCGCGTTCTTGGGGGTGTCGAAACGCAAGAGTTAGAAGTTCCCTTCGGCTACGTGGAAGCATTTGAGGCCGAGCCGTCGCCACATGGCGACGACGCTGTTTCGGTCGTCGAAAACGCCGAGCACGTTGTAGTGGTGTCGGATGTATTCGTTGAAGATTTCGAGCTTGACGACGTGGTCGGGCCGGTTGTCGTCGTCGGCCCGCATGTACATCTGGTCCGCATAGATCCAATGGCGGTGCAGCCACGCTTGGGTCAGGTCCATGCACATGGCTTTGCGGCCCGACACAACGATCATCACGGGTGCCCCTGACGGTGTTTCGTCCCTGGACAGCGTCTCGTAGACGTGGCGTACAACGTGATCGACGTCGTCTTCGCCGACCCGGCTGAAGTCGTAGGGGTTCCGCGCGCGCATGTGCGCTAGCGTGCCGTCGAGGTCGAAAATCCACGCTTCAGGCTTGCTGATGTCAGGTACGTAGGGTTCGACTGCGGGCACGGTCCGGGCGGTGACCTCGGCCCATCGATCGAGCGGAAACCGGTTGGCGATGTCGAGGATTCGCCAGTGCGGAACATAGCGTTGCCCGGCGCGTTGCCGCGCGCGATTTCTTTCGATGCAGGTCTGTGCGTCGGTGTGGAAGTCCACGCACTGGAATGCAGCTCCGTGCTCGTGCGCGAGGTCCGCCCAGTTGCAGGCGACTCGTAGACGGAGGTTTGTGTCGTCGACGATGACCGAGGTCCCCTGGTCGAGAAGACTTGCCGCCATGGATTTTTGAGCTGCGGTGACGTCACACTCCTGCGCGTCTGTCAGGATGCCTTCGCCGTTGAACAACATCGCGCGGAGATCGTCACGATTGACCCGCGCCCGGCCCGATTGCGCTGCAACCCAATTGAGCGCATATGTGGTCTTACCGCAGCCCGGATATCCACGGGTGATGACGAGTTCGGTCACGCGTCAACCCCCGGCAGGTCGATCAAACTCGCCACGCGAACTCCTCGTTGAGAGCTTCGGCCAAACGCTGCGCGTGGCCTTCGTAGACGTAGGCGTCGGTGTGGCGTCCGTCGAACAGGTACGCCCGCGCTTGGCGGGCGACGCCGAACCATGTGCGGTGGTTCTGGATCGACCACCACTGCTGAAATTGGTTTCGGGTCGCAACGTCGATCAGGCTCTGACCCCATCGAATGAAGCCGTCCAGGCTCGACATGTTCCAGTACGCGGACAGGTCGGCGATCGAGCGAAGTGCGGAACCTTCGGGCAAGGCGGTGATGGGGTCGCCTTCAGCGGCGACGTGCCACGTCGGAATCCCGGTGATCCGACGTTGCCCAGTGATGCCGTAGCCGCCGGGATCCGGGCCGACCAGGTCGAGATCGGCCGGGCGGGCTGGGTCGGCGATGAGCGCTGCGCCGAGCACTTCCAGCTCGGGGTGCAGCCCGCGGCCGATCTCGTCGGCGACGTCTCCGGCGATGCCAGCGCCTTGGCTATAGCCCGCGAGGACAACGAGATTCGGCGTTGCCCGGATCGAGTTCAGCAGGGCTTCCCGGCCTGCGCGAACGGAATCGGCGTAGGTGACCCGCTGCCCGTAGTCGGCCGGATAGTTGACCCAGCGTGCCCGGAACTTCTCCGGGTCGAGGTGGGATGCGAACGTGTTGGTGACACCGTCCCCGTTCGGGTTCCAGGTGCCGCCCATGATCAGGATATCGATCATTCGCACCCGCCCGAGTAACTGGAGGCCGAGGACGAATCACACGAATAGTTCGACGAATCCGACTGATAGGCCGCAGTTGTGGTGTCGTAACTGGTTGAACTCGCAGTGCTGGTCGTGTAGGTGGTGCGCTTCTTCTTGTTTCGGTAGGTCATCGGCTGTCCTTGATGTTCTGGAGGGCTAGCTCGGTGTCTGCGAGTTGGCCGGTGAGGGTGTCTTTTTCGATGTCGAGCCGTTCGGATTCGTCGAGGGCTTCACGGAACCGGCGGATCAGCGCCGGGAGTCCGGAGTGAACGACGGCGATGAATTCGGCGTCTGCTTGGCGGGAGAAGGACACGATGGGCGATCTGCGGTCTTGCCCTTCGACGGACCAGACCTCCCACACGCCGAGACCTTCGTCTTCAGAGGCCGCCCAGGCCGCTTGGTCGGCATCGGTGGTCTTGGACCAAGCCTGGTAGAGCCGATCCAGGAACTCGTCATCGTCCACTGTCCTGCCAATCGCAATCGAGAGCGGCCGACTTCGCGCTGATGTTGGCGGCGACGACGCACACGACTGTCCTGCCGTCCGGGAGCCGAACGGTGCGTACGTCGGTACCGACCGTTTCTGCCCGTGATGGGTCGCAGGCTGACAGCAGTAGAGCGCCGCAAGCCAGGAGGCTCACAGCCACAATCATTTTCATGTTCAAGCTGCTTTCATGTATCCGTGTCCCCAGCTGTCCCCGTAGACCTCTGGGTCGGTGTCGATGTCGACTCCGCGCAGGTCCATCCGCATGTGCCGGCCGATCTCGCGGGCGCCCCATTCGGCGTGCTCGATCGGTACTGAGGCCACCGCTTCGTCGTGGATGGGCAGGCGTATGTACGGGGTCCAACCGGCCTCGTCGAGTGCGAGCAGCCCCCTGCACGTGACATCGCGCGATGTGCTTTGGATGACGTAGTTCAGCGCGGCGTACCAGCGGCCGGAGTCGACCGGCAGGCGTCGACCAACCGGCGTGGTGACGAATCCGTTTGCTTCGGCTTCCGCGGCGAGCCGCTTAGCGAGCAACGTCACCTTCGGGTAGGTGCGTTCGAACTTCGAGATGACCCTCCTCGCATCAGGGAAGGTGATGCCCGCCTTTTTGGCGAGCGTGCCGGCGCCGCCGCCGTAGACCTGTAGGAAGTTCGCCATCTTTCCGACCGAACGTGCGACGCCAGCGGCGTCAGCAGTGAGTTGATGCAGATCTGCGCCCTCAGCGAAAACGCGCCGCATCGTCGGATCTCCACTCAATGCGGCCAGCACGCGAAGCTCTTGCGCCTTGTAGTCGACGCTGACTACGGCGTGGCCAGGGTCTGCCAGAAAGCATCGCCGGACAACCCAGTCGTTGGCCGGAAGGGTTTGGGCTGGAATGCCCGTGATGCTCATCCGGGCTGTTCGGGCACGCAGCGGATTGATGCTCGGATGCACCCGGTCGTTCGGGTCGGCTCCGTCGAGAAAGCCTTGTACCCAGGTCGTTCGCCACTTCCGGGCTCGTTTGGCTTCGGTGACCGCGGCGACTAGGTGTGCGACGCTGCCGACTGCGGGATCGTTCTCGGCCAGTTGCTCTAGTAGCTCTTTGTCGACCTTGCGTTTCCCGGTCTCGGTGCGGCCTGTGATCCGAACTCCCAAGTCTTCCAACGCATCTGCGACCTGTTCGGTGCTGTTGACTGATTGGATACCGAAGAACGCCTCAGCGTGGAAGGACGCCTCGTGTTCATCCGCCGTCAAGCGCGCAGCGAGTTTTTCGGAGTACTCGACGTCGAGGAGAAACCCGGTCCGTTCCATCTCGGCACACACGCGGGCAAGGTTGTGCTCGTAGGCAATCAGATGTGTGGATTCGCCCGGTACGGCTGGTGCCAGCCTCGCGCGTAGCCGGTATGCCAGGACCGGGTCCATTCCGGCGTAGAACATGAAGTCCGGATCGTCGAGCAATTCCGGGACTTTCCAGACCAGGTCTTTGGTCGTGCGATACCGCCGGGCGAGGTTCGGCATGAGCCCTTTGACCTCGGCGGCGACGATGGGATCTATGTATGCGCGGGTCAGATCCTCGAGACGGTGACCGGTTCCGCCTTCCTCCACACCGCGCGGGTCGACAAGGTGGGCAAGAATCTTGGTGTCAGTGGTCCTGGGCCATAGCTCCGACATCGGTACCTCCAAATGCTTTTCGAGCACTTGAAGGTCGAACGATGCGTTGTGCATGATCAGCTGCCGCAGGCACGCGATAGCCAATCGTGCTGCGTGCCTGAACTTCTGGCCTCTTTCAATCGGGATAACCCATGCCTCGACGCCGTTGCCGAATTGGACCGTTCGAAGCTGGTAGTCCCCGGCGTAGATGTCGAGTCCGGTTGTCTCGGTGTCGAACCCGAGCGGGGTGTGTTTGTTCGCATCAATCCACAGTGCGAACTCGATGAGGTCGGCGTCGGTCTCGGCTACCCGAATCGTCACCGGTTCGCCGTCGACCTTGTACTGAAATGCCCTCACGCCACCTCGGGGTAGTAGATCCGCCGGACGATGCGGCTGATGTTGGGTTCACCGACGCCGTACATCTCGGCTAGCTCGGCGTGGCTGACCCTGGCGTTGGCAGCGAGACGCCGAATCCAGCGAACGTCGTTGTGCGTGAGCTTCTTCCGGTTGTCGGCCTTCTTCTTCAGCTCGGCGTTCTCTGCCTCCAACTCCTGGATTCGGTGGTGCAGTGCTGCTTCGTCTACGGACATGGTTGATCGCTTTCGGTGCGGCTACGAGAGAGGGCGGCCCATGGCCGGACCGCCCTCGGTACTAGTTCAGATCAGCGAAGCCACTGCTTTTCGCACTGGTCGGGCGTGCCGGCCGGAGCAGGGCACATGAACGCAGACCATGGCTTGCCGTCCTTCTTGGACACACCGGACTTGAAGACCATCTCGCCGTGCGGGCACTGACGCCCTTCCCCTCCCGGTGCCTGCTGATACGCAGGCTTGGCCGCAGTGGAGGCATTCCGCGGAGTCGCCGGTGCGGACTTTGCTGGGCCGAGCCCGGCGAAATGCGTGGCCGCGTCTTGGGCCAGCTTCATCAGCTGCCCCGATCCACGAACCATCTGTTCAGCTTCAGCGATGCTCGATGCGTGATGCACGATCCAGGGAGCGTCGAAGCCCGTGCCTCCCTTGAGCGTGACGGTGATCTTGTCCGGGGCGGAGGCAACGTCGGTGGCCACGGGCGCGTCGGCCGTGGTCTCGCCCTTCGGGGCATCGGCAAATGGGTTGGTGGTCAAGCTGAATCCCTCTTTCCGCAGTACATTTCGATGTCGTCGTCAGACCAGTTGTCCAGCAACGCTGGCTTCTGGTCGAAATAGATGTCCGGATGCACCCAGCCCCGGTACATCTCGATGGACCCGTTGCCGTTCAGCTCGGGGTCCAGGATGTCTTTCACTCGTAGCCTTTCGATGCGACCTGCGCGGCTGCGTTGGAAACCACGCGTCGCGCCCCCGGCCCGTTCTGGAACTCGGCGCGCTTCACTCGCGCTTGCCGGTTCATCTCGTCGGTGACCGCGATGACTCCACGTTTCACCGCGTTATAGTCGACGCCTTTTTGCCTGTCCCCGAACCGCTTTCGAATCGCCTCGGCATACTGGGGGTGCTTGGCGCGTACCACCGACATTGCCGCGGTGAGGTCATCGAGTAGCTCGGCCCACAGCGACTCACCTTCGAGTGCCTTCCGAACGTCCTCGGTGGAGTACTGCACGTTTCTCGCGAAGCGCACGTTCTTCTCCGCTTCGGCTGAGGCGATCTTGTGCCCGTGCTTCACCAGCAGCCGATACGACAGGTAATCGTCGGAAGCCGCGATTTTGGCTTGGACTGATTCGCTGGTCAGAATCCACAGCCATAGCTCTTGTCCGAGGTCGCCGACGTCGATCACGCCGGGCCATTCCCTGACTACCGCGCTGGAGGCGCGAGCTATCAGCTTTTGTACCTTTCGGGTATCCAATGCTCCCCTACACCTGCCACACGCGGCCGTCGACTGTGAACTTGTTTCCCTCGATCGGAATGTGTTCGGGCCGAACATGATTGCCGTCGACAGTGAGAATCCCGAACCCGAGCTGCCAGTTCGGCGCTGCACCTTTGAGGTACCCGGCCTGCTTGGTGTCCATCAGGTGCCCGACTTCGAAACCGACGTAGGTCTGATCGACCCTTCCGTCGAAGCCTGTCGAGGCCGGCTGGATGCCCTGGCGGTGTGTGTGCCCCATGACGACGCTGCGGCCGAACTTTCTGGCCGCGTTGGCTGCGGTCTTGCCTGCGTCCTGGCTCAGTCGGATACCGCCCAGATGCCCGTGAGTCGAGATCCAGCCTGGCGCGATGTGATGGAAGGCCGGTAGCAGCTGCACACCAAACCCGTTGAAATCCAACAGCTCTGGCAAATCAAAAGCCCCGGACTCTGCGAGCGCCGGGGCGTATTTGCTCAGATATTCTCTTGGTCTCAGATCATGGTTTCCCTCGTGGACACCGATTGGCCCGGAGTAGACCTGCCGTAATGGTCCGAGGAAGCGACGTTTGGCCTGTTCGCAGTCTTCGAGGACGCTGCCCTCGAACTCGCCGGCCGTGCCCTTGTTCCATCTGCTCGGCTGCGGGAAATCCATCAGATCACCGATGTGCACAACCGAATCCGGCTGCGTCTCCCCGATGTATCGGATCACCGCCTTGACCGCTTTTCGGTGGTCGTAGGGGATCTGAGTATCGGAGATGATGACGATGCGCCGCGTCAAGCAATCACCTCGGTGAACGGCGCGTAGTCGTCGTCGTTGCCATCTGTCTCGAACCGCTCGCTAACCGGGCCGCTGGCTGCGTAGGAGGTCCGGAAGGTGGTTCCATCCACCTTCACGATTCCGTCGCCTTCGATGTCGGCGACTTCCACGCGCTCGGGCACATCTTCCAAGCGGCCCCACACCCGTGGGAGACGGCGGGCCGAAGCCGGATTGTCGCTTCCGATTCGTCCCAATTCACGAGTGATGAACCACAGGGCTTTGTTCAAGTCCTCGGTGACATCGCCCTTGTTGTTGCCGTCCATGCGCGATGAACGCCCGATGTACTGAACAGCTTGTGCCGCATTGGGAGTCAGGTTCTCGGTGATGTCGATCATCTGGGCTCCGTTGCTGAAGCCTTGGTAGTACGACGGGTCGATCTTGTCGTTCAAGTTGGTCAAACGCCCTCCCCTGCTTCACTTTCCGAGTACAGAGGCCCGCATTGATCGCAGTACGGATCTCCACAGCCCCAGTCAGCTTCATACAGATAGCCGTAGTCGTCGTCCTCGTAGTAGTCGTCTTCGTAGTCGACTACGGCGTTATCCGGTCCGCCCATTCGCGGATCTTCTCCTCTCGTGCGCCCGTCCATACGTCGGCGCGCTTCATCACCACGACAACTGGAGCCTCTTGGGCTCCGAGCTGAAACTTCAGATAGTCGAATGCTTTTGGACTTTCGGTGATGTCGACTTGGGTGAAGTCGACTCCGCGTTTGGTCAGAGTTCGTTTGGTGTACGCGCACGGCTGGCAGTTCGGGCGGGTGTACACGGTGACCTCAATCGGTCGCAATCCCCAGTCTCTCTTTGAATGCCTCCGCGCCTTCGCTGGCGATGAGCGAGTTCACGTCTTCGCCGTTCGGGAGGTAGATGATCTTGGCGTTCGGAAGGTGTTTCGCGGTCGCGGCGGCGAACATGCGGCCAGCCTTGTCGCCATCAGCCGGGAAGATCACGGACTCATAGCCCAGGAACGGTTCCCGGAACCAGGGCCGCCATGCGGTCGAGCCAGGAACCCCTACAGCGGGTAGTCCGATTCGGTGGGCGGCGATGGCGTCGAGTTCCCCTTCGGTCAGTAGGACGAACCGAGAAGGGATCAGCAGATCGGCAGTGTTGTACAACCTCGGCCGGTCGCCGGGCAAAGTCAGATACTTGCCATGCCCGCTGTGGTCACAATCGGTTGAGCCGCAACGGAATCGGAGCGATACGACACCGAGCCTGCTGTCTGCACCGGTCCGCAGGTACGGGATTGCGAGGAATCCGCGGTAGTCCTCATGCCCAGGGAGCGGATCGTCGACGTACCCGAGCAGAAACGGGTCCAGGCCCTCTCGATCCAGATCTGTCAGGCCCCGGCCGGCCAAATATTCTTCTACTGGGCTGTTGCGGAACGCTCTCGCGTACTGGGTCGTCGCCTCCTGGAGATAGCTCCGCTGCGAGGCGCTGAGCCGCTGCAAATGTCATGTCCTCCTGGCTTCGGATGATGTCGATTGCATCACCGGAGACCCCGCACGCGAAGCAATGAAATCGGTTGTGCTCAAACGAAATGCTTGCGCTGGGCCGGGTTTCACCGTGAAACGGGCACAGGGTCTTGTTGTAGGTGTTCCAGTCCTCGGGCGGTTCCCAGCCCGGGAAGTAGCGCTGAATCGCGGCGGCAATCGACGCGCCCATCGCTATGCGGCCGTCTGAGCGTGCTCGATTGCCCGTGTGAACGCCGCGTAGATCGAGGTCGGCTCGGCAACGCTGTCGTTGGTCAGGTAGACGTCGATGTGGCTGGAGCCTTCGAACGGCTCAGTGAGCAAACCCGTTTCGGCCATCGCCTGCCGAACTGCGTCGGACTCGGGGGTGTCAACGAACGCCTGCTGTTCGTGCCTGATCTCGTCGTAGGAGGTGACAGCCATTCCGCGCTTCCCGGTTCGGGCGGCGTAGATTGCCCCGACCGAGCAGTAGCAGCCGGTATAGGGGTCATACAGTGCGCTCTGACCGAGCCCGTGTGTTTGTAGCAGGTCAAGCGCGATCTTCAGATTCTCAACGACGGTTCGCATCGGACTCCTTGATGTCCGGGCACCACTCGGTGCCCGATGATTCTGCGTGCGGGCGGGTCGATGAGGTAAGCAACTACCCGCTGAGCGGCCTGGACGTCATCTCTCAAGTGCCCCAGCACATCTCGATTACATTTCTTGCAGAGCAATCCCCGCACGACTCCGCTTATGTGGTCGTGATCGACCGCGAGGTTCTTTCTGGCACCGGTAGCTCGTCGGCAGATGTAGCAGGAACCGCCCTGATGGGCGAGAATCTGCCGGTACTCCTCGGCGGTGATGCCGTAGGTGGCTCCGATGTGCCGGCCGTGGTTGTCTTGGCGTTTCTGTTTACGGCGGTCCCGGTGATGTGTCGCGCACCGCGGCCCCGGATGAGGCGCAGGCCGGCGGGTGACGACCCCCTGCTCTGTGCAGTCCCGGCACACCTTGCGAGGTCTAGGTGGCACGCAGATCGCGGATGGTCATGGTGTCGCCGATCCACTCCAGTTCGACGAAGTCCATGCCGGACGGATCGGCCCTGCCGTTGCGGTTCTTCACCGTCGAGACGCCGAGCACGTCAGGCCCGAACTCGTGCACCGGCTTGTGAAGTGTCAGCACGACTTCGGGAACACGAGTGATCTGTCCCTTCACTCCGCTGAGCGGGATGGGTTTACCTGCGTCGTTGTACGGGCCGGTGACATGGTGCAGGCACACGACGCACGCACCGGTCTGACGTGCCATCCCATGTAGGTAGTCGGCGAGAGATTCCAGTCCGGCGAAGGGGTCATCGGCGCTGCCTGCCGTTGAGACGTTGGTGATGTTGTCGATGACGACGAGGGCTGGGAAATCTCCGTACACCTCGTCGTAGGCGAGCATCGCGCGCTCGATATCGTCAAGGTCCGGGGACGCTTCGTAGACGAACCTGATCGGAGCCTCCGCCAACTGCTCGTCGACGACGTAGAGATCCCCGGAGAGCACCCTCCGGGCCGCATCTTCATGTCGCCAGCCGGTCAGGATCGACACCGCCCTTGCCAGCTGGGTAAAAGCATCGGAGTCGGCGCTGAAGTACAAGCACGGAACCCGTGAACGTAGTGCGAGCGTGAGGGTGAACAAGCTCTTGCCGGTGCCGGGCGCCGCGGCCACCAACACCATCTGGCCAGCGAGCAGGTCAGTCCCCTTCGCCGCCAGGGCGCGGAATACCGTCGGCAACGGCCGACCTGCCGAGCCTCGAATCGCCTGGGATTGAAGTAACGTATATACGGTCGGCCTCCAAATTCGTGTTTCCGGCCCGGCCACAGGCCGAGCAGTTATGATCTTCCCGTGACTGGCTCTTTCATCGGTGGTGGCCGCCGACCGGAGGGCACGCTCGCAATCGAAGCGGCGGGCGCGCTACTGGTCACGGCCGATTTTGGCCCAGATCCTGAGCTATTCTTTGTAAACAGGGCTCAGTACATGGCACGGTACTTCCTGATCAAGCTCGCTACTTACGGATTCACTGCCGGCGCAGACCCTAAGAAGCCCCTTCCAATTCATGACCCCTTGGCGATAAATACATTTCGCGAGCGAATCGCCATGATGATCCAACAGGATCTTGAGCTAGATGTCTTTACAAAGCGTGTCATCGCACAGTCCGAAAATATTGATATCGACATTCGACCGGGCTTGCGGCTAACGAGCAGCGTAACCGTGAACCCGTGGCAAGATGTCATCACTGTCGGGCACACAATGGGTGCAAGCTTAGCCTACGCTGGATGGCAGGCATTAAAGCACGCCAATCAGATATTGGACTTCTTCCTTCGCCTTTATACCATCGGAATAGAGCGCGAGGCCAGAATTTCCAATTTAAGACTAAAGGCAGTTCAAGCCGATGTCGAAATCGTTGTGCAGATCATAGATAGCCTGGAAAGGCGCGAGGGTGACTCCCCCCTTGTAAGTATTGCCGCTGCCGAACTCTTGTCCACCGCTTTGTCTCTCGATAACCGAATCCTGCAAGCGGTCTCCGCTCGTGAGATAACTCTCGAAGAATCAGACCAACGTCGCCGTCAGGTGCGCGCGATCGTGGGAAGTGAGAGTGACCAGGTCGGACGGGACGACGCCTAGGCAGCGAACTCGCACGACGAAGCGACCGCGCAGAAACGGCACTTTGCGGGCTCAGGAGCCGGAGAGAACCGCTCAGCCGCGATGTCGTCGGCAAGCTGATGGAACTCCTCCGTGACTCGCTCGACGGTCCACTCCGTCAGGTCATAGTCGAACGTCGGCTTGCCGGTCCTCGCCATCCAATAGTCCCCGACCCAGGGTTGCTCCATGCCGTACTTGACCGCGAGAGCAACGCTGTAGGTCCCGAGCTGGAAGTCATCGCCGGGCGTGTTGCCACTCTTGTTGTCTCGCACCCGCACACGACCGGTCGTCTCGTCCACAATCACCGCGTCGATGAATCCGCGGACAGTGACGCCGGCCAGATCGACGACGAACCCAAGTTCTATGCCGGGTTCGCCGTTCGGATCTATCCAGATGACTTCGTTCGGGTGTTTCTCGTACCACGCCGGATAGCGCTCGACCTGGTCGAGCCCAAGACCGAATCGGCGCTGGATGTCCTGCGGTCCCGCATACGGCCCCGACCGGAACCAGTACGTGAGGTTCGGTGTCTCCGCGGTCATCTCGTTCGTTGCACGGGCGTAAGACTCGCGGAACACGTCTTGCATCGCGTCGACGGTCATCTTTCGACCCGATCGCTCGTATGCCTCTGCGGCCTCGTGGAACGCCGTACCTTGAGGCAGCCAGGCGGCCGGCCGTTGCCAGGCGCCCTCGATCCTTTCCAAGTAGTAGCCATATGGGCATCGGTTGTAAGTCTTGTGCTGGGAAACAGAGAGGGGCCGCCCTGGTCCGGGCGGCCCCTCGTCTGCGGCAAGTTCACGGTCCCCCGACCGATCCGGTCCTACCACCTATAACTCCTTATTCGTTTATGCGCCTGGCCCCTCCATGTTGAGTCGGTAGCAAGACCGGAATCCCTCGCCGAACATCAGGGCAGGGTCCTCAACGCGTGTCTCGGTTCGCAACACGCCTTTGTGCTTGCGTATGAATTCACTTACCGGCAACCAGAGTTCGTCATCCTCAGGCAGCATCAAGCTGCGACGAACCCACAACAACAGACAGTCCGTCGTTCCCTCAAAAACAGCCCTCACCCACGGTAAATGATCTACTACCACCGAAGCTCCGGGGTGTAGTAGTTCCACCAATCCAGCTGCCCTTCCCCTACGGGTCTCTCGGCGGAAAGACCCAGATCAACTTTCCCCTGGATGTCAGCCGAGTGTGCGAGTTGAGCCTGATCAACAGGTTCCCGTCGCTCTCCTGCCGTTCGCGGTACACGAACCCGCCGTACTTCGAGACTCCGTAGATAGGTGGCTGATGCGGATCGAACTCCAGTACGTAGTTGTACTTTCGTAGCATTTCGTACCAGCTTCGCAGCCCCTTCAGCTTGCGCTCCGACATCCCCACCCCACCAGAGGCGATGTACTCGCCGTGGTCGCGCAGCCTCTGGTATGGCATCGCGGCCTGTTGGTCGGACGGAACCTTCCACGGGAAGTGCTCTGCTACCTCACGACGAGGAGTTTTCAGCGGTTCGATCCCGTGACGTTTGGCAAACTGCTGAACGTTCTGGCGGCTCGTGTCAAAGCGAGTCGCGATCTCTGCCCAACTCTCCCCGGCTTCGACCAGCGCCCTGACGACGTCGGCTGACAATCCATCTGCTGTATTCATTTGTATTTCCTGTTTGGACGTATCTTCCGCTGCCACACCCCACAGGTTGACATCTGGATCGCACGCATGTCAATCGCCGTTACATCCTCTCACCACCTCGCCCCACAACCCCCCTCGAACAGATATTCGAACCACGTCCTTTCAACCTACAGCACTCAAGCTGCTCAAATTCCTACGGCCGCACCATCAGCTACCGTCGGCCCATGACCGTACGATGCCTCGGCATCCGCCCCTATGCCCTACAAGCCTGCTACCCAAACCACTGTCACGTCAACAACTTTGGCAGAGTACTTTTACCTGTCCATGGGTATCTGACGCCGGGCCTCTTTGGAGCTGGACCCACCAAGCCTCCACAGGTCCCGAACGATGGGCTCGTGCTCAAACCTTCACTACCCGAAACACTCTGTAGCCCTTTGGATTCGGATCAAGCCTTCACCACCGCATTGATGATGCACTCAACACCACCAACCCACTGAACGCCACGCGCAGGAATCAGGGCCTGATCCAGGTTCGAGTAACACTCATACAGCTGACCGTACGGCCGAGTTCTACGTAATATATTGCAAGACAACGGTTTATGCCGCTACCTGCGGGAGATTCGGAGGTTGGCAGCCGGAACCGCGGCGATTCATGACCGGCTTTCTGATACGACCGTCTTCGGGATCACGCCCGATCAGGGGTACTCGTGCCGCAGCCTCTACGGCAGGTAGCGAGCCGGTGCAGCGCTGCACCTTGTCGCTGCCGGCGTCAGCCCATGGCTGCTTCGGCGCCTCGGCATGAAGACCAGGCGAAACACCTGCAAGGTGGGAGCTTCAGCTACCGGACCGACACCAAGGCGATCGGTCCGGCCGCCTCTATCGATCACCCCAGCCGCCACGCATCGGGCAGCCGTCCGCCCCCGCTCAGATGCTCGTCTAGCAGTTCCATCGCTTCGGCCGCCTCACGGTGATACTCGGCGATCTCGTCATAGAACTTGGCAGTCTCGGACGCCGAGCGGTTCTCATCGGCGTAGTACTCGGTTGCCGTGTCACTGACGACTGCCACTGCCGCACGAAATCTCTCGAGCAGCGCGTTCGGATCGCACCCGTCCGCCGCCTCGGGGCGGGGATCGGAGACTTCTCTTGCCATCGGATTCATAGCTGTTTCCTTTCATCACTGGACAGCAAGAAGGGCCACGGACCGGCAGTCCGTGACCCAACTTCCGGCTCAGTACGCGTTCACCAGCCCGACGACCCCTGTGCTTTCCCTCAGCGTCTCACCTCGCTCCGCCAGTACTTCGTCCTGCGTTATCGAGCGTTCGACGAGGGCAGCACGAAAGGCGCTCTCTTGTAGGTCAATCGCATCTTGGTACGGCTCGGTCATGTTCAAACCGTCGATGATGAGATGGCGCGCACGGTCGAACGCGGCGAGGATGCGGGAGACATCCTCTGACGCTGTGATTTCATTCAGCTTCTTCGGGCGAGGGATAGCTCCCGGCTGATTCCGACAGCCGGGAGCTATCCGCATGGGCCAAACCTTCAGGCGGACATCAATACTCGGTTCAGCATGCCAAGCGCCTCCGCGTCCGCCTCGCCGGTCTTGCCGGTGATCGCGTTGGACATGTTGCGTTCAGCGCGCGAGGTCTCCCCGCGCACGGTGGAGCCATGGTGGTTGTAGGTGTTGACCGACTGGAGGACTCCGAACGCTGTGCCGCGCCAGGGCGCGGCCCTCATGTCGGTGTTGTACATGGTGGTTAGCGCGTCGCGTCTGTTCTCTGCCATCGTGCGTCCGCGGCCCTTCTCCTCCGGGACCGGTGCCCACAGCGTCAGGAACTCCGAGAACTGGCGATCAGTAACCGTTGTCGCACACAGGTCTGCTACGGTGGCCGCGAAGTCGTCGGCGGACTCTACGACGATTCCCAAGGCTTGACGTGCGTCCCCGATCTTGTCGAGCGAGTTCTTCGTGCGCTTGAACTTGAAACGCTTTCCAGACGCGCGAGCTTCGCCCATGGCCCCGCAGTGTGTGTTGTCACAGACTACGATCGTTTGCACGGCCGAGAACTGAGTAGCGACTGTTCCATCGTGCGAAGAACTTGCGAGCACCGACGAACGGAACTCCACACCTTCCTTGGTCTTCACGTTCTCGGGACGTTCGAGCTGCACCCATGCCTGAGCGCCGCCTTTAAGCAGTCCGGCGGAACCGATTCCGAGCGAATCAGTGGTAACCGCAAGTCCGTCGGGGGTGATCAGGCTCGCCAGGTTGTCTAGCAACCATTCCTGGAACTGGTGAATACGATAGCCCTGCTTGAAGACTCCGAGAAGCGCGCCAGTATCGGACCTGTAGATGACCTTCCGAGAATCGTTTGTAATCGTGCGAAACATTGCACCGTTGTCGTCGATGTTGGTGAAGTTTTCGACCGTGCCGTGGATGTCGTAGCGGATCGGTGCCGATTGCGCCTCCCAGTTGAACAGCCGGGAGACGACATCGGCCACCGGAACGAATCCTTTGTAGTGGTTTGGCTGGTCACCTTGAACAGACTTGCGGTAATGCCAAGCTGTTCCACGTTTCTCAGTCATGCCGATCAACGTATAAGTGTTCAACCACTCGATTGTTTCCTTTGACATTGAATGCACCTTTCTGTTTTGAACGAGCGAACGGTCACCGAACCCGATATTCGGTGACCGCTCTCCAGCTCAAACACAGCGCAATTTAGCCAGACCTTTATCTATCGTCTATCAACACTCCCGTTTCTTCATATAGCACTTCGGCAGCAGAGTCGATGTTTCCTACATCCTCGAATTCGAAGGAGTCCCGCTCACAGTATTGAAACCCATCGTCGTCGAGAGACGCGACGTCGTTAGCAATGTCGTCGGCGTAATCAGAATCGAGATGGAAATCATCGGGAACGGACACCCTTACTTCATGGTCGCTGGTTTCCTGCCAGCGCAGGATTATCGTCTTCATGACTGGCCCCACTCGGCTATCTCGTTGGCGCATTCGGCTTCAAAGTACCCCATGCCTCGCAGAATAATTCCTTCAATACCCCGGCCCCTCAGCCGTGCGAGATGTGCCAGATCTCCCACGAAATCGCTTGCTACTTCGTCGAATACGTCGGCATCGCTCAGAGTGTTCCGGCCGTCGATCTGCCCCGTTCCACGCCCAAATCTATCGAGGGCCGCCGATACCGCCTGCGCGTAGACTTCGAGACCGATATCCGCCCACCTCGCGCGCTTTTGATTCACGCCTGTTTCGGTGTACATGTCTAATCTCAAACCTTTGCGAACAGAAGATCTGCGGTAGGGTCGAATTCGTCCGCCTCCTTGACTTCGAATACATACTCGAGACCGTTGATGTATGTATCCGTGTCGGGGAGCCCTACGACCAAGTTTTGAACTACTCCGTATGGCAAAACATCCGCTTCGAAGCCTTTGGGAACATTCACCGTGGCGCTGTGATCGCTCTGTTGTCGCCACACTAGGTGTATTGTTTTCATTTCATACCTTTCTGCTGTTTGGACTTCAAGAACGCCCCGACGGTTTGCGGCCGGGGCGAACTTCAGGCTCAAACGTTGCAGGTGCCTTGGTTTCAGCTCAAGCCTTTACAGCCGTGTCGTCTCGGCCCACCAAATTTCAGAGGTCAGCCGAGCTGCGAGCTTTCCAGCGGTTTTGGAGAACTCGGGATCTTTCCCGCACTTCTCCTTGTACAAGAGCGCTTCGCGTATGGCTCGGGCCATGTGAATGGACATTCGTGTCATGGTGCTTGGTTTGATGAAGACCGCAGCCTCCTGAACGTCGTTCCAGTCCAGACTGATTCCGACTCCCTCGGGATACGGCCCGTAATGCGTCGGGTCTACACCTCGTTCTGAAAGTATGTGCCGGTAGAGGTTCACAGAATTTCCGATCACCTGTGATTCGTGCTCGGATTCGCATGTAAACATGACGGTCTGCACGGGTTTCTTCCTTTCTCTTTGTCAGCCCCCGCGCCGGTATGAACCGGCCTTTCCGGGCGTGAGCCCGGCATATGAGCCCTAGCGTCCGTGCGTGCCGCATAGCGGCTGCACTAGACCGTTTGGCTACGGGGTGACTTGCGACAGCGGCACGACTAAATCAGTGCTTATTGTTGCTGTTGCAAAGTCCTTATTACGCCCGACCGTCGATACCCGAGGACAGGTCGACTCAGGTATTCGTTTCGGGCGCTGGCCCCACACTATGAAATTCTCAATGAACATTCAGCCACGGGCACCGAGCGCATGTTTTCGGGTTGCGAGCCAGTATTTTCGCTGTCACCGAATGGCGATCTAGCCCTAAAGGTGTGTAAGGGCTCCAGGCTCGCGCAGATAGCGTGCGCTTCGGCCGCGAATGCAGCCTTAGACGTTTGCTGCCCGGCCTTCCGGCCTGACATGAAGAACTTTACGTGTGGACCGTCCATATGTCAACACATGAGTCGGATTGAATTTCCGGCTCGCATTTCCATCCTGCCGCCCGGAAATGGGCGAGGGTATACCGATTGGTGCCGAGACCGGTTCGCGGCACTCAGAATTGACGCTAGGGCGTCGCAATGCCTATTCACCCGCCCCGCGGCCGTGATACGTTGCTGGGCAACAGGTTTCTTTCGTCCAGATACAGCAAAGCACCCCCCGACCGTTCGGCCGAGGGGTGCGGAGGTGCTACGGGCTATGTGGTTGTGGGACTTGCTATCTCAGGTGCAATGCGTTGGTACGGAGTCGCGCGTGGTCCCACGCTCGGACCACCGACGCGCGGGGCAACCGTTGCACCATGTCAGCGATGCTCGCGCGG
Source organism: Nocardia brasiliensis (assembly GCF_011801125.1). Classification (NCBI taxonomy): domain Bacteria; kingdom Bacillati; phylum Actinomycetota; class Actinomycetes; order Mycobacteriales; family Nocardiaceae; genus Nocardia; species Nocardia brasiliensis. The sequence continues at coordinate 6,519,459 of NZ_CP046171.1, forward strand.
TTCTCCGGGCCGGGGAATCGTCCGCAGGCTTGCGCGACCATGAACAGCTCGAATTGCCGCGCCAGGTAGCTCTCTGCGGGCGTTTTCACCATAGGCGTTGCTGCCAGCACTCGGCCGATACGCACGGCGCGTACAGCGCACGGCCGTGTTCGTCGGTGCATTGGCACGGGCGGTGCTCGCACGCCAGGCAGTCATATAGGTAGCCGGGCGCGTGGGGGTAGTCCACGTGCAACAGGGGGAGGGTATCCAGCATCGGGAGTCCTTCTATGCTTGCCGAGCGGACCGGGGCTGATTCCGACAGCCCCGGCCCGCCTGGGGCCTAGTTGAGGTTCAGTTCAGGCAGGCCGAGCGCTGCGCGCGCGTCCGGATTGCCGATGTCACCCAGGTAGTGAAATCCGTAGTAGCCAGCCGGTACGTGCATCGGCTCGCCGTTCGGGCCGACCACGAACGCGTCGTAGCCACAGATCTGATTGCCGTCGACGCGGCAGTCGAAGAGCGGACTATCCTCCGGGACGGCGGGTACCGTTTCGGACCCCGGTAGTTCCATCATCAGATCCGGCACAACGTCGCCATTGGGCAACGCAATGACGTGGTCGGAAACGGTTGCTAGAGAGACACATTCAGACTCTACGCTGGAGGCGAACGCCAGGATGGCGACCAGCACGACTGTCGCTATGCAGGTGACCAGAATGATCAGACGGACTGATTTGTACATGGATTGATTCCCTTCGGTGGAGCGAGCTAGCCCAGCAGGGCACGGCCCGTGCGGGCGAGGTGGGCAACGAACTCGTCGAAACTGATATCCAGCGCGAGCCGCCCGTATCGGGCGTTGAACTGGTCGGCCTGCGCGTAATGGCCCGCCGCCTCGGCCTGCGCCATCGCATGGCGCAACGCGTCCAGCTGGTAGCCCGGCGGTTTGGCCAGCGAGACACCGCCCCCACGGGCAGCAGTGACATCTGAGTGGCTATCTGAGTTGTTCATTCGAGTCTCCAGAGTGTGACTGGGCCGACGGCCCGGTGAATGGCTACTTGCCTACGACCTCAAGGCCGCGCTGATGCCCTTCGCAATAGGCGTGAAACTCGTTCTCGAACACGTCGATTCGTGCGCCGCGCATACGGCCTACCGCGTGCTCGTAACCGAGCCAGCGGGCAGCGTGCTCGCGCTCAGTGCGGCAGTCCCGCACCGGTAAGGGCATCGGGAAGGGGTTCGGGTTGTCTGTGTTGCTCACACCGATACGTTGACATCTCGACCAACCAGATGTCAACACGAACGACAGTGGGCAGGGTCACACGACTTCGCCTCGCCCTTCGCACGTCGACCAGGTATGGTCGCGCGTCGCGATCGCGCGCGTTCCCTCACGCGGTCCGGCCGCGCCCTACCCCCAGGGGGTAGGCCCCCACGCCCTCGGCCGGCACCGGCTCGTGACTGCGGCCGCCCGGTTCCGTACGGGTATAGAGGTTCGCTATCGGCTAGCTATGCCAAGAAAGCTCAGGTGGGAAAGAAAGGTGGTGTGAACTTCGCCACTAGACACCGTACGAACGCCGGTTTTCGGAAAATTGGTCACCTACTTACTAGTGAGGGTAGGAGAGAGGGACGAAGTCCCGAACGACGACCCCGAACGACCGGCCGATCGGCCATCCGGACCGGTTGAATCCGGTTCGACCCGGTCCGGTTGACCGCCCTTTCGAGGGGCGGTCCCGAAACCGATCGGACCGGCCCTGACCGGCCGTTCCCGGTCCGCGTCGGCCGATTCGGAAGCTTGCCGCTTCCTCATACCGCCAAGGGAATGCCGAGCCTTTCGCTCGGCCCGTTCGGTCAGCGGCCGGAGATAGGCCGCTGCCGGTAGAGAGGGACATCAAGTTGTTTGGTTTGACCGTTGAGCAGTGGCTGGATATTGCGAAGGTGGCTCTCACCATCGTGGCGGTGGTTCTGCCGCTGTTGGTGTGAGTTGGTCTACCTCTTCGCGTTGGAGTGAACTGCCGGCCGATTGGCCTGCGCGCCGGGCCGCGGTGATGCGTCGAGACCGCCGGCGATGCCAGATCGCGCGGGTGGGCTGCCTGGGGATCGCATCTCAGGTGGACCACATCGCGCCGGGCAGTAATCACTGCCTGGAGAATCTGCGAGCCGTGTGCACGTCTTGCCACGGTCGAAAATCTGCCGTTGAGGGCGCGGCGGCGAGCGCTGCGCGTCGGCGTGAGTTGAGTGCCCGGAGGTTTCGTCCATCAGTTCGTCACCCTGGGTCGTTAAGTCGTTGACGGGACAGGAGCCCGTCAGACCCAGGAGGTCATGGTGGGCGTTCGTGGCCCTGTTCCGAAAAGATCCGATCAGCGAGTGCGGCGCAACAAGCCCGACGGTCCGGTCGACACGATTCCCGCAGCGGGTGTGGTGGCGATTCCGGATCTGGATCTGACCGGCCCGCACGGGCTGGTGATGGATCTGTACGAGTCGCTGCGGCACTCGGCACAGGCCGAGTACTACGAGCCCTCGGATTGGGAAATGGCCCGTCTCACCATGCATTTCCTGGACGGGCTGCTGAAGTCTCCGCGCGTGAACGGGCAGGTGCTCAGCGTGGTTCAGACGATGCTCAATGACTTGCTGGTCACCGAGGGCGCCAGGCGCAGGGTGCGGCTGGAGGTCGAACGCGGTGGCCAGGCCGCCGAGGTCGTCGATATCGCCGAGATGTTCCGTCAGCGAATGCAGGCGGGGAGTTAGGACCGGTTGGCCGTCTGGCCCGGTTCAGAGCGCGGCTCCGCGTTCCGGCTCCGGAGGAGGGTGTCCTCCGGAGCTGTTGTGTCTTTGATGTCTAGCTCAACTGGCAGAGCTGCGGATTGTTACTCCGCGAGATCCTGGTTCGAATCCAGGGATATCAGCAATGGGGAAACCGGCCGCGCCGCAAGGAAGCCAAGTACCCGACCCCGCGATAGCCACGCGGCATACAAGATGAGGCGCTGGGAACGTTAGGTGCTCCCGGCAACAGAGGTCGATAGCTCAATTCGGCAAGAGCAGCGGTCTACAAAGCCGCGGGTTCCAGGTTCGAGTCCTGGTCGATCTGCTCAGAGGTACCCGCTTCGAGGGGGACGAATTTCGGAGTGTCGTCGGCTCGGACAGATACGGGCATCTCCGGGTGTAGCTCAGCAGTAGAGCGCCCGTCTTGGGTGCGGGAGGTCGCAGGTTCAAATCCTGTCGCCCAGACAACTTTTCGGCCGCTCGGCCATTCATCGAATCATTTGGGGTTGGTTTCTCTATGTCTTGGACCGGTGATCCGGTGTGGCTCGCGGATCTCCTTCGACAGGAGGGCTTGCGGGTCATCGAACATGAGGGCTGGCGCGGCCGAGGTCACGACGACTTCCGCGACATTCGCGGGGTTCTGTGCCATCACACCGCCGGGGGTGGCAGCCAGGATTGGCGCATCGTCCAGTTCGGCCGGCCGGACCTGGAAGGCCCACTGGCACAGTTGGTTCTGGAGCGCGACGGCACGTTCCGAGTGATCGCGGCTGGCGTCTGCTGGCATGCAGGGCGGGGTAGCTGGGACGGCTGGCCGACCAACAACGCGAACTACCACACGATCGGCATCGAGGCCGTGAGCCGCGGTGACGGTAGCGATTGGACCCCCGAGCAGCTGGACGCCTACAAGCGCGGTTGCGCGGCGATTCTTCGCCGAATCGGCAGGGGCGCAAGCGATTGCGTCGCTCATCGTGAGTACAGCTCCGAAGGAAAGATCGACCCGGCCGGCATCGACATGAGCGCTTTTCGCCGTGATGTCCAGGCATTCATTGATAGGGAGGATGCGCCGTTGAGCGCAGCAGAGGTCAAGCACATCGAAGACTTCGTCGCCGGATTCGTCGGCCCGATCGGCAGTGATGTCAAGGACATTCGCGAGCAGCTGGCCGGTGAGGGTTCCCGCGACGCGGGCCAGTACACCGGATGGAAGCAGCTCGGCGGCAAGACCGTGGTCGATGCCCTCGCCGAGGCTCTGCGGCGACTTGACGCGCTGGAGAAGCGCGCCGCGTGACGATCATCGCTGACCGCATTATCGACATCGGGCATTCCCGAGCGGTTCGGCAGATCGGGTTCAGCGCCGACCACATCCGGCAAGGACGTTCCGGCTCGGGGATCGTGATCCGATACAACCATCTGGTCGAGATTCTGCCGGACGGCAGTTTCACCTCACCGGATCTCGACCCCGGACCGGCGCTGGTCACGATCGGAAACGACTCGTACCCGATCCGAGTGCCGGATACCGGCGGCACGGTGGGCCTTTGGGGGTTGATCGACGCGAATCTGCCTGCCCCTCCCCCGATCTTGAGCGAGTTCGTCCGCAACGGCGGCGGCGTGGATCGAGTCGTCTGGATGACCGAAGCCCAGTTCACGGCGCTGCCGGTCCGCGATCCGAACACCACTTATCTCACGTTCTAGGAGTTCTCTTTGGCTGGCGAAGCCACCAAGATCTACGGTCGCCTGACTCGGTCGCTGTTCGCGGGCGAGATCAACCTCATCTCCCATCCGGTCAAGGTCGCTCTCTGCGCTGCGGCGTATACCCCTGATCAGGACGCACATCAGTACTTCTCTCACGTCACCTCGGAAGTGACCGGACCGGGCTATACCGCTGGCGGACAAACGGTTTCGAATCTGACGTGGACCTATGACCCGGCTACGAATGTCATCGCGATTGATTTCGATGACCCCTCGTGGTCTAACTCCACTTTGACGGCGCGGTGGGTTGTCGCCTACATCGACAACGGCACACCGAACAAGCCATTGCTGAGCTACAGCGACCTGGGTAGCAACATCTCGTCGACGAATTCGACCTTCACTGCCAAGCTCAACGCCGCCGGCCTGCTGACTTTCACGGTGGCATAGCCGGTGCCGATCCGTCGTCGCGGCGTCGAGCCGTATCGGATCGTGCGAGGCCGAGACAACCAGCACGCTTCCCGCGTATGGCTCGGGGATCGGCTGCTGTGGGATGGAACCCGTTCGGTAGTCGTCGAACTCGACTCCGCGCGCGTTTCTGGCGCGGCGCTGCCGATCGTGGCAGCGGCCGGGCCGAGCGTGCAGCTCGAGGCGGCCACCGGCTCAGCCGTCGCTCACGCGATGGTGCCAAGCGTGGCGCCGGTCGTGCTCATCAGTACCGCGAACGTCATGGCAGCCGGTCGCCCGTTGGAAGGCGCGGCCGGCGCGGTCTGCACGGTTGCTTCTGGTCGAGCCAGCGCCGGAGGATTTCCGGTCCTCGCACATGTCTCGGTCGATGTGGCGGCGAATCTCGGGGTGGGCCGCGGTGTCGCTCTGGCGGCTGCGGTGGTGCCCGAGGCCGGCGTATTGGCGGAGGTTGGCGTCGCTGCTGGCGGCGTGCAGGCGTACCCGCTGACCGGTGCTGTGTCCGTCGTGGCCGAGACGCCGAGCGGGCGCGGCAGCGCACAAGGTCTTCCGATCGTCGCGACGGTCAGCCCGAGCGTCCCGTACCCGTCCGAAACGTTGTTTCCATCTGAAACCCTTTATCCCGGAGCGTAATTGCCATACGTGAAGCAGACGTGGGAGCCCAATCCCCCGTCGCAAACGACGCCGCTGTCCGCGGCTCGCATGAACTACATCGAAGACGGCATCGCGGGTGCGTACGCCTCGGAGAAGACGCGGATCATCAGCTATTGCAACGGCGGCATGGACCAAACGGTTGCGCCCAACATCACCGTCAGCACGCAGGCCGGGTTCCGGACCTCGATCAAACTGCCGGTCTCCACGCGTCGTTGGCGAGTCAAACTCCGCAACTTCGGCATGACGGGCGCGAGCAAGACCGCGCTGACCGGTAAAGGCGTTCGGTTCGGTGAAGCCGCTCGCGTCACCACCGGAAATGGGACGACCTCCCGCACTGGGGGTTTCGTCGCAAATTCAGCGACCACGATTGTCTCCGGTGACTTCCCGATACCGGGCGACGGGTCGTGGTACTACACCCCGTGGGTGACCACGCCGTTGGAGGCCGGTAGGGAGTACCTACTCGCCATCGGCTACACGGTCAGTTCGTCTACTTCGGTTCAGACCACGATCGGGGAGTGCTTTTACTGGACGTCGGCGGCGTCAGCGTTGGACCCGACCGTCACCAGCGGTTCCAGTATCCCCGCCGGAATCCCGATCGACTTCGTCGTGGAGTTCGAATGCGTCAGCGCGCGTAGCGCGTGGCTGTTCATCGGCGATTCGATCGCCGAAGGCGTGATGGGCAGCCCTGGGACGAGTGCGTCTTCCATTGTTCCCCAGCCGATCTGGCGGTCCTACCCGCAGCTGTGGGCGACGCGTAATGACGCGCTGGTGTTGAACATGTCGATGGCGGGCATCATGACGCCACAGTTCAACTCGTATCCTGAGTTCTTTTCTCGGCTCGACTTGGCCGGCGCTCAGCTCGATGGCGCTGTGATCGCGACGGGCTCAAATGATTTCAACCAAGGCCGCACGTTGGCACAGTTCCAGGGTGATGTTTCCGCGTTGATGGCAAAGGTCCGGACCACGATCGGCGACAAGCCCATCTACCTGTGCACCACCATCCCCCGTAGTAGCACCGGCTACGCCGAGCGCTCCGCGGCCAATCGGTGGATGGCGACGCTGCCTTACGGCGCGGCCGGCGTGGTGGACATGGACGGCACCCTGCGGACGTGGAACGGGTCGTCCTACGTGCTCGAAGACGACTATACCTGCGACACCATCCACCCGTCTTTCCTGGGCTCTGAACGGATGGCCGCCGCTTTGGCCTCTGTGGTCGCTCCCATCCGAGATAGATAGGAGGCGGGTGGAGTACCCGACAGAACTACTTCCCGCTCCACCCCACATTTACGGCCCGACCTGGCGCAGATACCCGGCAGGGCAATGGTTCCTGCCGGAGAAGACGTTGGGCTGGCGGATTCTCGCCTGGCTGTTCGAATACGTGCTGACTCCGGGCGGACCGAACGCCGGAACACCGTTCATGCCCACCGACGAACAAATCCGTTTCGTCGTGTGGTGGTACGCCGTCGATCACAACGGCCGATTCGTGTACCGGTCCGGCGTCCTACGACGTCTCAAGGGGTGGGGCAAAGACCCCGTATCCGCTGCACTCGCGCTTGTCGAACTCTGTGGGCCAGTGGCCTTTTCGCACTTCGACGCCAACGGCGAACCGATCGGCAAGAAACGTCACGCGGCCTGGATTCAATGCGCGGCAGTCAGTTTGGACCAGACCCGCAACACCTTCAGCCTGTTTCCGGCCATGGCGTCGAAGCGGCTGAAGGAAGAATTCAAGCTAGATATCAACAAGACGGTTATCTACTCCGCCGACGGCGGAATCATCGAAGGTGTCACGAGTTCGCCTCTGGCACTTGAAGGTAAGCGTCCGACCTTCGTCATCTTGAACGAAGTTCAGTGGTGGGTCGAAGCGAACTCCGGCCACCGGATGGCCGAGGTCATTGCAGGCAACGTCGACAAGGCCGCCTACGGCGGGTGTCGAGCGTTGAGCATCTGCAATGCCCACGTTCCCGGCGAAGACTCGGTGGGCGAACGTGACCATGACGCCTACATGGACGTGCTGGCGGGCAAGGCCATCGATACCGGCCTGCTCTACGACGCCGTGGAAGCCCCAGCCGACACTCCCCTGTCCGAGATTCCCTCACCGGTCGAAGATCCGGAGGGATACGCGGCAGGCGTAGCCAAGCTGCGCGACGGCCTGGAGATAGCCCGCGGTGACGCGGTCTGGCTGGACCTCGACGTCATCATCGCGTCGATGCTGGACCGACGACGACCGGTCAGCGAGAGCCGACGCAAATTCCTGAATCAAGTTAACGCCAGCGAAGACAGCTGGATCGCCCCACACGAGTGGGACCGGCTCCACGGTGCCGTGCAGCTCCAGGCGAACGACCGCGTCACGCTGGGGTTCGACGGCTCCAAGAGCAACGATCACACCGCCCTGGTGGCGTGCCGCGTCGACGACGGCGCGATATTCCTGCTCAAGACCTGGAATCCGGGAGATCACCCCAACGAGGAGATCCCCCGAGACGACGTCGACGCCGCGGTCCGCTCAGCGTTCGAAACCTACGACGTCGTGGCGATGCGTGCCGACGTCCGCGAGTTCGAAGCCTACGTCGACATGTGGTCTCGCGACTACCGCCGCAAGATCAAGGTCAACGCCAGCCCAGGCCACCCGATCGCTTACGACATGCGCGGCAAGCAAAAGCATTTCGCACTCGACTGCGAGCGATTCCTTGACGCAGTGCTGGAAGCCGAGCTGATTCACGACGGCAATCGAGTTCTGCGGCAACAGATTTTGAACGCACGTCGGCATCCGACGACGTATGACTCCATCAGCATCCGCAAAGCCAGTAAGGACAGCTCCCGCAAGATCGACGCAGCGGTGTGCGCCGTACTCGCGTTCGGTGCACGACAGGACTTTTTGATGAGCAAGAAGAACCGAGGCCGAGGGGCGGTGATCCTGGCCTGACCACGATAGACGAGCACGTCAATCAACTCACCAACGTTCTCGCCGCCTCGACGCCTTCTCTCAAAGAGTCGTTGGCCTACGCCGAATCCCGATATCGACTCGAAACCCTCGGGATGGCGACACCGCCGGAGATGGCGAAGCTGCGGATGGACATCGGTTGGCCCGCACTGTATTTGCGCGCGGTTGAACAACGGCTGGACCTCGAGGACTTCCGCCTCAGCGGCAAGTCCCAAGGTCTCGACGATATCCGGCAATGGTGGCAGAACAACGACCTGGATGAAGAATCCTCGCTCGGTCACATGGACGCGCTGATCTTCGGACGCAGCTACATCACGGTTGCCGCCCCTGGCGAGGACGACGACGCGGATTCACCGATCATCCGGTTGGAGTCGCCATTGAGCATGTACGCCGAGGTCGACCCGCGAACACGCAAAGTCACCCGAGCGTTGCGGATCTACCAGGCGCGCGAAGAGTTCGGGGTGCCCGAGCGGGCAACGCTGTTGCTGCCGGATGAAACGCTGCTGCTGATCCGCGCGCACGGCGCAGCCTCGCAGTGGGCGGTAGAGAAGCGAATCGGTCACAACCTGGGGGAGGTCCCAGTAATTCCGATCGTGCACGGCGCGAAGCTGTCCAACCGGTACGGCGCTAGCTTGCTGACCCCGGAGATCCGCGCGACTACTGACGCCGCGGCACGGCTTATGATGAATCTTCAGGCGGCCGAGGAACTGATGGCGGTTCCGCTGCGGCTGGTGTTCGGCGTCGAGAAATCCGAGATCGCCCCGAACGGTTCGAAGGCCGAGCTGGAGGAGATGTACTACGGCAGGTTAGCCGCGTTCGCCAACGAGGCCGGAAGTGCCTTCCAGTTCAGCGCTGCGGATCTGCGGAACTTCACCGAGGTAATGGGCGAGCTGTCACGCCAATTCGCGTCCTACACAGGGCTTCCCCCGCAGTACCTCGCGTTCAACAGCGACAACCCAGCGAGCGCGGAAGCGATCCAAGCATCTGAGATCCGATTGGTGAAGGCCGTCGAGCGGATTGCCCGCCAGTTCGGTGGCGCGTGGGAGGCGGCGATGCGCTTGGCCATGCGGGTGATGAAAAAGGATGTGCCTGAGGACTTCCGGCGGCTAGAGGCCGTCTGGCGCGATCCGAGCACGCCCACCCTGGCCTCGAAAGCAGATGCCTACACCAAACTCGCGACCGCGAAGGCAGCGGACGGCCGGCCGATCGTGCCGGTCGAGATGGTTCGAATCGAACTCGGCTACACCGATGAGCAGCGCGCCCAGATGAACAAGTGGGACGAGAAGTCCTCATCGAGCCAGCTGGCGAAGATGCTGGCGGCCCCGCCGGTGCCGGCTGGCCGGCCGGGCGAGACAGCGCCGAGGTCGGCCGCCGCGTGAACTTCGACGAATACGCCGAAGCACAGCGTCAGATCGACATACAGACTGCGGCCACGGTCTATCTGGCAGCGAGTCAGTACCAAGGCACCGATATGTCGGTGCTCGACTGGGAGCTACTGCTCCGGCTGCTGTACCCGACCATCGAACGAGCACGGCGGCGCTCTGCCGAGCTGGCCCGCCAGTTCTACGACTCTGAGCGGCAACGCCATCTGCCCACGGCCCCACCTCATGACATCCCGTTGGCTGGATATCGCCTCGATTGGTTTCGCCGCGATATGGAACCCGAGCGCCGGGCGCTGTCCCAGGAGGACGCCCCACGCGAAGCGGTCGACGCGGTAGTACTACGAGCACTGAAGGTGACTGAAGGCGCAGGGCGCCAGACGCTCATCCACGCAGCCGAGACCGACCGGCCACAACTCGAACAAGAGCCCGAAGCTGAAAGCGGCTCACCAGTTCCCGCGCCGGAGGTCGAACTCCGGCCTGGTGAGCGCAGCCGCGGACGAGTTATCGGGTGGGCTCGGGTGACCACAGGACCGGAGCCTTGCGGGTTCTGCCAAATGATGGTCAGCAGAGGCCCGCTGTACGGCTCGGCGCCCAAGGCCGGGTTCCACGGCCGCGACAGGACGGCGATTCAGTTGTTCGACGACGGCGATGACAAGCGTATGCGGCTGGCAATGCGGAAGTGGCACACCGGCTGTCGATGCAAGGTCGTGCCCGTCTTCGATGCCCAGACCTGGCCCGGCCGGGACGAGTACCTGGCGGCCAAGAAGCTGTGGCGAACCTCGACCAAGGGCAAGAGCGGGCAAGACGCCGTGAACGCCTTCCGACGTGCGGTCGAAGACGGCTACCGACGTCTCGAAAGAGATCGGCCGGCTGAGCTGACCGCCGCCGCGTAATTCTTTTTGACTTCCACACTCCGGGCGAGTGTGTCTATTTATGCCCAGGAGGCATTGTGTCCACCGAAAACCCTGCACAGGATCAGTCTGTCCAAAATCAGGGCGCAACTCCTCAGAACGTCGCTCAGGCGGATATTCCGGACTGGGTTCGGAAAGAGCTGGCCGATGTTCGTAGTGAGGCTGCACGGTATCGCGTCGAAAAGAACGAGGCGCTGACTGCCGCGATGACCGCGGCCCAGGCCGCAGTAGCCGAACAACTCAATTCCGCCAACGCGGAAAAGCAGGCATTCGCCGAGCAGGCGAACACCGCGAACACAGAGCTTCTGCGGCTCCGCACCGCCCTGGAGGCGGGTGTGCCGGCCGAGAAGGTCGTGCAGTTCGCATCGCTGCTCCAGGGCTCGACTGCCGAGGAATTGCAGGCCCACGCCGACACCGTGAAGACGTTGCTCGGTACTCCGGTTTCCCCTTCCGCCACCGACCCGACCCAGGCACTGGGCGGCGCGTCGGTCGCAGATCCCGCCACCGCGTTCGGTGATCTGCTGCGGAACAACATTCGATAAGGATTTCCGCCACTTATGGCACAGATCAACGAACTTGCTCCGAATACTGCCACGAACCACCAGGGCCGGTTGGCGTATGTTCCGGATAATCTTCTGCCGAAGACTATTACCGGCCCCATTTTTCAGAAGGCACAGGAAAGCTCGCTCGCTCTGCGGCTCGGTACCCCTATTCCGGTGACGTTCGGCGAGACCGTTATTCCGGTCACCACCAAGCGGCCCGAAGTCGGCCAGGTCGGCACAGGCACCACCAACGCCCAACGAGAGGGCGGTGTGAAGCCGCTCTCGGGTACCGCCTGGTCGAGCAAGAGCTTCCAGCCGATCAAGATCGCGACCATCGTCACCTTCTCCGAAGAGTTCGCCAAGACCAACCCGCAGGGCTTCTACGACCAGATCCGCACCGATCTGGCGTTCGCGATCGGCCGCGGTATCGACCTGGCCGTGTTCTGGGGCAAGCAGCCGTTGACCGGTGGTGCTCTGCTGGGGATCGACGCGTCCAACGTGATCGGCAACACCACGAACGCGGTGAACTTCCCTGACACCACAACCACTTCGGTTTTCGATGACCTGCTCGCGGGCTACGACCTGGTCAGCGCGAACCCTGATTTCGAGTTCAACGGCTGGGCGGTCGATCCGCGGTTCAAGAGCACTCTGATTCGCGAAGCCGCGGCCCGCGACATCACCGGCAAGACCTTGAATGTTTCCGATGTCAACCTTGCCGCTGGCGTCGGTGACATCCTGGGCTACTCGGCGCACTACGGGCGCGCGGTATCCGGTCAGTTGGGCGCGGCCCCGGATACCGGTATCCGGGTGATCGGCGGTGATTTCTCCCAGCTGCGAATCGGTTTCGCTGACTCGATCCGCTACAAGTTCACCGACACCGCCACTTTGAGCGATGGCACCAACACGGTGTCGCTGTGGCAGACCAACCAGGCCGCCTTGCTCGTCGAGGTGACCTTCGGCTGGGTCCTCGGTGATCAGAAGGCATTCGTCAAGTTCAACAACGTCAAGACGCCGTAATCAGCTGGGAGAGGCGAGATTTTCGCCTCTCCCTCCGGACCGAAAGCGAGACATGAAGCTCATTCACCCTTTCGGCACCGTGGTCGACGTCGATGACGAGTACGGCGCGGTGCTGCTCAAATCTGGCTACAAGGCGGTAGACGATGGCGCGAGCCGTTCCGGCGGACGTAGCAAAACGCCTCGGAAGACCGTTGACCGAGGACGAGACGACCCAAGCGGCGACGCTGCTAGCTGATGCCGAACTACTGATACGGGCACGGATCAAGAACCTCGACGACCTGATCGGCGCGGCCAAACTCGACGCCGATCTCGTGGTGATGGTCGAAGCCAACGCCGTGATGCGGGTCATCCGCAATCCCGAGGGCCTGACCGGCGAGGTCGACGGTTCGTACTCGTATCAATTGAACTGGAAAGAAGCCACCGGCCGGCTCGAGATCATGGACTACGAATGGTCACTGCTCGGGGTGACCGAGCGTGTCTTCCTCATACATCCACGGTTGCCGTGGCCGCCGATCGGAGCACGGCCAGAGCCTGAGTTCTGGTGGGACGCATGAGCCTGCTGGACAAGGCAAATGAGTCGGTGGTGGTGTACCCGGAAGAGGTCGTGACCGACGCGGACGGCAACGTACGGACCCGGCCGGCCAAACTCGGATTTCCGGCGAAGGCAACGATTCGCGCCGTCGCGCAGTCCGGGACCAGCGCGCGACGCACCGAGCAGGACAACGAGGGATACGAGTCCGAGCAGTTGTATCGGATTCGCTTCGTGCGGGGGTTCAACCACGGTGCGCCGCTGGGCGCACAGTCCCAGATCGAATGGAACGGCACACGCTGGGCACTGTTCGGCGACGCGGTTCGGTTCAACGGATCAAGGCGCACAGCGCATTTCGACTATTTGATCAGGAGGTTCTGATGGGCATCGCCATGTCCGACGAGCAACTGAACAAGCTCGTCGCGAACCTCCCCGGCGTCGTTAAAGCTGTTGCTGATCAAGCGAAGTCGGTCGCCGAGATCGCCAGGGCAAAGCTCGCGGCGCATCGCCATGACGGTCACGCCGAGGTGACCGTCACTCACGGCGATGTCGACAGTTTCGTCAACCTGATCGACCGCAAGGGTAAGCAAAATGCCGCTGCGGCAATCGAATTCGGTCATGTGTCGAAGAACGGTAAGCACACCCCCGGCCTGTACATCATCACCGGCGCGGCCGGTCTGCCGCGGAGACTTCCAAAGAAGGCACGATGACGCGCCGGATGCCTCGTGTCCAGGCCGTTGCTCTGCCGATCCTGCGAGCTGCGCTGCCGGACACGGTCAAGGTGGGCAGTTGGGTCGAAGACCTCGACCACAGGGCTTTTCCTATGGTCAACGTTCGATCTCTGGGCGGTTTCCGCAACCTCCAACGCCCCGAAGACCTGTCGCTGCCGGTGATCGAGATGACCGCTTACACCGTCGACGGCTTGGTCGAAACCGAAAACCTCTATCAGGACGCGCTTTCCGCCCTCTACGACGCGGCGAAGCGGCAAGTACTCACCGAGCACGGCTATCTGAATTCCGTGTTCGAAACCATGGGCGCAACCCAGTTCAGCAGTTTGTACATGGACAGCTGGCGTGTCCAGGGGTTGATCCGGCTCGGCCTTCGGCCGCCGCGCACATCTGCTTAGGAGTTCTATTTCTATGGCGTTGAACGACAATGCCGTCATCACACCCGGCGCGGGCTACATCTACGTCGCCGCACCCGGCACCCTTCCGCCCACCCCAGCCGCGCTCAAGACACTGGACCCACTGACCTTCGGCGCACAGGCTCAGACGCTCACGATGACCGGCGGCGCGACCAGCGGCAAGTTCACGGCGAAGGCTGCGCCCACCGATACCGCGGTCGATATCCCCTGGGATGCCAGCGGCCCGAAGATCGCCGAGTTGCTGGGCACTCTGCCCAGTATCGGCGCGGGCAATGTGATCTACGTTTCCGGTGGCCCGATCAACACGACCCCCGTCGTGTTCGTCCTGGCCGGCCGTCTCCAGGGCAAGGCGCTCACACTCACTCTGTCCTCTACCGGCCTGGTCGGTGGCACCAACCCGGCGGTGGCTGCGGCGGTGACGACCGCCCCCAACGGCTGGAACATCATCGGCCACACCAGCTTGGAGAACCTGCCCGAGATGGCCTACGAGGGCGGCGACACCGAGACCAAGGGCACCTGGCAGAAGAAGGCGCTGCGCGAAGTCGAGAAGGAAGCGATCTCCGACCACATGGTGATGCAGCTCCAGCAGTTCGACACCTCGGGCCTGAAGCTGTACTACGGCAAGAACAACTCCACCGTGGCCGGTGTGTTCGGCGTCAAGGGCGGCAGTGCCCCCGTCAACGAAAAGGCCATTCTCACAGTCATTGTCGACGGTGACGTACGGCTCGGACACTACGTGCCACGAGCGAACGTGAGACGAGACGAAGCCATCAAGCTCTCCGGTGAGGACTTCGCGACCCTTCCGGTGCGTGCGACCTTCCTTCAACTCGGCAACCAGGATCTCTACTCCTGGATCAACGAGGACTTGTTTCCCGCCGAATAAGGCTCGGGGGGTGCGGTTTTCCTGGCGGGCCTCCGCACCCTTCGCCTGCTCTGCCCGCCACCTCTTCTTTCGATTCACGCTGAAAGGCTCGCCATGGGTAATGTTTTCACGCTCGATTCGCTCCGCGAGGAGATCGAAAAAGAGTTCGCGCCGGTGTCCATCCCGCTCTCGGACGGCTCGGCGGTAGTTCTGCGGAACTTGCTGCGCCTGGACAAGAAAGTGCGCGACAAGGCCATGGTCCACATGAAGGCAATGAAGGTCGATCCCGACGACGAGGACGCCGACCTGGAGCCGGTCATGGACCACATGCGCGAAGTGATCAAGCTCGCCGCCGAATCCGGCGGTGTGAAGCTGATCCGAGAGATCGGCGACGACGAGCTGCTGTTGCAGCGGGTGTTTCAGCGGTGGATGGAGTCCACCCAGCCGGGGGAAGCGCAGAACTCGCCGGCCTGATCGACAGGTACGGCGAGGAACTTCTAGCCGACTTCCAGCACCACTACCACCTCGATCTCGCCGATGTATTGCGTCCGGGCTCGGGGCTCACTCCCCGGCGGGCTCTGGTTCTGATCGCTCATCTGCCCCACGATGCCGCCTTCGTCGCGGCGTGGCGCGGCGGCCCGCACTACCGCGGATGGGACGAAGACCGCTATCTGGCGGTCGCTCAGGTCAACGCGGTCCGCGAACTGTCCTACCTCTATCTCTCCGCTCACGCGAAGCGCCGTCCTGCGCCGCCTGAGCCCATTCCGACGCCGGATTCCGAGACCCGGCGCCATTCGAAACCCAATGAGTTCGCCGAGCTGATGCGCCGCGCCAAGGCTGCCAGCTCCGGTTAGGAGTTTCAATGACCGTGTCAAGCCGCAGCAGTGATCGGGGTCGGCGCCTCGGCGGTGAAGGTGCGGTTGTCGCGGATCAAGGCCCATACGAGGTCGACCAAGCGTCGAGCCAGTGCGATCAAGGCTTGGGTGTGGATTTTGCCTTCGGATCGTTTGCGCTGATAGAAGATGCGCGATGGGCCGTCGGGACGTCTGATGCTGGAAAGAGCGGCCAGGTAGAACACCCGGCGCAGGCCGCGGTGGTAGCGGATGGGTCGGTGCAGGTTGCCGCGTACGCGGCCGGAATCGCGGGGCACCGGCGCCAACCCGGCGTAAGCGGCGAGCCGGGCCGAGGTGCCGAACGCGGTGATCATGTCGCCGCCGGTATCGGCGATGAGCTGGGCGCCCAGGATCGGACCGAACCCGTCGATGCTGGTGATCGACTCGGCGGCGGGGTGGTCGGCGAATCGGCCGGTGAGCTGCTTGTCGAGGTCTTTGATCTCGCGGTCCAGGTCCAGCAGTTGACGGGCCAGCCGCGTGATCAGCGGCGCGGTGACGGCCTCGGCGGGCACCGCGAGGGTCTGCGTGCGGGCCGCACCCAGCGCCGTATCCGCCATCCCCGCAATGCCTTTGGTCCATGCGCCGTGGGCATGGAGGTACTCGGCCACTCCTGTGGCGCCGGCGGTGCGTATCGCTTCGGGGGTACAGAAACCGGTGAGCAGGATCAGCGGCGAGCGAGCGGTGTAGTCGAAGGCGGCTTCCAGTGCAGGAAAGATCGATGTCAGCAACTCACGCAGCCGGTTGACCCCGCGCACCCAGTCGGCCATCAGGTCCTCGCGCCGCGCGGTCAGGACTTGCAGATCGGTCACGACGACATCCGGATTGGTGATCGGGGTGAGATCGCTACGCAGACGCGCTGTTTCAGCGATCGTGCGCGCATCACGCGCATCGGTCTTGGCCTCGCCGGGAAACGCATCGGCCATCCGGTTGACCACCCGACCGGGCACATACAGCACCGGCTGACCGGTCCCGGTCAACAACATCAGCAACAGCCCGGCCACCCCGGAGGTCATGTCCACGGCCCACACCACATCGGCGGAGACCTTCGCGACCCGGGCGATCAACTGCTCGATCTTGATCTGGGTGTTGGGAACCTTCTGCGAGAACACCACCTTGCCCGCAGGGTCGACCACACACGCGTGATGGGCGGCCTTGCCGACATCGATTCCCACCCAAACTTTTTCACGCACCGCCACGCGGTTCGTCCTCTCCCACGCCTACAACCCCGAAGACGACCCGCCAGCAGCTCCATAAACAGCGACAACCCGCAGATTTCAATCAGCAGCCAGGGCGTCCAGAACGGCGAGGCGGCTACTCCTTCGGAACCACCAAACGGCAAGAACCCATCAGCCACACCCCGTCGTCCCGGGCATCCAGAACCTCGTGTCCTGAACACCTACAACCTTATGGAGTACCCATGGCCGGGCCGGGAGGCACAGAAGTCGACCGGATCGCGGTCCGCGTCGTACCCAACACCGAGGGCTTCCGCAAGAGTCTGGACCGGTTCATCGAACGGATGGAGCGGGCCCTTCGTATCCGTGTCCGCGTCGTACCTGATACCCGCGACTTCGAGGACGCGGTACGCCGCACTCGGCAACGGCCGGCCAGGGTTCCGGTCGAGCCGGACTTCGATCGCGAGTTCATGACGCGAATGCGGCGTGAGCTGGCCCAAGCCGCTCGCGCTGCCGGTGCTCGCATACCCCTGACCCCCGATGGCGATGTGCTGCGCCGCGAGCTGCATCGGCTTATCAGTGATGCCGAAGGTTCCACGCGGGTTCGCTTCGGAGCCGACATGGACCCCGAGGCGATGGCTCGGCTGCGCCGCGACATCGAAGACCAGATCGAAAGCGTCCGGCGATACGGACGGGAGTGGGACGACGCTGCACGCCGGGTCGACCGGCACCGTGACACCGTCGAGCGCGCGGGCCGCGGCATCGACAATTCGATCTCGAACAGCTTCAACACCACGATCACCAAGATTCGGCGCGGATTCTTCACCCTGGGCCGAATCCTGTTGCTGGTAGCGGCGATTGCTTCGCCCGGTCTGGGCTTGATCGTCGGATTGCTCGCCTCGATTCCGGCACTCGTGTCGGCCGCTGGCATCGCGTTCGCCGCGGTCGCGCTCGGCATGGACGGCATCAAGCGCTCCGCCGAGCAGCTACGCCCGGAAGTCGATGCGCTGAAAGCGTCGTTGTCGCGCGAGTGGGAGAACCGGCTAACCCCAATCTTCCAGCAGTTGAAGGACTCTCGGATCTTCGCCACCCTTGATGAAGGCTTGCGGAAGACCGTCAACGGCCTTTCCGACATCGTGCAGGGCTTCACCGATGTCGTGACCTCCGCGCGCGGAATATCGCAGCTGCAAACGGTTTTGGGTAAGACGGGTGAGTTCTTCAGTCAGCTGAAGGGCTTCACCGTCGATATGACGTCGGCGTTTCTGACGATGACCGAGTCAGGCGCGAACAATTTCGGGAAACTTTCGGCGTCGCTCAATAGATTTGGTCAGGATTTCAATGCGCTGATTCAGCGGCTGACCACTGACGGCACGTTCGATCGAATGTTCACCGGACTGTCGCAGACATTCGACGGCCTGGTCGTTCTGTTCGATAAATTGTTCGATGCCGGCGCGCGGGCCATGGGATCACTTGGAGAGCCGATCGGCCGATTTCTGGCCTCCTTCGGTGACTTTTTCCTGCGGACCGAGCCGCTGTTTTCGTCTTTCGCGGCGAATCTGTTGAATATCGGCTCTCAGATATTTGCCTCCTTGGGGCCGATACTTGAGAAGCTGGCTCCGTCCTTGACCAAGCTGATGGATTTGATCGGAAATGGCCTGGTCGAAGCGATCCGGATTTTCGGTCAGTTTCTCGACCCGATCGCCGTCAGTTTGAATTCCGCGTTGCTGCCCGCTTTCAAGGCGCTCGAACCGAGCTTGCCGAAACTCACGCAGTCGTTTAGCGATATAGCCGTATCGCTGGGAAATGGTTTCGCTCAAGCGATAGATGCTATAGCGCCGTCCTTACCCGTATTGGTCTCCGAGCTCGCGCAATTGGCCGTTATTTTCGCCGACGGGCTGGCGCAGGCGCTTCCGCAGCTCACACCGCTTTTTGTTCAGCTGGTGAAGGTTTTTGCTGATTTTCTGGTCAAGCTCGAACCGCTGATACCTAAATTGGTCGAGTTCGCCGAAGTATGGGTGAGCGAGATGGTCGAGTTGCTTCCGCAGCTGACGCCTCTTTTTGAGCGTTTGATTACCGAAGTCCTGCCCAAATTGCTGGATATCGTGATTGCGATCCTTCCGTACGCGATTCAGTTCCTCGACTGGTTCATCCGAGCGCTTCCACATATCGAGGCGTTCGCGAGCCGGATTCTCGACGTCGCGGTACCCGCTATCCAATTTTTGCTCGGTGTCGTATCTACCGTTTTCGATCTGATCAAGGCGATTGTAGGGACCGCGCTCGATGCGATCGTGACCACGATCCGCACGTGGAAGGCGATAGTCACCGGCGATTGGGAATCGGCATGGAATCAGATGACCGGTTTCCTTGAGCGGACGCTTTCACGATGGCTGACGTTCTTGATGGATGCCGCAGACACTTTCACGAATTGGTTCCGCGACCTTCCACAGAAGGCGAAGGATTCCCTAGGAGACCTGGGAAGCTATCTGATCGACTCCGGTAAGGCATTGCTGCGCGGATTCGTGACGGGTATAACCCTCGTGATTCCCGAGATGCTGGCGACCGTCCGCAATGCGCTCGGCGCGCTACGAGATCTGTTCCCGTTCAGTCCGGCAAAGGAAGGCCCTTTCTCCGGTCAGGGCTGGGTGCTCTATTCCGGTGAATCTGTCGGTGAGGCATTCGCCGAAGGCATGACATCGCAACAGCAGAAGATCGTCGACGCTGCGAAGCGGATGATGCAGGCCGCGAGGGAAATCTTCGGCGATACCGGCCAGCTCGGGTTGATCATCATGGTCGGTGCGGTTGATGACGCAGGCAAGAAGATCTCCGAGACTGCCAAGCAGACCCGGCAGAACACCAACAATGCTCTCACCGCGTCGTCTCCGAAACTGGACGACAAGTCCAAGCGTGAGATCAAGGATCTCGAATTGGAAGCCGACCGGCTCCGAATTCGCATCAAGGAACTTCGCCAGCAAGCCGATCAGGAGCCGGACAAGCAGCGCGCGAAGCAATTGAAGGACGAGGCCAAAGCGCTTCAGCTTCAAGTCGATCAGCTTCGGCTGAAGGCCAAGGAATTGAAGAACAGTCCCGCTGACTTCGGCCTGAACGTTCCGGCAGTCGAGAAGAAGACCGAAGAAGCGATGTCGGCCGTCGACGCGGCATCGGCGCAGATGAAGCCCAAGGGCAAGCAACTCGCGCTCGACCTCAACGCGGGAGTCGAAGACGGTCTCACCGTGCTTCAGAAGACCTTGCGTGCTGCCGCCAACCAAATCGGTGAGGCATTCGGTTTCGAAGATATCGGCGGCAAGTGGGACAAGGCTGCCGAGAAGGCGAAGTTTAACGACATTCCCAAGAACTTCATGGAAGCCACCGGGAAGCAATTCATGTCCGACCTCGGAATCTCCGGGTCTGGTTTCCTGCCGCAACTATTAGAGCGGGGAGCAAAGATCGTGTACAACGTCTCCTCCGTTCAGGAGGTGAACGCGATGGAACGCAATCGGCAGACCCGAGAGAAGGCCCAGTATCTCGGGAGATAAACGATCGAAACAGTAGTCGAGCTGGAGGGCGTGAACGGGCAACTGTTCACCCTCGCCGGCCCCGACGCCGGGGATAAAGGCGTTTACCTCGGAACATCATTGGACGGCATTTACGACCCACCCGTGAAGACGGTGTGGGAAGAACCCGCGAACCTCCCCGGTGCCCGGTATTTGGCGCACAAGATCATGCGCCGAGACATTGTCTTCGGCGTCGAAATCTTCAACGATCCCGAACCAGGCCGAACCTGGCTGGATCGCGATTCGGAATGGCGCAAAGCCTGGTCGTTCGAACGGGATTGCAAATTGTGGGTCACCACCGACTCGGGCCGGCGGTACCTCCTGGTCCGGCTCGGGGAGTCCCCGTTGGTCGATATGTCGACCGATCCGACGCTGAATTCTCTGAACCTCACGCTGATGACGGTCATCGCGGGTGACCCGTTCTGGTACGGCGAAGAGGTCGTTCACGAATGGACCCTCGACCGGGATCTGAAGAACGTCCCGCTGGTCAAGGACGGCGATATCAACCCGGCTGCGGTGACTCATGAATTCGACATCGCGGAGCTGAATCCCACCGATCAACCGCTGTGGCCGATGTGGGTTGTGTCGGCCCCGAGCCGTGTTGTCCTGCCTGACTTCTCGTGGCTCGACGACGATTTCGCGCAGCGCCGCGTCGTGATGCCGTCCCTGGTAGAGGGCGAAGACATCGTCGTCGACGTCGACCCTCGTTCTCCGCAGATCGTGTCGTGGTCGGGCTCTCAGGTGTGGGCGCGGATGGCCGGGGTGCGGTTCCGCCATCCCATCTCGCCCTACACCCGCGCAGCGAAACTGCCGGTCACCGTCGCCCAGGCCCCGGCCGGCGCGAAGGTCCAGCTGCGCCTCAAACGGCCCTGGAGCCGTCCGTGGGGGCTGTGGTGAGATCCACCGTCGTCGACCTCGACGAGGTCTACCGCAAGATCCAGGAACGCAAAGCCCAGTGGGTGAAGGATCGGCTTCGCAAGGCGCTGATCCGCATCTGGGACGGCGATATGCGCCTGTTCGGAGAAGTTGTCGGCGAGCTGGCGCACGGCTTCACCTTCGTCGAGAACAGCACCGGCACCGCATACCTTCGGCTGTCACTGTCGCATTACATCGCGAAATGGATCATCAACCACCGCGGCCGGGACAAAAAGAACGTCATAGTGACGTTCGATAAGCAGGGCGCGAGATGGTCCGGCGCCATGGATAACTACAAAGTTGTCAAAGAAAAGAACGGCCGGGCATATCTGGAAATTTCATTCCTGCATGACCTGGAGCATTTGCGCCACCTGATCGTATTCAGTAACCCTTGGCTCCCGCCCGAACTGCAATTTCCGAAGATTTGGGCAATTTTTGGCCCCTCCCGCTGGAGCCTTTCCGTCACCCTACTGTTCGCAATTATGCGGAAAGAGCAATCATGGTGGCAGCTGCCCGACGATCCGCTCGATCCGTCCAAATGGGGAAGCTTCGATCAGTCGAACTGGTCGATGGTCGTCAAACCGTTCTCCATCCTCAACGACCGATCTGTATTCGCACTAGTGTTCTCGCGGTTCAAACCGTTCTATGACGTCGCGAAGCGAATTCTGGAAGACGGGCAGCTTCACATCGAGGCGCGTCGTTACCTGCCCGGAGACCCACCTCCATGGCCCGGTGCACGACTGAAGCCTGGATGTCTCGTCTTTTCCATTGAGGACAAGTCGGCCTGGACGAACGGCACAAGCTTCGACGGCAATCTCATCACTGGCCTGGCCCGCATGGTGACCAACATCGGGTCAAATGGCCTCACCGAAAGCCGGGACCTGATCGCGAACCCTAACTTCCCGGATGAATACTACGATCCAGCATTCCGTGGGACTATGGCCCAAGCACCATGGGTCGTATTCGAAGAATCGCCGTATACCGGCATCGAGTCCTCAGAGTTCATATATTACGAGGCGACCGATACCAAGGTGGTCATCGGCGGCCATTCCGCACCAGGCGTGAATGAGGCGCTGGGAGCCACAATTATTGCGGTAGCCGGGTTCCTGGGCTCCCTAATCCTGCAAGCCGAGATCGGCCCGGCGGTCGAGATGATATTGCGGCCCCTATATACCGATGTGGTCGGCGCGTTTCAATCGTGGCAAGACGTTCCCCGTGCCCAAGAGTTGGGGTGGACCCATTATTACGAGCGGTGGGGCTCGGGGAATGGCGACCGCGCATATACCTTGGCCGCCCTGCTGGCGCTCCGAGCCGGGCTCTGGTCGTCCAGGCGTCGGACGGCCCATACCGTTCGGATCGCCGATTCGGTGCCGTATCGGCTTGGCGACCAAGGCCAGGGTGACTTCTGGCTAGGAGATCGCGTCGGGACGACGGTTCTCGGCATGCCGGAGAACCTGGTGTTCGTCGAACGGGTCACCAAGATCTCCTACGAGTACACCTCAGACGGCCCATCCGGCTGGCAAATCGACATCGGGCACCGCGAACCCGAGGACCCGATGATGGCCGCTTTCGAACAGATGCGTGAAATCTTGTCCGCCCTACAGCAATTGGGGGTTGTGTGACCGTCGGTATCCCGACACAGGAGAACTCTGACCCGGACAATCCGGAAGAACATCTGCTCTGGGGGCTGATCCATCTCCCCAACGTCGGCGGAGCACCGATGGTGACCCACCCCGATATCCTCCGCGCTTGGTCGAAACACCTGTACGACTTGGGTTTTCGGCATCATCCCGAACTACAGACGCGCAAGTTCCAGCGGCCGGCCGCCGGGCCGCAGTCGCACTGGAACCCAGCGTCCGCGTGGGTGCCACTCGACACCCCCGAGCCGCAGAAGCGGACGCTTCCCAGCATCGAGTCACTGACTGCCGCGGAGAACGCGGCGATGATCGCCCAATACCGGGCGGCCGGAATGATTCCCGATCCGACTCCGGAGCGGGACAAGGCATTTGAATTGAATTGAGGTTGGAATGACTGAAACTGCTACTCGCGTCCCCGAACCCGCACTGATCCGCGGCTTCCTGGTGGCGCTGTCGGCGATCGTCGCCGTCGTTGTCGGCAAGAACGTCGACGTGGCCTGGATCGACCTGGCGACCCAGGCGTACACGCTGGTGTCGCCTCTGATCGCGGGCTTGTGGATTCGGCCGGCGGTCGCTCCTTTCAAGAAGGCGTGACACCGGGGGAAATCCTCGAAACGGTCGCAACCGTCATCGGCTCCGGCACAGCCGGAGCCGGTGTCACGGCCTGGTTCAACCGCAGACACACAAGGGCCGTTGCGGACAGAGCAGAAGCCGAAGGCGCAATGGTGGACGCGGAAGCGGCGCGGATCATCGCCGACACGGCCGTGGTTCTCGTCGCGCCTCTGCGGACTCAGGTAGAAGCGCTCACCTCGCGCGTGGCGGTCCTCGAATCGGAGAACCAAGCCACCAAATCGCTGCTGAAGATCGCGCTCGACCACATCGAGGAACTGCACGAATGGATCAGGGACAACGTCCCCGGCCGACGCCCGCCGCGTCGCCCTTCCTCGCTCCCCCGATAGGAACTGTCACGTGACAACACCTGGCGCTACTCCGCCGGATGGTGCCTACGTCGTCGGTGCGAAGTACTCCCGAGACATCACCACAGAATCCGCCATGCAGATGATCACCGGCGGCGCGCGGATCAAATACAACGCCGCCGCAGGCGAGTTCGGCGGAATCAAAGACAACCTGGCGCAACTCTCCGACGCCGTCCGTGACGGCCAAGCCGACATGGGCAACCGCCTGGGCCTACTCGAATCGGTCTCCGGGTATCAATCGCTGTTCATGGGGAACACCTGGGATGTCCTGGGCGGCAAGTGGGTAACGCTTCCCTTCGACGAACAGCTCGGCCCGAACAAGGGGGCCGAGAAGTTCTTGAACGGAATCCGCTTCACGTCGAAAGGATTGTGGCGCAGCGACGCTCACGTGACGTTCGCGCCCGCGCCGGCCGAGTGGGGCGGTGGCGCGACTCCGGCCGCGGTACTCGTCGAGGTTAAGTCGGTCGGCGACAACAAGACGTTCACCGCACACGAGTACGACATCGTGATTACTCAACTCGGCGCGGAGACAGCCGCTTTCAGCCATACGTTCGTCATCCCGACCGACAACGCCTACTACGTCACGGTCTCGGTCTACCACCCCAAGAACTCGGCCACCCTCTACGGCGGGACGCTGCGCTCCGCGTTGAGCGTCAACCGCTGGGACCTCGGCACCGACAACGCCGTCGTGAAGCCGACCGTGCCCAACGGAGGCACCCTCGGATGACAACCCCGAATCTCCCCGCCCCCGACAGCGCCTACGTCGTCGGCGAGAAGTTCGCCCGCGAACACACGGCCGCGACCGTCAAGGACACGATCGCCAACCCCGCCCGTGCTGGGCTCGATAAGGCGGTCGACGGATGGGGACAGTTCCGGCGCAAGCAGGCCGTCACGTGGGCCGATCACTTCGACGGCCAGACCTCCCTACGCAACCGTGCCGATCTGATCAAGGCAGCATCCGGTCACTGCTCGGCGTTCATGGGTTACAACTGGGACGTGCCACCGTCGAAATGGGTTGTGGCGCCATTCGATACCGCGCTCGGCCCGACGAAACGCGCCGTGGTCGACCCGGCCACCAACGGAATCGTCCTGAAAGCCGGTGGGCTGTGGCGGGTGGATGTCCACGCCACCATGTCTGGCTACACGATGAACCAGACGATCATTCCCATCATCTCGCCGCCGTACTTCACCGTCGTCACTACCTATAACCCGATTCTGCCGCAGTACAACATCGAGATCGTCAACGCGGACGGCACCCTGTACACGGCCCGGCGGTTCCACGCGGTGGCCAACATGTCGTTCGAGCAATCCGGGCTCGGCGGCGTGAACTATCCCCAGTCGTCCGCGTTCTCGCACACGTTCGTACTCGACAACATGCCGACCGAAGACGACCCTGCGGCACCGAACCACTGGAAGACGGTCCGGCTGGGGATCGCCTACACCCCGGTCAACAACGGCACCTTCAACTCCGCCTACTGCTCGATCCGCGGCGGCACCCGACTGTCGTCGATGATCGCTTCCCGCTGGGCACGCAACGTGGAGAACATCAACTACCGCCCGGAGGTTCCGGCCGGCGGAACCCTCGGATAGACGATTGCCCCTGGCAGCCCTTCGCGCTGTCAGGGGTTCGCCATCTGCGGACTCCGCCAACTCCGACGTCAGTAACAGAAAGACCCGCAGACCCTCGGGCGGGCTGACACCCGAAGCCCTCACCGGTCGCGAGAAATCCCGCGCGACTGTCCATGTCCGTCTCGACCAAGCCCCTGCACCTGCGGAGCCGTGCCGGGCCGCTCCCGCACCGCCGCGTGAGGGTCTGTCGCCTGACCCAGCCACAGGGCGCGCTCCGCGTCCGTGAGTCGTCCCTGTTCCTGGAGTCGTTCGCAGGCTGCCTGCCTAGCCGCGTCTTGCGCCCGTGCAGCCTCCCGCTGGGCGGCCCGTTCCTGATCGCGTTGGCGCTCCGCTGCTGCCTCACGGTCGGCGTGGTCGCGGGTCTGGTCGCCTCGCTCCACGATCGCACCGAGGGTATTGATCCCTTGAACGATCTCGTGGCGGTTGTCCTCTCGGATCTGCTCTAGGCGTGGCTCAATCGCTTGTACTTCTTCCTGGGTATGGCCAGAGACCAGAAAATCGTTCCGTGCCTGTACTAGCTCGGCTTCTCGGATCGCTTCGAGGTTGCGGCTCAGGTCGGTGTGGGCTTCACGCACGTTTTCGACTGCGACGGCTTCTCCCTTGTCCCATGCCGAATTGATCTCACGCGCCTGTTCTTCTATACCCTGGGCAAGTTCGGCGTTCATGACTTTTATCTGCTCGCGAGTTTCGGCCGTCTTCGCCAACTCCCGATCGCGGTCTTGTTCGTGCTGTCGCGTCTCGCGTTCCTCGCGTGCAATCCGCTCGGCGTTCTCTCGCACTCCACGAGCTATGGACTGGTCGTCCGAAATTGTCCTCGTGAAGAATCCGGGAACGGGGGCCTCTCTGGAGATTGATCTTGCGGCTTGCTCGGCCGCAATTGCCATGCGTTCTCTTTCGGCCCGAGCCTGTTCGATCTTCCGGATGTTCTCTAGACGTTGTCGAGCGCGTTCTTTTCGCTCCCGAGCCTTGGCTATCTCTGCGATCTGCTCGCGGCGATTCTCTAACGCCTTGGCCTTACCCTCACGTGCCTTTTCCCTAACGCCGGATAGTTCGAGCTGTTGTGCGTTTTTCTCGCGATCAAGCCCTTTCGCGAACACGTCACGCGCCTGCGCCCGTGATATCTCGACGTGAATCACTCTGGCACCGAATTCATTGCGTAACTCGTTTAGACGCCTCTCGTAAGCCGCTGACATTTTCTCACCGGCGACAGTCCGAATGGTAAGCGTCTCAATCTCACGTGTCGCGAGAAGTTCGCGGTCTTTCTTCAACTCACGAATATCGTTCTTACTGCCAGTCTGGCCTGACTTGTCATCGATGGCATGGACCTTGCCCAGAGCGTCAGTCCTGGCCTTGTCGTAGTATCTCTGGCCGTGCAGCGTCGAATATGGGTCCGGATGGCTGACATACCCTTTTTCTCGGTCATGAAAGACCGCTTCGGTGCCGTTCTCGAAGATTCTTCCACGTTCGGGCGGATTGAAGTTCTCTCGAATCTTGTCGTATTCATCAGGCATGCCAGCTTCACCCCCGAATCTGAACTTTCGAACTAGAACGACCGATTATGAGCCGTCACGCGACGACGCGTACTCCTCCGCGAATTCGCGCATCATCCCGGCCATGCCGGAGAACATTCCGCCGTCGGCCGGATCATAGTCTTCGATCATGAGTTCCATCAACCCGTACGCAGTGTCGCCGCCGGTATGGAATCCGTATTTCAATATCGGATTCACATGATCGTAAAATGAATTCTCACGGCCGAACCATTCGTAGTCTTCCCAGTGTGCACCGGCGTACCTATGGAAGCATTCGCCCATGAAACAGATAAACGCATCCGTCATATCAGCTGCCTCTGGAGCCATTGCCGTAGTCATGTCGGGAAACAATTCACTCACAACCGCGTCGAGCTTCTCCAATTCCGGATCGCCTTCGGACCACGGAACGTCCGGAATATCGCGTAATCCCGCATAATCCATGAATTTCTGCACCTGGCGCCTGTGCCGGTCCGGGTCGACCCATTTACCCCACGCGGTTTGTGCAACGCCGAGGTCCATACTCAGCTGGTCGTCGGTACCCACGCTTACCCCTTCTCGTCATGGCCGGAACAGGTCATTGTCCCGCACTTCCGGGTCAAGATACAACCAACGGCCGACACATGCGCTGGGCGTGGCATGCTTGGCGAACTGGACGGCAAAGCTCACCGCTCAGGGTCTGATCGCTCAACCTAGGTCGATGTAGCAGTTGAGGGTTTGTTCAGATGCTCGGTCTTCGCCTTCCAAGCTGTGATGCCCTGGCGGAGTTCGTTGACCCTGATCGGTCCGATGTCCGCGATCTCCAGTAACTGGGCGTCAGTCTTTTCTGAGAGATCCGCCATGGTGTGAATTCCTTTGCGGCACAGAATGTGTTTGGTGAATGTGGCCATCCAGTCGAACTCGTGGGCTGGTTCTGCACCGTCCATGGACACCATCATGTCGCGTTGATGGAGGGTGTTGTACACCAGTCGTTGGATGCTGGGCTGGAGATCCCACTGGGCCAAGCCGCCGGAGGACGTGATGCGAACTTCGGTCAGTTCCCATTCGCCGGAGAATGTTTCGGTGATCGTTGTTTCGTACTCGACGCCGGGGCGTCCGTCGAGTGTGAAGGTGGCGCTCTTGGTCTGGATGCTCATACCGGTTGCCTCCATGTGGGTTGTCGCGTGTGGTTGCGGTTCGCGGGTGGTTTCTATTCGGTTACAGGTTGTCTCTGGTGATGCGGTCGTTGATCACCCGCGAGCCGGCCACCGCGCACGGCGTCCCGTCTCGGTTGGGATGCTCGGGAACCACCGCGTCCACGAGGTCGACGCTGGCTCCGCAGCCTGGGCAGGCTACGAGCACCAGGGACAATGAAATTGCTCGGATGACTGCTGCGCGGCAGGCAGACAGGTTCACGACGCGTTCGGTGCCAGTACTCGACACGGTTCCTTCCCTTGAGAGTCGCTGAAGCCGATCGGGATTCGCTCCGCAGCTGTCTGACACGTAGGTGTCAATCGGAGGACGCGGTTTTACGCGCTAGTCCCGCCCAGCCCGGCAGGCTCTTGCGGCGGGCAACTGTTCGCGGCCAGTGTTCTTCGCGTTCGATGGCAGGTCGCCATTTGCTGACAGCGACGACGCCCGGCTCTTCGAGTTCGAACCCGCCGAACAGTTCGGTGAACTCAGTGCGATCCCGGCTGCGGAAGGTGATCCCGTTGGCCTCGAAAAGAGCGCCGAGCCCGCGGTCCTGTGTGTCCCCGCTGGTACTGGCGTGGTCGCTGAGACTGGCCAGCATCAGGTAGGAACCCTGTGCCAGGTTTGCACGCAGTGCCGACATCAGGGCGTCCACCTCGCCAGGGACGTACTCCAGCACTGACACCAGCGAGACCGCGACCGGTTCCGAGAAGTCCAGCGACTCCTTGCAGCTTGCGAGAAGGGGCACCGGGTCGGTGAAGTCACCGTGCACGTAGGTCACCCGCCGCTGAGAAGCGAGCAGCGCGCGGGCATAGGTGGCGACCTGGGGGTCGAAGTCGGCATACACGACATGCACGGCGCTATTGAACAGCGCGGCGTGTTCGTGGAGGTACGGGGTTGCGGGCAGGCCGACCCCGAGGTCGATGAACTGTTTGATCTCACGCTCAATGATCAGGTACTTGGTCGCGTCGAACTGGAACGTGCGCGAAGCCAAAGCGGCGTCGGCGAGCCCTGGGCACTGACCGAGTTCTTCGGCAGCCCTAGTGTCGATGGGATAGTGATCTTTTCCCCGATGCCAAAAGTTGTGTATCCGTGCCGGATTCGGCTTGTCGAGCCGAAACGCTACGTTGGTTTGACCGTCGCGCAGCACACCATTCTCGTCGTAGTATATGGGCCGTCCGCTCATGAGCTGCTGCATGTGCGTACCACTTGGTTGGCGTTGTTCAGGTCGCGGGTGATCCGTTCACGCAATGACGCGGACAACTCCGGGCACTGTGCCAACGTGGGCTGGTGAGGCAGTGTCTTGATCGCGCCGCCACGACGGACGCTGAGCAGATGCACGACCCCCGTGACTGGGCGGACGAACCACCGAGCCGACTCGTTCTCAACAGTTGATTGTCGTATTCCTGTCATGGCGAATTCCTTTGCTGCATAGCGGTTCTGAGGGATTCGACGGTGGGGTCGTATAGCTGCTCACACGGCAGGCGGACCAGACCAGTTGCAGCGCCAGGGATTACAGCGATCTCGTCCAGGTAGTGGTGCATCTGTTCATCGGCAATCAGGGCCTCGGCGGCGTCCGCGCTTGCGGCGTAGTGAAGGACCACGCCGCCCAAGGCGATCTGTAGATGCACGGTCCTGGCGCTCATCGCTCACCGCTGCCCCTGATCCGTGGCCTCGATGGTCACGGTTGGTTGTTCAGCGAACGCCGCGCGGACTTCGAGCAGGCCAACGCGCTCGGCGGCGGCCGGCTCAGATTCCGTGTCGAAGTTTCGGAGCGCTTCGTAGAACACCTCGTACACCACAGCCGAAGGCAAAGGCCACGGGGTCAGCCCGGATAGCTTCGAAACCCGCTGCGGTAGAGCAGGTCTCGTATCAGATTGACCCGCCTCTGTTAGCTCAGACATGGCTGATCTTCCGGATTGGCTTGCGTAGGGGGCTGGTGCACGCTTCGATGGCATCGACTACGACGCGCCCCGAAGGGCGAAACGGCCCGGACGGTAGTTCGATCCATTCGCGAAATACCGAGCAACTGTCGCTAGGAGACGGCAATGCGATCGTCCCGCCGTCGCGGACCACCGACACCTCCCGACTGAACAGCGAGGCGAACAACGACGCGTCGAACGGAAGGTCCGGGACGATCAGGAACGACCAGTGATTCGACCGCGGATGCGACAAAATCGGACCGATCTGCGATCCCTGGCGATCCATTCGAATCCGCACAGCCGCGCCGAGCGGTGAGGGCATCATCAGCGCCCAGATCCGTCCGGCGCGCATCGAAATCCGCTGCAACTGCGGTGGGTCGACGACCGCTGGCAGGTCGCACACGCGCCGATAGAACTCGCACCGTGTGTGCAATGTGTTCCCGATGTCAGTGTGATCCATGGGTCCTCCCGTCGGGTGGCCCGGCCTCGGGGTCCGTAGCACCACGGGACCCCGAGGGCGAGAGAACCGGATTCCAGGGGAGTTCTCTCCGATCCGGGCCAGAATCAGCACACCATCAGTGATGTTGACGCACAATCACCTTTATGAATCTTCAGGAAAATTCTCCAGAACCCCCAGAGGGCCGTGCACCTGGGGTTTTATGTTCCTTCACTGTGAATGACAGCAACATTCATAGTGGAGTATCTAATGGCTGAAACAGGCTCCACGCTCCCTAAACGCCAGCTGGGCCGGCACCTCCGGGACTGGCGGCAACGCAACAACATGACGATCGCCCAGGCAGCCGAACTGATGGAGTGGAGCGAGTCGACACTTCAGAGACTGGAGACAGGCAACGCCGAGAAGATCCGATGGCGTGACGTCAAAGAGCTGTGTGGCCTCTACAACGTCCCCGGTGAACTGGCCCAAGCGTTCATCGGGCTAGCCCAGCAGGCGAACGTCAAATCGTGGTGGCACGAGTACGGCGACCTCATTCCGGAGAACTTCGACGTGTACGTGGACCTCGAATCGTCGGCAAGTCAGCTGACCGTCTACCAGCCTGACCTGATTCCTGGACTGCTACAAACGGCCGACTATGCCCGCCATCTCGCCCGCGACGCATACCCAGAGGACACCCCGTCCGAGTTGGCTGGTCGGGTACAGATCAAGATCCACCGACAATCCCTGATCACTCGCAGCCGCAAACCAGCCAAGCTGAACGTCGTGATCCACGAAGCCGCGTTACGGCGCGTTGTCGGTGGACCGCAGGTCATGGCCGCCCAACTGCGCCATCTCGCAGACCTCAGCACCGAAGCGAACATCACCATTCGACTGCTGCCGTTCACCGCAGGCGTGCCGATGGGCGATCCAATCGGACCTTTCGTCATTCTGTCGTTCGGGTTAGACCCGAAGGGTAAGCCCGTGGCACCGACGATCGTCTACCTGGAGAACTATCTTGGAGACCTATACCTGGAGAAACCAGTTGCGGTGGATCGCTACCATCGGGCGTATGAAGTGCTCGAAGACAGAGCGCTGACCGAGGTGGAGAGCCGAGATCGGTTTCGGCAGGTAGCAAGGGAGTACGCACCGTGAACGTTGACCTGTCCGGCGCTCAGTGGTTCAAGAGCAGTCGGTCCACCGGCGGAAAGGAATGCGTCGAAGTCGCGTTCCTTGAGGAAGGGCACGTTGGCGTCCGTGACTCCAAGGACCCGACCGGCCCGGCGCTTGTCTTCACTCCGGGCGAATGGGACGCGTTCGTGGCTGGCGCACGAGACGGCGAGTTTCAACGTCCGTAGACGCCCGCAGACCCGAGAACGCAGGCCCGATCCGATTCCACGGATCGGGCCTGTTGCATTGAGGCGTCGTTTCGACCCATACCGAGCCCGACCGATTGGAACGGCCCCCGAAGCGAGCCGGGCTGATGCCCAGAGTGACCGTTTGCGTGTGATGTCCGACACTCAATCCTGATAACGAATCGATAGCTGCGACTGAAAGATCACCGGCGTGTCGCAACATCGACACGCCGGTGACCGCGCCCAGGATGTCCCCGGTGGTTCTAAGGATCTGTACACATTCTCGCGGTTGTAACTGCCGCAGCGGGGGTGCGCCGGAGCAACCAGTGGTTGGGGTGTCCCTTAGCCGGGCCTGTTCGAGCCCAAGTACTGCCCTCTAGTCCGGGAGTCCTGGGAGTGCTCCGACCTCTACGAAATCCCTACGAAATCCAGCGGGAACCCTCCAGATCGCACCGGAGCTTCCCAGAGTTGCTAAATCGCTCCAGCCAGGTGTGATCAGTATGACCAGGACGGCGAGGGAAACATCTGGAAGCCAACCCAGTAAACTCCTGGTCAATGAGTACCAATCAGGTCGACAGCGTTCCTGGCGACAACGACAGGGACAACGACGGCCCGACTTTCGCCCATCTCGGCATCGATGACCGCATCCTCGCGGCCATCGCCGATGTGGGCTACGAGTCGCCGTCGCCGATTCAGGCTGCGACGATTCCGCCACTGCTGTCCGGCGCCGATGTGGTCGGCCTCGCACAGACCGGCACCGGCAAGACCGCGGCGTTCGCGATCCCGATCCTGATGGGTCTCGAAACTTCCGGCAAACTCCCGCAGTCGCTGGTCCTCGCGCCGACCAGGGAGCTCGCGATCCAGGTGGCCGAGGCGTTCGGCCGCTACGCCACCCATATCCCCGGGCTGCACGTGCTGCCGATCTACGGCGGCCAGGCCTACGGTGTCCAGCTGTCGGGCCTGCGCCGCGGCGCGCACGTGGTGGTCGGCACGCCGGGCCGGGTGATCGATCACCTGGAGAAGGGCACGCTCGACCTGTCGCAGCTGAAGTACCTCGTCCTCGACGAGGCCGACGAGATGCTGAAAATGGGCTTCCAGGAGGACGTCGAACGCATCCTCAAGGACACCCCGGCGGGCAAGCAGGTCGCCCTGTTCTCGGCGACCATGCCCGCGGCGATCCGCAAGATCTCCAAGCAGTACCTCAACGATCCGGTCGAGATCACCGTCAAGTCGAAGACCTCGACCGCCACCAACATCACCCAGCGCTGGGTGCAGGTCTCGCATCAGCGCAAGCTGGACGCGCTCACCCGGATCCTCGAGGTCGAGTCGTTCGAGGCGATGATCATCTTCGTGCGCACCAAGCAGGCCACCGAGGAGCTCGCCGAAAAGCTGCGCGCCAGGGGCTTTTCCGCGGCCGCGATCAACGGCGACATCGCGCAGAACCAGCGCGAGCGCACCATCGGTCACCTGAAGTCGGGCACGCTGGACATCCTCGTCGCCACCGACGTCGCCGCACGCGGCCTGGACGTGGACCGCATCTCGCACGTGGTCAACTACGACATCCCGCACGACACCGAGTCCTACGTGCACCGCATCGGCCGCACCGGCCGGGCCGGGCGCAGCGGTGAGGCACTGCTGTTCGTCGCCCCGCGCGAGCGGCACCTGCTCAAGGCGATCGAGCGCGCCACCCGGCATCCGCTGGAAGAGATGCAGCTACCCAGCGTGGACGACGTGAACGCCCAGCGCGTCGCCAAGTTCGGCGACGACATCACCGAGAGCCTGACCTCGGCCAACCTCGCGTTGTTCCGCAGGCTCATCGAGGATTACGAACGCGAGCACGACATTCCGCTGGTCGACATCGCGGCCGCGCTGGCCGTGCTCTCCCGCGACGGCGACAACTTCCTGATGCAGCCCGAGCCGCCGGAGCCGGTGCGCGAGCGCAGGGAACGGCCGCGCCGGTTCGAAGGCGAAGACGACCGTTCCGGTTTCGGCGGGCATCAGCGCCACACCGGCGCCGAGCTCGCGACCTATCGGATCAGCGTCGGCAAGCGGCACCGCGTGGTGCCCGGCGCGATCGTCGGCGCCATCGCGAACGAGGGCGGCCTGCGCCGCAGCGACTTCGGGCACATCAGCATCCGGCCCGACCACAGCCTGGTCGAGCTACCCGCGAACCTACCGCCGGAAACGCTGGAAGCATTGCGGCGCACCAGGATCAGCGGTGTGCTCATTCAACTCACGCCCGATCAGGGCCCGCCGGGACAGCGCTCGTTCGCCCGTGGCCCGCGCCGCGAGGGCGGCAACGGCAAGCGCACGGAACGGCGTAAGCCACGCTCCTGAACCGGGGAGGGTAAGCCGAGGTCAGACCGGCTAGCTACAGTGTTGCCGTCGGGTGCGTAATGAAGCAACTGAGCCCTGTGTCGAACTCCGGCCGGATGCATCCGTGGTTCAGCTCGTCGCCCGGCAACGACAACGCGGCCATGCGACGAGCCGAACCGCGGAGACGCCGGGTGTGACTTCGACACAGGACCCAGCGGCAGCGGGTGTCCCGCGCAAACTCGAGGCGTGATGAGCGACAATGGCGCGAGCCGCTCATCGATGTCGACCGGGTGGGGGTGTCCCGCAGAGACACAGGAGGGCCGCGTTTGTTCGTGTTCGGTGATCGTGTCGTCTGCTCCGCCGTCGATCTCGTGCGCGCGGCGCACTGTGAATTCGCGCTGCTGCGTGCCCTCGACACCGAACTCGGTACGGTCGCGGCCGATTCCGTGGCGACCGGCGCGACGCCCGCCGCGGCGCGGCAACGACCCGACCCGGCCAGGGACCGCAGGCTCAGCGACTTTCGCGCCCGCTTCGGCAGCGCGATGGTGCAGATCCCGGTGCCGCGACCCGAATCCGACGATCCCGAAGCCACCATCGCCGCCCTGCGCGCCGCCGCCGCCGAAACCACCGCGGCACTGCGTGCGGGCGCGCCGGTGATCTCCGGCGCCACCTTCTTCGACGGCGGCTTCGACTGCTCCTGCGATTTCCTGGTCCGCGCCGACCATCGGGTGCGCTACACCGTGCACGGCAGCGCGTCCGAGCGGCCCGAACGTGTCGGCGCCGCACTCGAACTCGCCGCCTGCGCCGACGCCGTCGACCACAGCGGCTCGCTGACCGGCCCGCTGGTGCGGCTGCACCTCGGCGCAGACAACACCGCGTACGCGGTGCACGACCTGGTCCCGGTGTATCGGGCGCGCCGCAGGCGCGTGGCGCACATCATGGAGGAGAAGCTCAGCGAACTGCTACCCGTGCAGTGGGGCGATCCGCGCTATCTCGCGTGCGGTCGCTGCCCGGTCTGCACCTCGGCCTCGGTGGCCGCGCGCGATCTGTTGCTGGTCGCAGGCATGGCGACCACCACGCGGGCCCGGCTGCGCGAGGCGGGCGTGCACACCATCGATCGGCTGGCCGGTACCGAGGGCACCGTGCGCGGAGTGCCGCCGCGCACCTTCGCCGCGCTGCGCAAGCAGGCCGAAATCCAGCTGCGCCGGGAGGATTCCGGCCTGCCGACGCACAGCCTGCTCGACCCGATCGCGCTCGGCGCGCTACCGCCGCCCTCCCCCGGCGACCTGTCGCTCACCGTCGAGGGTGGGGTGCGCAGCGCGCTGTCGGTGGAGGTCGGCGGGCCGGGCACGGTGCACCTGAGTTTCCGCGGACCGTTCGGCACCGAGGGGGTACCGGGCAGCGAAGCCGCCGGGCAGCGCCAGGCATTGGCGGAGGTGCTCGACTACCTCACGCAGCGCAGGCGGATGTATCCGGACATGCACGTCTATCACTACACCTCGGCGGTGCGCACCGCGCTGTTGCGGTGCAGCGGCAGTTCCGGTGTCGGGGAAGAGATCGTGGACGAACTGCTCTGCGACGGCGTGCTGGTCGATCTGTACCCGATCGTGCGCAACGCGTTGATCGTCGGGGAACGCTCCTATCGCCTGAGCAAGCTGGCGCAACTGCTGCCAGGGGCCGCGCATTCGCCCGCCGCGCAACGGGATTGCCTGACGGTGCTGCGGTTGCGGGACTGGCTGCTCGACCGCGCGGCCGAGCAGCGGATAGATCCGCAGGCGGTGACGCTGGAGCGGGCGGTGCCCTGGTGCCAGGTGCCGGGCCCGCAGGAGACCGAGCCCATGCCGCCGTCGCGCCCCTCCTCGTTCGAGGCGGCGCTCGCCGAATACGCGGCGGCGCAGGACCAACCGGGGCACGTGGCCGCGATGATGGCGGCGGCGCTCGGCTACCACCGCCGCGAACGCCAGCCGCTGTGGTGGGCGCACGTCGACCGGTTGAGCCATCCCGTCGACGAATGGGCCGACGCCCCGGGGGTGCTGATCGCCGAATGGGGCACCGTCGACACCAAGTGGCATCGCAGCCCGGACCGGCCGACCATGCGCCGCTATCTGACGCTGACCGGGCGGATCGGCTCGAGCTGGCTCGGCGGCGGTCCGGGACCCGCCACCGTGCTGACGCCGGGGACCACCGTCTACACCTTCTACGACCGGCCCGCGGCGGCAGGCATGGTCACCGCGGTCGGCCGCCGGGCCACCGCCGTCGCCACCGTGCTCGGCTGCTCGGTGGACGCCGAATTCGACGACACCGTGCGGCTGGAGGAACTGCTACCGGACAGCTGCGAACCCTACGACGAGCTACCGACCGCGATCGCGCCCGGCCTACCGGCCTGGGACGAACACGCCGAGATCGCAGTGGAATTCGCGGCACAGCAGTTGCTCGTCGCGCTGCCGGAGATCCCGGAGGGCGCCGTGTTCGATCTGCTCGCCCGCCGCGCGCCCCGGCTGCGCTCGGGCGCCGCGCTGCCCGAGGTGCACGGCGACCACGCCGCCGCGATCACCACCGCGGTACGCGCGCTCGACCATTCCTACGTGGCGGTGCAGGGCCCGTCCGGCACCGGTAAGACCGCCACCGCGGCCCGGGTGCTGGAACGCCTTGTCACCAAGGACAAGTGGCGCATCGGCATAGTCGGCCAGGCGCATTCGACGGTGGAGAACCTGCTCGACGCGGTGGTGCGGATCGGCGTGCTCCCGGAGCTGGTCGCCAAGAAGGACGCCGAATCGGTGGGCCCGGAGTGGGCCGTCATCGCGGCGAGCCGCTACCCGCGGTTCCTGGACAACGCCATCAGCGGCTGTGTGCTCGGCGGCACCACAACGGATTTCGCCAACGAGGACATGGTGCCGCGCGAAAGCCTCGACCTGCTGGTGATCGCCGACGCGGGCCGGTTCCCGCTGGCCGACGCGGTCGCGGCCGGGGTCAGCGCGCGAAACCTGTTGCTGCTCGGCGATCCGGTACCGCCCGTCCCGCACAGCGCGCACCCGGAGCCGGTCGGCGAATCGGTGCTCGGCTGGCTCGCCGAAGGGCGGCACACGCTGCCCGCGGCCCGCGGCTACTTCCTCGATCGCACCTGGCGGATGCATCCGAGCGTCTGCGACCCGATCTCCCGGCTCTACTACGACGGGCGACTGCGGTCCAACGAAACCATCACCCGGGCAAGGGAACTCGATGCCGAACCGGCCGGGGTGAGCACCGTCCTGGTGCCGCACCACGGCAACGCGACGGAGTCGGCGGAGGAGGCGCGCGAGGTGGTGCGGCGGGTGCGCGCGCTGCTCACCATGAACTGGAGCACCGGCACGACGACCCGGCGACTGCACCCGCACGACATCTTCGTCGTCACGCCCTACGCCGCCCAGGTGGGACGCATCCGAACACTGCTCGCGCGGGCCAAGATCGAGGACGTGCTCGTCGGCACGCCGGATCGTTTCCGCGGCCGGGAGGCCGCGGTGGTCCTGCTGTCGATGACCACGTCCAGCCCCGCCGACGCGCCCTACGGTATGCCGTTCCTGTTGTCGCGTGCCCTGATTCACGCCGCGCTGTGCCGCGCGATGTGGAAGGCGATCATCATCCGCTCACCACTGCTCACCGAGTACCTGCCCGCGAGCCCCGACGAGCTGCCCGATCTGGCCGGGTTCCTGCGCCTTTCGCGGTGAACACCGCGCCGCGTCAGCCGAAGCAGGTGCCCTCGCCGCGATAGGTGGGCACGGTGGTGCGAGTGCCGTCGGCGTCGACGAGGTGGATCCGCTCGAAACGTTCGCAGAGCTCGCCGGCTTTGGCGTGCCGGAACCAGACCCGGTCGCCGATCCGCAGTTGCGCGGCGCCCGCCAGCGGCGTCTGCACCTCGCCGGTGCCTTCGCTGCCGAGCAGCCGCAATCCGTTGGGCCACACCGGCTTCGGCGCACGAGATGGCCCGGTCGGGCCGGAGGCGATATACCCGCCCGCGAACACCGTCGCGATCGATGGCGTCGGACGGCGCAGCACCGACGTGGCGAAGAACAGCGCGGGGTGCGGGGCGAACGAGCGGTAGTGATCGAACAGCGTCGGCACGTACAGACCCGAACCCGCCGTCACCTCGGTGACCTCCGCGTCGGCGATGCTGACCTCGATGGAGCCGGTGCCGCCGCTGTTCACGATCTCGAGCTTGCCGGTCACCGATCGCACCGCGTCGAGCACGCGCGCGCGGCGCTTGGTGATCTCCGCCGCCGACGCCCGTTTCATCAGGCGCACAGCGACATTGGTGTCGGGCAGGCCCGCGATCTGCGCCTCGTAGGTCATCACGCCGACCACGTCGAAGCCGCGCCGCATCGCCTCGACCGCCAGCGCGGCGGCCTGCTCCGGGGTACGGATCGGCGAGCGCCGCACACCCAGGTGCAGCGGGCCGACGCGCAGCGAGGCGTCGACATCGACACAGACACGCGGGCGCACCCGGTCGGTGCCCAGCGCTGCACGGATGAGTTCGAGCTGCTCGACGTCGTCGACCATCAGGGTGATCGAGTCGCGGAGGATGTCGTCGGCGGCGAGTTCGGCCAGCGCGGCCCGGTCCACGGTCGGGTAGCCGAGCAGTACGTCACGGGCGCCGTGCCCGACCAACCAGATGGCCTCGGGCAGCGAGTAGGACATGATGCCGGCGAATCCGCCCGCGGCGGTGAGATCCTCGCCGAGCACCTCGGCGAGCACGGCCCGGCAGCGCACGGATTTACTGGCGACCCGAATGGGGACACCACGCGCCCGTTGCACCAGCCCGGCGGCATTCGCGCGCAGGGTGGCCAGATCGAGGGCGGCCAGCGGAGGATCGAGTTCGGCGGTGGCCGCGTGCAGACGCGCGAAGGGTGTCGGGGCGCTCACAAACCCACTCAACCACCAAACTGGTCAAACGTCCAGTATGCGCAGCGTCAGACTTCGGCGGCCCGCGTGGCCAGGCTGCTCACCAGATCGTCGAGCACCACCAGCATTGTTTCGTCATTGCAGTCGGCAAGCCAGCGCAACACGGTACCCTGCAGCACCGAAACCGCGTAGGTGGCGATGGCCTCCACCGGCTCGAGCCACTGCGCGCCCGAACGGTCGGCACACAGCCGCAGAAAAGCGGCGACCTCGCTGTCCATTTCCCGGTACACCGCCGTCGCGGCGGGGTCGGCGAGGCAATCGGTCTGCGCATCCCAGCGCTCCCGCAGCGTCTGCACCGTCGCTTCGTAGGCGCGGACCTGCTTGCACGGCGTGGCCTTGACCAGCGGCCAGTAGGCGCTGACACCGGCATGCAACAGCACGCGCAACGCGCGCACACCACCATGGTCCAGTGAGGCGGCCGCCTTTTCGACGGCCTCGCAGATGGTCGGCCGAAGCCGTACCTCCGCTATGTCTCCACGTACGCTCAACGACGACTCCCTCGGCGAAAAGAACTCGCGCACCCTCGTCGGCGCGACTCGCTGAACTTGGCGGGCACTCCGCTGGAAATACCAGGCTGCCCGGTCCAACGTTCATCAATGGTAGAGGGTTTTCGGGGTTTAAGAACAGGTTCAGTGGGGAATTCCGGACTGAAAGAATGTTTTGTTACCCAAACGGAACCATAGGGGTACCCCCCTGCCCTGCGCCGAAAACCTTCTCTCGGGGTCACTCTCGGCCCTGCCCGACCGGAAGTAGACCGTTGTCTACTGTACGTGCGGGTACACGAGACTCCCCGCCGCTGTGGCCGATCACACAGCCGAACGGCCCGAATCGGACATCCGTCCGTGCGAAACCCGATCCGGGAACGACACCCATCCGACGCCGACGGGCCGATAGCCTGGATCGGTGACTCTCTCGCCGCCTGCCGATCAGTACTTCATCTCCGGCACCTTCAACTTCCGCGACCTCGGCGGACTGCGCACCGTCGACGGCGCCAAGGTGCGCCCCGGCGTGCTGCTGCGCTCGGCCCAGCTCAGCGGCCTCGACGAGGCGGGCCTGACCGCCCTGCGTGAACTGCGCGTCAGCGACGTGCACGACCTGCGCGGCGAGCGCGAGATCGACCACATCGGCCACGACCGGGTGCCCGCGGAGGTCCGGGTGACGGTCACGCCGTTCGACTCGCGAATGGCCGAGGCGCCACCGCACCACGCCACCCCCGATTCGGCCTTCCGGCACATGCTCGAGGTCTACCGAATGTTCCCGGCCCTGCCCGAGGCGCACGCCGCGATCACCGCCATCGCCGAGTCGATCGTGCGCGGTGACGGCGCGGTGCTCGTGCACTGCGCCGCGGGCAAGGACCGGACCGGCTGGGCGGTGGCCACGCTGCTGCGCGCGGTCGGGGTGAGCGAGACCGACGTGCAGG
This sequence comes from Nocardia brasiliensis, assembly GCF_011801125.1. NCBI lineage: Bacteria > Bacillati > Actinomycetota > Actinomycetes > Mycobacteriales > Nocardiaceae > Nocardia > Nocardia brasiliensis. Next base: position 6,560,164 of record NZ_CP046171.1, read on the forward strand.
CCGACTACCGGCAGAGCAACGGCGCCATCCCCGCGCTGCGCGCCATGATGACCACGAAACTGCTTGCCGGGGAAGAACTCTCGGTGGATCTGCTGGGCGTGCGCGACGAATACCTGACGATCGCGACCGACTCGATGCACGAACTGCACGGTGATGTGGACACCTATCTGACAACCGCGGGGATCACGCCGGAACTGCGCGCCCGGCTGCGTGAGCGAATGCTGGAGTGAGGCCGGTTCATTCGGCGCGGGCCGCGCCGCGGCGCACCAGCCCATCGGCGTCGATGGAGACCTGGTCGCCGGTGTGGAACCAGGTTCCGGTGAAACGGGCCGCGGTGGTCGTCGGATCGTTCCAGTAGCGCGGCGTGACATTCGGGCCGCGGCAGAGCAATTCGCCGTGACCGGCCGCCGCGCGCGGGCCGTACAGCGCCAATTCCGTACCGCCGAACGGGAATCCGAGCACCGCGCGGGCGTCGGCCGCGTCCGGGGCCAGCGACTCGTCCATGGCCAGGCCGATACCGCTGGTCTCGGTGGCACCCCAGACCGACCACTGCCGCGCGGCCGGGAACAGCGCGCGTAGTTCGGCGGCCAGATCCGCTGGAGTGGCAGGCGTCGCCGCCCGCTCGGCGCGATGGTCCGCCTTGCTGATCCTGGCGATGCCGCCGGTGTCCAGGCCGTCGGCCCGCCGCACGGCCAGCTCGGGCAACAGCCCGGCGAAGATCCGCGGTGTCGCCGACACCATGTCGATCCGTTCGGCCACAATGGCTTCCGCGAGCCCGCGGCAGTCCTTGGCGAGCACGACGGTGCCGCCGACCGCGAAGGTCGGCAGGAGCTGATCGACGCATCCGCTGGCGTGCGCCAGCGGCAGCAGCACCAGGTTGCGCAGGCCGTCGGTGGGCAGATCCAGGGCCGAAACCACCGAACGGATTGCCGAGAGCAGGTTTTCGTTGGTCAGCTCCACGCCCTTCGGGGCGGCAGCGGGGCACAGCGGGTTGCCGCTGGTGTAGCTGAGCAGGGCCAGATCCCCCAGTGCCGCACCGTCATCGATGAACGCGGCCCCGTCCGGCAGGTCCGCGCCGCGCGCGATATCGCGGCCGAGCACGAAATCGGCACTGCTGTCGGCGATCACCCGCTCGGCCACCGCATCGGGCAGGCCGTCGTGCACCAGCACCGGCACCGCGCCACTGAGCAACGCGCCGAGGAACGCCTGCACCCAGCGCACGCCAGCGGGCATGTGCACCGCGACCCGGTCGCCGTAGCCGATGCCGTGTTCCTGCAACCCGCCCGCGATCCGCGAGGCGGAGTGCCACAGCTCCCGATAGGTCAGCCGCGGGCCGCCGATCTCGACCACGGCCTCCCGGGTGGAGAACGCATGTACCTGTAGGTCGAGCAGTTCGGTGAGCGCGGGCGTCAGGTTGCCGTAGCGCAGCACGCCGTCGGCGCCGCGCGCCAACGGCGTATCACGCGCATGGGGACGAGACAGGGGGTATTCGACGAGCAACTGCGACATCCGTCCTCCGCACGCCTCGAGTCAGCAGGCACTGCGACTATATGATGCGCGTCACAATTTCGCGGTGATAGGCGATGAACGTGTCCTGCTTGTCACCCCCTCCCCGTCATTGCCCGGTATAGGTCGCCTTGCCCGGCCCGACCTCGAGGAAGCTGCGCACCGCGCCCTTCAGATCGGCGGTGTCGAACAGCGCGCCGGACACCTCGGGGGTCACCGAATCCGCGTGCGCCACACCGCCGGAACGCCACGCCTCGATGATCTTCTTGGTCGCGGCGTGCGCGACGGTCGGGCCCTGCGCGAGCCGGTGCGTCAATTCCCTTGCCGCCGTGTCGACGTCGTCGTGCACCGCGTTCACCACGCCCCACTCGGCCATGGTCGCCGCGTCGTACAGGTCGCCGGTCATCACGAACTCACGCGCGCGACCCGAGCCCGCCCGCTCGGCCAGCCGCTGCGGGCCGCCCATCGACGGGGTCAGTCCGACAACGGTTTCCACCAGCCCGAACTTCGCCTTCGGCGCGGCCAGGATGATGTCGCAGGCCAGCGCGATCTCGAAGGCGGCGGTCAGGGTCAGCCCGTGCGCGGCGAACACCACCGGGCACGGCAGCGCCTCGAGCGGGTGGATTATCCCCGCGAACAGGGTGCGCCACAGCTCTGCCCCCTGCTGGGGGGACAACCCATCGAAGACGTGTACATCGACGCCACCCGAGACCACCTTGCCCTCGGCGCGCAGCAGGACCGCGCGCGGCGGGTCGGCGGCGAGGTCGGCGATGTCCGAGGTCAGGGCGTCGAGCATGGCCTGATCGAAGAGGTTCAGCGGTGGATGGGCCAGCGTCAGGGTCGCCACCTGCGCGCCGCCATCGGTGCTCTGCCGTTCCAGGCGCGTGGCCTTGGTGTCTGTCATGCCCTGAGCCTAGGACCACTTTCTGCCAGACTGTTCGGGTGACCAAGTCGGTGGAAAACGGTTCCTACGTCGAGCCTGGCGAGTTCAAGCGGGATACGAACTACATCACCACCCGGATCACGGCCGACGGCCGCGACGGCTATCCGGTCGAACCCGGCCGCTACCGGCTGGTGGCGGCGCGAGCCTGCCCATGGGCCAACCGGACATTGATCGTGCGCAGGCTGCTCGGCCTCGAGGACGTGCTCTCGCTCGGCCTGTGCGGGCCGACCCACGACAAACTCAGCTGGACCTTCGACCTCGATCCCGGCGGGGTGGACCCGGTGCTCGGCATCCCCAGGCTGCGCGACGCCTACCTGGCCAGATTCCCCGACTACCCGCGCGGCATCACCGTGCCCGCGGTGGTCGACGTGCCGACCGGGCAGGTGGTCACCAACGACTACGCGCAGATCACCCTGGATTTCTCCACCGAGTGGACCGCCTTCCATCGCGACGGCGCGCCGCAGCTGTATCCGGAGGCGCTGCGCGCGGAGATCGACGAGGTCAACCTCGCCGTCTTCCGTGACGTGAACAACGGCGTGTACCGCTGCGGGTTCGCCGGCACGCAGGACGCGTACGAGGCCGCCTATGATCGGCTTTTCGCCCGCCTGGACTGGCTCTCCGAACGCCTTGCGACGCAACGCTATCTGGTCGGTGACACGATCACCGAGGCCGATGTGCGGCTGTTCACCACGCTGGTCCGGTTCGATCCGGTCTATCACGGCCATTTCAAGTGCAACCGGTCCAAGCTCACCGAGCTGCCGGTGCTGTGGGCGTACGCGCGTGACCTCTACCAGACCCCCGGATTCGGCGACACCGTCGATTTCGCGCAGATCAAGCAGCACTACTACGTGGTGCACCGCGACATCAATCCGACCGGCGTCGTGCCGAAGGGACCGGAGCTGACGAACTGGCTGACCCCGCACGGCCGGGAAGGCTTGGGCGGGCGCCCCTTCGGCGACGGCACCCCGCCGCCACCGCCCGCGCGGGCCGAGCAGGTGCCCGCGGCGCATCGCCCGAACTGATCCGGCGAATCGGATCGGCTGGAACCGATCCGGCTGGGTACATCGTTGTCATGACGAGCTGTGGACGGTGACCGCGGCGTCCGGCGAGCCGACGCGCCGGTGCCCTACAGTTCAACCAGCAGACCGGAAGAGGAGGGTGCCGCCGATGTTCAAAGGCGCGTTCGAGAAGACGGTGGTTCAGCTGCTCGATACGGGGTCTCGCCTACAGGCCCCCGCGGTCGCGAAATATGTCGATCGAATCCGGCGTGCCCATCCCGACGAAACCCCGGCGCAGGTGATCACGCGCCTGGAGAACCAGTACCTGCTCGCGGTGACCGGCAGCGGCGGCGCCGTCGGCGCGACGGCCGCGGTACCCGGCGTCGGCACCGTCGCGGCGGTCGCCGCGGTCAGCGCCGAGACCACGTTCTTCATGGAGGTCTCGGCGCTGTTCACGTTGGCGGTGGCGGCGGTGCACGGCATCTCCCCCGACGACAAGGAACAGCGCAGAGCCCTGGTGCTCGCCGTGGTGCTCGGCGAGGGCGGCATGGAGATCGTGCAGAAGACCGTCGGCACCTCGGCCAAGAACTGGGGCACGGTGTTCGCGAACCGGATCCCCGGTCTCTCCTCCATGAACGATTCGCTGCTCAAGCGTTTCATCATCCGCTTCATCACCCGGCGCGCCGCGCTGATGGCGGGCAAGGTGGTGCCAGCGGGCATCGGCGCGGTGATCGGCGGCGTCGGCAACCGGGCGATGGGCAAGTCCACGATCGAGAACGCGCGCAAGGCTTTCGGGCCCGCGCCGGTGGTCTGGCCCGCCGACCGGCATCTGATCATCGACGCCGACCCGCTCACCGCGATCGATCCGGTCCAGCCGCAACCGCCGACGACGCCGCGGTGAGCGCCGTGCGCCCACTCGCCTTCGCCGTGCGCGGGCTGACCAAGCGGTACGGGCTGGTCTCGGCCGTCGAGAACGTGAGCTTCGCCGTGCCGTCGGGCAGCACCGCCGCGCTGGTCGGACCGCGCGGGGCGGGCAAGTCGACGATCGTCGGCATCTTGCTCGGGCTGCTGGAACCGACCTCGGGCACCGCCTCGATCGGCGGGCCCGGCACGGATCGATCCCGTGCCGGCGCGACGAGCTCCGCGCATGTGGTCGGTGGTGTCCTGGCACCGCGCGGCATCCATCCCGGCCGCAGTGCCCGCGATCACCTCTGGGTGTACGCGGCGGCGGTCGGCGTGCCGGACGCGCGGGTGCGGGAGGTGCTCGACGCCGTCGGGCTCGCCGCGGCGGCCGACACCAGGTGCGCGGCGCTCTCGGCGGGACAGCAGACCCGGCTTGCCCTGGCCACCGCCCTGCTCGCCGACCCGCCGCTGCTGGTCCTCGACGAGCCGATGGCGGGCCTCGACGCCGCGGAACGTGGCTGGCTGCAAGAGTTTCTGCGCAGGCACGCACAACGCGGCGGCAGCGCCGTACTGACCAGCGAGAGCCTGGCCGCCGTGCTGCCGGGCACGGACGAGGTGATCGTGCTGAACGCGGGCGCGGTGGTGTACGCGGGCAGCCCGGCCAAGCTGCGGCGCGGGCACCCGGACCGGCTCGTCGTCGCCGCGTCCACGCCCATCGCGCTGGCGACCACGCTGGCCGCGCGCGGCTTCACCGACGCCGTCATCCGGCCCGACGGCAGGCTCGCGGTCGCCGAGGCCACCGAGGCCGAGATCCGCGATGCCGCCGCGGCGGCCCAGGTGCGGCTGGACAGCGTCATACCCGACCTGATCCACCCCGACCGGGTGCTCGCCGCGCTGACCAAACCGCCGACTCCGGCGCCCGCGCACTACCCGGGCCTGTCCGGAACCGCGGCCCCGACGCCGCCGATGAGCTACGGGATTCCACGATGAGCATCACCCTGCCGCCCGACCTCGTCCCGTCCCTGTACACCGAGGTGCGCAAGGTCGTCACGCTGCGGCCGAGCCGGCTCCTCGCGAGCCTGCCGCTGACCATCACGCTGATCGCGAGTGTGGCCGCGGCGCTGCTGGCGGGCAAACCGGACCCCAGGGGCGAACCCGTCACGGGCGCCGCGACCAACGGCCTCTACCTCGGCCTCGCCGCGGTCGCCGTCGCGGCCGTGGTGTTCGGGGCGCTCGGCAGCGGCGCGGAATTCCGGTACCGCTCGATGCCGGTCACCGCGCTGTTCAGCGCCGATCGGGACCGGCTCGCCCTCGCGAAACTGGTCGTCACCGGGGTGTTCGCGGCGGTGGCCGCGCTCGCGGTGGAACTGGTCGCGCTCGCGGCGCTGTTCGGCCTCGGGCGCGGCAAATTCCAGGTCGGCCTCGAACTGTTCGCCGTGCTCGGCGGCGGTCTGCTCGCCGCGATCTGCTGGTCGCTGCTCGGTGCCGGGCTCGGCCTGCTGCTGCGGTCCCCCAGCACGGCGCTGCTCGCGGTGTTCGGCTGGCTGATCGTCGTCGAACCGCTGATCTGGGTGGTCGCGCACAGCCTCGGCATCGACGGATTCGTCACGCTGCTGCCGGGCTCGGCCACCATCAGCACCATCGCCATCGGCTCCTTCACCGACAACGCCTTCCTCGCCCCCGGGCCGGTCGGGGTGGTGGTCCTGTTGCTGTGGACCGCGGGCATCGCCGGCGCGGGCTGGTGGCTGCTGCGTACCCGCGATCTCTGACCGTGCGGGCCGCCGCGGGAACAAATGACGTGTCGGTAGGCGTCGTTACCGTGGATGGTTATGGGCGGGGTTGTCGAAGCGAGAGAACGCACCGGGTCGGCTGAGCGCACGTCCGGCGGTCCCGGCTGGATTCGCAGGCTGTGGACCGAGAGCCGCACCCATCCCGGCACCCTTGCCGGCCTCACCGTCACGATCCTGGCCGGTGCCGCCGTGGAGATCACCGCCCCGCTGCTGACCAAGCGCGCGGTCGATGCCGCGGGGCACGGCGCCACGTCGGTCATCGGGGTCGTCGCCGGGCTGCTGCTCCTGCTCGCCGCCGCGCGCTTCGCTGCCGGATTCGGGCGCAGGCTGCTCGCCGGGAAACTGTCGCTGGACGTGCAACATTCGTTGCGCGTCGACCTGCTCGCGTCCCTGCAACGCCTGGACGGCACCGGACAGGACGCGATTCGAACCGGGCAGGTGGTGTCGCGCTCGATCACCGACTTGCAGCTGGTGCAGGGCCTGCTCGCGATGGCGCCGCTGTCCGGCATGGCGGTGCTGCAATTCGGGCTGGCCGCGGTGGTCATGGTGTGGCTCTCGCCGCCGCTCGCCGCGGTGGCGCTGCTGGTGGTGCCCGCGATCGCCGTGGTCGTGGCCCGGGTGCGGCCGCGGCTCTACGCGGCGACGTGGTCGGCGCAGCAGCGGGCCGCCGAGGTCGCCCAGCACGTCGAGGAGACCGTCACCGGTGTGCGGGTGGTGAAGGGCTTCGGACAGGAGGCCCGCATGGTCGACGTGCTCGAACGGCACAGTCGCACTTTGTATTCCGAGCGCATGCGGGCGGCCAGGGTCGATTCCCGCTTCGCCCCGACCGTGGCGGCGATCCCGCAGCTCGGCATGGTCGGGGTGATCGTGCTGGGCGGCTATCTGGCGCTGCACGGCTCGATCGGGATCGGCACCTTCGTCGCGTTCGCCGCCTACGTCGCCACGCTGACCGGGACGGCCAGGATCATGTCCGGCGCACTGGTGCTCGCGCAGCTGACCCGCGCGGCGGCCGAACGCGTCTACCAGGTGATCGACACCGCGCCGGTGGTCACCGACCCGCCCACGCCCGCGCCACTGCCCGACGGCCCCCTCGGCATCGAGATCGATTCGCTCACTTTCGGTTTCGACCCCGAACGCCCGGTGCTGCGCGAACTCGACCTGACGGTGCGGCCCGGGGAGACCGTGGCGATCATCGGACCCGCGGGCTCGGGCAAGACCACGCTGTCGCTGCTGCTGCCACGCTTCTACGCCCCGGACGCGGGCCGCATCCGGCTCTTCGGCGAATCCGCGACGGACGCTTCGACTCCCGCCGATCCGGTCGATATCGCCGAGGTCAGCGCGTCCGAACTGCGCGGCGCGATCGGGGTCGTGTTCGACGACCCGTTCCTGTTCTCCGACACCATCGCCGCGAACATCGCGCTCGGCCGCCCGGACGCCACCGACACCGAGATCAGGGCGGCCGCGCAAGCCGCGGCGGCCGACGAGTTCATCACCGAACTCCCCGACGGCTACGACACCGTCGTCGGCGAACGCGGCCTCACCCTGTCCGGCGGGCAACGCCAGCGCATCGCGCTGGCCAGGGCGCTGCTGGCGCGCCCGCGCGTGCTGGTGCTCGACGACGCGACCTCCGCGGTGGACGCGATCACCGAGGCCGCGATCTTCGATACTTTGCCCGATCAGCGGGGACGGACCACCCTGATCCTGGCGCATCGGGAATCCACACTGACCCATGCCGATCGGGTCATCCGCCTGCCCGGTCCCGCCGGGCACCACCCGGTCACGCACGAGGCGGGCCCGCGGGCGGGCACCGGCTCGGCGACGACCTTCGCCGCGGCCGCCGCCGACCTCAGCGAGACCCCGGAATTGCGGCGCACCATCGAGCTCCTGCCGCCCGCCACCGAACAGCCCGAACTCGACGAACAGCAACAGCGGCAACCGGATCCGCGGTTCCGGCTCGGCCGGCTGCTGCGACCGGTCCGCTGGTTGATCCTGACCACCCTCGCGCTGCTCGCCCTCGACGCCCTGATCGGCGTCGGCTTCCCACCGATCGTGCGGCACGCCATCGACGCGGGCGTCGGCAAAACCGACACGAGCGCGCTCGGCCTGGCCGCGGTGCTCGGCGTGCTGCTCGTCGCGGCGGGCTGGCTGGTCGGCGCGGCCTCGACCCTGATCACCGCGCGCACCGGCGAGCGGATGCTCTACGGGCTGCGCATCCGCAGCTACGCGCACCTTCAGCGGCTCGGGCTCGACTTCTACGAACGCGAACTGTCCGGCCGGATCATGACGCGGATGACGACCGACCTCGACTCGCTGTCGACGTTCCTGCAGACCGGATTGGCGACCAGCCTGGTCGGTGCGCTGACCTTCGCCGGGATCGCGGTCGCGCTGCTGGTGATCGACGTCTCGCTGGGCGCGGTGGTACTGCTCGTCACGCTGCCGCCGCTGGTGCTCGCGACCGTGCTGTTCCGCCGGTTCGCCTCGACGGCCTACACCGTGTCGCGGGAGAACGTGTCGACCGTCAACGCCGACTTCCAGGAGAACGTCGCGGGACTGCGTGCCGTGCAGGCCAATCGGCACGAGCCGGCCGCGGCGCGCCGCTACGCCGAGTACTCCGATCGCTACCGGCGCAGTCGCATGCGGGCCCAGCGCTTGATCGCGCTGTACTTCCCGTACGTCACGGCGTGGTCGGATGTCGCGCTGGCCGTGGTGATCTTCGTCGGGGCGCGCGAGGTGGCCGCGGGCACCACGACGCCGGGCACGCTGATCGCCTTCGTGCTGTACCTGGAATTGCTCTTCGCGCCGGTGCTGGCGCTCTCGCAGGTGTTCGACGGCTATCAGCAGGCCCGGGTCGGCCTGCGCCGGATCGGTGAGCTGCTGCGCACGCCGTCGTCGCTGGTCGCCGATCGCCCGGACGCGGTGCCGATCGAGCGGCTGCGCGGGGAGGTCGCCGTCACCGATGTCGGATTCCACTACCCGGGCAGCGAGATCCGCGCGCTCGACGGGGTGTCGCTCGAGATCCCGGCCGGTTCGACGCTCGCGCTCGTCGGCCCCACCGGCGCGGGCAAGTCGACCATCGTCAAACTGCTCGCCCGCCTCTACGACATTCCCGCGGACGGCACCGGCGCGGTCACCGTCGACGCGGTGGACATCCGCGACTACCGGCTCGCCGACTTCCGCGCTCGGCTCGGCATCGTGCCGCAGGAGGCGCACCTGTTCAGTGGCGACATCGCGAGCAACATCGCGTTCGGCAGGCCCGACGCGACCGAGGCCGAGATCGCCGAGGCCGCGGCGGCGGTCGGCGCCGCGGACATGATCGCCGCGCTGCCGCTCGGCATGCGCCAGCCGGTCGGCGAACGCGGGCGCGGTCTGTCCGCGGGCCAGCGGCAATTGATCGCGCTGGCCCGAGCCGAACTGGTGCGACCGGACCTGCTGCTGCTCGACGAGGCGACCGCGACGCTGGACCCCGACACCGAGGCGGCGGTGCTGGCCGCCAGCCGATCGCTGGCCCGCGGCCGGACCACCGTGCTCGTCGCGCACCGGCTCGGCACCGCCGCGCGCGCCGATCGGATCGCTGTAGTCGAGCACGGGCGGATCGCCGAAATCGGCACCCACGCCGAGCTCCTGAGCGCGGGTGGACCATATTCTCGACTGTGGTCGGCGGCACGTCCGAGCGAGGGAATATTCTCGGTGCAGGACAAGTCGTCCTCTATGAGGTGAGGTTTGTCGGGTGGTCAGTCGCTCCGTCGGTTTGCTGCTGGGCCTATCCTCAGATAGGGCGCATCGGCGCGCATCCGCTGATCCCCGTGCCGGGCACGTCACAAACGTCGCAGCGCGAAGAACGAAATGAGGCGAACACCTGCTGTGAGCAGCTCAACTTCCCAGTTCGGACAGAACCAGTGGCTAGTCGATGAGATGTATCAAAAGTTCAAGCAAGATCCATCTTCGGTCGATGAGAGTTGGCACGAGTTCCTCGCCGATTACACGCCCGAAGCTACTGGTGATTCCGGTAACAGCCAGGCCGCTCCGGCCGCACCCGCGCAGGCGCCGACCCCGGCTCCGGCTCCCGCGTCGGTGAACTCGGCCCCCAAGGCGCCCGCGCCCGCGCCCGCACCGGCCAAGCCGGCCGCTGCGGCACCGGCGAAGGCGACCGCTCGCGCGCCGCAGACCACCCCGGCACCGACCTCCAACGCGGCCCCCACCTCCGGCGGCCCGAAGACCGACACCGCGGCCGACGAGGCCAAGGTGCTGCGCGGCGCCGCGGCGGCCGTGGCCAAGAACATGGCCGCCTCGCTCAGCATCCCCACCGCGACCAGCGTGCGCGCCATCCCGGCGAAGCTGATGATCGACAACCGGTTGGTCATCAACAACCACCTGGCCCGCACCCGCGGCGGCAAGATCTCGTTCACGCACCTGCTTGGCTACGCGATCGTCCAGGCGGTCAAGTCGTTCCCGAACATGAACCGGCACTTCGCCGAGATCGACGGCAAGCCGAACGCGGTCACCCCCGCGCACACCAACCTCGGCCTCGCCATCGACCTGCCCGGCAAGGACGGCAGCCGTTCGCTGGTCGTTGCGGCAATCAAGGGCACCGAGGCGATGAGCTTCGGCCAGTTCCACACCGCCTACGAGGACATCGTGCGCCGCGCCCGCGACGCCAAGCTCACCGCCGACGACTTCAGCGGTGTCACCATCTCGCTGACCAACCCCGGCACCATCGGCACCGTGCACTCGGTGCCCCGCCTCATGCCGGGCCAGGGTGCCATCATCGGCGCGGGCGCGATGGAGTACCCGGCCGAATTCCAGGGCATGAGCGACGAGCGGATCGCCGATATCGGCGTCGGCAAGCTGATGACGCTCACCTCCACCTACGACCACCGCATCATCCAGGGTGCGGAGTCCGGTGACTTCCTGCGCACCATCCACCAGCTGCTGATCTCCGACGAGTTCTACGACGAGATCTTCCACGGCCTCGGCGTGCCGTACGAGCCGGTCCGCTGGCGCAAGGACATCCGCGAACGCGGCGTGGACAAGAGCACCCGCGTGCTCGAGATGATCGCCGCCTACCGCAACCGCGGCCACCTGATGGCCGACACCGACCCGCTGCGCCTGGTCAAGGACAAGTTCCGCAGCCACCCCGACCTCGACGTCACCCAGCACGGGCTGACCCTCTGGGACCTGGACCGCACCTTCAACGTCGGCGGCTTCCACGGCCAGGAGCAGATGAAGCTGCGCGAGGTCCTCTCGGTGCTGCGCGACGCCTACTGCAGGCACGTCGGCGTGGAGTACACCCACATCCTGGAAACCGAGCAGCTGCAGTGGATCCAGGAGCGGGTCGAGCAGAAGCACGTCAAACCGACTGTCGCGCAACAGAAGTACATCCTGAACCGGCTGAACGCGGCCGAGGCGTTCGAGACCTTCCTGCAGACCAAGTACGTCGGGCAGAAGCGGTTCTCGCTCGAGGGCGCCGAGGCCGTCATCCCGATGATGGACGCCACCATCGACCAGTGCGCCGAGCACGGCCTCGACGAGGTCGTCATCGGCATGCCGCACCGCGGCCGCCTGAACGTGCTCGCCAACATCGTCGGCAAGCCGTACTCGAAGATCTTCACCGAGTTCGAGGGCAACATGAACCCGGCGGGCGCGCACGGCTCCGGCGACGTGAAGTATCACCTCGGCGCGCACGGCACCTACCTGCAGATGTTCGGCGACAACGAGATCGAGGTCTCGCTCACCGCCAACCCGTCGCACCTGGAAGCGGTCGACCCGGTGCTCGAGGGCCTGGTCCGCGCCAAGCAGGACCTGCTGGACAAGGGTGACGGTGCGGAGGGCTACTCCGTGATGCCGCTGATGCTGCACGGTGACGCCGCGTTCGCGGGTCAGGGTGTGGTCGCGGAGACGCTGAACCTGTCCGGGCTGCGCGGCTACCGCGTCGGCGGCACCATCCACATCGTGGTGAACAACCAGATCGGCTTCACCACCGCGCCGGAGAACAGCCGCTCCACCGAATACTCCACCGACATCGCGAAGTTCATCGGCGCGCCGATCTTCCACGTGAACGGTGACGACCCGGAGGCCTGTGACTGGGTCGCCCGCCTCGCGGTCGACTTCCGGCAGAAGTTCCGCAAGGACGTCGTCATCGACATGGTCTGCTACCGCCGTCGCGGCCACAACGAGGGCGACGATCCGTCGATGACCCAGCCGTCGATGTACGACGTCATCGACACCAAGCGCTCGGTGCGCAAGGCCTACACCGAGAGCCTGATCGGCCGTGGCGACATCTCGCTGAAAGAGGCCGAGGACGCGCTGCGCGACTACCAGGGTCAGCTGGAGCGGGTGTTCAACGAGGTCCGCGAGCTGGAGAAGTACACCCCGGAGCCGAGTGAGTCGGTCGAGGACGACCAGAAGGTCCCGACCACCGTGCAGACGGCCGTGGACAAGACGGTGCTGCAGCGCATCGGCGACGCGTTCCTGAACGTGCCCGACGGCTTCAACGTGCACCCGCGCGTCAAGCCGGTGCTGGAGAAGCGTCGCGAGATGGCCTACGAGGGCAAGGTCGACTGGGCCTTCGCCGAGCTGATGGCGTTCGGCACGCTCATCGACGAGGGTCGCGCGGTGCGCCTCACCGGTCAGGACTCCCGGCGCGGCACCTTCACCCAGCGGCACGCGGTGATCATCGACCGCAAGACCGGCGGCGAGTACACCCCGCTGCACAACATCGGCAGCAAGGACCCGGGCTGGTTCGCGGTGCACGACTCGGCGCTGAGCGAATACGCCGCGGTCGGCTTCGAATACGGCTACTCGCTGGGCAACCCGAACGCACTCGTGCTGTGGGAGGCGCAGTTCGGTGACTTCGTCAACGGCGCGCAGTCGATCATCGACGAGTTCATCTCCTCCGGTGAGGCCAAGTGGGGCCAGCTCTCCGACGTCGTGCTGCTGCTGCCGCACGGCCACGAGGGTCAGGGCCCGGACCACACCTCCGGTCGCATCGAGCGGTTCCTGCAGCTGTGCGCCGAAGGGTCGATGACGGTCGCCGTGCCGTCCACCCCGGCGAACTACTTCCACCTGCTGCGCCGCCACGCGTTGGACGGCATCCGCCGCCCGATGATCGTCTTCACCCCGAAGTCGATGCTGCGCAACAAGGCGGTCGTGTCGGATCTGAAGGACTTCACCGAGAGCAAGTTCCGCTCGGTGTTCGACGAGCCCGCCTACGAGCAGGGCGTCGGCGACCGCAGCAAGGTGAAGCGGATCCTGATGACCAGCGGCAAGCTGTACTACGAGCTGGCCGCCGAGAAGGCGAAGCAGAAGCGCGAAGACGTCGCGATCGTGCGGATCGAGCAGCTCTACCCGCTGCCCACCTACCGCCTGAACGAGTCGCTGGAGCGCTACACCAACGCCACCGACATCGTGTGGGTCCAGGAGGAACCGGCCAACCAGGGCGCCTGGCCCTTCTTCGGCCTCAACCTCCCGGAGGTCCTGCCCGAACGCCTCGGCAAGCTCCGCCGCATCTCCCGCCGTGCCATGTCGGCCCCCTCCTCGGGTTCCAGCAAGGTCCACGCCGTCGAGCAAGCGGAAATCATCGCCGAAGCCTTCGAACCCACTGCCTGACCCTCTCCCCTCCGACGCCGGGCCGAATCCCCTTCGGCCCGGCGTCGCTGTCTCTACCTCGTCGACACTGCCCACGACCACCCGTAGACTCGCCGCAGTGAGCGAGCGAAGCGAGAGAAGCGTGTCACAGCGCCCCTCGCGCATGTCTGTGGTGAGCGCCAGCGAAGCACAGACATGAGCGACGGGGGTGCGCCAGGACAGCACGTATATGTGCTACCCGACCGTGTCCGTGAGGTCGGCACCTACGTCTACGAGTTGGCCGAGGCGTTGCGGTCCGCGTTGAATGCCGCGGCCAAGGACGTCGACGCGCTGACCGCGGGCAGCTGGACAGGCGATTCGGCCACCGAGTTCGCCAACGGCTGGACCGCTGTGCGCGACGGCGGCATCCAGATCATGTCCGCGCTGACCGGCATGGCCGAGAAGCTCGGCGTCACCGCAGACACCTATCAGCACCGCGACGACAGCAACGCGGCCGCGCTGCACACCTCCAGCCTGGATCTGCCATGAGCTCCGAGTTCTCGGTGGACCTCGAGCACCTGGACCAGATCGTGTCGCGACTGTCCGGGCTGGCCGGATTCGTCGCCGACCATCTCGACGAAATCGACGATCGCGTCGCCGGTTTGCACGGTACCGGCTGGGAAAGTGTTGCGGCCCAGGCCTACGCCGACGCCCACCGCCAATGGGCCACGGGTGCACGCGAGTTCGTCGAAGGGGTCCGCGAGATGAGCGATGCGGCCAAGCAGGCCCACGCACGCTACACCCGCGCCATCGAACTCAACAGCAAGATGCTGGGCGGGGCCTGAGCCATGCGCATCGACTGGCAGGTCTACTACGACGCCGCCAAGCGATGCCACGATCTCGCCGCCGATCTACGCCGCGCCGACAGGCCGGTGCACGACGCGGTCAAAGGCGAATGCGCCGGTATGGCCGGTGACGCGCCCGGTTGCAAGGAATGGGGCGAGAAGTACGACGCCACCGCCCGCGACACGATGCAGGCGTGCACGAACCTCGCCGACGCACTCACCAACTTCGGCTACGTGCTCTACGCCGCCGGTTACAACTACGGCATCAGCAACAAGAGCAATCCGGCGCCGGAACGGCCCGACGTGCGCGAGATGACCGAACACCGGGTGAGCATCCCGACTTCGGTGCGCGACAACGGAATCGGCATCGAGCACCACGGCGGCGTTCAAGAACTCTTCGATGCGCTGATCGCGAAGATCCTGACCACCTTCGGAAAGCTTCCCAACGGTGACATCGAGAAACTGAAGAAGGCCTCGACCACTTGGACGACATTCGCCAACCACGAGACCGTCACCGGCGCGGCAGCCCGCATCACCACCATCATCGGCCTGTTCGACAGGATCGAGGACAAGACCAACCTGCCGCCGCTGCTCGCCCACCTCGAAACCTTGCGCGGCGGAGCCGATCAGGTCGCGGCCGCAGCCCAGAATCTCGCGACCCCGTCGCCGACTATCACGCCGGAACCGTCGAGGTGCGCGGCAACATCGAATCATCGATCACCCAGGCCGAGTGGGCCATCGGCCTCACCGTGGTCGCCGCGGCGGCCGCAGCCTGGTTCACCTTCGGCGGTAGCGCCGCAGCGGGCGCAGGCGGTGTCGGCGTCATCGTCACCAACACCGTCAACACCATCCGCACCGTCTACCAGGGCAGCAACCTCCTCAAAGCCGTAGGCCTGGCAACAGCCGCCGCCGGCGCCGTAGGCCTGATCAAATCCTTCGACAAAGTCCCCGACCTCGGCACCACCCTCACCTCCCTCGCCACCATCATCGCCATGCGGGTGTTGATCGAGGATGATGGAGAGTCGACCTCGGACACGACGCCACCGGCAACGGCGGCTGCTTTCCCACCGCAGCAAGCGGTCGACAAGATCCCGACCGAGTGGGGCGAAGGTCAGCCGAATAGGAAGAAGGACGGCGAACGCTGGCACGATCCGGAAAATCCGAACGGCGCCGGCGTTCGGATCGATAAGGGAGATCCGAACAGCCCGAATCAGTCTCAGCGAGTAGACCATGTAGTCGTTCGGTCGGACGGTAAGGTTCTGGGGCCTGATGGTCAACCGATACCGCCCGGCTCCTCGATCAAAGAACACCCAGAAGCGCACATACCTCTCGAAGAGTGGCTCAAATGGAAGAGTTGGGATCACCCGTGACAAGAGTCCGCTACCCAGAAGCCCGGAGAGCTGTAATCAACGCGGTAGCAGCACTGTCGGATCTCGAGTACCAGAAGAGGGTTTGGCTGGAAAGGGTATATCCGCATGAGAATTTCTATGACGATCTCGACACGAACGTCCATATTCTCTACGACGACTATCGAATATTGCCGGATGCGGAATCAGCACTGGGCGACGTCCTGGTACCCGGGGACGAAATAGAACGTCTTCGCACCCTCGGCCGAGTGCTGGATCCCGTGATCGAAGAACTCGGCGATTGCCCGGACTCGCGGTACGTAGCCCATAAGCAGTGGCCGGTAGTCACTCGTGCCGCAAGCGCTGCTCTGTCAGCGATGGTGCTTTCCGGCGGGCTGTGAGCAAGCATGACCGTTGGGGACCAGCCAATCAGCGATAGCGACAACTTTTCGCTTGAGCAACTCGAAGGTGTCGCCTGGCCGCAACCACCCGAGAACGCCACGCGTGTGATGCGGTTGGTGTACGAGCTTCGCCGGAGACCGATCCGCAAATTGACCCCGGAGGACCTGAGAGTCCTACTGAGGCAGCGTGAAGGCATCGCCGCACTGCTGCCCCGCACACTACGCCTCCTCGGGGAAAACCCACTGGCCGAGGGCGACTACTTCCCCGGCGACTTACTCGTAGCCGCGCTCGGCCTGGCCACGTCATTTTGGCGCAATAACCCCGAATATGTCCCTCAGCTGTGCCAGATAATCAGAAAGGTCGAAGCAATGGGCAATCTCGATGACCTCGGCGCCCCGCACGACGGGATCTGGGAAGTAATCGAAAGTTTTCGCACCAATACAGCGCGATAGTACGTTGAACCTCTGCAGTGGCCAGCTGCCGCCAGACCGCAGAGGCCGCGCAGTCCCCCGATGACGCTGGCCGGTACGCGCGAACGAGATGTTGGAGACTTCGATGGGAACTAGGTGACGACGATCAGCTTTCGCTCAAGGAAGGGGATGCCTTCAGTGTGCGCAAGGCGATCTACCGGATGATCCTCACGCGCGCCAAGCGCAGTCTGGAAGATCCAGGCGACCTGCACGAACTCGAACTCAGCGAGTACTGCGAGGGGATCTCGCTGTTTTCGATGCCGCCCGCTCAGCGAGCGCGCGTCGGGCGCGCTCTACTGGCCGGGGTGGTCGTGCTTCGAGCAGACATCGCTGCAGGGTGCACGACGGAAGAGCCGACCCGCATCGGGATCGAGGAAAGACTCAGCGAACTGGTCGAATTCATGAAATTGCACCTCGAAGCGGCCGGATAGGCAGCGTCGAGACGCTACCGGGGCGGTGGGTGGTTCAGCCCCGTGTGCGGATTCGGCGGTTTCGGGAGTAGTCGCCTTGGTGGAATTCGGTGATGTCGCCGGAGGTGGCTTGGAAGCGGGCACAGGAGAGGGCTGCCGTGGGTGACGAGTCACTCTTCCGCTTGCCTGAAGACCAGCGTTCGCGCATCGGCGGTGCGCTGCTGCACGGTGCGCAGAAACTACGCGCCGACATCGCAGCGGGCAACGCGACCGAGGAGCCCGTTCGCGAGGGTATCGAGAGCGTCCTCGACGACCTCGTCGAGTTCATGACGACGCGCCTCGACGCCCCGGCCCCGGGTTAAGCGTAGGGGCAAGGTACTGCACGTGGAGCGGGTCGTCGAATACACCGGCAGGTTGTTCATCAACTTTCGCGAATTCGAATTCGAGGACGGGCACAGCCACTGCTACCGGTGGATAGACGCGAAGCAGTACGCATTGACGACATCGGGGTCCGACGACCGGACCATTTTGGCTGATCTGATAGCAAGCGCCGCGTATCGCGACGACTATGTCGGCAGTGGGTGGATACGGATGGGATCCGCCATGGGCCGTATTGGCTGGATCGGATCTCGAGCGAATCTATTCCGCCGTCGACGTAACCACCGCCAGCGACGTGCTGGAGCGGTGGTTGCGCGGCTGCGGGGTCGTCCCTGAACAGTTGCGTGAAGTGGTTCAGCGGCGCATTGTCGAGCCCTTGTGTTCCGCCACGAGCCGGTACCTACTGCGCGATCTCGGCTCGTCCGCTGTCAACGACTACGGCGACCTGCACCGCGAGTTCCACGAGATCGTGCTCATCGACAAGAAGGAGCGGTCGGTGCTACTCACCGTCCTCTCCGACGACTGACGGCGACCGAGTTCCACCAAAAAGTTTGTCCCGCCGGGGGACACGACGTTGTGGCACCTGGGCGGGTGTTCCATGGGACGTTTGTGTTCGGATGCCCAGGGCGGCAATGAGGTTGGGTTGCGCCGTAGGGGTTGAGGTTTCGGGGGTGGGGAGGGCGCAAGGTTAGGGGGTGGGTTGGCTGGGGCGTAGGGCGGCGGTCAGTTCGGGGCTGAGGGCCAGGGCGGGGAGGGATTCGACTATCAGCTCGATGAGTTGTTCGCGAGAGACGGGCTTGTCGCTGATCCAGGTGAGGATTGTTTCCTCGACGAAGGCGATCCAGCCGCGGACGGCGAGGGCGAGGCGGGGGCGGTCGGGGTCGTCGAGCGGGATGGGCGTCTCGGCGAGCACGATTTCGGCTATCGCGGAACGGGATTCGTTGACCAGGGTGAGCGTGCCCGGTTTGTAACTGAACGGACCGCGCAGGACGGCGTGGTAGGCGGCCTGGTTTTCTTCGACGTAGGCGACGTAGCGTTCGACGGCGTCGCGCAGCATGTCGAACAGGCCGAGGCTGCGGTCGGGCGCGATGGCGGTCAGGAATTCACTGTTGACGTGCAGGGCGATGGCCTCGTGGAACTCGTTTTTCGAGGCGAAGTAGTGGAACAGCAGGCCGCGGGAGATCCCGGCCTGCTTGGCGATGTCGTCGACGGAGATGTCTTCGAGCGCCCGTTCGGCGAGCATTTCGGCGCCCAGGGTGATCAGTTGCACTCGGCGCTCGTCCGGGCTGAGCCGGACGCGCTTGGTCTCTGCTGAACTACTGGAACTCACATCGTCATCCTACTGAACGTGATTCAATACTGTTGACTGCCGCTCAATAAGCATCTACCCTTCGGTATATGAGTCGCAAGGTTACAGACAAAGCTGTCGGCGACCGGTCCGCCCGCCGCGTCAAGACAATCATCATCGGTGGTGGGTTCTCAGGGCTCGGGCTGGCGATCCGGTTGAGCCAGCAGGGCAGAGACGACTACCTGGTGCTGGAGCGTGGCCACGATGTCGGCGGCACCTGGCGGGACAACACCTACCCCGGTGCGGCCTGCGACGTCCCCTCGCACCTGTACTCGTATTCCTTCGCGTTGAACCCGGACTGGTCGCGCTCGTTCTCCCGGCAGGGCGAGATCCAGAAGTACATCCGCGGCGTCGCGGAGAAGTACAACGTGCTGGGCAACCACGTCTTCGACTGCGACGTGACCAGCGTGCGCTGGAACAACGAGGACGCCCAGTGGGAGATCGAGTCGTCCAAGGGCAGCTTCGTCGCCGACACCGTGGTCTCCGCGATCGGCGCGCTGTGCGAGCCCGCGCTGCCGGATATCAAGGGCATCAACGACTTCCAGGGCGAGATCTGCCACTCAGCGCGGTGGAACCATGAGCTCGACCTCACCGGCAAGCGGGTCGCGATCATCGGCACCGGCGCCTCGTCGATCCAGATCGTGCCCGAGATCGCGCCCAAGGTGGCGCATTTGGATGTCTACCAGCGCACCGCCCCGTGGCTGCTGCCCCGGATGGACCGCCCGTACACCAAGGCCGAGCGACTCGCCTTCAAATACGTCCCCGGCGTCCAGCGCCTGTCCCGGGCCGCGATCTACGCCGCCCGCGAGACCCAGGTCGTCGGCCTGGCCAAGTTCCCCGCGCTGATGCAGGCGTTCGAACTGGTCGCGAAGGCCAAGCTGCGGCACGAGGTGCGCGATCCGCAACTGCGCGCCAAGGTGACTCCGGACTTCCGGATCGGCTGCAAGCGCATGCTGATCTCGAACAACTACTACCCCGCGCTCAGCAGGGACAACGTGGACGTCGTCACCGACGGCATCGCCGAGATCCGCCCGCACTCGATCGTCACCAAGGACGGCACCGAGCGTGCGATCGACGTGCTCATCGTGGCGACCGGCTTCCACGTCACCGACTCACCGGCGTTCAACACCATCGTCGGCCGCGACGGCCGCACGCTCAGCGAGGTGTACGACGAGGCGGGCCAGCAGGGCTACAAGGGCTGCGCCACCGCGAACTTCCCGAACATGTTCACCCTGCTCGGCCCGAATGTCGGCCTCGGCCACACCTCTATGGTGTTCATGATCGAGTCGCAGCTCAACTACATCGCCGACGCGCTGGCCACGATCGACCGGCTGCGGTTGCGCACGGTCGAGGTGCGCCGCGACGCGCAGCAGAAATACAATCTCGACCTGCAGCGCAAGCTCAGCAAGAGTGTCTGGCTCACCGGCGGCTGCGCCAGCTGGTATCTGGACAAGCACGGCAACAACACCACGCTGTGGCCGGACTTCACCTTCGAATTCCGTAGGCTGACGCGCAATTTCGACCTGTCCGCGTATGAAACGACCTCGGCACGAGCCGAACTGAAAGTGGGAGCGTAGCAGTGAGTGAGCGAAGCGAACGAACCATGTGCCAGCGCGCTTTGCGCACTGCGGAGCCGAGCGCTAGCGAGGTGCAGCAGTGAGTGATGATGTTTACTTCAAGGGCAAAGTCTGTGTGATCACCGGCGCCGGGTCCGGCATCGGCCGCGCACTCGCCGAGAATCTGGCCAAGCGCGGCGCCAAGCTCGCGCTCTCCGATATCGACACCGACGGTCTCGCCGAGACCGTGGCGCGCTGCGAAAAGCTGGGCGCCGAGGTGAAATCCGATCGGATCAACGTCGCCGAGCGCGAGGCCGTGCTGCTCTACGCCGACGCGGTGAAGGCGCATTTCGGTGTGGTGCACCAGATTTACAACAACGCGGGCATCGCCTACCACGGTGACGTCGTCAAGACCGAGTTCAAGGACTTCGATCGGGTCATGGACGTCGATTTCTGGGGCGTCGTGAACGGCACCAAAGCGTTCCTGCCGTTCCTGATCGAGTCCGGCGCGGGCCATGTGGTGAACGTGTCCAGCCTGTTCGGTCTGATCGCGGTACCCGGCCAAAGTGCCTACAACTCGGCGAAATTCGCGGTGCGCGGCTTCACCGAGGCGCTGCGCCAGGAGATGCTGGTCGGCAGGCACCCGGTCAAGGTCACCTGCGTGCATCCCGGCGGAATCAAGACCGCGGTCGCCCGCAACGCCGGCTACGCCGAAGGTATCGACGGCAAGCAGGCGGCCTCGCTGTTCGATTCGAAGCTGGCCATACACAGCCCGGAGATGGCCGCGCAGACCATCACCGAGGGGGTGCGCAAAGGCCACGGCCGGGTGCTGATCGGATTCGAAGCAAAGCTGATCGACCTGTTCGTGCGGGTCACCGCGTCCGGCTATCAGCGCCTCGCCACCGTCGTGAACCGCCAGATCCTACCCTGATTCGAGAATTACCCATGCGGGATGTCAATCTTCCGCTGCCTGTCGCACGGACGCTGCTGTGGCCTGTTTTTCGTGTCTCGATGAATGTCCGGACACCGTGGCCACTGCAGCGTCTGCTGCTGGACACCGGCGCGAGAGCCCAGTTCGTGCCCGCGGGCACCACCGTGCACCGGCTGCGGCTCGGCGGCAGGCCCGCCGAAAAGCTCACGGCCACCGCCGATCCCACGGGCGCGGTGCTCTATCTACACGGGGGCGGCTACACCGTCGGCTCGCCGACCACGCATCGTTCCCTCGCCGCCCGGCTCGCTCACGAAACCGGTTGTGCCGTCTATGTTCTCGACTACCGGCTGGCACCGGAGCACCCCTTCCCGGCCGCGCTCGACGATGCCGAGGCGGCCTTCCTCGAACTTGTGCGGAGCGCGGGCTACCGCCCGGACCAGATCGCGCTCTCGGGTGATTCCGCGGGCGGCGGCCTCTCGATGGCGACCGCGCAACGGTTGATCGCGCGGCACGGGCACACCCCGGCCGCGCTCGGGTTGATCGCACCGTGGACCGACCCCAACCAGGTTTCGCCGCGCAACGCGGACCTGGTGATCAATCGCGACTGGTCGCGCGCCTGCGCGGCCGCCTACCTCGGCGATGGCGATTCGAGTGATCCCGGTTACGCCCCGCTCACCGGCGTATTGACCGGACTGCCGCCGACCTATGTCCAGGTCGATGTCAGCGAGCTGCTGCACGCGCAATGCCTGGAACTGGTGGCCGCGTTGCGCGACGCCGGTGTGTCGGTCCGCTACAGCGAGACCCGAGAGCTGTGGCACGTCGCCCAATTGCAAGCGGCGCTGGTCGCACCGGCGGCCGCGGTGCTCAGCGAGCTGGCCGAATTCCTGCGCGAAGCGATTCAACCTGCCGCACTGCGGGATTTAGGATAACCGGGAAGCGGATCCGAGCCGGACAGTCGCGCCCGGGTCCGTTTCTGGTGGTCGACCTCACGGCCCTGACCCAGGTGTCGTAGATTACTCACGAGTAAACCCACGTGGAAGGGCACTGATGCGAGAGTTCGAAGTCCCGGCTTCCTACACTATCCCGGAAGACGCGAACAATTCCGACAACGTCTTCCGTCATGCCGAGCAGTCGCCCGACGCGGTGCTGTTCAACAAGCCGGACGGCAACGGCGGCTGGCAGGATGTGCGGGCCGCGGAGTTCGCGAAGGCGGTCACCGGTGTCGCGAAGGGCCTGATCGCCTCGGGTATCGAACTCGGCGATCGCGTCGCCATCATGGCGCCCACCCGCTACGAGTGGGCACTGCTCGACTTCGCCATCTGGTCTGTCGGCGGCTGCACCGTCGCGATCTACGACAGCTCCGCGGCCGAGCAGGCCAAGTGGATCCTGCAGGACTCGGCCACCAAGTTGCTGATCGTAGACAGCGACAAGCATCGGGCCACCATCGAGGAGATCGAGGCGGGCGCGCTGCCCGAGCTGAAGGAGACCCTGCAGATCGACAAGGGCGCGGTCGAGGAACTCACCAGCCGCGGTACCGACCTCGACGACCAAGCCGTGCACGACCGGCGCAAGCAGGTCAACGCGAACTCCCCCGCCACCCTGATCTACACCTCCGGCACCACCGGGCGACCCAAGGGCGTCATGCTCTCGCACGCCAACCTGTACGCCGAGTCGCGCTCCGACCGGATCGCGCTGGCCAAGTTCATCCAGCCGGGCAAGAAGACCCTGATGTTCCTGCCGCTGGCGCACGTCTTCGCGCGCGCGGTGGCGCTGGTGGCCTTCGACGCGAAGGTGATCGTCGCGCACACCTCCGACTGGTCGACCCTGGTCGAGCAGTTCGCCACCTACCGCCCGCACTTCATCCTCTCGGTGCCGCGGGTGTTCGAGAAGGTGTTCAACGGCGCCAAGCAGAAGGCGCACGACGGCGGCAAGGGCAAGATCTTCGACGCGGCCGCCGAGACCGCCGTCGCCTACAGCGAGGCGCTCGACAACGGCGGCGCCGGGCTGGTCCTCAAGCTCAAGCACGCGCTGTTCGACAAGCTGGTCTACAGCAAGCTGCGGGTCGCGCTCGGCGGCCAGTGCGACGCGGCCGTCTCCGGCGGCGGCCCGCTCGGCGCGCGCCTCGGCCACTTCTTCCGCGGCGTCGGCGTCACCATCTTCGAGGGCTACGGACTCACCGAGACCACCGCGGCCGTCACCGTGAACACCCCGGAGCAGATCCGGGTCGGCACGGTGGGCAGGCCGATCGAGGGCCACAGTGCCAAGATCGCCGATGACGGCGAGCTGCTGCTGCGCGGCTCGGTCGTGTTCGACGGGTACTGGGGCAACGCCGAGGCCACCGAGGACGCCTTCGTGGACGGCTGGTTCAAGACCGGCGACCTCGGAGCCATCGACGCCGACGGCTTCGTCACGATCACCGGCCGCAAGAAGGAACTCATCGTCACCGCGGGCGGCAAGAACGTCTCGCCCGCGCTGCTCGAGGACTCGCTGCGGGCGCACCCGCTGATCAGCCAGGTGATGGTGGTCGGGGACGGGCAGCCGTTCATCGGCGCACTGATCACCCTCGACCCCGAGGCGCTGCCGGGCTGGCAGAAGAACCACAACGTGCCCGCGGACAACCCGATCGAGCAGCTGATCGAGAACCAGGAACTGGTCGCCGAGATCGAGGCCGCGGTGGCCGAGACCAACAAGAAGGTCTCCCACGCCGAGCAGATCAAGAAGATCCGCATCCTGCCGGTGGACTGGACCCAGGAGACCGGCGAGCTGACCCCGAAGATGTCGCTGAAGCGGGCCGTCGTGATGAAGCAGCACGCCGACGACGTCGCCAAGATCTACAGCTAGCGGCTTTGCCGAAGAGCGGGCTCGGCGTGCCGAGCCCGCTCTTCTGCGTCCGCAGCCGGGGCGTCAGTGAATGGTCATATTCTGCGGCCGTGCCCGGCAGTAGGCTCGAATTCATGGCCGATCTGCGACTGCGAGCGCTGGCTGGGATCGTTTCGGCGGGCGCGGCGCTGGGTGTCGCTGAGCTGTTCGCGTCCTTCTTCGAGGCGCAGAGCGCGCCGCTGGCCGCGCTCGGCGCGACCGTGGTCGATCACACTCCCGACGGCGTGCGCGAGTGGGCGATAAACACCTTCGGCACCGATGACAAGACGGTGCTCTACCTCTGCATGGGCGTGGTCGCGGCGCTGGTGGCCTGCCTCGCCGGCGCGCTCGAACGGACCACGCGCCCAGTGGGGTCGGCGCTGCTGGCCGTGATCGGCCTGCTGACCGCGAGCGCCGCGGTGGCGCGCACCGGTGCCGCGGGCGCGGTACCGACGATCGCCGGAGTCGCGGTGGGCTGCTACGCGCTACGCCTGCTGACCGAGCGCATCGAGACCGCCGCATCGACCGCGCGAGCGATCGAAACACCCACTGCCGCAAACAGACCCATCACCGCGCCGCCGAGCGCGCCCGCCGGGCCGACGCACGCGGAGGTGGCGGCGGGGCGGCGGCGCGTATTGCGGGGGATGGTGCTCGTCGGCGGGGTGGCCATGGTCACCGGCGTCGGCGGCAGGCTGCTCGGCACGGGCCGCCGCGACGTGTCCGGCGAGCGGGCCGCGGTCGAACTGCCGCAGCCCAGCGCGCCGCAGGCGCCGCTCGCGCCGGGCGCGGATCTGCGGGTTCCCGGGCTCACGCCGTACCTCACCTCGAACAGCGACTTCTACCGCATCGACACCGCGTTGATCGTGCCGCAGGTGTCCAAGGACAACTGGTCGCTGCGCATCCACGGCATGGTGGATCGCGAAATCCGGCTCACCTGGGCCGATTTGGCGAATCGGCCAGCGGTGGAACGGCTGGTGACGCTGGCGTGCGTGTCGAACCCGGTCGGGGGCGACCTGATCGGCAACGCGCGCTGGCTCGGCTACCGGCTCGACGAACTGCTGGCCGAGGCGGGCCCGCATCCCGACGCGGACATGGTGCTCTCGCACAGCACCGACGGCTGGACCGCGGGCACCCCGCTGTCGGTGCTCACCGATGGCCGCGACGCGCTGCTCGCGGTCGGCATGAACGGCGAGCCGCTGCCCGTCGCGCACGGCTATCCCGCGCGCCTGGTGGTGCCCGGCCTCTACGGTTACGTCTCGGCCACCAAGTGGGTGACCGAACTCGAGGTCACCCGTTTCGACCGGGCCACCGCCTACTGGACCCGCCGCGGCTGGTCGGCCCTCGGCCCGATCAAGACGGGGACCCGGATCGACACTCCGCGTCCGCGCGGCCGAATCAGCCAGGGCCGCATCACCGTTGCCGGCGTCGCCTGGGCCCAGCACCGCGGCGTCCGCGGCGTCGAGGTCCAAATAGACAGCGGCCCTTGGCAACCCGCGCGCCTGGCCGACGAGCAATCCGTCGACACCTGGCGCCAGTGGGTCTACGAGTGGGACGCGACGCCGGGCACCCACACCGTGCGCGCCCGCGCCACCGACGCCACCGGCGAAACCCAGACCGCCGAGCGCCGCGACGTCGTCCCCGACGGCGCCACCGGCCACCCCGCCGTCACCGTTCAGGTGAGCTGATCCGCGTCAGGCGAGCGAATCGGCCTTGCGCGGTTCGGCTTTCGGCTCGGGGTCGGCGCTACGGCCGTGCCGGACGAACAGGGCCGAGGCCACCACGCCGATCAGCAGGATCCCTGCGGGAAGCAGGATGGCCTGGCTCAGCGCGGTGCTGAAACCATCCTTGACGAACTCCGGGATATCCCCTTGGCCCGCACCGCCTTCGCCGACTTGCCCGCCGGCGAGGCCGTGCGCGGACATGCGGGCGGCGATCAGCGCGCTGATCGCGGCACTGCCGAGCACCGAACCGATCTGGCGGGTGGTGTTGTAGACGCCCGCACCCGCACCGGCCAGCTGGACCGGCAGGTTGTGCGTTGCGGTCGCGGCCAGCGGCGCCCAGATGCAGGCGTTGCCGACACCGGCGAACACCGCCGACACCATGATCCAGACGATCGAGGAATCCGGCGTCATCAGCGCGGCGAACCAGAACACCGACGCCGAGTAGAGCGCGAAGCCGAAAGCAGGCACGATCCGCGGATGCAACCGGTCGGCGAACTTGCCGACGAACGGCGCGCAGACGCCGGTGACGATCGCCATCGGCGCGAACACCAGCGCCGACTCGGTCGGCGACATCTCGCGCACCGCCTGCAGGTAGAAGTATCCCGGCACGACGAACGCGGTGACCGTCGCGCCCATGGCCGCGATGGCGATGTTGGCCAGCGAGAAGTTGCGATCACGGAACAGGCTCAGCGGCAACAGCGGTTCACCGCGACTGCGCGACTGGTTCACCAGGAACACCGCGAGCACCACCAGGCCCGCGGCGATCAGCAGCCAGACGCGCGGCGACCAGTCGTAGGTGTTGCCCTCCTGGATGCCGAAGACCAGCAGGAACAATCCGATGCCGCTGAGCAGCACGCCGAGCAGGTCGAACTTGTGCTCATGCGTCGGCAGCGCGGGCACCAGCCACACCGCCAGCGCGAAGGCGAGCACGCCGACCGGGATGTTGACGAAGAAGATCCACTCCCAGCCGAGCCCGTCGACGAGCACACCGCCGAGAATCGGCCCGACCAGCGTCGCGAGTCCGGCCACCCCGCCCCACAGCCCCATGGCGGCGCCGCGCTGGTCCGGCGGGAACGTTCGGGTGATCACCGCCATGGTCTGCGGCGTCATCAGCGCGGCGCCGAGGCCCTGCACCGCCCGCGCGGCGATCAGCATCTCGATGCTGCCGGACAGGCCGCACCAGGCCGAGGCGACGGTGAAGATCGCCAGGCCGAGCAGGTAGATGTTCTTGGGGCCGAAGCGATCACCGAGGCGGCCGGTGACCAGCAGCGGCACCGCGTAGGCGAGCAGGTAGGCGCTGGTCACCCAGATCACCTTCGAGATGTCGGCGTGCAGCTCGGTCATGATGTCCGGGTTGGCGACCGCGACGATCGTCATGTCCAGCAGGATCATGAAGAAGCCGACGACGAGCGCGATCAGCGCCAGCCACGGATTACGTTGAGTGGTCATGGGATTCGAGGTTCCTGTCGTGCGATGGCGCCCAGTGGGCGGGAATCGGAGCTTCGGTGCGGCGCTCGCGCCGGGCCGGGATCAAGGCGGGGGTGCAGTGCCGATCGCGCCGCGCCGGGCCACAGGCGCAGCGGCCTCGGTACCGGACGACCAGACGTGATGGTGGTCGGTCTCGCGCGTACCGGTGTGCGCGTCGAAGGTCTCCCACGGCATCGCGCCGCCGGCCAACTCGTCGAGAAAGCCGTTCACCCAGGCGATCTCGGCATCGAGCATGGCGTGTAGGTACGGCAGGGTGACGACGTAGCGGCGCGGCACCCGGCGTTCGTCGGCCCAGGTGATCATGGTCGCGACATCGGCGCGATCGGCTTCCAGATGGCCGACCCGCTCGCGCAGCAATGCGATCACCTCCGCCAGGGGCAGGTTGTGCAGCTCGGCGAGGGCGACCGGGAACATCGGATACTCCGGCGCCGGATAGCGCACGATCTCGGCGATCCTGGCGCGCAACGCCGTTCGGCCGCCCTCGGTGATCCGGTAGGTGGTGCGCTCGGGCCGGTTGCCGTCCCGATCGACGCCGTCGGCCTGTACCATCTGCTGCTCGGCCAGCCGGGCCACGGTGTGATACAGCGAGCCCGGCCGCACCTTGACCAGCACGTCTTCCCGCCGCGCGATCAGCAGCTGAAACATCTCGTACGGATGCATGGGCCGCTCCTCGAGCAGCGCCAGCACGGCGATCCCCAGCGGGGTCACCGCTGGACGCGCCTGCTGTCCCATGTCGTCGCCTTCCCGTCGAACGCTCGCGCGGCGTGCGCGCCCGAGCCTGGGAACTGTCGGCAGACCCGTCCGCCGATATGTCCCATTCCGTATATTCCACGTGGAATATACGGCGTGGAACAACCGGACCGCAAGGGGCCCGGTGCGGCGAAACGGATGACCACGGCCACACCCGGCCGAGCCGCGGGCCTGGATCAGCGGCTCAGCGCGACGTGTGCCGGATCAGTTCGTGGCGGGAACGCTCAGATCGGGAGCGATGGGCAGGGAACCGGTCCGGCGCAACCGCCCGGTCCCCGGCGTACTCACCCAGACGACGAAGGCGAGCAGCCCGTCAAGGGCCATGGCCAGCACCGCGACGAGCAGCGCGCCCACCAGCACGCGGTCGTACCGGTACAGGCTGATGCCGTCGAAGATGTAGCGGCCGAGCCCGCCGAGGTTGACGTAGGCCGCGATGGTCGCGGTGGCGACCACCTGCAGCGTCGCGCCGCGCAGGCCGGTGAGCAGGATGGGCAGCGCGTTGGGCACCTCGACCCGGAACAGGATCTGCCGCTCGGTCATGCCCATCGCCCGCGACGCGTCCACCACGTCGGCGGGCACGTTGGCGATGCCAGCGTAGGCGCCGGCCAGCAGCGGCGGAATGCCGACGGTGATCAGCGCGAGCAGCGGCGGAATCAGGCCGAGGCCGAGCAGTAGCACCAGAAACGTGAGCAGGCCGAGGGTCGGCAGTGCGCGCATGGCATTGGCGAACCCGACGAGCAGCGCGGAGCCGCGCCGGGTGTGCCCGATCACCAGACCGAGCGGCAGCGCCACCACAGCGGACAGCGCCACGGTCAGGAAGCTGTACCAAAGATGTTGCGCGATACGGGTTCCGATGCCCGCGGGCCCGCTCCAGTTGGCACCGTCGGTGAAGTAGTGCCACGCGTCGAGGAAGAGGTTCACGAGGCTGTTCCTTTCGCCCGCGCGGTCCGGACATCGGCGCGGACCCACGGCGTCGACCAGCGGCCGAGCGCGTAGACCAGGCGGTCGAAGATCAAGGCCAGCGCCAGGATCACCAGGATGCCCGCGACGATCTCGTCGGGATAGTCACGCTGGTAGCCCTGGGTGAACAGCTTGCCGACGCCGCCGACGCCGATCAGCGCGCCCACCGACACCATCGCGATGTTGGTCACCACGACGACCCGCAGGCTGGAGACGAAAACCGGGATGGCCAACGGCATCTCGACGGTCAGCGTGCGCCGCAGCGCGCTGAAGCCGACCGCGTCGGCGGCGTCGACCACCTCGGCGGGCACCGAATCCAGCGCCGCGGGCACGGCGATCACGAGCAGCGCGGTCGAGTACATGGTCAGCGCGATGATCACGTTGAGCGGATCGATCGCGGAGATCCCGACCAACGGCGGGATGATCACGAACAGCGCCAGCGACGGAATCGTGTACGCCAGGCTGGCCACGGTCACCGTCACCCGGCGCAGCCAGGCCACCCGGCGGACCAACGCGCCCAACGGGATCGCGATCACCAGGCCGAGCAACAGCGGCACCAGAGCCAAGTACAGGTGGGTCTTGCTGAACCCCATGATCTCGGCGAAGTTGTCGATCAGGTACCGCACGCGGGCCTCCCCCGGCTCACCGCGCGTCTTCCTGCTCGAAGAAGTGCCGGTTGCGTTCGGCGTCCTCGGTGGCACGCTGGCCCGCCAACTGTCGCAGCACCTCGGTGGCGAGCACGCCGCCGCGTACCGCGCCCGAATCATCCACCGCCACACCGATGCCGGAGGGCGAGGAGATCGCGGCGTCGAGTGCCTGGCGCAGATCGCCGCTCGGGGTGAACAGCGAACCACCCGCGGAAGTGCTGTCCACCAGCGCGTGCCCGGCGCGAACCGACTCCACACCGGTGACATCGATCCAGCCGACGGGCTTGCGGTCGGCGTCGACGATCAGCACCCACTCCCCGCGATCCAACCGCAGCGTGGGTATCTGCACGGCCGTCGCGGTCCGAAGCTCCTGCAGCGGCACGTCTTTCGCGGTGCGGAAGGACAGGCCACGGTAGCCGCGGTCGCGGCCGACGAAGTCGGCGACGAAATCGGTGGCGGGCTGGGCGAGTACGTGATCGGGCGGGTCGTACTGCTGCAGCACGCCGCCTCTGCCGAAGACCGCGACCCGGTCACCGAGGGTGATGGCCTCATCGATGTCGTGCGTGACGAACACGATGGTCTTGCGCAATTCGGCTTGCAGCCTTTGCATTTCGACCTGCAACTCGGCCCGCACCACCGGGTCGACGGCACTGAACGGCTCGTCCATCAACAGCACCGGCGGGTCGGCGGCCAGTGCCCGCGCCACCCCGACCCGCTGCTGTTGCCCACCGGAGAGCTGGGCCGGGTACCGCCCGGCCAGCGACCGATCGAGACCGACCCGGTCCAGGACGTCCATGGCGGCGGCGCGCGCCGCCTTGCGCGAATCACCGCGCAGCACCGGCACGGTCGCGACGTTGTCCACGACCGTGCGGTGCGGCAGCAGTCCGCCACTCTGGATGACGTAGCCGATACCGAGCCGCAGCTCGACCGGGTCCACCCGGGAAATGTCCTGTCCGGCAATGGTGATCGTGCCCGAGCTGGGCGTGATCATGCGATTGATCATCCGCATCGAGGTGGTCTTGCCGCAGCCGGACGGGCCGACGAAGACGGTGAACGAACCGGACTCGATGCGCAGATCGAGGTCGGTGACGGCGTGCGTGCCGTCCGGATAGGTCTTGCTGATACCGCGGAACTCGATATCGGACAACGCTGTTACCTCTTTATCCGGTCGGCGTGTTCAGCCCCTGGGCGGCGACCCAGGCCACGGCCGCGGCCTTCGGTTCGGTCTTGGCCGCGCCGGAGACGGCCTCGTTCAGCTCGATCAGCTCCGCGGTAGTCAGCTTCGCCGAGACGGCGTTCAGCGCGGCGAGCGCCTTGTCTGTCTTCTTCGCCGCGTTGAACAGCGGCACCACGTTCTGCGCCGGGAAGTTGTGCTTCGGGTCCGCCAGCACCACCAGGTCGTTCTGCGTGATGGCGGGCGAGGTGGTGAAGATGTCGGCCGCGGTCACCTGGCCCTCGAGCAGGGCGCGCACGGTCGCGGGGCCACCGCCGTCGGCGATCGGCACGAAATTGTTCGCGGCGATGTCGAGGTTGTAGTTCTTCTTCAAGCCGGGCAGGCCGCCGGCACGCTCCTGGAATTCGGCGGGCGCACCGAATTTCACCTCGGCCGAGTGCGCGGCCAGATCCGCGATGGTGCGCAGGTTCCAGCGCTCGGCGGTGGCCTTGGTGACGACCACCGCGTCGGAATCCTCGCCGGGCGCCGGGGTGCCGATCGCGAGTTCGCTGCCGAGCGCCGCGGTGAGCGCGCTGTTCACCTCGGCGGCGGCGGTCGCGGTCGCGTTCTTGTCCAGGTACTGCAGCAGGTTGCCGTTGTACTCCGGGATCACCGAGATCGCGCACTGGCGCACCGCGGGGACGTAGGCCTCCCTGCTGCCGATGTTCAGCTTGGTGTCGACCTGGAAACCGTTGACCCGCAGCACCTCCGCGTAGATCTCCGCGACGGTCTCGGACTCAGGGAAGTTCGCCGACCCGACGATGAGACCGTCGCCGTCGCAGTCACCCTTGCTCGCCAGTGGGTCGGAGTTGCCACAGGCGGACAGGATCATGGCGACGGCCAACGCGGCGGCGGCGAAGAGGAACCGGGCGGCGCGCAGCGCCAGCCGCAGCGCCGACCGCCCGTGCCGCGCGGCATCGGGGGTGATCGAGGTGTTCACGGGAGTCCTTCCGGCCTAACGAGCAATGCGAGGTCCCGGCGCAGCACAGCCACCGGTACATTCTGGGAGTCCATACTGCCCGCTCCAGGGTGTTCCTGTTAGCTCTGTCGATCTCTCGGAGAGTTGGTGTCGCCGGATGATGGTGGCCGCGTCGCTGCGGATGCTGGCTCGAATAGTGCTGGTCGCGACCGCCGTTACGGCCGTGTCCTGCGGCAACGGTGAGCAGGCCGCACCGATCGCGGTCGGCGCGGGCGACTCGGCCGAGTCGGTGGTGCTCGCCGAAATCTATGCGGGCGCGCTGGCCCGCACCGGCGCGCGCACCGCCGTCACCACCGGACTGGGCGGGCGCGCCGACACGCTGGCCGCGCTCGACGCGGGCCGGATCACGCTGCTGGCCGAGCACAGCGGCGCGCTGCTGACCCACCTCGACGCGCATGCCGCCGACCGCACTCCCAAAGACGTTGCTGCCGCACTGAGCAAGTCGCTGCCCGAGGGGCTGGTGATCTCCGACGTCGCCGACGGCACGGACCTGCGCGCGCGGGTGCTGCTCACCACCGAGACGGCCACACACGACGGTCTGAAGTCCGTGCGCGATCTCGGCCCGAGCTGCGCCGCGCGCACCGCGGGCGTGGCTCCCGCGCCCGGCCTGATCACCGCGCCACCGGCGGCGAACACGGTGACCGACTGCGCGTTCGCCGCGACTATCCCGTACGCCGACCTGGCCGCACTGCGAAAGGCCCTGCTGGACGGGCAGATCCAGGCGGGTGTGCTGATCGGCCCGCCCGCCGCCGACGCCACCGACGGGCTGACCGTCCTGTCCGACGACGACTACGCCGTGCGCGCGGAGAACGTGCTGCCGCTGTTCCGCAAGGGCACCCTCGACCAGATCCAGATCAAGAAGCTGAATTACGTTGCGGGCGAGCTCACCACCGCCGACCTCGCCGAGCTGATCCGCCGCGTCCGCGACGAACGGCGCGATCCCGGCGAGGTGGCGCGCGCCTGGCTCGACGACCACGCGCTGTAAATTTCCTCCGCCGCCGCCCTGACCCGGTTAACGTCTGGTCGGTGAGTATCAGGTTCATCGGCGGCTATGTGGCGATCGTGGCGTTGTTGCTGTACGTCTGGACCACCCTGCCCGAGAAGAATCCGCTGTTCGCGGTGTCCCTGCTGGGTGCGCTCGCCGCGATGGTCGCGCTGAACCTCTGGATCAGGGTGTCGGCGCGGCGCGCGGAGAACGCGCGCAAGGCGGCGCGCGCCGACCGGAAACCGGTGCCCTCCGGCGACTAGCGCGGGCAACCCTTCGGACACATACGAAAGGGCGCCCCGTTCGCCGTTGAACGGGACGCACTTTATCTGTGACAGCTATTGCTAGGCAACACCTTCGGCCCGCGCGGCGGCCGCGACGGCCTCGGCGACGGCCGGTGCGACCCGCGGGTCGAGCGGGCTCGGCACGATCTTGTCCGGACCGAGCTCGTCGGCGACGACGCTGAGGATCGCCTCGGCGGCGGCGATCTTCATGCCCTCGGTGATCCGGCGGGCGCCCGCGTCCAGCGCGCCCTTGAAGACGCCGGGGAAGGCGAGCACGTTGTTGATCTGGTTCGGGAAGTCGCTGCGTCCGGTGGCGACGATCGCGGCGTACTTGCGCGCGACCTCGGGGTGGATCTCCGGGTCCGGGTTGGACATGGCGAACACGATCGAATCCGGTGCCATCGAGGCGATGAGCTCCTCGGCGATCAGACCGGCGGACAGGCCGAGGAACACGTCGGCGCCGTTGAGCGCTTCCGCGGCACCGCCGTTGAGGCCGCGCGGGTTGGTGCGGGTGGCCAGTTCGGCCTTCACCGCGTTGAGGTCGGTGCGCTCGCGGCTGACGATGCCCTTCGAGTCGAGCACGGTCACGTCCCGCACGCCGGCGGCGAGCAGGATGTTCGTGCACGCGACACCGGCCGCGCCCGCGCCGGACACGACGACCTTCAGATCGGCGATGCCGCGGCCCTGCACCTTGGCCGCGCCGTTGAGGGCGGCGAGCACCACGATGGCGGTGCCGTGCTGGTCGTCGTGCATGACCGGGCAGTCCAGCGCCTCGATGACGCGCTTCTCGATCTCGAAGCAGCGCGGGGCCGAAATGTCTTCCAGGTTCACCGCGCCGAAGCTCGGGCGCAGCTTCACCAGCAGGTCGACGATCTCGTCGACGTCCTTGGTATCCACCACGATCGGGATCGAGTTCAGGCCGGCGAACTTCTTGAACAGCGCCGCCTTGCCCTCCATCACCGGCAGCGAGGCGCGCGGGCCGATGTCACCGAGGCCGAGCACCGCGGTGCCGTCGCTGACCACGACGACGAGCCGGTCGGTCCAGGTGTAGCGCTTGGACAGTTCGTCGTCCTGCGCGATGGCCCGGCTCACCTGGGCGACACCCGGGGTGTAGGCGATGGAGAGGTCGCGCTGGGTTTCCAACGGCGAGCTGAGTTCCACCGAGAGCTTGCCGCCAAGGTGTCCCGCGAAAATCTCGTCGTGCGTAATAGCGGAAAGGCTCGCTGCGTCGTCTGCGCGGGGGGCCGTGGTGGCATTCGGTGCGTCAGTCACAGGTGACACGATTTCACTCCTGCTCGGATCGGACAAACCGGTGGACGGTTACCGCCGGGTATTTAGGTATTAGGGTCTTTGGTCGCTCCGCAGGCTCTGCACCTGTGGATTCATTTCGCTCATCGAGTGCGCTGAACGGTACGTTTCGCGGCGATCGGCGAGTCACGAAAACTCGTTGCCGATTTCGCTGACGTGGCGCGGCACTGATCCGCGGAGCGAGAGGCCGGACGGGTGGGCCCGGACAGAACATGCGGCGTGATCCTCGGGTCACGACGGTGCGTCGCGAGGCGGAGATCTCCGTAATCCCAGTACCCGGCGGTGGCTTGGGTAAGGAATCCGACACATTCTGCCAGCATGATCCGCGACTTGCCAAACCGGTCTGGTCTGCGTCGTGTCGCGCGCCTGTCTCCAGGCTAGCGGGCCGGAATTACCGAGCCGTAAGCGAAAACTCGCACCTCGTCGCGACCGCGCGGTGAGTTGTCCGAACGTCGTCGCGTCCGGCGGTGTGAGCGCGGCACGCGTCGCCGGGTCCCGGCGCGCCGCAGTGCCGCAGTGCCCCTGTGCCGGAGTGCCGCCGCGCCGCAGTGCCGCAGTGCCGCAGTGCCGCAGTGCCGCAGTGCCGCAGTACCGCAGTACCGCAGTACCGCAGTACCGCAGTACCGCAGTACCGCAGTACCGCAGTGCCGCAGTACCGCCGGTCGGCCGCGACGCGGTGGCGCGTTCAGTGCGACGGTGTCGTCAACCGCGCGGCGACCGGGGCGGGCGCGGGTTCGGGCACGATCTCCGGTGCGTCCGGAATCGCCGCGGATCGCGCGCTGAGCACACCCGGCACGCGCGGATAGGCCGGGACCACCTGCTCCTCGTGGGCGCCGAGCACGATGGCCTCCGGCCTGCGCCGGGCGAGCGGGTCGCGCGCGAGCGGCACCGGCACCGGCGCGCGCGCGGCGAGCCCGTGCGCGTCGGGGCGCACCCACACCGCGTCGAGGCCGCCCGACATCAACCGCACCCGCCAGTCCGCTTCGGCCCCAGGATGATCCGTGCGCCGGTGCATGCCGCGGGTCTCGGTGCGGGCCAGCGCGCTGTACTTGGTCCAGCGCGCGACCGCGAGCAAGGCCGCCGCCTGCCTGGCCCGCAGCCGGTCCAGTCCGCTACCGCCGAGCTCGAATTCGGCGCCCGGCCACATCGCGTCGAGTTCGCCGATGCTGTCGCGCAGGCTGCCCGCGCTGCGCCAATAGCTGCGTCGCAGCGGCAGCGTGTGCTCCTGGACGAGACCGACCACCGCGCGCGGGTCGATCCGCGCCACGGCGTTGAGCCCGGCGCCGGGCACCTCGCGTGCCGTGGCCGCGAGCTCGGCCGTACGCGCGTACGCGGCCGCGCCCGCGCCGGCCCACACCCCCGAGGCAATGGCCCAGGCGCCGCCCTGCCCACCGAACCCGCTGACCGCGCCGGTGATCGGCTCCCGCGTGGTGACATCGCCCGCACCGAACAGCCCCTCGACGGTGGTCGCGCAGTCGCGACCGGTGATCCGCAGGCCGCCGGTGCCGCGCACGGTGCCCTCCAGCACGGCGCGCAGCGCCACCCGACCGGCGTGATCGACCAGGCCGAGTTTCGCGAGCCCGCCGCGCAGCAGCGCCGGGATGTCGTCCAGGGACGCGAACACCCGCCTGCCGTCGGCGATCGCGGCGAAGGCCGCCGCGCGGCCCGCCAGGACCGTGCCCGACTCGTCGGTGAAGGTGGCGAAATGCAATGCCAGACCGCCCGGATTCGCCCAGCCGCTGGGCACGGGCGCGTTCGGCGCCGGGACCAGGCTGTACGCGCTGGAGAACTCCATGCCGGACAGTTCGGCGCCCGCCTCGGCCGCGAACAGCAGACCGTCGCCGGTGTCGACATCGGTGCCCGCGCCACCGGACAGGAACGCACAGCCACCGGTCGCTACCACCACCGCGCCCGCGCGGACGGACCAGGGCAGGCAGTTGTCGAGCCTGCGCACCCCGGCCGCACCCGCGACCCGGCCGTCCCGATCGACGAGCAGTTGCAGGGCGGGATGATGATCGAGCACCCGCACGCCCGCGGCGAGCACGCTGCGGCGCATCCGGCGCAGATAGCTCGCGCCGTCCAGGTAGACCCGCAACGAGGAGCCGGGATCCGAACCGGGGAAGCGATACCCCCACCCGGCCAACTGCTCGACCCGATGATGGGTCTCGTCCAAGACGCGGTGCATCCACTCCGGGTCGCCGAGCCCGCCGCCGTGCAGGTATCCCCGATCGACGGCCTCGTCCCTGGCCGGTCCGGGTGGAATGTTCCACAGCGAGGTGGTGCCGTGCGCGGTCGGTCCGCTGGTGCCGCATCGGGCCTTGTCGGCGAGCACGACGCGCGCGCCGTTCGCGGCGGCGGAGACGGCGGCCCAGGTTCCGGCGGGGCCTCCGCCCAGAACCAGTACGTCCGTCTCGAGTTGCGTCACAAAGAGAAATATTCGGCCACAATTCACGAAGCCGCAACCATTACCGCTATTTCAACTCCACCATTGTGTCCAAAGCAGCAATCCAGCCGCAACGAAAACAACCGCAGATCCACAAAATGCGACAAAACCCCGACTCTTATCCGAATAAATCTGCGCCGCAATGGCAATCACCGACGCCGCCACGTGCCAGGCGACCGATTCGGGACCGGGTCCGGGAAAATCGCGCCGCGCCGCGATGACCGCGGTGCCGACGACGACGAGCATCAGGGCGAAGGTGCCCGCGGCGAAGATGCCGCTGAGTCCGCGCAGCACCTTCACGAGGCGACCACCGGCACACCGGTCGCCTTGCCCACGATCACCTCGAATTGCTCGGGATCGGTGGTGAACTCGCCGAGCCGGATGGTCTTGTTGGCGCCGTGATAGTCCGACGAGCCCGTGGTGAGCAGGCCTAGTTCGGCGGCCAGGTCGCCGAGGATCGCACGGTCGGCGGCGGAATGATCGATGTGGTCGACCTCGAGCCCGCCGAGTCCGAGCGGGGCGAGTTCCCGGATGGCGTCGAGCGCGAGCATCCGGCCGCGCTTGCGCGCCCGCGCGTGCGCGAGCACGCTCACCCCGCCCGCGGCGGCGATCATCTCGACCGCCCTGGCCAGCGGCGTGTCGGCCTTCTCGACGTAATAGGGGCCGTGCGGCGCGAGCAGTTCCTCGAACGCCGCGTCGACGCTCGCCACCACACCCGCGGCGACCAGTGCCCTGGCCAGATGCGGCCGCCCCGCCGAGGGGCCCGCCGCCGCCAGCACCGCGTCGGGATCAATCGGCAAGCCGTCGGCAACCATGCGATCGGCCATCGCGCGCACCCGCTCGGCCCGCTCGCCACGCAACCGTTCCCGCTCCTCGGCGAAGCTGCGATCGGCCGGATCGAACAGGTAGGCCAGCAGGTGCACCGGCACCGGCCAGCCGTCCTCGCCCAACCCCAGGCACGACATCTCCATGCCCCGAACCAGCGTGAGCCCCTTCGGTAACGCCTCGACCGCCTCCGCCCAGCCCGCGGTGGTGTCGTGGTCGGTGATCGCGATGACGTCGAGACCGGCGGTGGCCGCGTTCCGGACCAGTTCGGCCGGAGAGTCGGTACCGTCGGACGCGGTCGAATGGGTATGCAGGTCGATGCGCACGCCTCCAGTCTTACAGTGCCGCCGACCGGTCCCGCAGCGGCAGGCGACGTAGCATCGCCGAGGTGCCGTCCATTCCGCCGCTACCGTCGTTCCGCGGCCCCAACCGGGAACCGCGCAAACTCCCGCGCATCCCGATTCCGACGGCGCGGGCCATCGTCGACTGCGGTGTCTATGTCGAAGGCCGTCGACTGCCCGGCAGATTCACCCATCGCGACGCGCTGGCCGAGGTGCGCACCCGGGGCGCCGGCTTCGTCTGGGTCGGCCTGCGCGATCCGGACGAGGCCCAGATGGCCGATATCGCCGAGGTTTTCGGCCTGCACGCGCTGGCCGCCGAGGACGCGGTCGCCGCCCACCAGCGCCCGAAGCTCGAGCGCTACGACGACACCCTGATCCTCGTGATGCGCACCGTCGCCTACGTCGAG
This sequence comes from Nocardia brasiliensis, assembly GCF_011801125.1. Taxonomy (NCBI): domain Bacteria; kingdom Bacillati; phylum Actinomycetota; class Actinomycetes; order Mycobacteriales; family Nocardiaceae; genus Nocardia; species Nocardia brasiliensis. The sequence goes on from NZ_CP046171.1 coordinate 6,598,763, forward strand.
CACGAATTGCACAGTGTCAGTGAGATCGTCGAGACCGGCGAGATCATGATCTTCGTCGCGCCCGAGTTCGTGGTGACGGTGCGGCACGGCGAACACGCCGAACTCGCCTCGCTGCGCAGGGAACTCGAGGCCGACCCGGCCAGGCTGATGCTCGGCACCGGCACGGTGCTGCACGCGATCGCCGACCACGTGGTGGACTCCTACATCGACGTCACGCAATCGATCGAACTCGACATCGACGCGATGGAGGAGGCGGTCTTCTCGCCGGGCAACCGGGTCTCGATCGAATCGATCTACCAGCTCAAGCGCGAGGTGGTCGAGCTACGCCGGGCGGTGAACCCGCTGGCGGTCCCCCTGCAACTGCTCGGCCACAAGCCGGAGATCCCGCTGCCCAAGGAGATTCGGCGCTACATGCGCGACGTGGCCGATCACCACGCGGGCGTGGCCGAGCGGGTCACCGATTTCGACGAGGCGCTCAGCGCGTTGATCAGTGCCGCGCTGGCGAAGATCGGCGTGCAGCAGAACACCGACATGCGCAAGATCTCGGCCTGGGTCGCGATCGCCGCGGTGCCGACGATGATCGCGGGCATCTACGGCATGAACTTCACCCATATCCCGGGATTGGAAGCGAGCTGGGGTTTCTGGCTCGTCATCGTGGTCACCCTCGGCATCTGCGGCGGGCTGTACTTCACCTTCCACCGCAACAACTGGCTATAGGCTCGCCGCCCCGCGGGCGGGGTCGCGGACGTCGATGCCCGCCTCGGCCCATGCCTCACGCAGCGCCTGTGCGCCGCGCACGCGCACCCAGGCCGCCTCGGTGGCGGTCACGGGTGTCACCGCGAAGTAGCGAACCGGCTCCGCGGGCTCGGGCAAGGCCACCTCGGGAATTCCGCTGTCGCCGAGTAGGACCGCGGTGAACGGCGCGTTGTGCCACATCGGCTCACCCAGGTCCATCAGCGCATCGGCTTGCAGCACAACCCCTTCCACCGCGGGCGCGGCGACGAGCACGCCGAGCGTCTTGGCCAGGCCCGACGCCGCGCCGGTGCCCGCGCGCAGCGTCAGCACCAACTCCGCGCGCGGACCGCGCACCGGATCGGCAAGCAGCGCAGCGGGATCGGTCATCGGATGGCGGGATCCGCCCACCGTGGCGTAGTGCACCACATCGCCGTCGACGATCCGCAGGATCTCGATCGGCTCCAACCCGAGAAAGGTCACCGACGCCGAGTCGACACCGGTCGCCGCCACCCCGAAATGGTCCAGCACTCCGGTGCGGACCGTCTCCAACACACCCATGCGTCAGATGGCCAGCCGCGCAAGCATGTCCCGCGCCTGTTCGGCCGACTTCGGGTCGCACAGCACGTCGTAGCGCCCGGCCACCAGTTGCATGGTGGAGGCGAAGTCGCGCTGCCCCTTGGTCGCCGCGTACGGGATCGAGGTGGAGATGACACCGAAGATGATGCCGCCGACCAGGCCGACCAGCAGCGGACCGAGCGCGCCGTTGGTGGTGAACAGGCTCAGCAGCAGACCGAGGAACAGGCCGAGCCAGGCGCCGCTGACCACACCGCCGCCGATCACCTTGCCCCAGGTCAACCGGTAGAGCACGCGCTCGACCTGCATCAGATCGACGCCCACGATGGTCACGTCCTGCACCGGGAACTGGCTGTCGGCGAGAAAATCGACCGCCTTCTGCGCCTCGGCATAGGTGGGATAGGAGCCGACCGGCCAGCCGGACGGCGGCGTCGGCAAGCCCTGCCGTGCGCGATTCGAGTTCCCTAAGGGATTCGTCATGTCTCTATTCTGCTATTCCGCCCGGTTCCGGGGTGCACCGAAACGCGTGGCCCACCTCATTCGGCCGAGCGCCGCATTCCGGCGGCCCGGCCTTTTTCGGCGATTACCCGGGCCATTTTCGCACTCGCCTCATCGATCATCTCGTCACCGAGCATGACCGCGCCGCGGGCGCCGCCCTCGACCGAGGTGTGAAAAGCGTAGGCGTCCAGGATCTGCTCGGCGCGGTCGTAATCGGCCTGGCGCGGGCTGAAGACCTCGTTGGCCGCCTCGATCTGCCCTGGATGCAGCACCCACTTGCCGTCGAAGCCGAGCGCCGCGGTGCGCGCGGCGGCCCTTCGGAACCCGTCCACGTCCCGGATCTGCAGATAGGGGCCGTCGATGGCCTGCAATCCGTGCGCGCGGGCGGTGATCAGGATGCTCATCAGGATGTGGTGGTACGCGTCGCCGGTGTCGTAGCCCTCCGGCTGTTCACCGACCACCAGGGTGCGCATATTGAGGCTCGCCATGAAGTCGGCCGGGCCGAAAACCAGCGCCTGCACCCGCGGGCTCGCGGTGGCGATCTCGTCGATATTGCGCAGCCCGAGCGCGTTCTCCAGCTGCGGCTCGATACCGATCCGGCCCTGCTCGAGCCCGCATACCTGCTCCAGCTGGGTGAGCAGCAGATCCAGCGCGCGGACCTGGCCCGCGTCGGTCACCTTGGGCAGCAGGATCGCGTCCAGATGCGCGCCCGCCCCCTCGACCACGGTGATCACGTCCGCGTAGGTCCACGCCGTGGTCCAGTCGTTGACCCGGACCACGCGCAGTTGCGACCCCCAGTCGGTGTCGTTGAGCGCCGCCACGATGTTCGCGCGCGCCTCGGCCTTGGCGGCGGGCGCGACGGCGTCCTCCAGATCGAGGAACACCTCGTCGACGGGCAGCCCCTTGGCCTTGTCGATCATCTTCTTGTTGCTGCCGGGACAGGCGAGTACCGAACGGCGCGGCTTCAAGATCACTCCCATCGATCGTGGCGCGGGTACGAGACCCGGCCGCGAACCTCTAGCCTGGCAAGCATGGCAGCTACCAGGGTGTACGTCGCCAGGCTGGCTGGCCTGGTGGTGTTGGGGCCGGACGGCGAGTCTATCGGCCGGGTCCGTGACGTCGTCGTGGCCATCCGCTACGACCGCCAGCAACCCAGGGTGCACGGTCTGGTCGTCGAATTGCCGACGCGGCGCCGCATTTTCGTGCCGATGCTGCGGGTCACCGCGATCGAGCCGGGGGTGGTCACGCTCAATACCGGCACGGTGAGCCTGCGCCGGTTCCATCAGCGCCCCGGTGAGCTGCTCGCGCTCGCGCAGATCGTGGATTCGTCGGTGCGGGTGGAAGATCCCGACCTGCCCGACCTGCACGGGGTGGACGTCTTCGTGGTCGATCTCGGCATCGAACTGACCCGCACCAGGGACTGGCGGGTGAACCGGGTCGCGGTGCGCGGGCATCGCAGGCTCGGCCGCCGCCGCACCGTGCACGTGGTGGATTGGACCCATGTCGCCGGGCTCACCCCGTACGAGATCGGCAGGCCCGGCCAGGACGTCACCCAGCTGCTGGAGCAGTTCGAGGGCATGCGACCCGCCGACGTCGCCCACCTGCTGCGCGAGCTGCCGGACAAGCGCAGGCTCGAGGTGGCCATCGCGCTGGACGACGAACGCCTCGCCGACGTCGTGCAGGAGCTCCCCGACGACGAGCAGGTCGAGCTGCTCGGTCGGCTGGAGGTGCGCCGCGCCGCCGACGTACTCGAGGCGATGGACCCCGACGACGCGGCCGACCTGCTCGGCGAGTTGCCCGTCGGCGAGGCCGAATCGCTGCTGGCGCTGATGGACCCGCAGGAGTCGGAACCGGTCCGCAGGCTGCTCGAGCATTCGCCGTACAGCGCGGGCGGTCTGATGACACCCAAGCCGGTGATCCTCACACCGTCCACCACGGTCGCCGAGGCGCTGGCCCGGGTGCGCAACCCGGACCTGACGCCCGCGCTGGCCTCGATGGTGTTCGTGGTCCGGCCGCCCACCGCCACACCGACCGGGCGCTACCTCGGTTCGGTCCATATCCAGCAGCTGTTGCGGGAACCACCGGCGCATCTGGTCGGCGGCATCCTCGACGCCGACCTGGCCCCGCTGCGTCCTGAGGTGCCGCTGGCCGCGGTGACCCGCTACTTCGCGACCTACAACCTGGTCTGCGGGCCGGTGGTGGACGACGAGAACCATCTGCTCGGCGCCGTCAGCGTGGACGACGTGCTGGACCATCTGCTACCCGACGACTGGCGCGACCAGGAAGAGCTGCACGAGGGGGTATCGGGACATGAGTGATACGGCGCGATCGACCGCCGGCGAGGTGCGGTCATGACCGAAAAGCTCGGCGGCGCCCGGCAGCGGCTGGAGACGCCGGTCGAAGGCCGGTTCCGGATCGACTGGGATGCCGAGGCGCTCGCGCGCAGCAGCGAACGCGTCGCCCGCTTCCTCGGTACCGGCCGCTACCTGGCCATACAGACGATCGTCGTGGTTGTTTGGATCGCGTTAAATGTTTCGGTCGTGGCGTTGCGCTGGGATCCGTATCCCTTCATTCTGTTGAATCTGGCGTTCTCGACCCAGGCGGCCTACGCCGCGCCGCTGATCCTGCTGGCGCAGAACCGGCAGGACAACCGGGACCGGGTCTCGCTGGAGGAAGACCGGATGCGGGCCGCGCAGACCAAGGCGGACACCGAATTTCTGGCCAGGGAACTCGCCGCGCTGCGGATCGCGGTCGGTGAAGTGGCGACGCGCGACTATCTGCGCCGGGAATTGGAGGAGCTGAAGGAGGTACTCGACCGGATCGAGGGCGCGGGCGCCGAGAAGACCCGGCGCAAGAAAAACTCCGCCCGAAAGCAGGCTCAGATCCAGGTTTCGCCACCTGTAGCTGATGATTGACCGGGATTACGTAACAACTACCTGCTGGAAATGCGAACAACTACCTGACTGGTGGGTAACCTGGACAGCGTTGTCCTGAGCGGCGGCAGGCCAGGGACCGGGTGAGGACGCGAATCCGACCCCGACGAGCACCCCACCGAAGCCGCTTCCACGACGTAGAGGATTGGTGTGGCCGAATGCGAATTTCTACCCCGATAACCGTCTCGGCCCTGGTCGTAGCTGGTCTTGTGGCCAGCGGCTCGGCTTCCAACCTCTCCGCCTCGAGCACAACGCCCAAAGCCCCCGAGGCGTTGTTGGCCGCGTCCACAAACCCAGCAAATTCCGGTAACTCGAGCAACACCGGCTCGACCGGTCTGTCTCGGACAGTTGGCCTACTTCCGGTAACTCAGGACGTTCCCCGCAAACTTCGAGCTATGACTCCGGGCGCCAACGGCACCGCCCCGTTCGCCGGGACCATCCCACTCCAGGAGATCTCGCTCCCACTGGTCGGCGGGGCACTCGGCATTCCGGAGATCGTGCTCGCCGCCTACCGCAACGCCGAGCTCGCGATGGAGTCCTCCACACCTGGTTGCGGGCTTTCCTGGAGCCTGCTCGCCGGGATCGGCCGGATCGAATCGGGACACGCGGGCGGCGGTCGCACCGACGCGGCGGGCACCACGGTCACCCCGATCTACGGCCCCGCGCTGGACGGCACGCTGCCCGGCAACGAGATCATCAAGTCGGCCAGCGGCGGTTACGTGCGCGCGGTCGGGCCCATGCAGTTCCTTCCCGGCACCTGGGCCCAGTACGCGGCCGACGGCAACGGCGACGGCGTCTCCGATCCCAACAACGTCTTCGACGCCGCGCTCGGCGCGGCCAAGTACCTCTGCTCCGGCGGGCTCGACCTGCGCGACCCGGCCCAGGAACTGCGCTCGGTGCTGCGCTACAACAACTCGACCGCGTACGCGGCGAACGTGCTGAGCTGGGCCGCGGCCTACCGCACCGGCGGCTCGCCGACCCAGGTGACCATCGCCCCCGACATCATCCCGCCGGGCAGTGCCCCGATCCAGGTGGCGGACATGCAGGCGGTCGACACCACGAAGGTGACCTACACGTCGCCGCCCGCGACACCGGAGACCGGCACCACCACGCAGGCCGCCCCGGCACCGACCGAGGTGATGATCACCATCCCCGGCCTGCCCCCGATCCCCTGCGGCATCTTCTGTCCGCCGCCGAAGCCGCTGAATCCCTGTGAGCAGGTGACGGTTCCGGCGCCGATGCCGCGACCGGGCGACCCGGCCCCGACCGTCGCGGTGCCCGGCGCGGCCGAGCAGAGCTTCGGCGTGGGTGTCGCGGCGCCCAAGGACCCGGCGCATCCGGACCAGGCCGTGGATCCGGCACACCCGGACCAGGCCGTCGCGCCGGTCTGCACGACGCCGCAGGCGGGGCCCGAGGTCCAGGCGCAGGCGCCGCAGCAGCAGGCGCCCGAGCAGGCCCAGCAGCCGGGGCCGGACTCGGCGCCCACGGTCGCGGCCGAGTCCGCACCGACCGTCACGGGCGAACCGCCTGTCGCGCCCGCCCCCGCGGCCGCGCCGCCCCCGCCGCCCGCCATCACGCTGCCGTTCGGTGTCGTGATCCCGTTGCCTGCCCCCCAGGGCTGAAAAGACACCTCGATTCAGGTCACGAAGGAGTAACAAACAGGTCTCGAATGCGGTAGCCTTCTCTTCGTCAGATCACGAAGGGCTCACGAGAGCCATTGGAGGGTCACCGCACAGTGGGGCGTCACCGAAAACCACCGACTGTCACCATCCGACGCAGCTCGGTTCTCGCGCTAACCGGTTTGGTTCCCGCTGGCCTCACGGCCGTCGGCGCCGCGTCCGAGATGGGCGATGGGACTCATGCCGCCGCGGCGGTCCAGCAGCTCCCCGGCGAGGAGTCCGCGCTGGGGGCGCGGACCCAGAACGACGATGAGCCGATCGAATTCGTCATGCACGCCATGGCGCAGCAGCGGGTCGCGCCGCCACCGATCGTGAAAACCGTTGCGCTGCCGGAGGGTAGGCAGAAGGCGGAGCTGCCCGCAGGCCCGATGGGCGTGCCCGGCATCGCCGTCGCGGCCTACCAGAACGCCGAGCGCGTGCTCGGCGCCGAGAACCCCACGTGCAACATGCCGTGGACCATGCTTGCCGGTATCGGCCGGGTCGAATCCACCCACGACTACGGCGGCAAGGCCGACAGCGACGGCAACTCCCTCGCCCCGGTCTACGGCCCCGTGCTCGACGGATCGCTCTACGGCAACAACGTCATTCACGATTCCGACGGCGGCGAGCTGGACGGCCTGGCCGGCTACGACCGCGCGATCGGGCCGATGCAGTTCCTGCCGCAGACGTGGAAGCACTACGCGGCCGACGGCAACGGTGACGGCATCGCCGATCCGCAGAACCTGTTCGACGCGGCGCTGACCGCCGGAAAGTATCTGTGCGACGGCGGGTTGAACATGCGCGATCTGTCCCAGCAGTCCAAGGCGATCCTGCGCTACAACAACTCGATGGCCTACGTCGCGAACGTGATGGCCTGGGAGACCTCCTACGCCAGCGGCGTCGCACCCCGGCCCGGAGATCTGCCCAAAATTTGACACGCCTAAAATTCCTGCCATGTCTGTAGTTACGGAATCGGATGTGCGGGGCGCCCTCGCGAAGGTCGACGATCCGGAGATCCGCAAGCCGATCACCGAACTAGGCATGGTGAAAAGCATCGAGATCGGCAGCGACAGCAATGTCCATGTCGAGATCTACCTGACGACGGCGGGCTGCCCGCTGCGCACCGAGATCACGCAGCGGGTCACCAAGGCCGTCGCCGACGTCGCCGGGGTCGGCGCGGTCACCGTCGAGCTCGACGTGATGAACGACGAGCAGCGCACCAACCTGCGCAAGCAGTTGCGCGGCGACTCGGCCGACCCGGTCATCCCCTTCGCCCAGCCCGGCTCGCTGACCAGGGTGTACGCGGTCGCTTCCGGTAAGGGCGGGGTCGGAAAGTCCAGCGTCACAGTCAATCTCGCGGCCGCCATGGCCGCGCGCGGTCTCTCGGTCGGCGTGCTCGACGCCGACATCTACGGGCACTCGATCCCGCGCATGCTCGGCACCGACGCGCGCCCGACCCAGGTCGAGAAGATGATCATGCCGCCGCAGGCGCACGGCGTGAAGATGATCTCGATCGCGCAATTCACCAAGGGCAATACGCCCGTGGTATGGCGCGGCCCGATGCTGCACCGCGCGCTGCAGCAGTTCCTCGCCGACGTGTTCTGGGGCGATCTGGACGTACTGCTGCTCGATCTGCCGCCCGGCACCGGCGATATCGCCATCTCGATCGCCCAGCTGATTCCCGGCGCGGAGATCCTCGTGGTCACCACCCCGCAGATCGCGGCCGCCGAGGTGGCCGAGCGCGCGGGCGCCATCGCGTTGCAGACCAGGCAGCGGATCGCGGGCGTGGTGGAGAACATGTCCTGGCTCGATCTGCCCGACGGCAGCCGGATGGAGCTCTACGGCGCGGGCGGCGGACAGGTGGTCGCCGACCGGCTGACCCGCGCGGTCGGCGCCGAGGTGCCGCTGCTCGGCCAGGTCCCGATCGAGCAGGCCGTGCGGGAGGCGGGCGACGAGGGCAACCCGATCGTGCTGCGCGATCCGGAGACCCCCGCGGCCAAGGCGCTGCTCGCGGTCGCCGACAAACTCGCCGTGCGTCGCCGCGGGCTCGCGGGCATGTCGCTCAGCATCGACACCACTCGGCGTTAACGGGTAGTCGAGAGCGAGGTCCGTTTTCCGCCGGGCGGTCTGCGCCGGGTGTCGGCCCCTGCCAATAAGCTTGGCGCATGCTCACGTTACTGCTGTACGTGTTGATCGTCGGTCTGGTGGCCGCGGTGCTGTTCCTGCTCGCCAGCGCGGTGTTCGGCCGCGCCGAGGAACTGGGCCCGCTGCCGGAGGGCGCCACCGCAACCGTGCTGCCCGCCGAGGGCATCAGCGGGGCCGACGTCCGGTCCCTGCGCTTCCAGCAGGTGGTGCGCGGCTACAAGGCGGGCGAGGTGGACTGGGCGCTGGCCCGGCTCGCCGCCCGCATCGACGAACTGCAACACCAACTGGCCGAGGCGCAGGCCAACACCGGCCGGTGGCAGACCCCGGTCGCGCCCGAACCGAAATGACCCGCCCCGCCGATCTGGCCCCGGCCGAGGACGACGGCCGCGTCCGGTGCGCCTGGCCGCTGCAGACCCGGCTCTACCGCGACTATCACGATTTCGAGTGGGGCAAGCCGCTGCACGGTGACGACGCGATGTTCGAGCGGATGTGCCTGGAGGCCTTCCAATCGGGGCTGTCCTGGATCACGATCCTGCGCAAGCGGCCCGCCTTCCGGGCGGCGTTCGCCGATTTCTCCATCGCCCGCGTCGCCGAGTTCGACGACGCGGATGTGGCCCGGCTGCTCGCCGACCCCGGCATCGTCCGCAACCGATCGAAGATCGACGCGGCGATCAGCAACGCCCGGGTTGCCAGGGAACTCGATAACGGACTGGACAAGCTGCTGTGGTCGTTCGCGCCACCGCCGCGACCGCGCCCGGCGACGGCGGCCGACGTACCCGCCAGCACACCCGAATCCATAGCTCTGGCAAAAGAATTGAAGCGGAGAGGGTTCCGTTTCGTCGGCCCGACCACGGCCTACGCACTCATGCAGGCGACCGGGATGGTAGACGATCACCTGGCCGATTGCTGGGTCGATAGCGAGGTGTCCGGCACAGGCCGACCGGTCACTTTTTGAACTCAGGTATCCGTCCACATCCGCGATAGGGAAGAATGGGACGGGTGTAGCTCGCCAAATGCCGGCGAGCTCGCTGGTTGGTGACAACTGGAGTTCCAAGAAAGTGCGCAGCATATCGCGCAGATCTGGAGGGAGCAGAGGATGGCGGCCATGAAGCCCCGTACCGGGGACGGTCCCCTCGAGGCAACCAAGGAAGGGCGTGGAATCGTCATGCGGGTTCCACTCGAGGGTGGCGGGCGTCTGGTCGTCGAACTCACGCCGGACGAGGCCGCGGCACTCGGCGACGAACTGAAGAGTGTCACCAGCTAACCAGCAGGCACTCGATGAGGTGGCCGATCTGCTGGCCTGCCCGGAATGCGCGCTCGGCCTCGAGCCGCACGACCGGGCGCTGCGCTGCGGACACGGGCACAGTTTCGACATTGCCAAGCAGGGCTATGTCAGTCTGCTGACGGGCGCCTCGACCAAAATGACCGGCGACACCGCGACCATGCTGGACGCGCGTGCCGCCTTTCAGGGCGGGGGACATTTCGCTCCGATTGCTGCCGCGACCGCAGCGGCGATCGGGCCGCACGACCCTGCGTCCGGCACGGTGCTGGAGGTGGGCGCGGGCACCGGCTACTACCTGGCCGGAGCGCTCGACGCCATGCCTGCGGCCCGAGGTATCGCGCTGGACGTGGCCAAGCCCGCCGCGCGCCGCTGTGCGCGCGCCCACCCGCGGGCCGCGTCGGTGCTGGCCGATGCCTGGCGTGGACTACCGGTCCGCGACGGCACCCTGCGCGCGGTGCTGTCGGTCTTCGCGCCGCGCAACCCCGCCGAGGTCGCGCGGGTGCTCGCCGACCACGGTGTGTTCGTCGTCGTCACGCCCACCGAGCGGCACCTCGGCGAGTTGATCGGACCGCTCGACATGATCCGCGTGGACCCGGACAAGGATCGCAAGCTCGATGCCGCGATGTCGGGTCATTTCACCGTCGCCGATCGGGTGCCGATCGAGTACCCGATGAAGCTCGGCCACTCCGATATCGCGAATGTGGTCGGCATGGGCCCGTCCGCCCATCACGCGGCCGCGGAGCACGCCCGCATCGCCGCCCTCCCCGCCGCCATGGAGGTCACCGCCTCGGTCGTAGTCTCCGCGTACCACCGCGCATAAGCGCCGACCGGTTCAGCACCCCGACTCCCCCACACACCTGCCAGGTCCGGATACGCCCGGCACAGCCCGCGGATGGGCACACGAGGGCCGTTGGCACTGCCTTCGGTGGTGAGGGGCTTCGCCGAGCCAGTGGCCTGCCGTATCGGGTTCAGAGTTTGCGGACCTGGTCGTAGACCTGGACGGTGCGGGCCGCGATATGGGACCAGTCGAATTCGGCGATCGCGCGGGCGCGACCCGCGGCGCCGAATTCCGCGGCCAGCACCGGGTCGCCCGCGACCTCGTTGATCGCGGTCGCCAAGGCCTGCTCGTAGGCCTCGGGCGCGGCCGGGTCGTAGTGCACCAGGCGTCCGGTCGTCCCGTCGGCGACCACCTCGGGGATGCCGCCGACATCGGAGGCGACCACCGCGGTCGCGCAGGCCATAGCCTCCAGGTTGACGATGCCGAGCGGCTCGTACACCGACGGGCAGACGAATACCGTGGCGGCGGCGAGGATCTGCCGGATCTGTTCGGTGGGCAGCATCTCGCGCACCCAGAACACGTTGCCGCGCCGCCGCTGCAACTCCTCGACCGCCGCGGCCGTCTCCTGCTCGAGTTCCTTGGTGTCCGGCGCGCCCGCGCACAAGACCAGCTGGATGTCCGGATCGAAATCGCGGGCCGCGGCGAGCAGGTGCCCGACGCCCTTCTGCCGGGTGATCCGCCCGACGAACGCGACGATCGGCCGATCGGGTCGCACCCCGAGTACGGCGAGCACCGGCCGCGCGCCCGCCGCCACCGGGCCGGGATACCAGATGCCCGCGTCGATCCCGTTGTGCACCACGTGCACCCGATCGGGGTCGACGGACGGGTAGGCGTCGAGCACGTCGTGGCGCATGCCCGCGCTCACCGCGATGATCGCGTCCGCGTGCTCGACCGCGTTGCGTTCCGACCACGACGAGAGCCGGTAGCCGCCGCCGAGTTGTTCGGCCTTCCACGGCCTGCGCGGTTCGAGCGAGTGCGCGGTCAGCACGTGCGGGATGCCGTAGAGGGTGGCGGCCAGATGCCCGGCCAAGCCGCTGTACCAGGTGTGTGAGTGCACGACGTCCACCTGCCCGGCGGCGTCGGCCATCCGCAACTGCGCGGACATCATCTGCAACGCGGCGTTGGCGGCGTAGAGCTGCGGATCGGGCTGGTGCACCACGGCGTCGGTGCGCGCGACACCCATGCAGTGCACGGTGACATCGCACAGTTGGCGCAACTGCGCGGTCAACTGCGTCACATGTACCCCGGCGCCGCCATACACCTCCGGCGGGTACTCACGAGTCAGCATTGCGACCCGAAGCCGGTCCGGTGCGCCGGATTCCACGCTCGCCCGCCCGGTGTCCGTGCCGAAACTCACCCGCTTCAAAGTAGACGTTCAACTCCGCAGGGGCCACTCACCCGCCGGTAACCCGGTAGTTTGGCAGGTGTGAGGAGCCAGCCGCACGTACTCGGGATCGTGCTCGCCGGTGGCGAGGGCAAGCGACTCTTTCCACTCACCGCGGACCGCGCGAAACCTGCGGTGCCCTTCGGTGGCGCGTATCGACTGATCGACTTCGTGCTCAGCAACCTGGTCAACGCCGGTTTCCTGCGACTATGCGTGCTGACCCAGTACAAGTCGCATTCGCTGGACCGCCATATCTCCCAGACCTGGCGGTTGTCCGGGTTCGGCGGGGAGTACATCACCCCGGTGCCCGCCCAGCAGCGGCTCGGGCCGCGCTGGTACACCGGCAGCGCCGACGCGATCATGCAGTCGCTCAACCTGATCTTCGACGAGGACCCGGACTACATCGTGGTTTTCGGCGCCGACCACGTGTATCGGATGGACCCGGAACAGATGGTGGCCCACCACATCGAGTCCGGCGCCGGCGTCACCGTCGCGGGCATCCGGGTGCCGCGCAGCGAGGCGAGCGCGTTCGGCTGCATCGACTCCGACGAGTCCGGCCGGATCACCCAGTTCCTGGAGAAGCCCGCGCATCCGCCCGGCACGCCCGATGATCCCAATGTCACTTTCGCGTCGATGGGCAACTACGTCTTCACCACCAAGGTGCTGGTGGATTCGATCAAGGCCGATGCCGACAACTCCGATTCCGATCACGACATGGGCGGCGACATCATTCCCTCGCTGGTCGCCGCGGGTCAGGCCGGGGTCTACGACTTCGCCGACAACGAGGTGCCCGGCGCGACCGAGCGCGACCGCGGCTACTGGCGCGACGTCGGCACCATCGACGCGTTCTACGACGCGCACATGGACCTGGTTTCGGTGCACCCGGTGTTCAACCTCTACAACCGGCACTGGCCGATTCGCGGCGCCGCCGAGAACCTGCCGCCCGCCAAGTTCGCCCAGGGTGGGCTGGCCCAGGAGTGCATCGTCGGCGCGGGCAGCATCCTCTCGGCGGCCACCGTCCGCAATTCGGTGCTCAGCTCCAACGTGGTGGTCGACGACGGCGCCACGGTCGAGGGCAGCGTGCTGATGCCGGGCGTGCGCATCGGCCGTGGCGCGGTGGTCCGCCGAGCCATCCTGGACAAGAACGTCGTCGTCGGCGAGGGCGAGATCATCGGCGTGGATCTCGACCGCGATCGCGACCGCTTCGCGGTCAGCAACGGCGGCGTGGTGACCGTGGGCAAAGGCGTCTGGGTCTGATCCCGCGCGGCCCGGCGTTCACCGCGGGACGGGGGTGGCCGGGCAGAACGGCGCGCAGGGCCCAGGGGTTCGGGGGACAGTGCTCTCGGCCGGGTCGCCGAAGTCGGCGGTGCTGACGAGATAGACCATCAGGATCGCACCGAGCAGGACCAGGGCGAAGGCGATCGTCGCACCGCCCCAGTGGATCGGACGGCGGCCGTTCTCGTCGTTGTTGTAGTTCAGGATGTAGTAGATCACTCGGGTGACACCTCTTCCGCAGGCCCGGAACAGGCAGTACCGGCGCGGGTACCGGTTCGTGCTGTGAGCAGCATGCGCCTCGGATCGCCGCGGCGCGGCCGTTTCGCGCACCTGGGCGCGACGACGCGGCCGGTGACCGGCCCACCCCTCCCGGGTCGGTCACCGACGGTGCCGAACGCCGACGGGCGCGTGCGTGCCCGACCTCCCTGCTCGAACACGAACACCCGAAGGCGAACCGGACATCGTACATCGGCAAGAAGCTTTCAGGACTGGTGATCCACGCCACAAATGGTCAGGCAATCCCCAGTGCGACAAGCGAATTCAAGACCGGACGGCGAGCGCCAGCGACGGGGCCTAGCTTGTGCCTCGTCTAGGGGTCGGCGCGTTTCGCGACTTCTCAGGCCGGCGAGAGGCGTGCCGAGGTTCGTGAACGCGGTGCTACTGCCCGGGTGGCGCGGCCGGAGCCGTGCAGAAGGGCGCACAGGGCCCGGGCGGTGGCGTCACCTTCGTCGGCCCGGTGTCGAAATCGGCGTTGCTGACCACCACCATCACCAGGATCGCGGCAACGATCACGAAGCCGAAAATCAGCAGCGTCGGCCGCAGCCAACTGGACCGACGCTCGGTCACCACATGGCCGACATGGCCACCTTCGAAATATTCGTACCCACGCATTGTCTACCTCCGCCGCCGGGCTGCGCTGGGTATACCCCGCGCGGGGCGGCGGAATCAGCGACCGCGAATCACGCGGTCACACAGCAACTGTCACGCTGTGCGTGCGATAGGGCGGCGCTAACCACGTGAGGCGCAGAGCAATCCGTCACCGACCGGAATCAGCACGCTGGTGAGTTCCGGGTCCTCGGCGATCGCGCGGGTCGCCGCGCGCACCGCCTGGGTGGCCGGATCACGTTGCGCCGCATCGGGTACCCGGCCGCCGAGCAGCGCGTTGTGCAGCAGGATGGCGCCGCCGGCCCGCAGCAGCCGCACCGCCTGACCTACGTACTGCGGATGCTCGAGCGGTGCCGCGTCGATGAACACCAGATCGTAGGCGCCGTCGGCGAGGCGGGGCAGCACGTCGAGCGCACGGCCGTTGATCAGCCGGGTGCGCGCCGGCGGGATATCCGCGGCACGGAAGGCCTCCTTGGCCGCGCGCTGATGCTCCGGCTCGGAATCGATCGTGGTCAGCGTGCCGTCCTCGCGCATGCCGTCGAGCAGCCACAGGCCGCTGATGCCCGCGCCGGTGCCGACCTCGACCACCGCTTTGGCCCCGAGCAACTGGGCGTACATGCTGAGCAGTGCGCCGACCGAGGGCGGCACCGGTACCGCACCGAGCTCGGTGGCCCGTTCACGCGCGCTGACGAGGATCTCGTCTTCCACGACGGATTCCTCCACGTAGGCGAGATTTCGCTCCAAATTCGATGCCACGCCTATGAGGTTAGTGCTGGCCGCCGGTTATCGGCGTTCCGAACAACACGCCCCGCCGAGCAATCTGCGAGTCTGTTTTTTCTCAGGTAGCCCTCAGCATCTCCATACACAGGCCATATCAGGACAGGAAAGAGTAGGGGCAACGCAAGACCACCGACCGTATCGACGCGGGACGCGGGAACAACGACAGACAGCTTGTCGGTTGTATCCGTACGTAACGGCTCCGGGTCCGAAAGAGATTTCGGAGCGGAGCGAAGTTTCCGAGTTTACGGTCCCTAGTAGGAGGTAGCCCCATCCACATGGTCGATGCGGCGCGTGAGCACGCCACCCTGCCCGAGCAGATCCTGCCGATCGAGTCCGAGGCCGCCGAGGCCGCCGACCTGACCGGTACCGCTGCCTTCGACGCCACCGGTGACCGGTCGGCGATGCCGTCCTGGGACGAACTGGTCCGCGAGCACGCCGACCGCGTGTACCGCCTGGCTTACCGTCTCTCCGGCGACGCGCAGGACGCCGAGGATCTCACCCAGGAAACATTCATCCGGGTATTCCGTTCGCTGTCCAATTACCAGCCGGGCACGTTCGAGGGCTGGCTGCATCGCATCACCACGAACCTGTTCCTGGACATGGTCCGCAGGCGCAATCGCATCCGGATGGAAGCGCTGCCCGAGGATTACGATCGGGTGCCGTCCGAGGGCCCCGACCCGGAACAGGCCTACCACGACGCCCGACTCGATCCGGATCTGCAATCCGCCCTGGATTCGCTGGCCCCGGAATTCCGCGCCGCGGTGGTGCTCTGTGACATCGAGGGCCTGTCCTACGAGGAGATCGGCGCTACGCTCGGGGTGAAACTCGGCACCGTGCGCAGCCGGATTCACCGTGGGCGGCAGGCACTGCGCGACCACCTTGCGCATAATGGAAGTGAGCAGCGGCTCGCCGCTGAAGCGAATATCGGGTGAGCCGGACAACGCCGGCATCGCCCTACGGATCGGATGATGTCGGTTGGAAGGGTGAACACCGAATGAGTGGCGACTCCAGCACGCCCGGTCGTCGTCCGCCTCGTTTCCGTCCCACCGAGCATCTGGCCAGCGAAGCGATCGCGGCCTATGTGGACGGCGAGCTGCGGATGAACGCCTATCTGCGTGCCGCCCAACATCTTTCCCAGTGCCCGGAATGCGCGGCCGAGGTGGACGCGCAGCAGCAGGCACGGATCGCCCTGCGCCAGTCCGGCCCGATCCAGTTGCCTACCGGCCTGCACGACAGCCTGAACCGTATTCCGCTGGCGGAATTGCCGGGCAGCGCGACGAATCAGCCGAATCAATCGCCCGGCGGTTCGCACGCGACGCCCCGCAACGAGGCAGTTTTCGGATTTCTCACCGATTCGTTCACCGCGACCCGGTGGACCACGTGGTGGCGCAAGTAGAGTTCCCCCCGTGACTGAGCGGAGCGAGGGAACCATTGGCACAGCACGCCTCGGCACGACGCAGCCGAGCGTCAGCGAGGCGGGGTCGTGACTGAATCGACGAATAGCGGATCGCCTGAAGCTGCGGATCACATCCAGGACAGGCCTTCGGATTCGGCGCCCAGGGGAACGCTGCGGCCGCCGGACGCGCCCGTGCTCGGCCCGCGCCCGGTGTATCGCCCGCATGTCGACACCCATACCGCCCGCGCGTTCCGCAGGCCGTCCGGGCAGTCGGGTTCGTTCGCCGAACCACTGCCCCGCGGTACGGCTCCGATCGCGGACGCGGATCTGCAGAACCGCCCGCCGGACGCGGTGCTGGCCGAGGCGTTCGGCCGCCCGGCCGGTTCCAGCGAACTGCTGCAACGTGACCCCGACGCGACCGAGGACACCCCGACCGTCGCGGGCCCGGTCGATCCGTGGCGCGATCCGGCGGCGGCCGCGCGGCTCGGCGCCCCCGCCGTGCCCACCCCCGTGACCGCGGCGCTGCCCGAGGCACCGCGGTTGAGCGCCCGCGAGGTGCTCTTCGGTTCCCGGGTCGCGCCCAAGTCGCTCGCGCTGCTCGCCGTCGTAGCCCTCGCGATCGGCGTGCTCGGCGGCCTGGTCGGCAGGCTGACCGCCGAACAGGCCTCGGTGCTCACCTCGCGCGGCGTCGAACTGAAGCAGACCGGCGGCATCGAGCAGCCGCACAGCCAGATCGCCAAAGTGGCCAACGCCGTGCTGCCCGCGGTGGTGTCCATCCGGGTCACCGTCGGCGACAACGGCGCGACCGGTTCCGGCGTGGTGATCGACGGCGCGGGTTTCATCACCACCAACAACCACGTGGTGTCGATGGCCGCCCAGGACAAGACCAACCGGGCGACCATCCAGGTCACCTTCTCCGACGGCACCAAGGTGCCTGCCAACATCGTGGGCCGCGACCCGAAGTCCGACCTCGCGGTGCTCAAGGTGGACGTCAAGAACCTCACCGTGGCCAAACTCGGCAAGTCCGACGACGTCCAAGTCGGTGACGAGGTGCTGGCCATCGGTTCGCCGCTCGGGTTGAGCAAGACGGTGACCTCCGGCATCGTCAGTGCGCTGCACCGTCCGGTGGCGCTCGAGGGCGAGGGCAGCGACACCAAGGCGGTGATCGACGCGGTGCAGACCGATGCCTCGATCAACCCCGGCAACTCCGGCGGCGCGCTGGTGGACATGGAAGGCCGGTTGATCGGCATCAACACCGCGATCCGCAGCGAGTCCGGCGGCTCGGTCGGTCTCGGCTTCGCCATTCCGATCGATCAGGTGACCACGGTCGCACAGACCCTGATCCGCGACGGCGTCGTGCATCACCCGCAGCTCGGTGTCAGCGCGCAGACCAAGAACGTCGCCAACGAGGTGATGTCGGGAGCGCGCGTCGCCGATGTCGTGCCGGGCAGCCCCGCGGCCCGAGCAGGCATCGTCGAGGGCGATGTCATCGTCAAGGTCGGCGACCGCGACGTGACCTCGCGCGACGAGCTGGTGCTCGCGGTACAGCTGAACAAGATCGGCGACACGGTCACCGTGCAGCTGATCCGCGACGGCAGGCGGGTGGACGTGCAGGCCACGCTGGAGTCCGACTGAGCCGGCTGCGACCGTGCTGTTACCCACACGTCCCCACTCGATGCGAGGACACCGTGGTCAGCCGGTAGCCTGGGACAGGTGTTCAGCAACATCGGCTGGAGCGAGATGATGATCTTGCTCGTCGCCGCCCTCGTGATCCTCGGACCGGAGCGACTGCCCGGCGCGGTTCGCTGGACCACGCGCAGCCTGCGTCAGGTGCGCGACTACGCCAGCGGCGCCACCGCGCAGCTGAAGGACGAGCTCGGTCCGGAGTTCGAGGATCTGCGCAAGCCGCTGGCCGACCTGAACGAACTGCGCGGTATGACTCCGCGCTCGATGGTGACCAAACACCTTCTGAACGGCGACGATTCGATCCTGAAGAATCTGGAGAGCGCACTGCCGGACAAGAAGGACATCTACGGCACCGGCGGCGCGATGCCGGACTATCCGATGCCGAAGCTGGAAAAACCGTTGGAGCGCAACGAACGTCCGCCGATCGACACCGACGCCACTTAGGTTCTGCCTCGAAGCCCCATCCGGCGTATCCGGCCGGGCTTCCAGGCAGAACCTCACCGCGACAAGATCATCGCGTCGGCCCGAACGAGTTACGAGTAGGGCTCAGTGTCAAGAAAGCTGGACACCTTGGCGTGTCCACCTGTCTAGACTTCGCACATGTCGGCCGATGACGTGGCGCGGGTTTTCGCGATCGAAGACAAGGTCGAGCGACTGAAGGCGGCCACCGATGGAGTGGCGGCGGCCCAGCAGACGATCAACGAACTCACCAGGATTCGCCGAGCCGTGATCCGGGAACTCCACGCCGAGGGCTGGACGTTCGCGAGAATCGGTGCGGCAGCCGGGCTTTCCCGTGCGCGAATCCATCAGGTCAGCACCCAGGGGCCCGCACCGGAGGGATTGTTCTTCGGGCACGGCACGCTGACCGTGCTGGTGCCGGAGGTACGGGCGGGCCGGGTGATCGGCGCGCCCGATCCGGCGGCGCCGCACCGATTGGTCGAGCTGCTGCGCGAACTCGGCTTCAGCGCTTCGATAGAACACTTCCTGCCGGGCAGACCGGTCGACCTGGCCAGGGACGGGCTGATCGTGCTCGGCGGCCCCGAGCTCTCGCCGAGCCTGCGCCAGCTCATCGCCGCGGACCCGCGGTTGCGGCGCGCGGTGGCCCGAGCAGGTGACGCGCGACGCGGCATCGAGGATCGCGCGGCCCGGCGGGTCTACCGGCCCGGCGGACCCGATCCGCACGACATCGCCTACCTGGCCCGGCTGCCGCGGCCGGACGGGCGCGGCACGGTGCTGATGATCGACGGCATGCACCCGCCCGGCTCACTCGGTGCCATTCGTTTGCTCGCCACCCGGTTGGCCACGCTGCACGAACGCGCCGCGACCCACCTGTTCTCGGTGCTCGTCGCGTGCCGGTTCGATCGGGCGACCGGCGAGCCGCTGGAGGCCGAACTGCTCACGCCGGTCTACCGGCACGACCCTGAAACCCGTTTGCCCGCACCGGGTCTGCGCCGCTGACCAGCGACGTTTCCCGGCCTGGCGCCGCCGCGGTCTCATGCACGCGAACCGTCGAATGTGGCGCAGGTCACGCCGCTCTTCCATTCGGGAATTCTCGATGCGATGCTTGAATAGCTAGAAGATAACTAAGCATTGATAGGTGACAGTTCGCATGAGTGTTCCAGGTTCGTTTGCAGCCAGTTCCGCACCCACGATCCGCACGGTGCGGCGCACACCGCCGGAACCGACGGACGGATCCATCGTCGACGCGACGGAGCCAACCATCACCACCCATCGGGTCACCTACAGCGATCGGCTGAAACTGTTCGTCGGCGCGGGCGAAACGATCGAAAGCTACCTGCGCCCGCTCCGCAGGCTCGACGGTCACCACCGCTACTCGGTGCAGCTGACCCGACTGCCAGTAGCTATGCGCTCCACCGAGATCAGCCCGGCGATCAGCTCCGCGCCCGGCACCAACTACCTGCTCTGCACCGGCTCCGCGGACGCGGTGGTCATCGAGCTCTGCCACACGGTCGACGCCGTCACCCGGCGGTTCACCGTCGGACGCGCGGGCAACCGCGACGGCGAGCCCGGCATCTGCGTCCAGGTGCCCGACGCTGTGCCCGCACCATGGATCTACCAGGACGAAGTGTGGACCGCCGAGGCGGCGGCCGACATCTTCGCCGGTTATTTCCGCACCGGTACGGTCCCCACCGGACTGGTGCTCCGCGAATCGACCGACTGACGCGTCAATCGAGGAGGCAGTGATGAATCCGCTCATCATCGTCGGCGGCACCGTTCTGGCGTTCGGCCTGCTCGTTCTTGTCGTGACCGTCCTGCGCCGACCCACCGCCCCGTACGGCCAGCTGACCGTGGCCGCCCTGCAGGCGCGACTCGCCGAGGAGAACTCGCCGAGCGCGCGCGAATCCGAAGAACGTCTCATCGAGCTACCGATCCGCGAGGCGCTCGAAAAATCCTCCTGACTACCGCTTTTCCGTCGGCTTCCGCGCGCACGGACCGCAGCGTGGCGGGCGCCAGCGAACCGCGGGGCACACCCGCGTGCACGGCCACTCAGCTTCCGGATAGCTACCCTGAGTAGTACGGCGGCAATATTTGTCGACGTTGAGCTCGAGGGAGGAGTGTGCCCATGCGAGCAATGCTCGAGCAACTCATCGCCTCGCTGGCGCAGGGCCCGGTGGCGCTGGCCAGGGTGGTCGACACCACCGGCCCCGGCCCGCGCGAGCTGGGCGCCGCGATGCTCGTCACCGCGTCCGGCGCGGTCATCGGCTCCCTGTCCGGCGGCTGTGTGGAGGCCGCCGTTGTCGAGTCCGCGCGCCAGGTGCTCGATTCCGGCCAGCCGGTGCTCGACCGGTTCGGCTACGCCGACGGTGACGGGATCGCGGTCGGCTTGACCTGCGGCGGCGAGATCGAGGTGTGCGTCGAGCCGGTCGGGCGCGCGTTGCTCCCGATACTCACCCGGCTGCAACAGGACATCGCGGCGGGCACGCCGGTCGCGCTGGCCACCAGGATGGACACGGCGGGCGAGTGGCGGCTGGTGTACTCCGCCGCGGGCGAACCGTGGTACGGCGTCGACCATGATGCCCGCGCGCTGCTCGACGCGGGCCGCAGCGGTTTGGTCGGGGCGGACGAGTGCGAGCTGGAGAGTTCACCGCGCCCGCGCGTGTTCGTCCAGGTCTTCGCCGCGCCCGCCCGCATGATCCTGGCCGGTGCCAACGACTTCGTCCGGGCGCTCAGCCGCACCGGCAGGCAGCTCGGCTATCGCGTCACGGTCGTGGACGCGCGCGAAACCTTCGCCACCGCGGCCCGATTCCCGGCCGCGCACGAGGTGGTCGTGGACTGGCCGCACCGGTACCTGCGCACCGAGCACGAGGCCGGGCGGATCGACGGCCGCACCGTGGTCTGTGTGCTCACCCACGACACCAAGTTCGACGTGCCGACCATCGTGGCCGCGCTCGACCTCGACGAGATCGGCTTCGTCGGCGCCCTCGGCTCCCGGCGCACCCACGCCGAGCGCACCGAGCGACTGCGCGCCGCCGGTGTCACCGAGAGCCGCCTGGCCCGGTTGAAGAGCCCGCTGGGCCTCGACCTCAACGCGCGTACGCCGGACGAGACCGCGATCTCCATCGCCGCCCAGATCCTCGCCGAGCGCGGCGGCGCGTCGGGCCGCCCGCTACACCGCCTCGACGGCCCCATCCACCACTGAACGCGGCGCACCCCGGATCGATCGGTGGCCGCCGCGCCGGTCCCGACGAATCCAGCGGTGCCCGTATCGGATCCGCGCGTCGTTCAGAGCAGGTGTTCGATGCGCAGCGGAATATCGCGTAGGCGTTTGCCGGTGGCGTGGTGGACGGCGTTGACGATGGCCGCGGCGGCGCCGATCATGCCGAGTTCGCCGATGCCCTTGACGCCCAAGGGGTTCACCACCGCGTCGGCGACCTCGACGAACGAGATGTCGACGGCGGGGGCGTCGGCGTTCACCGGGAGCAGGTATTCCAGCAGCGAGGCGTTGGCCCACCGACCGTCCCGGATGTCGGGCACGCTGCCCTCCATCAACGCTTGGGACAGGCCCCAGTTCATGCCGCCGAGCACCTGGCTGCGGGCCAGCTTCACATTGAGCACCCGCCCCGGCGCGAACGCGCCGACCATGCGCCGGACCCGGATCAGCCCGAGCTCCGGATCGACCGCGACCTCGGCGAACTGCGCGCCGAAGCTCATCTTTCCGTAGGGCGCCGGGGTGGTCGCCGGCCGCCAGCTGCCCGTCGTCTCGATATCCGAAAGGTGGTTACGGGCAAGGACATCGGCGTACGAGTCGGACACCGACGGATCCTCGGCCAATCGCAGCACACCCCCGACGCCCTCGATCTCGTCGGGTGTGCGACCCCGTAACGGGGAATCGATGTCGGCGACCGCGAGGTCGACGAGCTGGCGGAGCAGGTCGGTGCAGGCGTTGTGCACCGCGGCGCTCACCGCGCTCGCACCGATCGACCCGACCGTCGCGGCCACGTTCGGATAGTCGGTGTTGCCGATCTCGAATCGGATGCGGTCGAACGGCATTCCCATCGCGTCGCCGGCGACCTGGGTCATCGCCGTCGCGACACCGGTGCCGAACTCCTGGGTGCCCGCCTGCACCACCAGTGACCCGTCCGAGCGCAGCCGCGCGTGCGCGCGCTGCGGCTGGCCCGGCTCGTACACCGGGTAGCCCGCGGTGCCGACGCCCCAGCCGATAAGCCAGTTGCCCTCGACGTGCGAGCCCGGCTGCCGCTTGCGCCCGTCCCAGCCGAACCGCTGCGCGGCCAGCCGCAGGCAATCGAGGTAACCGTCGGAGCTCCACGGGTTCCCGCTCTCCGGGTCGACCGCGGCGTGGTTACGCATCCGCAGTTCCACCGGGTCGGCGCCGAGTTGCGCGGCGAGCTCGTCGATCGCGCATTCCAGCGCGACCATGCCCGAGGCCTCACCGGGACCGCGCATGAAGGTCGGCGTCATGGTGTTGCCCTTGATCAGCCGATACTGCCCCTCCCAGTGCGGGATTCCGTAGGCCTTGCTCGCCACCTCGAGCGAGGGCTCGGCCCAGTCGTCGAAATGCGAAGTGACGGAGAGCTTGTGGTGGCGCAGGCCGGTAAACCGGCCGTCGGCGTCGCTCACCAGGGTGACGCGCTGCTCCTGCTCCTCCCGTAAACCGGTGCCGTAGAACATCTGCTCGCGGTTCAGGATCACCCGGATCGGCCTGCCCAGCTCCCGCGCGATCAGCGGCGCGAGCGTCACGTGCGGCCACATCATGGCTTTGGCGCCGAAGCCGCCGCCGACGTAATCGGCCACCACCCGCACCTTGCTCGGCGAGATGCCGAGATGGGCGGCGATGGTCAGCTGGCTGGCCACGATGCCCTGGGTGGCGTCGTAGACGGTGACCGAATCCCCGTTCCACATCGCGGCGGTGACCGAGCATTCGATGGGATTGTGATGGTTGGCGGCGAACCGGAAGGTGGCGTCGACGGTGTGCGCCGCCGCGGCGGCCGCACCGGCGAAGTCCCCGCGCGACTGGGTGGCCGGGACGAAACCGGCGAAGATCGTCTCCGGCACATACTGTTCGTCGCGGCCGTCGTCGAGTCGCACCAGCGCGGGCCGCTCGTCGTAGGTCGCCTCGACCAGTCGGGCGGCGTGCTGGGCGACCTCGAAGGTATCCGCCACCACGACCGCGATCGGCTGGCCGAAGTAGTGGATCGTGGTGTCCTGCATCGGAAAGTAGGTCTGTCCCGGCGCGGGCTGGCCGAACAGCGACGGCACCAGTGGCACGGTGGTGACCCTGGGCAGATTCTCGTGGGTGTACACGGCGACCGCGCCGGCCCGCAGCGCGCCGGTGACATCGAGCGAAGTCAGTGTGCCGTTGCCGATCTCGGCACCGACGAGCACGCCGTAGGCGGCATTCGGCATCGGGATCTCGGCGGTGTAGCGCGCCGCGCCGGTGACCTTCGCGTGCCCGTCGATGCGATCGCGTCCCTGGCCGATCAGCTTGTCGGCGGACGGCGCGCTCATTCGCCTGCTCCCCGCGCGGCGACGGTTTCCAGCGTGCGCACCAGGGTGCGTTGCGCCAGTTCGATTTTGAAGCGGTTCATCGGGTGACTGCCGTCGGCGGCCGCGAGTTCGGTGGCGGCCGCGGCGGCGAAGTTCTGCTTCGTCGCCGGTTTGCCGGTCAGCAGGTCCTCGGCCATTCTGGCCCGCCACGGTTTGGTCGCCACGCCGCCCAGGCCGATGCGGACATCGCGCACGACGCCGTCGGCCAGGTCGAGCGCCACGGCCGCGGAAGCGGCGGCGAACTCATAGGATTCGCGGTCGCGCACCTTCAGGTAGTGCGAGTTCTGCGCGAACGGCAAGGGCGGCACGTCGATCCGGACGATGAGCTCGTCGCTGGTGATCGGATGCTCCAGATGCGGTGTGTCACCGGGCAACAGGAAGAAGTCGTCGAAGGGGATGCTGCGGATGCCGCGTGGTCCCTGGACCTGGATCACGGCGTCGAGCGCGGTGAGCGGGTTGGCCATATCGGAGGGGTGCATCGCGAAACAGTGCTCGCTGGTACCCAATACGGCGTTGCCGCGATGCAGGCCCTCGTGCGCGCCGCAGCCGCTGCCAGGGTTGCGCTTGTTGCAGGCGTAGGCGATGTCGCGGAACTGGGGACAGCGCACCTTCTGCATCAGGTTGCCGCCCATCGACGCCATATTGCGGATCTGCGCGGACGCGCCCTTCCACAGCGCGATGGACAGGAACGGAAACTTCTGCCGCACAACGGGGTCGGCGGCGACCTCGCTCATCCGGACCATCGCGCCGATGCGCAGCCCGCCCTCCGGGGTGTGCTCCAGCTCGGTCAGCGGCAGCCGGTTGATGTCGACGACGTTGTCCGGTTCCATCGCGCCGATGCGCAGCATGTCCACCAAAGTGGTGCCGCCGGCGAGGAATACGGTGTTGGGGCGGGCGGCGATCGCGACCAGCGCCTCGTCCACCGTCTCGGCGCGCGCGAAGGCGATGGGCTTCATCGGGTCTCCCCCATTTCACCCTCCGCGGTCTTTATCGCGTCCCGGATGTTCTGGTAGGCGGCGCAGCGGCAGATATTGCCGCTCATCCATTCGGCGATCTCCTCGTCGCTGCCGGTATGGCCCTCTTCGATGCATTTGATCGCCGACATGATCTGACCCGGCGTGCAATAACCGCATTGGAAACCGTCGCAGCTGATGAACGCGCGCTGCACCGGATGCAGCTCCTCCCCCTGCGCGACCCCCTCGATCGTCGTTATCTCCCTACCCTGCGCGCTCAATGCCAAGGTGAGGCAGGACAATTCGCGCCGCCCGTCGACCCAGACCGTACACGCGCCGCAGGCGCCCTGGTCGCACCCCTTTTTCGTGCCGGTGAGGCGCAAATATTCGCGCAGGGCGTCGAGCAGGCTGACCCTGGGTTCGAGCGCGACGGGAAAATCGTGACCGTTCACCCGCAAGGTGGCCAGCGTGTAATCGGGACCGGCAAACTCGGGTTGACGCGTGTCCTGCTTGGGTAGCTCACCAATAGTCATAGACGTATCTCCTGCTCATGAGCGCGCGGTGGACGCGTATCTCGTATACAGCATGCGAACGTAAGACCTGGCAAATATCGTAGCGTCTGCTCAGCAAACCTGCTTGCGAATAAAATCGCCGATCAGATCGCCTTGGCGGACCGGCGAATTCGAATAACGCGCCTGCCCGCACAGCAGCGAACCCGGGGCCGAGTCGGCACCCGGGTTCGCTGCGAGAACTCGGCGGGAATAG